>BBDJ01000073.1 GCA_001312325.1 Lysinibacillus pakistanensis | reverse complement strand
CCTACTTCAGCACCAGAACCTGGTACGAAGTTCACTGCACCTGCTGGAAGACCTGCTTCTTCTAATACTTCGATAAATTTATACGCCACAACTGGTGTTGTTGAAGCTGGTTTTAATAACACTGTGTTCCCTGTTACTAAAGCAGCTACTGTTGTACCCGCCATGATTGCGAATGGGAAGTTCCAAGGAGAAATAACAATACCGATCCCTAATGGAATATAGTCATAACGGTTGTATTCACCTGGACGGCTTTCTACTGATTGGCCATCTTTAATGCGTAGCATTTGACGACCATAGTATTCCATGAAGTCAATTGCTTCTGCTGTATCTGCATCTGCCTCTGCCCATGGTTTCCCAGCTTCTTTTGTTAAAAGTGCAGAGAATTCATGTTTACGACGACGAATAATCGCTGCTGCTTTGAAAAGTACATCTGCACGAATGGCTGGATCTACTTTTTTTCCAAGTTTTAAATGTTTCATCCGCTGCTTGCATCGCTTTTTCAGCTAAGTCTTTGCTCGCTTTTGATACGCGACCAATCACTTCTGTTTTCTTAGCAGGGTTATACGAAACGATTTTATCTTCTGTAGTAATACGTTCGCCACCAATAATAAGTGGATAGTCTTGACCTAAATAACTTTCAACTTTATTTAAAGCCTCTACATAAGCGTTGTAGTTTG
>BBDJ01000072.1 GCA_001312325.1 Lysinibacillus pakistanensis | reverse complement strand
ATAATACCCAGGAGGATTAGCTCAGCTGGGAGAGCATCTGCCTTACAAGCAGAGGGTCGGCGGTTCGAGCCCGTCATCCTCCACCATATGCCGGTTTAGCTCAGCAGGTAGAGCAACTGACTTGTAATCAGTAGGTCGTGGGTTCGATTCCTATAGCCGGCACCATTTTGAGCCATTAGCTCAGTTGGTAGAGCATCTGACTTTTAATCAGAGGGTCGAAGGTTCGAGTCCTTCATGGCTCACCATTAAGATTACCAACAAATATATGCGGGTGTGGCGGAATTGGCAGACGCACTAGACTTAGGATCTAGCGCCGCAAGGCGTGGGGGTTCGACTCCCTTCACCCGCACCATTTTAGTAAAATTGCCAGATAAAAACTTATGCACATGCGGAAGTAGTTCAGTGGTAGAACACCACCTTGCCAAGGTGGGGGTCGCGAGTTCGAACCTCGTCTTCCGCTCCAAATGTGCCGGGGTGGCGGAACTGGCAGACGCACAGGACTTAAAATCCTGCGGTAGGTGACTACCGTACCGGTTCGATTCCGGTCCTCGGCACCATTTTTAATGCGCCCGTAGCTCAATTGGATAGAGCGTCTGACTACGGATCAGAAGGTTATGGGTTCGACTCCTGTCGGGCGCGCCAAAAGAACGAACGGGAAGTAGCTCAGCTTGGTAGAGCACTTGGTTTGGGACCAAGGGGTCGCAGGTTCGAATCCTGTCTTCCCGACCA
>BBDJ01000071.1 GCA_001312325.1 Lysinibacillus pakistanensis | reverse complement strand
TATTTGACGGATTGTAATATTAAGTGCAACACCCAGAAGTCAATATAAAGGAAGCCCATAACGACCTCGTGTAGAATGTAGTTACCACACAAACATTCAAACGGAGGAATCGTTATGAGCTATACTCATCTTACCATATCAGAACGTGTAAAAATAGAAACATACCTAGAACTTGATTATCCGATTCGTAAAATAGCGAAACTCTTAAATCGTCAACCTTCTACGATTTCCAGAGAAATAAAACGCCACGCCGGTAGTACAGCTGACGAAGCGCAGGTACGTTACCATCAAAATAAATCCAACTGTGGTGCCAAGTCAAAATGTACACCCGAAGTAAAAGAAGCTGTTCAAGAAAAGTTGTGGGATACTTGGTCGCCTGAACAAATTGTCGGCCGCTTGTATCAAGGACAGCTAAGTTTTAAAACCATCTATCGCTGGATTTACGAGGGTTTTTTTAGAAGTACCTATAACCGTTCTCCGTCAAAAAGGAAAGCGCCAAAAGCCCCGCGAAACAAGAGGAAGATTTAACATTGGTACACCAATTTCTAAACGCCCAAAAGAAGTACGTAAACGTGAAATCTTTGGACATTGGGAGTTAGATACAGTTGTATCTGGACGTGGGAAAGCAAAAGGTTGTGTAGCAACATTTATTGAGCGAATGACACGGTGGTATGTTGGCTTTTTGATACCGGATCGCTCAGCTCAATCAATGGAAAGAGCAGTACGTCTACTTCATTCTAAATTACCAAAAGGCGCTATAAAAACAGCCACAACAGACCGAGGTAAAGAATTTAGCTGTTATAAAGTGTTAGAAAAAGACTTGAAAGTTGATGTTTATTTTGCGGATGCCTATTCTTCATGGCAACGCGGAAGTAACGAAAATGGAAATGGATTACTTCGCGAGTTCTTCCCTAAGCAAACCAATTTCGAAAAAGTATCACCAGAAGAACTAACAGAATCATTAAACTATATCAATAACCGACCAAGAAAATGTCTTGGTTGGAAAACTGCAAACGAGGCTTTTAATGAGCAATTGTTGCACTTAATTTGACAAATCATCATTT
>BBDJ01000070.1 GCA_001312325.1 Lysinibacillus pakistanensis | reverse complement strand
TTAACATCTACTGCTTTTTCTCGTATGACCCGTACGGGATTCGAACCCGTGTTACCGCCGTGAAAGGGCGGTGTCTTAACCACTTGACCAACGGGCCAATGGCGGAGAAGGAGGGATTTGAACCCTCGCGCCGGTTACCCGACCTACACCCTTAGCAGGGGCGCCTCTTCAGCCTCTTGAGTACTTCCCCAAATAAAAAAATGGCTCCGAAGGCAGGACTCGAACCTGCGACAACCTGATTAACAGTCAGGTGCTACTACCAACTGAGCTACTTCGGAATAATGGTGGGCCTAAATGGACTCGAACCATCGACCTCACGCTTATCAGGCGTGCGCTCTAACCAGCTGAGCTATAGGCCCTTGGAGCGGGTGATGGGAATCGAACCCACGACATCAGCTTGGAAGGCTGAGGTTTTACCATTAAACTACACCCGCATAAATGGTGGGTCAGGACGGAATCGAACCGCCGACACTTAGAGCTTCAATCTAATGCTCTACCAACTGAGCTACTGACCCTTTTTGTCCATGCTAAGCTTGCTCATTCTTTGCTTCTCATGTCTACTCTTGAAAAATAATGGCGGTCCCGACCGGGATCGAACCGGCGATCTCCTGCGTGACAGGCAGGCATGTTAACCGCTACACCACGGGACCTTTTTGGTTGCGGGGGCCGGATTTGAACCAACGACCTTCGGGTTATGAGCCCGACGAGCTACCACTGCTCCACCCCGCGATAATTATATTCTTTTCGAGTTCTCAAGCACCATTTGTTTAAAAACTGGAGGAGGTAGAGGGATTCGAACCCCCGCGCGGTGTTACCCGCCTGTCGGTTTTCAAGACCGATCCCTTCAGCCAGACTTGGGTATACCTCCGTAACAATATATAAATGGTGGACCTTGCAGGACTCGAACCTGCGACCGGACGGTTATGAGCCGTCTGCTCTAACCAACTGAGCTAAAGGTCCTTTAAGATGGCGGCAGAGGGATCGAACCCCCGACCTTACGGGTATGAACCGTACGCTCTAGCCAGCTGAGCTACGCCGCCAGGATCTTTATACTGGTTATTTATTATGGTGGAGCCTAGCGGGATCGAACCGCTGACCTCCTGCGTGCAAGGCAGGCGCTCTCCCAGCTGAGCTAAGGCCCCATAATAATTTTAGAAAA
>BBDJ01000069.1 GCA_001312325.1 Lysinibacillus pakistanensis | reverse complement strand
GGCACTGAGTATCATTTTTGAGACAGTATGAAAACACCTTATTTTACAGCCAGTTGACGGTATTGAACCGGCGACTGGTTGTTTAATTTCGTTTTAATCCGAATATTGTTATAATAGTAAATGTATTCTTCGACAATATTTATGACACACGCATTTGTTGTGCGATAAATATCATCGAGGTAGAACGTTTCAGACTTTAGCGAGGAGTGAAACGTTTCAATTGGGGAATTATCAGCGGGCGTGCCTTTACGAGACATGCTCATGGTAATTCCTTTTTCTTTGACTGCCTTCTGATATGCATAAGATGTGTAAACAGAACCCTGGTCGCTATGCAGGATACAGCCTTCTGGTAGATCGGGTAATTGATTTAGCGTATCTAAGACAAAGTCGGTGTCTTGTGTAAAACCAATTGTAAACGCAATAATCTCGCCATTAAATAGGTCTAAGATACTTGAAAGGTACATCATGGATTGTCCAAAAGGCAAGTAAGTAATATCTGTTACGAGCCTTTCTAGCGGTTTTGATGCCGTAAAATCACGTGCTAATAAGTTAGGAACAATGTGAGCTGGTTGTCCCGTACGTTTACGTTTCTTTACCTTTACACGACATTGCCAGCCGTATTTTTGCATCACACGTTGCACAGTTTTCTCACTAATGCCAGTAAGTAATTCTGTGATTTTTCGATAGCCGTATCTGAATTTGTGTAGCTTGCACAAGTCGCCAATTTGTTGGTCTCGAAGATCCTTTTGAGTGAATTTATTTCCATTGGCCTTCCAGCGATAATACGACGAACGAGCTACACCTAAATGACGGCAGATTTCACCAATTGGCATCATTTCTTTTAACTCCTCTACTAGCTCTACTACAACTTTTGGGACCACTTCCTCTCCAACTCTGCGTACTTTTTTTAACACTTCAATTTGTTGCTTTAAATAACGATTCTCTGCTTGTAACTTAGCGGTTTCACTTTCATATTCAGGTCCTTTGCCAAATGTATATTGTTTTCCTACAGGCTGTTCAAGACGATGTAATTCGCCGTTCCTGTACCATTTCATCCATGTTTTTAACTGAGAATGGTTACGAATATTTAGCTCCTCTAGTACTTGTTTTACAGGAATCCCTGCTAATCTCATTTCAATTGCTTTCATTTTCACTTCCACTGGGTAACTCACTCTTGTCCCCATAGAAAAACACCTCCACGTTGATTTGATAAGGTACAATACCCGTTTTTCAACGAAAGGTGTTTTTATTTGTCTCATTTTTTTAGGTCAGTGCCAAA
>BBDJ01000068.1 GCA_001312325.1 Lysinibacillus pakistanensis | reverse complement strand
CTTTCGCACAATTAAAAACCATGTTGCTGTCGCTTCGCTTTCGCACAGTTAAAAACCATGTTGCTGTCGCTTCGCTTTCGCACAGTTAAATCCATGTTGCTGTCGCTTCGCTTTCGTACAGTTAAAACCATGTTGTTGTTCGCTTTCGCACAGATAAAACCGTATTGCCGTCGCTTCGCTACGGGACGTGGGGTTCTTAGACTGAGTCCCTCTATTTCAGCGGGTGTATGGACATCCACTGAATAGTAACTTAAATTGTCATTCATCTCACCACTTATAGAGGTGGAAGATTTCTGTCCACAATGCTTTCGATACAAAAAAACATTTGCTGAAAGAAGTTAAAAACACGTCTCCTTTATGGAAGACGCATTTATGTTCATGAATTAAAGTTTTTTTATTTGTTCTATGGTAAATAACAGGATATATTTACCATAAATTTCATATCGACATTTAGTACTCAAATAAAAAAAAGCTCTTATGATTAATAAAATCATAAGAACTGCAAATTTAACATTTAAAATGGCGGTCCCGACCGGGATCGAACCGGCGATCTCCTGCGTGACAGGCAGGCATGTTAACCGCTACACCACGGGACCTTTCTAAGACATTAATAAATATATCATAGAGAAACTATACATGCAATCTTTTTTTATCACTTTAGTTGTAATAGATTACGAAATAATAACTGGTTGCAAGTTTAAAATCAGCTTATCATCATCACTTGAAATATTTTCCATCGTTTTATATTTTTTTCTGGTCGACAAATTAAAGCCAGAAAGTACGTCCATTAAACCATTTAAATCTCTAAAAGAAACAATTCTTTATTAAACTGCTCTTAAATTTAAATGCACAGAAGAAGCCAATTTTACTCAAAGTATTTCTAATATAAAAATTAATAGTAATAAAATTATCCATATCTATTATGAGTAATACAGAACTATAAATGCAATATCCTTTTATAAGCATGAAAGATCAACTCCATCACCACCAGTATAACTCTCGCTCGAAATTTTTTTTAAACACGTTATTATCATCCTGCAACCATAATAAAAAAAGCCAAGGAATTAATCCTTGGCTTTTTAAATGCCTAGCGACGTCCTACTCTCACAGGGGGAAGCCCCCAACTACCATCGGCGCTAAAGAGCTTAACTTCCGTGTTCGGTATGGGAACGGGTGTGACCTCTTTGCCATCATCACTAGACTTGCACATGTATGTGCTGGCTTCTGCGTTGCAACATGGATGTTGCGTTCTTAGCAGAAGTTCCTTTATTTAAGCTTCAAAATAAACGAAATTTTGAT
>BBDJ01000067.1 GCA_001312325.1 Lysinibacillus pakistanensis | reverse complement strand
TGATCTGACCCCAAAAATTTGAACTTTTTAAGAAACCTTTCGAAACTCAACTGGACTTTTTCCGTTGAGTTTTATTTTTATCCGTTCATGATTGTAATAATAGATATAGTCTGCTAACGCTTTTTTTGAATTCTTCATAGTTTTTAAACGTAGTGGTATACAGAAATTCTGATTTCATTATGCCAAAAAAAGCTTTCTATCACGGCATTATCTAAACAATTTCCTTTCCGTGACATACTTTGCTTGATTTCATAAGTTGCTAATAACTCTTGAAAACGCGGTATTTGATATAACCATCCTTGATCAGAATGAATGATTAAGTCATTCTTTTCCAGTAACTTTGTATACGTAACGCCTTTTTAAAAGACTGTTGAACTAACTCAAAATTAGGTGATTTCGATACCTCATATCCAACAATTTCTCGACTGAATAAATCTAATACAGCTGAAATATAGATTTTTTGGCCATTCATTTTAAATTCAGTTACATCGGTTACCCATTTCTGATTTGGTTCAGTGGCTTCAAAATCGCGCTGAATTAGATTCTCTGCGACATAGCCACTGTCCCTTTATACGAGCGGTATTTTTTTAGGGCGTACCGTCCCTTTTAAGCCCAATTCCTGCATCAATCGTTGAACCGTTTTATGATTGATGAAAAATCCTTCATTACGGAGGGCTAAACAAATACGACGATAACCATAACGCCCCTTATGATGATGAAAAAGCGTCTGGATTCGTTCTTTGATCTCTTGATATTTATCTGGTTTTGTCCATTTTTGAAGGTGATAATAATACGTACTTTTCTTTAGTTTTGCCACCTTTAATAGAGCGTGAAGAGGAAAATCCAGCCTTAGCTCATATACAGCTCTTACTTTTTCTTTGGTTTGAATGCATCCTTTTCTTGAGCTAAGGCTTTCAACTTTTTTTAAATAGGCATTTTCCATACGTAAATATTCAATTTCTTCTTTTAACTCATCCATCGTTTTCTCATTTAAATCGGTCGCAGGGGTATGTTTTTTTGGCATCGATTGGCACTCCTTTTCTACTTGATAGAGCACCTCTCCAGCCTTTGACATCCATTGTTTTTTCCATCTTCGAACGGTTTCACGAGAAGGAATATTAAACTTCGCAGCGGTCTGTAAGAGCGAATCGCCCGTCTCTATCAGGTGTTGAATTACTTTTATTTTAAAAGAATCTTCATAATTCGTGTACCCCTGAGGACGAATAATTCCTTCGATGTCATGATATCGATATAATTCAATCCATAATCGAATGTAATGTCGGTCAATCTGTAATCTTTTTGCAATCTGATACGTACTTTCAT
>BBDJ01000066.1 GCA_001312325.1 Lysinibacillus pakistanensis | reverse complement strand
TTATAAACTGTACCCTATAAGATAGACACTTTGAAAAAAAGTCTATCCTGTAGGTACTTTTGTTTATAATAAGAAAAAAAGATGTCGGAGCGGAATGAAATGACGAAAAGATTATTTACTAGAAAAGAGCAAGAACAACTAAAATGTAATCCTAATGTCCAGGCTATTAGTGATAAAGCGATTACTTATACAGAGGAATTCAAACGCCATTTTATTGCAGAAAATGAAAAAGGAAAACTTCCAAGAATGATTTTTGAAGAGGCTGGTTTAGATGTTGAACGGATTGGTTTGGAGCGCATTAGTTCAGCGGGAAAGCGTTGGCGTGCAGCTTATCGTACAACTGGAGTAGCTGGTTTACAAGATACACGTAAAACAAATTCAGGTCGTCCAATAGAACGTGAATTAAGTTTAGAGGAAAAAAATTGCACGATTAGAAGCGAAAAATCAATTATTACAAGCGGAGAATGAACTTTTAAAAAAAGCTCGATCTACTCGAAAAGGCAGATGTTAAAGAAGAAATAACAATCGTAACGGAACTAAAGTTTGAATTAATCAGTAAAACGATTCAAAAATATAAACTAAAACGTTTAGTAAGCTATCTATGTGAAATCATGGGCGTATCTCGTTCAGGTTACTATAATTATTTCACAGAAAAATCAGCTCAAAAGCGCGCAACCCAAGAGTTAGCAGATGAAGCAACCAAAGAAGTCATTTTAAAAGCGTATCATTTCCGAGGACGTAGAAAAGGTGCACGTCAGATTAAAATGACGTTAGAAAATCAATATGGAATTACATATAACTTAAAACGTATTCGCCGCATTATGAAGAAATTTGAGATTATATGCCCAATTCGAAAAGCGAATCCGGCACGTAGAATGGCCAAAGCAACAAAAGAACATCGTACATGTCCAAATGAATTACAGCGTAACTTTAAACAAGGTGTAGCAGGAAAAGTATTATTAACAGATATCACGTATTTGACGTATGGAAACGGCAAACGTGCTTATTTATCAACGATTAAGGACGCTGAGACAAACGAAATTTTAGCGTATGAAGTATCTGCTTCATTAAGTATAGATATTGCGCTCAATACTCTTCGTAAATTGAAGCAAAATCACCACCATTTAACAAAAGATGCATTTATTCATTCAGATCAAGATTCCATTATACGAATCCAAAATTCCAGAAAGTTGTCAAGAAAATGGGACTAGGGCAATCTATGTCACGTCGAGGAAACTGTTGGGATAACGCCCCTCAAGAATCCTTCTTTGGTCATTTTAAAGATGAAACCAATTTGAAAGCGTGCGAAACATTAGAAGAAGTAAAACGAGAAGTGAAAAGTTATATGATATATTACAACCATTATCGAGGGCAATGGAACTTGAAAAAGCTGCCGCCTGCAAAATACAGACAGCAGCTTCAAGAGGTAGCCTAGCTTTTTTTTCAAAATGTCCTTTACAAAGGGTACACTTTA
>BBDJ01000065.1 GCA_001312325.1 Lysinibacillus pakistanensis | reverse complement strand
GGTAGTGACCCCGTAAAGTTAGAGTTTTCATTATGCAGCTAATTAGCTGGCTTGAGTTCGGTATTTTACCGGGCTCATGCCGGCCAATTTTTGTTTAATTCGATCGTTATTATAGTAATCGATATACTTCTCTATTTTCTTCTTTAACGCTTCATAAGAGATTAATTCTTCTCCGTAATACATTTCTTGTTTAAGTAAGCCAAAAAAAGTTCTCCATGGCCGCATTGTCTGCACAGGTTGCTTTACGAGACATACTTTGGAAAATCTTGTTTCGCTTTAATGTTTTCACCCATAGATGATGTTGATAGTGCCAGCCTGATCCGAATGAATCGTTGTACGGTATTGGGCATGTTCTTGAATAATTGGGAGTACTTGTTTCAATGAGTCTATTACGAAATCAAGTGTAGGGCGTTTAGACATACTAAAGCCCAGTATTTCACCGTTATATAAATCCATAATCGGACTTAAATAGAGTTTTTCGTTGTTTGTACATTTGAATTCTGTTACGTCTGTCACGAGTTTTTGTAAGAAGTACGTTGTATGGAAATGACGGTTTAATCGATTCTTCGCTACTTTCCCTACAGTACCTTTATACGATTTATAGCGGGATTTACGCACGAATTTCACGCATTTTAAATTCAATTCACTCATGATTCGTTGTACTTTTTTTATGATTGATTTTATGTCCTTGTCCCTTTAATTCCGCATGAATGCGACGATATCCATATCGCCCTTCATGTTGCCCAAAAATCTCTAAAATCAACGTTTTCCACGCTTGATCTGGATCTTCATTCTTCATTTGCTTGATGTGATAGTGATATGTTGCTTCTGGAATATCGACTTGTTTAAAGATGTCTTTTAATCGGAACCCTTCTTCTTTGAGTTCAAAGGCGATTGCTGCTTGTGCTTTTCGAGGAAGGCATCCGGGTTCTCTCGAAAAGCCTTCAACTTTTTTTAAATACGCAACCTCTAGACGAAGTAGTTCATTTTCACGTTCTAACTGCTCCTCACGAGACATTGTTTTTTTCTGCTTTTGTCACTGTAGCTTTTGATTTTTTTAGACATAGAGGGCCTTCCTTTCGCATGTTTCAGGCCTTCTACTCCTTCTTTTAAAAACTTACTGTTCCAAGCTGCGATTAAACTAGGAACATTCATGTTAAATCGTATTGCTGTATCTTGGTAAGAAGCACCTGTTTGTTTCATAAAGTTTAATACATCTAATTTGAATTGAACAGGATATTCTTCATGCTTTGTTTTCCGTTGTAAGCCTTCTTCTCCAAAAGCTTTATAAGCCCTAACCCAATGTTTGATTGGGGTTGGAGATGGAATACCGTATTTTTGCGCTAATAATAAGTATCCCAAATTCCCTTTTAAATACTCTTGAACAATCATTAATTTAAAACCTTGCTATATTTCGCCATACAAAAACACCCCAAAAGTTAGATTTATTACTCTAACTTTTGGGGTGCAGCACC
>BBDJ01000064.1 GCA_001312325.1 Lysinibacillus pakistanensis | reverse complement strand
TTAAAAGGGCTAGGATTTTTTTGTCCTATTATAAGATTGGTCAAATTCTTTTCCTTCTAAAGTTGGATCTAATGTTAATGGCTCATTACAGTACATACACATATCTACACGACCTAAAACTTTTGTGTGTTTATGGCAATTAGGACATTCTACTTGAACTGCTCGAGTTGAAAGAAGACCAATCCAAGCATATACAACTGTACTGCCGATGATGCACAGAACACCGAGAGTCATAAAAATTAAGACGAGAATAGGATTGTTTTTAAAGAAAATTCCCCCATACATAACAATAAAGCCAATAAAAATAAGAGCTAATGCAAAGGAACGAATTTTATTAATTTTATTTTTATAAGGTTTCATATATTATCTTGCCTCCCAATCTAAAATCTACTATAACATATAAGAACAAAGTATTTTAGCTTTGAGAACATGGAAAGAAGGAATACTTTTAGAGTATGTCGAATTTTTAACGAAATAAAAGGCTACAAATAAATAGGGGGGCTGAACATGGAGCAAGTTTTGCGTCCAATATACCAGGAACGCGCGAGTCAGTCGAATACATTAGGTGTTATTTTAGTAGAAAAGCGTGATGAACAAAGTAATGTTACAGATACATTTGATACAGTCTTACTTATTATTGTAAAGGAAGCGGAAAAGCCAGTCTTTACGAAACATTACTTATATGAAGGAAATAAAGTAGCTTTACATACTGTTACTGAAAAGCTAATTCGAAAATGGCTGCTAATTGGTTCAAATAGAAAAGTGGTTGATTGGATTTTCTTTGGCAGGGTATTGTTTGATCGAAATGAGTTTCTTCATAAATTGAAAATTGAATTACAGGAGTTCCCGTTTAGTGACGAAAGATCAAAACAGGCATTCAATTTTCTAAGTTAATTCGACGTTATTTAGAAGGTAAAGAATATTTTGATAAGGGAAGCTACTTAGATGCTTATAATCATGTTGTAGATTCGTTACATCATCTGGGGCGTTTGTCCATTATCGATAGCGGACTTTATCCTGAAGTAACTGTTTGGGCACAAGTGAGAAAAATTGAGCCAGCGATTTATAAATTATATGAAGAGCTTGTTTCGAGTAATGAACCGATAGAAAAACGCTTAGAGCTATTGTTTTTAGCAAGTGAATTTTTGATACACTCTCGTACTAGAGATGGTGCTCAGCATATATTAGAAGTAATGGAATCTAAAGAGACTTGGACCATTCAAGAGTTGCATGATCATCATGAGCTAGTGAATTACTCGGTTGATTTAGAGGTATTTGTTGAATATCTGGTGGACAAAGGCTACATTCTTGTCGAACCGATCGCTGCAAAAAGTGAAATGATATTCCATCGACATTACAAAGTGAATAAAGAGGCTCTGGAAATGGAGTAAGGACTTGTAGTATGCTAGTAATCGAGGTATATATTAATACCTCGATATTTTTTTATAAAAAGTATTGACGTCTAATATAATGATATTGTATTATATTAATTGTCGCTAAGACATAACAAAACTTGATAGCTTCAAGAAAACTTTTTTTAAAAAGTAATTGACAGAGATTGAGTTTGGTGTTATTATAAAGAAGTCGCTGAAAAAAACGACTAAATAA
>BBDJ01000062.1 GCA_001312325.1 Lysinibacillus pakistanensis | reverse complement strand
GTTATGGGCAATTGCCACAAGCCCAAATTCTGTTTGGGTCTTGGCAAGTCCACGCAATAAAAATCGTGTGAACGACCGATTGCCTTGATGTCTCCGAACACAGTTTCGACATCCACTTTACGCTTCGCATAAAGGGCTGCCTTTTGTTCGTCATCAAGGGCTGCTCTTGCCTTTGCTTTCATTTCTTCATAGACCGGATTCCAGTGAACTTGACGATTGCCTTTGGCTTTCGTACAAAGGGCTTTCAACGGACAATCTGTACAATCCTCGCATTCATAAATTTTGTAGTCTTGTTCGTATCCTCCCGTATTTTTTTCGTTGACTATAGCGTTTAAATAGCACCTTTCGATTGTTCGGACAAATAAAGACATCCTCTTCCTCGCGATAGGGCCAGTTTTGTACCTTCGAAATATCCTGTTTATAACTTTGTTTGTTCCTTTACATACGTGTTATAAGGGGCTAGTAATTCAAATAGTGGTTCCTGCTCTTCGCCCATCGCAAATAAATAATTTTCTTCACTTGCATAGCCTGCATCCGCTATTACCTGTGTTGGCACTTTGGGTAATGCTTCAATTAGTTGATTCATAAATGGCTGGAAACAACGGGTATCTCCTGGTCGCTGAAATAATTTGTACCCGATAATAAATTGATTTTGTGTGGCAATTTGTACATTATATCCAGCTTTTAACTGACCGTTTTTCATATGATCATCTTTCATTCGCATAAATGTGGCATCGTGGTCTGTTTTCGAATAGCTATTGCGTTCACCTAATATTTCTCTTTGTGCCTCATAACGTGCTAATCTTGGTAGATAATCCGTTTCAATCGTTTTGATGTGTTTTTGACGTTTGGATTTCTCCATTCGAAGCTGTTTTCTTTCCTCTTTGTCCGAAGCCTGTTCATATCGACTTTCTAACGATTGCACTTCCTCTGTCAGTTGATCGACTGTCTTCGTGAGTTGTTCTTCTAAGTTGTCCTCGCGTAACTCTTCTGTTGTCACAGCACGTACATCTCTAATCAGCGATTTGATTTTATCACGTAGCTTTTGGTCGTGATTGGCCACCGCCTTGCCCCATACAAACGAATATTTATTGGCATTCGCTTCGATTTTTGTCCCATCGATAAACATGTACTCAAGGTCAACGAATTCTTGCTCTACTAGTTGGAGGAGGAATTGCTCAAATAACTCCTCCATGATGGCCGGCATACGGACACCACGGAAATCATTGATGGTACGATGGTCAGGTGTTTGCATGCCTGCTAACCACATGGCAGGTAAATTTTCTTCAACCATTCGCTTCATACTTCGGCTAGAATATATTTTTTTGCGTATAGGCATATAAAATGATTTTTAGTAACAGTTTAGGATGATAAGGGGCTCGACCACCACCTACATAATGGGAAAATAGCAGGTTATCTGGAATGGATTCTACCATTTCATCGACTAAACGTGCTACATGATGCTCAGGAATAAAGGATTCGATATCGGGAATCATCATACTTTGACGATTCGTATAAGGTTGGAACACAAGTGGTTTACGAGGTTTCTGAGAGATGTTCTCCTCTAAAATTCCTTCTAGAGTCATCTCCATTTGCATGTTATAATTTGTTTGAGTAATCATTTGGTTATTCATTAAAAATCGTCCTTTCTGTTAATGTGGTGTGGTAACTTCATTTTACAAAAAAAGGACGATTTTTTGGTATATAAAAATAAGGCTGTACCGAAAAATCGATTAACATCGACTTTTC
>BBDJ01000061.1 GCA_001312325.1 Lysinibacillus pakistanensis | reverse complement strand
TTTACATCTTCAACTCTGTTAAGAGTTAACTTTTATATAATAACATGTTTATATAATAATGTCAAACAGTTATTTTATTTTATATTGTTCTAGTTGCATGTTTTAGCAGCAACTTTTATATAATAACACTGGTTATAAAAAAACGTCAATAGTTTTTATCAATTCTTTTTCAAATTTTATATTCTGAACCTTGGCCACGTTCTTAAAAATTGTATTGTACGATTCCTTCCAATTTCTAAAAGAGTTTCCTTAGATTCTTCATCTAAATCAAATTGTGTTGCACTATAATCCTCGACAGGAATAAAAATAATATCTCTTTCATGTCTTCTAGAAATATATCTCTCATCATGAGCATCCTTCATAGTCGAGAATAATGCTTCAAATAAATTTAACCCATTTTTTATTTCATGTGGACATTGTTCTTCTCTACGTCTACTCAATTTAAGTCCTAGAATTGGTCTTACTTTACGTCCCTCTTTATCGTCAAATACCCATAACGGAAAATTACTTAAAACACCGCCATCTACAATTATGGATTCTCCCTTTCCTGTTTTTAAAGTAACAGGTTCAAAGAAAAAGGGAATGCCACAGCTCATCCGTAATGCACATGCAACCGAAAAGTTATTTGCATCTATATCATATTTTTGTAAATCGTCTGGCAAAACAATCATTCTTCCGTTTGTTAAATCTGAAGCCACTAATTTTAAAGAATCTCTTGGTAAATCCCTAAACGTATAAACACCTTTTGCAGCTAATCTATGAAAAAACCATTTTTCTAGTGCTTTTCCTTTATATAAGCCTAGATGGTTATATACATTAACCCATTTCATAAACGGAAATGGAAAAACGGTTTTCCTTGGATCTAATAATGAAGGTACATCCAATTCTTCTAACATAGTTTGAATTTCTTTTCCGCTATAACCTGCAGCAATAAAAGCAGCTAGAATAGCCCCAGCACTTGTTCCAGCTACCCGCTTAAAGCGAAAGCTTTCGGCTTCTAACACCTGATACGCTCCAACTAGTGCGAATCCCTTCAAACCACCACCAGAAAAAAACACCATCAATCCACAAAATTTCCTCTCCTTTTTAGAAAGTAATCTTTACATTATAAGAGTCAATGGCCACATTTAGAACAATTTTTTGTCGAATTGCTGTTGTTCCCCACGAAATTAATCAATTAAAGATGAAAGATGAAATCTTATAGATAACCTACCTTTTATCAGCATTGTTCTGTTTTGATATTTAATACACTCATATTTTTCATCTGACTATAATAGTTCTTTAAACTATGTATTGATTTAAATCTAAAGCAATTTTAAATACTCCTCTTAATTAGACATGCATTTAGCATACATAGAGAGATTCCTGTATAAAGATTTAGATAATAACTAACCTTAAATATAGAAATCTCCTAGAAAAAAAATTTCACTCCGCTAAAAATCCTTAAGTAGTATATAAAGATCATCGAAGCAATTGGGTATATGGGCAAAACATTAATTTTATATTTAATTGAACAACAATTAAGAGTAACAACAATTAATAGGAAGAAAGCTTTAGCATTGTAGGTTTGAGTCAGACATTTAACATCTGATAAGCCTAGACTCCTAAGTGTAATAATAAATTATTTATCCATAAAGAGCTGTAAACTGAAACAACAATAAGTTCTTCGCTATTACTGAATTTTGGTAAATTTTTTTTGTAAAACATAGATTATTTGGTTCTATAATATTTTTTTGGGGAATTCACACAATTACACACATGTATACTTGAAATTTTCGAGAAAAATTAAAAAAATGTAGAGATTACGAAAGTAGAAGAAATAGGCGATCGAATCGCTTTATATGTACAATTGCCAAAACGGATGCATCAATTTCCAGTTTGTAAAAAACTTCGAAGGTTCACGATTACCATATATACAAAAAGTCAATTATTTAAAATGATTTGAACGTTTAACTATTTTTTTTCTATAAACTTCTCGTTATCTTTGTAATTGTAGAAAGCGTTTCTCTGAAAATTCTCCCTTCGTAGATAAATATCAACGCTACTCAAAAGAATGGAATCACGTGGTGAGTATACGTGCTATTAAAGCCAAAACATTTAAGGAAGCTAACGAAGTACTAGGTACATCAACCACGACAGTCATTCGTCGTTTTAAAAAGGTTGTGAAAAGACCATTAGTAGAGGGTGTATGTTTATCAAAAGCGACCGCGATTGATGAGTATAAAGGACATACAGATGGAGGTACGTAGCAGCTAATAATTGCGAATGCGGAGACGCGCGAGCAGACTAATATTTTCCCGCATCAAAAAAGAAACAGAGCTGAGGATGAAATAGTGGTTATGGATATAAATCCACGTTTTAAAGTAGCTGTTCGCCAAGTACTGGGTCAACCTGTTATTGTGATAGACCAATCTCATTTTGCACAGTCTATCTACATGTTGAGTTCATTTGGGCTAACATGCTGAAAGATTAAGATACCCCAACATTTGACTTAGAACCGATTAATTATTATCCATATCAACTAAAAAATAAAAAAACAGCCAGCACACAGCTGACTGTCTTT
>BBDJ01000060.1 GCA_001312325.1 Lysinibacillus pakistanensis | reverse complement strand
AAGCTGCAGGTTAAGTTATTAAGGGCGCACGGCGAATGCTTGGCACTAGGAGCCGAAGAAGGACGGCACTAACACCGATATGCTTCGGGGAGCTGTAAGTGAGCTTTGATCCGGAGATTTCCGAATGGGGGAACCCACTACGTTTAATCGCGTAGTATCTTGACGTGAATACATAGCGTCTTGAAGGCAGACCCAGGGAACTGAAACATCTAAGTACCTGGAGGAAGAGAAAGAAAAATCGATTCCCTGAGTAGCGGCGAGCGAAACGGGAAGAGCCCAAACCAAGAGGCTTGCCTCTTGGGGTTGTAGGACACTCTATACGGAGTTACAAAAGAGCGAGTTAGATGAAGCGACTTGGAAAGGTCCGCCAGAGCAGGTAAAAGCCCTGTAGTCGAAAGTTCGTTCTCTCCAGAGTGGATCCTGAGTACGGCGGAACACGTGAAATTCCGTCGGAATCCGGGAGGACCATCTCCCAAGGCTAAATACTACCTAGTGACCGATAGTGAACCAGTACCGTGAGGGAAAGGTGAAAAGCACCCCGGGAGGGGAGTGAAAGAGATCCTGAAACCGTGTGCCTACAAGTAGTTAGAGCCCGTTAATGGGTGATAGCGTGCCTTTTGTAGAATGAACCGGCGAGTTACGATTACGTGCGAGGTTAAGCTTTAGAAGGCGGAGCCGCAGCGAAAGCGAGTCTGAATAGGGCGAAATAGTACGTGGTCGTAGACCCGAAACCAGGTGATCTACCCATGTCCAGGGTGAAGGTAAGGTAACACTTACTGGAGGCCCGAACCCACGCACGTTGAAAAGTGCGGGGATGAGGTGTGGGTAGCGGAGAAATTCCAATCGAACTTGGAGATAGCTGGTTCTCTCCGAAATAGCTTTAGGGCTAGCCTCGTGATGAGAATACTGGAGGTAGAGCACTGTTTGGACTAGGGGGCCATCCCGGTTTACCGAATTCAGACAAACTCCGAATGCCAGATATTTATACACGGGAGTCAGACTGCGAGTGATAAGATCCGTAGTCAAAAGGGAAACAGCCCAGACCACCAGCTAAGGTCCCAAAGTAATCGTTAAGTGGAAAAGGATGTGGCGTTGCACAGACAACCAGGATGTTGGCTTAGAAGCAGCCATCATTTAAAGAGTGCGTAATAGCTCACTGGTCGAGTGACGCTGCGCCGAAAATGTATCGGGGCTAAACGATTCACCGAAGCTGTGGATTGACATCTACGATGTCAGTGGTAGGAGAGCGTTCTAAGTGCGTTGAAGTCAGACCGGAAGGACTGGTGGAGCGCTTAGAAGTGAGAATGCCGGTATGAGTAGCGAAAGACGGGTGAGAATCCCGTCCACCGTATGACTAAGGTTTCCTGAGGAAGGCTCGTCCGCTCAGGGTTAGTCGGGACCTAAGCCGAGGCCGATAGGCGTAGGCGATGGACAACAGGTTGATATTCCTGTACCACCTCCTCACCGTTTGAGAAATGGGGGGACGCAGTAGGATAGGGTAAGCGCGCCGTTGGTTGTGCGCGTCCAAGCAGTAAGGCGTGTGTGTAGGCAAATCCGCACACTGTAACGTTGAGCTGTGATGGCGAGTCCGTATGGACGAAGTTCCTGATTTCACACTGCCAAGAAAAGCCTCTATCGAGGTGAGAGGTGCCCGTACCGCAAACCGACACAGGTAGTCGAGGAGAGAATCCTAAGGTGTGCGAGAGAACTCTCGTTAAGGAACTCGGCAAAATGACCCCGTAACTTCGGGAGAAGGGGTGCTCTTGAGCGTGCAAGCGCATGAGAGCCGCAGTGAATAGGCCCAGGCGACTGTTTAGCAAAAACACAGGTCTCTGCAAAACCGTAAGGTGACGTATAGGGGCTGACGCCTGCCCGGTGCTGGAAGGTTAAGAGGAGTGGTTAGCGCAAGCGAAGCTGCGAATTGAAGCCCCAGTAAACGGCGGCCGTAACTATAACGGTCCTAAGGTAGCGAAATTCCTTGTCGGGTAAGTTCCGACCCGCACGAAAGGCGTAACGATCTGGGCACTGTCTCAACGAGAGACTCGGTGAAATTATAGTACCTGTGAAGATGCAGGTTACCCGCGACAGGACGGAAAGACCCCGTGGAGCTTTACTGTAGCCTGATATTGAATTTTGGTACAACTTGTACAGGATAGGTAGGAGCCAGAGATCTCGGAGCGCCAGCTTCGAAGGAGCGTCGGTGGGATACTACCCTGGTTGTATTGAAATTCTAACCCATGCCCCTTAGCGGGGCAGGAGACAGTGTCAGGCGGACAGTTTGACTGGGGCGGTCGCCTCCTAAAAGGTAACGGAGGCGCCCAAAGGTTCCCTCAGAATGGTTGGAAATCATTCGTAGAGTGTAAAGGCACAAGGGAGCTTGACTGCGAGACCTACAAGTCGAGCAGGGTCGAAAGACGGGCTTAGTGATCCGGTGGTTCCGCATGGAAGGGCCATCGCTCAACGGATAAAAGCTACCCCGGGGATAACAGGCTTATCTCCCCAAGAGTCCACATCGACGGGAGGTTTGGCACCTCGATGTCGGCTCATCGCATCCTGGGGCTGTAGTCGGTCCCAAGGGTTGGGCTGTTCGCCCATTAAAGCGGTACGCGAGCTGGGTTCAGAACGTCGTGAGACAGTTCGGTCCCTATCCGTCGTGGGCGTAGGAAATTTGAGAGGAGCTGTCCTTAGTACGAGAGGACCGGGATGGACACACCGCTGGTGTACCAGTTGTCTTGCCAAAGGCATCGCTGGGTAGCTATGTGTGGACGGGATAAGTGCTGAAAGCATCTAAGCATGAAGCCCCCCTCAAGATGAGATTTCCCATTACGCAAGTAAGTAAGATCCCTCAAAGACGATGAGGTAGATAGGTTCGAGGTGGAAGTGTGGTGACACATGGAGCTGACGAATACTAATCGATCGAGGACTTAACCAATATGTTTG
>BBDJ01000059.1 GCA_001312325.1 Lysinibacillus pakistanensis | reverse complement strand
ATGTATTTTTGTTTTGAAGTTGTTTTACCTGTCCTTCAAGACAAGAATTATTGTATAACGTTTTCTCACATTGTGCAATACTTTTTTTATAAAAAAAAGAATTTATTACTTTTTAAAGATATTTTTGTCATGTAAGAGAAATTATCACTCTGCTATTCATTATAGCAATTGTTAAAAAAAAAGAAAACAATTATTTTACACAAACTATACAATTATGGAATAGGAAGATTTTGTATTGAGAATAATATTAAATGAACATAAAATAGAACCCCAATTAGTGGGAATTTTTCATTTCCAACTAATTGAGTCAATAGAATAGTATATCTTTTACATTTATGAATGCGAATATTTATCTACTGAATCTATTAAATAGTAGAAAGTGACATTTTTAGTTGATCAATTTCCTCAAATGTCGTTGTAGGACCAAAAGAGATCCTAAAAAATTGTCGTGCTGCTTGCATCGAATAGCCCATTGATAAAATAGCTTTTGTCCCAGATTCACTATGAATATCGCAGGCACTTCCTGTAGAAATACATATTCCTGCTTCATTTAATTTTAACATAACATATTGCCCCTCCAAATTTTTCATCAATACACCACAAATATTGGGCAATTGACTCTGACAGTCAATTAGTCTGCAAGTGTCTGGTAAATTTCTCTTAAAATATTCTCGTAGTTCATGAAAATACTGATCATTATAATGATAATTTTCAATAGCAGAGGCAAAGGCAACAATTGCTGGTGTATCTAATGTCCCTCCTCTTAATCCACGCTCATGAGTCACACCAGGTGTTAATGGAGGAATACAGAGCTGTGGATTTATATAAACAGCCCCACACCCTTTTGGACCTCCAATTTTATGTGCTGAAATGGTAATAGCATCCACTTGCTGTTTTAACGGAAGTTTACAAAAAGACTGTACACAATCAACATGTAAGTAAATATTAGACCTTTCGGCTAACTCTGCAATTTCTTCCACAGGTTGAATAGAGCCTATTTCTGAATTAACATGTTGAATTGTTATGAGTGCCGTATCTTCGCGTATCACTTCCTGTACTTGCCTCACATGAATACAACCATTTTGTTGTAAAGGTAATCTAGTCACTATAAAACCTATTTTTTCTAAAGTATTTAACGCAGCATGTACGGAAGTGTGTTCTGCCTGTGATGAAATAATATGCTTCCCTTTTTTTGATGCTAATGCTAAAGATAAAATTGATATGAGATTTCCTTCGGTGCCACTTCCAGTAAAAATAACACCATCATTATTTACGCCAAGTGATTTTGCTACAACGGCTCTTGCCTGTTCAACAAAATAATTAGCTTGCCCCCCTGCATCATGTAAGCTTGCACTATTTCCATAATAACGTTTTGCTACCTCACTGTATGCTTCAAGGGAATTTGCTGACATTGGAGATGTTGCTGCGTAATCCAGATATATCATTTAAATCTTCCTTTCTATTTTTATCAGGTCTTGTTTTCTTTTTAATTTTATGTAAAGATAAGTGTCAAGACAACTGTAAAGAAGGTATGACTATGGATGTAAAGACAGATGTACTTATTATTGGTAGTGGAATCGCAGCCCTTCAAGCAGCGCGGATACTTGCTGAACACTTTCAGGTACAGATTGTTACAAAGTCATCTATTACTATGAGTAGTTCCTATCGTGCTCAAGGTGGAATTGCTGCCGTTACAAGTCAAGAGGATCATCCAACATTTCATATTGCTGATACATTGACTGCTGGAGAATATCATCATGAAAGAATGAATGTAGAAGTACTTATAGAAGATGGCACCAAAATTATACGTGATTTTCTCAAAGAGGGGTTCCCTGTTGATCGTCAGGCAGATGGGGCTCCAGCTCTAGGCCTAGAGGGTGCACATAGTTATCGCCGTATTTTACATGCCGGTGGAGATCGTACTGGTCAGATAATGATAAATTATTTGCTTAACCAGCTACCACCTACTATCAATATTAATTGCTTTGAAACAGCCTTTGAGCTTTTATTAAATACAACTGGAGAGTGCGTGGGTGTGCTAACAAAAGGAATGAATAGAACAAAATGCTATCTTGCTCATCATGTAATTCTAGCTTCTGGAGGAGCTGGCGCCCTTTATACATGCACATCAAATTATGAAACAAATACAGGAGATGGTATCG
Organism: Lysinibacillus pakistanensis; assembly: GCA_001312325.1. The sequence goes on along the minus strand of BBDJ01000059.1, from coordinate 3,272 downwards.
CATTAGCCTATCGTGCTGGCGCTGCCATCAGTGATATGGAATTTATGCAATTTCATCCAAGCTTACTTTGGAGTAATGGAGAGGCAAAGGGCTTAGTATCTGAGGCAGTACGTGGTGCTGGTGGAATCTTTGTTGATGCACAACGTCAACCGATTATGAAAGGTTTACATGCTCACCTTGACCTAGCTCCCCGTCATATTACTGCATTTGCATTATTTAATAAACGAGCTGCAGGACAAGAAACATTTATTGATATTTCAAATATCGAGCACTTTGAGGCAAAGTTCCCTGCAATTGCACAGTTATGTCATGATAACCAGATTGATATACAAAATGGTTTGATTCCTGTAGTACCAGGTAGCCATTTCTTAATGGGTGGTGTTATAGCCGATAACATGGGGAGAACAACTATTTCAAATCTGTATGCAATTGGTGAGGTTGCTTGTACCGGGGTGCATGGTGCCAATCGTTTAGCTAGTAACTCTTTGTTAGAAGGAATTACGTTTGGACAAAGAATGGCACAATTCATTATTAAAGCTGGTTGTAAGCAAAATAATTTTTCTATTGATGTTAAACATCATCGACAACCATCACCATTATTATTTACGAAAGATCAATTACGACAAACAATGATGCACACATTGGGTATAGTAAGAAATCCTGTAAACATGGAACAGTTCATACAACAACTACCGTCACTAAATACACTTCTACAAGTTGATTTAGGTGGGTTGAATCAACAAGAGCTTGAACTTTATATGATGCATATTGTCGCCACCCTAATGGTACATGCAGCTATTACACGAACAGAAACACGCGGAGCCCACATACGCTCTGATCAACCACAAAATCGTACGAAATGGGCAAATAGGTGGATTATTTTTCAACAAGGACAGATGAAAGTGAGGAATTCATTGTATGAATATCATCAAGCTCGAGGAAATGCTCAAGCAATTTTTTAATGAGGATATAGGAGATGGAGATTTATCGAGTGAATTCATTTTTTTCCGCTGAACAACAGGGCTCTTTTTCCTTTTATGCCAAAGAAAGTGGAATTTTTTTGTGGCGTACCTATAATTGAACATGGTTTCCTTCTACTTGATCGGTCGATGGATATTACGCTTCTTAAAAAAGATGGGGATGAGGTAAATGAAGGGGATATAATCGCTGTTATTAATGGATCTCTTCAGAAATTACTAATTGGGGAACGTGTAATATTGAATCTTGTTCAGCGCATGTCTGCTATCGCTACAGCTACAAATTTAGCTGTTCGTGAAACGATCGGTACGAATGCAAAAATATGTGATACTCGTAAAACAATCCCAGGGCTGCGTATGTTAGATAAATATGCAGTAAGAATCGGTGGTGCCTACAATCATCGCAATGGTTTATATGATTCCATAATGTTAAAGGATAATCATATTGCCTTTGCTGGCAGTATTGCTCAGGCAGTACAGGCTGCACGTGCAAAAATTGGGCATACGGTTAAAATCGAGGTAGAAATCGAAACCAAAGCACAGCTTGATGAAGCAATTGCAGCTGGTGCAGATATCATTATGTTTGATAATCGTAGCCCTGAAGAAATAAGACAATGGCTTCCAGCTGTTCCCCCACATATTGCTACAGAAGCTTCGGGTAGCATCACACTTCATAATTTAAATAGCTATGCTAAAACGGGCATTCAATGGATCTCACTTGGAGCCCTAACACATTCAGTAAAAGCCTTTGATATTAGTGCACTTGTACAAACGAAAGGAGCTAAATCCCTTGTCCATCACTAGTTTATTGCAGCAAACATCACTTTTACCAGAGCATTACCGGACATTATCTAAAAGTGATATGGAATCTCGTATAATTGCTATAAAAAAAGAAATTAGGTAGTAAGCTTTTTATTCCTGGTCATCACTATCAAAAGGATGAAGTTATTCAATTTGCTGATGCTACGGGTGATTCCTTGCAACTTGCTCAGCTATCAGCAGCTAATAAAGAAGCAGAGAATATTGTATTTTGTGGCGTACACTTTATGGCTGAAACCGCTGATATGCTAACTAATGAACAGCAACATGTTTATTTGCCTGATATGCGGGCAGGTTGTTCGATGGCTGATATGGCTGATATTTATCAAACAGAACAAGCCTGGCCTATTCTACAGAAGCTTTTTGGAGACACAATTATTCCGCTAACATATGTCAATTCCACCGCTGCTATAAAAGCATTCACTGGTCGCCATGGTGGGGCATGTGTCACATCCTCCAATGCAAAAGATATGGTCAAATGGGCATTTACACAAAAACAACGAATTTTCTTTCTACCAGATCAACATTTAGGTAGAAATACTGCATATGATTTAGGGGTTCCACTTGAAAATATGGCTGTTTGGAATCCACATACAAATATGCTAGAGACAGAGCAGCCCCCTGAAAAAATCCAAGTGATTTTATGGAAAGGTCATTGTTCTGTCCATGAAGGTTTTACAGTTCAGCATACTGAATTTGTACGTCAAGCACACCCAAATATACGCATTCTAGTTCATCCAGAATGTAGTCGTGAGGTTGTAGCAGCCGCAGATGATGCTGGCTCTACAAAATACATTATTGATACGATTAATAAAGCACCAAGTGGCTCTTCATGGCAATCGGTACAGAAATGAACCTTGTTAATCGTATTATTACACAACATCCTGATAAGCAAATTATCTCTTTAAATAAGCATTTCTGTCCATGTCTAACTATGAATCGAATTGATCTTCCTCATCTGCTATGGTGCCTAGAAAGCATAGAGCAAGGGCAACCCCATAATCGCATTCAAGTAGATGTTCATACTGCAAAAGAAGCACGTATTTCTCTCGAAAGAATGCTAATCAGAGCATAATTAACAACAATCCGTCTACTTACTTTCAGGTAGACGGTTTTATTTTTTAATAATGAATTTAATTGCTTAGTTTCCTACATAACTTATAAAAAAATATATCTGATTATAGCTACTTTTAAAAAATAGATGGCAAAGAAGGTCATTTAAATATTTGAATCATTTCCTAATCTTTAATGTACGTTATTCATGAACTTTCATCATCTCAACTAAATAAAATCGAAATCAATATTGGAATTGTAAATGTAAAACGGTCCAATCACCTTTTTCTATTTCCGTAATTTCTTTATCTTTTAATCCTGAAAATAATTATGTAAATGTTTCCCATAATCTAAAATGTAATCCACAAAAAAATAGAATCTATAAGAATGTCTTTATAATACAAAAAAAGCAATAGATGTAAA
>BBDJ01000058.1 GCA_001312325.1 Lysinibacillus pakistanensis | reverse complement strand
TGGAATCATACTTTATCCTCCCTCATGAGATGTATATTGGTGTGCAAAAAACATTGACGCAAAATATTTTTGCGTATAAAATATTCTTACACTTATTATAATGCAAAATTTCGTTGCATATTTCAAGTAAAAAAATTTTTTGAGGTGCACATTTTATGAAAAATTCTGAACCCTTATTACCTTTTTATGAGTTTATTGCAACAAATGTATCCGTTGGTATTCACGCTGTTGACCTATCGGGTAAAACCATTATTTATAATACAAAGATGAAAGAAATTGAAGGATTTCATTTTGATGAATTAGCAGATCGCTCCATTATTGAAATGTTTTCCTTCCGCCAGCATGAAAGTACGTTAATGCGTGTATTGCAAACAGGTAAAAAAAGAAATTAATGTGAAACAAACCTATTGGAATAAAAATGGCCATGAAATAACAACGATTAATGATACTTTTCCTCTTTATGACGGAAATAAACTAATTGGAGCAATAGAATTTGCTCGTGATATTACATCACTCGAAAAGCTTGTTTATCAGCCCTTCGACGATATGGTGAGCCTCTAACATTTGATATGATTACATCTGATTCTGAATCTATGCAACAGGTTATTGCAAATGCCAAAAAAAGCAGCGGCTGTGAAATTACCTGTTTTACTAATCGGTGAATCTGGGACAGGAAAAGATTTAGTGGCAGAAGGTATTCACCACGCAGCTTCGACTGATCCCGAATCCTTTGTTACACTAGTAAGCCGCCGTTCTGCGCAATCTGTTTTAGATAAATTGCAAGAGCTCTTACAGGATGATAAAGCATATACATTTTTCTTTGAACGCATCGATTTCCTAAGCCTAGACATCCAGGAGCAATTATTAGCAGTACTGCAGTCCCTTCCTCAATCCAAATACATGCTAATTGGAAGTGTAGGGAGTGATCCAATTGCATTAATTGCAGAGGGGAAGCTGTCTAAATCACTATATTATTTCTTTGCAACAATGGCGATTACTATTCCAAACCTAACCGATCGAAAAGAAGATATTCTGCCTTTTGTCGATGATTACTTTAGCCGCCATCGAGAACGATTTGCATCTAACGTCACAGATCTTGCACCTGACGTACAGGAATTATTCTTACAATATGATTGGCCAGGTAATTTAAAAGAACTTGAACTATTGTTAGATGAGATAGTGTCCTTTATGACAACTGAATCTACAGTTACCTCTGATTTACTGCCATTACATTTTCGCTTTAAAGTTCAGCAACAAGATGCCACCGATCGTGAACCTGAGTTCTTTATGTTTCATCAGCAAAATAACGTCATGCCTCTCGATGCTTATTTACGCGAAGCCGAATCATATTATGTGCAGAATGTCTTGAATTTATATGAGGGGAATATCACAAAAGCTGCAAATGCACTTGGTATGAGTCGTCAAAACCTGCAATATAGAATCCGCAAAATAAAAAAACAATAGTATTATGGATATAAAAAACGAGGATACCTTCCACTAAAGGCATCCTCGTTTTCTTATTGTCCTGATTGTTCGATCCAGTCCTGTAATTTATCTTTTAGGGAATTAAAACCATTTGCATCCGACTCATCTACACGATCCTGCAATGATTTACGTGGAGGTGCATCTTTTTTACGTAATGTTGCTGGGCGTTCTTGTAAAGCTCGAATCGATAAACTAATTTTTTCGGCCTCTTCATCGATTTCAAGTATCTTCACTTCCACCTCTTGCCCAACAGTTAAAAATTCACTAACGTCCTTAACAAAGCCGTACGTAATTTCGGAAATATGCACAAGGCCTTGTGTATCTTCATCAAGCGCAACAAATGCACCATACGGCTGTATACCTGTAACTTTTCCGTTCAACACGTCTCCTAATCCATATTTTTTTACCATAACTCTTTGCCCACTTTCTTTTTGTTTGCTACGTATATATCACCTTAAATTATAACATACGTGCAAAAGCGGGGCAAAAAATCATCTCCTCAATCAATGATTCCGGATATACGATTATAGCCTTCCTTATTTTTTTGACAATTTAACAAGGAACTGCCTACCATATTTATTTTGCTGCTCGCTTTCGATGCGAATAGCTACCATTGGATAACTCCCATCATACTCACCTAACTGACTGACAACATCCAAATTTTTCACATTACCTAACAAGCTAGAATCAAGCTTTGCATCAGGGAGGACTAAAGCCTTTTCTAAAGATTTATCGTCAATTGATTTTGCATACAAATAGAGAGACACTATATTTAAGGGACGTAGTTGATTAATAAACGTTTCAGAATCACTTTTCTTATATTGCTCATAGACTGCCTCAATCTGCATCATTTCTTGGTCATTTATTTCCACAATAATAAAATCACTATCATTAATCAATCCAGTAGTTTCTTCTCTTGTTTGTAAGATGATTGTCCAAATATCATAAGAAGATAACTTCGATAATGTTGTGGAATTATTGCTTTTCTCTAGCTCTTTTATAACTGTCCCAGCCGTTTCTTTCATAAGCTCTCCATACTTACCATCTGCTACATCTCGTAAAAAAATTCAAATGATCCACATGCAGCTTCCCATTGTAAGCAGGATATTTGGAACTTCCTTTTAATAATACCAACCATGTATTTTCAAAAGTTTCTCTTAACACCTTATAGGCAGTTGAATCAGGATTTTTATCTGCTAATAAGGTGCGCTCTATTATTTTTAAGGATCCAGCTGTTTCTTCTCGTGTATACCTTAAATCATCTGCTAATAATAAATAACCCTTTTCTAAATACTCAAAATAGCCAAAGATATCAGGATGCAAATTATTTATATCCGCTGACCGATATTCCCCATTAATGGGATCAGCTTTAAAATAGAATGAACCATTTTCACCCCTTCTCAACTCCATAAATTGGGCATTTGCTGCATCAATGATTACCTTTAACTCAGGGTATTTATTAATATTAATATCCGGTGATTTTCTTAAGAGGGGTTCAAACGGTTCTAGAAGACCACTGTAAAACTCCTCAAGTTCAATAACACTCTGTTCATATGATAAGTATACAGTAAAAGATTCATCATAGATTAAATCTCTCCCATTTATAGCTTCTAATGCTCTTCTTGGGGTCGACAATTCATTTAAAACATTTTCCTCTGCATACTTTAAATACTGCTCATCACTTTCCTGTAATCGTAAATTGTTTTTTTGTGTAAAACTCTAAAGTACTATCTGCATTTTTAATAAATTGAAATGCATTTAGTTCATCAATAGTAACGGAAAGCTCTCTTCGTATTTGCTCCTTTTTACTATTGTATTTTTTTTAGTAAGCCGTTCAACCCAATCCTTCTCTTCTGTCTTTTTTTTCGTCTTCCTTTAAAGCCTTTTCCTCACTGCTCAGACTTACTGGTTGCTGAATCAAATAGGATGAAACAAGCACACTCACTAAAAGCACACTCGCAATGCTAACCATCCAAACAGCCGACTTCTGCCATTTTGAGGGAGGTTTTTGTACTAAAGAATTTTCCTGTTCTTGTTGAACTTCGTTCTCTTTCTCAATTTGTGTGAAAACGGCTTCTGGATCTAATTGCGGTTCCAAACGATCATAGGATTTTTTTTAGAAGCTCCATCCGTTTTTCAAACTGTTTATCATCCATTTTCAACACTCCCCTCTTGCATTAACACGACTTTTAATTTTTCCTTTGCACGCAGTAGCCGAATTTTAACTGTCGATAATGAGATGTTTAGAATCTCCGCTATTTCCTCATACTTCAGCTCATGAAAATAAAATAATACAAGTGGATAACGGTATTTTTCATCGAGTGCTTTAATGGCATTATGTAATACTCTATCCTCCTCAAAATTTAGTACATGCATTTCTGCTGAAGAGGAAGGGAGCTGCCGTTCAACACTTAATCTTTCTTCCTTTGCTTGTTCTCGTTGCTCTTTGCGATAATAATCACGCGTGGCATTCAGTGTAATTTTATAGAGCCAAGTCGTAAAACGATCCTGTTTAAATTGATGTAAAAAACGATATAGCTTCACAAATACTTCCTGTGAAACATCTGCTAAATCATTACTATGTACGCCACATTGAAAGGCAAATTTTTCAACTGTTTGTTGATGTATTCGAATAAGCTCTATATAGGCTTCTTTGTTCCCTTGCTGTGCCTTTGCTATTAATTCAGCTTCCGTCAAAATTATCCCCCCTTTGTTTATGGAACGAATAAATCCTCCTAATTGTTACAAAATTTACTTGTGTTTATTTTCAGAAAAAGCACACCAAAACCATATTTGGCATCATTCTACAACTTAACTGAATCTCATAAAGAATTCTATTATCAATTTTCTGATATCTGCTTGTGTTATGAAAATATTGCGGTAAAATAAAGCTTTAGTATAAGGAGGATTTATTTTCGTGTCATCGAGAGATCAATTTACAACTAAAATTGGATTTATTTTAGCTGCTGCAGGAAGTGCTATAGGATTAGGAGCTATTTGGAAGTTTCCATACATGGCGGGCACAAATGGCGGCAGTGTTTTTATTTTATTATTTATTTTATGTACATTCTTTATTGGCCTACCCGTGCTAATTGCTGAATTTATGATTGGCCGCCGTGGACAAAAAGATGCTGTAACATCGTTTAAGGAACAAGCGCCCGGAAAACCATGGTATTTAATTGGCTGGGGAGGCATGATTATTGCTGGACTTATCCTGTCATTTTACAGTGTTGTTGGTGGTTGGATTTTAAGCTATTTAGCTCGTGCATTTACATTACAGTTAACTAGCTCTAGCACCCATATAAATTATGCAGATTTATTTGGTAGCATTATATCCAGCCCATTTGAAGCAGTGCTTGTTCAAGGACTATTCATGCTATTAACCGTAGTCATTGTATCAGCAGGGATCAAAGGTGGTATTGAAAAAGCGAGCACTTGGATGATGCCACTATTGTTCATCTTTTTCATTGTATTAGTGGTTCGCTCCCTAACATTGGACGGTGCGATGGAAGGCGTTAAGTTTATGTTTGTGCCTGACTGGTCATACTTCAATGCGGAAACATTTTTAATGGCACTTGGACAAGCATTCTTTTCATTAAGCGTTGGTATTGCGGTTATGATTACATATGCTTCCTACCTATCTAAGACAGAAAAAAATAGGGAACTCCGCAATTAATGTTGCATCCATGAATATCATCATTTCTTTACTAGCAGGTTTGGTTATATTCCCAGCAGTGTTTGCCCTAGGCTATACGCCAGATCAGGGTCCTGGTCTTGTATTTATTATTTTACCTGCTGTTTTCGAGCAATTACCACTTGGTGGATTATTTTTAACCATTTTCTTTATTCTTTTACTTTTTGCAACGGTAACATCTTCGATTTCTATGTTAGAAATTGTTGTTGCTATTGCCATCGGTGATAAAGCTGAAAAGCGTAAAAAAAGTTGCTTGGATGGGTGGCATTATTATTTTCATTTTTGGTATACCAAGTGCCCTGTCATTTGGTATTCTATCAGATGTAAAAATATTAGATCGCTCTATCTTTGACTTTGTTGACTTTTTAACAAATAGTATTGGGATGCCAATTGGAGCTTTACTAATTTCCATTTTCGCAGGCTATTACTATACAAAGGACATTTCACGAAAAGAGCTTGCTTCCTCTAGTATGATGTTTACAATTTGGTATATTTTAATTCGTTATGTTTCGCCATTAGCCATTTTTATTATTTTTATTCAAGGAATTTTACCACTGTTTAAATAAGCGCGTATTCCAATGAATTCAAAAAAAACGAGGTCGTCACAACTTGATGGACAACCTCGTTTTCTATCATCAAGCAAAGCCTTTGTTAAATAATACACTTTGCTTCAAATTTAATGGCAATTAGTTTGTATGATATGGCTACACAATCCTCAAATGGAATCCATTCTTCAAACGAATGCTCATATGTTTCTTGTATAACCTTTGCAAGAATAGATGGATCATCAATACCTTGCAAAGCTGCTACAACATCTGCTGTTTCAGTATCATAATGATCTGAACCTAAGTGGAATGGATCCCACTCCTCAAGCAGATGTACAGCTGCTTGATTCATTTTAATATTTTCCAAAATACTCACCTATTATCCTTTTATCATACTCGTATGATACCATAGTAAATAAAAAAAGAAAAGAGTGATTTGCTTGTCTATTTTCGATCAAACTAATAAACGTCGTTGTACAAACTCTGTAAAATGGGACGCAATGGATAAAGTATATGGGCTAACAGATGCCTCGGACATACTCCCAATGTGGGTAGCTGATATGGACTTTACCGCACCAGTAGCTGTAACAAAAGCTCTACGTGAGCATGCTGAAAAAACGGTTTTCGGCTATAGTTTTGTTGGTGAGGAAGCCTTGCAGTCGATTATAGACTGGCAAAATACTCGTCATAATTGGCAAATTGAAAAAGATTCCATTCTGTTTTGTAATGGTGTAGTTGCTGCTTTAGCCAATTGTATTACAGCCTTGACAAACCCTGGCGATAAAGTACTTATTTCCTCACCAGTCTATCCGCCATTTTATAACATTCCCAAAAGCAATGCTCGAGAAGTTATTAGCTGTCCTTTGGTTGAGCAAGATGGTACATTTGTATTTGACTTTGAAGTCTTTGAACAGGCATTATCTCAAAACATCAAAGCTTACATATTGTGCAATCCACATAATCCAGGGGGCTATGTATGGGATGAAGCAACGTTAAAGGAAATTGTGCGCCTTTGTGCAAAATACGATGTTTTGATTATTTCAGATGAAATTCACTCTGATTTAATGATTGATGGTGCAACTCATACACCACTTGCAAAAATTGCTGGTGCTGAAATTGATCGAATTATTACTTGTATGGCTCCAACAAAGACATTTAATTTAGCTGGAATACAAGTAGCCTATATGATTGTGACGGATAAGCGAAAACGTTTAAAATTAGAAGCTATTAATATGGCGAGTGGACAAGGCTCATTAAATACCTTTGCTTCTGTTGCACTGCAGGCAGCTTATACAGAGGGCTCTTCATGGCTAGATGAGTTACTTACTTACATCTCCAAAAACATGGACTATGCCATCAAAGAATTAGAGCAACTACCAGGCATTCGAATCACAAAACCACAGGGAACTTATTTGCTTTGGATAGATTATCGAGATCTGGCTCTTGATGAAAAAGAAATGATGAAACGTTTACTTGAAACGGGCAAGCTAGCATTAGAGCCAGGAACTAAATATGGTGAAGAAGGACGCGGTTTCCTACGTATGAATGTAGCTTGCTCCTTTGAAACAATCAAAGATGGTGTTCAGCGCTTTAAGCTAGCACTACAATCATAATGAGCTAAATAGTAAAGGATATCTCAATTCAGAGATATCCTTTCATGTTGTTGAAATACTATTATGTCAATGAAATCAAGG
>BBDJ01000057.1 GCA_001312325.1 Lysinibacillus pakistanensis | reverse complement strand
AAAGCGAGTAGCCTGGAACGGAAATCACCTTCATTTTGGCTAAATATTCATAAAGAGTCCCTTGACCATTTAGTTTTTCAACACTATGAAAACACGGTATGAAAATGAACATCATACCGTGTTTTATTTATGCTGTCACATCACGTTTCATAAAGGACGTATAGCTAATTACAAGGAAAATAACAGCATAAATCGCCAGAACAGTAAGTGAGAATGGCATTGTGATACCTTCTGTCACTGGATTTCCTGATTCATATTGCGTTAAATTAGAATGAGTCAGCCAAATATATTTGACAATTTCATACCGACTTAAGAACATTACAATCATTCCACCTGTAAACGACAAGAACATCGTTAAACCAATAGCTAAAGAACTTGAGCGGAACACTGAACCTACTAAAAAGGCAAATAACGTTGACATCACAAAGTCACCGCCAGATAATAAGTAATGATACCCCAAGTCACTCCATACCGCTTTTTCGGCTATTTGGCCATTGACCATCTCTAACTCGACTCCTGTACCATTGCCGAATAGTAGGAATCCTACTATGACACTTACTACGACATTAACCACAAATAAAAACAAACCAAATATAAAAGTTGTAATTAATTTGGAGGTTAATATTTTTGCCCGCGACATTGGGCGTGTTAACAGCATTTTAATAGTACCTGTTGAGAATTCACTCGAAACAATACTCGCTGCTGTAATTACTGTAAATAATGTTACTAACTTGAGCATATTACTTGTAAATGACATAAAGCTCGCAAGACTTCCCTCATTTTGAGATGGTACATCATGCGCTAAACGATACTCAGATATCGCAATTTGCTCTTCGAAATATGTTTTATCTGCCGGAGTAAGATCATCTCCTGCCAACATTTCTTTATAGTTGTTAATGGCCTGTTGTTCAGTTTCTTTCCATGAAATATCCTCTGAATTTTTTTGTATCATAGTATTTCAACATAATACCAGGTCCAATAATAAAGAGGATTACTAATGCGACCATTGCCCAAGTTCCTTTTTTTATACCACAATTTCATCCATTCATTTTGAATTAGCTTCAGCAATTTGGCCACCTCCTGTCATTTCTAAGAATTGGTCCTCTAACGTTTTTTTGATGTGGTTGAACAGCAAATAATTGGATTCCTTCATTAACAAAATTTGTAATGAAGGATGGAATATCTTCTTTTTGTATTTCAACCACGTAGCCGCTATTTTCTGAAACAAAATTTATATCAAGCTTTTGAAGAAGCGATACAGCTTGTTCGTTAGGAGTAGCCTCAATATAATAAAATGAAGAATTATTACTATGAATATCACGAATATCAATTAATTTACCATTTTGAATGACAGCCACCCGATCACACATTAATTCAATTTCAGATAATAGGTGACTAGAAACAAAAACAGAGACACCATCCTCAGTCGCTATTTTCCGTAGATACATACGAAATTCACGAATACCTGCTGGATCAAGACCATTTGTTGGCTCATCTAAAATTAAAAACTTAGGCCGATGAAGCAATGCCTGTGCTAATCCTAAACGTTGACGCATCCCAAGGGAATATGTAGAAACTTTCTCATGAATACGTTTCTCAAGACCCACTTGGTTCACTACCTCTTGAATACGATCCTTTGTTACATTTTTATGCATTCTTGCAAAATGCAATAAGTTTTTATAGCCTGTCATAAATTTATACATTTCAGGGTTCTCTACAATTACGCCAACCTTACTAATTGCCTCCTCATAATTCTCCTGAAGCGAAAGACCATCAATGATAACTTTCCCCTCCGACGGATGCATAAGCCCTGTCATCATACGTATAGTCGTCGTTTTTCCTGCACCATTTGGTCCTAAAAATCCAGTAATTTGTCCTGGATATAAATCGATATTCAATTGCGAAATTAATTGTTTACCACGAATGATTTTTGATAAATTTTGCAATTGAACAATTGGTTGTGTTGTCATTGATTTCATCCTTTCTTATAGTAGGCCTTCATCCATTGCACAGCATCCGTATTCGTCAGATCTCGAATCCTTTCAAGTTCCTCATGTGCAATAATTGAGCCATTTTGTAATAAAATGATTTGATCTAAAATCGGCTCTACCTCATATAGCTCATGGTGGATAAAAGAATTGTTTGATGTTCCATATCGGTAAATTGAATGAGCCCTTTAATGAGTTGCTCACGAACAATTGGATCAAGCCCAGCAAACGGCTCATCCATTAAATAAAACGGGACCTCTCGCCCAAGTGTTGCAGCCATTTTCATACGACCACGGTTTCCTTTTGATAGCTGCCTTAATCTCATTTTTTTTATCGACCTGCAAAAACTCTGCAACGATACAGGCCTTATCATATGAGAAATCCTCGAATTGAGAGGCATAGTACTGAAATAGTTGCTCTCCAGTATAAAAATCGTAAAATAAATCCGTATCTGGTAAGTAGGCAATCTGATTGGCACTTCTACGTGTAACTGGGTTACCATTCAGTAAAACCTCACCGCTTGATGGAAGTAACAAGCCAGCTAATACCTTTAAAAGTGTTGACTTTCCACTACCATTTTCTCCAACTAGGCCAATAATCTGTCCAATTGGTAAAGAATAAGACAAGTCTTGCAGTATTGTTTTTTTTATATAACGAAAAGAAACATTTGAAAGTTGTAGCATTTATCTCACCTCACGATTTATTTTGCAAAACAATTAGCATCTCTTCCTTTGAAAACCCAAGTGCTTCAATAGAGAATAAAAAATTATCTGCTAATTGATTTTTCATAGCTTCTCTCAACAGAACAATTCGCTCTTCATTCGTTGTGATAAATGTACCCTGCCCTCTTTTAGTTTCCGTTATATTCATTGCCTCTAACTCCTTATATACACGTTGCACTGTATTGACATTAACCCCAGTCTCTACTGCATACTCTCGAACAGAAGGAAGTCGGTCCCCAAGCGCTAACTTCCCTTTTAAAACATCTCCACAAATGCGATCAACAAGCTGGCTATAGATTGGTTTATCACGTGAAAAATCAAGTGTCATCGTAAAACCACCTTTTCCAGCCACTTTGTAGCAATGATAAATAGCAATGCGAACAAAATGGTAAGGGCTAGTTCCTCTACTACATACAATGTGCCAAGTCTAATATCCATTGAAGGCAATTTGGATTTTGGCAAATACTGTTCAAGCCAGCTTAACGAGATACCTATATGTTGGAAAATTTTAACGTATATTATACTTTCAGTGAATCTAAACCATAGATAGATGCATCCAAAATAGGCTCCCATCATAAGGACGATAGCAAAACGACCGATGAAGTACTTCATTTGCAGATAAAATGCTAAAAATAAAAGAATACTTACAAATATCATTAATTGAAACAATGCAATAATGGCTACCACGAATACTAGCAATAGCAATACCTGTCCAAAGCTGGCTATAAAGGCAGCTCTTAATGAATAGATTGCAATACCTGTAAAAAGAATATTAAAAATTGTATATCCTGTTAAAGAAAAAAACAATTTTTACACCTATAAGCTGTCGAATGGAGCTTGTTGAGTGTAGCCATATTTCTTTACTTCTTAAATCCAATCGTAAGCTAGCCACAAATTGCAATACAGAATAAAAACCTCCTAAAGCAAGGACTAAAAATGTAAAAGCAAATTGAAGTTGATTTTCCTCTGTAAATCCATTACCGTATCGTTCTATTAAATAAGGAATAACTATGGATATTAAGATTCCTAAAAAGATTCCCACATATAACCATGCCCGAAAGAGCACCCATTCTTTTTTTGAATTGCCCAACGAAACTTTTCAACGTAAACACCTCGCGTCATAGTGTACTAGTCAAATATTACACTATGACTTTTTGAATTGCAAGCACCAAAAAGCAAAGGGAAGAATCTGTTTATCAAAGACCCTTCCCTTTGCTTTATTTCATTTTTCCCACTACCTCAACCTTTAATCTAGTCGCGTTTTCGGGATGATAGGCAAGTGGTGTTTCTTCCACTTCCACAAATTGAATTGTTTCTGAAAGTGCACCTGCTAAAATCGCCTGTTTCAACAATATTGGAAACTCCACGAATAGTATTCGGCACAATTACACTGCCTCCTCCAACTAAGACAAGTTGCACCTTGAGATGAAGTTTTCATTTTATTGATAGCCTGCTCAAGAATAGTAGATATTTCTATTATTTTTACTAAAATCTGTCTGTTTGAAATCTTTATTTATTATTCTTTTCTGTTGATTTTATAATTATTAAGCTAACAATACTAATGACCGTAATTCCATACATAATAATTTTATTGCCTTCGCCCCAACTACGCATTTTGTTAAACTCCTATTTTTCTTAAGTAAAAAAAGTGGAATTAAAAAAATTCCACTTTTAACCATGTCATGTTAAGTTAAATTCTTCAAAGCATTTTCATTAAAAAAAGTAATTTTCATCATCATATTTATTATTTTCGTATGAAAATAAAGATCAGCAAGCTATCCATAAATAATTGTTTTGATCCGGCAGATAACTTACTAGCAACAGAAAAATCTACTAGAGCTTGACCTTTAGCCCTTTGTTGTTACTGCCTTTTTCAGTTGTTATGTAAACCATTATTATTTCATAATGAGCATTTTCTTATTAGGCTTTTTTTAAAAGCCCTTTTTCCAGCTAGTTAATTCCCTCTTAGTTGGGAGATTAACTGCCCGTAAACGTCCGATTGGTGAAAGCTAATAATCAGTGGGGATGAAGAAAATCTCCACTGATTTAAGTTTCATTTTATATCTACCACGACATTTTTAAGGTACTCATCAAGATTCCCTTGATCTACAATCTGCATAATAGTTGATCGTTCTTCCCTGTTCTCTAAAGCTTTAATGATTAAATCCCCAACGTTTGAATAGTAATGCAACCAGTCGAAAAAGTTGTTCACATTCGTCGTTACTTCATTCACACCATGGAAGCTGTACACGGTACCAAACACATCTACCATATCATTCATCCATCTACTATAAGCCTCGTAACGATTTTCATTATGCAAAATTGTCTGAAGCCGTTTCGCAGGCATTACTTCTGTAAAGACCACTAGTTCTGTATTTGGGAATGCATCTTTTATAGCTTGAAGCCTTTTTCGATAGTCGATATCGTACATAAAAGGCTTGGCTGTCTCTGCTTTAAAATTCTTCTGGAATTTTTGCCACCCCTGCTCCATATCATCATTTGAATACGTAGTTTGTGCAATATTATTACGTGTGTAACTGCGAGCACCATTGTAATGATTTGCTTTTGAAATATCATAATTAAAAAGAGCATAATGCATCGTGCTTGCTGAAAATAAGGACTTAATTGCATAAAAAGGTGCCTCCGACGTCTCGATATAAGTTTGCGGCGGATTCGATTTATTAGGTTTTCCAGCATTCGCTGAATCAAAATATAACTCAATAAAAATTCTCTTAAACGGCTTTCTATTTTTCTTTTCAGCATATTTCATGTAAGGTAAATATTCTTTAATATGCAGACCGCTCATTGAATAATTATAAACTTTTTCTTTTGTAAAAGCCCTCTCATCAAGATACGTAATCCTGCTCGTTCCAATTAACAAACTATCATAGTTAAAATCATGGCTATTCATATAATTAGTTTTTAATTGTCTTTCATCAAAGCCAAGCTGATAGTCGTTAAAGTCATTCGCATGTGTGTAATTCCAAAGAGGGTCAATATAATAATTAAAACCCATAATTCCGTAAACAGGTAATCCTGTTACTATGAAAGATGCGGCAAATAATTTTATTAACCATTTTTTTAGGATCCAAGTTCATTCACACCTATATTTAGAAATTAAAATATAAAAATATGCTATTTTTTTTGCATATAGTAAATCGATACTAGTACTAGTGCAATCATAAATTGCGTATAAATGATTGCTCCCCAATTAAATTTCAACTTATCCATTAATTGAATAGAATTTAATGCTGTAAATGCAATAATAAGTGTAATTAAGAGTCCTACAACAATCACTATTGGATTACTGAATGATAGTCCCAAAATATTAAAGGCTTCCATTTGAACAAAATTAGTGTGCGGCTCCGTAAAGAAATTAGATATAGCTACCATGTTTGGCGTAAACATTTTGGCTATAATAGTATTCGATTGCTCAATACTTGTTGCTCTGAAATATACCCAAGTGATATTAACAAATTGGAAAGTCATAAACCACGAAAGTAAATACGGAAGCTTAATACCGGTTCTACTAAAAAGTCTCACAACAACAGACGCAAAGCCATGAAGAAGTCCCCATAAAATAAAATTCCATCCTGCACCATGCCAAAATCCACTGATGAAGAAAATAATTAATATATTTATATAGGTTCTAAAAGCCCCTTTATGACTACCACCTAATGGAAAATATACATATGTAGTTAAAAACCGGTTCAACGTCATATGCCACTTTTTCCAAAACTCCTGAATATTACGTGCTTTATAAGGAGAGTAGAAATTTACTGGCAGTTTAATATTAAATAATAATGCTAAACCGATCGCCATATCAGAATACCCACTAAAATCATAATAAAGTTGCACTGTATATGATAATGAGGTAATCCAAGCTTCTATAAAACTTAAGTTACTATAATTGGCAAAGCCTTCATTCGCCCATACGCCAACCGTATCAGCAATAACAACCTTCTTGACTAAACCAATTGCAAAAATAAATAAACCTCGTGCAACATGTTCATGAATAATTTTACGATTTCCCTTAGTATCATACTGCGGAAGCATTTCATCATGCTGAACAATTGGTCCTGCAATTAACTGCGGGAAAAACAAAATGAACAGCGCATAATGACTAAATTTATAATGAGCTGTTCCATCACGATAACTATCAACAATAAAAGCAATCTGTTGGAATGTAATAAAACTAAGTCCTAATGGTAGCAATAAGTGTAACAATGCAAAATTTGTACCAAATAAACTATTAATATTATCAATAAAGAAATCGGTATATTTATAGTAACAAAGAATTAAAATATTGAAGATGACGCCAATAATCATATACGTTTTTCTCGAACGACTATTGGTATTATTAATCACCCGACTTAAAGCAAAGTTCACAACTATTGAGATCGTGATGATTATTAAATAAGTTAACTTAAAATAACCGTAAAAAAACAAAGAGCTCAGTACCAACCAATAAATTGCAATTTGCTGGTTCCTGCAACGGTTTAATAAAAAAAATAGACAATAAATGTTATAGGTAAAAACAAGAAAATAAATTCAAAGGAATTAAAAAGCATTGCACCACTTCCCTAATAGCCATTCCTTTATATTCAAAATTTAAGACTCCTCACCACAATTTATGGTTAATTCCGAGGCGCTTACCTAAGGGCGTTCGCTAGCGCTTCAGGGGTCTCATCTTTAACGCTTTGAACTGCACCCAAAATAGTCGTTCAGCCCCTACAATCAAGCTAAAACACGACATACGTTTAACAAGAACAAAATTATGGATCCCTGTATATATTAACCATACAATTGGAATTAGTTATAGCTGATTTTCCTTAAAGGGAAGGGGCTGTCCAGAAAGTCCCTAAATAAAAAGAGCGATTTGGAGAACGGGCCGTTTTCCAAATCGCTCTTTTTCCTTTTGGCTGAAAGTAGCGAGGCGGATG
>BBDJ01000056.1 GCA_001312325.1 Lysinibacillus pakistanensis | reverse complement strand
GTCGGAAACCTTTACTTCAACCGTGGCTGTACAGGTGCCATCGTTGGCTACCAACCATTCGGCGGCTTCAACATGTCAGGTACAGACTCAAAAGCTGGTGGCCCAGACTACCTACAGCTTCATATGCAAGCGAAAACAACTTCAGAAATGCTTTAATATTTAGCGAGTTAGTGAAGGAAATGCCACTTTGAAGATAGGGCTGTTCCATAAGTAATTAAAGGATATATTGAATAGAATCTGTGTGACTTCTTTACATGGTTAAAGCGCAGACATAAATGTAAGGCGACTTATTATCTAAGGAAGCCTAACAGATTCTAGTTCATCCTTTTTTTCAGAAAATGCTGATGAATAAATTATTTCTATGAAATTATCTTATTGAACCTTCCATAGATTTTTCAACATAAGAAGTAAGGAGAGAATATACTATGACAAAAACACAACAAGTGATTGAACAAACTCAAAATTTTGGTGCTGCAAACTATCATCCACTGCCAATCGTAATTTCAGAGGCTGAGGGTGCATGGGTAAAAGATCCTGAGGGTAATAAATACTTAGATATGTTATCAGCATACTCTGCTGTTAACCAAGGACATCGCCATCCGAAAATCATTGCTGCGTTAAAAGAACAAGCTGATAAAGTAACATTAACTTCTCGTGCATTCTACAGTGAAAACCTAGGTGAATGGTATGAGCTTGTTGGACAATTAACAAATAAACAAATGGTATTACCAATGAATACAGGTGCAGAAGCGGTTGAAACTGCTTTTAAAGCGGCTCGTCGTTGGGCGTATGATGTAAAAGGTGTAGAACAAGGCAAGGCTGAAGTTATTGCATGTAATGGTAACTTCCATGGTCGAACAATGCTGGCTGTTTCTCTATCATCAGATGAAGAATATCGTCGTGGCTTTGGTCCAATGCTACCTAATATTAAGCTAGTAGACTACGGTAACCTAGAAGCTTTAAAAGCAGCTATCACTCCAAATACTGCTGCATTTTTAATTGAACCAATTCAAGGGGAAGCTGGTATCGTGATTCCACCAGAAGGCTTCTTAAAAGCTGCTCGTGAGCTTTGCCGTGAAAACAATGTATTATTTATTGCAGATGAAATTCAAGCTGGTTTAGCACGTACAGGTAAAATGTTTGCCTGTGATTGGGAAGAAGTAGAGCCTGATATGTACATCCTTGGTAAAGCTTTAGGTGGCGGTGTATTCCCAATTTCTTGTGTAGCTGCAAACCGTGACATCTTAGGTGTCTTCAATCCAGGCTCACATGGTTCAACTTTCGGTGGTAATCCTTTAGCATGTGCTGTTTCTATTGCATCCATTAAGGTATTACTAGATGAAAAATTAGCTGAACGCTCACAACAACTTGGGAATACTTCAAAGGTAAATTACGAGAAATTAACAACCCTGTTATTAAAGATGTTCGTGGTCGAGGTCTATTCATTGGGATGGAGTTAACAGAAGCGGCTCGTCCATACTGTGAAAAACTGAAAGAATTAGGCTTGCTATGTAAAGAAACACATGACACAGTTATTCGTTTTGCTCCACCACTAGTGATTTCACAAGAAGATTTAGATTGGTCAATTGAACAAATTGAAAAAGTATTTAAACTTTAACAAAATGTTCACATTTTAATTCGGAAGTATGTTACAATGATGCCGATATACTATCATTAAAAAAAACAAAGAGGCGATTTAATATGTCTGAAAACTTAAACCTGTTCACATCAACTCAAGATGTCATTCAAGAGGCTCTAAATAAACTTGGTTATGACGAAGCAATGTATGAATTATTAAAAGAACCGCTTCGCATGCTACAAGTACGCATCCCGGTGAAAATGGATGATGGTACAACAAAAGTGTTTACTGGTTACCGTGCACAACATAATGATGCTGTTGGACCAACAAAAGGTGGGGTACGTTTCCACCCACAAGTGTCTGAGGAAGAAGTTAAAGCGCTTTCAATGTGGATGACATTGAAATGTGGAATTGTCGATTTACCATATGGCGGTGGTAAAGGCGGAGTCATTTGTGACCCACGTCAAATGTCTATGGGAGAAATCGAGCGCTTAAGCCGTGGTTATGTACGTGCAGTAAGTCAAATCGTAGGACCAACAAAAGATATTCCTGCGCCAGACGTATTTACAAATGCACAAATTATGGCTTGGATGATGGATGAATACAGCCGTATGGACGAATTCAACTCACCAGGTTTCATCACTGGTAAACCACTAGTGCTTGGTGGTTCACAAGGTCGTGATCGTGCAACTGCACAGGGTGTTACAATCGTTATTGAAGAAGCAGCAAAAAAAACGTGGCATTAATATTAAAGGTGCACGCGTGGTTATTCAAGGATTTGGTAACGCAGGTAGCTTCCTTGCGAAATTCATGCATGATTTAGGTGCAAAAGTAATCGGTATTTCAGATGCTTATGGTGCACTTCATGATCCAGAAGGTTTAGATATTGACTACTTATTAGATCGTCGCGATAGCTTCGGAACAGTAACTACTTTATTTGAAAACACTATTTCAAACAAAGAACTATTAGAGCTTGATTGTGATATTTTAGTGCCAGCTGCTATTGAAAACCAAATTACAGCTGACAATGCGCACAATATTAAAGCTAACATCGTAGTAGAGGCAGCAAATGGTCCAACTACAGCCGAAGCAACGAAGATTTTAACTGAACGTGGCATTTTACTTGTACCAGACGTATTAGCATCTGCTGGTGGTGTTACAGTTTCTTACTTCGAGTGGGTTCAAAATAACCAAGGTTACTACTGGACAGAAGAAGAAGTAGAAGAGCGTTTATACAAAAAAATGGTTGAAGCATTTGATAATGTATATACAACAGCGACAACACGTAACATCAACATGCGCTTAGCAGCCTATATGGTAGGTGTTCGTCGTACTGCAGAAGCATCACGCTTCCGTGGATGGGTTTAATCAAGTGAAACTTCAATCAGTGGGGGATTTTCCTCATCACCTACTGATTGTTGGTTGAACCAATTGTGCTTTTCCGGGCCGTTAATCTCTTACCTAACTTCTTTGCTTTTGCCGAATTTTGGGTGAGGTCTTAAATAATAATTACAAAACGAGTCATTCCTATATCATTAGGATGACTCGTTTTTGTCTTGGAGCGTCTTGTGTTTATTGGCTTGGATCAGATGCTCCAGCCGCTTTTCTAAAACCACTTTTCTTTCTTTTCGCACCTTTTTCATTCGAAGAAACTTCAATAACCCAAATCCACCGAAAATAACAACCAAGCATACAATTACAATAATTAACATAAACATAAGCGGAATTCCTTTATACTATGTACTTCATCTACTATACAATAACTATCTAAACAAATTCTGAACAGCGAACAGAATTACATATTAGGTTTATTGAACTATTGTATAGATGAATGGAACTATTGTGATTGAAATGCCCTTCTTTTTTTGTTCAGATTTTGTTCAGGCATCCCTTGATAGACTAAATAGAAAGTTATGAAACCTAAATTTAGTGAAGGGGACAACAATAAATGAAAAATAGCAGTCATGGCAAGTAGTGCTGTGGCAGTTATAGCACAAGACAGCAATTATCGAAAGTAAGGAGCCGTATATTACAGAAATAGCACTGCACAATTGGAAGATTTATTATTTTCATCTAACCGTATGTCTGGCGAATTACGTGTTTCACCTCGTACTGTACCGATAAATATTATAAATGAGGTTGTAGCAGAAATACGTAGTGTGATGTCTGCCAATAGTTACGTACGATTACTCGTTGAGGTAGATTTAACATTGCCACCCATGTTAACAGATGAATTGCGCTTTAAACAGATATTGTACAATCTATTACATAATGCTATTCAGCATACCGAAATTGGAGAAATTACTGTAACCGCTTATCAACGGCAGAAACATATGGTTATCAAAGTAAGCGATACAGGAAAAGGCATTCCTGCTCAGGATTTAGAACGTATCTTTAATGCATTTTATCAGGTGAAAAATAATCATCATAAGGATGGTCTTGGATTAGGATTGAGCATTGCAAAAAAATATTGTAGATAAATTAAATGGTGCAATTTATGTAAAAAGTACTTTTGGGGAAGGAACTACCTTCACCTTTACAATGCCTCTTGCAGAAGAGGATCAAGCTGATAAAGATAATTCACTTGCCATCGTTGCACAAACTCCATCAGAAATACTACAGCTTGAGCTACCGCTGATTCATAAAGGTAACGATAAAAAAATCCTTGTTGTAGATGATGATCATGTCAATATAAAGGTGTTGGCAGATGTATTGGCTTTAAAGGGCTATACAGCAATTGGTATGGATAATGGTTTTGACGCTGTCGATTATGTTAAATCGAATCAAGTGGAATGTATGCTAGTTGACTTAATGATGGAGGGAATGTCGGGCTATGATTTATGTAAACAGGTGCGGAAGCATTATGATATGTTAGAACTTCCAATCATTGTTTTAACTGCTATTATGAAGCATACAGATTTGATGCTAACCTTGCAAGTAGGAGCCAATGATTATTTACAAAAGCCAGTAGCAACGGATGAATTGCTTTTACGAATCGAATCATTATTAGCGGTTCGACAATCATCCCTAGATGCAATTGAGGTTGAAATGAATCATTTATATTCACAAGTGACACCTCATTTTGTCTATAATACACTCA
The DNA here is from genome assembly GCA_001312325.1 of Lysinibacillus pakistanensis. The sequence continues at coordinate 6,991 of BBDJ01000056.1, read as the reverse complement.
ATACAATTATTGGATTGAGCTATACCGATATGGATAATACAAGGGAAGCACTATATTGCCTAGCGACTTACTTCCGTGCAAAGCTCAACGTCCATTATCGTAACAATATGGTGTTGATTGAAGAAGAAATAGAGCTAGTAAAAGCATATCTTTATATTGAAAAGATGCGTTTTGGTGATCGTTTAACTGTCAAATATGATATTGATGAGTCTATACAACTGATGATTCCAGCATTATCACTACAGCCTTTAGTGGAAAATGCTGTTTTTCATGGTATTTCCAAAAAGCCAGAAGGTGGTACAATTGAGATAAGTGTCCAAAGAGAGGGACAATTTATCCGCATTAAAATATATGATAATGGAGTCGGTATACCTGCTAAAAAGTTACAACAATTAATGAATGAAGAAAGTTCGCGCATTGGTTTTACAAATCCACTAAAAAAAATTTAAATTAATGAAAAATGCGGATCTTCGTTTATATAGTGAAGAAGGTAAGGGGACAACTATTCTTATACTATTACCGGAGGGTGATGGAGCATGAATGTTATCATCATAGATGATGAAAGAATGGCTATTGATGTTTTACGTTTCAAATTAAATCGACTAACTCAGTTCCAAATTTCGATTAAAGGAACATTTACAAATGCAACTGATGCGCTGCAATTTCTTAAAAACGAATCGATTGATGTAGTTTTTTTAGATATAGAAATGATTGATGTGCATGGTTTACAAGTTGCAAAACAATTAATAAGGAATCCATTGATTCAAATAATATTTGTAACAGCACATGCTCAATTTGCAGTGGATGCATTTGACATAGAAGCAACGGATTATTTGTTAAAGCCCGTGCATGAGAAACGACTTATCAAGGCTTTGATAAAAGCACAGCAGAAGTTGCAATTACAAGAAGATGGAGAAAAAGAGAAAAAAGAACATCTCTTATATGCACATACATTTGGGAGCTTTTATTTATTAGATGCCCAACATGAGGTTATCAAGTGGCGTACTAGAAAAGTGCGGGAACTATTTTTATATTTATGGTTTCATCAAAAAAAACCCATGTTAAATGTTGTCATAATTGAGGAGCTCTGGCCCGATTTAGAATTTGAGAAGGCAGCCAGTAATTTACATACGTCTATTTACCAGTTAAGGAAGCTTTTTAAGGATAAAGGTATTCAAGATCCCATTCAATTAGTGAATAATCATTATCAACTAAATGTGGAAATTGCAAGTGATTATGATAAACTTACTCATTTGCTAGAGCAAAAAGGGCATGATGAAATATCCATCCAGCAGCTTTTAAATTGCTATGAAGGTGATTTTTTTATCTGAGGAGGAGTACCCTTGGGCTATTCAAACCCAGCTGCGCTTAAAGCAAGGAGTTTTGCATGTACTAGAAATGTATATTACTACAATGGATTCAATGAATTCATTGTTAAAATTAAACTGTTTACAAAAGATGCTAGAACTTGATGAGTTTAATGAGGACTATATGTTTCTTCTATTAGAGTTTTTAATTGCGCAAAACAAAAAAACAGGATTGTATACAGTATTATGAGAGAATAGAAGAGAAATTATCAGAAATTGGTATTTCAGTACCAGAGAAAATTCTTAGTATTTATAATGCATACATGGTTCGTATTTAAGACAATCTTAATTCTTTGCTTTCTTCAACATAAATATGAGAAAATCCAAGTAGAAAGGGGCGAATTGGATGGATTCATTTACATTTTATAATCCAGTGAAATTACATTTTGGCGAAGATGCACTGGAGAAGTTACCGAAAGAGTTGGCGCAGCTTGGAAAAAAAGGTATTAGTTGTTTACGGAGGAGGCAGCATTAAGAAAAACGGAGTGTACAATGCTGTCATTGAAAAATTACAAGAAGCGAATAAAATAATATTTGAATTATGTGATGTTGAGCCGAATCCACGTGTAGAAACTGCGAGACGTGGGATTGATATTTGTAAGAAAGAAACAATTGATTTTGTTCTAGCAGTTGGGGGCGGTTCAGTTATTGACTGTTCAAAATTAATAGTTGCTGGTGCAAAATATGATGGCGACGCATGGGATATTGTGAAACGTAAAGTCTTAGTAGATGAAGCTCTACCTCTTGGAACGGTTTTAACGCTGGCAGCAACAGGTTCTGAAATGAATTCAGGCTCAGTTATTACTAACGCAGCTACAGAAGAAAAATTAAGCTGGAGCAGCCCTGCTGTTTTTCCAAAATTCTCTATCCTAAATCCTGCCTATACGGTGACAGTGCCAAAAAATCATACCATTTACGGAATCGTGGATATGATGTCACATGTCTTTGAGCAATACTTCCATAATACGACAAATACACCGATTACAGATGAAATGTGTGAAGGTGTATTACGAACAGTTATTGCTACGGCACCTAAATTATTACAAGACCTTGAGAATTTCAAGTTACGTGAAACAATTTTATTGGCAGGAACAATTGGATTAAATGGCTTCTTATCAATTGGTTCCCGAGGTGATTGGGCATCTCATAATATTGAGCATGCTGTATCTGCCGTGTATGATATCCCGCATGCTGGTGGGTTAGCCATTTTACAGCCACACTGGATGCGTTTAAGTGTAAAAGTGAATCCTGAACGTTTTGCAGGCATAGCAGTTCGGGTATTTGGTGTGGATGCTACAGGAAAGACGTCAGAAGAGGTTGCCTACGAGGGAATCGACCGTTTATCCGCATTCTGGGCATCGCTAGGAGCACCAAATCGCCTTGCAGATTATGATATTGACGATGAAAAATTCAATCAAATTGTTGAGCATGCTATGCAAAATGGACCATTTGGTAACTTTAATAAGTTACAGGAAGAAGATGTTCGTAAGATTTTACAAAATTCCCTTTAATATTGACCTAGAATGTGAGGCTACTTGTTGTAGTCTCATATTTTTTTTGCCAAGGTTAAGGAAACTTAACCTAAAATGTTGAAATTTGTCGAAGGAATTTCTTTTGACCTACAATATAATTAAATAGACTGATACTAAACGAAAAAAATATTCGAAATGGTGAAATTAGTATGATAAAAATAATGTTTATATTGAACAATTGTTTTATTACTAAATATTTTATGTTTGTTTTTAGGACAATTTTCACTTGTTAGTGTCAGGTTGAAATAAAAGGCTGTATTTTGTTATAAAGAAATCTGTTTGTAATAGAAGGTTTGTTGTCGTATTTACGCACTTAATGTAGGATTGTTCAGAATTTGTTCAACTGAGTTTATTAAAATGAAAACAATATTAAATATAGATTGGAGAGGGAGCAAATGTTGAAACAATTGCTTGAAGACCGAATTGTCACATTGCGTTATATTGAGACGCCATTTCAGCAGCATGTTTATAAAATGCAAAATTGTGTAGAAGTATTGGGAATTGAAGCGAAATCACTACAAATTGAAAATGACCAAATAGCAGCAGGATACATCGTTGATCAAAGTATCTTTTTTAAAAGTTTACGCTTTGGTCAAACAAATATTTTCTTTACAGATGGTGTAAATAAAGCAATTGTACAATTATTTGTACGTCCTTCTGGTGAAATTATTGCAGAAGTGAAGCCTTATTTAGGTAATGCTGAGATTGTTCTAGTTTATTATCGAACAATCTTAGAAGATACAGCTATTGCAATTGATTTAAAAGGTGCTTTTAAGCATTATTTGGTAGCACATCAATTGATGAATGTTGAAGATTCAATTGTAGAGGTCCATTACGAGTCAATGCATCCTAATGTTTTAAAAGATTCTTATGCTGGTAATTTTGTTTTAGGATGTCATTCAAATGGAAGAGAGATTACCAATGCAGAGGAATATGCTTTAGCCAATCGCTCAGCTACATTAAAATTTTCAAAAATTGTTATTCAACAGCAAGGTGTAAAAAAAGATTATCGCATTAAAAATGTTATTAACGTTTTTGATTACTAATCATGTTTTTGTTAGTAATGAAGAGCCAGACTGTTTTAATGAAGAAGTATTAAAACAAAATCACCTAAAGTCAGTATAAAAAACAGCCAACTGCCTGAAATATGGCAATTGGCTGTTTCTTGTTTATTTAGTGGTTTATTGCTCTAATGTCGAGTTAATGGGCCTATTTCCAATATGTTTCCATTCTAGTTTTCCATCATCCTCGTCAAATAATATGGCTACTTTCGATACACCCTTCTGACTTAAAATTACTTCTGTTAAATGGTCCCGTACATCGTCTAAAAAAAGCTAATGATAAGTTAGCATCTGCTTCAGCAACTAATTCTACATGTAAAAATTCACCTTCTTTAATAACTTCTAAACGAACAATATCTTTAATATTTGGGTCATCCAAAACTAAATGAGCAATATGGTTTAGCATTTCTTCATCTGTTTCACCAATCACTCCGCGTGCATTATCAAGGAATACCTTTGCTACTACATAGAACATCATGCAGCCTATAATCATTGAAACCAGTCCTTCGATATTTGCCCAACCTGTGAAATGTGCGATTAAAATAGCGCCGAACGCTAGGACATTACCACCTGTAGCTACTAAGTCTTCCATAAATACTAATTTTGTTGCTGGCTTAGCCCGATTTAAATAGGCAAAAGCTTTAGGAATGGTTGAGATACCTGCTTTCTCCTGTCCTGCCTCATGTAAAATCTCTACACCAGCTTTGGCAAGAACAGTTCCTTCTAAAATAATCCCGATAAAAAGTACACCAAGTGCTATAAGCATTCCTTTAGATTCACCTGTAGGGTGGATAAAATGATGCCAGCCCTCTTTGACAGTTTCATAAGAAAGAATAGCCACAATAATTACCGCAAAAAGACAAACCAAATTGACTATTCGTCCAAAGCCACTAGGGAATTGTTTTGTTGGTGCCTTTTTTGAGAGAGCAGAGCCAATGTACACAAAAAATTGGTTTGCTGCATCGCCAAGTGAGTGCATCATTTCAGCAAACATGGCGACATTGCCTGTAAAGAAAAACGCAATACCTTTAATTAATCCTAAAAATGCATTTACACCTGCAGCCAAAAGGGAGGGTTTGTTACCGTCTTTTAATAGTTTTAATATTTCTGCCATCGTTGAATCCTCCAACTAGTTTAAAATTTCCATTTCGATTTTTTTCTATATAAGATAAGGCACGCAATGAACGGTAAAATGACAGTAGGTTATCAGAAACAATTAATGATAGACGTAAATCTAATTCGTGTAAAACATCATCATTATTTGGAACATCTTTAATGCGGATGTTCTCGATAATAATATTGTTTTCTTTTAGAAATTGTAAAAAGGCTTCCGTTTTCTCATCATTGTAAATCTGCACCTTCAATGATACTTCTCGCATACGAATTCGTTTTGGTCCTATTTTCATTAGGAAAGGCGATAAAACTTCAATTCCGAAAACAATAATAATAACAGCTAATGTTGCATCCATATAGAATCCCGCACCAACGGCAATACCGATTCCAGCAGCTCCCCAAATCATTGCAGCAGTTGTTAGACCTGAGATACTATCGTTTCCACGTCTTAAAATTACACCTGCTCCAAGAAATCCAATGCCACTGACTACCTGAGCTGCCAAGCGAAGAGGTCCATTGTGATATTAATGTCTGACCTTGGTGGCGTGGAGTACGCAGTTTCAATTGAAATTATGGTTAATAGACAGCTAAATGTTGCAATGACTAAGCTTGTTTTTAATCCTACTGGTTTCTTTTTTAATTCCCTTTCAATACCGATTACTAAACTTAATGTGGCTGCAATCACTAATTTTATGCCAACTTCATATGTAATCATATTTCCTAATAATGTTTCCATACGCAACCCTCCACAGTTATTTCGTATTGCTAAGAGATATGCAAGCTGTCATTATTATATGTGCATTACTTTTTTTGTATTGTACATCACGAAAGTATGTAAGTATAAGTATTTTTTTTAATGGAGGTGATGTTTTATGGAGAACCCTAAAATCAATCCATACATCCCAATTCTTATTGGTGTTATTTCTGTATCCTTGTCAGCTATTTTTGTAAAATTAGCAAATGCAGAAGCAGGCATTATTGCATTTTATCGTATGTTATTTTCGGTTTTGATTATGGCCCCCTTGTTTTTTTTGGAAATACACAAAAGAGTTACAACAATTATCAAAAAGAGATTGGTTATTCTCATCTATTGCGGGTATTTTCTTAGCATTCCATTTTATTTTGTGGTTTGAATCACTAAATTACACATCTGTCGCAAGTTCTACAGTGCTGGTCACATTACAGCCATTGTTTGCATTTGTTGGTACTTATTTTTTTCTTTAAAGAGAAAATTACAATAAAAACCATATTTGCAGGTGCTATCGCTATTATCGGTAGTGTTTTAATTAGCTGGGGAGATTTTAAGCTCAGTGGAGCGGCGTTTTATGGAGATATACTCGCTCTTATTGCATGTGCTCTCGTTACAGCTTACCTTTTATTTGGTCAGGATGTACGTAAAAGATTATCTCTTGTGACTTACACGATGCTAGTTTATGTTGTTAGTACAATTACGTTATTTGTATATGTTCTTATTAAAGGCGAATCTTTTGGTCCGTATCCTACAATGGATTGGGTATGGTTCATTTTATTAGCGATAGTTCCTAATTTATTTGGTCATACTCTATTTAATTGGGCTATCAAATACGTTAGTACAAATGTAGTTTCTATTGCGATATTATTTGAACCAATCGGTGCGGCTATATTAGCTCTTTTGATTTTTAAAGAGTATTTGATTATCACACAATTGATTGGAGGACTAATTGTTATAATGGGAATTCTATTGTTTGTAATCGACGAGAAAAAGATTTTAAAGTTTTTTTTCAAAAAAATGCTTGATTTTTAAAATGCTATATTATATATTATTACTTGTCCTTAACAAGAAGGGCGACTTGATAAAAAGATTTCTGAAAAAAAGTTGTTGACTTCTTGTTGAATACAAGTTAAGATAATAAAGTCGCTGAAAATAATCAGCAAAACA
>BBDJ01000055.1 GCA_001312325.1 Lysinibacillus pakistanensis | reverse complement strand
GAAAAACATCTGTTGGCCCAAAGCTCCCGGTGGATGTCACGGAGTTTCAAAGGAATGAATAAAAGGATGTTAGCCTAAAACCTTCGCATCCTTCGAAAACGGCTAACTGACCTGCCTTGGTGCTGCTGTCGCTACGCTTTCGCGTAAAAAACATCTGCAGGCCTTGGCACAATTCAAAATCCGGACGCATTGTTTATCTGTAGCGAAAGCAAAGCGGCAGCTACAATTACGCCAAGGCGAAATTGATTTGAAATGTCAGAAAATTTAGTGTATACTTTTATTTAGAAATGGTTAAGGGAGTGATTGTGATGATCATAGGCACAATTTTATTAGCAGTTGCATTACCTGTTGGTATTTTTTTTAGCAGTAGACTTATTCAATGAACAACACCACTCTGCTACGCAAAGTAACCATTGATAATTAAAACAAATATGAATGAATCTAGGCAAAGTAAAAAAAGGCTTTGTCTATTTTTTGTGGCTATGAAACAATTTATGTGAATCATTCGTCAATACACTTTAGAAAATGTTATACTATAAGAAAACAGTATCGGGGAATGAGTATGCAAGAGGAAAAAAAACAAATTTAAAAAAAGAAATACTATCCTATCTTAAAATTATTGTGATTACAGCTATTGTTGTATTAGGCTGTAAGCAATTTTTATTCGCACCGATTAAAGTGCAGGGTGCTTCGATGTATCCCACTTATCATGATAAGGATATCATTATTGTTAGTAAAACGAGTAAAATTGAACGCTTTGATCAAATTGTTTTTCAATCACCAACAGAGGACGAGTTATATATCAAACGGGTAATTGGTTTGCCTGGTGACACGGTTGAAATGAAGGATGATGTTCTCTATGTTAATGGTAAGGCCTATAAAGAGGATTATGTAAATCGTCAAACGGATGATCCGAATCAATTACGCATTACAGAAAATTTCTCCTTAGAGCAACTGGTCAATGAAAAAAAAGGTGCCTGAGGGAATGTATTTTGTTCTTGGTGACAATCGCCTAAAAAGTTACGATAGCCGTCATTATGGTTTAATTTCTAAAGATGCCATTTATGGTGAAGCTAAGGTCACACTCTATCCGTTTAATCAATTCCATATTGGTTCAAAAAAATAAAGAATGTCTAAATAATAAATATGTAAAACAGAAAAGGCAGAAATATTGTTTTCAATCAATATTTCTGCCTTTTGCAATTTATTTTTTTGTCTTTTTAGTTATTCGATAGAGCCGTACATTCTTTATAAGTGGGATAATAGACACAAACCGTTGAATTTTCTACAGTTTCTTTGAGGGGAATTGGCTGTTTTCCTAGTCTAGAGGAAATGTTTGCTGGTTCATTGATTGCAAGCTCTTCTATTACTAGTTCAACGCCATAAAACAACACTAAGAAATAGCATACTAAACCTACTATACGCAAACAATCACCTCGCAATATTCTTTCTAGTATTATGTATGGTCAAATTTGAAAAAAATATAAGCTAAATCTAAAATCTTTCTTTTGTAAATGGCATTTTTTATCGGAAGTTGCTAGCTACATGTACAGATAAAATGGTATAAAATTCTATTTATAAATATTTTTATATAGTGAATGTGAAGTAGAATCCTAAAAAAACTGTTGTCATGTAAAATTCAATATGCTAATATAGCTAGGGTAAATATTTGATCTGTATAACCTCAATAATATGGATTGAGGGTCTCTACCAGGAACCATAAAATCTACTACAAAAATTGTGCTTCATTTTTGTAGTCAGGATTTTTTTGTTTTTGTTCGCCTAGAATCCTCTACAGAAATGATATCTAATGGAAGGGTGATTACGATGAATTGGAGAGTTTACATTCTTGCTGCTACTACCTTTGCAGTAGGATTAGTGGAGTTAATTGTTGGTGGTATATTACCAAAAATTGCAGAGGATTTAAATGTGTCCTTAGCAACGGCAGGTCAATTAATTACCATTTTTGCGCTTGTCTATGCAATTTCAGCGCCTGTCCTTTTATCATTAACAGCAAAAGTGGAAAGGAAGCGTTTATATCTTATTTCTTTATTAATCTTCACTATTGGGAATATCATGACATTTTTTAGTACAACATTCCTGACAGTAATGGTTGCTAGAATTTTCACAGCGATGAGCACAGCGTTAGTGATTGTCTTATCCTTAACGATTACAACAAAGATTGTCGAACCAAGACATCGTGCGAAAGCATTGGGGCTTGTTTTTGTTGGTGTTAGTTCCGCACTTGTTATTGGTGTACCAATGGGCATTTTTGTGACAGAGGCATTTGGCTGGCGAGCTGTGTTCTTAGGAATTGCTCTTCTTTCAATGCTATCCATGATTCTTATTGCGTTGCTGCTTGAAAAAAATGCCAGTGGTCGAAGTAGTCCCATTAAAGGCTCAAATTAAATCATTGGCTAATTTAAAAATCTTTAGTGCTCAACTAACTACACTTTTTATGCTGGCAGGTCATTATATGCTCTATGCATACCTCACACCGTTTTTAGTAGAAGCTTTTCATATGAATGCCTCATGGATTAGTATTTGTTATCTAATCTTCGGAATCGCATCTGTCAGTGGGAATGCACTTGGTGGCTGGTTGAGTGATAAAATTGGTACTGGGAAAGCGATTATCATGGTTGTCTCAGCATTTGCAGTTGTATTATTTAGTATTCCTTATACAATTATTTCCTTACCACTGTTTCTAATTGTCACGGTTTTATGGGGGGCACTTAGCTGGCACTTACTCCTCCGCTACAAAATTATTTAATACAAATTGATCCGAAAACATCTGATATTCAGCAAAGCTTAAATACAGCCGCCTTACAGATTGGAATATCTATAGGTTCTGCTGTTGGAGGAGCGATGTTTGCTGTAACAGGGTCTGTTATGCATTTATCTAGCTTTGGTGCCATTTTAGTTTTATGTGCATTAGGCTGTGCTATTTTCTCTTTAAAAAGAGCACCAGTTTCTCAAGAGCATGAGCTAGACTTAACATCTGCTCAGCATCATTCATAGAAATTTTTAAATAGCTAGTTTTGGGGGAAATAACAAAAAAAAGTCATCTGATAAGAAGGACAATCATAGCTAGAGATAGAATGTAAGTGTAAGGGAGGTTGGTAAATATATGCAGATAGATTTAACAGAATTTAAAAATGTCAAAGTAGTTGCAACAATTGATCAGACGTTTTATCGAAATGTGGGTGCTATTGTTTTATATGAAGAGGATTCACATACTTTATCTGTCCGCAAACTAAAAAGAAAAATCGCCAATCAATATATACCAACAGACGAACTCGAAAACTTTATGTTTGATTCTCAAGCTGATGCCATAAAGTTTACACATAAACTCACTAGAATGAGTGCACTTGATTATTTACTAGTGGCGAATAAAGAGAAGCAGTTAAAATAATGTCCTTTGGGAGAATCTATGCATGTAATTGAGGCATTTGGAGTAGCCATATTCCAAATGCCTTTTTTTGTATGGATACGATATTCATGGCGAATATTCGTTGACTACTGCTCAAATTGTTATGGCGTATCATTCAGCTATCAAATAAATAATTAATTTCTCTATTGATTATTATCATACTGGAATAGGACAAGGAATAGATTGTTGTAGTTAAAGTATTTTAGGGGCTCAAGGAGATAGAGATCCGGCTAATGTAATACTATTTTTTTGATATTAGTTGAAAGAAAACTACTGATGAGAATCTAAATCTTATTAGCTTTAAGAGGAAACGCCAAAAAAACAAAAAATTTTACCTATTAAAAGGGATAGAGCCACTAATAAACTATTCTCCTGAATAGCTAGTCAGTGAGAGGGGATTTAGCATAATAAGCTTTAAAAAGGGTACGGCTCGTCTAATCATTTCAAATGGAGGGGGAATCGAATGTCAGAGTATCATCAACAGTCATCAGCTGAAGTTATGAAAACATTGAATGTAACAGAACAAGGATTGAGTGATTATGACGTTCAAAAGAGACAGGAAGTTTACGGCTATAATGTATTGGAGGAAGGGAAAAAGACAAGTACTATAGCCGTTTTCCTTGGTCAGTTTAAAGATTTATTAGTGATTATTTTAATCATTGCTGCATTCGTTTCTTTTTTTATTAGGAGAAGTAGAAAGTACAATTGTTATCATGGTTGTTGTTATTTTAAATTCAATTCTAGGCACTGTACAACATGTCAAGGCTGAACAATCTTTGGATAACTTAAAAGCATTAACCTCTCCAATTGCCAAAGTTATGCGCAATAATCAGCTACTAGAGATTTCTTCGGAAGATATAGTCGTTGGTGATCTTCTGTATTTAGAGGCTGGTGATTATATCAATGCAGATGGGCGATTATTAGAAAGCATAATTTGCATATCAATGAAAGCTCTTTAACGGGTGAATCCATTGCTGTGGCCAAACATATCGATCCAATCAGGAATAGCAATGTCACAGTGGCTGATAAAAAAAATATGGTGTACTCTGGAAGCTTTGTGACCAATGGGCGTGGTATTGTCATGGTTACAGCGATTGGCATGCAAACTGAAATCGGTAAAATTGCCAATCTATTAGATACGGCGAAAGAAAAGAAGACGCCTCTACAAATAAGTTTAGATCAATTTGGAGAAAAATTAGCTTTAGGTATTACATTAATCTGTTTAGCCATTTTTATAATTGACCTGTTTCGTGGACGAGCACTAGTAGAATCGTTTATGTTTGCTGTATCGCTTGCAGTTGCAGCAATTCCAGAGGCTTTAAGTTCAATTGTTACCATCGTATTGGCTTTTGGTACGCAAAAAAATGGCTAAGGAAAATGCTATTATACGAAAGCTCTATGCTGTTGAAAGCTTGGGAAGTGTATCCGTTATTTGTTCGGATAAAACCGGCACATTAACTGAAAATAAAATGGTGGTTCAAGAGGTCTATGTAGACCAAAAAGTGATTCCACATGATTGGCTACACACAACGAATACAGTCGAGAAAGATTTAATTATCAAGGGATTACTATGTAATGATGCGGTGGAAAGAAATCGAAAGGAAATAGGTGACCCTACTGAAATTGCTCTTGTGAAATTGGGGAAGCAATATGGCTTTGATGAAACCATTATTAGGGAACGTTATCCAAGAATAGCGGAAATTCCTTTTGATTCAGATAGAAAGCTGATGAGTACTGTAAATAGGATGGATCAGCAATCGATTATGATAACCAAAGGAGCAGTAGATGTTCTTTTACCTAAAGTCGTAAAAATTCAAACATCTGCAGGAATTCTTGATATGAAACCGCACCATCGTCAAAAAAATTGAAGCAGCGAATCGTGATTTCTCTATGAATGGGCTAAGGGTACTAGCCATTGCCTATAAGGAGGTAAGGGATAGTCAAGCTATCAATGTCAGAGCTGAACGAGATTTAATCTTTGTAGGGCTTGTCGCTATGATGGATCCACCAAGAAAAGAATCCAAAGATGCTGTTGAAAATTGTATAAAGGCTGGTATAAAGCCAGTAATGATTACTGGGGATCATAAAATAACGGCGACTGCTATCGCCACGCAAATTGGCATTTTAAAAGATCCTTCAGAGGCGATTGAGGGGCATGAAATTGCAAGTTTAACAGATCAACAACTGCAGGAAAAGGTGAAAGATTTTTCAGTTTATGCACGTGTCACACCGGAGCAAAAAAATTCGCATTGTAAAAGCATGGCAAGATTCAGGGAAGGTCGTTGCCATGACTGGAGATGGCGTTAATGATGGTCCTGCCCTAAAGCAAGCCGATATTGGTGTGGCGATGGGCATTACAGGCACAGAAGTAGCTAAAGATGCCTCCTCAATGATTTTAACCGATGATAATTTTTCAACGATTGTCAAGGCTATTGCAAATGGCAGAAGTATTTATACGAATATTAAAAACGCTATTTTGTTCTTATTATCGGGGAATGCAGGTGCCATTTTTGTTGTGTTATATGCCACTATTTTAGGCTTACCAGTGCCCTTTGCACCTGTGCATCTCTTGTTTATTAACTTGTTGACGGATAGCTTACCGGCTATTGCAATTGGTCTAGAGCCAAATAACAAAAAAACAATGAAGGACAAGCCTCGGGATATCCATCAACCATTATTAAATAAAGTATTTACCACGCAGGTGGTGCTTGAAGGGATATTAATTGCCATCTCGACCATTATTGCCTTTGAAATTGGATTGTCAACGGGTGATACTTTAACTGCGAGCACGATGGCATTTACTACATTATGTTTATCACGCTTAGTTCATGGTTTTAACTCTAGATCAAAAGAATCTATTTTTACCATTGGCGTATTTTCTAATAAATATACTTGGGTGGCATTTTTAATTGGTTTTTTTAAGCTTACACGCCGTATTATTTATGCCAATGCTTACAGGCGTTTTTGAGGTTGCTACATTAAGTTTGGCACAATTAGGTTTTATTTATAGTCTGTCTGTTCTACCATTCCTTGTTAATCAGTGGTATAAGCTATTTTTTTGTGAGAACTAGATAATAGGTGATAAAAGAAAATGATCAAGTAATTCAAAATGAGGGTGATTTTTGTTCGAGGCTAATCGCTTTGCTGCTACCGCTTCGCTTTCGTGCAAAAACATCTGTTGCCCCAAGCAGCTCATCGGACGCCCCCGGAAAAGCACTTAGTCAGAGCAGAAATCAATTTCGTCATGCCTTGACTTTTGTGGACATAATAGTTTTTCAACAGCATGACAAGCTCTCGTTTTTTTGAAACGAGAGCTTGTTTTATCTATTTGCTGCTGGAGCTAGTAACCAACCTTTGTCCTTGCTTAACTGTATGAGCTTAGCACCTAATATAGCATATCTCATATGAAGCTCCCTATATTTTGACACGTATTTCTTTTTTTTACAGCTTTTTCAAAGGATTGGCTAACTGAAATAACTGAGGAAGCAATATTCATCGATAGGATGGCACTGACTTCAGTATCATTGATGGCCGTTTTCCCTCGTATATCTCCCATTTTTAATTTTTTATATTCAATAGATGCAGAAGGAGCGAGCACACCATTGTCCTTTAATAAAGCTTGTAGTTGCTTATTTTCCTCCTTTAAACATTGAATAAATTCTACGATAATCACCTTCAGATTTTTATCGACAACATGTTTAAAAAAATGCATGATTGGACGCTATATAGCTATTATTAACGCCAAGCTGTGTCCAAACCTGAAAAATTTCCTTAAAACGGTATGACTCTAAATTATTATTTACCAATTCCATAATTACACTTCCTAATCCTCATCGCATTTGTTTAAAATTAGGATGTGTTTCAAATTGGTATTTTAATCATTTATTTACATTGAAAGGTTATTTTTCTTCTTATTTTTATAGCTATTAATGGTTGTTTTCAATGCGGCAAAGTTGCCAATTGCTGCATACCCATAAAAAAAAGCCCATAAATACGCCTGCAAGAAGACTATGTCGATGGCTTATGAAGATAGAAATAATCAAGCCGATAGCAAGGGCAATTGCTGGAACATATTTAGGCTGAACATGCATAAATACCTTAATTAGCTGTGTAATAAGTAAAACGGCTGGAACGGCTATCACAGCATCCCAAAAATTTGTATGGATCAGTGGAAATAATTCCATTCTCTACACCTCATTTAGTAAAAACAAAGCGACTTTTATATATAGGATTTCCTTTTTATTTATTTTTATGCGACAGAATGTGTAAAATTGGTATCCTTGAGTGCTCCTACTTTATTGTTTAGTAATAGGAGCCATATGGATACATATATGGGCTACGGTGTGGGCATGAATACGGATTTGTATACTGTGGATATTGATACTTGTGTTTATGATCATGAGAATCTTTTGGTTTATCAGAAGCTGATTTTACACGATTACAATCTTTGGCTGGTCCAATATATGTTGATGGTACAACCGGTGCTATAGCTTTTTTTCCACCGATTTTCATCTAAGCAATAAGTGTGAGCCATAATATTAGAAGGTGTAAATCTTAATATATCTGAGCCTAAAATAACCTCAGGGGTCGGGGCATCAAAAATAGCTAGTAAATGTGTGTCATCCTCAGTAGCCACCTCATAATGCCACCAGCTGTGGTACATTTGCCACTTGGCCTGGTTTTACAGGATAGTTTTGAAGTTTCTTGGTAAAAGGATTCAGTATGGATATGATAGCAGCACCAGCAATACAATATACAAGCTCTCCTGCATTTTGATGATAATGTGGTTCAATCACATTGTCTTTACTTAGAAAAATATCAAGCAAGGACACATTTTCCAATGTATTTAATTGTTCTATTCCAAGCACATTTATATAATTTCGATCATCTTTTTTTAAATAGCGTACTTTTATTGACATCAAAAGTGAACTGTGTGGACGGTGACGTATAATCAATTGTTGAGCTAATAATGACATCCCTTCTAAATCACAAAATGAAATACTCATCATAAGCATATGTACAAAGTTATTTTAGGCTTAAACAAAAGCCTATGTTTGGTTTCCGCGTTAAAAGATCAAATTAGCTAAAATTACCACTTCTAATTAAGAACGTACGTGCGTATAATAAAAAAACAAACACCTGTTCTGTGTTGGTTTTTGAGGAGGAAAGAAAAGGTGAAAGAACAGTTAATAAAGGTAATGTAGCGTCAACAAATAGCCAGTATGATGTGTATATCCCAATCTAATCTTATTGGTATGTGGTGGTCAAATATTGAAATTATGAGAGGTAATGGGAGGAAATTGCAATGAGAGAGCAACTGATTAAAGCCATGCAACGTAATCAATTAGTGAACATGATGTATGTAGCGAAAGATGGTTCCATTACAAAAAGGCGTGTAAAAGTCATTAAAATTGTTGGTGATTCATTTCAAGCATTTTGTTTTACCAGACATGCCAAACGTACTTTTTTTGATCAGTAATGTTCTAGCCGTTATTCCTTTTGTTAGTAGGGGACGTGAAGTTGTATGAATTATGAGAGTATGCCCAATAGACCTATTATGTGTATCGATATGAAATGCTTTTACGCCAGTATCGTAGCGATGTTACATGGGCTAGATGTTTTAAAAACTCCAGTTGCAGTAGTAGCAAATTTTGATCAACCAGGTAGCGTAGTGCTTGCTGCATCCCCCTTAATGAAAGAAAAATTTAGTATCAAAACTGGTAGTCGTCGTTATGAAATACCTAAACATCCTGACATTAGATTGTTTGAGCCTAAAATGGGTTTTTTTTATTCAAATGTCGATGACGATTACAAAATTAATCTCTAATTACGTCCCAGTTGATGCTATACATGTGTATAGTGTAGACGAAAGCTTTGTTGATTTAACCGGCACTGAAAAGCTTTGGGGTTCACCTGAAGAAACGGCTAAGGAAATACAAAGGGCTATTCTTGACCAATTTAATATACCTAGTGCAGTAGGTATGGGACCAAATATGTTAATAGCCAAACTAGCTTTAGACCTTGAAGCAAAGAAAACAGGTTTTGCCAAATGGACTTATGAGGATATTCCAAAGAAATTATGGCCTGTACGACCTCTATCCGAAATGTGGGGCATAGGAAAACGAATGGAAGCCAATCTAAATGCTATGGGGATACAAACAGTCGGTGGTTTGGCTAATACAAATCTAAAAGAATTAGAAAAGCACTTTGGTGTAATGGGCAATCAACTCTATCACCATGCATGGGGAATAGATCTATCCACATTAGGGGAGCCGTTAATAACAAACGGAGCTTTAAGTTTTGGGAAGGGTCAAATGCTGATGAGGGATTATCACACACGAAAAGAAATCTCGGTAGTGCTCCTTGAAATGTGTGAGGACGTAATGAAGCGAACGCGGGATGCGGGTTATGTGGGTCGTACAATTAGTATTGGTCTTTCTTATAGTCGAAACGCCATGACCAAAGGGTTTCATCGGTCTAAAACAATTGCCGTACCAACAAGCGAAACACTTGTAATGTATAAAACCTGTCTTGAATTACTGGATAAACATTTTGCAGGTGAACCAGCTCGGCAGTTATCTGTTCGAATATCTAACCTGGAAAGAGAGCATAGTATCCAATTAGATTTATTCGATGATCGTAAGCCACAGCGTCAAATAATCGGCCCTACAATGGATGCAATACGCAACAGGTTTGGAGCTACCTCAATATTAAGAGCCGTTTCTTTCACAAAGGCTGGTACAGCTATTAATCGAGATCGCTTAGTTGGTGGTCATTTGGCATAGGAGTGATTTATTAATGATACAAGACAGAGGTAATATTAAATGGGCATCGATGATGTTGCCGGAGCATTTAGAGCTTCTTAGAGAGTATAAACAACAAGGGCGTACAGAGCAGCCAAGAGAATTGACTGAGTGGGAACTGGAAGAACTACAAAAAAAACAATTGATCAAGCTTTTAATCAGCAACTGGACATAAAATTAGACGTGTGGAAGGACTGCAAAATCACACAATGGACTGGAATAATTAAATCGATGAATACTAATGAACTCATACTTGAAACACTACTTAAAACAAAAAGTATTCCAATCCAAAGTATTCAATCAGCTCAACTGGATGCTGATTACTATGATTAAAGCCGACGAAAGACAATTACTTCATAAGTATCTTTTGTTAGAGCTAGCAATTAAATCATTGCAGGTTGACTATTGTAAATTAGAGCAGTTTAAAATGAAAACGGTATTTCTTCCAATGATGGACTCATTGCTAAAGGATCTAAGGCAAGAATATTTTAACCTCAAACGAGAACTTGCACAAAAACGTATACGAGTAGTAGGTTGGCAGCCAGTAGATGAATACTTTAGTGACGTGCAAGTTGCTACTGCAGGTAATGATGTAGTACTCCGTTATGCTAATCAGGCTCTTAAATCACAGGTGGAAAAATTGTTGATTAATCATATAAGAAGTAGCTTTAGAATAAAGACTGATTAAAAAAATTTTTCTTCTATATTTATCAACAAATTCAAAAAAAACAGGATTTTCACCATAACTTGTGGTTGACTTCCGCTCCGCCAGTGTGCTTTCCAGGGAGCGTCCGATGAGCCGCTTCACTCGCGCTGCTCGCTCCAGTCAATTACTATTACAATTAAAAATGTCAACACCACATCTTTTGGTGATGAACCAAAAAACACTCCATTTTGAAAAAGATTGATCAAAATGGAGTTAATCGTTCCAACTAAGTATGAGCTTTTTATAAAGAAATTTGATCAATTAAAAGCCTTATCCACTAAGCACCCCATTAGTTTAAGATGAACTTATTAAACAATCCCACTCTATTTTTGAAGGTCACAAAAGATTAAAAATGACAACTGCATACATACGTTTTTAATGAGTAAACTAATAAAGCACAAATGATTCGTTTAGTTTCACTCGATTAGGTAATTTAGGTATATAAGGAATTGATTATTAAGAAAAGAAGGAGAGATACGAGATGTTCGATGAAGTTGCGTATTTTATTTTTAGAGCTCTATTAATTCTAACGGTTTTGGTTGTTGTGGTTGGAATTCCTCTTGGGGATACACTGATTAGAAAAAAAATAATGTTGAAATACTATTATGTCAATGAAATCAAGGTGACAAATTAAAAAGTGATAGCCCTTTTTCAAAACGAGGGGGTTGATCGTATTTTCTTCTGGTATTTTACACAAATGTAAAGTGATAAATTGAAATCTTAGCCATCACTATATTGCTAAAAATGGAGTTTAGGTAACATTTCCCTATACAAAAGCAA
>BBDJ01000054.1 GCA_001312325.1 Lysinibacillus pakistanensis | reverse complement strand
GGACAGCTCCTGTCATTTTTATATATAGAATGTGTAGTCTTCTGGAATAACACGTTTAAGGAATTTTTTTTGTCCGCTCTTCTTTTGGATTCACAAATATATCATGTGGACTTCCTTCTTCTACAACGACTCCTCCATCCATAAATATTACTCGATTGGCTACATCCTTTGCAAAGCCCATTTCATGTGTGACAACAAGCATCGTTGTACCCTCAGCCGCTATGTTTTTCATGACCTGTAATACCTCACCGACTAACTCTGGATCGAGTGCAGAGGTTGGTTCATCAAATAAAATAATATCTGGATTTAATGCCACTGCTCGTGCAATCCCAACTCGTTGCTGTTGACCTCCAGACAACTGACTTGGATAAGCATCATACTTTTCCGAAAGCCCTACTTTATCAAGTGCCTTCTTACCAATCTCAATTGCCTGTGCTTTCGGTACCTTTCGACCAATGATAAGGCCCTCTGTCACGTTTTCTAAGGCCGTTTTATTAGTGAAGAGATTGTAGTTTTGAAAGACAAATGCTACACGCTGACGAATTGCATGTACATCTTTTTTTCTTTACATGTTGAAAATCGACTTGAATATCTCCAAATGTTGCATGTCCTTGATCAGCATTTTCTAAAAAGTTAATGCATCGTAATAAGGTTGTTTTCCCTGAACCACTGGGACCTAAAATAACAACAACATCACCTTTATCAATGGCTAAATCGACGCCCTTTAAAATTTCATTATTACCAAATGATTTATGGATATTTTTAATCTCTAACATGCTTCATCACCCCTCAGGCATTTGCTGCTTTAAATTTACTTAAATGCTTCTCATATCGTTTAAAGAGAAATTCAACGGTACTACATAAAATTAAGTAGACAATGAAAATATCAATATATGCTTCTACATAATTGTAACCAACATTGGCAGCTACCTTAGCCTTCAATGTGATTTCAGGTAAGGACATAGCATAGCCTAAAGATGTCGCTTTAATAAGATTAACAGTAGCTGTACAAATATTTGGCATAGCCACCACTAAGGCTTGTGGAATAATTATTCGGCGATAGGCCTGAAATGTCGTTAAGCCTGTTGCATGCGCTGCCTCCAACTGGCCTTTTTCAATCGTACTTAAAGCAGAACGAAATACCTCAATTAAAATAGCCGTCGTACTAAAGGCAAAGACAATAAATGCATACCAAATAGGATTGATTTTATAAATATCATAGCTTATATTGTATTTTTCAAAAATAATTTTTAGCATTAACGGAATGCTACTATACATAATAAAAATTTGAATAATTATGGGTGTTCCTCTAACAAAGGAAACATAAATCTTTGCTAAATGATGAGTAACTGGAATTTTATTAATTCGTGTTAATGCCAGTAAAAAAACCAAGTGGCAAAGCAACAAGCAACGCAACAACGGTTACAAGGAGTGCAATAGGAACACCTAATAATGCTACAAAAAAAGGTTTCAAGTAAAAATTGATAATTCATGGCTTCCCCTCCCTATGTTGTTTCTAATGTCTTTTTCCCTTTGCCAAAAAACTTTTCCAGCATAGCAAAGAATTTTTCAATAATAATTGAAAGCACCCAATAAACAATGGCTAAAGCAATATATATCTCTAATGCATGTGCATTTATATTACTAGCGATAATTAAATTTGCTTTCCCAACAATGTCAATTAAGCCAATCGTATAAGCAAGTGCCCCCTCCTGTAATAACGCAATCATACCGTTTCCAAAGTTTGGTAAGGCAACAACAAGTGCTTGGGGGAAAATAATACGTCGATAGGCTTGAATTGGCGTTAATCCTACACTAACAGCTGCTTCAAATTGACCTTTAGGAATTGCTAAATAGGCAGAACGTATCACTTCTGACATAATTGCAGCGAACTGCAACGTAAATGTCACAACAACAAAAATAGCCGTTTCAATCGAATGCAGATTTATGCCAACATTTTCTGCTAATGCTGGTACACCATAATAGACAAGAAATAATAGGACAATTGATGGTGTACAACGCATAATTGTTGTATATAGATTCGCTAATTTTTGTAATGATTTTACTGAGCTTAACTTTGCAGCCGCTAATAGTAAGCCTAATATTGTGCCTAATACAATGGAAGATCCTGCAACTAAAAATGTCACTTTTAAAAAGGGCAATAATACAGGGATTGAATTCCAAATGTATGATGCATCAAAATACTTCTCCATTTCCTCACCAACTTTTATAAATATCTAATTATAGCGTAGTAAATTTTTCTTTGTATGAATAAAGACTGCTGAGTATACTGACTCAACAGCCTTTTATTGATAGTAGCAGCTGCTAACACTTTCTCTTCCGAAGAGAATTCATTAATTACCGCCTATTAACGGTTCACTTTCTCTAACACTTCAAATAAATCTCGTCCGTAAAATTTTGTGCTTAATTCATTTGTTTTCTTCTGCTCTTTAATCTGTGCGATAGCTTTATCATATGCATCTGCAAATTCTTGTTCCTTTTTATTAAACAATGGCCATGTTTGATAACAGCAAATTCATTGTAAACAACATCATCTTTTAAGTTATGGTAAGGACCATCCTCTGCTAAAACTTGTTGCTTAAACGGCCCTTCAATCATAACACCGCCATCCACACGTTTTTCATTTACCCACTGCACAACATCAACCGTAAACGCATCTCCAGCCTGTAATTTTACTTTATTGTCAGGATGAGCTGTGTTGTACTCATCAATAATTGTATACTGGGCATTATTCGCAGCAATCGGTGCCAATGCATAGCCCTTTTTCGCGAAGTCTTCTAATGTTTTTATACCTTCATCTTCTTTTCGTAATACTAAACCAGCGCTACTTAATCCTAAAAATTCTTTCGGGAAAATAAACTTTTCTGTACGTTCCTGTGTAAAGAATGCATTTTTAACCCCTACTTGATATTTCCCTTGCTCAACACCAATCAATAAATCATCACTTGTTGTCCCTACATACTCAAACTTATATTCAGGTAATAATTCATCCACCAGCTTCATCACTTCAACATCATAGCCTGTCGGATTTCCTTTATCATCTATATAACTAATTGGCTTAGTAGCCTGATCAAAAGCAACCTTCACTGTACGTACTTTTACGCCATCAGCATCCGTTCCTTTATCTGATGAGGATTCTTCTGAATTACAGCCTGCTAAAATGGCAAGTGAAGCCAATCCTATTGCAGCGAATTTGAAAATCTTGTTCTTTTGTTTAAACATATGTCATTTCTCCTTATTTTCAATGGTTTTCCCATTAATTTTCCTTCATTTTTTTGCTGTTCAATTGCCGCCGTTGCAAGCTTAATAATAGTCATATCATCCATTGGCGGATTATGCAGACCAGCACGAACATTTCGATAATAGCGTTGCAATGGATTTGTTAACTGCAAGCTCTTTGCCCCCACCACTCGCATTGCTT
Organism: Lysinibacillus pakistanensis; assembly: GCA_001312325.1. The sequence goes on along the minus strand of BBDJ01000054.1, from coordinate 9,863 downwards.
TGTCTACAACGTCAATCGCTAAATTCGTTACGGTATGTTTAGCCACAGCCATTTCATTTGTTAAAAATTCGCGTCTTGCTGGATCATCATAAGCCTCTGCTACACCGTATAGTACAAAGCGTGCCTGATGTAGCTTTAATTCAATATCGCCTAGTAGCTGCTGAACATTGGGTAAAGTACTTATTGGAGCATTTAGGCTATTCGGTTGATGATGATTGGCAAAATGCAGTGCATAGTCACGGGCAGCCTGCGCAATACCTAAGTAAGTTGCAGGAATATGTAGAATCCACCCATTTATTTTGCCACCGCTAGGATGACTAGGTAATTCTACTAAGTAATTACTAGGAACAACTACATCAGTTAGTACTAAATCATGGCTACTTGTTCCTCGCATTGCAGACATCTCCCAGTTTTCTTCAATGGAGAGACCTTTCACACCTTTATGAATCAAGAAGAAGCCAATTTGATTTTTTTCCTCAATCCATGCTGATGTTAAGAAATAATCGAGCACTGGAGAGGCCGTTGTAAAAATTTTACGCCCGTTCAATAGCCATCCTTGTTTCGTTGAAATAGCATTTGTTCCAGGTCGCCCTCCACGTGTTGGACTCCCTGTTGCTGCTTCACTAACAGCTCGATTGATAATAGCACCATTTTTTTATTTCTGGCGCAAGTAAATGCAGTGCATCTTCTGCCCATAATTTTGTCTCATATATTTCACCTACAACACCAAGTGTCCAACCTAATGAGAGGGAAGCATTCTCGTCATAGCTTGCTAATGTTTCTTGAATGAGTACCATATCATAAACTGATAAACCTTCACCGCCAAATTCCTTCGGTAAAGTTAGTCTCGGATAGCCGATTTGCAGAAGTAGTCTATGTGCTTCGAAGGGAAAGCGAGATTGTTCATCTACCTCTTTAGCCTCTGTTCTAATCGGCTCTGCAATAGAAGCCAATTGATCGAGCCAATACTTTTGTTGCGTTGTTTTAATAAATAAGTCCTTCAAGAAAATCTCCTTCTTCCCAAATTATATAAAACATATATATTTACTAAGAATTAACTTTTTAAAAAAATCTCTAACTACTTTTTTTAGTAGTGAGATTTAAATTGGTACTGAATTTTCTGATTCGTTGACATTTATAATACTTTTCACAATAAAAAAATGTCAATGGGTTAAATATAAGTTTTTTTTGTAAGCTTTATTGGCTTTATCTAAATTTTATTCACCAAGCTGTTTTTATAACATATGCTAGATGGTAGAAAGAGGTGTATGTATGACGAATAATATGAATCCATCATTAGGTAATATCGCCATGGCACATCTAACTCCTGAGGTTATTCAAACAAAATTTGGCGATATAAATGGAGATGGCATTTTAGAGACAGTCCTTTTAATAGGAACTAAAACCCCAGATAGCCCCCTGTGGAAAAATCTAACTTTGGGGATTTTTTTATGGGCAAACACAAAAATTTGAAAAAGTAATACTAAAGCAAAATATTGGCTATAATCCAACTATTTTTCTAGGTGATTTCACTGGCAATCATCAAGATGATATTTTAGCTATTTCTGACACTGGAGGTAGTGGAGGAATTATCAATGGTGAAATCTTTGCCTCGATAAACGGGCAAGTTCGTTCTATTTTTGATACAGAATCTTTCATTAATAAATATACAGTCAATTATCAAGATCAGTACAAAGTAGCTGTTCGTAGCGCGAATCCTAAAAAGCAATATATTATAGATTTACAGTATAAGGGACCTGAATATTTAGCAGAAATCTATAATCAAGATGGGACGCTAAAACAGCCTATAGAGGGATGGGTTGATCCAATTAGTGGGTTGTATCCTGTTGATTATGAACGGGATGGAATATACGAAATTTTGGCGTATCAGGCTATTGCGGGGAGATATCATGCTGATGGATTAGGTTATGTAGAGAACATACTAAAATGGGACGGTAACAAATTTATAGTGGACCGCCAAACGGTATCGATTTATGGTGAGGATCTAAAATGAATTTTCTACTATAACTTAAAACGAGAATTTGCTCAAAAAAAATTCTCGTTTTAGAGGTAGTAGTCGAAACTGTTATTTATTTTTCAACTAATGCGAAATAATTATCTTCATGATCAGCAAAATTAAATACTCTCCCCATTGGCATCATTATTAAATCCCCTACTATAACACCCTTTTCCTGAAAATCCTGATACAGATCTTCTATATGATCAGCGTAAAACATAATCGACGGTGTCCCTAAATTCAATTCAGGCTGCATTTTTGCAATAATTTCTTTGTTGTGGAGAACGAAAGTCGTTTGAGCTTCTTTCGTTGGAGCAATTTCAATTGTTCGTATTCCTTCCTCTTCCCGTTCATCAACTACCACAAAGCCGATTTTTTCTGTCCAAAACTTAACGGCTGCATCCTGGTCATTTACATATATCATGACTTGTCCAATTTGTTTAATCATGAACAATCCCCTCCTCTTTTGAACATTAGTATACAACAATTGTAAGCTTTCTATGTTCACTCATGAGTAATATTACTGTAAACATTCTGATAAAAAAAGCATTTATGGAAAAACGCTTAACATTTAATTTATTTTTGATAAAATAAGCTAGTTAGTCTATTCTTTACCTATTGCGGAAAAGTATACAACTATAATATAAGAGTGAGGATAATTTAAGTGAAACAACTAAGTATAAGGAAAAAGCTCATTTTTTCATTTTTAGCAATGCTTCTCGTCCCAACACTATTAATTGGCATTATTTCTTACCAGAGTGCCGAACAGCAAATTTTAAAAGAACAACAAGCAAGCACAGCCGAGAGTATACGCATGCTTAATACGAATATTACAAACACCATTGATCCAAAAATAAAAGATATCCAATACTTCTCCAAAAAGCTGAATAAATCCTATACACAAGTAGATAAAGAACCAGAACTAAAGACGCTTTTCCGAGAATATATCAATATGCACCCCGAGGTAGAGCTCATCTATCTAGGAACGGCAGATGGTCGGTTATTAGATGAACCTACGCAAGTATATCAAGATGACTTTGATTTACTTACCAGACCATGGTACAAGCAAGCTCTAGAAAATAATGACCAGGTGTCCATCACTGCACCATACATTTCTCAAGCTACAGGCGACATTGTCATAACAATTACACAAGCTTTACCAGACAGCTCTGGCGTAATTGGATTAGATTTAAACATTTCCACCCTTCGTACCATCACAAATGATATACGCATTGGGAAAACTGGTTTTGCCTCCCTTTTAGATAGCCATCAGGTATATATTGCTGACCAGAAGAACGAAAGTGGCTCAGAGGCAACTGAAAGCTATATCAAAAAAAATATATGAACAAGATAGTGGAACAGTAAGAGAATCAAATAAGCAGCTACAATTTGTTACTAATAAGCTAACAGGATGGAAGATTGTTGGCACAATGTTTACTGCCGAGGCCTCTAAGCTGCCGCCTCCACCTTTAATATGAACTTAATAATCACCGCTGTTTCAATAAGTGTTGGTATTATCTTTATGCTTTATATGATTAAATCCATAGTTAATCCAATTAATCGACTGAAACAAAGTGCTGTAACAATTAGTGAAGGTGATTTAACAGAGTTTATTGATATTCATTCTAAGGATGAGATTGGTCAACTGGCTGAAGCCTTTGTCTCTATGAAGGTAAGTTTAAAATCTTTAATACGTAATGTTGATCAAAGCTCTCAGCATGTACAAGCTGCTGCACAAGGTTTATCCGCCAATGCAGAGCAAAATATTGCTGCTTCTGAGCAGGTGACAGAGGCGATGCAACAGGTGGCTATCAGTCAGAGAAACAAACAACGGGAATTGACCAGAACGCAATATCAGTTGAGGAAATTGCTAAGGGAGTGGTTGAGGTCGCAGATAGCTCTATGCAAGTTTCAGATCTCACTAGCTATGCTATTCAATTGGCAGAGGAAGGTGGTCATTCTGTAGATCAAACGGTTCAGCAAATGCATTCCATTCACGAATCTGTAGCTCTATCAGATAGAATGATAAAATCACTCTATGACCGAACAAAAGAAATTGGCTCTATATTAGAAATTATTAGCGCAATTTCTGATCAAACAAACCTTCTTGCCTTAAATGCTGCTATCGAAGCTGCCCGAGCAGGAGAGCACGGAAAAGGCTTTGCCGTAGTTGCAGATGAAGTTCGAAAATTAGCTGAACAATCACAGCATTCAGCAAAACAAATTTCTGAGCTAATTACAGGTATTCAGCAAGAGACTGCCAAATCAGTACAAACAATGATAAAGGCTTCTACAGATGTGCAGGATGGCTTACAGCTCACAGAAGATACAAGTAAAAAGTTTGCACATATTATGACAAGCTTACGGGAAATGGCTCCGAAGATGGAGGATATATCTGCCTCTGCACAGGAAATGTCTGCAGTTGTTGAAGAAGTCTCTGCAACAGCTATTGAGCTAACAGACCATGCTAAATTAAATGCTGCTGCATCTGAAGAAGTGGCTGCATCTACAGAACAAACATTATCCTCCATGCAAGAAATGGCTAACGCTGCTAAAGTACTACTTGATATGGCTGATGAATTACAGGGCTATGTAGGCCGTTTTAAATATTGATGATTCATACGTCTGAGCTCAACATACGATTGAGCTCAGATTTTTATTTTTGTATAGCTTAAATTTATCTACACAGAAGTTTAAATTTTCTGACATTTTAGATCATTTCATTGATTTAAATTCATTTTACTTTTAGAATCAGATTAAAACATTTGAACTATCAGTGAAGCAGTTTATAAGTGGAAAAACATTAACAAATTCCAATATATTACATACAATTATACGTTTTTCTGATAAAATAAGACAAATAACATTTTGGTAGTTCAATTTATTCATATATAAAAATATTGTTATAAGGGGGAATTTATCTATGAAACGAATCAGCTTACGAAAATAAATTTTAATTTTAGCCATACTTCTCGTTCCAACTCTATTAATCGGATACACCTCCTTCAAAAGTACAAAAAGCCAAATTCTAAAGGAGCAACAAGCAAGTGCTACAGAAAGCGTACGCATGCTAAATACCAATATTACAAATACCATTGCTCCTAAAGTATTGGATATCGAATACTTTGCAAAAAAAGTAGATCAAACTTATTTATCGGGAGAAAAAAAACAATGAACTAAAGGGTCTTTTCCAAGAATATATAAATACACACCCAGAGGTTGAATTACTTTATATAGGTACTGCGGATGGCAGAATAATAGATGAGCCTGTTCATGAGTATGAAAGTGACTATGATCCACGTGAACGATCTTGGTATAAAGAAGCAGTCGCTAACAAAGGACAAGTTACCATTACTTCACCCTATATATCAAAATCAACAAATAACATGGTTATTTCAGTTATGCAGACTCTTCCGGATGGATCTGGGGTAATTGCGTTAGATTTTAATATCTCTGTGCTAGGTGCAATTACAGAGGACGCTCGTATTGGAGAAACAGGATTTGCTTCCCTAATAGATAAAGATAAGCTATATGTTTCTCAGCGAGATAAAGAGAGCGGTTCTGAAGCAACAGAAAGCTATATTTCGAAGGTTTATGAGCAGGAGAAAGGAACAATAGTTGAAAATGACCGCCACTTACAGTTTGTCACAAATAAACTAACGGGCTGGAAGGTTATTGGTACGATGTTTACGGCTGAGGCTACAAATGCCGCTACTTCAACTTTTAAAATTATTTTAGTTATTACTCTCTTTTCAATAATTATAGGTCTAATATTCATGCTTTACATGATCAAGTCTATTGTTAAACCGCTTAAACTCCTTCAAAATAGCGCATTAAAAATTAGTGATGGCGATTTAACAGAGTATATTGAAGTACACACGAAAGATGAGATTGGTCAACTAGGTGAAGCCTTCATATCCATGAAGGTGAACTTAAAAAAAATTAATCCGCAATGTCAATCAGAGTGCCGAGCATGTTCAAAAGTCAGCACAAGATCTATCTGCTAATGCGGAACAAAATATTGCTACTTCAGAGCAGGTGACGGAAGCGATGCAACAAGTGGCTATTAGTACAGAAAAACAAACATCGAGTATTGAACAAAATGCAATTTCTATCGAGGAGATAGCTAAAGGAGTGGTCGAGGTTGCCGATAGCTCTATGCAGGTCCTAGACCTATCTAGCCACGCTATCAATTTGGCTGAAGAAGGCGGTCAATCAGTACAGCAAACGGTTAACCAAATGGTTCTATTCACGAATCTGTTGCACAATCAGATGCTATGATTAAAACACTTTATGATCGAACAAAGGAAATTGGCTCTATTATTGAAATTATTAGTGCAATTTCAGACCAAACCAACCTACTTGCATTGAACGCAGCTATAGAAGCAGCACGTGCAGGTGAACACGGAAAAGGCTTTGCGGTAGTTGCTGATGAGGTTCGAAAACTAGCAGAGCAATCCCATCAATCGGCAGAGCAAATTTCTACGCTAATTACTGGTATTCAACAGGACACAGCGAATTCTGTTCAAACCATGACAAAGGCATCCGTAGACGTTCAGGATGGTCTAAAACTTTCCGAAGACACAAGTACGAAATTCGAGAGTATTATCGCAAGCCTAAGAAGTATTGCACCAAAAATGGAGGATATCTCTGCATCAACACAGCAAATGTCTGCAGTGGTCGAAGAAGTTTCCGCTACTGCAATTGAGCTTTCTGATCATGCTAAGCTAAATGCTGCCGCATCTGAGGAAGTCGCTGCATCTACCGAGCAAACATTATCCTCAATGCAGGATATCGCCTCTGCTGCAAAAGCACTACTCGATATGGCTGATGAGCTCCAAGGCTTTGTAAACCAATTTAAATATTAAAAAAATAGAGACTGGGACATACTAGCTGCTCATATCTAAAAAAAGAGAAATCGATGTCATCCGATTTCTCTTTTTTCTTGGTGATTCCATTTTTTTAAACATAAGAACACATTTATTGTGTGGTGGCTTTAATTTTATCAGAAGGTGTCCCTTCTTTTCATCTAAATTAAAGCCCAGAAAAGTATTGAGGTTTTGTCCCAGCCTCTATCCTAGCTTGATTAGTGTTAACGATATCACGTTTGACAACTTACCCCATATTTAAAAGTGCATACTCTAGTGTATAGTAAATTACAATATTTGTATATAATGGTTTTATTTATTGTATAATTGTTTGAAGTAACCAAGAAAGAAGGTGAATTAAAGTGGTGAAAAAGAGGTTCATTTTTTGTGTGTTAATTGGACTATTGTTTACGCAAACAGCTTGTAGCAACGGTATAAGTATTGAACACGATGAGAGAAACCCTGAAATTATTATTTCAGAAAAAAATGAAATTTGAAAATTTAAGAGTACTAGAACTGGATGTTAATCACGATGATAATAAAAAGGTTCTTAACGTCTTTGGAGATGAGTTAAAAGATGGTATTTACGCTTACAATAATAAGAATAAAACTTATATTCTGATAAATTCAAACACTAGGAATTACACTGATTACTCATTTAAATTTGATAAGAAAAAGAAAACCCTAACCCTTTCTTATACAACTACAGAAGGAAGTATTACAAATGAAAAAAACACTATTCCTTATAGAAAGTAAAAAAAAGAATCAATTTGAGGATTTAAAACTGGTTAATAACGGCAATGATGATGGTTTTGTAGGAGTGTTTACTAATTAAAAAGGCCAATTATTTCTGTAGAGTTTTACATAATTGTCCACTTTTATAGAAGTTTTAAGGGACAGTTATTATTTTTAGAAAATAGAGGTTGTAAACTGAATAACGTTCTGGTAATTTTCGTATAAATGACTGGGACATAACAGGTCAAAATCTTAAAAAGCACGAGAAACAAATTTTAAAAACGTTGATTCTCGCGCTTTTCTGATTTGAAATATTTAAATTTTACTTTGAAAGTTTACTTATGTCCCAGCCTCTAATACTTTTTTTTACTATTTATTTTCCTCATGACTAAATTGCCATTCAATTCCGAATTTATCTGTAAGCGAGCCATAGCACTTACTCCAAAAAGTTTCTTGTAGCTCCATACTTACCTTTCCACCATCCTTCAGATTTTCAAAGGCTTTACGCATCTTCTCTTCATCACTAGAAACAATAGCTAATGTAACATTGTTTCCACGTGTGAATGGCGACCCTGGGAATGTATCTGAGAACATTACTGTACTATCAAAAATCGAAAGTCGTGTATGCATGACAAGATCTTTTGCTTCCTCTGGTAATTGATAATTGGGATTTTGAGGTGAATCTCCAAAGGTCATAATTTCAGGCTTGTCCGTATTAAAAGCTTTCTCATAAAACGTTACAGCCTCCCGACAATTTCCATTAAAAATTAAATACACTTCTACTGCCATCTCCAACACTCCTTTGTCATTTTCTGAAACAATTCTATTGTACATGGATATCAAATGGTATGACAAATTTTAAATAAAATTGCTTATATTATAGTATCGCTTTTATCACTTATTCTGCTGTTTTTCTATTTATTATGATAAAAGCTTTGACATTTACTCAAAAATCATGTAAATTACCAAATGACGAACGATTTAAAACAATTATTTAAAAATATTCGTATTTTAGGAGTGTATAGAATGGATAACGTATTTGACTATGAGGATATTCAATTAATTCCCGCAAAATGTATTGTAGAAAGTCGCTCTGAATGTGATACATCTGTTACTTTAGGTGGACATACATTCAAACTTCCTGTTGTTCCTGCAAACATGCAAACAATTATCGACGAAAGTCTTGCTGTGAAGCTTGCTGAAAACGGTTACTTTTATATCATGCATCGTTTCAACCCTGAAACTCGGGCGAATTTCATTAAAGATATGCAAGCACGTGGACTTATCGCGTCGATTAGTGTTGGAGTAAAAGATGAAGAGTATTCATTTATAGAGGAGTTAGCTGCTGTTAATCTAGTTCCCGATTTTATTACAATTGACATTGCTCACGGTCATTCTAATGCTGTCATTCGTATGATTCAACACATCAAAAAAATACTTACCCAATAGTTTTGTCATTGCTGGTAATGTTGGTACACCTGAAGCTGTACGTGAATTAGAAAATGCTGGCGCAGATGCTACAAAAGTTGGTATAGGACCAGGTAAAGTTTGTATTACTAAAATTAAAACAGGCTTTGGTACAGGTGGCTGGCAGTTAGCTGCATTACGCTGGTGCGCGAAGGCTGCTACAAAGCCAATTATTGCGGATGGAGGAATCCGCACACATGGTGATATTGCAAAATCAGTTCGCTTCGGCGCATCCATGGTTATGATTGGATCTTTATTTGCTGGCCATGAAGAATCACCTGGTGAAACAATCGAAATTGACGGTAAAATTGTCAAAGAATACTTCGGTTCTGCATCTGAATTCCAAAAAGGCGAACGCAAAAATGTGGAAGGCAAAAAAAATGTTCGTTGAACACAAGGGCAGCATCAAGGATACATTAATTGAAATGCAGCAAGACCTTCAATCCTCTATTTCCTATGCAGGTGGCAACAAGCTAGATGCCATTCGAAATGTAGACTATGTTATTGTGAAAAACTCTATTTTTAACGGCGATAAAGTATATTAATATTGCTAAAACCCAAACACTCTTGTTTGGGTTTTCGTGATTATAAAGCCTTTAGCCAGGCTGAATTTCCATTATTGCCTGAGCAATAATAGAGGCTACCAGAGCAGTTCCTTGAAGAACCTGAGCAGTTTTTTGGGGGAACCGAGCAAGTTTGGGTCCTACCTGAGCGCTTCTTCTGGGAGCCGAGCTATTTTTAACCTTACCTGAGCGTTTCTTCCAAGGGACCGAGCG
>BBDJ01000053.1 GCA_001312325.1 Lysinibacillus pakistanensis | reverse complement strand
TGGAAGCTTTGCTCTGTGCGAAAGCGAAGCGTCAGCAACAAAGCGAGTAGCCTGGAACGGAAATCACCTTCATTTTGGCTAAATATTCATAAAGAGTCCCTTGACCATTTAGTTTTTCAACACTATGACACCTCCACTATGAAATAGTTGGAGGTGAGGTACAGATTTTAATTTGGTTCGATTCCCTTTTTTTGATGTGGTACGCATATGATGAAAGTAGTGACCATCTAACAAGATTTGCTTAAAAGAGGCATACAAATAATTCGAATCACAATCGACTGACTATTTGAAAATTTATGCTACAAAGCTTGCCTATATTGGCACATCCATATCGACATTAGGATGGTATTCAAACAATTGCCGCTGGTCTTGCATTACAGGCGTTACAAAAAAAGCAACAATGATAGCTCCCAAAACAATAATGATCAGGTAAAGCAAAAGCAAATTGATTATTTAATTTCTGAATTAAAGCATATTAAAAGATCTTTAAGATGATAGGAAGGATGCACTCTGAATTACTTTGTCTGCTGCACATCAAGTAATTCGGAAACCGTGACGAATCGATAGCCCTGTTTTTCTAGCTCTGCCAAAATACTTTCCATCGCCTCTACAGTTTGCTTACGATTACCGCCTCCATCATGAAACAGGACAATATTACCTTCCTTTACTCCTTTTAAAACAGTATTAACAATTCGGTTCGTACCTGGACTTTTCCAGTCTAATGTATCTAAATGCCAAGACCACATTACAACCTTATAGCCTTCTTTGGATATCGCTTCAATCATGGCATCTGAATATTGACCCTCTACAGGCCTAAATAAAGTAGGAGTAAAACCAGTAATTTTTTTGTATAGTTTCATCTGTTTGCTTAATTTCCTTTAGCAGGTTTGGAACATTAGTCCTTAACGGATGTGTGAAAGTATGATTGGCAAGCTCATGACCTTCATTATACATTCTTGAAATAACTTCAGGATTTTTTTTCTGCATTTTGACCAACTATAAAAAAAAGTGGCTTTTGCATTATATTTCTCTAAAATATCCAAAATCTGAGTGGTGTACTTTCGGTGTGGTCCGTCATCAAAAGTAAGGGCTATAATTTTTTCATCCGTTTTAATTTCCCATACAATTTGACCTGCTTCTTCGTAATACTTTCTTCCTTTATTTTCATAGGTACTAGCTTTAACATCAAAGGAAATCATTAACAGACAAATCGGTAATACCATTTGGAAAAATTTTTTCAAATTTTCACTTCCTCAAATAAAATTTTTCGTACCTTATTATTTGAGGTTTTTTTTAAAATAAATGCTTAATTTTTATCATTTTGTTCCGTATAAATCAAGCGGCTTTACATGATTATTTTTGAAGAAAGCGGGGAACTATGTTTTTTTGGAGGAAGTTCATAAAGCAGTAAATATTATCTATCCTTTGCTTCATTTTCTGGAATGGTTGGTGTCGGCTGTATAATTTATTTTTTTATAAAAACTTAAGTAATATTCAATTAATTTTATGACCGCATAAATTTTTTTTGTATTCTTTTTCAATTTTAAATGAAATAAATAATATAGCTACATTAAAGCTTAAAATTGTTAGGGCAACTATTTGAAATAAAGAAATACCAACCATTAGCTTTACATTAATAGCACAGGCAATAATAGCGAATAACGATAACATCACACCACTTAATGTAATATAGATGGGCTTAGATCGAATAATTTCATCTGCTTGTACTTTTAACAGATCTAATAAATATCGAATTTCTTTAAGCTCATATTTCTGGTCGAAAATCACAAAATAAGACATATAGACATCATTCGAAATATTCTCATTCAGTATATTTTTATGAATTTTAGTCACTAATTGATCGCAAAAATCTTTATTTAAAGCTTTCTCAGGTACAAATAATTCTTCTTTATTTTCTAATATATTCGTGCTGGGATGCTTCAAAACCCCTCATCCTCTCATCGTGTTCTACCTGTTTTAATAATCGAATAGAGATTATTTATAGTCAGATCAATAGTTCTCTCAAATGTTCAGACACTTAAATTATATGAGGGATTGTGCATTGTATGCTATTTTCGACAAAATACCGCTTATATTTTGCATAAATTCAATTAAAACCAGGACTACCTAAGTACCTGGTTCGATTTATGTTTAATATAATTTCTGATAAACAGCTAATGCATCTGTAATATTGAACTGCTCTGAACGTGGATCACCTTCTGCACCAACCGTTACGAGTAAGTATTCTTCCCCATTGATGGATGCTAGACTTGCAAGGCACAGGCCAGCTTGCTCTGTATAACCTGTTTTTCCCCCAATAATCGCACCTTTCGTTACCTCATTTGTGTTTAAAAAAATTAAACAGCCTGCTTGTTAAAGTAATCCCCTCTGGATGGCGATTCGTTGATTTTATCGAATATCTTTCAGCTGTATAAATTTCCCTAAATATTGGATTTGTGAGAGCAGACTGTAAGAGAATTGAAAGATCTTTCACCGTTGTATAATGGTCTGGGTGATGTAGCCCAGTAGCATTCATAAAGTGACTATTTGTCATTCCAAGCTGTTGAGCCTTTTCATTCATTAACTGGACAAACCCACTTTCTGAACCAGCAATAGATTCAGCTAAGCCAATAGATGCTTCTGCTCCTGATGGCAGCATCGCACCATAAAGCAAATCCTCTGCAGTTACTTCCTCATTAGGGAGAAAACCTGCCATAGAAGCATTTTCTTCATATAAGTTTGTAAAAATACGGTTTTTAAGAATAATCTTTTCCTTTAAATCGGGTATATTTTCAAGTGCGACAAGGACAGTCATCAACTTCGTTAAAGAAGCTGGATATATGATTTCCTCACTATTTTTATCCAATAAAATAGTATGATTCTCTAAGCTCACTAATATGGCATTGGAGCTATATAAATCTAAATTGAACATATCATCACTTTTCTGTGGCATCTCTAGCTGAAGTGATTTAAATGGATCAAGGTTTGGCTGAAGTGGATTATCTTTGACAACCACAAAATAAATAAACACTAGTAATAGTATAAGAAATACGCTAAAGAATCCCTTTCTTTTCAACAAAAACAACTCCTTCTTTTTATACCTGTTTCCCAATTAAATTCCTATTGCAAGTTGTCAAATTATAGCTGGAAGATTAACAGGTTATCTCGCTCACACAAGTACTTTCACAGGAAGTGAGGATTTTTTTTGTGTATGTTCCTCAATCTAGTGAGGTTGAGGAAATTACCTCACTGACTATAGTTTTATTGAAACATAAAAGAAGGAGCTCTTTTTTAATAATCTATTATAGAATTCTTAAGGTTTCTTAAGAAAGTGATGGTAGGCTAACAGTAAACACTGTTTTTTCATCTGTGCTAATGGCAGATATGGTTCCTCCGTGTGCTTGTACAATCTCATTGGCAATAGCAAGTCCCAAACCCGCTCCACCCGTTTGTGTAGACCTTGACGAGTCTAAACGATAAAACTTTTCGAAAATCATGGTTAATTTTTGAGGGGGAATGGCCTTTCCCTTATTTGTAAATGAAATATGAATCTGGTCATTTTGTTTTTCTGCATGAATGTTAATAATGCTGTTCTTATCGCTATATGCTATCGCATTTTTAAAAATATTATTAAACACCCTAGCTAATTTATTGGCGTCAGCAAAAACCTTTATATCTTCCTCCACATTTACAATTGCTTGCTGCCCTTTAGGTGCCAATAATGGATAAAATTCATCTGCCAATTGCATTAACATGTAATTTAAATTAATGGCTTCTTTATCTAATATAATGGATTGTAAATTAAACCTCGTAATTTCAAAAAAACTCATTAATCAATTGTTCTAGCCTGTAGGATTTCTCTAATGTAACCTTTACATATTTTTCTTTTTGCTCTAATGGCATATCCTTTGCCTCATCCAGTAAGCTTAGGTATCCCATAATGGATGTCAGTGGCGTCTTAATATCATGTGCCAAATATACAACAAGGTCGTTTTTTTCGTTGTTCAGCCTCTTGTGCATCCTTTGCACGTTTTTCTAATGTATTTTTCACAACATTTAATTTCTTTTCCATAAATTCAAGCTCAGCTGGCAGTTGAATATCTTTATCAGATTCCTCTAAAAGGCTATTGACACCTAAAGCAATATGATAAAAATACTTTGTAAAGCGTGAAAGAGCAAAATAAAAGATCACTAATAATAGAAGTATTAATCCAGTTGCTAACCAAAGTTGCTTATTTTGCTGAAATATAATCGAATAGGCTTTCTGAGCAGCATAAAAATCAAGTTGAAGAACATTTTCACAAAAATGAATAAACGCATCGGCGAATGGAGCCTGTAAAACACCATCAATCAATAGAGAGCTAATCCAATACCCACTAATTAATGCGAGGACGAGGATTAGAAGTATTTGAAGCATTATTTTCCTTTTTAGTTTTCCAAAATCATTTTTCAATGGTGTACCCCACTCCCCAAACAGTTTTTATAAATTTTGGGTTTTCTGCAGAATCATTCATTTTTTTTCTCGTAAATGTCTGATATGGACCATTACTGTATTATTACTGCTAAAATATTTTTCTCCCCAGACTTTTTGAAATAGTTCCTCGGAAGAAACGATACGTCCCCTATTGATACATAAAAACCACAGGATTGAAAATTCTGTAGGTGTAAGTGACAATTGTTTTTCATGCAACATACATTTCCGTGTGTTTTGATCTAAGATAAGTCCAGAAAAATCAATAATCATATCATTCTGCGAAGCTTCCTGCTGATTGTACCTTGTAAATCTCCTGATTTGAGCCTTCACTCGAGCTATTAGCTCCAATGGTCGAAATGGCTTCGTAATATAATCATCAGCCCCTAAAGTTAGACCTGTTATTTTATCAATTTCCTCATCCTTGGCTGTTAGCATAATCACTGGAAAATGATAATATTCTCTAATTCTTCTGCAAATTTCAAAGCCATCTATGTCAGGCATCATCACATCTAGAATAGCGAAATCTAATTTTTTTGTCTGAATACAAGTTAGTGCCTCCTTGGCATCATAAAATGTAAAGACATTAAAGCCTTCATTTTTTTAAATAAAGCTCTATTAAGTCGGCAATTTCCTTTTCGTCATCTACGACAAGAATATTAATTGTTATTTTCATCTCCTCCTTAAAGTTGCGAACATTGCTTCTAATGTAACAATCATAATACCATTCTGGTAGTCAACCTGCTATGTAAAGCCTGAGATTTAAGAAATTCTAAAGAATTTACACAACAAAAAACCACTTCTGTAAATAGACGAAGCGGTTTCAAATGGATTTTGTTTTTTTTCATTAGCTGCCAAAGGCAAAAATAAGCTCTGTTTCACACACTAACTCTCCATCAACAGTAGCTATTCCACGGCCTTTTCCAATAGCTCCTTTTAAGCGTGTAATTTCTACCTCAAGACGAAGCTGGTCACCCGGTTTTACTTGTTTCTTGAAACGACATTGATCAATACCAGCAAGTAATCCGAGTCTCCCTTCATTTCCTTCCTTTGTAAGCATGATAATGGCACTAACTTGTGCTAATGCTTCCACAATTAGCACTCCTGGCATTACAGGATAATTAGGAAAATGCCCATTAAAAAAATTCTTCATTTATCGTAACATTCTTAATTGCTACTGCTTTTTTTACCTTCTTCTAACTCCAATACACGATCCACTAAAAGAAATGGATAACGATGTCTAATAGCTGCTTGTATTTGCTGAATGTCCAGCATATTAACACCTCCAACTAAATTATCATCTAATTCTATCACTAATTATTAATAGTTGGTACTATTTTTTTAAATTCTATTTTTGCTCCCGATTATTGACCAAAACCATCTCCTAATTTAATGGAATGGAGCTGTCCACTAGTTGCCCAATTGTGACGTTCATATTCCTCAAATATAACGGTTACCCATTCTTCTTTAACATTTAACGTTTTTACTGCCTCTTGCGTCACCATTTCAACAAACTGTTGTTTTTGTTCTCTTGTTCTTCCTTTTGCTAGTTTAATTGTAATAATAGGCATAACAAGCCTCCCTTATTTATTTTAAGTGTTTTGTACACAACAATAAGAATTGCTATCTTTTTAACGCCAAGTCATGATTTCGTATTTTTCAAACTATTCTATAACTATTTTTTTAGTATTTCATTATCGACAATAATAGATTAGATAGAATATAATAATTTTTGCACTTATTAGCCCAATCTTATGGTTGAATATTAAGTTAATTACACATAATCATCGAGGGATTAAGAAAACCCTCATAAACAATTCACTTTATTAGAATAGGATGGTCAAACATGTTATCGTTTATCGCAATAGTACTTCTGTTATTTTTAATTCCTGGCCCTGCTGTGATAATAACCATTACACAAACATTGAAAAGTGGTAAAAAGAACGGTGTTTTCACAGCATTAGGTATTGGCTTGGGCGATTTAGTCCATACATTAGCCGCTGTATTAGGTCTTTCAGCAATTTTAATGAAATCTGCTACTGCTTTTGAAATAGTGAAGTATATTGGTGTAGCTTATCTTGTTTATTTAGGTATTCAAATGCTCCTAACAAAACCTCAAAAAAATAGAACAACCAACTGTTGAACAGAGTCCAGCAAGTACTTCGTTCCGCCAAGGTTTTTTAGCAGAAATATTAAACCCTAAAACGGCACTATTTTTCTTAGCCTTTTTACCTCAATTTGTACAGCACAATGGACAATCTATTACTGTTCAGCTTCTAATTTTAGGGATTACGTTTGTAGTAATGAGCGCCTTGTATACTATTTTACTAGCTATTGTGACAAGCTTCATAGGTGAAAAAAATCTTTACCAAAACCACTAACAATGGGTCACGTTGGATTGAAAAGGCAGTCGGTTTCGTCTATATAGGTTTAGGTGTTAAATTAGCTCTGCAGACTCAAAGTAGATAGATCAATTTCTATGAGGGAGAACATACTTTTAAGGTGTTCTCCCTCATTTTTTATAGATTTTACCATTAACTTTGAAGGAATTTTAACTTTTTTTAGCAAATTATAAAAAGAAAAGGAGAAAACGTATGAATCATCGTCATCAAATTCTATTTCAGCAGTTAGAGCGTTATCGCAATGAAGTTTTACAAGTCTTAGATTTTGTCACAAAGGAACATGCAGAGGTTGTACCAAAAGGATTTCATAATAATATTCGTTGGAACATGGGCCATCTTTATCTAGACCAATATTTATGGCTTGAGGCAATAACAAACGAAAAAAAGTAAGGATCTTATACCTTTTCAAACCTGGTTTGGCTTTGGCACCTCTCCAGCTAATTTTACGGAGGAGACACCATCGTTTGAAGATTTAAAAGAGCTTTTAAAATCTCAGCCAGGTAAAATAAAAGCAAAGTATGGAGACAAATTAGAGATAGAGTTTCCCGCTATCGATATGGGGATGAATACAATTGAACAAGTTCTAATTCGAACAATTTTCCATGAAGGCATGCATTTACAAGCAATACTAGATATAAAAAAAATGTCTGTAATTAAAACTTCTAAACTTCTCAATCAGTAGGGGCTATCTTATCCTCTACTGATTTTTCACGGTTGCGAAAGGATTTGTTCCTTCCATTTAATTATTTATTATCTGTATGAATGCCCTGCTAGTCCATCAACTTCTTCATTTAGGATTGAATACCATTTACCCTATTTTCAAGCCTCTAGTACAAGACCCAATTCAATTCTGACTTCTCTATTTTCCATATCTGTATTGGAATAGCTTAATAGATCACAGCCAATCAGCTGAAATCCGTGGTGTTTATAAAATTGGATTGCAGGATAATTGGAGGTTTGTGTTTCCAATACAATTGCCCTGGCACCTAGTTCTCCAGCTCTTGTTTTTATCAATGCCATAAGTTGACTCCCTATTCCATTATGTTGATATTGCGAATTTACATGAATATCATTGATCCTTAGAACATTATTCCACTTCTCATGGCTACAGCTAACAATCCCCACCTCTTCTTCATCTATTTCTGCAATATAACATTCAATTTCTTCTAAATAATCTTCAAAAATTTCTCCTTCTAAATACTTATGAAATGGAGTGTCAAAATGCATTAATGTAAAATCCATTGTCCAACCATTCTCATGCACCTGATAGGAAACATCATAGAATTTATCAGAATGATATTGATAAATAATTTTCTTACCATTGGGATAATCCTCTTTATATATTCTTTTAATATGCAACATGGACAATTCTCCTTTTGTTTTTATTTACTCCTTTATTTCTTCCACTCTGTTCACTTGTTCACAAAATTTTTGAAATTAATGGTTTTAATTGCTATAAATTTGAAGTATATATCTACTATTGGTTTACAAACCAATACAAATTTAACTAGAGGTGGTTTTTTTCTATGACAAATCTTGACTTAAAAATGGAAAGCTGGTTAGCACTAAATGATATTTCTCTGCATCAAAATTTAGAGCCTGTTGCTATTAAACTTGCGCCATCAGATCAAACAGTTGTCAGTCAAGGAATCTTTGTTGGGAGTCAGCTGTCGGAGGCTAGAATCGCTGACAATCAAGTTCAGCAAGCACTTCAAAACTTTGGACGCTATAGTTCCGCGGTAAAAGAAGCTGCTAAAGTAGCTCCAACAACTGGATTAACAACTATTCTTGACATTGCTAGAATTGTTTCTAATTTTAATCCAGCATTACCAAACGATAAAAATAATGTTCCTGCTTATGAAAAATATGTTTCAAAAATATTACAAAACCCACTTATCCATTTATTAAATAGCAGTCTAAAATCCTTTAAACGTAGGACTTCCGATTGGAATGAAGTAATTGACCAAATCGCCAATTTATATAATGGCATTTCGGCAGTTGATAAAGGAAAAATCGTAGAAAGCTTAAAAGCATTAGCAAATTCCGCCTCTTCTTCTAGCTCTGAAAAACAAACTGAAAAACTATTCACTCAAAGTACGATTAACTGTGAGGAAAATATTGATATTTATATTTACTCTAGCTCTGTTACAATGGAGGAGCACAATGGTAAGCATAATGTAAAGCAAGTTGAATTTGAAATACAAGAAACACAATTAAGATTTACAAAAGAATTGTGGAGTTTATACTCAGATGCTGTGTTAGCAAAACATCTAGCTTTAATGGATGATTGGCTCAATGGCATCGATACAAAAGCTGACAATCGTTTATCCACTCTCACATGCTTAGTTTAACCTGGCGATAGAAGATACTGTTTAGTTTATCTAAAGGGATTATTTAATAAGTTAAGTCCCTCTTTATCTTATCTTTTGCATTGTAATACAGGCAAAGCCGTAAGTTTGCAACAATCGCTGCGCGTGATTGGTTGTGACTTACGGCTTATGCTATTCTGTCAGGAATTTGTGCGCTGAGCTAAATATGAACGATTCTTCATCATGCTTGTTTTTTTCTCAATTTGAAGATACTAGATTATTAAAATCTTCAAGCAACTCACGGTTTGGCCCCAACCATATTTCACCAAAAACGCTCCATGTTCAGAATATCCTTGTATTCGTGAAGTGAATGCGTAGGTTCCGTAATATCAAGCTTTTACGCCACAGTATCATTCCTAACATTACTTATAGGTTATCAAATTCCACTCCATATTTATTAAAGATTACCTTGTATTTGTTTTCGAAAATGGACCATCTTTTTTTCAGTTCCGTACTTTTTCTGTAAAGCCTTACAAAAATGTTCAGCTGCCTCTACATCATTAGATTGTAACAATAAATGTAAACACTCTTCGCTAAGATGTAAAAATGGACCTGATATGTAATAATCAACAAGATTTCTAGCACTATTCATAGTATTATAGAACTGAATAACCTTTTCTAATCCATTTTGCAGCGTTTTTCTCATATCATCCATATCTGTAGTAGGAGTGATTGAAAATCGATCTGGAACAGACTCGGCAATTTCCCCTATTCTTGCTCTAAAGTGACAGTCCACCTCTTTGGGTGCAGTCAAAATCTCTCTTGATTGTATTTGAGCTAACTCTTCTGCATAAATCCCACAGTTCACGTAAAACATTACATTATCCGCTGAATTGCCAGAGGATTTTTGAAAATTGAATAAATAGATCAGGCTGCCCGTCATCTTATAAAAATTCGAACCCTTCTTTGAAAAGCCATGTTTGGAAAGATACGGCCTAATATCCTGCTTTATCATCTCACTAAAGAGCTGTTGCAATATGATCCCCCCTAGAAAATTGCTTATACTTTATTTCCATATACAGGTAAATTACAGAAGTAAGTAAGCCGTTACTTTCTACCTTTCCTATTGAATAGCCAAAAAGGATACCTCTTGAAGTACCCTTTAATAATATTTTTCAAAAAAAATTCTGTATGGTATGGTTAATTGTTTGTAATTGATTCTCAGATGGAAAGTGCCCCATATTAAATGAATAGAAAGCTGTTAAATTTGGGACAATTTGTTCAGCACTTTTTTTTCACCTTATTTTCTGGAAAAAAAGATGTCCTCTTCACCAGCAATGATTAAGGTAGGTGCAGAGAAATGCGCTAATTCGTCTCTAGTTGTTAATTTAGGCATCCCTTGTTCTAATTTTACAAACCGAAAAATATCTCCAATAATCTCATGATCGCTCTCTTTCATATTACCAGCAGACATGCAATCCGTTATTTGTTTAAGATATTTGATGGAAGACGTTTTTTTTAAATTGCAGCAATGGCATAAAAATTTTATGTAGCATTTCGATTTTTGATCCTAGCTTAATTCCTGCTGGTGAAACAAGTACAGCACAGTCAATCCTCTCTGGCAAATAGGTCGCTAACCTTAAAATGATACCGGCTCCATAGGACGGACCTAAAACAGCACATTTCTGAATATGAAAAGAATCCATTAATTGGGCAATCCATTGGGCGAAGCTTTGATCCTTTGCAGAAATTCTAGTTTGTGCACTATAACCAGGGTGTCCAATTGTATCAGGTGCATATATTCTGTATTTTTTTGACGAGTGGCTTAAACCAAGATAATGTCATAGGATTTATACAATTACCACCTTGAAAAATCAACAAGGGCTTCCCTTCTTTTGGTCCCGCCATTAATACATGTGTTTTGCCAAAGGTTGTTTCCACCATAACACGTTCTATTGCAAAATCAAAAGACTTTAAATATTGCTCATAATGCTTCAAAATGACCAATCTACCTTTATCACTTGTATAAATTGTATGTTTCACTTAGACACCACCTCCTGTTTCAATTTTACAGGATTTTGCATCATTATAATATTGAATACAATTATTTATTTAAAAAAGATTATATGATTGAAAAGGATTTGCCTCTAATTTCTTTAAAACTTGTAATTTTCACCATCTTCTGGAACAAGTACATAATCAGTGATTTCTTTTTCATTTAAAAAAACTTCGTAATTCTTTTCTAGATAATGCCCAATGGTTTATAGCTTCCATATGGCTTACGATAATCTTAGCATTTGGTGCAGCGAGATAAACTTCGTAAATATCATCCTTCCCCATGATTAGAGAGCCTCCCTGTAAAAATTGATTGTCTCCTCCATTCACAATAATAATATCTGGTTTATTTTTTTCTAGTACATTTTCGACTCCGCCATACCAAACAGTATCTCCTGCAATGTATAGTTTCTTTTCACTTGGGTGGTGAAAAATAACACCGCATACTTGACCAGTAATTTCTAAAATTTTACCGCGTCCATGCTGACCTACTGTTTTTATTAATAGAATACCTTCAAAAACAGTATCTTCTTGTAAAATTTCTACATTGGTAAATCCAGCACTTTTAATCTCTTTAGCATCTTCTTCATTTTGGACAAACATTTTGATAGCTCTTGGTAATACTTCTTTTGCAACCTCATCGAAATGATCAACATGTAAATGTGTAACAATCACCGCATCCACGTTTATAAGTTGGTCAATGGATGTTGGTAGAGAAACTAATGGATTATTTTGGTCCTGTCTTAGAGAATTTGGGTACGGTGGATAAGCCCCTTTTTTTCGCCAAAATAGGGTCGATTAAAAATTTTTTTTCCCGCATATTCAATGACAACAGTAGCATTGCGAATTTGTTGAATGTTCATATTCATAACTCCTTTTCTTTAAATTACAATTAGTTTATACTATGTCCCAATAACAATCACATAGATAAAATCAAGTCTTTTCATGATTTTACTTGATTAATGAAAGGAGTTATTTCATGTTGGATAGTACCGATTTAAGGATCATTGATGAGCTTTACAAGAACAGCCGTATGACAATGAAAGAATTAGGAGAGAAGGTTCATTTGACTGGCCAAGCTACATCATCGAGGGTTGCAAAATTAGAAGATAGTGGTGTCATTGAAGGATATACAATCCAAGTAAATCAAGTGAAATTAGGACGTCCTGTACATGCATTTATGAATATTTATACTAAAAGTCCATACCATGAACCATTTCTGGCATTTCTAGATACACAACAACAGTTCATTGTTAATAATTTTAAAATTAGTGGAGATGGTTGCTATCTTCTAGAATGCAGATTTCCATCAAACGAAGTTTTAGATCAATTTTTAGTAGATTTAAATAAACATGCCAACTACAAATTATCGATTGTAATACGTAAATAAAAAAATACCAGGTGCTAGAGCCTGGTATTTTCAACTTTCCTATAAGCAGAATAATTTTTTTATTTAGCTGTTGCTACTCCCTCATTTAAAAAAACCAAATTTTATTGTAACTCCGTTATATTCTAAGTAATATTGGTGCACTCTAAAACGTAACCAATGAACAAACGGAGGTAATGTAAATGAAGAAATTACTGTATATCGGAGCAATGTCAGCACTTCTTCTATCAGCATGTTCTTCTCATGATGAAGCTCCAGCTAGTGAACAGGCTGAAGCGAAAGAAAAAAACTGTCAATGCTGAAACAAAAGAGACACTTGAAAGAAATGCTCTCAATCAAACTGATTGAACCAAATTGATGAACAGGTAGGTTCTATCCGCTACTTTCATGGTTCTATCCATCGTTTTTCTGGTTCTATCCTCCACTTCAGCTTAGCTATCCATCAACTTGCTTTTTGAGAACTTTAAATGATATGGATGTCCCCTGATTTGGTTGACTTTTGATTTGAAGCCCTGCTCCGTAATGCTGCTTTAAGCGTAAATCCGTATTCAGAAGACCCACCCCAGTAGAGGTTTTTAGCCTTCTGACTAGCAATTGTTTTTTTGTTTCTTCATCCATTCCAATACCATTATCAGATACTGTTATCTCTATAAAAGTATCATAATCCAAAATTTGAATATGAATAGTTCCACCATTTACTTGCTTCAAAATGCCATGTTCAATGGCATTTTCAATTAATGGCTGGATGGTTAAAGATGGCATCATTACATCAGATGAAACTTCTAGCTCCCATGTAGCACTGATTCGACTTCCATATCGCTCCTGCTGAATATAGAGATAGGATTGAACCAGCTTTAATTCATTTTCTATTGGGACGAGTTCATCGATATTTTGAAATTTAAAAGATTCTCGTAAAAAAATCACTAAGTGCCTCAAGTAGCTTGTTAGTACGGTCTGTATCAATTTCATGTAAGGTCATAATTGCATTTAATGTATTAAATAAAAAATGAGGATGTATTTGTGCCTGTAGCCAAGCTGCTTCCATTCGAAGACGCTCTTGGACAGATTGTTTAACATCAGTGAGTGCTTTTACCCTTGATTTTAATTCTAAAGGATCGACTGGTTTCATAACATAATCATTTGCACCAGATAAAAAGCCATTCTCAATATCCTGTGCTTGACCTCTAGCTGTAAGAAGTAACACTGGAAGTTCTGTAATTGACTGCTGTTTACGTATAGTGCGAACTAATTCATAGCCAGACATATTTGGCATCATTACATCTGAAATAACTAAATCAAATTTTTGAGACAGCAATGCCTCCAGCGCTTTACTGCCACTAGTGACTGTTTTTAAATCATATTTTTCTGTAGTCAGAATTGTTTCAATCACTCTTAAATTTACTGGATCATCATCCACAACTAGCACCTTTGGTCGATTTGTTTGCATGATGATGGATTGGGTTGTTGAAGAACGATCAAAATGATTGGAAGACGACATAACGTCAAAATCCTCATTCATTTGCAAGGGTGAATTCTCATCTTCTGTATCATTTTGTTCAGATAAGTTAGCAATAGGTAAAGTAAACGTAAATTCTGAACCCTTTCCTAATATTGAATGAGCTTGTAATGTACCTCCATGTAGCTCAACTAAGCGTTTACTTATACTAAGCCCTAATCCAAATCCACCCTCCATCATGGCCTTACTAAGAGTTCCCTGCTCATAAGGCTCAAATATTCGCTGAATTGTGTCATTATCAATACCAATCCCAGTATCTGAAATCATAATTTCCACCATATTATTTTTCACATGACCAGCTATTGTAACATGACCTTCATTTGTATATTTCACTGCATTATGCAGTAGGTTAAAAACAATTTGAATGACTCTATTTTCATCAGCCATTACCTTTGGAAAATCTTCAGGTATTTGATTTATTAACTCTACTTGCTTCCCTTCCCTCATAAAATAGAGCATATCTAATACACCAGAAACAATCGTATGAATGGAAAATGATCGCAGTTGCAGCTTTGTCGTATTTTCTTTTAAGCTCATTACATCGAGTAAATCATTTAACATAAGAGACATTCGTCGTCCTACCGAAAGAACAATTTCTAAATCCTTAACGCTTTTATCACTTATAACGGTTTCTTCTCTTTCTAAAACAGCCTTCGACATGTTTAAAATCCCATGTAGAGGATTTCGTAGTTCATGGGACGTATTTGCAAGAAATTCATCCTTCAATCTGTCGGCTTCTTGAAGCTTAATAGCGAGTGCCTTTGTCTCTGCATACACCTTAGCATAATCTTTAAACCATAGTATTGCCAAACAAGCCATCGTGATAATAAGGTCAAACGGATAAAATATTGTTTTTACCCCCGTTAAAAGAAAGATACCGTACCAAGCAATATTATTCACAAAAGCTATTATGGCCAACAATAATAAAATATTACTTCTTATCTCTTTGATTGATTTTACAATCATTGTTACTATCGTTAAAATCATTGGGATTCCTAAAAGCGTAGCATAAATAGGCTGTATGATTGTAACATAATGAGCAGACAATAGTATTGCAAGCAATGCAGCAATACCACATAAAGTATTAAACCAAGGAATTAGTTTTAGTAATGTCTTTGGCAACCACTGTCTTATAGAGTGAAGTAGTGAATAACCAATGCCAAGCATAGAAAGATGAACTAATTTAAAGCCCCAATCGTAATTAATTGGAAACCAATAAGACAATAATTTATCATCACTTCCTAAAAGATAAAAAAAATGTAGTGGCAAACGTTAACATAGAAAAGTAAAGTAATCTTTTATCTCTGTTTCCTACAAAATATAAAATAATCGAATAAATAGCATGTATAAGGAAAACGAAAGCCACCATTTGCTGCATCGTTACAGACAATTGCGTCTCTCGATTAATTACTTCTTCTTTGCCCAATTTAATGGATCGGATAATCCCTCCATTACGAGAATCCTTATAATTCGCAACTTGCACAATCATTTCAATTTCACTACGACCATTTACTTCAAAAGAAGCGGAATAGGGTATGTTTTTAGCAATGGTTGTATCAGCATTTTTTTCCAATTTCACCTGATTTCGATAGTTGTCTACCATTCACATATATTTCAGAAGAGCTCCGAACACTTGGCACCCTAATACTGTAGGTACTATTATCAGACGGATTTACAAGAATTTTTAAGCGATAAGAACCATAACCATATGGCGTTACTTCCCCCTCCTGTAAGGACGAATCCCACCCACTCGGAACATGTATGTATGATAGATTATTTCGAGCTCCTTTAATTGGCTGTTTTTCGTTAATTAACCACGTATAAGGGTAGAACTCCCATTCCCCATCCAATGTAATGGAATGATTGTCGTTAAAATCCCATTCTCGTAAGTCTATTTGTCCTTTTACAGCATAGGGTTGATTTGTATTATTTAATAAATCCAGCCATAAAATTCGTGAGCCCGTTAGTATTAACACAAATAAACTAACAATAAGGATAATTTTCTTTTTATTCATTTACATAAATGTCAAAAAGTCCTTGCACCTTGTATTTATAGCACAATTTCCTTAGGCCAATTGCACCTCCTTAGCAATATTATCCTATCATGCATAGAGATACTTTTAAATCGAAATATTATATAACTCTATAAAATTA
>BBDJ01000052.1 GCA_001312325.1 Lysinibacillus pakistanensis | reverse complement strand
CAGACGAGACCCTGCACGGAGCGTCAGCGCAGGAAGCGGCTCGTCGCTCGCCCACTGGAAAGCGAGTAGCCTGGAACGGAAAACACCTTCATTTTGACTAAATATTCACAAAGAGTCCCTTGACCATTTAGTTTTTCAACACTATGGGAGCTGTCGTTGATTAGACAGCTCTTCTTATGTTTTAAAAAGTTAAATAAGCGCATCTTGCATGGCTTTAAGGAGTTCCCCCGTAGGGATTAACTGCTCTCCACCGCCCTGAACCATTTGATCATTACCGCCACCTTTTCCATTTATGAGCGGTAAAATCTTTGCAGCTATATCTTTCATACTTCTTTCAGCTACTGCACCTCTTGCTGCAACAAACTGTAGCTTGTCTTCGTTTTCAGTGACAAGAAGTACGATAGCATCTTTCTGTTCAGTAACAATTATACGTGCTAGCTTTTGCAGCTCCTGCATCGTACGGTTAGAAAAGGCAGCAGCGATCATGTGGTTGTTATTGGAAATGAGTGCCTTTGCTTCAAATTGGAGCAGCTCGTCTTTTGCATGAGCAAGTGCCTTTTCCGTATTTTTTTGCGCTGATAAAATTTTAGCAAGTGCAGCAGCGGCTTCTGCTTCAGGTACACTTAACTGTCTTGCCACGTCAGCTAGAACTTTTTTTACGCATGGCAAGCTCTTTTAAAACCCGCTGACCGCAAACAAAGGAGACACGAATATTGCCCTTCATTTTTTTCAATGCCCAAAATTTTAATTGCGCTAACTTGTCCGGTGGAGATTGGGTGTGTCCCACCACAACCGTTATAATCAAAATTAGGAATAATCACTAGTCGAATATCTCCAGTAACGGCTACATCTTTTCGTAGATTATAATTCTCTAGTTCATTTTCTGTAATCCACGTCGTTTCAATTGGACGATTTTCTAAAATAATATCATTGGCAAGAGCTTCAGCTGCTAAAAGCTGGTCTTCAGAAATTGTATCCACAGCTAAATCAATTGTGACCTGCTCACTGCCTAAGTGGAAGCTAACAGTTGGTAGATTAAATAGCTCGACAAAAGCTGCTGTTAATAGATGCTGCCCTGCATGTTGCTGCATATGATCAAAGCGCCGTTGCCAATTTAATTGCCCTTGCACGTCTCCATTCAAAATGGAAACGTCACCCTGAATATAATGTCGTATTTCATCGCCCACCTTTTCAACATCACTAACCTCAATACCATTTATTGTCCCTGTGTCATGTGGTTGTCCACCACCCGTTGGATAAAATGCAGTATTTGAAAGCACGATGAAGTTTCGGCCATTTTCATCAGTTCCTTTACTGATAACAGTCGCATCAAATTCTCGCAGCATCACGTCTTGGTAATATAATAGCTCCTTCAAGAAAAAGCCTCCTTTTATGTAGTGTATCCGTAAGAGAAGCATCTCTTTAAATTTATTGTGTCATAATTAAGGATAGGTGTATACGAGTTTTCTAGTTGACCCATGCTGAATTTGATTTAATATATAAAAGAACAGGTTAACATAAAGGAGCTAGTATGATGGAAATTACACAATTCTCAATGGAAGAAATTTTAGATCCAACAAACATAATTGAGGGTAAGCGTTACGAGTTTATTTTAGACGTGGAAGTGGACGAAGAAGATGAGCTTTACCACGAAGCAGGTATTGAAATACGAGTACTAATCGCTGAAAAAGGTGAAGAGCTATTTATTTTAAACTACTTTATTATGGAAAAGGCAGAGGGCGAGTATTTAGATTTTGCATTAGAGGATGAAGAGTTAAATGAAATTTTAGCCTTCTGCAAAGAGGAATTAGCAAAAGCTTAATATTCCATTTAAAGGAGGGGGCTGTCCGCAAAGTAGATGTAGATCGACTTTGCGGTACAGCCTTTTCATTTTTGTATACAAAAAGCCTGTGAAGGAATCTTGTTAAAAAGGACAGAATACGTCCTTCAGATTCAACCTCAAAGGCTGTATGCTAGTAGTAAATCCGTCATATCAAAAGTGGCTGAATAAAAGTCATAAACAACTTGATAGCTACTTCTCAAATTCCAAGTGTAGTTTAATTGCAGTCATATACAAACTGTTTTACTCACTTTCGCTTTTTAAATTATTAAAAATACTTAACATGAATGTTAAACCTGCAACCATTTCAATGAAATTCGAACTTATGGCTTTATTAAACCATATACCACCTATGGGTAAAGATAATGGCAAAAATGTAGCTAATGGCACATATAGCGAAAAGAGAAAACAAGGAATGAATACGCAAATAAGTAAAGGCAAATTTATTTTAATGGTCCATTTTTTTTATAAAAATAAGTGATAAATAGACACCCCACATAAAGAGAATAATAAAATTAGCCCAAAAAACAGGAACTATACTATATGTTGTAGCTGAGATAACTTTAATTTGATATTTAATATCATAACTGATGATTGTTAATAAAAATAACCCAATAACCCAAATTAATTTCCAAAAATAAGATGACCATTTTTTCATGAACACCCCCCCCTTAGAAGTTTAATTTATAATTATTAATACGTTCCGATATTCAAAAAGTCCCCAAATAGTCCATATATAATAAATTATATCTTTAAATGACTACTGTTAGATACTTATTTCATCATGTAAAATCTAATGACTGTTGCCTACGCTACATGAAGCTCATTTTTAAACTGTTCAATTTGCTAAATTACTTTTCATTTTTTTTGCAATATGTATGGCAAAGTTAAAGGTGTATCGTATATACAAGAAATAAATACACAAACATTCGCTGGTGCACTAGATTTTAGCCGCAATGAAATCGAGGCCTTTTTAAAGTACGTAAAAATTGACCAACCATGGCTGTATAGGAAGAATTTTTTTCTATTGTCATCTCAGTAACTGTACTTCAAAGAGGTTGAGTTTTACTGTCTGTTGTTTCTCATGATAGAGTTTTTGAATTGTTATTTGTAATTGATTTAAGAATTATTTAAGATTACTGAAATAGTAGTGTTGTGTTCAAAGGGTAGACTAAAACTTAGCGTTAGGATTAACGGGAATTTAAAACGAAGAGGTGCTTTTATGTCTTTATATACACAATCGATTATGGTGGCTTTTCTTATAACCATTTTTTTTATCCTTTGCTTTGTTTATACCTTGGCTAATTTATACCTATCGAAAGTACGGTTATTTATCAATATCTAAAACGATTATTATGTTCTCCTTTATTTTTTTACTTTTTATCAGCATTATGTTTAGTCTTATTACCGTTTCCTCCAACTCGTGATACTTGTTCGCTACAAGCTGCAGATACTGTTCACTATAATTTACGCCCATTTCAATTTATTAGGGATATTTTAAAGGATAGTGGAATCGTTCTTACGAGTCCCTCAACATGGCTTTATATAACGAAGCAACCAGCTTTTTTTTCAAGCCTTTTATAATTTCTTATTACTTATGCCATTTGGGATATACTTGCGTTATTTTCTTAAAAAAAGAGAGTACTGGAAACGTGCATTTATCATCAGCTTTTTGCTAACATTGTTTTATGAGGTAACTCAAGTTACAGGAGTTTATGGCATCTTTAATTGTGCGTACCGTATTTTTGATGTAGATGATTTAATGCTTAATAGCGCTGGTGCATGGCTTGGGTTCTTTTTAGCACCTATTGTATGGGCGTTGTTTCCTTCTCATGAGGCAGTGCAGGCAAAGGCAGCAGAAATTGCAAAAAATGATATCGTCAAACCACTATCTATATTACTAGCCATCATTATTGATTTATTTATTGTGCAGCTTATTTTGGTTGTAGTGGGGGCTGTAGTACCTAATAATAGCATTTTTGAATTTTTTTATAAAGTTCATAATGTATATATTGCTATTTGGTCTAGTTCCAACTATTACAGGTGGAGCAACTATTGGTATGAAGGTTTTACGCTTTACGATGACAAGTGTAAAGGGCAACGGTATTATTCAGAAAACATGGCGACGCTGCTTCGCGATATTAGCAACGATTAGTCTATTAGAGATGATTGCTATTTTAGGACAAATTAAGCTAAATATGGATTCGCCCTTCTATGTGCTACAAATAGTAATTACATTAGTAGCATTTATGGCTGCCCTGCTTATTAGACTTATAATTGTCATACATGTAGCTCGTGTCTTAATAAGTGGAGGGAAACGCCATCTGTTTATTGATGAGTATGCTGGGTTGGTGGCAACGAGAAAAAAAATAAGGGGGATTGTTGAATGAAATACGTAATCATCGGGGGAGATGCTGCAGGAATGTCAGCAGCAATGGAGATATATCGTAATGTACCAGGCGCAGAGATAACATCTTTAGAGCGTGGATTTATTTATTCATATGGGCAATGTGGATTGCCCTATGTAGTGGATGGACGTATTTCATCGACAAAGCGGCTTATTGCAAGAGATGTAGAAACATTTCGTGATAAGTATGGCATTGATGCACGAGTAGGTTATGAAGTAAATGGAATAGATGTAGACAAGCAGCTTGTTTTTGGTACACAGGCATCTGGAGAAGCCTTTGAACTCCCTTATGATAAACTTCTTATCGCAACGGGTGCAGATCCGACGATGCCAGTGAAAAAAAGGTGCGCATTTAGCAGGTATACACACGGTGAAAACAATTCCTCAGCTAGAGGATTTACTAGCCGATTTAACACCAGATATAGAAACTGTCACTATTATAGGTGGCGGCTATATTGGTCTAGAAATGGCTGAAACGATTCATGCATGTGGTAAAAAGGTAAGATTAATTCAGCGAAGTAGCTATGTTGCTAGAATTTTAGATGAAGAATTTGCCCAGCATGTTCATGATGAGGCAAAAAAGAATGATATTGAACTATTGCTAAATACAGATGTAAAAGCGTTTGAAGGTCAGCACCGTGTGGAACAAGTGTTGACAGATAAAGGTGCCCTCCAAACAGATTTAGTGATTATGGCTGTAGGGATTAAGCCGAATACACAATTTTTAGAGGGAACGGGTATAGCAATGTTGAAAAATGGTGCAATCATTGTTAATCGCCATTTAGAGACCTCTATCGAAAATATTTACGCTGCTGGTGATTGTGCTACGCAGTTCAATATTGTCAAGGAACGCTTAGATTATATACCGCTGGGTACGACTGCTAATAAGCAGGGACGGCTGGCTGGACTTAATATGTCTGGTAAATTTGCACCGTTTCGTGGCATAGTGGGTACTTCTATTTTAAAATTTTTCAATTTAACAATTGCTACAACGGGTATTAATGAGCAGAAGGCAAAAGAGCTGGGATTTGACTATGAGGCTTTTAAATTATCGGCTCGCCATATTGCAGGTTATTACCCTGGTGCTCAACGAATGTACATTAAAATTATTGTGAGAAAGCGAGATCAACTGTTGTTAGGTGCTCAAATTGTGGGACCTTCTGGTGTTGATAAGCGTATTGATGTTTTTGCGACAGCTTTATACAGTAAAATGACACTACCTGATTTATTAGATTTAGATTTAGCCTATGCGCCGCCATTTAACGGTGTTTGGGATCCATTGCAGCAGATTGCAAGAAAGAATGGACGTTTATAAATAGGAGGTAGAGAAATGAGCATTTATGATATTAACGTAACCTTAGAGGATGGTACTATCTATAGCTTGGAACGATATAAGGGAAAGCCTATGCTAATTGTCAATACAGCCTCAAAATGTGGCTTTACACCGCAGTTTGAGGAATTAGAGGGTCTCTATGAGAAATACCAGGAGGAAGGTCTTGTTGTCCTTGGATTCCCGTCAAATCAGTTTAAGCAAGAGCTCGCGACTGCAGAAGAAGCGGCATCACAGTGTCGACTGACATATGGAGTGACGTTCCCAATGCATGAGATTGTCAAGGTAAACGGTAAAGAAGCGCATCCTATTTTTGATTATCTCACTTCTCACTCAAAAGGATTTTTAGGCAACAGCATTAAGTGGAACTTTACAAAATTCCTTGTCAATCGTGATGGTGAGGTTGTTGGACGTTACGCATCAGCGGATAAGCCACATAGCTTTGAGGATGATATTAAGAAAGTGTTAGCACAATAGTTTAGGGGAATTCATGCACAATCTGTGTGTGAATTCTTTTTTTATGTCGATATTTATTAAAAATTGGGCGATAAAAGAGGGAAATGTTTCGATAAAACATATTAACTTTTCGACAAACGATTGATTTAAGGTTGCTGTAAGCTTACGACAAATTTGCTGTAAGTTTGGAGTCGTATACTAAGGTCAGAAAGAAGAGGTGAGCGTATATGACGCCATTATTAAAGGTTCAAAACGTTGGAAAAACTTACGGCAAAGGCGCAAATACTTTTACAGCGCTATCAAATATATCATTTGGAGTAGAAAAAGGAGAGTTTGTTGGTGTAATGGGTCCTTCAGGGGCAGGTAAATCTACGCTTCTCAATGTATTAGCAACGATCGATACACCAACGACTGGTGAAATAATTATCGGTGATACCAACCTAGCACGTATGAAAGATGCTGAATTAGCGGATTTTCGTCGTGATAACTTAGGATTTATATTCCAAGACTATAACTTACTTGATTCTTTGACAGTACGAGAAAATATAGTTTTGCCACTGGCTATTGCAAAGATGCCAACAAAGGCTATTAGCGCTAGAGTTGATCGCATTGCCTCATTGTTTGGCATTCGTGATTTATTGGATAAATATCCATACCAAATTTCAGGTGGACAAAAACAACGTACAGCCTCATCACGTGCGTTAGTGACAGAGCCAAAATTAATCTTTGCCGATGAGCCTACAGGTGCATTAGATTCAAAGTCAGCAACAGATTTACTTGAAAGTTTAAGTGATTTAAATCAATCCCAAGCAGCTACCATTATGATGGTTACCCATGATGCCTTTGCAGCTAGCTTCTGTCAGCGCATACTATTTATTCAGGATGGGCAGCTATCTAAAGAAATTCATCGTGGGACTCTCACAAGGAAGCAATTTTTCCAAGAGATCTTACAGGTGCTGTCTAGCATCGGGGGTGGAGTAAATGACGTTATTTAGCTTAGCACGTAAAAATATTCAGCGTAATTTGTCGAATTACTTTTTATATATTGCCTCGATGGTATTTAGTATTGTTATTTACTTTACGTTTGTGACGCTAAAATATAATGATGATCTATCAGCCTTAAAACAATCCACTCAGCAAATTAAAGGATTGATGAGTGCATCGTCGGTTGTGCTATTGTTCTTTATTGTCATCTTTATGGCATATTCTAATTCATTTTTCATGAAGAAACGGAAAAAGGAAGTAGCACTCTATTCATTATTAGGTGTGCGTAAGCAAAAGATCGGTCTTATGCTTTTTTTTGAGAATTTAGTCATAGGACTAGTCTCTCTAGTACTCGGTATTGTTCTAGGGTTCTTTATGTCACAGGGTCTATTAATGATCCTAGTAAAATTAATGGGCTATGAGGTGGTTGGAAGTCTAACTTTTTCAGTGGAAGCACTGATGAATACAACTGGTATTTTTACACTATTGTTTTTATTCACATCCTTACAAGGCTATCGTGTTATATACCAATTTAAATTAATTGATTTATTTCATGCTGAAAAACAGGGTGAGCAAATTCCACGTGCATCTTTAGTAGCTGCTTTACTTGGGACAGCACTCATTGCATTTGGTTATTATACAGCCGCCTCTGATATGTTTACGAGTAAATTTGGCGATTCTTCACCGTTTTAGGTACGCCACTAATGGTCATAGGAGTAACCATTGCAGGGACTTATCTTCTATTCCATAGTGTTAGTGTCTTTGTATTAACAGCATTAAAACGACCAACGTCTTGGTCTTGGAAGGGCTTAAATTTAATAGGTGTCTCACAGCTATTATATCGCATACGAGCAAATGCGAAATCGTTGTCGATTATTGCGATCTTAAGTGCAACGACTATTACTGCTGGTGGTGGTGTCTTTGGAATGTATTACAATGCTGAGGCCACTGTACGTCAGATGCTGCCAAATACATTTATGTGGAAGGGCGATCCAGTAGAAATTTCTCAGAAAGATGTCTTATATAATGAATCACTTGCAGTGAAAAATTTACGTGTCGATAATGATTTGTCGTTTTTTTGAATATACCTTATTGAAGGAATCGGATTATAATCGTTTAGCGAAATTCCAAGGTAAGAGTCAAGAACTGCATATTGCAGATGGATCAACCGTATTACTTGATGCAGCCTACGATGAACGATTTTCACATGATTTTACAGGGGAGGACTTTAAGCTACAAAACGGAGAGTCCTTCCATGTAGATAAAATGTACACAGAAAGCGTACTAAACTTTATAGCAGCCGGAACAGTACTTGTGGTGAATGATCAAGAGTTCGCTGCTACTCATGCTGAAGAGGTAAAGATGCAGGTTGTTGGATTAGATAATGATTTGAAGCAACAGGCGGTTTCACAAGACATTTCCAAGCAATTGACCACAGAACAACAAGAATCTTTCTCTAGTGTTCCGCAAAGCTATGAGGATAGTTTAGCGACAGTTGGTGCACTATTGTTTGTGGGCAGCTTCCTAGGCCTAGTTTTCCTAGCGGCAACAGGTAGTATTATTTACTTCAAAATTTTAACGGAAGCTGAGGAAGATCAGGCGAAATATGCCATTCTAAATAAAATCGGTGTGAATAGTAAGCAAATCTTAAAGACAGTGGCAGGGCAGGTGGCTGTTATCTTTAGTGCACCACTTATCGTAGGCATTGTGCATAGTGCGTTTGCGTTACTAGCTTTTTCACAGTTGTTTGGCATGAATATTACGAAGCCAGTAATACTGTGGATGGTTGCATACTCAGCTATTTACTTTATTTATTATATCTTTACCGTACGTGCATTTTATAAAATTGTAAGACAGGGGAATTAATATGAAAAAAAGTATTTTTAGGAATAGGTGCGTTGTTTATCCTATTCGTTGCAGGATTGATTGTATTGATGACTGTAGACTTTAATCGTTTAAATAAAGACACCTACTATGCCCATATTACGATGGATGGTGAGGTAGAGGAATATAAGGTAAGTAGTGGTGAAATTTTTAAAACGTATTGGTACGAGCTACCTACTTACAATAAAAATGGCGAAGAAAAAAAACATTAAAGTTCTCCGCTCAGAAAAATTTACGTCATGATGCCTATTTAAAGCTATATGTAAAAAAAAGAAACAGAAGTCACTTCATATGATGAAGTCAAATTCCATGAGTTACCTGCTAAGGTGCAGGATCAAATGAAATAACAAAGAGGAGCAGCCACTAGGACTGCTCCCTTTTTAGATAAATGCTAACGGTTGTTCCTTTTTGTTCTTCGGAGGTAATACTGACTGTTCCTCCATGAGCCTCAATAATATCCCTAGCAATAGCTGTGCCTAAACCAGTGCCAGTTGTTTGTTCTGTATTTGTACCACGATAATAGCGCTCAAAAATATGCTCTAAATCTGCCGCCGCTATCCCTTTGCCATTATCAGAAATTGTAATAATATTCTCATCCACAGACACATGGACAGTTACATCAGGACCATTGTGAAGCAGAGCGTTGTGTAAAAAGTTCATGATAGCTCTGCGCATAAAATGCTCATCTATTTGATGGCAACTGTTATGTGAGGTTGCCTCAAACTCAATATTGGCAAGCTCATAGTGTGGCGTATTTAATGTATCAATCAAAATCTCACGAATAAACGACACTATGTCAATTTCTCTTAGTGTGAGCGGAAGCTGCTGATGTCTTAAGCGCATCGTTAAATTTAAATCATCTAGCAAATCTTGCATATGCAATGACTGTTTCTCAATGATTTGTGCATATTCAGCTTGCTCTTGAGGAGTTAGTGTTTCATCATCTAACAGCTCAGCATAACCACGAATAGAGGCAAGGGGCGTTTTCATGTCGTGTGAGACATTACTAATCCATTCTTCACGCATCAATTCTAGTCGCTTGCGTTCCTGCTCGTGTGCAGCTAATTCTCTGGATACCTCATTTAAATTTTCAAAAACGGGTTTATACACACCACTAGGCATTTTAACAGTTTGATGCTCATGATTTTTTTAAATGACGGATACGCTCTATCAGTGCATATAGTGGCTTAGTTAATGTACGACCAAAAAGCCAGCCCACTAATGTAGCTACTAATAAATCGGCAATAACAATAAACAACCCGAATTTTCCAATAAACTGTAAAAATGAAGTGCCAGAAAGATGCATAACGAGTCTTGTCACACCACTACCCTTGATACCAATGAGATAATTTACTTCATCCTTACTGCCAACATAAACAGTAGTATCAGCATCAAATTCCTTATATTTATATACTTGAATTAAATCTATAGGTGCATAGTGTGAAAGAGCTTTCTCTGGTGCGAATTGGGAATCGATAACTTGACCATTCACATCAAGTAACTGAATCCAAGCATTTCGCTGATGCAAGTGTTCAAGTCCTTCTTTAGTGATTGAAGGCTTTTCATTACTTATATCAATATATTTTTGGAAATCCCGTACAAAGCTTTCTTCTGTAGATCGAACAAAGCTATCATTTTCATTTGCTAGCCGATAAATGAGGAGCCCAATAAGAATAGCAGTATTGACAAAAATAACGATAATGACAATAGATAGTACGGAAAGGAGAAAGCGTGCTGTTAATTTCCATCTCATCCTTGTGCCTCTTTCGGTAGGACAAATTTATAGCCAAGTCCTTTAACAGTGGTGATGTACATAGGTTTAGAAGCATCCTGCTCAATTTTCTCGCGCAGACGTCGAATATGCACCATGACAGTATTATCAGAGCCGAAAAAAATCCTCTCCCCATACACGCTCAAAAAGAGTCTCTTTACTTAAAATTCGATTAGGATGGTGCATAAAGCAGGCCATTAAACCAATTTCCTTAGCCGTTAATTCCAATAAAACGCCATTCTTCTGAACTTCAGTTTCATCAGCATTTAGCTGGAAGGGTCCAACCTGTAATGTCTTTTCGGCAATGCTCGGTGTTGACTCCTGTGTTTGATAGCCAGCTCTACGTAATTGTGCCTTTACGCGATAGGCAACCTCCTTTGGACTAAAGGGTTTTGTAATATAATCATCGCCCCCAATTGCCAGCCCTAAAATTTTATCTATTTCCTCATTTTTCGCTGACATAAAAAGGACTGGAACATGCGATACTTCTCGAATTCGTCTACATAAATCATAGCCCTCACCATCTGGAAGCATGACATCGAGTAGCACAATATTTGGTTGTGTCTGCTGAAAGCTTGTCCATGCTTCTTGAATAGTACCTGCAGTATAAATTTGCTTATAGCCCTCTTTTTGCAGACTGACTTTTAGCAGATTAGCTAAATCAGCCTCATCATCCACTACTAAAATAGTTGGTTCTTGCATGGGGACACACCCTTTCATTTTTATAATCATCTTAGAGATTTAAGAATAGCGTATAGTCTCAATTTTTGAAAGCCGAACAATGATTAATGAATTATTAAATTTACAGTATGCTCATTTATAAAAATCATTATAAAAGAAATGTTTAAAAAGTTGAGAGTTTTAACACTTTGCATTCGATATAGTTAGTGAAAAAGCTTTTTCAAAAGATTTAGAGGGAGGCGAAATGATGAGGTGCACTGCTAAAAATTTCATTAGCCGTTTACAAAATAAAAAAAGAAGATGCACTTGATTATGTAATAGAGCATTATTCTAGTTTCGTGAATGCAATAGCTTATAAAATTCTTTCAGACATCAATAAAGATGCTATTGAAGAATGTGTAAATGATGTGTTTTTAGCTATTTGGCAAAATGCTAAACAATTTGAAGGCCAGCCTGAAGATTTTAAAAAAAATGGATAGGTATGCTCACAAAATATAAAGCGATAGATATTTTTCGTAGGCTTGAAAAACAACAAGCACGAGAGAAGGGTGACGAGGAGCTCTCACAAAAGCCTGATGTAAAAGAGACAGAGCGGGAGTTTCTAAAAAAAGGAGCAACGAAATGATTTATTATTCGCAATTAGCTGCTTAGAAAGTGTTGATCGGGATATTTTTATGATGAAGTATTTTCTACAGTTAACGAATACTGAAATAGCAGAGACACTTCATTTATCAAAGGCGGCTGTAGAAAACCGGCTATACCGAGGGAAGAAAAAGCTAGCTACATCCATAAAGTTAAGGGAGGTATTCGTATGACAAAAAGCTATAAAGACTGGTTAAGTTTAGATATTGAAAATATAGAACCACTGGAATTGTCATCACAGCAAAAGGCTAAGCTAAAGCAAAGGGTTTTTAAGCAAACAGTAAAAAAACGTGTACCAAAATGGGTACGTCATTTATCAGCTGCGGCAATCATTGGCATCGGCACCGTAACAACTGTAGCAACTGCTTTTCCGACTCTTGCTTCACAAATTCCATTTATGAAAAACATAGCTAGCTATTTTAATAATAAAGACACTATGTTTGAGAATTTCGATAGTTACGCTACAGAAATTGGTCAGGTTCAAACTAGTAACGGTATATCAATGATGATCGAAAATGCAGTTTTTGATGGTACTTCCCTCACGATTTCTTTTGCACTGGAAAGTGATACAGAATTAAGCTCCCATCCATTTTTTCAAGGTAATTTTATTGATGTAAAAGGTTCTGTGGCTATGGGAGGAGGGAGTCGACTAGAAAAAAATAAGTGATAATAAATATGTTGGGTTAGCAAATGTCACACCCTATTTTGATAAAGAAGCACCAGAGGAAGTAGAGGTAAGCTGGACGCCACAGGCTTTCTATGTAAATACAGATAAAATAGTAAAGGGTGATTGGGCTTTTCATTTTAAAGTCTCAAAACTTGCAGGTGAGTTACAGTTAATAAATGAAACCGTTACTAATTATGATGTCACTGCTAGATTTACAGCCCTTGAAAAAAAATGATATGTCCACGATTATTCATTTTGAATATGAAGTTGATCCAGAGTTGCTGAAAAAAATGGCCAGAGGTGACAGTGCAATTTGATGAACTGCAAGATAATGCAGGGAATAAGTATACAGTGCATGGAAATGGCGCAAGAAGTCTTGACAATGGTATTTCCTACAAATCTAGTGCTACTATACAGGCTATTCATTCATCCGCCAAGTCCATTACATTTGTTCCAGTGATCTATTTCTCCTTAGGCTCCGGAAAAGGTATGGAAATGAAGGAGATGGATCCTGTCACACTTCCAATAAAATAATTAAATGAAAGGTCCTTGTGCACTTTTAAAGCACAAGGACCTTTTGAAACTTTTACGGAGTATAAATCGTAAAGAGAGTATTAAATAACTAGGAGGGAAAGCAAATGTTCAAAAAAATAGCAGCAGATGCATTAGGATTGTCGGATATTGGCATAGTTGTGCCACGTGAGGATTATGATAAAACGGATGCAGATGATTTTATTTTGCATGAAATAGATGAAAAAAATTTATTTTTTTAATTAAAACAAAGGCAGACGAGTATTGCTTCACAAATAGAGCGATTATACATGTTGATGGTGAAAGTGCCATGAGCAAGAAGCGATTGCTGCGCCGTTATGATTATTCTATGTATACGATTACAGATGTTTTTCTCGAAACAGCAGGAACAATCGATCTTGATGTCGAAATTAAGTTTACAATAGGTAATTCTCCATTATCCATCGATATTCATAAACGTTTTATTGATGATATTAAAGACTTATATAAAGCGTTACATGCAATCAGCTATGAGCAAAAGCAAAATGCCTACAAGCTAGAGGCAGCGGAAAAAAAGCTTACAAATTGCTTCCTCATCCATCGGACGAATTGGTAATGATAATGTCACTCCTTCTACATCATTCGAGGAAATTACACGCTTTGCAAATAGCTGGATGATAGATCATAAGGACAAATATAAAAAAAGACGATTTCTCACACGTTTATGATTTATATATGAACAATTAAGAAAGAATAGCTCTCTGCAATTTGTGGAGAGCGTTTTTAACATAAATACATAAAATCAAACGAGGAGCGTGGCGAAAAATGACAAACGAATTGCAAGTGCTAGAAAAAGAAATAGGAATAGAAAATGGACATTTCGAGCAGCAACCGCAAGCCGTAGAAACATTATTCGTAAATGAGTTTATAGATGGTATTTTAGACCCTTCGCAGAAAATGCTTGGTCCTGTTAAAGATGGTGGAACGATTATCGCTAATACAACACCTGGTTGCTGGGGACCTATGCTGACACCTACAATTCGTGGTGGACATGAAGTGACAAAGCCTGTATTTGTAGAAGGCGCGGAGGTAGGAGATGCCATTGTCATTAAGATTAAATCCATTCAGGTGACATCATTGGCAACGGCATCTGGACACGATGAGGTTATTAGCGATCGATTTATTGGTGACCCATTTGTTTCCGTAAAATGTCCAGGCTGTGGCAAACTTCATCCGAGCACTATTGTTAAGGGAATCGGTCAGCACGCCATTCGTTGTTCCACATGTGATACCGAAACGGCACCTTTTAAAATGACCAACGGCTACACGATGGCATTCGATCATAAGGGGAATGTTGGTGTTACTGTTGGTCGAGAAGGAGCACGTCGTATTGCACTGGATGCGAAAAATTATATGCGCACACCTGAAAATTCTATACAAAATCCGGTAGTAGCACTAGCGCCCAGTGATTTAGTTGGCGTTATGGCTAGAATGCGTCCATTTTTAGGACAACTTGGTACGACGCCTTCCAAGCTATGCCAGACTCTCATAATGCAGGAGACTTTGGATCATTTTTAATTGGGGCACCGCATGAATATGCCTTTACACAAGAGGAATTGGATAAACATCGTACAGATGGGCATATGGATATAAGCCGTGTTCGTGAGGGAGCAACCATTATTTGTCCAGTTAAGATTCCTGGAGGTGGTGTTTATATTGGTGATATGCACGCCATGCAGGGTGACGGTGAAATTGCGGGACATACAACAGATGTTGCTGGTATCGTCCAACTACAGGTTAGTGTATTGAAAAAAAGCGTCATTGGAAGGTCCAATTTTATTGCCAAATGCTGAAGATCTACCTTATACAGCTAAACCTTTTACAAAGGAAGAAAAACGCCGGGCTCGTGAGCTTGCGGAGGAATTTGGGGTTAAACAGGTGGAGGATGCATTCCCTGTATCAATCATTGGCTCTGGAACATCATTAAATGAGGCAACAAATAATGCCCTAAGTCGTGCTGCAAAGCTTTTTGAGATGAGTGAGCCAGAGGTGATGAACAGAGCAACTATTACAGGCTCCATAGAAATTGGTCGTCATCCTGGAGTTGTAACAGCAACCTTCCAGGTACCGAAAACTGTACTGAAAAAAAGCACGAATTTATAAACCAGTGAAAAAAAACAATATGATTGATCGATAAAAATAAGCACAAAAGCAAACTATGAAAATTATTTCTGGTTTGCTTTCTTTTTGTTGGCAAAGACTTTTGTCTAAAGATTGACAAATAAAAATTGTTTTCTATTGATTAGTTGCTATAATAGAACAAGTTCTAAATAGCTAAAAGATTGTTATAGTTCTAATAGAATTCTTACATAGAAATGATGGTGACACATGGCAGATTTCGTGCGTTTACAAGAAAAAGGAGAAAAAGCAAACAGTTTTAAAGCATATATCAATAAAATGCGAGGTGGAGGACATGCACCTTCAAGAACAAATTTTGCTGACGCTCTCACAGGTGCGGTAGGGGGGTTAGTATGTATTTTTGTGCTTCTTTGGCTGACGAATTACACAGGGACACCCTGGCTAATGGCCTCACTTGGTGGTAGCTGTGTACTCGTATTTGTGGTTTGGAATGCACCGTTGTCTCAACCGCGAAATATTATTGGGGGGCATTTTATTTCTGCCTTTATTGGTCTATCTATATATTCCCTTCTAGGAACAAGTATTGTTTCCATTAGTATTGGTGTAGGATTAACAATTTTCTTAATGGCAATTACGGGAATTATTCATCCACCGGCAGGAGCTAATCCTATTATTATTATTTTAGGAGGCTATGGATGGAGCTATTTGGTGATGCCTGTATTATTAGGTGCATTAATTATTGTGTTCTTCGGTATAGTGATTAATAATTTACGAGAAACACGACAATATCCTTCATTCTGGTAAAGATAAAATAATTGTGTAATTTATATTTGGCGCAGGGCAATTAAAAATTTGACAGATTTTTTTTGTAACTATTTGAATGGTTACTCGTCTACTGTTACGAGAAGGTTAATTTCTCGATTATATTAGTGAATTATACATAACTTCCCTAAGTTGTGTATGCAGCTAGCACTGTCTAGCATAGGCAATGAGTGAATTGTGACAATGCCAATGGGCTACCAACTTATAAGCAATTGTCCAAGGAACTCATTTGCCCTTTATTAGGAAAATTTAAATGTTAACCCATCTATTAAGTTACTATTCAATAGATGGGTTTTTCTTTGTCGCATTTATAAGAATACTTTTGTCGTATTCTTAAGGCATATCATAATTTTTTTTAGCATATGTTGGATTAGATTTGTTATATTGAAGAAAGAGTATTAGCTAAGCGTGTTAGTATTTTTGATAGGGGGCTCCAATTTCATGCTGTTGGATTGTGATGAGCAGTTATTCATGGCATATAAACGTAGTGGTGAAAAGGGTACTGAAAAAGTGCTGTCAACTTGGTCGGAGGCGGAGAACAAGTTACAGGCAGACCCAAAAATATTAGGTACTGCACTTTCACCAAATTTATTTTTAGTGAATGAGGAAATGGCGATGAATATTGCTTTTTCAACTGCGAGGAAATATTGGGGTCATGTAACTACAGATACGCAAGCTTTTTTTTGATAAGCAGGGTATGGATGCTAAATTTGTACATGATCGTCTGAATGATTTTTTTTATACGCAAAGAGGGAAAGAAATTTTTTTTGAGCAGCTTTTTGCACAGCATACAATGGACTTTGAACGTTTAATATGGTTAATCTTTGGCAAACGAATGCAAATTACAATGCCGGTTAACGAACTTCAAACTATATTTTTATATAAATTAAATAATGAATATTTTGTGCATATGATTTATAAAGAACATACTCTATTTTGGCATTGGTTGTTTATGAAAAAGATTTATTCACTGTTTATCCACAAACCTTTAGAACAATTCACATTTATTCATGAAATGCTTGGTCATTTTGAGCATTCTGCAAGAAAAACTTATACACATGTGAATAACTTTGTGAATAATTACAAAAAAAGTTCTGGATAAGTGTATAACTTATGTGGATAACCATAATTCAACATGCTTAGAAAAAAAACAGTTACACCTTTACCAAATCGTTGTGCATTACCGATTAGCCGAAGGGGATAATCGTTGTGTTAAGTCATTAATTACTGCTTTTGAAGCGGATTGGCGTTATTCAATGTATGCTTTGACAGAGAAAGAAAAGGTGTTGATTGCCTACCTTCTGTTTCATATAGCACATCAGGAGAAGAATGATGAATTGGTTATCCAGTACGGAGAATATTTATTAGAGGATGAAAGACTTAATAATTATGCAATAGAGATTATGCTGGAATATAAAGAACTACTGCCTAATCGAAAGCCAACACCTCCCGCTATTGTCAAAAATTATGAACTAAATTTTCTAGAAAACTTATATGCTATTTTACTCGATCATTACGTAAGAACCGAGCGTTATCATGAGGGATTAACACTTTTAAAGGAGCATAAACTAGCATCCAATAAAAAAAATACATGCAGCATTAGTGCAGAAAAACTATAGTAATGAACATTTTATAGCGATAGAGGCTTATGTCCAACAAGATATTGCTTTACTTGTTAATAATTCATTACAGCATATTGGATTATCTGTTGATGAATGGCGTAGAAATTATCGTCTACCAGAGGCTTCGTATTATTTTGTTGCACAGAGCGCATCCCTTCATATATTAAATATCTTAAAAGTTCTATTTGTAACCGAGCAGTATGAACTCTTTGAAAAATT
The DNA here is from genome assembly GCA_001312325.1 of Lysinibacillus pakistanensis. Next base: position 2,178 of record BBDJ01000052.1, on the reverse strand, counting down.
AATGGAAATTTATAAGAAGTACTTACTTATAGATGATCATTTCGAGAGTCTACGAGTGTTTATAAGTGCATATGTAGAGCAGGAATGATTAAAAAGAGTGTCTAGTATAAATATGCACTAGACACTCTTTTCATGTTGTTAAAATACTATTATGTCAATGAAATCAAGGTGACAAATTAAAAAGTATTGCCCTTTTTCATAACGAGGGGTTGATCTCCATTCCGACTGAGTGCTTTCCTGGGGCTGTCCGCTTCGCTTGCCCACTGGAAGCTTTGCTCTGTGCGAAGGCGAAGCGTCAGCAACACGGTCTTATCTGTGCGAAGGCGAAGCGTCAGCAACACGGTCTTATCTGTGCGAAGGCGAAGCGTCAGCAACACGGTCTTATCTGTGCGAAAGCGAAGCGTCAGCAACAAAGCGAGTAGCCTGGAATGGAAATCACCTTCCTTTTGACTAAATATTCACAAAGAGTCCCATGACCATTTAGTTTTTCAACACTCTTTTTGATGTTTATTCTAAAACGCCCTTGTCTTTAAAGGTAGCAATTTCTTCTGCGCTAAAGCCAAGAGCAGATAACACTTCCTCATTATGCTCTCCGAGTTTGGCGCCAACATGCCTATATTCTGGTTGAGCGCCATCAAATTTAAAGGCAGATGCAATTTGTTTTTGCGTCGTACCATCGCTTTTGGGAATATCAACAATCATGCCACGAGCCTTTAGCTGTGGGTGCTCGCACGCTTCAGGGAAGGTTAAAACGGGTTCCACACATCCCTCAAAATCCTCGTTAAACACTTCTAGCCATTCATTATAGGTTTTTGATAAAAAGGCATCATGAACGGCTTCTTTAAAACGAATTTGTGTATAGTATGAATCATTAAAAGTATTATCAATAAGCTCAGGAATATCAAGGGCTTCACATAGCAGCTTGCGGAATTGAGGCTCAAGACTTCCTACCGAGAAAAATCTCCCATCTTTTGTTTTGTAAAAATCATAGTAGCTACCACCATTTAAAATTTCCTGCTCTGGCTGAGGCACACGTCCCCCTCCAATGTATGCGGCTCCATACATAGCATTAAGTGAAAATACAGCATCGGTCATACTAATGTCGACATATTGCCCTTCGCCAGTTTTTTTCACGATGTAATGCAGCAGCCAGTACGCCAATTGCAGCATGCATGGTGCCTCCTGCAATATCAGCTAACTGAATTCCCATCGAAACGGGTTTTTTTTATCCTTATGGCGAGAGTAATCCAGTACACCAGCTAATGATAAATAATTATTGTCATGTCCTGGACGATTGCTATAAGGTCCCGTTTGACCATAACCAGTAATTGCACAATAAATAACCTTTGGATTAATTTCTTTTAGAGCCTCATAGCCAATGCCAAGTCGTTGCATAACGCCAGGTCGAAATCCTTCAATAATAACATCGTACTCATGAACGAGTGACTTCACGATTTCCACAGCCTCGGGCGATTTTAAATTTAACGTTAATGACTTTTTAGAACGATTTAAATGTTGGTGTATATATGCCTCATGATCGTCATCATAAGGAGGCATGATTCGTGTTAAGTCCACGCGCTTTGAAGATTCAACGTGGATAACCTCCGCACCTAAATCAGCAAATATCATTGTTGCCATTGGCCCTGGTAGTAATGCAGAAAAATCGAGAATTTTTAACCCCTTTAAAATACCCAAATCTCCCAACCCCTTTTGTGTAGCTACTAATGCCACCTATATTAAGAGACTTAGTAGCTTTTCTCTTAACCCCATTTTGAAAAGCGTATATTGTATCTGTATTAATACAGAATACTATAAATTTATCAGTATTATAACAGAAAAAAATGATGGCTTGACTATGCTAATTTTTATTATAAAATAATTAGTCTGAAAATTATATGTCAGAATAACAATAAAAGTAAAAAAAATTTCGAATATAGATTTTCTGTCAAATTTCAGATAATAATCACTTTTTATTTGAAAATTCTGTAAATACAAAAGCGAAAAAATCTCTATGTAATAGAAATACATAGAGATTTTTCATGTTGTTGAAATACTATTATGTCAATGAAATCAAGGTGACAAATTAAAAGTATAGTCCTTTTTCAAAACGAGGGGTTGATCTCCGTTCCGACTGAGTGCTTTCCTGGGGGCGTCCGATGAGCCGCTTCACTGCTCGCT
>BBDJ01000051.1 GCA_001312325.1 Lysinibacillus pakistanensis | reverse complement strand
TACCCTTTTACTTTTTATTATATTGCTCTCATCTTTTCTATAAATGCTGCATAACCGATAAATCCTTGTATAATACGTGCAATAGAATCAGGTTTCTTCTCTTCTCTTATTGGCATAGACTTTGTTTGTTTTTCTAAAATCTCATCAAATGAAATAGGATGAGGCTTAGGCAACTCAATGGCGGAAATCGTTAATGCATTGCCTCCACTATATTCATATAGAAATGCATTGGCCATTTGACGATAGCCTCAAAATTTGGGTGTACATCAGAAATATTCGGTAAAAAGCTTGTAGCATTTAAGCCAAAAGCATCAAACACATTTACATAAACTGCTCCAGCCTGTTCAGCCTGCTGTTGTAAAATTGTATTTAGCTTTATAAGCTGTCTATTTGTGCCTTCTTTTTGCGTAGCATGCACATTAGGATATGCAAAATAATAGCCCATTACATAGACTTTTGCTTTAGGTGCCCGTACCTTCAATTCCTCTAAAATATCTATCATATTTTTTCTGGCGATATTTAATGCATAATCTGTTTGTAGCTGTGAAAAGGCTAATGTACCAGCAGTTGGATTGACCTGAACAAGACGCAGTAAATCATTGGCACCTGCCGAAATTGTAATGAGCGTAGCATCTGCTAAAAGGTCACTTGCTTCCTTAGATTTTATCCGTTTCAGTACATCTGTTGTTGTAAAGCCTGGGAAAGCAAGCTCCTTCGTAAAGTTGCTTAATTGCCCAGTCATACCCAACCTCATAGCAATTAAATCACTATAGCCGTGATCAATCTCTTGATAGGGTGTTTGACCGGCTGCCAAGGAATCTCCAATAGCCACGTAATTTTCACTTTGAGCAAAGGCAGATGAAGCAACAAAAACCATTGTAATTATAGCTATAACAAGACTTAGTAAACGCTTCATCTGCTCAACCCCTTTCCCTTATATCAACAGAATTTAAAAAGCCCAGCTACCTTTGCGGAAAATTGGCTCCACAGTACCATCTGGTAAAATACCGTCAATATCCATCTCACCACTGCCAATCATAAAATCCTCATGTGTGACAGAAATATTTGCACCTAAAGCCTCAAGCTGCCCATTTTCTAAATCTCTACCACCTTCTAGGCAAGTTGGATACGCCTCACCGATAGCTAAATGGTTGGATGCATTTTCATCAAATAAAGTATTAAAATATAAAATCTCAGAAGCTGAAATTGGAGACTCGTGTGGTACTAGCGCTACTTCACCTAAATAGCATGAACCCTCATCTACCTGAATAAGCTCCTGTAATAAATCATGACCTACCTGTGCCTCGGCCTTGATAATTTTTCCTTCTTCAAATGTTAGTTTAAAGCCATCAATAATATTACCTTGGTATACTAATGGCTTTGTATTGCTCACATAGCCATTTACCCCTTGTTTTAATGGTAACGTATATACCTCTTCTGTCGGCATATTTGCAATAAAGACTGTATCATTTGGTGTTTTACTACCTCCAGTAAGCCATTTATGCTGCGGAGCTAATGCAATTGTTAAATCAGTACCCGGTGCTGTATAGTGAAGCTTTGCATATTTTTTTACGATTAAGTAAAGCAGCACGAGACTCTAAATTGGCAACATGTTCACGCCAATTTTCAACTGCATTGCCCTCTCCAATATGAACCGTTTTAAAAATTGCCTCCCAAAGAGCTGGCACCTGTTTCTCAGTTGATAAATTTGGAAAAACCTTCGCTGCCCATTTCGGTGATGGAACTGCAACGATAGACCACGCGATTAAATCCTTCATAACAGCGTTGCGATAATTTTTCAGGGCTGCTCCTGATACTTTTTGATGTGTTGCAAGACGTTCGGCTGGAATACCTGTTAATTTATCTGGATCTGCAGCATCAATCCATAATAAAGCACCCTTACGTTCAATTAGCTCATCACGCATCTTTACTACCCATTCTGGGAAACGATTGAATTCTTCCTCTGAGGCATGCTCGAAATAAGCTCGATCCATTACATCATCTGAAAAGTTTACATGAACACGTCCCGCACCAGCCTTGTAAGCCTCTTTCACTACTAAGCGTGCAAAATCAAGTGCTTCTACTGAAGTATTCACTAATAAGTATTGCCCTGGCTGGATATTAACACCTACTTTTACTGCAAGCTCTGCATATGCTTGTAATTTTTCTTCAAACGTCATATTCGTTAACCTCGCTTTTGTCCAATTGTTTTTGAATTTCCTTCTACTAGCATGCCATTATGCCATATCTTTTGTACAGATTTGCCTGGAATTTCTCTTATCCATTTTTTATACGCTTTTTCATCTCGATAAGCTAATAACGTTAATACCTCGCCATCTGCTCCAGCACGTCCTGTACGTCCTGAGCGATGTAAGTATTGTTCAATCGTTCTTGGTACATCAACATGAATAACATGTGTTAAACCTGCAATATCTAAACCTCGTGCAGCAATATCTGTAGCGATTAAAATACGTGCCTCTCCTTTGCGGAATGCATCTAATGCCTTTTTGCGCTCTTCTTTTTTCATGTCGGAATGTAATGTCACAATTGGTGCAGAACGATATTGTAGCTTCGTTTCTTTCATTAATAATTGATCGATATTGTTTACAAAAGCTAATGCACGTAGCCCTTCTGTATGTGCTAAGCGACGTAGGAAATCAGTTTTATCTCGCTCTTCAAGCTTGATAAAGGAATGCACAACCTTTCCTACCTTCACCATATCCTCAGGCTTTATTTTAAAGCGTATTGGTTCAAACATCATGCGACTAGCCACTAACTCAATCTCCTCAGTGATCGTTGCCGAAACCACAACTACTTGACGCCCATATGCAGAGCCTTCGATAAAGGATTTTACAACCACACGATATTCTCGACTAAGCAACTGATCGCATTCATCTAGAATAATTGTTTCTATTTCTTTAAGCTTTAACTTTCCTGCTCGTGCTAGTTCATTTAAACGACCAGGTGTTCCAACTACGATTGTCGGCTTTTTCTTTAGCTTTTCAATTTGACGTGCAGCATTTGCGCCACCAATTAATTGCTGAACTGTAATATCTGAGCCTGCTGTCCATTCACGGATAACCTCTACAATTTGCATAGCCAGCTCCTGTGATGGGGCTACAATAAGTCCTTGCGTTTGTTTTTTTGCACCATTTACTTTATTTAATAAAGGAAGAACATAAGCTAATGTCTTCCCCGATCCTGTTGGCGATTCTGCCACAATATCTTTCCCTTCAAGCATTGCTGGAATCATTTCCTCTTGAATTTTCATCGGTTCTTCAAATTTCCATTTTGCTTGTAATGCTTCATTTAATAAGTTTATAACTGACATGTTATTTCCCACCTTCTATCTGCTTGACACTAGTTTAACACACTAAGCATTTTCCTACTTCATATGTACGAAAACCATTTGCTAATCGTTTCACTAAATGAGTATGTAATACTTAATAATTAAAAAATCTGCACGCCTCATGCACGGAATGTAAGCCTCTTGCACTTCATGGAAGGCTTCGGGCTTATCCGCGAAAAGCGAGCAGATTTTTTTAGCTAGTTAATCTACTAATTCATAGCCACATGACAAAATCGCACATTCTGCCAGAACAATTAATGAATCAATATATTTATCATTTAGTTTTAAATCTCTATTTACAATCGATAATTCTGTACAGCCTAAAACAATACGATCACAATTAAGTGCTAGCATCGCCTCTTCTATCGGTTGCCATTCCTCTGATGGGACATCCTTTCCAGCCTTAACAAAGTCGTAAATAATTGACATCACTTTTTCCTTGATTTGCTCATCTGGAACAACAGGTGTTAGACCATATTCCTCTAACGCACTTTGATACATGCGCGACGTTAAAGTGCCAGTTGTTGCTAAAATACCAACACGTTTTGCGCCTAAATCATAGGCACGCTTCGCAGTTTCTCGTATCATATGGAGCACTGGCACTGGGGAACCTTCCGCAATTTCATCATAAAAGGTATGCGCTGTATTACACGGAATAGCTATCATATTTGCCCCAATTGAAGCAAGCTTTCTTGCATCATCTATAATTACTGGAACAGGATTTTCTTTTGTTTGATCTAAAATAAAAGCCGTACGATCAGGAATATTTGTATCATTATCAATAAGTGTATGCAGATGCTCCTGATCCTTCGTTGCCTTTGTACGTCTTACAATCATTTCACCGATAAACATTGTTGCAAGTGGACCAACGCCACCTATAATACCTAAAGTTTGTTTTTTCATGAGTTAGACAGACCTTTGTTGTTAAAATATTTCTTATATTTTCGATAAAAGCTTAGATTATCGAGCGTTATGTTCAACCAACGCCTAGCATTCATATCCTTATAATTGAAAATGGTGTCAGTTGCTAGTCCTTGTCGAATCAAACTCTTTGCTTCAATCACAAGTTGCTCATTTTGAACATATTTAAAAAGTACACCGTTTGGCACAATTGTCCAAAGATGCTTGTTTTGCACATAAGTGAGCTGTAGCTTGCTACCACGGATAAAATCATCCGCAACGTATTGCATTAAATTATAGCCACTTGCTGTCACATAATAATTTGAAAGCTCATTATGTAATTCAATACTCAAAAGCTTATATTGCCTGTCACGTTCATCATACTTCATATCAAACGTGGCAAAGCCCTGAAATTGGATTTGCTCCAAAAATACTTTGACTTGATTCATTAAATCCCTATCATATATCGTCATAATCGCTACATAACGACCTATTCCATCAGGAGAATGCTCCTCTAAAATAGGATTTCCGATAGCTAGTAGCTTCGCTTGTCTGTCTTGCCCAACATAGGCATTAACGACACGCATATTAGCATCCTCACCTGGAATATATTGCTGTACCATCAAATCATCTCTGTAGGCAGATTCCTTGTAAATAGCCTTGAAAATTGCATCCTTTTCCTCAGTATCATATGCAATATATACCTTTTTCTTACCTGGAAAAATACATGTAGCATACTTTGTCATATTCATTGGTTTAATGACAACTGGATACTCGAAGGGAATTTCAAATTCTTCATAGTCATTGACTGTACAAACATGCATAGCAGGATATTGAAAGCCAAATTTTGCTGAAAGCTCATACATACTCTCACGCGTTAATAGCTGGTTAGCTAGTGGCGCATCTACATAAGGTATGATAAAAAGCTCTGCTAGCTCCTCTTTATGTTGCACTATTTTTTTTACATAAAACTCATCACAGGCCAACAACAATAGTTTTTTATCAGCAAATTCCTCTGCGATTGCCTGTAAAGCAACTACAAAACGTTCTTCAATATTCAATCTTGGTATTTCACGAAATGTTAATAAATCACTCTGTTGTATTTTCGCCATATTTGTATGATTTACTGCAAGTGGTTTTACACCATAGGATTCGTAAAATGCTCTAGCCATGCCATAAGCATTCATTTCATCTCCTAATAAAACCGGTAAAAAAGCATGGGTAATAGCCATTCTACTCAACTCACTTTAGCTTTTTTTTCTAAGTGTAACATACTGCTACTTTATGATGCCTCTAAGAAACTATTTATGCAATGCTACAGCTTGTTCTCCTAGCTCTTTATAGCTTTTGAAAAATTGATCGACATTATATGTAACATAGCCTTTTAATGGGTCCATGACAACTACTTTATTGCCTAAATGTCCTGTTAAGACAACAGCATGCAAGTTCATATATGCTACACGCGGCGTTGTTTCACCTTTATAGATCCAGCCCTTAGCTGCATTTGTGTTGGGCTTCGATAAATCCAATGTAACCCAAGTCACAACGGGTACACCCTCCCGAACAAGTTGTAAAATTTCATCCTGCGAGGCTTTACTCATATTTGTGACACGTAAATTTGCCTGTTTATCAGCTATTACTGCCTCTGCCGCTTTGACAATTGGAGCTGCAAAGACATACATACCGTTTGCTTTATCTCTAGGATCACCTGCAAAGGCCTGATTTGGATTTGGACCAAATCGTTGCCCGTCTACAATAGAAATTTTTTTGCTTCGGTAAATACGTATCAGCCATTTCAAGCTTTGTAACATTCACACCATAATAATTTAAGACGGCTGTTAACGATGTAATTTCACAGCCATGTGGTAGCTCAGGATTTTGCATAACAACTGGTACATCCAATTCCTGCTCATCTCTTGAAAAATGTGTTTGGAGTCGATAGTACGGCTTTGTTGAATCGTACGTAAAATTTTCAATTGTTGTATAGCCATTATTTTCAGTACTATTTTCAAGTGTAGTTGCAGCAATAGCATACTCCTGTCCCTCTATTAACTTTGAAAAGGTTGCCTCTCCCTCATCAGAGCCAATTACATCCTCTACTATTTTTCCCGTCTTCACATCAGTAACCGTTATATAAAGATTCGGGATGGGTGCACCACTATTAAACTCTACCGTTAAAACTGTTAATTCACTTTTTTTGTTTTTCCTGCTGCGAAAATTGATTACAGCCTGAAAGTAACATAATGATGATAATACCTATTAGTAAAAAGCGTTTAAACCCCGTCCACAAGACAAATTCCGCTCCTATTCTATTTTGAAGACCACCACTTCAAATCTATATTTCAATTTGTCGTAGACTCTATTATACGCTAATTTCATAGTCGTTCCTATTCTATCTTTCTTTAATGAATCTGCGTCAAAATGATCAAGGAAATCTGTGACCAACTCGCTTTTCTACACAAGGTGACGAAAGCTAAAGGCTACAATAGCTATGTGTGTTTAAAGCACCGTCATTCACAGAGATTTCCTTTGTCCATTTTAACAATCATATTATTTAATGCGTACTTACCTTAGGGCGCAAAGTATGTTTTAATACTTTTCCCGAGGCATTACGAGGTAGCTCTGCTAGAAATTCAATCTCATAAGGTACTTTATATTTTGCAAGCTGCTTTCGGCAATAGGCCACTATGGACTCCTCGCCAAGAGCTTTGCCTTCCTTTAATACGACAAATGCCTTTGGTACTTCTCCATATACCTCATGTGGTAGTCCAACAACCGCTGCCTCTAAAATTTCTGGTAACTGATATAAAACCTCTTCTATTTCAATTGGATAAATATTTTCACCACCACGAATAATCATATCTTTTTTACGATCAACAATGTAAAGATAGCCATCTTCATCAAAACGGCCTAAATCCCCTGATAGGAGCCAGCCATCTCTAATCGTTCTAGCTGTTTCTTCCTCGTTTCGAAGATAGCCTTTCATTACCTGTGGGCCTCTTACACAAATTTCTCCTACCTCACCCGACGGAACAGACTCTCCAAAGCTATCTACTACACGTACCTCTGTTTGAGTCAATGGTTTTCCTACTGATCCAATTTTTGTTAATGCATCCTTATCTAAAAGAGAGGTAGCTGCAGGTGAGTTTTCAGTTTGACCATAAAGATTTTGTACCTTGACATTTGGAAATGCCTCTTTCACTTGCTTCACAAGCTCATATGGCATTGGAGCTGCCCCATAACATAATAAACGTAAACGCTTAAATGTATGTTCCATAAAGCTAGGTGTATTTAATATTATTGTATACATTGACGGAACACCGAAAAAGATTGTCGCCTCAGTCGTGGCAAGCTGCTTTAATGTATTTGCTGGCGAAAAGGCTTCTTCAATGATAACAGTACCGCCTGATAAAACATCGGCATTGCAAATACATGAAGTCCTGCACAGTGAAATAAAGGCGTGCAAATAAACATTCTATCTTCCTTCGTCATATTCATTGAGGATGACCATATCTCTGCCGTTGAGACAATATTTTGATGCGTTAGCATTACTCCCTTTGGCTTACCTGTCGTCCCAGATGTATACATAACAACTGCAGTATCACCATTCACCAATTTGACAGAACGTAGCTGTCCTGTGTATGTCTCTATAATTTTTTTCCATTTCCTTAAACCCAACAGCATGCGAAAAGGAATATGGAATACCTGCTAGTATTTCACTTAATCGCTCATCATAAATGAGTCCTTTTGCTTCTGAATGATTAAAAATAAATTCCACTTCTGGAGCCGCTAATTTAGTATTAATGGGCATAGCTACAAAACCCGCTAATTGAACTCCGATATACGCGATTAAAAATAAATCAGAATTTAATGTGTATAAGGCAATGACATCATCTTTCTTAAAACCCTGCTCTTGTAAATAAGCTGCAAAGGTTTCTGCACATTTGAAAAATTCTTGATAGGTTAGCCTTTTTCCATCATATAACGTTGCAATTCCTTCAGGTTGTTGCACAGCATAGTTTTGTAAAATATCTGTCATTAGCATTGTCATTATAAGCCCCCTGAAATTTTATTTTTAACTTCAAAAACGAACTACCTTTAATAGACCTTGGCACCGCATAATTTTCAGAAAATTATGATTACATTCTATCAGGCTATTAAAAATGTGGCAATTTTTCTACCTATTCGAAAATATGAACAACATGCTTCAAAATATACTTAGACATTTTACTTTTCTATCAATTTCTGTTAGGTGTATGATATTTATACAAAGTTTTTAAGAAAGGCTTGGTTAAAATGCAGTACGCACTTTTAGGAGATTTACATTCTAATATAGAAGATACAAGGGCGGTATTAGCTCATATCCAGGAAACTGCCAAAGATGCCATAATTATAGGTTTAGGGGACTTATATGAATGTACTGTAAGTAAGAAAAAGGCACAAATAGTATCTGGTTTATCCCTTCAAAAAGCTGCCATTGTCAATAATGACTTTGAAAATTTACTAACATTTCCTTCGATTCGTGGCAACCAAGAGGAAAGAATTACACGTGTAACGGGCATTGAACGATTTACAAAACTACCTGAAACAATGGAAATTGAAGGGGCTGTACTAATGCATGGACATCAATTTAAATGGAGCGTGTCATGGCAGCCGACATTCCCTTCATTTAAAAAAATCACTCCTTTTCTTTGGACATAGCCATGAATCTGGTCTTTATCATGGCAATAAAAAAACTACCTATTCGAATTCGCTTTGGTCAACCTATCGTGTTACAGGATAAGCAATATGGCATCAATGTTGGCTCTGTTGTTGATCATCGTGAGTGGTGTCTCTATGACAGCGAAAAACGAACAGTAACATTTATGTGTGCATCCGTACTTGAAAATGTAAGGCTTCATCATCGTGTTAGATAATAGAAAGGGCTCTCCCGTACAGGAAGGCCCTTTTGTATTAATGAATATATTGCTTTTTCTCGTTCATTAAAATTTCCTTTAGCTCTTTAAGTTTGTCGATGACTATATACGATTCATTGGTAATTTCAGTTAAGTAAGTTTCAGCCGCTGCTTTATTACCTCGATTGTACTCTTGAACTGCCTTTTTTTGCTAATTCATGAACATGGATAAATGGACGCTCTAATACAATGTATGCCTGCTCATTACTCAACAACTTTTTCCCTGTACCGTAGTACCATTCTCCAAGTCGAGATTCCTTTGGGGAACCAACATCCTGCTCCGTCATTTGTTCAAAGCCTAGCAATAAATTATAAATTTTCCAGCGCCATAATAAATGGTCTGTAATTGCCAGTTCAATAATATCCTCTTGGCTGATGATAAAGTTTTTCGAAATAGTAGATGAACGATAGCCATCAATCATTTTACTTAGCTTATAAATCGCAGAACCCATATCAAACACAATCACCTTACTTTTTTTGCATGCTCTCCGTTATATTACGATTGCGCTCTGAAATTTCTGATGATGATTCTGCTTGTGCTCTAGTCGTTGTCGCAATTTCCTCAAAGCGTATTCCTTGGTGCTGAAGATTTTTATTTAATTCAGTAAGTGTATGTGAAATTTGCAGTGTATCTGTAACACCCTGATGTAAATCCTGTGAGAATTGATTTGTTAAGGTGTTAATATTATTCGTAATAAGTAATAGCTCCTGAATATCAGTATGAATGGATTTTACCGATGTACTTGTATCATCTGCCAGCTTTCGTACCTCTTCAGCTACTACAGCAAAGCCTTTACCAGCCTCACCTGCTCGTGCAGCCTCAATCGAAGCATTAAGTGCCAATAAGTTTGTTTGGTCCGCGATTCTTTTAATTAGCTCCATTAGCTTCGCTACACTGTTAACCCGTTCAACTAAGCGAACAATATCGTCTTGCATGGACTTATGACCTTCATCTGTTGACTGTAAAATGGCAGAAACTTGTTGCAGTGACTCTAAATCTCCATTTAATTTTTCCAATGCCTGTTTTGTATGAGTGGAGATATCCCCTACTGAAGCTGCTATTTCCTCAATACTCGCATCTAAATCATGCATGGAGTTGTCCACCGCAATGATTTCCTTTTGTTGGGTTTCTTGAAATTCAATAAGCTCTTTAATGGAGTCTAATTGTGTATTATATGTAATAATCTCGCCTAAGCCATTGACAACTGAGCCTCCTTGGATTTCAATGTATGTTTCAAGAATAATTTGCTGGTCAATCGTCACTAAACTATCATAGGACAGTAATACATCCAGCATTTTATCCTGATCACGGGATAATTCCTTCACAATCAACGGGATAATTAGTTGATTTATAAGCGTGTAGGCCGAAATCATCCAGTTTGGCAAAACACCAATTCGTGCATGAACATAAGCAATTTTCCGTCTTTTAAAGACATAGTCTAAGTCCAATTCATCATCAAACAAGCTGATAAAATGAGAGTCGAATAAGCCTTTTAAGCGCTCCACAGTTGAATGCGTATTGATAACATGATTAAATTCAGGAATTTCTAATAAACGATCATAAAAATTATCTAATATTTCCTTCCTATTATTTTCGTAAATTTTTCTTAAAAAGCTTACTGATTCTCTTCTAATTCTAGATAATGCGAGGAAATCTAGTTTTTCTTTAAAACGCTCATTTGCCTCAATGTCTGAATTTTTTTTCAGCTGAAAAATAATCATAGTCTAGATTAATTTTCTTCCTTTTGAACATAGTAGTCCACTCCCCTAAATTTTAAATACAAGCATTCAAATCTATAATTCGTTAAGCTATTTTTTCAATTCTTATCCATAACTTGGTTCTTTTCATCCATTATTAACTACCATAATTATGAATGAAAATTAGCATATAATATTTTACCAATAATACAAAAACTAGCATAGAATCTCTTTAAATTCTTTACACTTTCTTATTTTTTTGTACACCTTATTGACAATTTTCATTTTGTTATATCTATTTATTCAACAAAAACGCCAAAATCATCTTTTGATTTTAGCGTTTTTTTCGATAGGACTTTTTTTTGCGATAAAGCTAGCAATTTTCACAATCCTGCAATGCATCTAGCAGTTTTTCCATATCACAAATCTGCTGACACATTGTATCAATCATACATCGTAGAATAGGTATTAACTCTTGGCAAATACAGAATCTCAATACATTCTGTGCCAATCGTACCCCACCCTGATGATGAACAATCATTTCCCTTAGATAGTTGATATTAATATTATTAGAGACTGGTGGTGCACACATCGCCTGGAACATCGCTTGGGTAATTTCTTTGTAGGCACACATATATTCATACAATTCATACTCCGAATTTTGGACGATACAGCATCTATTTTGTATCGCTTCCAAGCATTCTAGCGTCTCTGTACTTGTTTTAATAATTTCTAATGCGAGATTTTGAACAGGTATATTTGTTGTATAGCGTAAAACATTTTCTGACATCTTAATGGCAGCTACTTGATGCGGGATAATTTGTTTAATAAAATTTTCAGAGATACTACATGTAATGGTCACATAGGTCATACCCTGTATCATTTTATCGAGGATTCGTTGATATTCCTCTAAATATGCCTTTGTAACATTACTGAGTTCAATTGATTTAGCCATTAGACACACTCCTTTCAGAGTAATGTATGCCTGAAAGGTTGATGTGTGGTAGACAAATGTACCAATGAATAATCATTAGTTCCCTTTAACAAGTGCTTTTATTATTTTAGCGTGCCAGGAGTATAGTATGGCTCACCAAATGTTTTTGCTACACCCTATACATTACGCCCAAACCTATTTTGTATTTTTATATGTATCCAAGCACTTTTGACAAATACATTTGCGTAATTCCTGTGGCACTGCTTGAAAGATTTCTTCAGGAAAATACACTGTCATGCACCAACAGTCTTTTTGCCCATTGGCTATACCGCAGTGATTTCCTTTTCCACATAATGGACAATTATTTTCTTCAACAGTCATTGGGCTAATCACCTCCTTAATTACTCTACATAATAACAAAAGAGGAGTACATACATACCCCTCCTAAATTTACTTATTGATTTTTCCCCTGAATCTGTTGCTTTACCTCTGTAACGTCTGTATCACTATACATCGCCGTACCGTGCCCACCATTCTGTGCCAAAAGCTTTTTTTACCTCATTGTAAGATAAGCCTGCCTCTGCATTTTTTTCTTTTGACATCATTAATATCGGTACCAGCAACAGTATACTTGGCATCATTTTGATTATTCATGGCTTCTATGACCTCCTATAATTCATCTGGCTGCAATTCAATTAGTTCGTCACCTTCACGTTCCACTCTTTTATTTAGTTCTTCAATCGGTATAGCATCTACTGTTTGCATATCTTCGTGCAAATCAAAAATGCTAATCCTATCTGAATCAACCATATCAGGCTTATCCTTACTTGCTAAATTCATAAACATCTTTTTTTTCATGTGGTATATTGTCTTTATCCATTATTCTCACTCCTTTAACACTAATGTGTGTAGTGGTGAGTATTTTATGTGTTTTTCATTTTTATACTTTTATCAACACGATGGTATTCAGAAATTTGTATAACTCTCACATGCTTTGTATGCAGTTCATGATATATTCCCCTACTATCTGTAAAGGATATATATTGATCTCGTTCACTCCGTACCAACGCTTCTGCCTTTTCCTGAGACTCAATATGAATAAATCTTCTTACATAATGCACTTCATCAAAGAAATATGTTATTTTATACTCTTTCATTTGGCTATAGCTCCTTGACTACTGGATTTACTGCTTATCATGTCCCAATATGTAATTCTTTATCGGATTTTTTCATGCCGTTAGCATATCTTATAGAAAAACATGAGGAGGTGATGGCATTGGTCCATACAGTGAAAACCGGAGAAACATTACCTCAAATAGCGAGAGATTATCGTACACCCCTTTCATCTATCATTGCAGCCAATCCAGGAATCAATCCAAATGCACTTTATATAGGACAACAAATAATCATCCCTGGAATTCCTAGTGCCAATACAATTCCCTATAAAATTGAAATATCCACAGATAATCGCTGGCTTCGATTATATAAAAATGATGTTCTACAAAAACAGTATCCGATTGCGGTTGGTAGAATGCTACATGATACGCCGATTGGCAATTTTATCATCATAAATAAGGCACCAAACCCTGGAGGTCCCTTTGGCACAATGTGGATGAGTCTTTCGAAGGAGCATTACGGCATTCATGGAACTAATGATCCTAGCTCTATCGGGCATGCCGTATCACGTGGCTGTATTCGCATGCATAATCAGGATGTAGAGGAGCTAGCGAGCATTATTCCAATCGGTACAAGTGTTTTTATCCATCCTTAAAAAATAAAAGGCTATCTCTTCTCTACATTGTCAGATAGCCTTTTTACCAATTATTCCTGCTCTCTAGATTGAGCTAGCTTCGATAAATAATATTGCTCCTCTCTCAGCATATGATCCGCCATAAGTGCTGTAAACGTTCCTAATACTTCTGCACTTAATTCCATTTCCTCTAACTCACGTAAAAAAAGTTTTAAATAAAGTCATTTCTAGCTCTACTTCTTTATTAAAGCGGTTTAATGCGGGGAATGTTTCTATATTAGAACGTAAATAACCAGTAAGCTCTACTGCTTTTAAATAAAATTGATCAAAATGCTGTGTAAATTCGTGGCTTTTTTGCTTCAGCCTTTGCTCCACCCCATCCAAATCATCATGAATGGCTCCTGCATGTCCTGATGCATCTAAAAGCCAGAGTAAATGATGATGCAGTTCATGAAAAATAGGTGGAACTTCTCCTTTCTTAAGATAGCTTAGTACAATTTGATATTCCTCTAATTCATTGACCATATGATTAATAAAGGTTGGTGGTAGATGAATATTAATATTTCCTACTAATTGCTTTCTGAGGATATGAAATTTAAATTGCTTTAGTTGCTCTACTGCTTCATCAACAGTTACTGAAAAGGGTACCGCATTATTGGCATCTATTGAATTCACATAAGCAAGCAGTTGTGTAAATTGTTGGATAAATGAACTCGCCTTTTTAATTTCCTCTGTTTCTGATGGATATAATGAATCATGAATGAATTGAGAATGATCTTTCAGTATTCTCAGCCAAAATCGATGCTCAAATACTGCATGCTGTAAGTAATTCGACAACATTACATCTCCTTTATTCTGTTCGTTGCTCTATTCTATTCTATTCTATTCTTCTTAAAAATCTAATATTAATGATTGGATGAAAGTTAATCCCTCAAATTGTCTTTTCGTATAGGATGAAACGCTTATAGCTATACTACATAATGCTGAAGCAACAAAAAGAATTGGAGGGATACGCTTGTCCACAAAAAAACAATTTATTATCTATTTTTGCTTTAGGTGGCATTAACGAAATTGGCAAAAATATGTATGTAGTACAGTATGGAAACGATATGCTAATCATTGACTGTGGTGCAAAGTTTCCAGACGAAAGCTTGCTGGGAATTGATTTAATCATCCCTGATATTACGTATTTACAGGAACACAAAGAAAAAATTAAAGCATTAATTGTGACACATGGGCATGAGGATCATATTGGAGGAATTCCTTACCTTTTAAAAAAAGTTGAATGTTCCTATTTATGCCACACGATTTACGCTTGGATTAATCGAATTAAAACTAAAAGAGCATAAGCTTTTACGAGAAACCGATTTAATTGAAATTCATTCTGATTCATTATTAAACCTTGGACAAGTTGATGTTAGTTTCTTCCGAACAAATCATAGTATACCTGATTGTCTAGGAATCGTTTTCCATACTCCTGAAGGAAATGTAGTACACACTGGTGATTTTAAATTTGATTTAACGCCTGTTAACAATCAGTTTGCAGATATTCATAAGATGGCTGAAATCGGCACAAATGGCGTATTGGCCTTATCTCTGAAAGTACCAATGCTGAAAGACCAGGGTTAACACCTTCAGAAATGCTTGTCGGTGAGCATATTGAAGAAGCATTTTTACATGCCGAGCGTAAAATTATTATTTCTACGTTTGCCTCAAATGTGAATCGTATTCAACAAATTGTCAATGCTACTATCGCTACAGATAGAAAGCTTGCATTGCTAGGTCGTAGCATGGTAAATGTGGTGGATGTAGCGCTTGAGCGAGGGTATTTAAACATTCCAGAGGATATGTTAATCGATGCTCGTGAAGTAAAATATCTCTCACCCGAGGAAGTAGTCGTACTATGTACGGGTAGTCAGGGGGAGCCATTAGCAGCTCTATCACGGCTAGCAAGTGGTAGTCATCGTGAGGTAAAAATCTTACCTGATGACACAGTAATTTTAGCCTCATCCCCTATTCCAGGAAATGAGAAGGGTGTTTCACGCATTGTTGATAATTTATTTCAGCTTGGCGCAAAGGTTATTTATGGCTCCTCCAGCCATACAGGTATGCATGTTTCAGGACATGGCTATCAGGAGGATTTAAAACTAATGCTCACTTTAATGAAGCCTAAATTTTTCATTCCCATTCATGGGGAGTTTCGAATGTTACACCAGCATCGCTTGCTAGCAGAATCTGTTGGTGTCAAGAGAGGACATACCTTTATTATGAAGAATGGGGATGTTGTTGATATTGAAAATGCAAAGGCTAGACAAACCCGAAAAATTCCGTCCGGAGACACATATGTAGATGGCATTGGTATCGGCGAGGTAGAAGGCATTGTCCTACGTGATCGTAAACAGCTTTCTGAGGATGGAATGCTAGTCATCGTTTTAACACTTAGTAAGGCTGATGGAACATTTGTTTCAGAGCCAGATACAATTTCACGAGGCTTTGTTTATGCAAAAGATTTTGAGGAGCTTTTAACAAAAGTTAATTTTCTTGTAAAAGAAACAGTCAATGAGCTACAAGAGGAAGGTAGACAGCAAATTCATGTCTTAAAGAGAGAAATTAAACGCGCTGTGGGTCAATATCTTTTTACACAAACAAAAAGAAAACCAATGATACTGCCAATTATTATTGATATATAAAAGTCGGTGCGAGGGTTTAACTTCTCTCGCTCGCACCACTTATTTACGCTACTGAATGCTGAATGTTTTAAAAAAAGTCTGTTCCTTGTATGTCCTTTAATAATTCGCCCTTAAAAATTCTATATAGCAAAAGATTGTAAAGGTGCTGAACCTGATTAAACCCATGACATACATTTTTGGCGTGCCCTTCTATCGGTACAGAGAAATGGTGAAAATACTGTGGTAACCCATCTATTTGGGTCAATAAAAAATCTTTATTGATTATTAAATGCTGCACTTTATTTAAAATTTGTACCATACTATATTGAACCTCAACAGTAGGAATTTTAAGGGAAATTTGATGTAGATGGTACCATTCTTTATTAACACGATACCAGTTCAAAAAAATGGTATAAATAATCGCTTAAAATAATCGATTCATCTGGAATAATCGCTACGAGATCCTTAGCAATCCATACTTCTTCTTCACATTGATACACTTGCTTATTGGTAGCATTTAAGTTAGTTTTCGTAAGTATGATAGTTTTCGCGGGGACTGTTGTACACTTAAAATATTTTTCATATGTACGATCAATTTTCGGTAATTCAGCAATTTTACCATTTGGTATTAGCTGCTTTAAGTATTTTGCTGAAATGAAGGGAGATCCTCTTTTTGAGAAATATTTTTTTCTTCGGTACTATTTCACCAGTCTCTATTATAGCTACCTCATCTAATCGATAACATTTAACCATGCTTGAATCCTCCAATCTAACATACATGGAAACTCATTTTTCACCTGCACTTGCCATAATAAAAGCTTCCTTTTATTAATTGTACCATTTTAATGCAACATAATCTCTATTATACCAACATAATAGTATATGCATTTTTAAGGTTTTTCACTAGCTTTTTACATAGAGGTGATTCATATGTCAGACTTTTTAAAGCTAGTAGGTGAACAACTCCGTATTATCAGAGTATCCAAGGGACTTAGTCAGGAAGAAGTGGCAGAAAGAACGGGAAAATTAGGTTTTAGCAAAGGTAGAGTTTCAAATATTGAACATGGGCAATCGAATATTACTTTGAATACTCTAGAAACACTAATGAAAGCGTTAGATATTGCCCCTGAGGAGCTTTTTAATTTCCAAAAATTATCTGGCGTTACTGATATTGAAGAAAAGAACCTCATGCTTGATATCCATCGTTCATTATTAAGGGAGCGTAATTTAGACGAAGTAAAATACGTAGTACGCATTACGAAGGATTTTTTAGATACGATTGATTTACAATCAAAGAAAAACAGCTCCAATGGTCAATAACATTGGGGCTGTTTTTAACAATAAGGTTAAAAATTCTTTTTTTGAAATTTCTTGATACACTGCCTTAATTCGATTAATATCTACCTCATACTTATTTTCATACTTTCTAGCAATATTTTGTATTGGCTCCTTAGGTCCATAATAAATAGTATTAAAATCATCATTACTGTATTGTACAACAAAAATTTCATCAAATGCGTTAAATGTATTCTGATTTAAGGTAATAAAACCTGTGCTTTGTGCTGTGGTTTTTACGCTAATTTTTTTTCCATTACTGATGACATCAAACCCATGTTGATTCGTCTGTTTAGAGAGACTGCCCATCGTAACGATTGCACATAAAAATTCACCAATTCGTCCAATTAAATGACGTAATTCTGTAGGTTTACAGCCAAGGAGACTCATTTCATACTTTAGTATCTCGTTATAATCCTCATATAATTTAACGATTTGACTGGTACTAATAATATTTAACGACTCAGGTGTAGTATTAATGTTAATAGGTTTATCATATAGAACCTTTACACCGTTTCGCCACTCTCCAACGATTAATTCACCATTCTGTTTTTGTGGCTTATGAAATATAAGGCCAGTATATGCAAAATTTTCTCCTATGTATTTGTATGTGCTTTTTGTAATGTATTGAAATAAATGCTTTTGGAAAAGGATTCCCTTGTTATACCGATTGTAACAATAGTCCGATAAAATAACACTTCCTGGATTTGTATTGAATTTTCGTTGTAACTCTTCTTTTACTTGTGCAGTTGTTACGATTTGATTCACTTTATCCGCCAATAATTCTTTAATTTGCTCATAGATGGTCATAGCGAAGATTGCCTCCTTTTTTTCTAAATCCTCTTTATTTTATCAAAAGGCATACCCTTATTTTGTCCATATAAAAAAATCCATTTAGCTAAAGCCAAATGAATTTAATGCTGTAAAAAAAACTATAATGTCTATGAAGTAACGAAGCCTAATAATAAATGTTTATATAAAATTGGAATAGCAGAGGCTCATCGCACACCCCTAGGAAAGAAAGCTATAACGAATATTCTATTAAATACAAAAAGCCTTCTATCTGCACAAATACAAGTCAATCATGCACATATTCTTATTAATTCAGCAATCTTCCCCCTCAAAACCAAGATTTCCTTATGCATTCGACAAAACAAACACCAAGTCCTGAATGGGAATTATATTGTAGTTTTTATTCCATACCGAATTTTTGGCGGTATCCGCATTTTCTACAAAGCTCCTCGACCGCTTCTCTCCGTGAAAATCCATCGACAATATTATTTGCACGTTCTCCTTCCACAATTTCACCAAAGGATTTCTCATGCACATTCCCTAAATTAATGACACCCTCACCATCTAGACAGCATGGCACAACAGTACCATCCACTAAAATAGCAGCCTGGCTTCGAAGTGCATGGCAAAAACCCTTGCCTTCATCCTCAGGAGCAAGTAAGCTTGGCCATCTAAATTCATGATCCTGATTTAAATAAATATTAGGAGCAATTTTTACACCTTTACCAGGCTGCACTTTTTCTTCTATGTGATAGTCTAGATGGTATTCATTCTCTAGAACTTCCAATGTTTCACGGTTTCTACGGGCAGCGATTTCAGAGACATGGTCCTTTTGTAAATTCCATAAACGATAGGAAATAATTGTATTGTATTCTCGCGCAGCACGAACAAAATCCAATATATCTCCTAAATATTTTTCCCGATTTTCTGATCCCTCATGTCCATCAAAGCTATGTAAAGAGAAATTGATTTGACGTAAGGCTGGTTTTCCTAGTAGCTTTTCACGATTCTTTTTAATCAGCGTCCCATTTGTTGTAATATTTACTTTAAAACCTTTTGCATGTGCAGCATCAAGCAGCTGGTCAATTCGAGGATGTAACAGTGGCTCTCCCTTTACATGCAAATAAATATATTTTGTGTGTGGACGTATTTCATCCAGTATGTGATTAAATTGTTCTACTTTTATCAGACCCTTTGCACGGGCAGTTGGCGGACAAAAGCTACAGGCTAAATTACAGACACTCGTTATCTCTATATAAACCTTTTTAAATGTTCTCAAAGTTGATTCACCGTTCCAGTTCTTTAAATATTCAAATCCTATTTATTTTAACAAATTTATATGATAAAGAGCAGCTTTCAATGTTTTCTTATTCTCTGTATTATTTATTCATTGTCTGGCTACATATACAAGTAAGTTCGAAAAATATTAATATCTTAATAATGATACTAAAATGAAGGGAGTGAAAACTTTGTCTGATCATAAACGTGATAATGAACACTCAAAGGATCCAGCCAAAAATCATATTACCATCAATTTTACTTTTAACATCGGTAATACGGATATCCACTTTGAACAAAGGGCTGAGGGTGGTGGGCAAATCAATAAGGATGTAGGTACTAATGCAAACCAAGGCGGTCAAAATGCAATTAACGGCAGCACTAGAAACGTCAACTCTCAATTCGCCGATGGAAATGGTCGCAGCGGTATAGCTGGGAATGATAATGATGAAGCTGGGGGACAACAAGGAATAAAAGTAAGGGATAGTCTCGTTATTGATAGCGATATCCATTCATCCTCTAACCATAGTGAAAGTAATGAAGAGGAGAATGAATAAGTAGAAGCTTTTATTGTTGTTGAAATACTATTATGTCAATGAAATCAAGA
>BBDJ01000050.1 GCA_001312325.1 Lysinibacillus pakistanensis | reverse complement strand
TTTTAATATAGCTTTATTTTTTTATTCGGATTTTGGATTTTTTTTCTAATACACACGCAAGTACTTTTGCAGCATCGATCAGCGCACTACGCTCAAAGGTCATCTTAGGATGATGTAATCCTGGTGTCAAATTAGCCCCAATACCAATCATCGCCGCTTTTAGTTCTGGTTTTTTTCACCGTGTAGAAATGGAAATCATCGCTACCTGGTGTAGTGATTTCATCCGCCAAATGCTCCTCACCTAACGTTTCAATGATTGCCTCTTTCGCCATTCTTGCTGCAATTGGTGAAACTTCAGCACCTGGCGTGTAATCAATCCACTTCCAGTTCATATCAATTTCAAACTGTAACTGTATAGCTTTTAAACCAGACTCAATACGACTTCGGAGTAATTCGAGCTGTTGATTTTGCTGTGCGCGAATATCCATCGAAAAGCTAGCATTACCCGGAATAATATTTGTATTACCGCCATCTGCAATAATTTTTGTTAGTTTTGCAGAATGTGGTTCAAACGGTGATAGATGAATACTGTTCAGCATTTGTTGAACAGCCATAATCACATCAATAGCATTCTTACCTTGATGTGGTCTTGCACCATGTGCATCTATACCTTGAATTGTTCCCTCTAAAAAAATAAGCTGCACCATGATGGATGGCTGGAGAAACCTTTCCAAGTGGCAATTCTTCAATCGGTCTTAAATGTACACCGAATAAATGCGATACCCCTTCAACTGCTCCACGATCATAGGCTGCACAGGCTCCATTTCCTAGTTCTTCAGCAGGTTGAAAAATAAACCGAACACGATGTTGCAAGGGTAAATCTTTAAGTAGTAATAATGCACCAAGAACCATTGTCATATTTGCATCATGACCACAAGAGTGATTCGCCTGCCATTTCCCATCTACCTCTTGCCACAAAGCATCAATATCTGCTCTAACAGCAACGATCTCATCCCCTGTCCCAATTTCAGCAATTAATCCAGGCACATCGCCTAATAAACGATATGACACATTTAATTCGTCTAGTATGGACGCAATTTTTTTTAGTTGTCTCAAATTCCTTCCAGCTTACCTCAGGAAATTTATGAAAATGATCAAACCATTGAAATATTGATTCTTCTAACGTTACAATATCTGACATCATTACACCTCATACTCATTTTTGTTTCCCATTATACATGAAATAATTTCAGAAAAGTACATATGTAATTCGACCCATATTCAAATATTTTATACAAACTTCATATTTCGTATATACGAAACAAAAGGACTGTGCTGAAAGTTTAGTCTCTTTCACACAGTCCATCAAATACATATTATAAACTTGTAAAAAAACCTTGTGGATATTCATCATAGTGAATGATTGTAGCCTGCTCTTCATTTTTTTTCTTCTTCCATCGCTAATTCAGGCTCTTGATCCATTAAATACGTTTCAAACTTCGAATTGAACAGCTTTTTCATTTTATCACCCCTATTTAATTGAATTTTCTGATAACAGAATTATACATTGCCTTTTTATAAAAAAAGCAACAAATAATGCTACATATGCATAATAAATATAAAACCAATCACTTAATTAGATTAATAGAAACCATAATATGGATAAAGACTTTTCAGAAAGTAAAAAGAATCTACATGAAAACTATAGGGAAAATAAACCTTATACAATGGTTTAATCCCTATAATAATCAGCAGATTCCTGTTAAATTTCATTAAGTATTTAAGACGCTGTTACACTAGTATCATTCTTGTCTCTTTTTCCAGGAATGTCTTTATGCTGTGTTATAAACTGAATGATAAACAATATGATAAAAATTGCTAGCCCTGCCCAATCCGAGAATTTCTCTGGATAGATTAGTAATAGACCGGCAGCAATTGCTATCAAACGTTCAACCCAAAGCATTTTACGATACCAGTAACCGATTACCCCTGCCCCAATCGCTACCATACCGGTAATTGCAGTAAATACGACCCATAAAATTTGCGGTATCGTAGTATCAATCATTAGTAACGCAGGTGAAAAGACAATCATGTAAGGAATAATAAACGCAGCAATGGCAAGTTTGGCTGAGTTTACACCTGTTTTAATAGGATCTCCTCCAGAAATACCTGAAGCCGCAAAGGCAGCGAGTGCTACTGGTGGTGTTATATCAGCAATAATGCCGAAATAGAACACAAAGAAATGAGCTGATAATAAGACAACTACTGGCACCAATTCCTGTGGTGTGTTCGGTGATAATAAAGCTACGATTGCGGGAGCAGCAATTGTTGATGTTATGACATAGTTTGCAGTTGTAGGAGCCCCCATTCCTAGTATTAATGAGGCAATCATAACAAAAATTAGTGTTAAAATAATACTACCACCAGCTAATGATACTAAACTATTTGCGAGACTTAAGCCTAAGCCTGTTTTTACTACAACACCAACGATAATACCTGCACAGGCAGTTGCAGCTACTACACCAAGAGCTGTACGTGCTCCTTCAACTAGTGCATCAATAATATCTTTTGGCTTTAATCGTGTTTCTTTATTAAACATTGCTACACCTATAGAAATAATAATGCCGTAGAGAGCAGCACGCATCACTGGTGTACCTGTTAGCATTAATATGATGATAGCGATAATTGGTAACAGCAAATAAATTTTCTTAAATACCTCTCGTCGATTTGGCATTTGATCATCACGTAAACCCTTTAATCCTACACGCTTTGCCTCAAAATGCGTCATAATCCAAATACCTGTAAAATACAACAGCGCAGGTATTGCAGCTGCCTTCGCAATATCCCAATATGTTATGTTACGTCCAATAAATTCAACCATTAAAAATGCTGCTGCACCCATAATTGGTGGCATTAACTGACCACCAGTAGAGGCCGCTGCTTCAACCGCACCCGCGAACTCTCTTCGATACCCAAGCTTTTTCATCATAGGAATCGTATATGAGCCTGATGTTACAACATTCGCAACAGAGCTTCCCGAAATTGTCCCCTGTAACGCACTGGAAAACACCGCTACCTTAGCAGGACCCCCAATTAATTTACCTGCAAGAGCTACGGCTAAATCATTAAAATATTGCCCTACTCCTGTCTTTACCAGAAAAGCACCAAAAAGTAAGAATACAAAGATGAATGTAGCAGAAACACTAATTGGCGTACCAAAAATACCATCAGTCGTATAATACATAAGATTAACGATACTCTCTATATCCTGACCGCGGTGTGCCATAAATGAAGGAAAATATGGACCAAAGTACGCATATATCAAAAACACAACTGCAATGATTGTAATTGGTAATCCAACTGCACGACGAGCTGCCTCAAGAACCAATACAACAGCAATTATTCCAACTATAAAATCCAATTGTGTAATCGTTCCATTACTATTTACAAGATTCGTGTAATTAATAGTCCAATACGAACCTACTACAATGGATAGGATTGCTAAAATATAATCAAACCATGCGATTTTATGCTTTGCAGCTTTTTTTCCGAACAGGGAACAGCAAGAAAATAAGTGTTAAACCAAATCCTAAATGAATTGTACGCTGTATTTGAGCTGGAAATTGGCCAAAGATTGCTGTGTATAATTGAAACAATGAAAATGCTAATAGTCCAAAGAAAATGACATGCTTCATGATGCCAGTAATTGTTCGTACATTCGATTCTATATCGTATTTCTCAAGGATTGCTTGCTGCTCCTCAGCAGATATTTGTTCGAATTCTTCTACTTTTTCTTTGTCTTCTAATTTTTGCTGTTTTGTCATCTCATCCTTACTCCTTTCCATTGTTCATAAAGTGATAAACGCTTCACCTCAAATAAATAAGAACTACCCCTTTGTAAATCTTTTTTTTAAATCATATTCATAGTGCTCGTATATCAACACAAGATCTAAATCTAAATCACCAATAAATATTGTAAAATTGTCGATAATTTCGTTGTCAAACTGTAAATAATATTTACCATTACGCTCTGTAAATATTTGATTCTCCTCAGCATTGCTCGGCATACCAATTGCTAAATCTTCATACTCCATTCCTACCATTTGAATACGCTTCCCACCTATGTATCGATAATGTTCTAGCACATCCGATTTATGAATAGAATGAGTGTATCTAATTTGAAAGGTCTCCTCAGTTGTTAGTGGTATATAATGCAGTATCGGATGCACAGTGCGCGTTTCCGTAAATGCGAATACCTTTTGGAAAGGAAGAAAAATAACTAGGCATAAGATACTACATAAAATAGCAAAAACTATAAGCGCTTTCCTCTGTCGCACAACATTTGTTCCTCCACTTAAAAAGCTATTGACTTTTCACCAGGATTTAAAGTAAGAAAAGAGACCCGAAGCTTTACGCAACCCGAGCCTCTTTATTAATTACTTTTCACTCACTATAAGCGATAATTGTTAGCTATTACATTATTTCTTTTCGTCAAAGTACTTTTGTGCACCTGGGTGAACATCAATACTTATACCAGCTAAACCAGTTTCTGCTTTGATGAACGCTCCTTTTGGATGGGAAATTTTATCTTTATTATCATAGATAGCCTTTGTCATTGAATAAACAACATCATCTGGAAGATCCTTTCTCACTGCAAGCATCGCAAGAACTGACACTGTTTCAGTATCATTAGCAATACCATAAGTTCCAGCCTTTACTGTATCTTTTGCATAGTATGGATATTTCTCAATTAATGCATCTGCTTTACCAGGATCTACACCAATAATATTTACTTTCGTCGTTGCATTTAATGCCTCAACTGCCGCTGTGGGTGTACCAGCTGTTATAAATGCTGCATCAATTTGACCTGATTGAAGACCATCTGTGGATTCCCCAAAATCGAGGTTTTGAGCTTTAATATCATTCATTGTTAGTCCATGAACTTCAAGTAGTTGTTCAGCATTTGCATAAGTTCCAGACCCTGGTGCACCTACAGATACTTTTTTTTCCTTTTAAATCTGCATATGACTTTATCCCAGATGCCTCAGTTGTAACTAGTTGTACCGTCTCTGGATAAAGAGCACCCAAAGCCGCAATTGTATCAATTTTCTTTTTGAACATTAACTTTCCTTCAGTAGCATAATAAGCAATATCTGTTTGAACAAATGCAATCTCACCTTTGCCTGCTTCCAATGCATTCATGTTTGCAGCAGAGGCTTGTGATACCTCAGCAGTAGTTTTAATACCTGTTTCTGTAGTAATAAAATCAGCAAATGTTCCACCTAATGCATAGTAAGTTCCCTGTGTTCCACCTGTAAGTAAGCTCATTAATTTAATGTCGGATGCTGGCTTGTCAGAAGATGCCGAATTATCCTTATCCTTGGTACCTGTTCCGCCATCGGCCCCGCATGCAGCCAGAATTAAGAGTGCAATTGCTGTTAAGAGCAGAAATAGATTAAAGCGCTTTTTCTTCATAGTAACCTTCCCCCTTGGTTATATTTAAGAATCTATTTAAAATTATCAAATTTAGTATAATAATGTCAATCCATTTACGGTAAATTCAGTATTTTTGAAAAATACACCGATTTTTAAACCAATTCCAATCATCTCTCTATTACCCCGAAATATTCTCTATTAAACAACAAATTCCTCTCTTAATAAATTCCCCTCTTAAATAAAACGAAATGTATATGTATAAAAATGCAGAATTGGCATCTATTTATTTACCATTTCAAAAAAATACTGTACCTAAAGTAATTGCTTCAGATACAGTACTCATTATTATTGAATGACTCCACATGCAATTCTTGCACCAGAATTACCAGCAGGATCTGTTTTATAGTCGTCTTCGGATTCATGGATAACTAAGGCAGTACCTTCCCCGTTTAGTAACGAATTAGCCGCATTTTTTTTCTAGTGTCAGCCCTTCAGCTAAAAAAATTCAAATCCACATTGCCATCCTCACCAACTTCTAAATTTGGAAGATCTCCTAGATGATAGCCTTTTGGATTGAGCTTCCCGTGCTCTTTAGATGTTGGATTAAAATGTGGTCCAGCAGATTCAAAGGTTGGCGGTTCGCATTTTCCAACTGCATGTATATGAATTCCATGCGTCCCTGGTGGCAATCCTGATAACGCTAGCGTCATCATAACCCCATTATCCTCTTCTTGAAAATACGCATTTCCATAGCTTTCATTATCTTTACCGATTACTTTTGCAGTTGCTGTCAGCGGGGATTTAGCATTAACCGCCACTTTCTCTTCTTTCTTTTCAAAAAAACCACAGCCTCCGACAAACACCAATAGAGACATAAATACCAAGCTTATTTTTTTCATAATAAATACCTCCTCTATTTCTGATGGTTCCCAACAATCCTCTCACTTATTCGATTTATCTAAAAAAATAAAAGAGACATCTCCTATGAGATATCCCTTTTCCTGACATCAATTTAAAACCTTCACTGTTACCTGCTTGACGCCCCACTTCCGGGCTTGTCCCTCTGAAGGGATAAAGACATCAATTTTATTGCCTTTAATGGCACCGCCAGTATCCGCCGCTATTGCCTCTCCATAACCTTCAACCCAAACCTTTGTGCCTAGAGGAATAACCCTTGGATCTACAGCAATTACCTTTAAATTTGGATTAGATCGAATATCTGTCCCATTTGCTGTAATACCTGAACAGCCTTCACAATATGCAGTATAAGCAGTTGCACGCATCGTTAATGTTTTACCTGTCCCCTTTGTTGCGGCACTTCCCCCTTTTGTAGTTGTTGCTGGCTTTTGTACTTTATTTACGGTTGGTTTTGTTTTTGGCTTTGCCGCTGACGCCTTAATGGCTAGTTGCTCCCCTACAAAAATTAAGTCAGATGAGAGATTATTCCATTCCTTTAATTCTGCAATCGTTACATTATTTGTGAGTGCAATATTAAACAAAGTATCACCTTTTTCAATAAGATGTTGATCCTTAGGCTTCTCATCACCCTTAACTATGCTTAAAGTTTGCTCTGGATATATCCAGGTTGAATCTATTTCACTTATTTGCTGTAATTCTTCTATAGATAAATTAAAAACTTTTGAGATTCCCCAAAGTGTGTTGCCAATTTGAACCCTGTCTATTTCCTCAGCAGAGGAAGAACCCGTAAATACACTTAGACTAAAGGTCAATGCCACAGCTAATGCAAATGCTTGTTTTTTCATATTTCATATTACCTCCATATTTTATTATTTTTTTACAATCTGGTGCTAGCACGCTAGAGATAGGCTCTTCTATGCAATCGATGCTAGAGAATGCGTTTAATAACTCAGGACAATGGACCTGATATTACAAATTATTACTATAAAAACAGAAAAATATACAATACCGATCATATATTTAGTAAATAACACAATTTTATGGGATAAAAACTAAATCAAATGTTAATGATTCACATCTTTTAAATGTTGGAAAAACAATGTTTTCATCCGATAATAGAGGAAAGGAGGAATGTAGGATGGAGACTTATTCGATATTGGTTTCTAAGGAGCTAAAGCTGCAAAAAGATAGACTACCACACGCAATGCGAGACGCACTCCATTTAAATATGACCTTGTTAATCATTGTCAAATTGATTGTCAATAAATCTCAACAACTTGCTAACAATCGAATGTACAAAGGAACCGTGATAGAAATTTCATATTAACCTATCCTCATTTTCGATTTAGGTTAAAAACATCTGAAAGTTGGTGCCCTTTTTGATTCGAGTAATTGTTATGGACGATGAGCCATTAGCTCTTATAAACATGGAGAAAAAGTTAGAGGAGTTTGATTCAATAGAGGTTATTAAAACTTTTACAACTGTAAAAGAATTGATGGCTGAAGGACCAAACCTGTCCTTTCAAGTAGCGTTTTTAGATATTGAAATGCCTGGCATGAACGGTTTAGAAGTTGCACATCTTCTCCAAGAATGGAATCCAAACATCTATATCGTTTTCGTTACAGCATATCGTGATTATGCAATTCAAGCATTTGAAATTCACTCACTTGATTATTTATTAAAGCCTATTTCAAAAGCTCGCTTAGAGACAACTATAAATAGAATCCAAGCACTCTTCCACCAAGAAAAGAAGTCACTTCCTGTAGTAGATCAACAAAAATCCTTATTGACTATTCAATGTTTTGGAGGTTTCGTTGTCTCATATGATGATAAAACCGTACTTTGGAGAACGGTAAAAACAAAGGAGTTATTTGCCTTTCTTTTTTTCTAATCTTAATAGCCTCATTCCCCGGGATACTATTATTGACGCTTTATGGACTGAGACAGACTATAAGAAAGCTAGGGTGCAATTGCATACAACCGTTTCATATCTCCGTACAACACTTTCTACATTAGGCTATTTAGATGTGATTCAGTATGCAAATGGCTGTTATATTTTACAGCTTGAAGATTTCCAATGTGATGCTTATGACTTAGAGCAGATCTTAAATGAGAAAATGGAGAGTGGAAGGCTCAATATTGAGAAGGCAGAGGCACTTATACAAAAGTATCAAGGCGAATACATGGCTACACTAGATTATCCGTGGATTATTAGTAAAGCCAATTATATGAATAACCAATTTACGCTTTTGCTGCATGATCTTGAAGCCCATTATACAGCCATAAATGACGTAAAAAAGCGAGAACATATCTTACTCTTAGCCTTTGAACATAATCCATATTCTGATAAAACTATTCAACAACTAATGCAACACTATATCGATATAGATAATCGAGCAAGTGCTGTGAAAATTTACAATAAATTTAGAGATACCTTGTTAAATGATCTTGAGATTTTACCAAATCAAGAAACAACGGAGCTTTTTAATGCGTTATCACAGGAATTATAACAACTATTATTCATACAAAAAAAGTATGCTAGATGTAACTTATAGCATACTTTTATTTTTTTGCGCTTTTTTTTATTTGATTATTTTTTCTGATAGCTCATCAACGACACAGGTACAGTTTCTGCCTGATTGTTTCGCTTTATATAATGCCTGATCTGCAATGGAGATTAATTGATTCGGATTCATAATGTTTGTTGTAAAAGCCGTAATACCTGCAGACAATGTTACAGGCCGTCCACATGCGGTATCTAGTAAAGCCTGCTTTATTCGTAGATTTTCAGCTATTTCAATAGCGATATCAACTGTAGCGGACGGTAATATGACCATAAACTCTTCCCCACCATAGCGAAAGCACATCCCCTGTTTACCAATATTGTTCTGCATATGATTAGCAAAGGATTTTAAAACCTCATCCCCCATAGTATGACCGTATGTATCGTTTATACTTTTAAAGTCATCTAAATCTATTAAGACTATTGCATGGGGTACTCTATTAAAAATTAACTCATTTAAAATTTGATCCATCCTTCTACGGTTAGGAATTCCTGTTAAAGAGTCTAAATTTAGCTGATTTGTTAAGTCAGATATTTTACTTTCTGAAAGAATTACAACGTTCTCCACTACTTCTTTTAACGATCGCACTTCATCATACCAATCATTAATCACTTCAAGCTCTTGAACCCCTTCCGCTCTTTCTACACTAGTAGAAAGTTTTTGGAGAGGTCGTACAATTTTTAAAGCAATCCATATTGCTACTATCAAAATAATTACAAACAAAATGAGTAAAGGAACAATCATACTTTTGAAAAAGGTGCTAAATGAAATGGTATTTTCATCATGTATTTTACCAACCAGTTGCTCCATATTAAGTTCTATGGACTGTGCTTGATTAGGGTCATTTAATCGTTCCTGTATATAGTTTTCGGACATGGCCGAAAGTTCCCTTACATAATTCTCTTGCATCATGTTTTTATTTTGCGTAAGAATGTCGTTAAAATTTCGATAGCTGCTCCAAATACTAACACCAGATGTCGCAAGTACAACGATGATTATCATACTCACAATAACAAACGATAACTTTAACTTGTATTTACCCACAATAGATCATTTCTCCCATTGAGATGATTTTTTTCGTTAAATCTTATCTATGTTTTTACTCATAAAAATTGATATATTTATTCCATCATCATACGACATAGTTCTTAAAAAATACTTAACAATTGATTAAATTTAACCGACTTTAGAAATATAATGAAACTCAAAAAGAACTATATTTAAGACATTGTGAACATCTTTATATCTTAAAGTATTCTTTAAGAGAATTACTTATTTCCATTTTCTGATTTTCATGGCATGGTAAATATAGTCCTTTTTCTTATTCAGAAGACCATTTAGGAGGTCCTTATGTCGCTGTTTAAAAATACCGCTAGTCGTGTACTTACTATTGTTTTAATATTTATTGCTCTGACCATTCTTCGCCTACTATGGCTATCATATTTTCTTCCTTCCAGTAATCAGCCTGTCGCCCATGAAGGAATATTTGATATTCGACATCAGCAGTTACCTGAAGATGAAGTTCTTCATCTCAATGGTGAATGGCTCTATTATCCAGATTTGGTAGACCCCCTAACCATTAACGATCGTACACTCACTTATTCTTTCAGCGTTAATAGGCAAACGATTCCTATAAAAGATGCAGGGAAAAAAGCACAAAGCTACGGTACATATCGTTTAAAAATTCAACTTAATACGAATGCAGCTAAAGATAACCATTACGCTATTCGAATTCCAGCTGTATCTACAGCTTCAGCATTATATATTAATGGTAAATTAGTTGGGCAATCAGGCAAAGTTGCTTCTAACCCACAAAGCCATAGAGGTCAAGCTGCCCCTTATACTGTTTATTTTACAAATGAGCAATCTGAAATGGACTTAGTACTACACGTATCTAATTTTGATACTTCAGAAAGTCCTACTATTAGTAAAAGAGTTTTATTTAGCTCAGCAACAGCTATGATACATCATCAACAGGTTACCAAGCTATCACTTGCGACTATTTCAATTATGCTCATCATATTCGCACTCTTCAGCATTTTAGTGTTTTTATTTATTTATCGAAAACCTATTGTATTACTGTTCACCGTTGGCTTTCTATTGCCTTTAGCCGATGAGTTAATAACCTTTGATCGCTCTATATTAGATTGGTTACATTTAGAGTATGCTTGGTCATTTAAACTATCGTCAGTCATTTATCTAGGGGCTTCTTTTTTTCTTTGTCCAATTTATGCGTGTTTTACTAGTCAAATATCGTTATGCAAAATGTTTTCAGCTGTTCTTTCATTTATATGCTTTAGGAGCTCTATTGATTGTACTTTTACCTATTAAATGGCTGTATATATCAAATTTGCTGTTCTTTATTCTTTATGCTGCTTCATTTTTATTTGTAGTCGCCTTTGCGTTAAGGGAGTACATTGAAAATCAAACACAGAGCTCTGTCTTTATTGCTCTTACAGCTCTTAGTACAACAAATGGAGTCATCTGGGGGCTTATTAAATCTATATATGTTTTTGATATACCGGTTTATCCACTTGACTATTTATTTATCATGCTTGGGTTTTCGAGTTACTGGTTTAAACGCTTTTTTTGAAAATACAGAGCAAATCAAAGTTTTAGTGGCTAAATTACAAAAGGATGATGAATTAAAGGATGAGTTTTTATCAAGTAGTTCACAGAAGTTGTGGGATCCTATGAATAAGATGATTACTTTAGGACAGTCCATTTATGATAATCCTAATAATAAGCTAGTGGCTGAGGATCAGGAAAATCTTAAGTATCTCATTGATATTGGGAGAAGTATGTCCTTCACATTAAATGACATATTGGATTACACTCGCTTAAAAGAAGGAAATCTACATCTTCATAAAAAAAGTTATTAGCATCCAAGGCGCTGTATATGGGGTTTTTGATATGCTAAGGTTTATTACAAACGGAAAACAAATTCACATGAATTCTACTATTTCTCAATCATTTCCTACTATACTTGCTGATGAAAAGCGCTTAATCCAAATTCTTTTTAATCTTTTACATAATGCTATTAAATATACAGATGCTGGCTCTATTGAAATTAGTGCACATATAGAAAAGAATATGGCTGTTATCCTTATCCATGACACTGGTTTAGGCATGATGATTCGATTCAAAGTCGGTTATTTTCCCCATACGAGCAGGGAAGCGAAAATGATGATGGAATTGGGCTTGGTTTATTGATTTCTAAAAAGCTTATTGAATTACATGGAGGCACATTGAAAATACATTCTATTCCTAACAAAGGATCTGATGTTTATTTTACTTTGCCTTTAGCAATGGAAAACGTAAAGGATCAGCATAACTATTTAAAGCATGAGATTACAGCAGCTCCAGCAGAAGAAAAAAATCCTGGCCTCTATAACAGAAAAACAATTCAAAATCTTAATGGTTGATGATGATCTGGTAAATTTAACAATAATGCGTAGTTTATTTGCACCAACCGAGTATGCTGTTAAAACTGTAACTAGCAGTGAAATGGCTTTAGCTGCTTTAAAGGACAATGATTGGGATTTAATTATAATTGATGCCATGATGCCCTATATCTCTGGCTATGCATTAATTGAGATGATGCGAGAGCATTATTCCTTACTCGAATTACCAATATTATTATTAACAGCTCGAAAATATCCGGAAGATGTTTACATTGCTTTGCACATGGGGCAAATGATTATGTGACAAAGCCAATTAATGCTCTTGAATTAAAGGTTCGAAGCCGCGCTTTGATCGATCTCAAATATAGCATCCATCAACAATTGCAATTAGAGACTGCTTGGCTACAAGCCCAAATACAACCACATTTTTTTATTTAATACTTTAAATACAATTGCATCACTTAGTACCATCGATACGGATCGTATGATTAACTTATTGCATCATTTTGGTGAATATCTCCATGCAAGCTTTGATGTGCGAAATCTGCAGCGAGTTGTTCCGCTTAAGGAAGAATTAGAGCTAGTAAACTCGTATCTCTATATTGAACAACAGCGCTTTGGGCAACTACTACATATCGAATGGGATATTGATCATCATATAAATATTGATATTCCCCCTATCTCCATTCAAAATTTAGTAGAAAATGCAATACGTCATGGCGTATTAAAACAGGAAAAGGGCGGTACAGTCTGTATTCGTATTAAAGATGGTCCTGATTTTGTAGCAATAAGTGTTATTGATAATGGTGTTGGTATAGATCCGACCATATTACATGAATTACAATCAGGTAACGATAATAAAAGTACTAACTCTGGCATAGGTATCCGTAATACTGATTTACGCCTAAAAAGGATTTATGGACAAAGATTGCACATTGAAAGCACACTTAATAAAGGAACAACTATATCTTTCCGCATTCCCAAAAATTAATTTTAAAAGGGCCATCACACTCTCAATTGGATTTGTGGTGGCTCTTCTTTATAATGTAGAGTTACATAGATTTTAAAAAAATCAGGGTACAATAAAAGAAGGTAACTAAAAGAAAGGTCGATACTATGTACAAAATTTACATAATCGAAGATGATGCTAATATTTCAAGGCTAATCACAGAGCAATTAACAAAATATCAATTTCAATGCTATACTGTCCATCAATTCCATCATATTGTAGAAGAATTTCAGGCTATTCAACCCCATCTTGTGGTTATGGATATTAACCTACCAACCTATGATGGCTATTTTTGGTCAAGGAAAATCCGCCAGCTTTCCACATGTCCGATCATCATTGTATCAGCGCGTATTAACGATATTGATCAAGTTTACGGTATAGAAAATGGTGCAGATGATTTTATAACTAAGCCCTTTTCACTTGATGTGTTTATGGCAAAAGTGAATGGTCTTATCCGTCGTACATATGGAGAATATGCTTCTTCTGATTCTTCTATCATCACCATTGCAAATACAACTTTAAATACTGATACTGTTCGTCTTCAAACAGCAAAACAGGAGAGCTTATTAACATTAAAAGAAATGCAGCTTTGCAAATTACTATTTGATTCATATCCGAATGTTGTTACTCGTCAAGAGCTGTTAAGTGCCATTGATGATGAAACCTTTGTTGAGGAAAACACCTTATCCGTGAACATTGGCCGTCTACGTAAAAAAAATTTGAAGTCATTCAATCTTTACTAGAAATTAAAACCATTCGCGGACTCGGCTACCAATTAGTGGAGGTAGAAGAATGAAACTTTTTTTTCGAGATCATGCAAGTGTCATTATCCTTTACGCTATAAGCTTTCTGTTTCTTCCTTGGCTCATACAAGTATTGGATGATTTATCATCGCACTATTTCTATTTTATTTTTCTCGTTAGCTTCTTATTTACGATTTGGCTAGTTGGTCGTTATTTTCGTAGAAGGAAATTGTATGCCCATTTACAATACAACATCCTCACACATAATGATTTACACTTATTTGAACCTCAAGCTTGGATTGAACAAGCCTATAGCTCAAAGCTACGTCAAATGCAGTATTTATATTTAACTCAGCAGCAACTACTTGAAGAACAAGGAAATGAAAGACAGCTTGTGTTATCTCATTTTGCCCATCAGATGAAAACACCCCTATCAGTGATTCAATTGATTATTCAATCTAATCCTAATGCTGCTGCAAGTAATCCATCCGAGTGGCAAATTATTAAGAATGAATGTGACAAGATGACATTTACCCTCAACCAACTACTCAGTTATGAACGTACTTCCCATCTTGCTGCGGATTTAAAAATTGAAGCACTCCTATTAAAGGAACTGGTTCAGGAGGTAATCAACGATTTAAAGGATTATTTCATCGCTAAGGAAATTTTCCCCAAAATAGTATTCACCGACAACCCTATTATTTACTCAGACCAGAAATGGTTAAAAATTACGCTCTATCAAATTCTCAATAACGCTATTAAATACGGGGATTCTGAAAGCTCC
Organism: Lysinibacillus pakistanensis; assembly: GCA_001312325.1. Next base: position 7,750 of record BBDJ01000050.1, on the reverse strand, counting down.
ATTCAAATCATGTATGACGATGCTATTTTACAAATTAAAAACGAGGGAGAGACCATTCCTGAGAGCGAGATTTCCCGAGTCTTTGATTTATTTTATACAGGTACAAAAGGACGAATGGGTGGTGAAGCAACAGGGATTGGCCTCTATTTGGTGAAGAAGATACTAACTTCGTTAGAGCACCCTTTCACTCTACTATCTCTAAACAATATCACAACCTTTACCATAGATTTTTCAAATAAGCGGAAAAAAAGTAATATGACAACTTTGTCATATTGACGTCATATAGCTAAATAGGTATAGGACGGCTCCTTTTTTATAATAGAGCTATCAATTAAAGTAAGGAGTTGTTGAAGATGGGAAACAGTATCCTACAAGTGTCCAATCTACAAAAAGAATATATCGGAGAAATCACCTATAGAGCATTGAATGGTATCAATTTTCAGCTTGGAGAAAATGAATTCGTAGCAGTTATGGGGCCTTCAGGAAGCGGAAAAACAACATTTTTAAATAGTGTGTCCACAATTGATCGCCCTACTGCTGGAGAAATCCTTATAAATAGTAGAAATCCATATACATTAAATGACGATGAGCTTGCTAAATTTCGCCGTAAAGAATTAGGCTTTGTATTTCAGGATTTTAATCTTGTCCACACATTAACCGTGAAGGAAAATATATTATTACCATTAACATTGGATAGTTTACCTGCCGATAAAATGAACCAACGCCTAAAAAAATGTATCTCAGTTTCTTGGCATTGAAGAGCTACTATCAAAAAGGATTTATGAAATTTCTGGTGGGCAAAAACAGCGAGTAGCCATTGCACGAGCAGTTATTCATGAACCAACTTTATTATTGGCAGATGAGCCTACAGGCAATCTTGACTCCAAAGCTGTAAACGATGTGATGAACTTATTTAGTTCTATTCATACAGCATTAAATACTGCCATTCTAATGGTGACTCACGATCCATATGTTGCAAGCTTCGCCAGTCGGATTATTTTCATTAAGGATGGTAAATTATATAACGAAATTCATCGTGGTCATAATCGCAAGCAGTTTTATCAGGAAATTATGGATACACTCGCATTTCTAGGTGGTGGACAGCATGAGCTTTAATCATATTGTTGTGAAAATATTTTGCGTGATAAGTGGACATATATTTCCTATTTTCTTAGTAGCGTATTTTCGATCATTATTTTCTTTCTCTTTACAATCATTGCATTTCATCCAAGTTTAAATAGCTAGATCCAGATTCAACACTTGGTATATCACTACTTTTGGCGAGTATGCTCGTCTATTTGTTTTCATTTATCTATATCACTTACTCGATCATGGCATTTTTAAAGAAAAAAAACAAAAACACTTGGGATTTTTATGATAACTGGGGCTTCTATGAAGCAAATTCGCACACTCATCTTTCGTGAAAATATCTTAATAGGTGCTTTGGCAATAATAACAGCAATTGTTTTTGGTCTTGTTATTACCCCTCTTTTTTTTAATGGGGGCCAAAGTCGTTTTAAAGGCTGAAACTTTTGGTATGTATTTCCCTCTAAAAGCAATTGTACTTACAATTTTGCTATTCATTGGATTATTTGTAGTGATTTCAAAAATTGTCACACGATTTATTAATAAAGAAGCCTCCATTCAGCTTTTAAAGGGTGACACTATCGTTGAAAAATCTATACCAAAGCATCCTTACTTATTTGGTATTAGTATCATATGTTCAGCTACACTGGCTTATTTATTAAAAATAAATCATCATTTTGTTGAAAGCCTCGGCATTCTTTACTATTTAATATTTTTTATAAGTTTTCTTTGCTCGATTTATCTCATCATATCGCAAGGAATGCGCTTCCTTCTAAAAATTTATGAAAAATCGCCAGCCTATGTGCGAAAAACAAATATGCTACTAGTTTCTAATTTGAATGCAAAAATGAAATCTCATGCAAATATGCTGTTTTTAATCACAATTTTATTAAGTGGAGTATTTTTATGTACCAGTATTTTATTTAGCTCCTACTACAATGTTGCAAAGGATAGTGAAGCAAACTATCCATATAGCTTTCAATATATAGCTGATCCTAAAGCAGATTCAAGTATGGTAAAAGACGATATTGATTATCTAGAAAAGGAACTATCCACAATTGATTCCCAGAAATATTTTATTGAATTTAAATCCAATGAAGAGGAACGACTCGGCTATATGTCTGTTTCTACTTATAATTTGTTAAAAAAATAAATCGGTTAGCTTACATGATGATGAATTTATAGCTATTGCTGGAAATCGTGATTTAGAGCCAATAACAAATACGCATAAAGACCAGATTCTTAAAAATTTAAAGCTTGCATCTATAGATGAAAAAAAACTTGTTATCCACTGGCTTCCAGAACACCTATTTTATTGTACCTGACCAGCTTTATGAAAGTATCCACTTCCCTATTTATCAAGCATATATCTTTGAGTTAGCTAATTGGACAGCACATACAGAACTAGCTGATAAAATTATTAAGCAATTACCAACTTTACCTGATGATCGTTATGTCACTTCCAAAATAGCTTTGTATGATTCGGAAATGTTTGTGAAAAGTGTGATGTTTTTTATCGGTTCTATGTTGAGTCTTATTTTCTTAAGCGCAGCTATGAGTATTCTCTACTTTTATTTACAAACAACTCTTATACAGGAAAGAGAAAAATATACAAGTATACGGAAGCTCGGTCTTTCTCAAAAGGAATTATTCACCGTTGTTTCAAAAGAGCTGGCAATCCTTATATTTGTACCATTTGCTCTAGCCATTACGATGTTATTTATTACTTTGTTTGCCCTGCGAACGATGGTTTCAATCACATTTTTACAAGTTTCCATGATAAGCTCTCTTTGTTTCTTAGCCCTATTCATAATTAGTTACTTATTTATTCGTAAGAGTTATTTCAAGAGATTGCTTACCATATAATAAAAAATACGCACTCCCCCATGGGTGCGTATTTCTTTACCAAAGAACAGGCTTTGCGACCATCAGCCATAACATAATTAGCAATAAACAAATATACATCCATGCCTTTCGCCGTAACAATAAAGCAAACTTTTTCTGGTCATAGGCGGGTGTATTAAATGTCCTTAAGGTTGGTTTGAATGCTCTTGCCAAAAAAAACAATAGAAGCCAACATAACTAGAAATGTTAGGACTATCCACGATGTACTCCAATGATAGCCCGCATGCCACATTAATAAAATGCCAGACACTACAAGAACATGCCCAGAATGCTTAACAATGTTAATAGCCCCCTTAAAGGCCTCGATATATGGCGGCATTTCAATATGAGCCGCAGTGTTCATTTTCTTAACAATTGGTAAAACTACAAACAATGGCCCAATTGAAAGAATGGCGCTTACAATATGTATATAAAGAAGAAGTGTATAAATAGAAATCATGGTGCATACTCCCCTTATTAGCAGTCCCCTTCATTATAGCATTCAACTTGTCCCGACTTTAGAAGCATTTGTGAATCCTTTGTAAACGCCACTTGAATCATTGTTAAATTGTTTGAAATCTTTACAAAGAGGGTAAGGTTTATAGTAACATGCACTTATAGAACAAAAAGGAGTGATTTTTATAGGAATTCATCAATTTTTTTACAAGTCTAAATGATCTAGAACGTATTATTCGTTGCCCTGGCCGCTTCAAATTTGAAGAGCATAACGTAGCTGCTCACTCTTGGAAGGTTTCACAATACGCTATGTTTTTTGCCACATTAGAGGAAATGAATGGCGCCACAGTAAACTGGAAGGCACTTTACGAAAAGACCATTAATCATGATTTTGCTGAAGTATTTATAGGCGATATTAAAACGCCAGTAAAACATGCTAGCCCTGAGCTCAAACAAATGCTTGCACATGTGGAAGAAAAAAATGATGGAAAAATTCATTATTAATGAAATCCCTCAGGAATTTCAAGCCGTCTTCTTTGAGCGTATGAAAGAGGGTAAGGATAGCACGTTGGAGGGTCGTTTACTTGAATTTGCCGATAAGCTAGATCAATTTTATGAGGCCTTTGCTGAATTAAAGAGAGGAAACACTGACAAAGAATTTGTTTATATGTATCAATCAGCTTTCCAAGCTTTTAGCCATTCCTCTAGATGCAACGGTACATTATTTCCGTACTGAAATTTTGAAGGATGCGGTGAAGGAAAAGACACATATTGATATTCAAGCTCTCACTAATGAGGTATTAACCTCAACATAATAAGGTGCATGTACAAGTTTTCCGAATGAATAAACTCACGGAAGGCTTTTTTTATTTTCCTCAAAAAGTTTATAATGAAAGAAGAGGATTGGAGGGAAGTCTTTGTCACAGGAATGTTCAATAGTTGAGGATTTATTACCTTTGTATAATAAGCGAGCGCTCCAGGCAGCTACTATACAGTTTGTCGAACAACATTTAGCTAATTGTGAGCATTGCCGTCAGCTAGCCACTTCAAAGCAGTTAACAAGTTATCATTTACCGATGAAAAGAACAATCAGCTTTTTCCATATTATTTTTATTGTTCTATCCTTTATGTTTGCGATTAATTCATCCTTATTAGGCAATCAAAAAAAGCTTTGTTATTTCCTATGCAATTTTCGGCTGTCTAACTTATTTTTTTTATAAAAATATTTGGATCGTATTTACCATCAGCTCTGTACCAGTTTTCGTATGGGCTATTATAAATAATATAAATAATCCGCTTTATATCACTAACTACTCGTTTACGGAGATTGGGGCCCTGTTAATCGGCGCAGGCTATATTGCCCTTTTACATACCATTTTTGCACTAATTGGTGCTGCATTTGCGATTCTTTTGCGTAGGTTTACGAAAATTAGTTTTTAGCGAAAATTGGGAGCTGCCTCAAAAAAAGCCAGAGACAACTCCCTCTATTACCAGTCGTTATACCAATTCCAAAGCTCAATATCACCAAGCTTTTGATTAGATATGCCTTCTATATCTTTCAGCATTAATAAATTCTTTGTTGGTCCTGTCACCACAGCACCATAAGCCTGAAAACCATTCTTTTTTTAAATAATCATGACGTTCTTGTAAATGTGACAAACCAAGAAAATCCTCGATATAGCTTTTCTTTTCATTGTCTAGTAGCTGTTCCATATTTTCTAGCATTAAACGCTGACTATCTATAACACTAACTTGCGTTAAATTTTGACCTACCCAAATTTTTGAAAAATCATCACTAACCTTCAATCCTCCTGTTAGCCCGAAACTATCATAAATGGTAAGATTAACACTACCTTCACCAGTTGGAAATGGATCAAAGGATTTGAATTCGCCTGTATATATAGGCATCCAAACAACTTCCACATCATATGGTTCAAGCATTTTTGTCAACATTTTAGGCTTCATAAATGTTGTGGTAGAAAACGCTAGTTCTGCAACTGTTCCTTCGGGTAATTTTTCTAACGTTTTCCATACACCATTGTTAATTTGGGATGATGTCGATTTCCCTGTACGAGGATCCTCAGGTAAATTGAAGCTGAATTTATCAAATTCATTTGTCAATTTCAGGCTCGAAGATGAAGAAGAACTTTTTGAAGTTAAGTTCATTTTCATCGATGAAGATGTATTGAATATTTTTTTATCCAAACTCACCTCACCTACCATTACGTTCTCTTTCCCTACTTGCTTCACAAGAGGATAGCTAAATTTTTGTGTCAAAAGTGGTGTTAATTCAGCAGATGAACCTGAATATTGTCCTTTTATATTTGGCTGCTGCCATTCTAAAGCTATTAATGAATTATAAATATGTTTACGATCTGGGCGTGTTTTTTCAAAAATGATTGATACGCTTAAAATATATAAACCATAGATAACAGCACATAGTAGCAATATACGTAATATCCGAGAGGTTAACGTAAAACGGTACTTCTGCAATATTTTTTTTCTCTTTTTCCTGCGACCATTCAGTCATCTTGAAATCCTCCATTCTTCTTGATTATTTCTGCTAAACGTTTACGTGCTCGATGTAACAGTATTTTCACCTGCCCCTCTGTTAGCTCCAATGCCTCTTGTAGCTCCTGATATGTAAATTGTTCATACTCTCTTAAATATAAAATTGTGCGGTAATTTTCAGGCAAAAACTTTAATAATGACTGGACATCCTCCGTTACTTCTTGATTGAGAATATCAACTTCAGGCAGACCATAAGGACTAAGTATGTCATCCTTCCAAAATAATTGGGCAAATGGGATAGTCCTTCTTCTTTTTTTGCTTGCGCCATTCATCTAAATACGTATTCCGTGCTACTTTAAATAACCATGCTCTCACATCCTCCTCTTTATAAAATGACAGCGATACCGTAGCTCGTACAAAGGTTTCTTGTACTAAATCTTCTGCTATATGTACGGACCCAGACATTTTCAGCAGAAAGTAATATAACGATTTCGCATATTCCTGATAAAGTTGCTCAAGCTCATTCTTCCGTTGCCTGTCCATGCATCCCCCTCGCTTCATAGATTTCACAAGTAAAACGTCTGTCGTTTCTAAATGTTACAGTAATTACAAATTTTATTTAAAAATAAAAAAAGAGTCGATTAGAAGTGCAATCCATTATCCGAAAATGGAGCTCTTTTTTACTCGACTCTTTTAATAACTATGCTTTTTTAACAAACTCTGACTTTAATTTCATGGCACCAAAGCCATCAATTTTACAGTCAATGTTATGGTCACCTTCAACTAGACGAATACTTTTCACCTTTGTACCAATTTTTAATGTTGAAGAACTGCCCTTGACCTTTAAGTCCTTAATGATTGTAACAGAATCACCGTCCGCAAGTAGGTTGCCGTTTGCATCCTTTACAATAAGTGTATCTGCTTCTTGCTCTGCTACATCTGCACTCCATTCATGTGCACATTCTGGACATACAAAATTCGCACCATCCTCATACGTATATTCAGAATTACATTTCGGACAATTTGGATAAGCTGCCATTTCCGCTTCCTCCTTTACTTTTTTTGCTAGGTTAATCCTATATATTCTCCTATCTTTACATAATTCGCCCTATTAAGTAAAGGTTGTTCGCCTTTTTTGTTCGCATTTGTGAATAATGTATGAAACAATTAGATGGGCGTATGGCTATTTTTTATTTAAAGCAAGACGATTTGGCATGCTTGCCCATTGACTTTTTTTTCATAAACCATCTTACTTGCAAGTTTGTTTATCATGCCTTATTATATCTTTAAAGGCTGCATTGTTCGTATAATATTAAGTTTTAACCTTTAAGCTGTAAAAGGGAGTTTTATTATTGGAGTTGGAATGACGGGCCTCACACCAAGGTGAATGAGGATAAGCAGGAAAGCTTCTGCGAACACCCACTTTGAGGAGTGGTGGTTTAAAACTTTCTATAATAACTACGGCATACGCGGCTTTTTAATTTAATCTTACAGCCACAAGGCTTTTGAGCGAATCACCCTTCCATTATTGGAGGGTGATTTTTTTTATGTCAAAATAAGCGTTGGGGTTAAAATTCATAATAATCCTTAATATCATTTAACTCATTTCAATAATTACCCCATTTAATTATCTCCTCTTTCGCTACCATTCAAGCCAGTTTTCTATTTTTGGTCTACTACTTATTTCTGAATGACTATCCTTTTCATATAACCAAAGGTACTGGACTCCACCAAATAAATAACACTTCATTGATTTAATAGCCCTTCTCAAGATTTTCCAAAGTATGTCTTGTAAAGAAACCTGTGCAGACAA
>BBDJ01000049.1 GCA_001312325.1 Lysinibacillus pakistanensis | reverse complement strand
TTAACTCATCACATTTAAGTGACTTTCTATACTTTAACACAGTGTTAACTCTATGTCAACTGTTTGTGTTAATATTTTTCAAGATTGTCGTTTGCTTTTGTAACAACGTTTTAAAATATATCATTAATCTTCTAGTAATGCAACTGTATTTAAAAAGAAAAATAATTCTGTGAAGTTTAATAGCTAAATAAATTAAATTACTTCCTATATATATATCTTTAAAATGAATAGTAATCAATTAACTAAATCAATAAAAAAACTGTTCACAAATATGGTTAAAACCAAAATTTGCGAACAGTCCTTTGTTTATAAAGTTGCTAAATATAATAAGAAGATGACCGCAAACACATACATAATCGGATTTACTTCTTTTGCTTTTCCTTTAATAATCATTGTTAATGGATAGAAGATGAAGCCTACTGCAATACCTGTTGCGATTGAGTAAGTTAGTGGCATCATTATCATTGTTAAAAATGACGGTACAGCAATTTCAAAACGATTCCAAGCAATTTGACCTAAAGAAGCAACCATTAGGACTCCAACTATAATTAATGCGGGAGCAGTAACAGCTGAAGTAACAACTCCTAACAATGGAGAGATGAAGAGTGCTAATAGGAATAAACATCCCGTCACAATTGAAGCAAAACCTGAACGTGCACCGGCTGCTACACCTGAAGAGGATTCTACATAAGATGTGATTGTAGATGTACCAAAAACGGAACCTACAATCGTTGCAATTGAATCAGAAATTAAAGCTTTACCAGCGCGGGGTAAACGATTATCCTTCACTAATCCTGCTTGGTTCGCAACTGCCATTAATGTTCCTGCATTATCAAAGAAGTCAACAAATAAGAAAGTTAAAATTACGGATAGCATAGATAATGTATAGAAGCTTGGATCAGAAAAGGCACTGAATAATGCACCGAATGTTGGTGAAATACTAGGTGGTGCTGAAAAAAACTTTTTCTGGTAACCCAACTTGTCCAGTAATCATACCTACAATTGAAGTAATTACCATACCATAGAATACGCCGCCTTTAATTCCACGTACCATCAGAATAACTGTAACAATAATGCCAAAAATCGCTAGTAATACCTGGGGATCACGTAAATTACCAATACCAACTAATGTCGCATCATTATTAACAATAATCTTAGCATTTTGCATTCCGATGAATGCAATGAATAAACCAATACCAGCACCTACCGCCAATTTTAATTCCATAGGGATAGCATTAATTAATTTTTCTCGTAAACCTGTTAATGTTAATAATAAGAAGAAAACACCTGAAATAAATACTGCTGCTAAAGCATGTTGCCATGGGCTACCATTAACTAGTACCACTGTATAAGCAAAAAAATGCATTAAGCCCTAAACCAGGCGCTAAAGCCAAAGGATACTTTGCTAAGAGCCCCATAATAAAACAACCAATTGCTGCTGACACAGCAGTTGCAACAAATACTGCCCCATAATCCATACGTAAAGCATCTGGTAAATCCTTCACATCTGCTAATGTCAATGTTAATGGGTTTACTACTAAAATGTAAGCCATTGCTAAGAACGTTGTGAAGCCACCAAGAAATTCCCGACGATAATTCGTTCCTAATTCATCGAACATGAAATATTTTTTTCATTTGAAAGAAATCCTCCGTTGGTCGTCTTCAATATCGAAAACAAAAAAAGACACACTGACTATTCTACTACTAGTCGCATGTCTACGATATTTCATCACCTGTATTGTGTGAAAGATATTAGTGTCTATACATTCGTATATATAACTAAAATCGTAGTCAAGTTATTTACGGTAACTTGGTAGAAACTCACGGGCCTTATTCCCGACATTATACGACGACTTATTTAATTTACAATCGTAATATATCATTTCATTTTTCAGATTTCAACCCTATTTCCGAACATTTTTTATAAAAAAAAATACGAAAGTTCGGGTAAAATACTTATTTAATGTTCATGTTTTATTCATTAAACAAATTTTAGACTAATTGCTTATTAACTAATAAAAACCCTAGAATCAATTCAAAGATTCTAGGGTTTCGTTATTCATAATTTCAACTCGTTATGAAATTAATACAATATAATTAATTTTAAATTATTTCCCCATTGTCAATTTCGTTTTCGAGCGACCACTGCTAACCGACTATTCTCGTTAGAATATTCACATGTCGACAGAATAATAAGTTTGTCACCATATTGCGCTGTCACCCCAGTGTTATAAAGCGCGAGTTGTTGGATATTCTGAATGTATGAGTCAAACTCGGTGGGTGTTTCTATCTGCTCTATCTGATAGTATTTAAAAACATCATCCGTTTTGTTGTATACCTTCGAAAGAATAACAGCAACGATTTCATACTCTTCCTGCTCGTAAAGCGTAGTGAATTGTATCGTTGTATGCTCCTTATAGTAGCTTTCCTTCTTATACTTTACCAAATCTGCAAACATTGCCCCACTTTTCATATGATGTCCATGAATGAGTAAAATATTTGAATCATCTATGTGACTGTGTTCATCCAAAAAAAGGGAGTCCATTTTTGTTTTTCTCTTTATCGAAACCATGATTGAGATAGTACTTTGGATCTTGTTGATTTTGCATTATCGGGTAATCAATTCGGGTGCCATCTATTTTCAACCACCCGACAATATCCGAATTTTGCTTGTAAAGTTTTTGAAATTCAGGAAGCACAACATTAGGGATATAAGACGAGGTTGCTTCTACAACCTCATCTTTATCATTTTCTTTATATCGTATTTCTGCCAGCTCTTTTATTTGCTGATTTTCTGCGTAATCCTGCAAGTAACTTCTACCAAGAGAGGCTAGTGAATAAACGAGCAAAGCTGTGAAAAAGGCGATAAGAATTTTTTTTTATTTTGCTCATTTCCTTACACCTTTCTCATTACTAAATATGATTTTTCTTCTTGTTTCCAAACAATAGGATTCCTAGCATTATCAAAGACATAAGCGCTAAAGCCATATAGAAGATCGGTGGCATACCATTATCTCCCGTTTTTGGAACATTATCTAGTTTGTTTTCTTTGCTTGCTCCGCTATTATTGTTGTGATTGTTACTGTCTTCAGATTTACTGTTTCTATTTGGTTCAGTTTTGTCTTCAGAAACTTCGGAATTACTTCCAAAACCAGAGTTGTTTCCAGAATCTCCTGGATTACCTCCTGGGCCTGGGTTGCTTCCAGATTCCCCCGGATTACCTCCTGGGCCTGGGTTGTTTCCAAATTCTCCTGGATTACCTCCTGGGCCTGGGTTGCTTCCAGAGTCTCCTGGATTACCTCCAGAGCCTGGGTTGCTTCCAGATTCTCCCGGATTACCTCCAGGGCCTGAGTTGTTTCCAGAGTCTCCTGGATTACCTCCTGGGCCTGGGTTGTTTCCAGATTCTCCCGGATTACCTCCTGGGCCTGGGTTGTTTCCAGATTCTCCCGGATTACCTCCAGAGCCTGGGTTACCTTCTCCAGAGCTAACTGGTTTCATCGGTACATTGAATTGTACAATGTCTAATTCAACAGAAATTGTTGGGCTTGTAAATGTTTCATATCCGTCTTTCGTTACAACTAAATAATAATCTGCTTCTGGGAATACCATATATGCAAAGAGACCTTTTACATCACTATTCTGACTTGGGCTAGCGTTATCGTTTGGTGCAAAGCCTGGAATCTTAGGCAATACTACTTTTGTACCTGGAGTGATTCCTTTAGCTATGTTTCTTGGTGTATTTGCATAGTACAACGTCACAGTAGCTCCCTCAATTGGTGCTTTTGTATTTTTGTCATAAACAGTTCCATATGGATCAACTAACTCTTGGGAGATATTTAGTTCGCCATTAGCTGTTACTTTAAGCACTTTATCCTTAGCAATCGTCAATTCTTTACCCGGTTCAAATTCATAGCGTACTTCCATCGTATAATTACCTGTAGTTAAACCTCTGCTAAAAAAAGTGCCATTGCTATCTAATGGGAATGCTTTGGGAGCACCATTCTCTAAGATATAGTTGCCAGTTGCATCCTTTAAGTAAATGTGCGATTTGCCAGCAAATGCACCATTCAGCAGTGCAGTTTTGCCATCAGGTTGTTTAAAGAGCACAATACCTACGGCAGTGATTTCTGCTGGAATTAGATTACCCTCTATTGTAGGGTTATTGTCCTCAATAAATGCCTTTTGTGTGAATGGAATAGGCGTTTGTCCCCCTCCAATATCGACCATTCGAGTATAAGTAATTGTATACTCTTCATCTTGTTGAACTGGATGGTAGTACTTCCCTTCCGAATCTGTAGTGATAGTGTGCACTTCACCAGTCTTAACGTTCTTTACTGTAATGGCTACATTAGGAATCACTAATCCAGTTTCATTGTCTTGTAGAACACCAGTGAGTGCTGCTGGCATTGTGATTACAATCGCCTTATCCTCGTTAAATGATATACCTGATGGACTAGTAGCTGTGGCAGTCGCAGTGATTTCGTGCTCCTTAGGTGTTGTTTCAGTTAACTTTGGAGGTATATAGGAAATTTTAGCCTTCCCATTTTTATCAGTAACCGCCTTCCCAATTACTGTACCATCCTCATGTTTGAACACAATTTCCTCGCCCTCTATTGGCTTGCCATCCATTCCCGTAAGTGTAGCAGTCAACTCTGTAGGTGTCTTACCATCTCCACGTACCTTCTGTATTTTTGGTTCTAAAGCCAAAGTACCTGGAAGATATCTAGCGTTCTCGAATGGTGCTTCAGCAATTTTGTTCGCCTCGATAGTGCCTGTATACTCTAGGCCCGTCGGTTCTGTTGTATAACCACCCTCAGTATAATCCACTTGTGTTACAACATATCCTGTACCCTTTAAGATACCTTCAATAATAACTGTCTGTTCGTGCTCGAGATGGAACTTGTCTCCAGATTGGATTGTCCCTGTAGTACCGTCAGACTTCGTATAGCTATACGTTTTGTTTGCACCTTCTCCCGTGAAGATGACTGTATACTCAAATTCCTTGTTCGTATCACTGCCGTTTCCAGTTACTGTATTACTAACACGTAGACCACCTGGTAAATCTCTATGATTGGCAAACTTAGCTTCAGCGGTTTTCCCTTCTTCGATGCTACCTGAATATGTCAGCTCCTCTGGGTTAGTAACATATTCATCGTTTGTGTAATCAGTTTGCTTGACAACGTAAGTAAGTCCCATAGGTAGATTATTGACAGTGATTGTCTCTTTATGTTTCAGTGTGATAGTATCACCGGATTTAAATGTTCCTGTAGTACCATCAGACCTAATATAGGTTAATGTTTTGTCCGCATCTTCTCCAGTGAGGGTGATTGTATATTCAAATTCCTTGTTTATATCTCCACCGCTTCCAGTCACTGTGTTACCAATTAGCAGACGGCCGTATATCGTCCGAGTGTTGACAAATTTCAACTCGGTGATGACTTTCTTTTCAATTGCTCCATTATAAACTAGAATTTCCGGATCTGTCGTATAGCCATCCCCCTCATAGCTCTCTTGGGTAACAGTATAAGCTAGACCGTCAATTAATTTAGCGAATGTAATTACCTCACCATGTTTCAGAGCGATAGATTCTCCGCTCCTTATAGTAGCTTCTATTCCATTCTTTACATATTTATAGGTAGCGTCCTTGTCTTCCCCACCAAAGGTAATAGTGTAATTAAACAATTTGTCCTTATCGCCACCATTGCCTTTCACAGTATTGTTGATAGTTAAACCACCTGTATCAGGTGTTGGTACTACCAGTGGATTTTCAGTAGTTACTTTTACACCGTCTACCCAGATAGGCTTCCCTGGCGTATTTCCAACATATACTTGATAAATTCTTGTAGTTGGTAACCAAGTATTTGTATCAATATAAGTTTCCTTTAATTCATAATATCCTGGATCCGGGAATAGTAGATTAAGCTTCCCTCCACTATCTGTTGTTCCTTTTGCAACTTCCGTCCCATCGCCCTTTTTATACAGCGTAAACTGTACTCCTTGCAACGGTTTTCCGTCAGGATCAACCTTTTTCAATGGTAATAAAGCATTAGAACTAGAACTGCCAGCTACGTCCGAGCTATCTAACGTGCTATCGCTTTTTGCAGTGATAGATTCCAACTTATCATCGCCGGCTAGCTTTACCTCATTGCCCATTTTGTCTCCAGCTTTCGCTTTAGATGAATCAATCTCTGTTTGGTACACAAACTGGTAAAACTTATTCGGGTCGTTCATTTTGAATTTTAGAACCGTGGTGCCATCCACCCCTGGTGAAGCTTCTATTTGAACTTCAGCATTTGGGTCGCTTAAGTCGATTGCTGCACCCTCTCTTTCAAGAGCACCACTAGCAGTCAGTTTAGCACGATACACTGCCATACTAGGCGCCGTCAGCACAAGCTTTCCGTCTACATCATAACGCAGGTTCATGTTTGCACCTAAAGTATCCTGCAAATAAACACCCTGCTCCATATTAAATGGTGGCGTATAGTTCACTGTCCATTCTAGCACCCCTGGAACCGGCTTAGTTACCGATTTCCCTAATGTTTGAATAGGTACGATAATCTTACGTTGTTCAGTGATAACCATTTCCTCTCCACCCCATGTCATGTGAAGATCAGCTTTATTATATAGCACCTGCTTGTTTGTGCCGTTTGTAGTGTATTCTTCTAAATATTTCTCCAATGCAGCATTAGATGGCCTTGCTTTCACTAAAATAACATAAGGACTTTCTAATTTACTGAAGGTGAACGTTCCCACGTTTCCACTATAAGAAAAGCTTACCACATGAGCATTCGTGCCCGGTTCAATAAGTGTTTTGGCATCGTTTCTAATACCGTATTCGGTACCACCACTATTGTCCGAATAACCTTTCCAAAGCTCAAAATCTTTCCCCTCAGAAAACGGCACGAATTCCCATCCTTCAGGTAGTGTATCCACTAGCTTAATGTTGCTGATTACCCGGCTACCGCCATCCTTAGCCATTTCTTCTGTATTATAGCCTGGCATATTCACCCCTAAGCGGAATGTAACAGTCTTGGTTGTCCTGTCATAGCCAGAAATTGTCCATGCTTCATTGCTATCGTTTCTAATGTAACTGCTAACGTTATTTGGGTTAACATTTTCAGGTGTACCATCTACCTTAAATGGTTTCGAGGCAAAAAGCATATCCTTATTCAGCATGCGCACATGTAGATTAACCGTATTTTGTGCAGATTTTACGACTTCGCCATCAAATAACAAAGCTCGATTCCATTTTGCTTTCCCTGTATTAATATCCTGCTTAAATAGGAAATTCGGATTTGTCTCAAGTGCACGGAAGCTGAAGGAAGCAGCTTGATCAGTAGTATATCCAGTCACTTTGATTAAATCAGCCACCACTTCACCGTTCACTGTCAAAGGAATAGCCTTTAAAATCAAGCCATTTGTGCTTTTGAGAGTACCTTCGTGATATTGCTTCCAAAGATGAGCATCATTAATATTCGTTTTGATTTTCGCAATGGTTTCTGCGCTCACTTCTCCAGTTGCATCCACAGCATTATTCAAGACGTTCAAATCTCCACTGTGCACTAGGACATCATATACAGCAGCATCTGGCAAGGCATATTGTGTTTTAGATTAACTGTCCATGTGATACCGCCAAGGTTGAAATCCTCCATCGAGATAGAGCCACTTTTTGTAAAAGAATGCGCACCAATAGTAACCATTGCCTCATCAGTTACTGCGACAGGTCTTATACCGCTCATCACATCATTGTTCTGTATGCCATCAGGAGTATCCAAATTCCAGTTAGCGCGTGGGTCGATTCTGAAATCAGAGCCACTTGTTACTTTACTTTTAATCACTAGTTCCACTTTTCCATTAATATTTCCAAAGGAATAAACGCTGTTCTCATCTGGTGTAATTGGTGTTTTATCAGATGCAGTACCGTCTTCCCATGTTTGCCATGTTGCTGACTCAAACTCCAGCCCAGTAGGTAGTACATTTGTGATTGTAAAGTCCTTTAATCCTTTTTTTGTTATAGTGATTAACAGCGACTGTCCAAGTGATTGTTTCACTATCATGGTTATATGAGGCGCTGGCTTGAATCCAGTCTGGTGCAAAAGAAATCTCTTGACTTGCTTCTACCAACTTAACATCGTCCTGTTTTAGTTGTACTTTACCTTGCATATCTCGATAGCTACGACCAAGATTACCTGGTGGATTTTTGTGTTCGTAATAGTAGCCTTCTTTGGGAATCCATGTTTTATACTCGACCTTAGGATCTACGCCTGTTCCCAGTGGGAAAGTGTATGTCAACGATCCGTCTGCTTCGATATCTGGAGTTACGTTTTGACCGTTTACTTTGAATGAATTCTCCATATAGATACCGCGGACATTTCCAAAGCCAGTATTATAAGATGCAGGATCCGTAAAAAAATGTCTTCCCATCTAACGGGAGCTTGATTGTCGGATCAAACTGATCGGTAGCAGATACAGTTGATTCCCATGTAATTGCTCCCTCAACAAATTGTGCAGCTTGAATTCCGCGATAACTATACTGATCCCACCTAATCATTCCAGGCGAACTTAATGTAATACGATACGCTGCCGCAACATCTGGATTGCTTAACTGGTAAGCAGACCCAAAGATGTTGATTGGCTTTGTTTCACCATACTCCATTCCTGTTACATCGGCATCGGCAGTTGTTTCAAAACTGAAGACAATATCTCGTCCGACACCGTTGAAAAAGTTGTCATCACCGTTAAATACAATTTTGATGCTGTTCGGAGTGAAATAAGCGGTACCAAGCTGTTTCATACCTGACTCAGTCTGTGCATTCAAGGTTTTAGTAGCTGTAGGTAATACTACTTCCTTGAAGTAGTCTTCTCTATTCAGCTCGATCCAGTCACCTTTCTGAATGTATTTGTCAGGATCTGCATTAGTCGGATTTGGGTCATCACCATTCACTGGCGCCCTAAGACCTTCCGATTTAAGTGTAAATTGTTGTCTGCCCTGAATAGTTCCATTTGGATCAATAACACCATTGCCCTGCTTCACTTCCAACGGAAAGGATGAATTAGATCCCATAAACACCATTGTTTTATCTGCAGGCGCTCCAACGAACATTGGTCCAACAACTGCTGGTACGTCAGATACTGCTTTCGTTTCTGAAGGGTCTGTCTCAACTTTGTCGTCTGAACCTTCTGGCTTATCAATATCGACCGATTCGCCTTCGTTGCCTGTTGTCTTATCAGTATCGACCGATTCACCTTCATTGCCTGTTGTTTTATCAGTATCGACCGATTCACCTTCATTGCCTGTTGTTTTATCAGTATCGACCGATTCCTCTTTATTGCTCGTTGTTTTGTCAGTGTCTACCAATTGACCTTCAGTGGCTGTTGATTTATCAGTATCAACTGATTCGCCTTCGTTTCCTGCTTCCTTACCCGTATCGACTATTTCGCTTTCTACAGGGTTTGTCGAACCTTCTGCATATGCAGGAACAGCGAACGTCAATGTTTGCAAAATAAGCATCACTACAAGCAAAAATGACAGCACTGACAAACTTCGTTTTCGTTTCATGCCAAAAATCCCCTCCTTTTTCCTTCTATTTCTTGTCGACCGTATGGTAATCTACCTGTGAGCAAGCCCGACTAATGAACTAGTGCGAAGCCATACGTCGACACTTAGCACATACATAAAATATCAGTCTATGCCAAGCTGATACAGTGTATCTAGTTAAATTTATCATTAGGAGTTGAACAAAAACTGAACATTTTCTGCAATAACTTAAATCGTATTTTTTGTATATAAACAATAAAATTAATGAATTTTTTAAAAACCAAACAGGAATTTCGAACTATTTCAAGCCATAAATATCTCTCACAAAAATCTATAGACCCAAATTTCAAGATTTCAAAAATTATTAGAGAAAAATATCGATAAAACTAAAGTAGAAAAGTATAGAAGATTAGCAAAAAAATCGAATGTCATATATTTAAATCCTCCCTTTTTACTTTTCATAACATTAAAACAATGTTGAATAGGGGCAATGAAACCATAAACATCTCTAAACTTAATTCGAATCTGGCTTCGGAACAGATTGTCGGCATCACGGTACGATACGTTCTGTGATTTTTAGAAGGATTAGTCAGTCGCGGTCATCAAATTACTTTGTTTACTGTGTGAATGAGGAATTACACAAAATATACAATACGTTATACTTTTATTTGGATTCTATTAAATAGTCAAATTAATTTAGAATTTTAAACACCATCTCTAGGTTTTTGTTGGTGTGAAAATTCTAACTTTATACTTACTGAATCAAAGATGTTGTAACAAAATCTATTTTTTTTGCAACAAAACGAAAAATCATCGTAAGTACCGAGAAGTGTTGCTACGATAAAAACAGGAAGGAGATCAGCATGGAATTCAACTATATTTGGAAGAGCAATAAATCATCTTCTGAAATTGAGATTATTAGTAATCCATCGAATAAAGAATTGCTTTCAACATTTGAACAACGTTTTTTTCAATCTATAACATTAAGCGCAACAGATTTCAAAACAAATCGTCAGGTTAAAATTGAACTTAATGATATCGAAGCAATTGAGGCGTCTGGTCATTTTACAAAAATCTTTTTAATAGATGGTACTGAGCTAATGTTGAATAAGATTTTAAAAGAGTTATCTTATCTAGAATCATTCGGATTGGTTAGAATCAACAATTCAATGATTTTGAATTTGAATCAAATACATTCGTTTGCTTCCGGAAGTCACGCTAGATTGGAGGTTATTACCAAGCACCAAAATAAGTATATTGTCAGTAGACATTATGCAAAATCTATTAAGGAGAAATTGATATGATAAATGACTTAAAAAAATAGCTTTTTGAACGTTTCATTTATGGTTTTGATTTGGATTGTTTTTTTAATTTCTATTTTTAATCTTCACGAAGAAATGGTCAATTTTCTTTATATGTGGAATTTAATTGGTATTAGCGTTCTAATGGGAATTGTTTTTGGTATAGCTTATCCTTACTTGTGGAACTACTCTACATTAAAAGTAACAACTAAAATTACTATTAGTACTTTATTGAATTTTTGCTGTGGCATGGGAAGTGTATATCTTTTTTTCACCAAAAGTATTTGAATTTATCAAACCTTATTTATTGCTAATTTTAGTGTTAACGTTGATTGGTCATATCATCGGATTTTATTTTTTTCTCAAAATATGAAAATAAAAAAAATAGCGGATAGTTTAAATAGATCGCTAGAAAATTAAGGAGACGAAAATGAACATCAATACTAGCTTACAAGTACTATTAAATGATATTGCTCAAAAACAAAAAAAAGGGTCTTCCTTTTATAATGGCCTCAATATTTATTTGGGGAGTTATCACAACAATAACGTTGTTGCCTTTAGATTTAATGATAAAAAAATATTGGTATTTTATCTTGTGGTGCATTGCTGTTTCCTGTTTCAATTCTTTGTGCCAAAATATTAAAAGTTGATTTATTTTATAAAGAAAATCCATTGATTAATGGATTATTGATTGCAACAAACAATCAAATTTTATATTTAGTTATTTGTATTGTTCTATTAATTAAAGCACCTATGTGGGTCTTACCTGTATATGCAATTATTTATGGTGCACATTTGTTACCATATTCATTCTTTTACCAATCGAAAAATTATCGATATAGTTCAATATTTATTTGTATAGCTATTTTGATCAGTATAATCTTCTTCCATTTACATAATATTTTTGTTCCATTAATCGTAGAAGTTGGTGTGCTTTTCTTATTTTTAATGCTGAAAAAGGAAATTAAAAGCTAGTCTGAAAAAAATCAGACTAGCTTTTTACTTAGAGCAAAAGACCAATTATTATTCATCCTTTACATTACTATTATTGAAATAGGTTATGTGTATCTTGGACTTTACGTTTTCTAGCTTCACGTTTCATCTTACTCATACTAATACCTACGATTTCTTCAACCTGCTTGAATTTTGAGCTTCAAAGCATGGTCAGTGTCACACATTTCCCATTTTTCCACAAAACTGCCATATTACTCTGTTATAATCTTATTTAAGAAGGATATTTCAATTAGTTAACTAAAGCCAAAGAAGGAGGAAAAGATGGAAAAATACAAAAAGCTAATTATTATAGGTTCATCTTTAGGAATTGTGGGTTTAATATTAAGTTTCTTTAGTGTTAGTTTTGGCACATCCCTAGCTGATAATTGGTTACACAGACTAGGTGGAGCTGATACTTGGAAGTATGAGTTAGTAATGCAATCAAACATAAACATTTTTTTTAGTTATTGGGAGCATACTTTTTAGTGTTAGCCTAGTGTCTATTATTTTTTTCTTGGTATAGGATGTTAGATCTTCCTGACAAGTGAAGGGATAACTCCCCCCTTTTACATCCGAAACTAGCACATTGAAGCTAATAGACTTGCGTGTATGATGAATGTCATATATGCAAGTCCTTTAGTCATGCCGAATGTGACAAATTGAAATATTAGCTTCCTTCATACTTGGATTTTGGAATACATTTCTTCTTTTACATCATTGATAATACGCTTCACTTCTCCAACGTTAAACGTCATATTTTGTTTCTAAGCATTGGATTACTTCAGGGTAATTCTTCTTCAATCAAATTGTTGAAGAACACTTATAATGTTGCGATATTTTGTTGTTCAATGTTTATCTGCTTTCCTTCCCTAGTTACTGACGGTACTGAGCAATTTCTTAATGTGAACCGACTTTACTGCTTTAATATCAATGACATTCCATAAACCATTGCTTCATGTGCCAAATACACATCTTAATACTTCGGTTTGTGCCCATTTCTCGATTCATCTTGACGTCGTCTATCAACTCAATAATTCTAATAAAAAAAAGACCTCCCTTTAATCATGAATTATTATGAATAAAGGAAAGTCCTGTTTCGAAAGTCAGTTATTGCAGGTGAAAAGTAAATACTCACTTAAGCAACGTCTAAACCTCTGATACAACTATATTCAATTATTCCCACTCAATTGTTGCTGGTGGCTTAGATGTAATATCATACAGTACGCGGTTCACGTGTTTTACTTCGTTTACTAGGCGGACAGAAATTTTTTTCTAGTACATCCCAAGGAATGCGTGCCCAGTCAGAAGTCATACCATCGATCGATGTTACGGCACGGATACCGATTGCGTAGTCATACGTACGTGCATCGCCCATTACGCCAACTGAACGAATATCCGGTAATACCGTGAAGTATTGCCAAATATCGCGATCAAGGCCAGCTTTTGCGATTTCTTCACGTAGGATGAAATCAGATTCGCGTACGATTTCAAGCTTTTCTTCTGTTACTTCACCAAGTACACGAATACCTAATCCTGGACCTGGGAATGGTTGGCGCCAAACGATTTTCTCGTCAAGACCAAGCTCTAATCCTAATGCGCGCACTTCATCTTTAAATAATGTTTTAAGCGGCTCAATTAATTGGAATTGCATATCTTCTGGTAGACCACCAACATTGTGATGCGACTTAATTGTTTGTGCTGTAGATGTTCCTGATTCGATAATATCCGTATAAAGTGTTCCTTGTGCTAGGAAATCCATACCTTCCAATTTTGATGCTTCTTCATCAAAAACATAAATAAATTCGTTACCGATAATTTTGCGTTTTTTTCTCAGGGTCAGATACGCCCGCAAGTTTATCCATGAAACGTTGACGTGCATCAATTTTAATAAGATTCATGTCGAAGTCTTCAGTAAATGTTTTCATTACTTGCTCAACTTCACCTTTACGGTTTAAGTTATGGTCTACAAACATACAAGTTAATTGGTCACCGATTGCTTTATGAATTAAAACTGCAACAACTGATGAATCTACACCGCCAGAAAGTGCACATAAAACTTTTTTTGTCACCCACTGTTTCACGGATTTTCGCGATTTCAAGCTCAATGAAGTTTGCCATTGACCAGTCGCCCTTTGCTTCACAAATATCGAATACAAACTGACGTAAAAGGTCATTACCGTATACAGAGTGACGTACCTCTGGATGGAATTGTACTGCATAAAGTTTACGTTCTGCATTCGCCATTGCCGCAATTGGACAAGAAGCGCTTGTTGCGATTACTTCAAAGCCAGGAGGTACTTCTGTCACATGGTCACCATGACTCATCCAAACAACTTGCTCAGAAGGCAACTCTCCAAATAGTTTATTAGAAGTTGTTACTTGGATTTCCGCTTTACCATATTCACGTGTTTCAGCACCTTCTACTTTACCACCTTGTGTATGTGCCATTAATTGCATACCGTAGCAAATACCTAGGATTGGTAAGCCTAATTCGAAAATAGCTGGGTCAACATGAAAGGCATTTTCATCATAAACAGAGTTTGGACCACCTGAGAAGATAATACCAGTTGCATTCATGTCTTTAATTTCTTCTGCTGTTACTGTGTGTGGGTGTAGTTCACTGAAAACTCCAAATTCACGGATACGACGCGTAATTAATTGGTTAAATTGGCTACCGAAGTCTAGTACAACGATTTTTTTCTTGCTCTTTTAATAAAGGGCTAGCTGACAAAATTTCCACCTCTTCTACTATTTTTAAAGGATATCTTCATGTGTTCAAAGAAAAACGCGTATGAAAGTAATAACTTCCTACGCGTTCATAAGCTCTTGAATTATAAAGGCGAATGCGTAGCAAAGAAAAGTGATTTTACGTACTTCTCACCTATCCAATACATTCACCTTCATAGAGAAACCATTTACGGTGATTTCGTAGAAACATTCGAACCTTATTATCGAACTTATATGAAAGCAATCCTTATCATATATAATTTTTTTCATTTTACTCTTTGTCCCCACTAAAATCAACTGATAGTGAGATTGATTAAATATTCCCAACTTTCTTTCAGTTCCTTAAAATCAACACCGTATGCTTCCTTTCCATAGATATGTTGCTCATAAACTACCGTTAATTTTTGCATTTTATCTGTCTCTAATGACATATCTACCCGTTCAGCAAATGCTCGTAATGTTTCCCCATCTTTTCGTCGTAAGCCTATTCGTGACAACTGCTTCATTAGATCATGGTAAGAAGCATCAAAATTTGTCCAATTCTCATCTTTTTTTACGATAGGCTCTTATTTGCATTTTAGGTATCCAGGTTCTACGTTTCGTATACAATGAGATACTCACAGCAACGAGTAAAACAAGTAAAGCCAGCCATACATATGTGAGTTTTTTCATCCATGTCCATACTACATCTAAGCTAAATGTTGAACTAGTAGCCTTCTGTTTTGGTGCTTGCTCTTTCTTCGGCTGCTCCTGTTTTACTTCCGGCTGAGTGACTTGTTCTTGTTGAGGCGTTTCTTTCTCAATATCATAATCAATATTAACATTTCCAGTAAAGCCAATCGTTGGCTCGAACTCCATCCAGCCTGTTCCAGGTACATATGCCTCCACCCATGAGTGTGCATTATTATTTGTAATACGATACTCACGCAAACCATCTGACACTGAGCCAGCATCACCTGGCGCAAAGCCTTTTACCCAGCGAGCTGGAATACCCACCGATCGTAGAAGTACAACCATCGATGTTGAAAAATTATCACAGTAGCCAATTTTTGTATCAAATAAAAATTGATCAACATAATCCTGATCCTCAGCAGGAATAGCTGCTGCTGTTTTATCGTATCTAAAACCATTGTATGAAAAATATCTTTCTATTGCTTTGATTTGATCATACACTGATGGTTTATCCTTTGTTATGTCTATCGCCAATTCGCTTACACGCTGCGGAAGCGTATTTGGTAATTGCAAAAAGCGATTAAAGGATGGATCTAAGGTTTCTAGCATGGATGGTTGTGACAATTGAAGCTGCTCCATACTATAGACAGGTTCACTATATGATAGCGTATAGCTTGATAATAATTTGGATTCGTTATTTTGTTGCTCTATACCTATTTTTTTCGGTTTGCTCATCCTGTACAAACATGGTTGAATCCTGAGCGGAAACTGACAGCATTCCATACGTTTGAATTAAAAACGGCATTGGAACTGCTATGTCCATCTGAATTTCACGCGTTTTTTTCTGGAGATCCCACCTGTAAAGAAGTTAAAATAGGTGTATCAGCTTGATAATAATTTTTACCAAAGTTTCCTTGAGAAAGAATCCACCCTTTTGATGTATAGGTATCCTTTGTATCAATACGCCAATAGTGGCGATCACGGGAAGTGGCTGTAAAAACTAATGTATTATCTCCCTGAAATGGTCCACCTAATCGACTATCATCATTACTATAGCCAACTGATTTTTTTACCCGAGCCCAAATCACCTTGTCCTGCAACCCCTTTGATAAAGGTACAGGATCAGCCCAGGTCGGTCCCGTCTTCGGTAAAAAGAACGCTACACTACTAACAATTAATACAGAAACAATCATAGGTATAACAAGCTTCCACTTTCCTATTGCATTATTCGTTGCATCGACTTGGAGCCATAGCCGCTTGACTAAAAGTAAGCCTGTCATGATTAAACCCAGTATAATAACCTTTACAATTGCCGTTTTTCCATTGTAGTCACTAAATGTATCTAAAGTAGCAATAAAGAATACTGTTAACACAAAGAAATAGAATATATTATTCCGTACCGTTATCCAATGGTGAATTAAGTATATTAACATCCAAATAAGGGCAAGGAAAAGAACGGTCCTAAACGAATCGGAGACTTGTCCAAATTCTCCTGAGAAAATGGCTGTCATATTCCATTTCCATTCATGTATTAAAAAAAGGCAGTGTGTTGCCAGATAAAAAAAGGGTCTTTACTAAATACAAATACTATAAACCACGTAATATATCCAAGTTTAATCAACCCTGATAATAGCGGCTGTACCCGAAATAAGCTCAGTGCTAAGGATAGACCAATAAACACCAAAAATAAGTGAAGTAATGCGGTATCAGTCAGCTCCATTACTGGAATAAGCCATTCACGCAAAATTAAAAAAAACAATTACATATGCAATCGTTAATTCTATATAATCTCCTACTGTTTTTTTCACGGCTTCATCACCTCCGTGAATAAATGATAATAATCAAGTGGATTAACATGAACAACTTGTATTTGTTTATAGCGCTTAGATAAATCTGTTTGTATAGGTGACTGATCTGCCACCACAAAACAAATACAGCTTTTCACCATAGTGGCGAGAGTATGTAATAATTCATCAGATACTTCGCTCGTGACATATAACATTGTTGCAACATGCTTAAAGGCTCGTTGATCTCGTAATTGGAATTTAATATTTTCTGTAGACTTTATAGCAGCTAAATGATGCATGACCTGATCCAACTGCTTATTCCCCTGGATTAGTGGAAACACCTTCGTTTTGGCACCCGCTGAAACGAATGAAATATCTCCTCGTTCATCTACTATTGTTTGTAATATGGATGCTACTAGCTCAATCTTTTCTTCAAATAACGGTGATTTTTTTTCGCATTGAGCACTAACATTAGCTCCTGTGATTGACGATCCTCAAATTCTTTTGATTGTAAAGTTTGCGTTTTTGCAAATGATTTCCAGTGAATCCACGAAAAACGATCACCTGGAACGTACTCACGTAGTCCAACAGCCATTGAAGTATCCTTAACGATGGAATAAGGTGACATCATTGATCCGGCATCAAATTTTGTTTGAAGTGCGGCATATTTCATTTCACGAACTCTTGGATAAATTAAAATCACTTGTTCCTTTTTCGCGGAAACACTTTTTTTTGCCCAGCCAAAGAAATCACTGAAAACAATAGTTACACCTAGGTAACGGTGCTCACCGCGTGGCATATTTTCTAGCATATAACTCCAGCTAAACTTTTTCTTAAAACCTACAAACATAACGGCATTTGCTCCTTGTACCTTCGATTGCACAAGAGACTCACTATTTACTAACTCCTCCATCATCATATACGCAAATGGGAAGCGTGTTTTTCGCTCTACAGTAATTGTAACCTTAGCTGATTGCCCACTTTCAATATGAGAGGGTTCAATTTCACGTTCTACAAGTAAAATTTCCTCCCTTACTAATAAGAAAACAAAGGCATATAACAGAAATGGACTAACTGTAAAAAAATACAAACCAACTAACAAAGCCTCCCTGAAACATAGCATAGCAAAATGTAAAAATGATTAACAAAGTTACTAATAAGAAATGTTTACTTTTCTCTATCAAAACTTTCCATTTCTTCATTGCTCCGCAAACCTCTTTGTTGGTACAGGGGTTTTTGCAATTATGCGCTCAATAATTTCTTCGGCAGTTACATTATCATATCGCGCATCAGGCTTTAAAACTAATCGATGACTAAAAACAAATGGTACAAGATATTGGACATCATCCGGTGTAACATAACTACGTCCTTTCAAAAAAAGCATAGGCTTGGGAGGCCTTCATTAGCGCAATCGTTGCACGAGGGCTTACCCCTAAATTTACATAGCTATTTTCCCTTGTTTGTGATGCTAACTCTACCATATAATTTTTGACTGAATCTTCAACATACACACCTTGTACGAGTTCCTGCAATTCTTTTAATTGCTCAACTGTTAGTACAGCTTTAATCTTTTCAATTGGCTTACCATTTTCAGCTCGACGTAATATCTCTACCTCTTCATTTCTAGACGGATAACCCATTTTTATTTTTAGTAAAAAAACGATCAAGTTGTGCCTCTGGTAATGGGTATGTCCCTTCATGTTCGATCGGATTTTGTGTTGCCATAACGAAAAATGGTTGCTGGATTGCTAGGGTGTTCCCATCGATTGTGACAGAAGCTTCTTCCATTCCTTCAAGCAACGCAGATTGTGTTTTTGGAGATGTACGATTGATTTCATCAGCTAATACAACGTCTCCCATTATCGGACCAGGTCGAAACTCAAATTCCATTGTTTTCGGATTATAAATAGACACCCCAACCACATCAGAGGGCAATAAATCTGGTGTAAATTGAATCCTTTTAAATTGGGCATCGAAAGACTTTGCTAGCGCTCGCACCATCATTGTTTTACCTACACCTGGTACATCCTCTAGTAAAATATGCCCTCTCGCCAGCAAAGCAACTATACTAAGCTCAGCTACCTCTCGTTTACCAATCATTACTTTTTCTATATTTTCTAAAACATCTTGAATTTGCGAATTCATAAATTAAAAAAAACCTCCCATTTCATCCTACAATTATTTGAATTGCACGATAACTTATCTTAAGCATAACGAAATATTGCTTGTAAGACAATATTATGAAATTCTGTCCATTACTTTTAGCACATAAAAGAAGACTTGTCTGAATTCCTTCAAACAAGTCTACCCACTAACATAGAACGTCATTACCTATCAAAATGTTACAGATTTAATTTTTTTTAACCATAAATTCTCTAATGAGGGTGAATCCTCCTGCAAGAGAATTTCCTTTAAGGCTCCTGAGATAAGTATTTCCCCCTCATGTAAAACTAACACATCATCTGCCACTTCTTCAGCAAATGCAAGCAAATGTGTGGAAAATATAACTGTACAACCTTTGTTTTTTTCCTCGAACATTAATTTTTTTTAGCTCAGCTATCCAAAACGGATCAAGTCCATTTGTTGGCTCATCCAAAATAAGCAATGAGCCATTGCCAAGTAAGCTTTGGGCAAGGTTCAGACGCTGACGCATCCCTTTTGAGAATTGCTTTACTCTCTGTTTTCTTACATCCCATAGCGCAACACGTCTTAATACATTTTCTTGCTCCTCCTTATCAACGTTCTTGAAAGAGGCAAGCAGCTGTAAAATCTCTATTGCTGATAACATCGATGGAAAGTCAACATCATCTGGCATATATCGGATAGTTTGTGGTTTATGCCAAATCATTTCACCTGATTTTTGCTTTTCCTGTCCTGTTAACAATCGAATTAATGTACTTTTGCCAGCGCCATTCCCCCCCACAAGAGCTAGAACACGCCCTGTCTGTAGGGAAAAGGAAGCCTCCAAAAGTCCTCTATTATTGTCATATACATATGATAATTTGTTGGCTTCTAGTAGCATCATCTTCTTCCCCCTTTCTTTAAAAGCCTACTACTGAAAGCTAATGGGCAAATAATCCAAAGCATCGTTATAGCTCCATATAGCGTGTATCCTAATGATGAGGAGTAAAATTTTGTCACACTATAAAATGCTGGACCTAGCACGCTAGCTTGGTTTGTAAAAATAAAATAGCCGAAGCGTAACCACTCTACAGGATTAATATGTATCGCAATAATGGTAAGCTTTTGCATCACATGACCTGCTACAACAGTTCCTATGGCCATCAAAGCGTAAGAAATTAGCAATAAAAAAAACAGACCAAATCACAAGTGATAACGATAGTGCCAATAATCTAGTTTTGGCAAAAGCTCCAATCGAAACGGCTAACGATACAAAAATTAATATACATAGCAAAGTTAACGTGATGAAAATAGTAGGCAATCGCACATCACCTAAAATCCCTCCTAGTGTTACGATAACTCCAAACGCTAACAGCACGACCAATAAAAAGGCTAGAACAGTAGCTATATATTTCCCTGTAATGTATTGCATCCGTGTCATTGGATATGTCTTTAACAACGAGTACCAGCCAGATTCTACATCTCCAGCAATGCTCATACTGCCAATCGTTAGGATAAACAGCGGCAATAAAAATAGTAATACGTTTAAAAATGAGGCAGTTTGACGTGTAAAGCCTTCAACATCAGGAAGTGCCATTTGCTGAATGACGATAATAGCTGTAAAGACAAATGTAAATAGCAGACACACAAGTTGCATCCACCGACTTCTAAGCATTTGCTTCAATTCTAATTTAATCAACATACTATACATCACTCATGGATCCCCCAATTAAAATTGTGTAAATCCTTATAATGAAGCAGTTTTCCCTCTCCTTCTTGCGTCATCCACTCCTGTGCTGCTTGTTTTGTGTCAAAGGCCACTACACCGTAATTCATTGGTGTCCAATACTCCTTGTTGTACACATAGACAGCTTCAAAAACATCAATCCATTCATTTTTTTGAGGCATCTTTAATGTAAGCTGCTCCAATTTCTTCATCGCCATTTGAGACTATATATTCCATCAAGCAGCCAATATCATCAAAAATTTCATAATCACCATTTTTCAAGGCTATTTGACCAGCATAAGCATTATGAACAATGCTCATATTACAAATTTTACAAACGTCCGTTTCACTAACTATTTCACGAGGCTCATATGTTTTTTCGCTACAGCCCCACAGTACACCGCAGCACAACAAGATCATCATTACCCATTTTTTCATTTCGTTATCCCTCTTTTCCATAGCCATAAACTACCTACTAGCAAAAGCAAACCTGCTAATGTTTGTATAACATTTAGTTTGTTATTTTCTATTTCATGCTTTGTCACTAATCTCGGTGTATGGTCAACTAACACCCGTGATTCTGTTTTATTAATTTGCTGATCAAGTGTTGTTAATAAAACAACACTTGGAGAGGCCACAAAATATTGGTAGACAGGCTGCCGCACCATCCACTGTCCAAAACTTGACATTGCCACATATGGAATATCACCATACCCATTCCCTTCTATATCAATGCCTGTATAATCATCATAATAATTGCTTTGAAGCTGAAAGCCTAACTGATCAGAGCGGGCTGTTAAAATATTGCCAGTAAAGCTATTATTACTAGCCTTTGTGTTGTTACTTACCTTTGTGCCCTCTACTGCCGTTTGATTCATTTGAAAATTATTTGTATCAATTTGAATCATCGAACTTTTTTTGTAATGCTAAACCTGTTCGATTATTTTTGATGATATTTTTCGCTATTGAAGCTCGCTGCACGTCATACAACAACATACCGTAGCCATTATAATCTGAATGGTTCTCGACGGTGTTGTTTTCTAATAAGATACCTGTGGTCATCATGACCATAAAGCCAGTAACATTAGAATGATAGTTATTAAAAAAATGCCTTTGCATCCCTTGTGTACATAAAATGTGTAGCATAACGACTCTGTGTCACATTGTTGTGCTGAACAACAATACTGTTGACTTCCTCTACATAAATTCCATCCTGCATCTGCTCAATAAGATTGTTTTCTATAAGGATGTCTTCACTTTTATAAATGGCAATACCATTGCCTTTCTCTGCATAATGCCCCTCACTGCCAGTTACTTGAATGTCATGTATATGGATGTTTTTGGAGCGCTGAATATGTACACCCGTATAAGCGTCTTTAATGTATATATTACTGAGCTCAAGCCCATCAACATTACTAGCAACAATTGCCTTACTTTTTCCTGATAATTCTACATTGCTGATACTGATAGTTGCGGTGTTTTCAATTCGTAGTGCAGGATCATTATTTTTCGAAATAAATTCCGTTCCTTCCTCACCAAGTAATGTTAGTGGCTTTGTAACAACAAAGTTACCTTGATAATGGCCAGCAGGAATATGAATAACCTCACCGGGCGATGCTGCATCAATAGCTTCCTGTATATCGAATTCAGCGTAAACTAGGGGGCTCATAAATAGAAAAAAACAATAATGCTAAACCAATTTTCTTCATCTTTTCTCACCTCACACTTCAGCATGAAAAGACTAGAGGAATCCCCCTAGCCCTTTTCTATTAATGATTATGACCTTGATCATCATGATTCATCTCTTCCATATGCATGGAATCCGATTCACCGTTTGCTCCTTTTTTTCGCTTTTTCTTCCATCATTTTTTTACGACGCTCCAATGCATCATCCTTAATCTTTTGTAACTCCTCTACATGTGCACTTGGATTGTCTGCAATAAATTTATCTGCATCAGCTTTGTTAATAAAATAAATATAGCCCCAGTTCATCGGTGATTTCAGGTCTGTTTTGACGATTGTTACATCTTCTACTTTCGCCCAATCCTTTGTGATATAGTCTCGCACAAATTTTTCGTTCTTTTCCTCGTTTGCTACCTCTGCATTTAATAAACAGCCAATGTCATCGTAAAAGGCGATTGTTCCATCCTCTTTTATTGCCTGAGTAGAAAACTCTCCCATTTCATCGTCTTTCATGTACACTTTCATATTACACATTTCACACAATGTATCTTCTTTAGGCTCTTGTAAACGTGGATCAACTAAAGAAGCAACTTGTACCGAATTATCTTTTGCTTCCGATTCATTAACTGTATCCTCTTGCTTTGATGCATCTTCCTTAACCTCTGTCTTTTCTGTACCGCAAGCCACGAGTAAAAATAATACTGCGAGTACAGGTAACCATAACTTTTTTTCACAACCGCTTCCCCCAATTTCTTTATTCTGTTACTACCAATTACTTTACAGTTCAATTGTGAAATAAGTAAAAAAAACACTGTGAAGGATTGGAAAAATTATCTTGAATATTCATTGAACGTTTTGATTTCAAGTATTTTGAATAAAAGATGTTTATTTTCCGTTTGTAATACAAAAACTCTCTCCATCTACAGAAAGATGAAGAGAGTTTTTATACATGTTTATATAGAAGAGCGGTAACTATTTAGAAGCTTCTTTTGCTTGCTAAGACGATTTAATTTATCAGCCGTTTCATTTAATTCATTTCGTATTTGTAAATTATATACATGATCTAAAGAACCAGCTTCTATTTTATTTGAACGTGGCTGATGATCTTGTTTCGTACGATTCATTTGCTTCTTATCATTATTTTTT
Organism: Lysinibacillus pakistanensis; assembly: GCA_001312325.1. Next base: position 241 of record BBDJ01000049.1, on the reverse strand, counting down.
TGCATACTATTTTTAAATTGTTGCTTCGGATTTTGCCCAAAGTTATGGCTTATATCCCCTGCATGAAGATACTGTTGTTCGTTACGAAATGTACTATTAGTCGTTGCACTTACTCTAGAAGTCCTCATAAATAATTACCCTCCCTTATTTTTTATCAACTTTATAGGTATATATATCGACATTTTATGCGAAAGCTTAATAACACAGAATCAAATTAAATAAAAAAAGAGCCCTATTCAAA
>BBDJ01000048.1 GCA_001312325.1 Lysinibacillus pakistanensis | reverse complement strand
CTTTTTTTTGTTTTTATCAAATTTGGGGTGATGCAAATGAACAACTAACATTAAACAGTTACATCATGAAAAAAGAAATGGGAATTTACATGATAGAAATACACAACCTTACCATCAAAACGATAAAAGATAATCGAACGTTAATAGATCATCTTCAACTGAGTACCAAAAAGGAGATAAGATTGTCATAATAGGGGGAGAGGGCAATGGTAAAAGTACACTATTAAAATGTATTTACAATGACCAATTAATTGCTGATTATTGCACTTATGAAGGAAAAGTTCTTAAAAATGATAATTCACTGGGTTATCTATCACAGGAACTATCAGCTCAAGAAAAAAAAGTTAACCATCACTGAATTATTTTCAGAAAATAATTGGACTAAAGAATTGTTGAAGGCGATGGATGATTTTAGGATTGACTCATTTGCTTCAGATAAAAGGATAGGTGATTTATCGGGAGGGGAGCGATTTAAGTATCGTTTTTTTAAAGTTACTCGCCTTAAATCCTGCTGTTCTTTTATTAGATGAACCGACCAATGATTTGAATATAGGCACAATCGAATGGCTAGAAAAATTTATTCAGCAAACATCGATACCTGTTATGTTTCTATCACATGATGAAACATTTATCAGTAATACGGCAAACGCAATTATTCACATTGAGCTTACCAATCGCAAGCAAACACCTAAATATACCTTTACAAGAGAGCCTTATAAAACGTACCTTTTTCATCGGGAAAACAATTTGCAAAAGCAAGAACAGGTAGCTAAAAAAAACAAGTATCTGATTATGAAAAACAAATGAATAAGTGGCATGATGTATGGAATAAGGCTGAGCATTCAGCATCAGAATGTGTCACGCTCAGACCCCAGATTACAAAAGAAAATAAAGTCATTAAAAAAATCAAAAAAAAACGTATAGACAAAGCTACAGAGGATTTTTTAGAGATACCAGGTGTAGAAGAGGCTAGTGAATTTCGCTTTGATTCGACTATACATGTACATCGCCATAAAAAAAATTCTAGAGCTATCATTAGAAACACTTGAAATAACAAATAAACAACTTTCCCAAAATATAAAGTTATCCATTACTGGAGCAGAAAAAGTGGCGATTATTGGGGAAAATGGAGTAGGAAAATCAACATTATTAAAAATTATTATGGATAAGATAAAGGAACATTCTTCATTAAAAATAGGATACATGCCACAAAACTATGAGGATCTATTGGACCCCACTCTATCACCTGTTCGTTTTCTAGTGACAACTGGTGAAAAAGAAGCCATGACAAAAGCTTTCACACTTTTAGGCAGTATGAAATTTACTAGCGATGAAATGCAGCAGACAATAGGACATCTGAGTGGGGGTCAAAAAGCAAAGCTACTGTTAGTAAAAATGATCATGGATGGTTGCGAAATATTGATATTAGATGAACCAACGAGAAATTTTAGTCCTTTGACAAAGCCTGTTTTGTGTCAGGCAGTAGCGCAATATGGTGGAGCCATTATTAGTGTTTCCCATGATCGGCGTTATCTAAAAGAAGTACCATCAACCATTTATGAATTAACTAGTGAAGGTTTTACGAAAAAAAATAGGATAAGCAAAGAAAAAGTCGAATTCCTATAGTGAAGGAATCGACTTTTTTTGCAAAAAAATTTATGTAGAAAACATTGAAATAAATGATGTCTTATGATAAATTTATATGGCTAGACATTGTATAATTTATAGAACGCGCACTTTACCTATTTTAATTATACAATACATTCTATTCTTTCGTCAACAATTTTATGATTGATTTTTAAAGGGGTGGTAGCTATGAAAATCAGAAGGGGCACTACAATGGATTGGAGGAAAAAAACTACTAAGCTCATTGACGAAGAAATAAGACTCTTAAGAAGCTTCAATAAGATGAGAGTGTAAATGAAAAAGAGAAAGAAAGTAGGACTGATACTGCATGTCAGAGAAAACAATATCTGTTCAGACAAAACCACCATACGGCATGATTGCCATTTTATTTATTGGGGCATTTGTTGCTATTTTGAATGAAACATTACTAAATATTGCTCTTCCAGCAATTATGGAAGAATTTGAGGTCAATGCCACTGCGGTACAATGGCTTTCAACCGGCTATATGCTAATTAACGGGATTTTGATCCCCGCAAGTGCGTTCTTCATTCAACGCTTTACGGATAAAAGGTTATTTATAATTGCGATGGCCTTGTTTACTTTAGGAACATTTTTAGCTAGTATTGCACCCGCATTTGGCGTATTATTAGGGGCTCGTATGATTCAAGCTGCCGGGTCTGCAATTATGATGCCATTATTAATGAATGTTATGTTAACTGCATTTCCAGTCGAAAAACGAGGGGCAGCAATGGGGATGTTTGGGCTGGTAATGATTACAGCTCCTGCGATTGGACCGACACTTTCTGGATGGTTAATCGAGCATTACAGCTGGAGAATGTTATTTGATTTGGTATTGCCAATTGCCATTTTAACTTTAATTTTTGCAGCCTTTAAATTAAAGAATGTTACACCACAACGTACTATTAAGCTGGATGTACTATCTCTTATTTTATCCAGTATTGGCTTTGGTGGCTTGCTTTATGGCTTTAGCTCTGCAGGGGAAAAAGGATGGGATAATGTACTTGTCTACGGTACGATTATTATTGGTACACTTGCTTTAATTTCATTTATCCTTCGTCAGCTACGAATGATGAGCCCATGCTTGAGTTTCGTATTTTCAAATATCCAATGTTCGCCTTATCCACAACCATTTCAATCGTAATTTCGGTTGCAATGTTCTCAGCCATGATCCTAATGCCAATTTATGTGCAAACTATTCGTGGGATTTCACCAATGGATTCTGGCCTGTTAATGCTTCCTGGCGCTATTGTCATGGGGATTATGTCGCCAATTACAGGGAAACTCTTTGATAAATACGGTGCAAGAACCTTGGCTGTCATTGGATTGATCATTACCATTGTCACAACTTATTACTTTAGCAAAATTGGTTTGCATACTGCTTATTCTACTCTTGTAGTGCTCTACACTTTGCGTATGTTTGGGATGTCAATGGTTATGATGCCAGTAATGACAAACGGTTTAAATCAGTTACCAGCCCATAATAATCCACATGGAACAGCGATGAACAATACATTGCAGCAGGTATCTGGTGCTATAGGTTCTGCAGTATTAATTACTGTTATGAACAATATAACAACTGTAAAAGCAGAGGAATTAGCTGCTAAAGCGATGAACAATATGAGTGCCAATGCCAATGCTGCTCAATCATCCGCACAGGCTACAGCTGAAGTACAACAACAAATTATGAATGAAGCCATGCTACATGGTATTAATTTCACCTTCTTTATCTCAACATTGATTACGGTGATTGCTCTTATTCTCGCCTTCTTTATTAAAAGAGTCAAACCTAATCAAGTGACAGATATGGAGATTCAGAGGGATGTTCCAGGAGAATAGATAAATTGTCAGTCCACAAAGGGGGAGATTGTAGTGAACCAATACAAAATCAGCATTACTCCGTATAAACCTAAATACGCTGAACAAACGGTAGCTATGTGGCGAAATAGTAAGGAACAGGCTATTGGACAAAAAGAAATTCATAGTTTTGAAAATCACGTTTACTTTTTAAATCATCTATTACCTGAACAGTTTCAAATAGATTTAGCGTTAATGGATGAAAAGGTTGTCGGCGTAATTGTTTATAATAGAAGGGAAATAAACCAACTGTATATTCATATAGATTATCAAGGAATCGGTATAGGTCAAATATTATTAGATAAAGTAAAGGCACAATCATGCGTAGATTAACCTTATATACATTTGAGGTAAATGAAAATGCACAACGATTTTATGAAAAACATGGCTTTAAAGTCATAGGTAAAGGACATGAAAATGAAGAGAATTTACCTGATATTCAATATGAATGGATTTCCCCAAAATAATGTATTCGAGTTCTTTAATACATTAACGTAAAACATAAGTAAAAAAACGTTCATCTAAAAATGATGAACGTTTTTTTGAGTAGATGAATGATTATGCATATAACTCAATAATTTGATCGGCAATATACTCTGAACTAAAATGAATCCCATCTTTGAGCCACCACATAAATTCATGCAAAAACATTACTAGTAGAAACACCAAATGCTACGGTTGAAGCTATTCGAACAATCGCCTCCATTTTGGGTTCAAGTGATGCCTATTATGTCATGACCATCTTAGCGATTGTCGCATTTGTTTTAACACTATTCGTTCCATCTAAAAAAGGATGAAACAGTAAATATCAATTTCATCTTGGTGTAATTGATTAATCTACTGAGATCAAGATGCCAAATAGGTAATTGTATTAAATCTAGCGATTATGCAGCAAATTTATAGGAGTTTGATAAGAAAACGAATTTAGTATTTTACAAATCCATTGAAATCAGAATACATGTTCGTTAAAATAGAAGAAGACAAACGTGAAGGATGATAAGTAATATTATGCTTCGAAATATGATTATGGATAATATGGCTGAATTTACGAGTAAAGAGCCTAGTTATTGTCAAAAATAAGGCAGTTGGTATATTCTTTGTTTCAAGCAGTTTGGTAATCCAGAAGTTAGCTATCAGATTGGCAAGGAATATTGGGATAAGGAATGAGTTTATCCTCACCCTCATTTAGATAAGAATAATGCGCTAAGGATAATCATAAAAAAAGGAAGTGCTAAGATGGATGTAGCGATGATTATGCAGGAGCTTGAAGCCCTTGGTAAGGAACGAACTAAAAAAAATATACATGTCCAATGGTGCACATGAACCACTTTTTGGCGTAGCAACAGGTGCTATGAAGCCAATCGCAAAGAAAATAAAAATTGATCAAGCATTAGCAGAAGAACTTTATGCCACAGGCAACTACGATGCCATGTACCTCGCGGGTATTATTGCAGATTCAAATGCCATGACTCTGACAGATTATAATCGTTGGATGGATTCTGCATATTTTTATATGCTATCGGATTACGTGGTAGCCGTTACTTTAGCGGAAGCAGATATTGCACAAGAAGTTGCAGATCAATGGATTACTAGTGAGGAAGAGTTAAAAATGTCAGCTGGTTGGAGCTGCTACTGTTGGCTTTTAGGAAATCGAGCTGATGTTGAATTTACAGAGAGTAAAATTGCCAGCATGCTTGAAATAGTAAAAAAATACGATTCACCATGCTCCGGAGCGAACGAAATCAGCTATGAATAATTTTCTATACACTGTTGGGATTTCATATGTGCCACTACATGGTATGGCACTCGAAATTGCGAAACAAGTAGGTCCAGTCGAACTCAAACGAGACAAGAAAAAGAGCACTATTTTACACGCTTACGAAAGTATACAGAAAGAAGTAGAAAAAGGGAGGTTAGGTTTCAAACGTAAATATGTAAGATGTTAAATAATGAAATCTCCATTTTTACACTCTTAGTGGGATTTGTTGAATATTAAATAACCTAAATTTCTTATTTAATAGATCAACTTATATATCACAAAGAGATAAAACCTCTAAAAGAAATTTTCCTGAATCGAGTACTAAAGAAAATGGCGTCTCCATCTACAGGAGTCGCCATTTTAAAAAGTTATTTAGTTAGTCGCTGGATAAAGGTATCTAATTGAACCAATGTTACATTATCGTTTACTCCAAATGTCCCGTCTCCCTTACCTACCGTAATTTTATTAGAAGAGAGAACAGCTACATAATTAGATGCCCAATGTGTACTGAGAACATCTGCGAATTCCTGTGCATTTCCTTGTTGTTTTAGTTTAAATGCTTCCACTAAAACTTTTGACAATTGACCGCGTGTAATAGTGGAGCTTGGATTGAATTTTCCATTTTCATCACCAGTAAAGACACCAATTTTCTTTAATGCTCCAGCAGCACCTGCATATTTAGATGATGGTTTAATATCAGGGAAACTTGAATTTGTATCACTTGTATCTAAATGTAATATCTCAGCAAGTCGAAGAGCAACCTCTCCACGTGACGCATAAATGCTAAAATCTATTTCTGCGTTTTTTTACTTCGCCAATTTCATTTTCAGAAAAGCTTGCAATACGTTTTGCCCCTATGTAACGAGATCCCCAGTAGTATGGGTCATTAATTTTATCTATTTTAACCCCAGAGCTAGTAGTAGCAGAAATAAAATTGCTATCACCTATGTATATTCCTACATGTGAAACACCGTCTCCTGATGTATTAAAAAAATACAAGATCACCCGTCTGTAAATTGTTTTTAGATATAGAAGAACCTTGTTGATACTGAGCTTTTGAAGTACGCTCTAATGAAATTCCTAACTTTGCAAAAACTAATTGTGTATAGGCCGAGCAGTCAACGCCTGTCTTAATATCTGTACCTCCATATTTATACGGAATGCCAATATATGATTTTGCTGTATTTGATAAATCTGTTATTGTCGCTGCTTTAGCATCATTTATACCCATTCCTGTGAAGAGTGCAAAGGATGCAAAAATTGGTAGTAACCATTTTTTCTTCAATTAAACTTACTCCTTTCAAATAGCTTTCGCCTTTGACTAGAGTAAGAATAGCATGAAAAATATAAGCGTGATTTTTCATTAATATTACTAATTACTTCTTCTCAGTAAAATTGAAACCTTAATTTTATCTGTGTAAAATATCTGCAATAAACATGGGTGAATTTACTAATAATATATGAAATAATTAGTTTTATAGGTATATATGTCCTATTTTTATATTTTCTCCAACTTTGAATCTATAAGTTTCATATGTATCTTTACAATTATTTTTGAGAAGTGGTCATGGGGGAGAGCATTCTTAAAATGAGATGTAGAAGAAATTAAAAAGGAGTTTGAGCTTTTAATCTGTATATTGGGAAGTCTCATTCTTGAGGAGAAAATCCATTCCAAAGTTCTATTTCCAGATCTATTGTATATACATATAAAAGATTAGTAGAATGGAGGACTATTCATGCAGTTTTATTATGGAAATCAGATGCCATTACGTGTTCTTGATGAAGCCGAATTTTGGAAACGCCAAGAAGAAGAACATACTGTTGTTATCAGAGAACTTGTAAAAGATCTAGAGCAAGAATATGTTGAGGCATTAAAGGAGTGGGAAAAAGCATTTGCCCAGACACATCAGCAAGTAGTTAGATATATTGAGACCGTTAATCGTTCTCAGGGGCAGGTTTCTCAAACTCTTTTCCAGAATATTTTGCAGCTTACTTCTTTTTGCCTTCAGCAGAGTGAACAATTTATTAATTTCTGTCGTTCTCTTATAGATGAAAGTAAGCCGATTAGCACCAATTCAACAGCCAAAGTCGTTTTAAATCATATAATTGTTGAATCAGAGTATTTTATTGGGATTGCTCAAACAATTTTATATCAACAAATGTAAAAATAATACGATTAATATGGCTTTGGTCATTCAAGAAGATCATGCTCTCTTTTACTCTTATTAAATATATAATATATGGTTAAATCAAAGGGTACTAGCGAAATTAACACTATCCGCAATATCGATAAATACCTCCAAAACGAATACCCCCATCCTGTTGTGGATGGGGGTAAAATAAATTCCCTTTTGTTATAGCTGTGTCATTTGACAGTAGATTCAAGATTTCCTAAATGTTCATTAAATGTGAAAAGATTAGAGCAACTGGATTGCCCGATCGAAAAAAAAGAGGCTGATCTGAAGGATACGACAATGCTGAAAGATAACTTTTTATGGATTTATCCACCATTAGAACACGATAATTTGATTAAAGTTTATGAAAATCTAGCAGGTTAATTTTTGACATCCTGAAGAACAGTACCCTTCCTCCAATGCAGCTTCCGTAATGTTTCGTAATTGACTAAAACCGTTCCTACAATAATCGTCAAGGTTCCTATACCAGTTAGCCAAGAAATATATTCATGATAGAATGCAACCCCTAGCATAACGGCAATTAAAGGTGAAATATACAGCCATGTAGAAGGAAAAACAGGATTTGTCCGTGAGACAAGCCAATAGTAAATGCTATGGCCGATCATAGAACCAACAATCGTTAAATAAAGAAGCGAGCCGATAGAAGCTGGGCTTACCAGATAATCAAGCTGTATGTTCTCTGTAAACAATGACAAAATGATTAATAATATCCCACCATGCATCATTTGTGCTGCATTTAAAGCTATCGGTGATGTCGCTTCAAATTTTCGGATGACATGCTTCGTATAAATCGTTCCAGATGCATAAAAAGCTTCACCCAATATAATAGCGAAACAACCAATCATCCAGAATTGGCTAATCTCAATTGAAAAGCTAGGTAAGATCAAGAGTGTGACACCAATGACTCCCACGACACAACCAATGAATGAATTCCGATTTCCTTTTTGCTTCAAGATGAATGTCTGAATAACGATGATCATCATTGGACCTGTAGCAGATAAGACCGCTGCAATCCCAGATGTTACATACTGTTCTGCCCAGTATAATGTGGCAAACGTCCCGAAGGTTAAACCTACTCCTGTAAAAAAACATCTCTTTTCGAAATAATAACCTTATTGTCGTTTTCTTTCTCCACACCATAAAACTAAATAGCAGTAAACCAGCAATGAAAAAAACGAAGTCCAGCTGATAAAAATGGAGGCACGCCTGCATCAACACCAATTTTTATTGCTAAAAATGTCGTTCCAAAAATCAAACACATAAAGAAATAATTAATAATAACCATATAAAACTCCTCCTCTTTTTCTATCATAAAAGACAGAGGATAGAACAGATTGAAAAAGATAGAACAGATTAGATTGGGGCGTGGTACAATCGTTTTGTAAAGGAGGAATCGATGTGAGAAAAGCAATTAGAAATGATGACTATCTTTTTAAGAAAGTATACGATTATGTACTTCACAGAATAGAACGGAAAGAATGGAAAGAGCATGAAAAGATTCCCTCCGTACGGCAATTAGCATGTGAAATGAATGTTCATCGATTAACGGTCTTAAAGGCTTATCAATTATTAAAACAGCATGACAAAGTTTATGTAAAAGATAAAGCAGGCTACTTTGTACAATCAAATGTGATGAACAATCTTGAATATCTTGATCTGGACAATCCAATTGTTTCTGCATACGTACAAAAAAAATCACTTATCTGAAATCCATCAATCACCTGTTTCCTATCATTTTTCTCAGGCATTAATTGATCCAAATCTGTTGCCTAATCATTATTTTTCAGATTATGTAAAAAAAAGTGTTTGACCTTTATCCAAAAATACTTGCGACCTACTCCACAGTGCAAGGTGATTTAGAGCTACGTGAAACACTCACTCAATATTTTATCAGCCAGTATAAAACTCATTTCCATACAGATGATCTGTTAATCACCTCAGGCTCACAGCAAGCGATACACTTAATCGCGCAAACTTTTATTAAGCCAGGGGACGTCGTTTTATTTGAACGTCCAAGCTATAGTGCTGCAATTGAAATTTTTAGAGCACAGGGAGCACAGATTGTAACGGTTGATATCCATCCAGACGGGTACGATTTAGAGCAGGTTGAATACTTTATTAAACAATATAAACCACTGCTTTTTTTATCTTAACCCAACATTCCATAACCCGACTGGTTATACTGTTTCAGTCGAGCAGCGCAAAAAAATTAGTAGAATTAGCTGAACAATATCGTTTTTTAATCATTGAGGACGATGCCTATCACGACATCTATTTTGACCATGCCCCGCCGCCACCAATTTACACATATGATACAGCTGGGACCGTCATTTATATCCGAAGCTTTTGTAAATATATCTCACCTGGTTTGAGAATCGCGGCTGTTATTTGTCCATCATCCTTAATGAAGGCACTACTAACAGTAAAATCTTTAGCTGATAATGGCTCACCACTTCTCAATCAAAAAATTTTTCTCCATTACTTTTCATCACTAAGATTGCAGCAGCACCTAGAGAAAATTCGGATCGCCCTTCAGATCCGAAAGGAAATCATGGAGGAAGAGCTAGCAGTAACAGATTGGAAATGGATCAGTCCAAACGGTGGTCTTAATTTATGGGTGAAGCTTCCAGATACACTTCCAACTGAATTATTATTAAGCAAAAGTATTGAGCAATCTATATCCTTTGTGCCTGGTCAAGTTTGTGATCCATTAAAACAACTATCATCTTGGATACGTTTAAGCTATTCATACGTAAATGAAATACAGCTACGTGAAGGGGTAAAAAAAGTTTGTGGCAGTGGCACAATCTCTTTCTATGTGAGGGGAGGGGCTTTGATTAAAGGTTTGCATAACTGTATCAAGGCCTGTCTTCCTATTTTTCTGTGCGAAAGTTGGGTTATTAAAATTAATCTCTTTTTAAACTTAATATAAAAAACAAAGAAACTCCCTTTAAATCAGAAAAGTAAGTGGGAATATTACTATCATATAGTTGGTTGGAGTTTCTTTGTAATTATCAGAAGAAGATAACTCATACCTCAAACCTTTTGAGAGTTAGGTTTGAATAGCTGTCAATAATGTATTTAATCTGATCTACTGACTGGTAGGGAGTCTGATACATAATGTAGATATTTTTTTTGTATGTATCGTTAAAATAAATAATTTCCTATTGTAATTTTGATTTCCAACTCATAATATAAGTATATAGTAATATACAAATTTAATAAACAATACTTGGTGGTGGTTTTCTATTTTTCTAAGTTATATAGAAGTAAATGGTTATGTAAAAGGAGGCAAAAACATGGACAATACACACATTGAAAAACAATTAAAGGCAGCAGCTGACTTGAATCGCATTAAATTACTTGCATGTATGAAAAACGGGGAGGTATGTGTGTGTGATTTTGTGGATGTTCTAGGGATTTCACAACCAGCAGTTAGTCAGCATTTACGAAAATTAAAGGAGGCAGGCATTATTACTGAACGAAAAGTAGGGACTTGGAAGCATTATCGTTTGGTGGAAGATCAAACGCCTCTTATGCAGGGTATTTTAGAACAAATTCAGCCTTTAAATGGGTGTAATTGTGTTTCAAACTGCTGTTATGAAGGAGAGGAATAAATGAATAATGAATCCTTAACTAAACAGCTATCCTTTCTAGATCGTTATCTTACCCTTTGGATATTTGTAGCAATGGGGGTAGGTGTTTTATTTAGTGTCACAATGCCCAATATTGGGGAAGTGCTAGAGTTCATGTCTATTGGCACAACGTCCATACCGATTGCTTTAGGGCTAATTGTCATGATGTATCCACCTTAGCGAAAGTGAAATATGAGGAAATGTGGCGGGTGTTTAAGGATTGGAAGGTACTTTTACTATCACTATTTCAAAACTGGTTGCTTGGACCATTCTTAATGTTCTTTTTAGCAATCATCTTCTTACGTGATTATCCTGAGTACATGGCTGGACTCATTATGATTGGCTTAGCTCGATGTATTGCAATGGTGATAGTATGGAATGATCTGGCACATGGAGACCGTGAATATGTTGCTGGTTTAGTTGCTTTTAACTCCATTTTTCAAATCATGACGTATTCGGTTTTTGCTTATTTTTTTTCTTAAATATCTTACCTGGTTGGTTTGGTTTAGACAATTTTAATGTATCTATTTCAATGTTGGAGATTACTAAAAGCGTCCTTATCTATTTAGGCATACCATTTGCTGCTGGTTTCCTAACACGATGGATCAGTTTAAAGAGTAAAGGAAAACAGTGGTATGAGGAAAAGTTTCTACCCAAAATTTCACCACTTACTTTAATAGCACTTCTTTTCACAATAGTCATGATGTTTGCTTTAAAGGGTGAGAAATTAGTGGAACTACCACTCGATGTAGTGCGAATTGCGATTCCATTATTTATTTACTTTGTAGTCATGTTTGTTGTTTCATTCTTCTCTTCACATAAAGCAGGGGCATCCTATCCGGTCACCTCAGCCCTTTCATTTACAGCAGCTAGTAACAATTTTGAATTAGCCATTGCTGTAGCTGTAGGTGTTTTTGGACTTCATAGTGGTGTGGCCTTTGCTGCTGTTATCGGACCACTCGTTGAAGTACCAGTACTAATAGGACTTGTATGGGTTGCGTTACGCTGGCAGAAAAAATATTTTAAGCATTAAGGGAGGATTTTAAATGAGAAGAGAAGATGACATTCGTACAAATGTACGTGAAAGCTATGCGAAAGTTGCTTTGAAATTAGAAAATACACAGGGATTTAGTACGTTAGCTCCTAGCTGCTGTAATCCAAAAGATAATCAAAATGTTTCCATTGAAGAGATTTCTCAGAAAATGGGCTATACAAAAGAGGAACTAGCTTCTATCCCAAACGGAGCTAATATGGGGCTTAGCTGTGGCAACCCACAAGCTATTGCGAACTTGAAGCCTGGAGAAATTGTTGTCGATTTAGGCTCAGGTGGTGGCTTCGATTGCTTCTTGGCTGCACCAAAGGTAGGGAAAAAAGGACGGGTAATTGGCATTGATATGACACCTGAAATGATTGCTAAGGCACGTCGTAATGCAGAAAAACCTGGATATGAACAAGTAGAATTTCGTTTAGGTGAAATAGAATATATGCCGGTTGCGGATGATACTGCTGATATTATCATTTCAAATTGTGTGATTAATCTATCGCCAAACAAACGACAGGTATTTAAAGAAGCCTATCGTATTTTAAAAAAAAGCTGGTCGTTTAGCAATTTCAGATGTTGTGTTAACGACAGCCTTACCAGAGAGTTATTTATTAGATATGAATCTATATTCTGGTTGCGTTTCTGGTGCCATTTCGATTGAAGAATACAAAGCACTTTTAAAAGATGCAGGCTTTACAAATATCTCAATCATACCAAAAGATGAGTCGAAAGAATTTATCCGTGAATGGGAACCCCATCATGATTTAGAAAATTACATTGTCTCAGCTATTATTCAGGCTGTTAAAAAGGGGAACTATTGATAATAAATATTTAAAAAAATGAATTAATTACAGAGGATTCCTAAGTCCATAACGATTTTTAGTTTCTCATATTCCTTCTTTATAGAAATTTATTTAGAGAAAACAATAAATCACAAAAAAAATAATATAAAATAAGGAGAAGTAATACAAGAAGTGGTGAGCAAGATAGCCTTGAGCCAGTTAAGAGCCCTTGGTATAGCTGGATTCTAGGCTATCGAATCATGAGAGGAAAGACTTCGTGTCAAGTTGTAATTATTTACGAACTTGTATAGAAGGTAAGTTAATCAGCGAAATGTACATACTTAGACGAACAAAATGTACACTGATATTTTGACAGTTAGAGTTTTAGCACTGGTATTAATGTTTAATTAAGAACTTATTAAAAACAATAAAGGGGAAATGATATGACTAAGAGTAATATGGAATTGTCACTAGAACAACGGGAGGAACTACTTAGAACTTTGAAAGCCCGTTTTGAGAAAAATATGAATCGCCATAAAGATCTTGAATGGGCTAAAGTACAAGCTAGGCTCGAAGCAAATATTGAAAAACTGTGGTCACTCAATGAAATGGAAGTAACTGGAGGTGAACCAGATGTAGTTGGCCATGATAATAAGACAAACGAATACATTTTTTTATGATTGTTCAGTAGAAAGTCCTAAAGGTCGCAGAAGTATTTGTTATGATCGTGAAGCATTGGAGTCAAGAAAAAAACACAAACCAGAAAATAACGCTATTGATATGGCAACTGCCATGGGCATTGAAATTTTAACGGAAGAGCAATACCGTGAGTTGCAGAAACTTGAAAATTTCGATTTGAAAACATCAAGCTGGGTCCAAACACCTGCAAATATTAGAAAACTCGGTGGGGCCCTCTTTTGTGATTATCGTTACGATACTGTTTTTGTGTACCATAATGGGGCAGATTCCTACTATGCTGCTAGGGGCTTCCGTGGCTCGCTAAGGGTCTAACATAGAAAGAAACCCCTACTAATTCTAGTCAATTCCAACTGCTTCGGTATTTAGAACTTTAACTGGCATAACTCGCGCTGGTGTACCCTATAGCTGGTAAAATTTTGGGTATACCCGCTCCTTCTTTAATTGTTTTTTTTGTTTAAAAGAAGAGAAGAAACCCATACTTTAACCATAAAGCAATCTTATAAAGGTAATTGAGAGGGGTTTAATATGTTTCTAAATTTGAAAGGGAAAACAGCGCTAGTTACGGGATCTACTGCAGGAATTGGGAAAGCCATTGCAAAATCATTAGTAGCAGAAGGTGTTACTGTCATTATTAATGGGCGCCATGAAGAAAAGGTTCATCAAACAATAAAAGAAATTCAAGTACAGTATCCTGAAGCTATCCTTCGATCATTAGTATCTGATTTAGGAACCGAAGAGGGTTGTCAAAGGGCTATAGACGAATTCTCAAAAGTAGATATTTTAATAAATAACCTAGGCATTTTTGAGCCAAAAGAATATTTTGATATCTCTGATGAGGAATGGTTTAAGATGTTTGAGGTCAATATTATGAGTGGTGTTCGGCTTACTCGCTGGTATCTCAATCAAATGATTCAAAAAAAAGGAAGGAAGGGTTATCTTTATTGCGAGCGAAGCAGCTATTATGCCATCACAAGAAATGGCTCATTATAGCGCGACGAAGACGATGCAGCTCTCACTTTCTCGTAGTTTAGCTGAGCTGACTAAAGAAACAAAGGTAACCGTCAACACAATTATGCCAGGTTCTACTTTTACAGAGGGCGTGGAAACTATGCTAAATACCCTTTATCCTAATGAAGATTTGACGTTGGAAGAAGCTGAGATGCGATTTATGAAGAAAAATCGGCCAACCTCTATAATTCAGAGACTAATTCGCCCAGAAGAAATTGCGCATTTTGTGACATTTTTAAGTAGCCCACTTTCTTCTGCTATTAATGGTTCTGCGTTGAGAATCGATGGGGGATTAGTACGTAGTGTATTTTAGGAGAGTTCAAATTCTTCTTTCCTCCTAGAAATATCAAATTAATTAAGCAAAATGGCATTGGAACCTATTCCTTTGCCTTTTATCTTTTCCGCATATTACTGAGAATTTTGAAGGAATACAGAAAAAAAGTAATGTCGTGAGAGAGGAAACATACCCTTATTAAAAGGATATGAAATTAGAACGAGATCAAATTATTTTTTTTATATGATATCTATTTCATTCTGATACAATGTGTTTACGGACAAGTTTAAACACAAAAAATTATGATAGAAAATTTGGAGAAGTTATGCAGAAGACGATTTTACTTGTAGAAGACGAGGATATTTTACGTGAAATAGTTAAAGATTATTTATTAAATGAAGGTTTTGGAGTATTAGAAGCAGCAGATGGAAAAGAAGCTTTAACTATATTTGAAAAGCACGAAGTTCATTTAATGATATTAGATATCATGTTACCAGAATTAGATGGATGGTCAATTTGTCGAAGGGTTCGGAAAACATCCAATGTACCTATCATTATGTTAACGGCACGTGCCGATGAAGATGATACATTACTTGGTTTTGAGCTGGGGGCAGATGACTATGTGACAAAACCTTATAGTCCACCCATTTTATTAGCAAGAGTGAAGCGATTAATAGAGAGTCGTTATAGTTCTGCTGGTAAAGTATCAACAGAAGATATTTTATCTAGTAATGGCATTCATGTACATATTCCCTCACGAACAGTAACTGTTGACGGAGAAATTATCAACCTGACATATACCGAATTTGAAATTTTAACGTATTTAATGCAAAATCAAGAAATTATTTTGACGAGAGAACAATTAATTATTAAGATTTGGGGGTATGAATTTGCAGGTGACGATCGTACCGTCAATAGTCATATCCGTAATTTACGTCATAAACTAGGACACAAAGCTACTTGTATTGTAACAGTTGTCCGAAGTGGTTATAAATTTGAGGGGAATTTATGATAAAAGGAATCGTATTAAAATTATTTGTGCTGACAACAGCATTATGTACACTAATTTTAGTTACTATTTTTATTGGTCAAACCCTTTTTTTTAAGGAATATTATGCTAGTAGAAAAGTTGATGATGTTCAAAAAAAGTATTGAAACCTATGAAAAATTATCTAAAAAAGCTGAATATAATACGCAAACAACCCGAAAGATGGAGGAGAATTTTTATCTAGATAATTCATCATGGGTAACAACGTTAGATAGTTCTGGAAATATTAAAACTGCAAATGATTTTTCATTAGAAGTACAATTAGATCCTGAATTTTCGAATCGTTTAATTCATATTCCCTTGTATAGTTTTATTGATTTTGAGGATATGGATAGAATAACGTTCCTGCTAGAGCAAGGAAGTCGGATCTTTATTGATGGCGTAAAACAAGGAGATACATTACTTCCTACTATATTAACAGTTGAAAATGGGGATATTGTTTTAGAGAATCGGCAACTTTCAGAGAAAATCTATGGAAAACAAACTTCTCCAACTTCAGATTCACAAATTTACTTGGTTGGAAATATCACGAACTTACAATTACCACAGAAAACTGTAGGGGCAAACTTTATTTATGCCAATCGTGTGTTAATTAATAGAATAAAACAATTTCAGGTGGATTTAATAACGAATGACAAGCAACATTATTTAGATTCCACAGAAATAATGGATTATAAGGAAAATGGTGTTACCTATAAAGTCATCATTAAACCGACAAAAGATTCAATGGGGGAAACAAATTATATTTTTGCTTTGACCTCCCTACAACCGGTTGATGAGGCTGTTCAGATGATAAAAGATTACTATGTATACTTAATTATTTTTGTATTGCTTCTAATTGTCTTGGTATCGTTCTATTACTCTAAAAAAAATCGCTAAACCTTTGTTACAAATAAATCATACAACAAAAAAAATCGCGGATTTGGATTTTTCTGAAATGATTCCCGTTACTACTAAAGATGAAATCGGTGATCTATCAAAAAAATATTAATACACTTTCGAAAACTTTACATTCATATATAGTCCAATTACAGCAAGATATAGAGAAAGAAAAACAATTAGAAAATACACGTAAAGAATTTATTGCCAGTGTTTCACATGAATTAAAGACACCTTTAAGTATAATGAAAAGCTGTATTTCTATTTTAGAAGATGGTGTTGCTAGTAATAAAAAGGAACATTACTTTCAAGCAATGGCAAAGGAAATAGATCGAATGGATATGCTAATTATTGATATGCTAGAGCTAGCAAAATTTGAGTCTGGAACGTATAAGTTGGAAATGGATGTTTTCTTTATTGATGAGGTAATAGAGTATATAACCGATCAACTAGCTTTAGATATTTCAAAAAGGCAACTACACGTTCGTAAATCTCTTTCCAAAATTAAAGTAGCTGCAAATCAAAATAGAATTGAACAGGTGATTACGAACTTTATTAGCAATGCTATTCGATATACGCCTGAAAACGAAGATATTATCATTTCAACGATGGAAGAAGAAGATCGTGTAAAAATATGTATAGAGAACAAAGGCACACATATTGATCCCGAACATTTAGAGAAAATATGGGATCGTTTTTACAGGGGAGACACCTCTCGTAAACGCACCAATAGTGGTACGGGATTGGGTCTAGCTATTTCCAAAAATATTTTAGAGTTACATGGTATGCCATATGGTGTATCGAATACTAAAGATGGCGTTTTATTTTATTTCTATTTAAATAAAAACGTGTAGAGTTTCATTTCTACACGTTTTTTTTATATTTTAAACAAAATCGATCTAATCTGCATTTAATCTTTATTAGTCTTCATTACTATTTCTTTAGACAATGTATTGAAACTGATAAGGAGTTTTTTTGTATGAAAAAAATAATTATTTTGCTCGGATGTATTATGTTAATAATTACTGGATTTTGTTTGCTACATATGAAAGCAAAAAAAAATGTTCCAAAAGATGGTTACCATTTGAGCGATAAAATAATTGTAATTGATCCGGGGCATGGCGGAAGAGATAGGGGAGCGACTGGGGAGGTACTAGGTACAATAGAAAAAGATCTTAATTTAAAAGTAGCTCAAAATTTAAAAAAAGAGATAGAAAATAGAACAAATGCAAAAGTTATCTTAACGCGTGAAAATGATACCAGTTTACTTTCTGAGACGAATCAAAAGGAAGAATTACGAGCCCGTGTTAAGGTAGCTAGGAATTATAACGCTGATTTATATATTAGCATTCACCACGATGCTTTTGAGGATACAAATGTGAAAGGAATAACAACACATTATGGAGCGAATAAAAAAACATGATAAGAAATTAGCTGAAATTGTTCAAAAATCGATTTTTAATCAAAAAAATAACTACTCGAAATCGAGGTATACAAGGAAGCGATTTCTATGTACTAAAAGAAAATTCCTCACCAGCTATATTGATTGAATTAGGATTTACATCTAACGAAGATGACGAAAAAAAGAATGAATTCAGCGAAATTTCAAGCAAAAACACAACAGGGAATTGTAGATGGCATTATTGAGTATTTTAATTAGTTGAATCAATTTCATAAATCATACTTTTCAAGTGCTTAGCCTACTCCTATTAAATCCACAGACATTTGTATACTCTATTGTCTGTTTGGATAACATATTTTTTTGAACACAAAATATGTACCTGGAGCATAATACTTAAAATGGTATAAAAAGGGTTTGTTACCGAAAGGATTAAAAAAATAGCAGTGCTAATTATGGCCTTGACTTACAAGTGTAGGCGAGGTTTTAAAAAAATAAAACAGCCATTTGAAGATTCTAAAAAGATTTGGTAAGTAAAAATCCCTAAGTGACAGATGCAATGTGTGTAAAAAGAAAATCAGTAAATTAGGAGGAAGAAAATTATGACAAAAGATTTCTACACTACACTTAAAGAAAGACGTACTTACTACGGAATTAATAAAGAGGTAAAAATATCGGATGAAAGAATTAAAGAAATTGTAGAATTTGCTGTGAAATATACTCCGTCAGCATTCAACTCTCAAACTGCACGTATTGTTGTATTATCAGGTGAGGCACATAATAAATTATGGGACATCACAACTGAAACATTAAGAAAAGTAGTTGGAGATAGTGATTTTTCAGGTACTCAACAAAAAAATGGATTCCTTTAAAGCAGGTTATGGGACAGTTTTATTCTTAGAAGATGAAGCTGTAGTTAAATCACTTCAAGAGCAATTCGCTGCATATGCTGAGAACTTTCCAATTTGGTCAAATCAAGCATCGGGTATGCACCAACTAGTTATATGGGCAGCATTGGAAGCTGAGGGATTAGGAGCTTCATTACAACATTATAATCCATTAATTGACGATGAAGTGAAAAAACAATGGAATATCCCTGATAATTGGAAGCTAATTGCTCAAATGCCCTTTGGCAATCCGACGGTAACACCAGGTGAAAAAGAATTCCAACCACTTGAAAATCGAATAAAATTCTACAAGTAATTAATGTATACGAAGCCAGTACCTTAGCGGAATTGGTTTTAAACTCTTCAAAAAACCGCGAGAAATCAACATTTATAAAATTGATTTCTCACGGTTTTTGTTATGTCCCAACCCCTGTTTAATTCATTTTAAACCTGTTCTTTTTGCTTTAAACGGCTACTTAATGACCAATTCGTCCACATACGTAAAATTTGTTCGAATGGACCGCGCTTCCATTTTTTTCAGGTATAAAAAGCTCATAACACATTGGAAACTATAGACAATAAGCCCGAACAATATGCCATTAAAGACGCCAATTTTTCCAAACAGCCCTAAACCATAGCCATAAAAGACAGTCGTACAAATAATCGATTGCATTAAATAATTTGTTAATGATAGCTTACCGACACATTCAAAGGCCTGAGAAATAATAGAGGTATGCCAAAATTTATACAGTAAGGCAGCTAAACATACATAGCCTAACGATAATAACTGAGCACCGCCCATCGAAAGCATTACAGAAAAATTGTTTTCTATTAAACTTAAAGACTTGCATAACAGCCCAATTGGTACAAGAAGTGCTCCTAACATATACCATTTTTTTCTCCTGCTCTATATTCTCAAATGCACGTACTTGCAAGCCCCATGCCTACTAAAAATAATGGTAAAAGAAGAATTGGTGCCATCAATATCATAAGAGCGATTTCTGCAGGCTTTTCTGTTTCTGATGGCTCTGGATTGAGACGGAAATCAAATATTTCTGCATAAGTACCATTCGCATACATATGACTTTCTTTTGCAGCATACGTATCCTTCTCTTGCTGTTCTTTCTTTGAAACCTCACTTTGACCATATGACAGTGCGATAGTAATAACAAACAATATCCCTGCCCAAATAAATGCAGTTTTTGCTTTTCGATTGATAAAAAGAACTAAGATAGGAATCATTAAACCATAAAATAGTAAAATATCACCCTCCCAAATGAATAAGTGGTGTAACCATCCTAAAACAATAAGCCCGATGCTTCGACGAAGAATGACCCATCTACTTTTTCTTCCTTTTCGGCGTACAGATTCCACTAGCTTCATCAGTGAAAAGCCGAAAAGTAATGTAAAGATTGGCATAAATGAGCTTTCAACAACAACCTTCAGGAAATAATATGCACCTTGATCGAGCAGCGATAAGCCCTTTAGATTTTCCTTTCCTTGCATTCCAAATTGAAAAATCAGTAAATTCGCGAGCAATATCCCAAATAAACTAAATCCTCGCATACAATCAATAAAAGAAACTCGTTTTATTTCCATTAGAAAACCTCACTATTCTTTAACTATATTGTAAGTATATTGGAATAACCTTATAGCAAAATAATCGATACCTTAAAAAAAAGCTTAAACGAATAAAAGGATTAAAAAAATGATGATTAAAAGCTTTACTTTTTCTCCTCCTATTTTTTGAGACAATGACCGAATGCCAGTTTTTCATTAAGGTTGGACTCTTTTTAGGCTCACCGAATAACCCTCATCTTGAAGGGTATAATGGATTTTAGGTGCACTATAGTGGTGTTTACTTTCTGTATGAAATTTTGTTTCATACTTTTTTTGAAAGGGTGTGTTTTTAATGGAAAAAAAAACGTCTACTATTCCTCAACCGAAAACATATGGACCGCTGGGGAATATCCCATTAATCGATAAAGATAAACCGACTATCGTTTATCAAACTAGCGGGAGAGTATGGCCCCATTTTTCGGCTTCAAACTCTAAGGGACAGCATCATTGTCGTTTCTGGACATGAACTGGTAGAAGAGGTTTGTGACCAGTCACGCTTCGATAAAAGTGCAGAGGGTGCTTTAGCAAAGGTTCGTTCCTTCGCTGGAGACGGTTTATTTACAAGCTGGACTTACGAGCCTAACTGGAAAAAAAGCTCATAATATACTGATGCCTACCTTTAGTCAACGTGCCATGAAGGATTACCATCACATGATGGTTGATATTGCTGTACAGCTTGTTCAAAAATGGACACGACTTAATCCGAATGAAGTGGTGAATGTCCCAGAGGATATGACCCGTCTTACATTAGACACGATTGGATTATGCGGCTTTAATTACCGATTTAATAGTTATTATCGTGAGACCCCTCATCCTTTCATCACTAGTATGACCCGTGCTCTAGATGAAGCGATGCATCAATTACAGCGACTAGATATAGAGGACAAACTCATGTTGAGAACGAAACGTCAATTTCAGTATGACATCCAAACTATGTTTTCTTTAGTGGATAATATTATTGCTGAGCGCAAAGCACAAGAAAGCCAGGAAGAAAATGATTTACTTTCTCGTATGTTAAATGTGAAGGATCCAGAAACAGGCGAAAAACTGGATGATGAAAATATTCGTTTCCAAATCATTACCTTTTTAATAGCCGGGCATGAGACAACAAGTGGTTTATTATCCTTTGCGATTTATTTCTTATTGAAAAATCCGGACAAATTGAGAAAAGCGTATGAAGAAGTAGATCAGGTATTAACAGGTCACACTCCGACATATCAACAGGTTCTGCAACTTAAATATATACGGATGATTTTAAATGAGTCGCTACGTCTATGGCCTACCGCTCCAGCATTTAGCCTTTATCCAAAAGAAGATACGGTGATTGGCGGGAAATACCTAATTAAGAAAGAAGATCGTATATCCGTTCTTATTCCACAGCTGCATCGGGATAAAGACGCATGGGGAGAAAATACGGAAGAGTTCCAGCCTGAACGATTCGAGGATCCGGATAAAGTACCACATCATGCTTATAAGCCATTTGGAAATGGTCAGCGGGCATGTATCGGTATGCAGTTTGCCCTCCACGAGGCAACTCTTGTACTAGGCATGCTTCTCCAACATTTTGAATGGATTGATTATCAAAACTATCAGCTGGATGTTAAGCAAACTTTAACGCTAAAGCCAAATGATTTTAAGATCAAGATTCAATCCCGAAATCAAGATGCCATCCATCCTGCCGTTCTTACATCCAAAGAGGAGACACGAAAGGATGACAAGATTGAACAAAAAGTTCAGAATACACCATCTCTTATTGGGATCAATAATCTTCCTCTGCTTGTTCTTTACGGCTCTGATACAGGGGTAGCAGAAGGTATTGCAAGAGAACTCGCGGACACAGCTAGTTTACATGGTGTTCAAACGGAAGTAGCTGCTCTTAATGATCGAATTGGAAACCTGCCAAAAGAAGGAGCCATTCTGATTGTGACTTCCTCTTATAACGGAAAACCGCCAAGTAATGCAGGGCAGTTTGTGCAGTGGTTGGAGGAACTAAAATCGGATGAATTAAAAGGCGTTCAATATGCCGTTTTCGGTTGTGGAGACCATAATTGGGCTAGTACCTATCAGCAGGTACCAAGATTTATTGATGAGCAAATGGCCCAAAAAGGAGCGATGAGATTCTCTAAACGCGGAGAAGGAGATGTAAGCGGTGACTTTGAGGAACAGCTCGATCAATGGAAACGAAGCATGTGGTCTGATGCGATGAACGCCTTTGGATTGGAGCTCAATAAAAATGTGGAGACAGAGCGTAGTACTTTAAGTTTGCAGTTTGTCAGTAGCCTGGGAGGGTCTCCACTAGCACGGACATATGAAGCAGTTCACGCATCTGTAGTAGAAAATCGTGAACTCCAAGCAACCGGCAGTGATCGAAGTACTCGGCATATCGAGATAGCCTTACCGGAAGGGGTTACTTATCAAGTAGGAGACCACCTTGGAGTGCTGCCAAGAAACAGCAAGGCGAATGTCAGTCGAATTTTAAATCGCTTTGGCTTAAACGGGAAAGAACAAGTCGTGCTAAGTGCAAGTGGACGCAGTGTAACTCACCTTCCTTTGGACCGTCCTGTTAGTTTATTTGACCTTCTTAGCTATAGTGTAGAAGTTCAAGAAGCCGCAACTCGAGCACAAATACGCGAATTGGCGACATCTACAGCTTGCCCTCCCCATAAATATGAATTGGAAGTATTATTGGAAGAGGGAGTTTATCATGACCAAATACTAAAGAAACGCATTTCAATGTTGGATCTTCTCGAAAAATATGAAGCGTGTGAAATCCGTTTTGAACGTTTTTTTAGAACTTCTTCCGGCACTCAAACCGCGTTACTATTCTATTTCAAGCTCTCCTCTTGTTACACCAGATCGTCTAAGTATTACAGTCGGTGTTGTTAGTGGACCTGCATGGAGTGGTCAAGGGGAATATAAAGGAGTCGCTTCTAATTATTTAGCTCAGCGTCACAATGATGATGAAATTACCTGCTTTATTCGAACGCCACAAGCAAATTTTCAGTTACCTGAGAATCCAGAAACTCCTATTATCATGGTTGGACCAGGCACTGGCATAGCACCATTCCGTGGATTTTTACAAGCACGACGTGTCCAACAGCAAAAAGGTGTTCACTTAGGGGAAGCTCATCTATATTTCGGTTGTCGTCATCCAGAAATGGATTATCTCTATCGTACAGAATTAGAAAAAGAAGAAAAAGACGGTTTACTATCTTTGCATACAGCTTTTTCCCGCTTGGAAGGACACCCCAAAACATATGTACAGCATTTAATGCAACAAGATGGAGCTCAGTTAATTTCGTTATTAGATAACGGCGCCCACCTTTATATATGTGGTGATGGCAGTCGAATGACTCCAGATGTTGAAAATACTCTTTGTCACGTATATCAAGATATTCACGGGGTCAGTGACCAAGAGGCAAGAAATTGGTTGGATCTTTTACAGCTTGAGGGAAGATACGGAAAAGATGTTTGGGCTGGTATCTAAATGTTTCTAACTAGATGTTACTTTAATAAACTGATTTATCAAAATCCCGTATTTTCTAATGAATACGGGATTTTGCATAATGTTGAAAAACTAAATGGTCAAGGGACTCTTTATGAATATTTACTCAAAATGAAGGTGATTTCCGTTCCAGGCTACTCGCTTTCCTGTGGGCGAGCGACGAGCCGCTTCCTGCGCTGACGCTCCGTG
>BBDJ01000047.1 GCA_001312325.1 Lysinibacillus pakistanensis | reverse complement strand
GGTACCATTGTTTTTGGAACAGTTTTTTTCATTGTTCAACCTTATAGGTCATTTTTTCGGCGTACACCACTCTACCACTTCGTTGCGTTTACGTTCTGCCATTTGCTCAGCAGTATAAATAATTTGCATTGGATTACCACCAGCTAAACAGCCAGCTGGCACATCTTTATGTACAAGTGTGGCAGCTGAGACAATTGCACCGTCACCTATTGTAACACCAGGTAGTATTGTTGAATTGGCACCAACCATTACCTCATTACCAATCTTCACGTCTCCTAGACGATATTCCTCTATTAAATATTCATGTGCTAAAATCGTTGTATTAAAACCAATTACAGTATTATTGCCAATGTGTATGCGTTCTGGAAACATGGTATCAGGCATAACCATTAGGGCTAATGAGGTTTGCTCGCCAATTTTCATTTTTAAAAATGTTCGATATAGCCAGTTTTTTTACACGTAAAAATGGTGTGAAGCGACCAATTTGAATGACAATGAAGCACTTCATCACCTTCCAAAAGGACACCGTATTATAAATATTCCACAGGGAGTTTGCTCCTTCGACACGGTAGCGTTCTGTTTTACGTGCCATTTACTTACCCCGCTTTCACAATATCTAATAAATCTGTCATATGGTGTAACATATATTCTGGCTTGAATTGCAGTAAATATTCCGGACCTTTAAATGCCCATGCGACACCAGCTGCTTTAATTCCCGCATTATGTCCAGCTTCAATATCGTGAGAATTGTCGCCAATCATAATAGCCTCTTCCTTGTTTACACCAAGCGTTCAAGGGCAAGCAAAACTGGCTCTGGATCAGGCTTTACATTTTTCACATCGTCCGTGCCTATACAGACATCAAATAGATGACTTGCACCTAGTACTGATAGACCACGATCAATCATCCCATTTCGCTTCGTAGACACAATCGCTAATTTGATTCCTATAGCTTTTAATTGTTCTAAAGTTGAGACAACATCAGGATATTGTGTGACAAGCTCATCATGATGTAATTCATTATATTCGCGATATTTAGCAATCATTGCATCCTCTTCTCCAGGAGCAATGTCACTCATTGTCTGTTTTAAGGATGGCCCAAGGAATTTTAGACAATCTTTTGGCGAATATTGCCCAGGAAATCGTTCATTTAATACGTGCATAAATGTTTGGATGATTAAATCATTTGTATTTAGTAATGTACCATCAAAATCGAATAATAATGCCTTTATCATAACGTTCTGCACCCCTTATTTATTATCCAAATATTTCACTGCTGGTTTTACTGTTAGGCGTCTGTAAATAATAGCACCAAGACCTACTATTACACCAATGATGGAGACAACCTGCGCTGAGCGTAAGTCACCAACTAAATACAAGCTATCCGTACGCAAACCTTCTATATAGAAGCGACCAATTGAATACCAAATTAAATAACTGAAGAAAATTTCTCCTCGATTTAAATTCACTTTACGTAAAAACAGTAAAATAAGTAATCCGATGAAATTCCAAACAGATTCATATAAAAAGGTAGGATGCACATAGGTTCCTAATTCCTCAATATACATTTGGTTAATAATCCAATCTGGTAACATCAGATTTTCTAAAAACTCTTTAGATACTGGACCACCATAAGCCTCTTGGTTCATAAAATTTCCCCATCGACCAATGATTTGTCCTATCAAAATACTTGGTGCCGCTATATCCGCTACACGTAAAAAACTAATATTTTTCTTACGTGTGAATATGTACGCTGTTATAAATGCCCCAATTAGTGCACCATGAATAGCAATACCACCATTCCAAATTTCAATAATCTTCCCTGGATTTTCACTATAATAATCCCAACGCATTGAAACATAATAAATACGTGCACATATTATCGAAATAGGAACTGCCCATAGCAATAAATCGGCAAGAAAATCCTCTGGTAAGCCTCGTTTAACAGCCTCTCTTTGACCTACAACATAAGCCAAAATAATACCAGATACAATTAACAACCCGTACCAACGAACGGGAATTGGTCCCAAATGAAAAGCAATTGGGTTAATTTGCAATAGTAATAAATCCATCAAATGCTCCTCTCAATTTCTATTCACTTTATAGGTCATTTTATCCTAATTATGAACAATTAATCATCTAATTCATCAGCGGAAGAGATCACCTCATCCAAACGTCTTGAAAACTCCTCTGCTGCATTAACACCCATTTTTTTCAAGCGATAATTCATCGCTGCAACTTCAATAATAACAGATACATTACGCCCAGGTCTTACAGGAATTGTTAATTTAGTTAACTCTGTATCAATAATTTTCATTTTCTCTTCCTCTAGACCCAAACGATCATAAACCTTTTCAGGATCCCAAATCTCCAGTTCGATAATTAAGGTAATACGTTTGTAGGGTCTTACAGCACTTGCTCCAAAAAGCGTCATAATATCAATAATACCAATGCCTCGTATTTCAAGTAAATGTTCTAAAAGCGGAGGCGGGCTACCAATTAAAAAAATTCTCTGATTCCTGGCGAATTTCCACACAATCGTCAGCTACTAATCGATGGCCTTTCTTGACAAGTTCGAGAGCAGTTTCGCTTTTTCCTACGCCACTTTTGCCGATAATTAACACACCAATACCATAAACATCCACTAACACGCCATGTGCTGCTGTCATTGGTGCCAAGCGTCCCTCTAAATAGTTGGTTAGCCTACTAGAAAATTTCGTTGTTGTCATATGTGTTTTAAAGACAGGCACATGCTTTTCATTAGAAGCCTGTAAAAGCTCCTCTGGTACCTCTAGGTCACGAGAAATAATAATAGCTGGAGTATCTTGTGAACACAGTAAACGCATACGCTCAAGCTTAACATCTGCAGGTAACATTTCAAAAAAAGGACAGCTCTGTTTTTCCAAGCAATTGTACTCGATTTGCAGGATAATGGGTAAAATATCCTGCCATCTCTAGCCCTGGTCTAGATATATCACTAGTGACAATCGTCCTTCCAATTCCTTCCTCACCAGCTAATAGGTCTAACTTAAATTTCTCCATTACGTCTCTTGTTAATACTACGACCAATGTTAGAAGCCTCCATTCAATGGAATTGAATATTGTTTGTTCCGTTAACGGTCTCTACAACTGACCGTATTTGCTCATTTTTCACTAACAATCAGTCTCTCTGATTGCAGTATTACTTTATTTTAGCATGACTATGTATAAAAGAAATGTATTTACTCTCGCTCGCTAAAGGAAGAGAATTACTCTCTACAAAGCATAAAAAAACTAGCGGTTCTCCTGTCCGCTAGTTTGTACTATCTTATTTTTGAGTAGCTAACCATTTAGCCACAGCTTTTGCATCTTCACCTTTAACAATACCTGGAGGCATAGAACCTTTACCATTTTCGATAACATCTAAAATTTCAGTTTCAGATAAACGAGCACCTACATCTTTGATAGCTGGTGCATTATTCTGACCCTGCAATTCGCCTCCATGACATGAGATACAGGATTTCATAGCGATCGCTTCACCATCTGGTGTGGCACTCGTTTTTGTACCTTCATCAGTCGTCTTACCACCGCCACAAGCGGCTAAAAAAAATTGCTGAACCGAACACTAATGTTAACATTACCTTTTTCATTAGTACCCCTCCTCAAAATAAATAACTTCCACGGTATTATACCAAAATTATGCACGTTTGAAACCTTCTCCTAATACCTCATAGGCATCAGAAACGATAACAAACGCTGATGGATCAACGGTTTTAATGAGTTGTTTCAGCTTTGTGAATTCTGTTTGGTAGACAACAACCATCAGTACTGGTCGCGCTTCACCCGTATAACCACCAATTGCAGGTAATTGTGTCACACCACGATCAATTTCAGCATAAATGGTATCACGTACTTCATCTTGTTTCATAGTAATAATATAAACCATTTTGGATTGGCTAAAGCCTAGCTGAATAATATCAATCGTTTTTGTTGTCACAAATAGACCAATCAGGGCATACAAACCTTTTTCTAAGTCGAAAACAATTGCTGCACTAATAGCGATGACCCCATCAATCAGTAGTACACTAGTACCAAGAGATATTCCGGTAAACTTTGTAATAATTTGCGCTAGCAAATCAGTGCCACCAGTAGAAGCATTCCCTTTAAAAACAAGTCCTATTCCTAAACCGACAACAATTCCTCCGAAAAGTGCACCAAGTAAAGGATTATCAGTCCAAGGCTCCCAACTATTTGTTAATAATACAATGAACGGTAAAGTCACTGTACCAACAAACGATTTTACCCCGAATTTTTTGCCTAGTAATAATACACCTGCAATAAATAGTGGAATATTAAAGCAATATTGAACAATTCCTGGATTCCAGCCGAATAGACCATGCAATATTGTACTTATTCCACTTACCCCACCTGAAGCGACTTGATTTGGTAATAAAAAGACATTAAAACCAATAGCAATCACTGCCGCTCCGATAATTACATACACATACTCCACAATGCTTTCCCTAACATCATGTCTCATTTCCCCACGCCCACTTCAACTATCAGAATTTTTTTAAGACGTGATGATTATAGCAAATAGTTTTGACGTTGAGAACTTCATCATGATGAAGGAAATAAGCAAGCATATTATTTACTTTCATCAATCCATATATAACAAATTATTCGATAAAAACAAAAAAATAAGTACCTGAACGAGCATTTAAAGGATACTTATTTCTGCTTTGATTATAATGATTTTTCAGCCCATTCGATTGCCTCATGGTATAAAAGATCAATACTTGTCAAATCTATATTGATTTTTGGAGCTAGCTCTTCTAAGCTATCCCAGTCCAGTTTCCCTAGTGCAATACTAAATTCTAGATATGGTGTCATCTCTGTTTGATACCCTAAAATAGTAGCTTTTATATCTTCTGAGAATGGAAGTTGCTGTAAAATAATATGTAATGGTCTTTGCAATAAAGTATCAATCAATGAAAACATGCCCACAAAAAAATACTCTGAAAAATTTTGTTTATAGGAGAGCTTCGCTAATTTTTCGCATGCTTTTGCTCTAAATAATGATGTTCTCATCACTTCCTTAAAAAGATCCGAATCAATATTCATATCTATTTCCCGCATGGCTAATAAGTAAATCCATTTGCGTAAATCGGCTATTCCAAGGATTAAAATCGCCTGTTTAATAGAGCGAACCTTCGATTTAGAACGTCTAGAAGAATTATTAACCATTTGCAATAACTTATAGGTTAACGAGATATCACGTTCAATATTTTCAGATAATAACTGGATATTAGGTTCCTCTTCTTTTAGCAGCGAAATAATATAAAAATATTGAATCGTATTCACTGGTATATCGGTTGCTTTTAAAATTTGAGGCTGTTCAAAAAAAATAACCCTGAAATAACTCATAGCCAGAATGCTTCGCTACTTCAAATTGATTACGTGTCTCAACCTTCTCAGCAAGCAATTTAATATGAGGGAATTTTTCCTTTACTTTATTCTCAATTTCCATACGTTCAAGTAAAGGGGACAATAGAAAATCCACCTTTATAAAGTCTATATGAACAAATAATTCGTCATAAATTTGTACATGCTCATCCAGTATAAAATCATCTAAAGCAATTTTAAATCCATATGATTTAAGCTCAATAACCCGCTCAACTAACTTCGGTGTCAAAGGGACATCTTCTAAAATTTC
This sequence comes from Lysinibacillus pakistanensis, assembly GCA_001312325.1. The sequence continues at coordinate 21,137 of BBDJ01000047.1, read as the reverse complement.
TATGACCACTTGAGATGGATTTAGGTATTCATTGATTGAGCTCATTAGCAGATTTTCAGTGAAATTGACAAAGCAAGGCTTACCGTTTGTAACTTCTTCTATTCCAATTGAAAGAAATGAGTTTACTAATACATCGACTGTTGCTGCATCTGAATCAACCATCGGAAAAGTATTCACATTTTTGCTTCGATATAACAATTCATATGCAACAACTTGTTCATGAAGATTAAAAATTGGTTGTCTGCCAATAAATACTTCCATATTGTCGCCCCCATTTCTCCATTATTTGTAATGAATATTATAACATTTTTTTCATGACCATTTGCTTATCATTCATCATACATTTAAAAATGTTCTCCAGTTACACAAAACCTTCTAACTACTTGTAAAAAAAATGCCTCCTCATTTGACATTTAATTTGATTTAAACTATAGTACATTACAACACTAATGCACTGTAATACTCTGAAATGAAGGGAGGGTTTTCATGCATATTCATTTAGACAGTACAACACCCATTTATATTCAAATTGCCGAATGGCTACAACATGAAATTATCGCCAATCGGTTACAGGCAGACGAAAAGGTTTATTCACAGTATCAGCTAGCTGAGTTATTCAATATTAATCCTGCTACGGCCGGTAAAGGACTGACCATTTTACTGGAGGAACAACTTCTTTATAAGAAACGGGGGCTAGGTATGTTTGTTGCAACAGATGCAAAGGATCGAATTTTATTGAAACGCCGCAATGAAATATTAACAAAGATGGCTCAAGAGATTGTCTTAGAGGCACAACGCTTACTTGTTTCTAATGAGGAGTTGCTAGCACTAATTCAAAAAAACACAGGAGGAATTGAAATGAATGTTATTCAATGTGAAAAGCTATCTAAAAAAATTTGGACGTCTTCATGCACTCCAAGATATTACTTGTACAATAAATGGCGAAAAAAATAATCGGTGTTATTGGTCGTAATGGTGCTGGTAAATCAACATTGCTAACGATTATAGCGGGCTTTCTAAAACCGACTAATGGTTTCTGTCAGGTATTTAATGAGAATCCCTTTAACAATATTCAAACTGCTGCCAATACCATTTTAATTGATGATCAGTTAAGCTTTTCAGACTACTTATCCCTAGAGGAAATCTTAAAAATGGGGGCTGATTTTTATCCAAATTGGCAAAATGAGTTAGCATATCGACTGCTACATTATGCAAACATTGATCTTTCTGTTAAACATCAGCAATTATCGAAAGGACAAATGGCTACCTTTAATCTTGTCTATGGATTAGTAAGCCGCTGTGCATTAACTATATTAGATGAGCCAATGAATGGTATGGATGAGGCTATTCGAACAGATTTTTATAGAGCCATTCTAAAGGAATACATAGCCTTCCCTCGGACAATTTTAATTGCTAGTCATCACTTACAAGAAATGGAGTCCATTTTGGAGGAAATTCTGCTTATAGATGAGGGTACTGTCGTTACACATGCCTCCGTAGATGAACTGAAGGAACAATTAATTGCCTTGAGCGGACCAAGTGATAGGATGAAATCCTTGCTATCTGAAACTAACGTTTACGCCCAACAGATTGTAGCTGGAGTGTGCACAGCAATTGTGGATGCAAGTAAACTTTTCATCACGGAGGAAATGCTTCGCACAAAAGGCATTACAAAATCAGTCCTTACTGCAAGTGAAATTTGCAGGTATTTAACCAATCATAAAGGAAGTGATATCGATGCAATCTTTGACTAATATGTCATTTAAAACGATTATCAAAAAGCAAGTGAAATGGAAAGCCAAATTATATAGTTCAGCTTAGCTCTCTTATAATTTTGCAGGTTATTTTTGGCGCATTGCTTTTTAGCTCTGGGAGTGGTTCAAGTGGTCATGGACGCGGGAATTTAAATATACAGTTCTCCATTTATTCGCTTGATACGTTTCTTATCATTACTGTATTTTGGGCTTTTATAACAGCCATTCTCTTTACTACAAAAGCATATCGCATGGATGATTTATCTATTATTTCAAGTCGAACTTCAAGTGCAATCGCAAATATACTTGTACTTATTTTTTTATAGCTTTATTGCTGTCTTAATTATGTTAGCTAGTTACTATATACAAATATTAGGTTTGATGTTAATGGAAAAAGATACACTCATAATTGATAAACTTCTTATTTCACCATCAATTTTTATTTTGTGCATCTGTAGCATTTGTTTGTTCAGCGCAATCGGTTTACTATTTGGTTACTGCTTCCAAGGCCCAAGTATCATAAAAATAGCATCGATAGTGTTATTAGCACTTGGCATTATTTCAACGATTATTTTTCCCGAGTCTGTGAATCTTCAAACATTCATACAATTGCCAGATCTCATGCTTAGCGGATTTTATATAATTTTATCTATATTGTGCTTTACTCTCTGTATTTGGATTGCCGATAAATCGGAGGTGTCTCGCAAATGACAAACGCTACGATACTCTTACTCTCATTATTGATTCCAATATTATTGCTTACCTTGGTCTTTTTTTGTAGTAAGAAAGGTAAGTAACAAAACCAAAAACTTCTGGACTCTTAAACGTCTATCTGTCGGGATTACAGTATATATCGGAGTTGGATTATTTGCACTACTATATCTTAGCCTTTTTGCAAATTCATCCATACAGGTATTATCGAAGTCAGAATTAAAGAAAATTGAAAAGAACATTGAGTCTATCCAAAAATATGATCAGGAATATAACTCTTCTTTTTTTAACAGACAACTATAAAAAGAAAACATGGGAATTTGATTTTCTAGGTGGTACATTGCCAGTAACAATAAATAACGGAAATGAAGACTCAAGCCTTAATATTCGTCACCTTTATAATGATAGTATTCCAGCAGGAAAAGCCCTTGTTTCCTATTATCAATTCCCGGCTATTATTGAAGGCATTGATATTTCAGATAAAATCCCATTACCAAATGTTTATATGTCACAGAATCAGCTTTGGATTGAAGCTTTATCGAGGCACGAAGTTAATTATCATCGTATAAAAGCATCCATAGGTATTTTAGATTTCAATCGAGAGGAAGATTTTGATGACGACTATCCGTCTACCATCTTCTATCTTTCTTCCAACTTTATTGTCATTGAGACACCTAGTGGAACAGAAATTGAGGATTCTCAGGGGGTTATACAATATTTAAGATAGACTAAAAGAAGGACAGTCCATGCGATTTTTTATCACCTTTGGACTGTCCTTGTTATTTTGCACTTTTTGATTTAATAGCTCCGATTACGGCTGGTATTACGGATATAAGGATAATTAAAATTAGCACTGTTGAAAAGTTATCTTTAATAATTGGAATATTACCAAAGTAAAATCCTAATAATGTACAGCTGAATACCCATAAAATTGCACCTACAACATTGTACATAATGAAGTAGCTATATTTCATTTTACTTGCACCTGCAACAAATGGTATGAATGTTCGGATGAAGGGCATAAAGCGTGCAATGACAATTGTTTTTCCACCATGTGTATTAAAGAATTTTTCTGCGGCTTCCATACGTTCCTTTTTTTATAACCCTGCCTAGGAAGCTCTTTGGTGGAATGGATGTTCCTACTTTATGACCAATATGATAATTCATCGTATCTCCTAAAATTGCAGCTACTAAAAATACAGGAATTAATATCCACATATCAAATGCGCCCATTGCTGCAGCTAATGTACCACTTGCAAAGAGCAATGAATCACCTGGCAAGAACGGGAAAATGACAACACCTGTTTCAACAAAAACAATGGCAAATAAAATAAGATAACTCCAATGACCAAAATCGCGAATGATTTCCTCTAAATGCACATCGATATGCATAATAAAGCTAATTAACTCCTTGATGAGTTCTATCATTTTTCCGAATGCTCTCTTTCAATTTAATTTTCTAAATGCTTTGACGCAAAGTTGCACCAAAGGGTTCCATTATTGTAGCTGCCTGCTATAGACTACTTTCTCACTATATGACAAGCCTTGATAAAGTATGTAACAGTTATCACAAGTTTGATTTTATCACTTCCTGATAGCTACGCTCAACTTATTTCCTGAAAGAGCAATTTCTTTTTACAAATTAGCATTATACAAAAAAAAAGCGCTACCATTTTTCAATAGTAGCTACTTCATTTTATACTTTTTCCTTTAAAGAGCGACGTAATATCTTTCCGGTTGTATTCTTCGGTAGTTCATCCATAATTTCTATGACTTTAGGAACCTTATATTTCACCATATGTTTTGTACAATATGCAAGTAGATCCTCTGTGGAGGTTGCTGCTACTTCCTTTAAGACAACATATGCATGAACAGCCTCCCCTAAATTAGGATCTGGAGAGCCTATAACTGCCGCTTCAACGATATTGTTATGAGCAAAGAGTACTTCCTCTACCTCTCTTGGATAGACATTGAATCCCCCTACAATAATCATATCTTTTTTACGATCAACGATATAGAAATACCCCTCTTCATCAACCTTCGCTAAGTCACCCGTATATAACCAGCCATCACGTATAGCCATCGCTGTTTCTTCAGGCAGTTTATAATATCCCTTCATAACGTTAGGCCCTCTAACAATTAACTCTCCTACTTCACCGACAGGTACCTCTTGCCCGTTTACATCTACAACTTTATTTTCAACATTGCAGATGGATGTCCCAATTGAACCTGCTTTACGATCGCGGTCCAATGGATTAAAGCAAGTTACTGGTGAAGCCTCTGACAAGCCATAGCCCTCCGAAACACGTACATTAAATTTCTTCTCGAAATTATGTAATAGTGCCACAGGTAATGAAGCGCCCCCTGATATTGCTAAGCGGATTGTCGAGAAATCTTCTGGATTGCCTTCAGGTAGTTGATATAAAAAATTATACATTGTAGGTACACCAGCAAATACAGTTGCTTTTTGCTCTCTTGCTAAGGCGAAAATCTCGGTTGGACTAAAGCGTGGTGCAAGTAATACCGTAGCTCCACTCAATAATGGTGCATTCACAACAACTGTTAACGCAAATACATGGAAAACTGGCAAAGTTGCTATAATACGATCATCTGCTTTATAGCCTAAATAATGGGCAACATCTCGTGCATTTGAATAAATATTTTCATGTGTCAGCATGGCTCCCTTTGGAGATCCTGTTGTTCCAGAAGTATAGAGAATAATGGCATTATCATCATCGGCAACTTCTACAGGCTGTAAAGAGTCTGATACGTTAGCAATCACCTGTGTAAATAAATGTGTTTTTACTTTTGCCTCTTGTGACAAGGCTGCAATTTTTTTCTGCAGTATCTGCTGTCGTTTCACAAATAATAAATGATGTAACTTGTGGAAAAGCTTGTACACCCTTTTCTACTAGAGGTAGAAGGGCATCAAGTGCAATAACAGCCTTAACATCGCCATTATGCAAAATATAAGATATTTCATCCGGTGTATAAATTGGGTTGATTGGTATTGCAGTAGCACCTAAGCGCATCGTCGCATACAAGGCAATTAAATAATGCGGTGTGTTGCCTAATAAAAATGCTACATGGTCCCCCTTTTCTACTCCTAATTCTTGTAACCCCTTTGCAAAACGTCCAACTGTTAACTCGAACTCGCCATATGTTGTATCTTTCCCCATAAAATGATACGCAATTTTATCTGGCTGTTGCACTGCTTGTTGATGAACACTCGAAACTAAATTCAATTACACCATCCCCTTATCGTATCAATTTCGCCTAGCTTAATTACGTCCGGATTTTGAATTGTGCTTGTACAATTCATTCCTTTGAAAATCCGTGACATCCGCCGGAGGCTTTATCTTCATTCAGTAGATATTTGGATATTCCTTGAAAAGGAATTACACCCGCATCCATATCACCACCTCAGAGGTGGAGTCTTCTACTGAATGAAAATAAAATGAATCGTTATTCAGTATTATTATATAAGAAATATATCTAAAAGACAATGAGACTTTTTATTTCATGTCAAAAAAAACCGTCAAATAATTCATTTTTTTTCTCTTTTATACACCTACATTACGAACGAATATGGGAGATGTAGCGCCATCGAATTAGATAGAAATAGATTACTTGTATTAAAACAAAGAAACCAAATGCAAAGAAAACTTCCTTAACAATGGAAATATTAGCAATATCTTTTAAAATGCTTTGAACCATTAGAAAGGCAAAGGCACTATGCATCATTGCTACACCCCATGGCAAGAAAAATTGCGGGAAGAGATGCCGATTCACTAACTTTTTGAGCTCTGTATCTGTTAAGCCCATCCGTTTTAAAACATCAAATTTACGCTTTTCTCGTTCAAGAGAGGTATGCAATTTAAAGTAAATAAAACTGCCTGCCGCTAATAAAAATACTGTTGCCACCAGAACCCCTACTAATGTAAATAATGAGTAGGTAGCTAATATATAAGAATAATTTAATCCTGCATTTTCAAAATAGAATGGGCTAAATTTACCTTTCTTTTTGAAATATTGAGATATAGCTAATTCATCAATATCACTACCAATATCCTTTGTTTCCATCCATTGAGGAATATAAAAAGTAAATAAATGATAAACAGGCTGCTCAACATTTTTATTAATAATCGGCTTAACGAGCTTGGCAAAGTCCTCATCACTTATAATAATTGAATTGACACTAACGATAGAGCCTGGGAATATGATTTTAGGATAAACACTATCTATAGTGATTGGGATAGAATTTTCCTCTAGAATGGTATTTACCACTCTATTTTTTTAATTTTTTTTAAGGAATCCTCCGAATAGGGTATGAACACGGCTTCTCCTGGTGCCAAATCAAGCAATGGATAGCTAAAGGAAGATAGTAATACGTTCATATCTGATTCTCTAAAAACTTCCACTTCATTATGTGTAAAAGAAGAAGTTTGCTTTACTACAACGAAGCGGGATAAGTGATATGATAAACCCTTTTCTTCTAACTGAATCCGCAAAGAGTTAATATGACTTCGTTCATATGGATTATCCACATCTCCCTTATACACAAGCCCCAGTGGATTTAAACGATCATACTGCGTCGTATACGAAGACATTGTCGCTAATACACCAACCGATAAAAATGCCAAAGTTGATACCATCGTTACAACAAAAAAACATTTTTACATTATCCATCATAATATAGGTTTGCTCAGCTAATGAAAGAAGGCGATAGCGCTGCCAATGGAATTTTCGTTTACCTCGGGCTACATCTAGAAAGCAAGGTAACGAATCACTGAAAAAATAATAGGTCCCGAAAGTCGCTGAAAACGGAATTAATAAAGTCAATCCAATTAATGATGTATTTGCAACGATAAACGCTAGAATATATGTGGATAAAATGAGGGCAATACCATATATTGCTCGTATTTTCGAATAAGTAGAACCTTTATTTAAATAGTCATTTCCTTTAATTAAATCACGTAACTTTCTTTCACGAGTAAAGTACACACTGATAAACGAGATGACCACAAAGGCACTAGTAAAGACACCGATTGTTAGCAAAAATGGTTGCCAAGAAACATACAATGGCAATTGATCTAAGTGTAAAATTTCTCGCACAATCATGAAAAAGAATTTTGAGAAAGAGAAGCCAAATATAATGCCAACAATAATGGAGCCTGATCCTATAATCATCGTTTCTAAAAAAACTAATCTATTCATCTGACGTCTTTCCATACCTAGATGCAATAAAATCGCAAATTCATGTGATCGAGCCTCTAAAAACGCACTCATTGAATAATACAGAAAGAAAAGTGTAAAAAGAACAAGTACAATTTCAGCACCAATCATCCCAATTAGTGATACCTCACCTAAAATACCTCGTTCAATATCTGGATGAAACATTAGCATGGAATAGATAAAAAAAACACAGCCACAGAAAAAAAAGCTTGCCATGAAAAAGGCTCCGTAAATACGGCTGTTCCGTACGACATTACGGTAAGCGAATTGTCGAAAGGTCACCTACTTGTCCTCCTCCTAGTAAGCTTAAAACATTTAATATTCGTTGGAAAAACATTTGACGGCGATCATCCTTATAAATTTCGTTGAAAAATTCCCCATCCTTAATAAATAACACGCGATCACAGTAGCTTGCTGCAATGGGATCATGTGTGACCATGACTATCGTCGTTTGTTTTTCTTTATTGATTTTTGTTAAAAGTTCAAGTACATCACGCGAAGAATTCGAATCTAAATTACCGGTCGGCTCATCTGCTAAAATCAAACTTGGATTATGAATTAGGGCTCGTCCAATAGCGGTTCTTTGTGCCTGTCCACCAGATATTTCATTTGGTCGTTTTTGCAAGAAAGAAGTTAAATCCAGCTTTTCAACAATGCTTGCCAAACGTTCCTCCATGACTTCTAACGGTTGTTGATCCAACGTTAGTGGCAACACAATATTTTCTTCAACTGTCAGCATATGCAACAGATTAAAATCCTGAAAAACGAAACCCAATTGTCTTCTTCTAAAGTAGGCAAGCTCTGTTGCATTTAGCTTATGCGGATTTAAGCCGTCTAAAATAATTTCACCGCTAGTGGGTTCATCAATGGTAGAAATAATATTTAATAATGTTGTTTTTCCGCTTCCTGATGGACCATGACTGCTAAAAACTCACCCTCCTCAACATCAAAGCTAAGTTGATTTAGTGCACGATGTGTTACCTTGCCTTCATAAACCTTTGTCACATCTTTTATTTGTAAAATAGACATAGCTTCATTCACCTTATTTCTTAATTAGTTCCAGGGATTCTGGTAATAGCCATTGCAAGACTACCTCAAAACCAATTTGAAAATGTGGCTCTGCAATCGATGCCTGATCATCGTCCTCAACAAGACTAAAGCAATGATTGCCAACAACAACATCCCAAGCGTCCATTTCCCCTTCAATAACTTCTCCACATACCGTATAATGTCCGCTATACATCACCTGTTCACCATCTACAGGAAAAGCATTTAGTAAAGTTGGTTTTTGTAAGTCTAACCCAAGACAATTTGAAAAATGCATAACTTCTGCATCGAGCAAAAGATTAGCCTTACGGAAATTTTTGCAGGAAAGACATTCACAGTCACCTTGATTTGATGCGATAAATGCTTCCGTTTTTTCGCTCTCGATATTCAAAACCCATTCATTAAAATGTACCTCTTTCATCCTTGCTCCCCCTAATTCGTAAATGTCACTGTAACAATGGTTCCTTTTCCTACCTCTGATGTAATGTTTAATTCGTGCCCTAGCTTTTCACAAATCTCCTTAGCTAAATATAAGCCCATTCCTGTAGATTCCCCTGTTTTACGACCATTTTCTCCGGTAAAAAAAGGCTTTTGTGACACGCGAAAGATCTGAGGCAGGAATACCAATACCTTCATCGCAAATGGCTAATTGCACATGGTCATCCCTTTCCACAGCAGAAATAACTATTTTTTTATTGGCTTCAAAGGTATATTTAACAGCATTGGTTACAAATTGTCCGATAATAAATCGAAGCCATTTAGAGTCACTTGCTACGATTAGGTCATCCTCGATATGAATTTCAGGAAAAACTCTTTTCGTAATAAATAAACGTTTATTTTCATTTACAGTTGCAGTAACAATTGTTTTTAATGCCACTTGCTCTACTTGCATGTCCTCCTCAAAGTTCTCCAATCGAGCATTCACAAGCACCATGTCCAAACCTCTTCGTAAACGATCAATCTCCTCCTGCACATTCCTTTTATCAAGTGGGCGCTCATCCTGCAATAAAAGCTCAATTACAGATATCGGTGTTTTCATTTGATGCACCCATTGATTCATAAATTGATCGTGTCGTTTTTGACTTGCATACAATGAGTGGAGTTCATGCTGATAAAGTCGATAAAGCTCATGCATATATTTTTCAGTCTGTATCGCTTCTGGCGTTTTCGCGTTTTTTTTGGAGTACATCCTCCATTGTTTTTGGAAGCTGCGAGATTTTCAATAAATAACGCTGACGCATTAAATAGCGGACAAGTAAAAAAAGAGGCTAGCAATACTAAACTAATACAGAAGGAATAAATCGCAGTATCAACGTTTCGAAAACCGTCGAGCCCATATAAGACCATGATGAATCCAACTAATAGTAGCTGGAACACAATGAATGATGCATAATCACGCAAAAATAATTTCCAGCCCACTATAGCTCACCTGCGCTTAACATAAAGCGATAACCAGCACCGCGCACTGTCTCAATCGTGGAAGAAATATGATAATCCGCAAGTTTTTTTACGTACTCGTGTCATATTCACGTTCAATGTATTTTCATCCACAAAAGCCTGATCATCCCAGAGCTCTTCTAGTAATTGCTCACGAGTAACTACTTTTGGAGCATTACCCATTAGTAGCTCTAAAATAATACATTCTTTTTTTCTGAAGGGGTATCTCTAAATCATTTTTATGAAGCTCCATTCTCTCTAAATGAAGAATTAGCTGTCCCTGCTTAATCGTCCGTTCTTCTTGTCTTGCTGCATATTCACCATATGTACGGCGCAAGTGACTACGAATCTTTGCCAGCACAATCTCATAGTTAAACGGCTTTGTGATAAAATCATCACCACCATTTTCCAATGCGAATATTTGGTCCATTTCCCTGAACGGGCAGAAATAAAAATGATTGGACAAGTTGTATGCTGGCGTAATTGACGACACCAATAATAGCCATCGTACGCAGGTAAATTTATATCAAGCAACACCATATGTGGGTTAAATGCTGTAAACTCTTCAATGAGATGATCAAATTCTTTAATTGTTTCAACTTCGTATTGATATTTTCTAAGCGTTTCCGCAAGTAATGATGCAATCTTTACATCATCTTCGACAATAAATATTCGATGCTTCTCCATACGAACACTCCTTTCTACTTTATATTGTATCAAAAAAAAGGTTCGACGACATAATTGTCAGCGAACCTTTATCGTAAAAGATCATGTACTCCAAGTGTGACGTCTTAGGCATGCGTCTTTTTCGAATTAGCTTTACTCAATAAATTAATTGTAAAAACTCTTCAGTTGTAATTCCACCAAAGTATGTTGGAATATCAATATCCGCTAACGCTTCAGCAATTGCTGCTCGATTATAGTTTGTCCCAACTAATCGTTGTGCAACATCAGCCATGTCTCCTACCCCAAAGAAATCACCAAAAATATGCGCCTCTTCAATAATGCCGTGATTTACCTCTAAGCGAATATCAATGCCTCCTGTTGGGAAACGATGTGTTTTTTTGAATATTAAAGCGTGGGGATTTACCGTAGTTCCACTCCCATGTTTGATAACGTTCTGCAGATAGTTTATGGATATTTGCCCAGTCTTCCTCCGATAGTTCATAGTAACGAATATTTTCCTCACCATTAAAAATGGATTTCAAAATTTCTAATCGGAACGCTTCAATAGTCATCTTATCCTTCAAAAATTCCGAGATATTAGCCACTCGTGAGCGAATTGATTTAATGCCTTTGGATTCTATTTTATCCTTCTTCACTTTTAAAGCAGACACAACAGCATCAATTTCTGTATCAAACATCAATGTGCCATGACTAAACATTCGCCCCTTAGTAGAGAATTGTGCGTTTCCGGAAACCTTACGTCCCTCTGCCAAAATATCATTACGCCCCGAAAGCTCTGCATTGACACCCATTTTGGCCAATGCTTCAACAACAGGCTGCGTGAATTTTTTTATAATTCATAAAGCTTTCGCCATCATCTTTGGTAATAAAGCTAAAGTTAAGATTTCCTAAATCATGATACACTGCACCACCACCAGATAGTCGTCGCACAACAATAATGCCGTTGTCCTCTACGTAATCTGTATTAATCTCTTCAATAGTATTTTGATTTTTTCCAATGATGATGGAAGGCTGGTTTATGTAAAAAAAGGAGTACAGGTTCCTTTTCAACATCCATTGTTTTTAATAAGTACTCCTCAATGGCAAGGTTAATGCGTGGGTCATGAATTCCTTTATTATCAACAAAAATCATCGTTTGCTTTTCCTCCTTCACAAAATATCCATATTTATTTTAACGCAAATTAGGTATTTTGTGTTGACGAAAAGCATCTGTTATAATACACTAGGAAATATCAAAACAGTAATAGTACAGATGAACTTAAAGGAGGAGTCCACAATGTTAGAAAACGTAGTTGAATTTTTCAAGAACCTACCTGCAAAGCAATGCACAGAATGCGGTGAAAAAATTGAAGAACAAAGTGAATGCTACAGCAACACTTGTGAAAAATGTAACCACCTATAAGCATTTGCCTATTCTGTAATATTGTCATTTACGTGCCCCACACGTACTATTAATGACACCCCTCATCATTTTTGATGAACCCTTAATTAAATCTCTTACACTTACGAAACAACAGCTGATACGCTCATATCAGCTGTTGTTTTTTTATTGTTGTTTCTGGGATCTAGCAGATTTTTTCATTACAGGGTAGAGGAGACTTTCTGCCTGAGCGAAATTCTACTTAGCATGAGCAGTTTTTTTCTTTTACCCGAGCAGTTTTTCCTCCCACCTGAGCGAATCCTTTCTATACTCGAGCTGTTCTGCCTCTCACCCGAGCGAATTTTCTCTCAACCTGAGCTGTTCTGCCTTCTACCTGAGCGAATCCTTCACATGCCTGAGCGGACCTCCCCTCCATCTGAGAAATTTCTCAATAGTCAAGCCCTTGAAAATACTAAATAAACAATAGCAATAAAAAAACACCCACCATTTAATTGGTGGGTGCATAGTAAGTTGAATTTTAATTTTCTTCGGCTACTTTGGAATAGCGTTTTGTGTGTAGTAACATGAAGTATCCGAACGTAATTGCTAAGAATGCAACTAGGAAGCCTAAAAGAACGCCATAGTTTTGCATTAAGAATGTCATATCGCCTGTAGAAATACTTGATTTAAAGGCTTGAACAGTATATGTCATTGGTAATAGTTTATTAAATACTTGTAACGGTGATGGGATTAACTCCAGTGGGAATGTTCCCGCACTTGTTGTTAATTGTAAAATTAGTACAACAATTGCTATGAAGCGTCCTGGATCACCGAAGATGGACACTAACATTTGAATTAAAGCTAAGAAAACATAGCTTGTTAATAATGCTGTTAATATGAAGTATCCTAAATTATTTACTTCAAGACCAAGTCCCCATTTAACAATAACCACTGTTAATATAGTTTGAATTAAGCCGACGAATGCTAATACTGACACCTTACTTGTAAACCAAGCTGCTCCATTTTTCGGACGAATAGCTGGCTCTACTAGTGGGAAAACGATGGAAATTAATAATGCTCCAACGAATAGGCCAAGGGAAATAAAGTATGGAGCGAAGCCTGTACCGTAGTTAGGTACATGGTTAACAGATTCCTTATCGACTTGAACTGGGCTACCTACCATATCATATGTGTCTTTATTCGCATGAACTTCATTTGCTTTCTCACTTGCTTCACCTAATTTGCCAGATAAAGTTGATGTACCATCTGCAAGCTCAGTTGAACCATCTGCAAGTGTTGCAGAACCCTGTGCTAGCTCACCAGATTTTGAGGCAAGTGTAGATGTACCTTGATTTAAAGTTGTTGTACCATTCGCTAATTCATTTAAACCAGACGCTAATGTTTTAGAACCTGTTACTGCTGTTTTCACGCCAGCATTTAGTTCACCTAATTTTGCTGCTAATGTCGTATTACCTGCTTGAAGACCCTTAGCGCCTTCCACTAATGCATTACTTTTTGCAGTTAGTGCGTTAGCCCCTGCTAACACTTCTGCCTGACCTGCTGCAATTTGAGTAGCTCCAGAGCTAACTTGATTTGCACCAGCTTGTAATTTTTCTGTGCCTGCAGATAACGAATTTAAACCATTATGCACGCTAGCACTTCCAGCTTGAAGCTCTGCTAATGTTTGCTTTAATACCGCTGCTTGCTCTTCAGGCATTGAAGCCATCATACCTTGTAATTGGTTAGATAAGGCTGTAATTCCTGCTTCTACTTTTGCAGAGCCAGATGTTAATTGGTTTGCTGCACCATTTAATGCACCAGCGTTCTCAGCAATAGAAGCTGCGCCTGAACTAATCTGTTGTTGTTTGTCATTTAAAGTGTTTAAGCCCGCTTCCACTTTCGCAACACCCTGTGTATATTGCGTTAAACCTTGCTCAAGACTTGTAGCACCATTAGCTGCTTGTTGGGCACCTTTTTGTAATTGCACTGTACCATCCTGAAGCTTTACTAAACCAGTAGATAAATCATTTGCACCTTTGGCAGCATCTCCAGCACCTTTTGTGATTTTATCTGTACCATTTGATAACTCAATTGTGCTTGATGCTAGTTGCTCAAGATAACCTTTTAAATCTTTCGCACCATTAGCAACTTTTTGAGCACCTTCATCTAGCTTATTGGAGCCATCAGCAGCTTCTGTAAAGCCATCTCCAAGTGTTGCAATGGAATCAAATAATTTTTCTGCATAAGTCGCTGAAACCTGTGCATTTACTTCCGCACGTACACGATCCATTGCTGTTTCACCAATCTGTGCACCAAGGAAGTTTAATCCTTCATTCGGAATATAGTTCATCACTAATTTAGAAGGTTTGTCATCTAATAGTGTTGTAGCATGATCAGAGAAATTTGTTGGAATTTCTAAAATCATGTAATAGTCACGGCCATTTAAACCTTTTTCAGCCTGTTCTTTAGATACTTCAATAAAATTAAATTGCTCACTATCAACAAGCTTTTCGACTAGGGTATCACCTAAGTCTAATTTTTCCCCATCCATTTCAGCACCCTTATCTTCATTGACAATTGCTACTGGTAGGTTAGGTAGGCCTGCATATGGATCCCAGAAAGCCCATAAAAACATGCCTGCATACATGACTGGGATAAATAATACAGCGATGATTGACACAAGCATTTTTCTTGTTTTCAAGATTTTCAGCCATTCAGCTTTAATCATAAAATTACCTCACTCCTATACTAGTTGACCGAAAACGTCAGTCGGTCATTTTAATCCAAAAAATTGAAACCTTCCATGAATAGACTGGTGCTTGATCCAGTAATCAAGTTAAAATTAGTCCACGAAAGATTGTTTCTTTAAAAAGATTTAAAATCTTTTCCTCGGGAATCATATCACCATGTAGTTCATGCCAATCAACGACAAATGCTAGATATGCCTTTAGCAATAGATAGCTTACTAATTCTGCATCACAGTCTCGAATCTCACCTTTATCAATACGCCTTTGAATTAACTCAGCAACATACGATAAAATCTCAGTCTCGATACGGATGAGAACTTGTTTGACAACTGGCGTTCGTAATTCTTTTTCCTCCTCTAATAACTTCGCAAATAAAAGATGTTTTTCACGGAACTGGAGCATTTTCATTAAAGCATTATGTGCATTGTCCATAAAACTAGCTGATGCATCCAACACTGCATCTGCTTCTGCCTTCATCTCTCGTACAAGTGACATTGCTATCTCTTGAAATAAAATTTCTTTATTTGCAAAGAATGTATAAATCGTACCCTTACCGACATTAGCAATTTTCGCTACTTGCTCCATCGTTGTCGCCTTGTAACCAAACAATGTAAAAGATTTTGCAGCTGCTTCAAGAATTTCCTGCCTACGATCCATTGGTAACATCCTTTCTTGTTATGTTATGTACATTCTTAGTACACAGAAACAAAATGACCAGAAAACCATTTCGGTCATCTGGTCATTATCATATTCCTATTTTAACAATAATGCAAGTGTTTAATCATGATTTTTTTCATTTTTTTTCTTCATCACTTTGCTCTGTATCATTACCATGGTTCATCATATTATTATCCATGCTGTTTTTCGCTTTGTCATCCTCTGGTACAACCTTTGACATATCTGGGTTTCCAGCTATAATTTGTTGTTTAGGCATATTATGTACGCCATTAGCAGTTGTATGAGCGTACATATAATAAACACCATCATGGTCGAAAGTCGTTGTTGCTTTATAAACGCCGTCCTTCTCTAAATTCCCTTCAATCATTTGTCCTTCATCACGTTTGCCAGATTCCCAAACCTCAAATTCTACAGCAGCATTATCGACATTTTTTTCCACCCTGCTCTACATGTGCGGCAAGTTCAATTGTTTCATTAATTGCTACTTCTTTTGCTGTTAAAATTTCAACATCTGGTATTTGAGGTACCTCGGGCTCCTTTAATGTTGTCGGTTCTTTTTCCCCACACCCAACTAATAATGCAGGTACTGCTATTAATGCAAACAACCACTTTTTCATTTATTCTTCCTCCATTAATGGCAACGTAATCTTCACCGTTGTGCCCTTTTCTACTTTACTTTCAATTTCAATTTTACCGTATAGCTGCTTTAAAAGCTGCTCCACAATTGATAGGCCTAAGCCACTACCACCATCTGCTCGACTACGGGCCTTATTGACACGATAAAAGCGCTCAGTCACATATGGTAGGTCCTCCTGTGGAATACCAATTCCATAATCCTTTATTATAATCTGAGCATTGTTATGATTCTCCATAGCTACTATTTCTATCTTTGACTGCTCATTCGAGTAATTAATAGCATTTTCTATTATATTAATAAAAACCTGCTTCAGCTTGATTTCATCTGCTTTGATAATTAAAGCATCGTCAGCATCTAAATGGAGTGCTATCCTCTTTTTTTCTGCCTGATGAGTTAATATCTTTTGAACTTCTCGTAATGTTTCAGCAAGTGGAATTGGATATAGGGTAATTTCTTTTTGCTCATTCTCCATCCGAGCTAGTTGAAGCAGTTCATTTGTCAATCGCTCCATACGATTTGCCTCGCGAACAATTAGCTGAATGGTTTCTTCTTTCTGTTCTTCTTGTATGAAACCATTATGCAATGCTTCACCATAGCCTTTCACATAACTAATAGGCGTCCGTAATTCATGAGAAACGGTAGCTAAAAATGTTTTTTTGCGCCTCATCCTCTTGCTGTATAGATGCTGCCATTTTATTAAAGGTACTAGATAATCGGCCAATCTCATCCCTCGAATTTACCGGCACACGAGTTCCATAATTTCCATCCGACATTTCTTCTACTGCCCTTTGCAATTCACTTAACGGTCGCATTATATGGCGAATCCCTTTATAAATTAAAAAAACTTATTACGAGTAAAAATAATAGGGCGCTTCCAACTAGAAAAACAACCTGTTCATTTGCTAACTCACTAATTTTTGCCAATGGAAAGTAAATATAGATGATGCCTTCAAGTCTATTTTGATCTACTAATGGGAGTACTACAGAAATAAGCTGTCTGTCAAACCGAGGTTCATACCCTATTTTCTGTACATAATGACCTGCTAATAATTGCTGGCGATCCTCTGGACCAATCAATGTTTCATAATCAATATCGAATGGTACACAAGCGCTAAGCTCACGAGGATTTCTAACTGCAAAAATATTTAAATTTGAATAATTACTATAATGTTCAATATCTGCAATAAATTCATCTGTTACCTTTCCGCCTGGATACATAGTTTGTAACTTCGTACCGACCTCAATCATCATATCTTCTGTGTCTTCCACATAAAGTCGTTCATATAAAAAATCAGTCAAAACATACATAAATACGACCGTTATAATTAAAAAAAGTAAAAATTAATATCCAAATACGAGTAGAAATCTTTTTCATTCGTTTGCGTCAAAACGGTAGCCTACTCCCCAGACGGTTTGTACATATGCCGCTGCTTCCTTTCCAAGCTTCAGCCGTAACGTTTTAATATGTGTATCCACAGTTCTTGTTCCACCAATATAATCAATATCCCAAATGCGTTCTAATAATTGCTCACGCGTATATGCATTTCCTGGATTTTTCATAAATAGCTGCAATAGTTCAAATTCCTTTAGCGTAAGTGGGATACTTTTATCATTCACAGAAACTTTTCGAGATATTTCATCTAACTTTATTGGTCCAATAACAATATATTTTTGCTGTATTTCCGTTATTCTTGAGCCAGTTCTTCTCAAAACCGCACGTATACGAGCTAGTAGCTCCTCGACTGTGAATGGCTTGACAATATAATCATCCCCGCCAAGCGTTAGCCCCTTTACCTTATCTTCATTTGCGTCACGGGCAGTTAAAAATATGATTGGTACATTCGACATTGCTCGGATACTTTGACATACTACAAAGCCATCCTCATGCGGCATCATAACATCTAGTAAAACCAAATCAATTTGTTCACGAACAATAATATCATATGCCTCCATACCACTTGCTGCAGTAAAGGTTTCAAAATTAGAATTATTAAGCATCATCTCTATTAGATTGCGCATATCTCGCTCATCATCAACAATTAATACAGTTGTCACAATTTTTCCTCCCTCACTAACAGTTGAAATGCACCTTTTCCAACATCCACTGTTTTTTTCTACATGACCATCCTTAATAAAATACAATGTGTGATCATCATACCCGGCAACTACAATATAATTCTTAAATTGATCAACAACAAATGGATTAGCCCCTACCTCTAGCTGCCATTTCACCTTACCATTAAAGTCAGCTACATATAATTCATTATGTCCATGACTAATTACAAGTACTGAATCTTTCGTTTTTGTTAATCCTACAGGCATTAACGGCATCTCTATTTCACCTTGCAATTCGCCTGTAGCTAAAGCATAACGCTTTACAGAGCTATTAGGTTTACTGCCATCACCATGCCCTCCAACCCACAGTTCATTTGTCTCTTCTATTATCGCTAAACCATGTGCTGATTTTGGAATGACCCATTCCTGTTCAACCTTCAGATTTTTGACATTTAAAATTGATAATTTGGTATCTTTAAAATTTATGATATATAGCTTTTCCTTAAAAGCTACCATGGACATAGGGTAATTACCTAACTGCTGTGAGGCAAGCTCATTTCCCTTCTCATCAAAGCTTGTCACTGTATTCGTGGTGCTATTCGTAATAAAGAATTGTTTATCATTTTCGGAATAATAAACATTTGTAGTACCCATCTTCACTTTTTTTTGAATAGAGCTTTTCCCCAGTTGATAATGTATAAACATCAATTTTATCTAACTGATGACCGAACAATAATATTCGATTGTCTCCCAGCAATACTGCACCAGTATAAGCTTTATCGAACAACCATGTGGCAATTACCTTCCCCTGTTCATCTATAAAATCTAATGATGGTTCTTGTATATTTAAAGACGCAATAAAGTTCTGTTTGCTCTTGATAGGCTTAAAGGATAATTCCTTACAGCCAGCCAACCATACTACTAGAAGTAAAGAAAGAATGAAGAATGCAATCCTTTTCAACATCATCACCTCTGCCTCTTAACTATACTTCACATTTGTGAAATCCGAGTGAAACTTGATTGGTAATTCTATGACAAACCAGCGGCATTGTCAGATCCATTATAAAAATAATACTACTAACAAACATTTATCCAACTCTCCTCCTTTAGAAAACATATACTACATAGATTCTGGAAAGGAGGCTATTTTAGTTATGGTGTCAATTAGCTTATGTATGATCGTAAAAAATGAAGAGGATGTTATTGGTAGATGTTTAGCATCCGTTAAAGACTTGGTTGATGAGATTAATATTATTGATACGGGTTCTACCGATAGTACAAAGGAAATCGCTAAACAATTTACAGATCGAATTTTTGATTTTAATTGGATTCATCATTTTGCAGCAGCACGAAATTTTTCATTTCAACAAGCAACAAAGGAGTATATTTTATGGCTTGATGCAGACGATGTATTTTTAGCGGAGGATCAGGAGAAATTTAAATCTCTAAAACAATCATTACACTCAAATATAGACGCAGTTTCAATGAATTATCACTTAAGTTTTGATAGTGAGGGCCATGTAAGCTCTCTAATAAGAAGATATCGTTTAGTAAAAAGGGATAAACACTTTCAATGGATAGGAGCTGTCCACGAATATTTAGAGGTAGGTGGCCATCTTTTAGATAGTAATGTCGCTGTCAGCCATTTACCACTTAGTCATGATCATACTCGAAATATTAATATCTATAGGCAACTCGTCCAATCTGGAGAACCTCTTTCCCCTCGTGATACATTTTATTACGCAAATGAATTACTAGATCATGGACAATTTGAGGATGCACTATTTTACTATGAAACATTTTTAACCTCTAAATTGGGCTGGGTAGAAGATAATATTCAAGCATGCTACAAATTAGCAGATTGCTATTCCAATTTAAATGATAAAGAGAATTATTTGAGCTCTATATTGAGAAGCTTCGAATATGATATTCCCCGCCCAGAAGCGTGTTGTAGACTCGGATTCCATTTTATGGATAATAATAAAAATTACGAAGCTATATTCTGGTACGAACAAGCCCTCGTCATTAAACAAAACCCAAACGCCCCATTCCAAAATAAAATCTATACTACGTGGTTACCTCATTTACAACTTTGTGTACTTTTTGACCGCTTGCAACAATACGAACTAGCCAATGCCCATAATGAATTAGCTAGATCGTTTATTCCAAATGATGAAAAGGTTTTACACAATAAAAAGTATTTTGAACGAATCTTAGCGAAAGACCATAAGAGCTCTTAATATATTAATTAAATTAAGTTTTTTTAAAGTTATAATCTGGCATAAAACAACTTTTCAATAAAACTTCCAAAAAATAAACTATGAACATCCTATTTATCAAAAAAAGAGGTAATTATCTATTTCTTCTATCATCTCAATGAATACGATATCTGAGAAAGGAGGTGAGAAAATGGATTTTGCAAATTTTAAAAATAGGATTTGTAGTAGATGTAACTCATTTCCTTGTAATTGTAAAGGAAATTTCCCTCAAAATTGTCCTATTTGGCCAGTTAAACCTACGGGACCTACCGGAGGAATTACAGGACCTACTGGGGCTACTGGAGTCACTGGACCTACTGGCGCTACTGGACCTACTGGGGTTACCGGCATTACCGGAGTCACTGGCATTACTGGACCTACTGGCGCTACTGGGTTAGCTGGGGCCACTGGGCCTACTGGCGTTACTGGGGTCACTGGACCTACCGGAGCTACTGGACCTACTGGCGCTACTGGGTTAGCTGGGGTCACTGGGCCTACTGGCGTTACTGGGGACACTGGCGCTACCGGAGC
>BBDJ01000046.1 GCA_001312325.1 Lysinibacillus pakistanensis | reverse complement strand
CCGGCATCAATTTTGATGTCCAAAATTTTTGTTTTGTTCACTAGCAAAAGCTAGCTACTAAAAACTATATTGATTACGTTTTGCTTGTTCAGTTTTCAAGGTTCATTTCGCCGCCGTTTCTCAACAGCAACTTTTATACTATATCGCACTCACAACCGTTTGTCAACAATTAAATTTCAATTTATTAATTTGTTTGTTTTTCAACAGTTATCTTAGCGACTTCTATTACTATACCATAATATTTTTATTATGCAAGCTTTTTATAAAAAAAAGATTAAAGCTGTTATTCCAAACACGCCTGGTATACCTAGTATAGCGATAGTTAAGACTGAAAAAAAGATTGATGGGTATATTATAGCCTACATATCCTAGACTCATATGAATAACAAATAATAGAAGAAAAGCAAAAGCAAATCTAAACCAAAAAACGGACATTCCTTCTAAAATTTTACCCATTTTAGCATGTCTAATTATTACATAAAGAAAAAGAAGCACTACAGGCACACTAATACTCATAATTACTAACCACGACATTAGGTTTCCCCCTTAAAATGATATAATTATGAAAGTTTATGTTTCCTGTTTTGCTTCTATGAGTTTAAAAATCTGTTATTTAATTAATACTTTTCGTATTCTAGCTTCTTTAAATAAATAGAAATGAATGCTCTCTGCTGCTTTTCGTTGAGCAATTAATTCTAAATCATAATCATCTAATAATTCTTCAATTAATTTTGCCTGTTGTAAATCTTCTTTTGTTTCTTTTATTAGACTCACAAGCTTGTCATCGAATTCTTTTTTTTAACTTTCTCTTACTTCGGAAGAACATATTAATCCCTCACTCATAATTCTCGGCGGCCTTCCATTGCCTTCGATAACGTAACTTCATCTGCATATTCTAAATCTCCACCTACTGGTAGCCCATGGGCAATACGTGTTGTTCGAATACCAGAGGGTTTTACTAGACGGGAAATATACATGGCCGTTGCCTCGCCCTCAATCGTGGAATTCGTAGCTAAAATTAACTCTTGAACGGTTTCATCTTGCAAACGAACTAACAATGAGGCAACATTAATATCCTCTGGGCCAATACCATCCATTGGTGATATAGCTCCTTGTAGTACATGATACATCCCGTTGTAGTCACGCATTTTTTTCCATCGCTATAACATCTTTTGTATCTTGTACAACACAGATAATCGAATGATTCCGTTGCTTATCTGTACAAATATGACATGGATCAACATCAGTTATGTTGCCACATACAGAGCAATAACTTAAATTTCGTTTAGCATCAATAAGTGCTTTAGAAAAGGATAAAACATCATCTTCTTTCATTGTTAACACAAAAAAACGCCAGACGAGCCGCGGTTTTCGGCCCGATACCTGGCAGTTTCATAAAACTATCTATTAGTTTCGATATTGGTTCTGGGTAGTACATTTATTTACCTCCTAGAATGGAAGGTTCATGCCTTGAGTGAATTTCCCCATTGTTGCATTTGTTTTCTCGTCTACTTTTTTTTAGTGCTTCATTTGTAGCAACAACGATTAAATCTTGAAGCATTTCGATATCATCAGGATCTACTACTGAAGAATCAAGATTCACTTCTACAACTTCACGTTGGCCAGTAACAATTACTTTTACCATACCACCGCCAGCAACACCTTCAAATTGCTCTGCATTTAAGGCTTCTTGTGCTTCCATCATTTCCTTTTGCATTTTTTTGCATTTTTTTTCATCATACCTTGCATATTTCCCATTCCACGCATAAACATATTCCTCCTAAATGATTAATCTTCCACAATTTCTATAAAATCTTTACCAAACAACTTTTCCGCCTCTGTCACAAGTGGATCCTGTGAGGCAAGTGGCTGAGCATCATCGATAAACGGCTCATCAGGCATTTCTGCCGGTGGTGGCTCTAGTAATTCCATCTCCTGCTCGGACACTGTCTGAGATTTTTTTCTGCTGTTGCAAACCATGATCACGAATAAACTCTTCACGTAATTTTAACCACGTTTCTTCAGGGGTACAAAGCATTTCATACATTGTACCAGTTTGCCCAGCAATTAATTGTGTGAATTGAGCTTTTAGAGATTGGTTATCAGCAACCATTTGACAATGAATATCATACTTGAATTTTAACACAAAAGCACTTGAAGATGCTGCAACAGGTTCAGCTTCTGCTAAAAGAGCAGATTGTGACTTTTGCATTTGGTTTAACGCTTGGGCCCAAACTGATTTAATCCGATGAACATCCTGTTTCGTTGCATCTTTTAGCACCTCTTGAATCCGCCCTGTCGGTGCTTTGTAGCCATTTGGACTTTTAGCTCGTGGTCGTTGTTCTTTAGGTGCTTGCATCTGCTGCACAGGAGCTCCTGCCTGTAGTTGTGCTGACAATTGTTGCACCGTTTGCTCAAGTGCAACTATTTTTTTGAGCTAGCTCTGGGCTCAATGCTGCTTCAACTGTAGAAGTTGTTTGACTAACTAGTCCTCCCGAAAACTGTACCATTTTAAGTAATGCTGTTTCTAAATAGATTTTTGTATGATGGGAGAATCGCATTTCTTGCTGTGTTTTCGCTAAAATATCTATGTACCGTATAGCAAGTCTGGTGCAAAATCATGTGCTAATGTAAATACACGTTCTTCCGGCGAAACTAGCTCTAATAGTTCGGTCAATTCATCACTTGTTTGTAGCAATAATAAGTCACGGAAAAATGTAATCAAGTCCTCTGAAAGACGAAGTGGATCCTTGCCATCTGCGATAAGCTGTTCTAATAATGCAAGCATTTTAGCAACATCTTTTACTTTTAAGGCTTCTGCTAAGTCATAAAAAAACTTCCTGACTAATCGAACCTGTTACAAGTAATGTATCCTCAAGCTTTAGCTTCTCTCCACTAAAGGAGACAACCTGATCTAATAAACTCAATGCATCACGCATACCGCCAGCAGCAGATTGTGCAATTACCTTCAAACCTTGTTCCTCATACGGTAGCTCAATGTCCTCTAATACAACCTTCATGCGTTCGATAATATCGTTAGTTGATAGTCGTTTGAAATCAAAGCGTTGGCAACGCGAGATAATGGTTGCAGGCAATTTATGAGGCTCTGTTGTCGCCAAAATAAAAACAGCATGTGGAGGTGGTTCTTCTAATGTTTTTAAAAGTGCATTAAAAGCACTTGTAGAAAGCATATGCACTTCATCGATAATATACACTTTATATCTACTACTAGCAGGAGCAAAGCGAACTTTCTCGATAATATCACGTATTTCTTCAACTCTAGAATTAGATGCTGCATCAAATTCAATCACATCAGGATGCGACCCATCTGTAATGCTTAAACAAGTGGCACATTCGTTACACGGCTCGTTCGATGGTGCTCGCTCACAATTCAAAGCTTTTGCAAAAATCTTAGCTGTACTTGTTTTCCCTGTTCCTCTTGGGCCAGAAAACAAATAAGCATGTGTGGTTTTGTTTGCTAGGAGAGCATTTTGTAGCGTTCTTTTGACATGTGCTTGACCAGACATTTCTCGAAATGATTGCGGTCGATACACACGATAAAATGCTTGATACGTCAATGATTTCCTCTCCTTTTCTCCATTAATTATAGAATAGTTCTATTATAACATTTGTCTAATAATAGTGTTATCAATCAATAAAATTGAAGCAATACACTGTTGTTTTAGATTCATTTAGTTTCTATATAAGATCATACAAAGTTTTCTCACCTGTTAAAATGTATAAAAAAAACGCATCCCGCCTAATATAGACGGATGCGTTTGAGTTGGCAATTTAATGCCGTGCACCTTTCTTTGACAGCCGCACATAAGCGTTACTCTTGTCGTTAGCTCAGATTAGGCAACCCCGCGGCACATGAATAAGACCACTTAATGCTGCTTCCTTCCGGACCTGACATGGTTCATGGGTATCCATTGCGCAGGACCCAATCGTCAACACTACGTGCAAAAGGCAGACCAAACAATACGGACAGCCTCAAAAAAAGGAATTCAGTCTCGCTAGAGCGGATTGCGAGTTACAGGACACCGCTACCTTCCCACCTAGCACGGCAATAACTAGTATACTGACTGTTTTCATAAATTGCAACTTAATGCACATAATATTTATGTGGAAACATTTTTCAACAATATCTTTATAAAAATCTCAAAAATTAGTTGACGTGGAATACAAAACATGATAAATTAATTTTTGTCGATAAGACATCAGGTTAATATGGAGGTATACCCAAGTCTGGCTGAAGGGATCGGTCTTGAAAACCGACAGGCGGGTAACACCGCGCGGGGGTTCGAATCCCTCTACCTCCTCCAGTTTTTAAATTCCGACTACATCTGTAGCCGTTTTTTTTTGCCTAAAAAAATTGACATTATACATACAGATACCACTTCCACAAAGGTTGTGGTATTTTTTTATTGTTAAGGAGAAGATAAATTAAATATCTACATTAATAAGGGAGGATTTTTATGCACTCAAAATATTTAATTTCTCGTGCTTCCCTCACTTGGATTTTTTTTAATTGCTATATTAACTGCTATTGGTAGTGAGATTAAAATAATGCCATTTGCTAATACAACTTTTCGCTTTGGATTAGGGACTATTGTTTTCTTTCTATGTACGCTTCTTAGACCAACGCCTTTTATATTAGCTGGTATTATAACCAGCATTGTGACAACAGCTTTTAGAGTCATTATAACTTCTACGACACCTGATGTATCATTAATAGATAGCATCTTTTTACATTTACCAGCAGCAGCATTTTATATACTTTTTGCATTATGTCTACAAATTTTAAATATCCATCGCTATCGAGAAAAACCGCTAATGCTTGGATTATTAGTTGCATTTAGTGAAGTAATAAGTAATTTAGCTGAGCAATTATTTCGTTTTCTTGTTAATTCTTATACTTTTTTTACTCGTTCATGATTTACTTATATTGTTAGCCGTTGCTTTATTACGCAGTTTCTTTGTAGTGGGTGTTTATAGCTCCATTTTAATTGCTGAACAAAAAAAAACGTGTGCAAGAAATGCTTACTATCGGGTCTGATTTATATGTTGAAACGCTCTATTTAAAAAAAATCGATGAATCATATAGAAACAATTACTGCTAGTGGGTTTGATTTATATCGACAGCTAAAATCGCAAGGCTATCGGACTGAAAGCTTACAGGCCTTGCATATTGCCCAGGAAATTCATGAAGTAAAAAAAGGATTCACAACGTATCTATGCAGGAATTTCTAAAATTGTAGGCGAAAAGAGCTTTGGCCCCTTTAGAATGTCAGAATTATTACATTATATTGAGGATGGTAACAGAAAGTACAGCGAACTATTGGGAAAGGAAATTCACTTTAAAGTAAGTATAGATATGGACTTTCAAACAAAAGAACATATTGCATTACTAGCACTTTTAAACAATCTAACAGCAAATGCTATTGAAGCTATTGAAGATCAAGGTGTTATTTCTATTGCTATTAAACAACAACTGGATGATATTGTAATCACAGTTTGTGATAATGGAAAAGGCATATCACAAGGTGATACTACTATTATTTTTGAGCCTGGATATACCACTAAATACAATATGGAAGGTGTCGCCGCAACCGGTATTGGACTTTCGCATGTTGCTGAATTAGTAAATAAATTAAATGGCTTCATAACCGTTGAATCAAACAATCAAAACACAATGTTTAAAATTACAGTTCCTACACAAACTATTCAAACGGGAGAGACTTAAATGAGGTATTTTATTGTAGATGATGATCGTGCAAGTCGGGTCATGTTAAAAACTATTATTGAAGATAGCGGGTTAGGTACTGTTATTGGCGAAGCTCGTAATGGGGAGGATGCTATCCCTCAAATTTTAATGACACAGCCAGAGTTTGTGCTAATCGATTTACTGATGCCAAAGCTTGATGGAATTGCAACAGTTGAACATCTAACTCAAAATCGTTTTGAGGGACAATTTATCATGATTTCTCAGGTAGTCAATAAGGAAATGGTTGGTGAGGCATATGAACAAGGAATTGAGTTCTTTATTCATAAACCTATAAATCGTATAGAGGTTGAGAATGTTTTACGAAAAACAACAGAACAATTTCGCCTAA
Source organism: Lysinibacillus pakistanensis (assembly GCA_001312325.1). The sequence goes on along the minus strand of BBDJ01000046.1, from coordinate 21,151 downwards.
AGAATTCACTATTGGTCATTCGTCAATCACTGACAAATATTGATTTAAGTGAGCAAATAAATCAGAAAGCTACATCACGCGATCATATTCAATCGATCTTAAACGATATGGGCATTGTGGGTGAAATTGGCAGTGAGGATATTATAGCTATCATCGAGACCTTGCTTGCTCATCAACACAAGATAGCGCCCCTACCTCCATTAAAAGAGCTTTATGAGGAAATTGCAGCGGTTACAAAGACTACACCGGATGAAATCTTGAAAGAAAGTAAAGCTATCGAACAGCGCGTACGTCGTACAATATTAGCAGCCATGATTAATCTTGCTAATTTAGGTGTCGTTGATTATACAAACTCTGAATTTGAATATTATGCGCCTCGTTACTTTGACTTTAAGGAAATTCGTCAGCTTATGACGCAGATAGAAGATCATGAAAATCGTAAAGCAAAGGTAAATATTAAGAAGTTTATTCAGGTATTATATTCAGACATTTTAACAAAAGTAAATTAATTTTCTCGGATTTTGTCGGATTCCATAAGTCCTCCGTATTATTAAAGTAAGGCTAGTCCTAAAAATTTAATATTAGGGGGTACAAAGGGTTTGAAAAAGAAATTTAAAATCAGTTTAGCCGCTCAAATTTTAATTGGTTTGATTTTAGGGATTATTGTTGGTGGTATCTTTTATGGAAACCCCAAAATTGAAACATATTTACAACCTCTAGGGGATATCTTTTTACATCTAATTAAGATGATTGTTGTACCGATTATTATTTCAACTTTAATCGTTGGTGTTGCTGGAACTGGAGACATGAAACAGCTTGGACGATTAGGCGGGAAATCAATTATTTACTTTGAAATTATTACAACTGTAGCTATTATAGTTGGTTTACTTTCCGCAAACTTGTTCCAACCAGGCGCTGGTCTAAACATGAACGAGCTTTCTCAAGGGGATATTTCCAAATATGTTACAACTACAGAACAGGTACAGCATGAGGGACCATTTGATATTATAGTGGGTATAGTACCAACAAATATCATTCAGTCTATGGCTGAAGGAAATATGCTTGCTATTATCTTTTTCTCTGTAATTTTTGGATTAGGGGTTGCTGCCATTGGCGAACGAGGTAAACCAGTTTTAGACTTCTTCCAAGGGGTAGCAGATACTATGTTCTGGGTAACAAACCTTGTAATGAAATTCGCTCCATTTGGGGTATTTGGTTTAATTGGTGTAACCGTTTCCAAATATGGATTCGCTTCATTAATACCACTAGGTAAACTTGCAATACTTGTTTATGCAACTATGCTATTCTTTATCTTTGTCGTCCTTGGTCTTGTGGCAAAATTTGCGGGTATCAACATCTTCTACTTAATTAAAGTACTAAAAGATGAGCTAATTTTAGCGTTCTCAACAGCAAGTTCTGAAGCTGTTCTACCACGAATTATGATGAAAATGGAGAAATTAGGTGCTCCAAAGGATATCGTTTCCTTTGTTATTCCAACCGGTTATTCCTTTAACTTAGATGGTTCTACACTGTATCAGGCGATTGCAGCATTATTTATTGCTCAAATGTATGGTATTCATCTAAGCATTGGAGAGCAAATTACGTTAATGCTTGTTCTAATGGTTACATCTAAAGGAATCGCAGGCGTTCCAGGGGTGTCATTCGTAGTACTTTTAGCAACTTTAGGTACTGTTGGTATTCCACTTGAAGGTTTGGCATTTATCGCAGGTATTGACCGTATCCTTGATATGGGACGTACAGTTGTTAACGTTATTGGTAACTCATTAGCGTCATTAGTAATGGCAAAATGGGAAGGCCGTTTCGATACAGAGAAAATGAAAAATTACTTTAAAAATAACGAAAACTTAGCGTAAAAAGTTAAAAAAATCCTCACGATGTATGGATGGCATCGTGAGGATTTTTTTAATTTTGCGTCCGGAATCGGCTTTGTATTGTACAGAGGACTCCTTTCCGATTCCATGACAACCGCCGGAGACTTTAACTTCTTTCAGTTAAAACTTTATCTAAATAAGCAAGAATCGATTCTTTACCATTTACATGTGCCTCTTGTGCACGTACTTCATCTTTTTCCAGTTTTGCCTCCGCAGCCATTACAATTCGTTCTGCATCCTCCTGTGGTACTACAACTACACCATCCACATCTCCAATAATATAATCACCAGGATGGACAGTAACGCCTCCTATAGAGATGGGTATATTAACTTTACCACCACCATTTTTATTACCAGCAGCTACCGTTGTCCCTAAGGAGAATACGGGGAAGTCTAGCTCTCGAATGGCTGCGATATCTCGAATAACGCCATCCACAACAAACCCTTGTACACCTATGCCCTTTGCTAAAGAAATCACAAAATCTCCAGCAACAGCTCGATTCGTATTGCCTTTCGCATCGATTACCAAAATATCACCTTCATTAGCAGCTCGGATAGCTTCTAACACTGCACCATTTTCACCATCTGGTAAACGCACAGTTACCACGCGCCCCGCTAGTTTAAAATGATCTGCTAAAGGCTTAATATCACTACGTAAATTTGTGTGTCCGCCAGTTGCATCTGAAACCGCTGTTGTAGGTAAATGCTTAAAACTTATTTCCACCTTTGTCATACATAACACCCCTATTATGATATATGAAAGACTTACATAATTATTGTAAATAAAAATCATATACTATTTCAATATATTTCAGAAAATTATGGAAATAAAACATTTGAAAATAGTACTGTTAAGACAATATCGCATTGGTTTTATCAAAATGCGCCATCCATTAGGAATAAACTCATTTGTCTATCAAATGGCGCTAACTTTTCATTAAACGATCTCGATAAAATGCTTTGATTGCTCGTCTAACGCCTCTGCAGCACTTGCAATTTCAGAAAAGTCATTGGTTGTCACTGAAATTTGTCCATTTGTTTTTTCAACTTTTTCAGCTATTCGTGTAATACTTTCTGTGACTTGTCCTATTTCTCGTTCTATGCCCTCAACATTATCCTTTACTTCAGAGATAGATTGCTCAACTCTTATAGATAGCTTCCTCACCTCTTTTGCTACAACATCAAAGCCTCGACCATATTCTCCTGCCCTAGCCGCTTCAATTGCTGCATTTAATGCCAGTAAATTTGTCTGAGAAGCAATTTCTTGAATAGTTTTCACAATACCTTTAATAGACTCGGCTTGCTTTTGAAGCTGTCCGAGATTTTTCACATTATCGGCGGACTCTTTTGATACTTCCCTTATAGTCTTCAGTAAGCCTTCACTATTCCGAATACCAGCCTCTGAACGGCTATGAAGTTCCTTTGACATCCCTTTTAATGTCTCAGCTACGCTAACAATCTCATTTTGACGGTCTGTAATATTTGTAGCAATTTTAGAAACGCCAATCACTTTTCTCGAATGATTTGCAAAGACCGGCATATAGGTTGCTTCAAGCCAAACTCTATTTCTGTTCGCATCCAATCTTTCAATTTTATCTTGATAGCTATTACCAGAGGTCAAGTTCCGCCAAAATTTTTCGTACTCTGTACTTTTAACAAACTCTGGTAAACATAAATCTTTATGATCTTTTCCTATCATTTCTTCTACTTTATAGCCTAATGTTTGAGCAAAAAGTGAATTTACATAGGCTACTTTACGTTCCATATCAAAACGAATAATTGCAATATTCCGTTCAATTGCCTGCACTACTAAATCATCTGTTACTTGTGTATCGATTTTCTGCATAATCTACACCTCTCGGAAAGATTTTTTTTTACTAAAAATTTATTTTTTTCCATTTTAGCTCCTTGTCAATCTTTGCAGAAAAAACATGGGCAATCTTTACCCATGTTTTAATAACTGTAATACTTCTTCTGATGTAGTAGCTACATGAATTAATGACTTTTGTTCCGCGCGAATAAATCCTTCTTCAAGCATCTGCTTAAAATGCTGTAAAAGTGCATCATAAAAACTATTTACATTATATAAAATTACTGGCTTTTCATGTAGTCCAATTTGTGCCCATGTAAAGACTTCAAAATACTCATCCATTGTGCCACCACCACCTGGTAATGCTATAAAGGCATCTGCAAGCTCTACCATTTTTGCCTTACGTACATGCATAGACTCAACAAAATGAATTTCTGTTAAGGAGGCATGGGCTAATTCTCGCTTTTGTAAATGCGTTGGCATCACACCAATTACCTCGCCACCAGCGGTTAAAACGGCATCTGCCACTTTTCCCATTAGCCCACTTTTTGAACCCCCATAGACAACTCCATGACCATTTTGAGCCAACATAGCACCTAATTCGGTTGCCTTTTCTGCATAAATTGGGTTTTTGCCTAAACTGGAACCACAATACACCGCTACTTTTATAATAATCCCTCCTACTTAAAAGACGTGATACAATAGCTATTTATATTGTCTCACGTCTTTTAATATTATTTTCTTCAACTTTCTTATTTAGGTATTTTTTTGTGAAAGCCTATTTGCGTAAATGGCTTGTTTGTTTTAGCATATGACTGATACGGCTCACAATTGAGTCAATTGCTTCAGGATTTTTTTAATAAATCATAATCATTAATATCTAAACGTAAAACTGGACATGAATTAAAGTTGTTGATCCAGTCCTCATAACGTTCATGCATTTCAATCCAATAATCATTTGGTGTCTGCTGCTCCATTGCACGGCCACGCTCTTGTATACGCCCAATGATTGCATCAATTGGTCCCTCGAGATAAATTAGTAAATCTGGATGAGGGAAGTAAGGTGTCATTACCATTGCATCAAATAAATTTTTATAAGTCTCGTAATCTGTTGGACTCATTGTTCCTTTATCATAGTGCATTTTAGCAAAGATTCCTGTATCTTCATAAATTGAACGATCCTGAATAAATCCCCCGCCATATTCAAAAATACGCTTTTGCTCCTTAAAACGTTCAGCTAAAAAATACACCTGCAAATGGAAGCTCCATTTTTCGAAGTCCTCATAAAATTTATCTAAATACGGGTTAGTATCTACTTTTTCAAATGATGTACGGAAATTTAGCGCCTCTGCTAACGCTTTTGTCATCGTTGATTTTCCTACACCTACAGTACCGGCAATGGTAATGACTGTCTGTGGCGGAATATCATACTTCTCTCTTAAATTCATTGTTGCAAGCTCCTTTGTTGTAACGTATCCTTTATAATTTGCAATACATAATTTAAATCATTCGTATTTTTAACGAAGTCAAGTTGGTCTCCATTAAATCGAATGACTGGGATTTCAGGGTGCATAATCTCAAAATGCTCGATAAAAGAATGATAATCTGCCACAAGTTGTTCCATATAATCCCGTGCAATCATTTTTTTTCGAATTCACGTCCACGCATTGCAATACGCTTCATCAATGTCTCGACACTAGCATGTAAATAAACAACAACATTAGGTACAGGCATATCCTTCGTTAATATTCTATAAATTTCTTCATACTTATCATACTCTGTTGATGCCAATGTACGCTTTGCAAATATAAGATTTTTAAAAATGTGATAGTCCGCTACTACAGGCTTCTGATGTGCTAAGCGAAACTTTTTAATATCTGTTAATTGTTTATAGCGATTACATAAGAAAAACATTTCAGTTTGGAAGCTCCACTCCTCAATGTTTTCATAAAACTTATTTAGAAAAGGGTTTTCGTCTACTATTTCTTTTAATAGATGGTAATTTAATGTCGTTGCTATCTCTTTTGATAAAGAGGTTTTACCAACACCAATCGGACCTTCTACCGTAACAAATGGAACCGTCACCAGAAGCTCCTCCTTTATGTTCTATGGATTCTATTATCAATTCCCTCTTGGCCTGAGGATATTATATAAATCAGTGCTTTTCATTGTATCATAGTGCGAAAATGAAAGACAGAATCAACATAGCATTTATGTATTCAAAAACGACCCACCGAAGTAAGGTGGGCCGTTATCAATCATTATAATTTAACACGCTGTAAGCGAAGTGCGTTTAAAACGACTGATACTGAGCTAAAGGCCATCGCTGCGCCTGCAACCCAAGGAGCAAGTAAACCGATTGCAGCGATAGGTATACCTAATGTATTGTAAGCAAATGCCCAAAATAAATTTTGTTTTATGTTGCGCATAGTTTTACGGCTCATGATGATTGCATCCGCAATACTGTTTAAATCCCCGCGAATCAGTGTAATATCTGCGGCTTCCATAGCTACGTCAGTGCCAGTGCCGATTGCCATCCCAATATTCGCTGTAGCAAGTGCTGGTGCATCATTAATGCCATCGCCTACCATCGCCACTTTCTTGCCTGTAGCTTGTAGTTTTTTTTACTTCATCTGCCTTCCCTTCTGGTAGAACCTCAGCAATAACATGATTCACACCTACCTCAGATCCGATAGCTTGGGCTGTACGTTCATTATCACCTGTCATCATAATAACTGTAATGCCCATATCTTGTAGACGGCGAACTGCCTCTTTAGAAGTTTCTTTAACAGTATCAGCTACTGCTACTAGCCCAGCATATTGACCGTTGATCGCAGCTAACATCGCTGTTTTACCATTTTCCTCCAATCGCTCCATTATCAGTAGAATGTCATTGATAGGAATACCATATTGTTGCATCAATTTACGTGTACCGATTACGACTCCTTGACCAGACACTGTCGCTTGCACACCATAACCTGGTATCGCTTCAAAGAATTGAATATCCCCTAGCTGGATACACGATCTGTAATGCCTTGAACAATTGCTTCTGCTAATGGATGCTCTGATTGTTTCTCCGCCGCACCAATTAACGATAAAAAATTTGCCTCGTCTTGATCTGCTGCTAATATAACATCAGTTAACACAGGTTTACCGTGTGTTACTGTACCTGTTTTATCAACAACCACCGTATTGATACTTTGCGTTTGCTCTAAATGCTCGCCGCCCTTAAATAAAATCCCAAACTCTGCTGCACGACCAGAGCCTGCCATAATAGATGTTGGTGTTGCTAATCCTAGCGCACATGGACATGCAATGACAAGAACTGCGATTAATACTTCTAATGCAGACGTAAACTCACCTGGTTGTACCCAAAGAATCCAAACCAAAAACGTAATAATCGCAATTCCAACAACAATTGGTACAAATATGCCGGAAATATGATCTGCTAAACGCTGGATTGGTGCCTTTGAGCCCTGAGCATCTTCAACCACTTTAATAATCTGCGCCAAAGCAGTATCACGACCTACTTTTGTTGCTGTCATTTTAATAAAGCCATTTTTATTAATTGTTGAGCCAAATAATACATCACCTTGCTTTTTATCAACAGGAAGACTTTCCCCTGTTAGCATTGACTCATCTACCGCGGTCGTTCCTTCCACAACTTCACCATCAACTGGAATTTTTTTCACCTGGTTTTACTAAAATAATGTCACCAATCACTACTTCTTCTAATGGTACTTCTTTCTCAACACCATCTCGAACAACAACTGCTGTTTTTGCTTGAAGGCCCATTAATTTTTTTGATTGCCTCAGATGAACGACCTTTCGCCTTTGCCTCAAATAATTTTCCTAATAGAATTAAAGTAATTAATACCGCGCTTGTTTCAAAATAAAGGTGTGGGCCATGATGTGAACCTATCGTAACAATTGCTTGATAGACACTATAAAAGTAAGCTGCAGATGTACCCATTACTACTAGTACATCCATATTGGCACTACCATTACGCAAGGCTTTATAGGCACCCACATAAAATTGTTTCCCTATTATAAATTGAACAGGCGTAGCTAATATCATTTGTACCCATGGATTCATTAGTATATCTGGTACATATAAAAACGAAGTAAATGAAAAATGACCAACCATCGTCCAAAGCAATGGTAGTGAAAGAATAGCTGATAATATAAATTTATGCTGCTGTTGTTTGATGGCCTTTTGACGATGGTCTATGGTTTCTTGTTCTTCAGCTTTTTGATGGGCCTCATAACCTAATTTTTCAACCTTTGCAATGATATCTGCAATGGATACTTCAGATGGGTTAAATTCAATTGTTGCCTTCTCAAGTGCTAAGTTTACATTTGCAGATGAGACACCAGCTAGCTTATTTAATCCCTTTTCTATGCGTGTAGCACAGGCTGCACAGGTCATGCCCGTAATGTCAAATTCAGTTTTCTGTTTAACAACGCCATAGCCAAGTGCTTCAATTTTCTTTTCAAAATCTACTTCACTTAATTTGGATGAATCGTACTTAATCGTTGATTTTTCAAGCGCCAAATTAACAGTGGCTTGCTCAACACCATCCAATTTATTTAGTCCTTTTTCTATACGCGTAGCGCAGGCTGCACAGGTCATACCTGTTATTTGCAGATTGGCCTCTTTTACTTCTGAACTCATTTCTTTCACCTCTCCTTATACCAATAGGGGGTATATATCATTTAAAATAATAGAGTGCTACTAGAGCACTCTACATATTTTATTTTACATCATAGCCTTGGTCATCAATTGTTTCTTTAATTTGATCTAAAGATACCTTTGCTTCGTCAAATGCAATATCTACTAAGCCTTCTGCTAGGTTGACTTTTACTTGGTCAACACCAGTTAATGCTCCCACACTTTTTTTCTACTGCATTTACACAGTGTCCACATGACATTCCTTGTACATTTAAAGTAACATTTTGCATAAAATATCTCTCCTCTTTGTTTATATTAAATAGGGGGTATATTATTTTTTCATTAGCTTTTGTATGGTCACTACTAATTCATCCAACACTGCTTCATCACCCTCAGATAAGCGATCGACAACACAGCCCTTTAAATGACCTTCCAATAATATTTTCGCTACACTATTTAAAGCAGACTGTGTGGCAGATAACTGTGTAATAATATCATCACAGTAAACATCTTTTTCAATCATTCCCTTAATGCCACGAATCTGACCCTCTATACGATTTAAACGAGTCGTTAAATCCTTTTTTTACACGTTCAGGATGATGGCTTTTTCGACAAGATGTAACTTCCTCCGTATGACAAGTAGCCTCTTTTGTTGTGTCTTCCATTCCATACACCTCCTACTTCGCTTTCATCATACCATACCCACGAAGGGTATGTAAAGTAAAAAGTTTTTTTAATGTTGGTAATCATGATGAGACGTTTCTGTTTTCAGTTGGCATAAAATCGAATTATCATGCTGATGTGCTGCGGTCTCTAATTGAATTGTTACATGCTTAATGCCCTTATGCTCAAGATTATGTTCAATTTCTCGTAAGATATTCTCACTATCCACAATTTTCAACTGATCATCAACCACTGCGTGACAGGAAAGTGCATTTGTTCCACTTGTTATTGTCCAAATGTGTAGATCATGTATACTATGAACACCTTTTGTTTGTTCCATCGTTTGAATAATTTCTTGAATATCGACGTTTGAAGGAGTTCCCTCCATTAAAACATGGACTGCAGCCTTCGTTACATAGTAGCCACTTCTTAATACAAGTAATGCGACAATTACACTTGCCAGCGGATCAGCCCAGCCCCAACCAAAAAACATAATTAGTAGAGCGGCAACAATAGCTCCTACAGATCCCAGCATATCACTTAGCACATGTAAGAATGCACCGCGCATATTTAAATTATCCTTTGTGTCACTGCCTCGCATCATTATCCAAGCTACCAAAATATTGATAAGGAGACCTATCGTACTAATAATGAGCATACCTTTAGTTGCTACTTCTGGCGGATTTGCAAAGCGCTCTATTGACTCGTAGAAAATAAACAATGCTATTAAGATTAATGTTACACCATTTAAAACAGCTGCTAGAATTTCAAAACGTTTGTAACCATATGTTTTACTGTAGCTTGCGGCTTTTTCACCAAACATAAATGCAAGTAATGCTATTGCTAAAGAAATGGAGTCACTTAACATATGTCCTGCATCTGATAAAAGAGCCAAACTATTTGTTAAAAAAACCACCAATTGCTTCGATGACCATATATCCCGTAATGATAATAAATGATAAGATTAAAACCTTTTTATTAGCGCCATGTGTATGATCATGGCCGTGATCATGATTATGTCCCATGTTTTTTCCCTCCGTTAATTTAATTATGTGCAGCATGCTCAATCGCTTGCTTTAGTAAATTCATAATGTGATCGTCATCCTTTGAATAGTATAAGGTCGTTCCCTCTCTTCGAAATTTCACTAAACGTAAATTTTTTAAAAAAAACGTAATTGATGTGAAACGGTTGATTGGCCTAAATCTAAAATTTCTGCGATGTCATTGACTGAATGTTCGTCTGTACATAATAAATTTAAAATACGAATTCTTGTAGGATCACTTAATGCCTTAAAGGTCTGCGATACAACAAAAAGTGTCTCCTCGTCTAAATGCTGATCGTTGTTTACTGGAGTTTCTGTTAATTTTTCATCCATTTAGTTTATCCCCATTCTTTTATATTTATATATGAGCATGTGTTCATATATAAATATAATGGTGCTTTTAGGAATGTCAACATTTAAAGTAGCAATTACCAATTAAGCAAGATACACTACTTTATAAGGAGAGATAAGTAGTGGATATTTTCGAAACAGATCGTTTATTTATGAAACAGGCATTAGAAGAAGCGAAGAAAGCCGCTGTACTTGGAGAAGTACCTATCGGAGCTATACTTGTTTACAACGGAGAAATTATTGCAAGGGCCCATAATTTACGGGAAACAACACAAAATGCAACTACACATGCTGAACTGGAGGTTATACAGGAGGCTTGTAAAAAAATCGGTAGCTGGCGTTTAGAAAATACAACACTCTATGTAACGCTTGAACCTTGCCCTATGTGTGCAGGTGCTATTTTACAGTCTCGTGTGCCTCGTGTTGTCTATGGTGCACGGGATTTAAAGGCTGGCTGTGTTGATTCCCTCTATCGTCTGTTAAATGATGCACGCTTTAATCATGAATGTGAAGTGACTGAAGGTATTTTAGCCGAGGAATGTGGGCAAATATTAACTGATTTTTTTCAGAGCTTTACGTGCACGGAAAAAAAAGCTGAGAAAAAAAGCAAGACAAGCTTCTAAAGAAACTTTCACATGAAAGAAGGTGCCTCCAATTGAGACACCTTCTTTTTATAATTATGAGTGTAAAAAAACACACTAACCTTCGATAAACATTGCAGTAAAATTGGTTGAGCCACCTACAACGTTTTGATTTTCACTAAATTTAAGCTTTGTGATAAAGCCAAAAAGCTATTTTAGAAAACCTGGAAGAAGGTATATCTAAAATAGCTTAGGAAAAATTTTTAGGTGTCCATTTACGGTCTGGAATGCCTATTGCACCTGACCTTCCTCGGCACAGAGTAAACTTTATTTAGGAGCTATTACTTCTTTCCCGCCCATGTAAGGTCTTAATACCTCAGGAATTACTACGCTTCCATCAGCTTGCTGATAATTTTCTAGGATAGCGGCTACTGTACGCCCAATAGCAAGACCTGAGCCGTTTAATGTGTGTACATACTCTGGTTTTGCATTTGCTTCACGACGGAAGCGAATATTTGCTCGACGTGCTTGGAAATCCTCGAAATTTGAGCAAGAAGAGATTTCACGATACATGTTTTGTGCTGGAATCCAAACCTCTAAATCATATTTTTTTGCTGCCGTAAAGCCTAAATCAGCCGTACACATTTTTAGTTTACGGTAAGGTAAGCCAAGTAATTGTAGTACCTTTTCAGCATGACCAGTTAATAGCTCTAGCTGTTCGTATGATTCCTCCGGTTTTACAAAGCGCACTAATTCTACTTTGTTAAATTGGTGCTGGCGAATTAAACCACGTGTATCACGTCCCGCAGAGCCTGCCTCTGAACGGAAACATGCACTATATGCAGCAAAGCCCTGTGGCAATGCTTCAACAGATAAAATTTCATCACGATAGAAGTTTGTTACAGGTACCTCTGCCGTTGGAATCATGAAATAATCAGTTTCCTCTAATTTAAATACATCCTCTTCAAACTTAGGAAGCTGTCCAGTACCAGTTAAGCTATCACGATTAACAATGACAGGTGGCAGCATTTCTTCATAACCATGCTCTTCTGCATGTAAATCCATCATAAATGTCATTAGCGCACGTTCTAAGCGAGCTCCAAGACCACGATAGAATAAAAATCTGCTACCTGTCACTTTTGCTCCACGCTCAAAATCAACAATTTTTAAATCTGTTGCAATATCCCAGTGTGCTTTAATATCAAAATCAAATGTTGGTACCTCACCCCAAGTATATTCCACAACGTTGTCATCCTCTGTTGTGCCCACTGGTACAGATTCATGCGGGATGTTTGGTAAACGCATCATCATATCTTTAAAACGGTCTTCTACGTCATTTAATTGGACATCCAGCTCCTTAATTTCATCGCCGACCTGACGCATGTGAGAAATTACTTCATCCGCATTTTCTTTATTACGTTTCATCACAGAAATTTGTTCAGATACTTTATTACGCTCTGCTTTAAGCTCTTCCGTTTTGGCAATTAATTCACGACGTTTGGCATCTAATTCTTCAAAATCATCTAAGTTTCCTAAATCCTCATTACGTGTTAATAGTATTTCTTTAATTTCAGCGAAATTATCGCGCACGCGTTTAATATCTAACATCGTTCATACCTCCAGTAGATTCTAAATGATGGGAAATAATAGTCAGGAGAACACAAAAAAAGCCCTCATCATAAAAGGGACGAGAGCTACCCGCGTTGCCACCCTAATTGACTAGACACTATGCCTAGTCCACTTATTTCATAACGGCATTTCAGCCGGCGACAGCCTACTTCATTAACTTCGACTGCGCAACTCCAGGACGGATTCACAAGTGTTTTTATCAGCTTTCACCAACCGCCGACTCTCTAAAAAAAACGTGCCTGCTACTACTTCCCATCATCGTGTTCAGTTATTTGAATTTTATCCATACTGTACTATACGAAACAAGATTTTGCAAGTCATACTATAGACGATAAAAAAATATTTAAGAATACGTGTATCTTTTGTTAATTCAGGATGAAATGAACAGCCTAATAAATGTCCATCCTGCGCTAAAACAATTTTCCCTTCATGCTCTGCTAGAATTTCAACACCTTCGCCAACTGATACAATATGAGGTGCGCGTATAAAAACAGCAGGAATTGATTTACCTATTTTAGGTATATTGAGGTCTACTTCGAAGCTATCTACCTGTCGTCCATAAGAATTTCTAGCTACTGCTACATTCATGATCGCTAAATGCGGCTCATCATCCACTACTTCATTTGCCAATAAAATTAAACCTGCACATGTTCCAAACATCGGTAATCCAGTTTTGGCAAGTGTACGAATTGGCTCCAACAGCTCGTATCGATTTAGCAATTTTCGCATTGTTGTACTCTCTCCACCAGGTAGCACAAGTCCATCTAGTTGCTGTAAGTCATTGTGCTGTTTGACCAAGACTACCTCACAGTCTAGAAATTCTAACATTTGCACATGCTCTCGTACCGCTCCTTGCAATGCTAATACACCAATTCGTTTCATGTTACCAGCCTCGCTCTTGCATACGCTCATTTTGACTGAGCTGTGCAATATCTATGCCCTTCATCGGAACCCCTAGCTCTTTTGATATTTCTGCTAGAAGCTTATAATCCTTATAATGTGTCGTAGCCTCTACAATTGCTTTTGCAAACTTCTCTGGGTTTTCTGATTTAAAAATACCTGAACCAACGAACACACCGTCAGCCCCAAGCTCCATCATTAAGGCAGCATCAGCAGGCGTAGCGACACCACCAGCAGCAAAGTTTACAACTGGTAAACGCCCATTTCGTTTAATTTCTCTTAATAATTCAAATGATGCTCCAAGTACTTTAGCCTCTGTCATGAGTTCATCCTCTGTCATACCAACTACCTTACGAACTTGCGCATTCACTTTACGAATATGGCGTACAGCTCTACAATATTACCTGTTCCTGGTTCACCTTTTGTTCGTAGCATTGAAGCTCCCTCACCAATACGTCGAGCAGCTTCTCCTAAATCGCGGCAGCCGCAAACAAATGGTACAGTGTACTCACTTTTTAATAAATGAAACTCTTCATCTGCAGGTGTTAATACTTCGCTTTCATCGATATAATCAACACCCATTGCCTCTAAGATTCTTGCTTCGACTATATGCTATACGTGCCTTAGCCATTACCGGAATGGAGACAGCCCCCATAACCTCCTCAACAATTCGAGGATCAGCCATACGTGCAACACCGCCTGCTTTGCGAATATCTGACGGGACCCTTTCTAATGCCATAACAGCTACAGCTCCTGCTGCTTCAGCAATTTTCGCCTGCTCTGCATTTATTACGTCCATAATGACGCCACCCTTTTGCATTTCCGCCATTCCTCTTTTTACTAGCTCTGTACCTGTCTGTTTCATGTATCTAACCTCCACCTTTGTGATGAAGTCTAGTATAATGGAAATTGACTATATCGAAATATCCAGTTTTTTTTAATATCTATAGGGTCAGGAGGAAAAATATACGTGGATATGCTATTATTTCAGCTAGAAAAAGATGGTGAAAAACCGCTCTATGATCAGCTTTATAGCGGCATTAAAGAAGCTATCATTACTAAGAAAATTTCAGTAGGAGAAAAATTGCCATCAAAAAGGAAATTAGCCGATTTTTTGAATATTTCTCAAACAACAATTGAAATTGCATACGCACAGCTACTAGCTGAGGGTTATATTATGTCTAAAGCACGCGTTGGATATTTCGTTGAGGAAATTGATGAGCTTCCCTATATTCAACAGGACACCGTTGCTTCTTTAAGTGAGCTGCCTAAGAAAAAAAACATTTAAAATAGATTTTAATCCTGCTTCTATTGATATTCATGCATTCCCCTTTCAAACATGGCGCAAATATGCTAAAGAGCTTTTTGATGATGCTTCAAAGGAATTATTATTAACTGGTGAACCGCAGGGAGAGCTATCTTTACGTACTGAGATTGCAAATTATTTATACCAATCGCGCGGAGTTGTTTGTAGTCCTGAGCAAATAGTTGTGGGTTCAGGGACAGAGCAGCTCCTTCCAATGATTTTACGACTTTTTAGTGATGACACTTACTTTGCCCTTGAAAATCCAGGTTATCCAGCTGTACATCGTATGTTTTCTCAGCATAAACGAAAGGTCTATCCAATTACTGTAGATGAAGAAGGGATCTTCATTCATGAACTCGAAAAAAACGAGCGCTGACGTTGTATATATCACACCCTCTCATCAATTCCCAACAGGTGCAGTATTGTCGGCTACAAGACGTGCACAGGCATTAAATTGGGCTGCTCAGAGTACCTCTCGCTATATCATTGAGGATGACTATGATTCTGAATTCCGTTATACTGGAAAACCAATTCCTGCTCTACATGCACTCGATCGAAACGATAAAGTGATTTATATGAGTACCTTTACAAAATCATTAATGCCATCCTTGCGAGTTGCTTATTTTGTTCTCCCGCCAAAATTACTCGCAACCTATAATGACGTATTTAATTACTACTCCTCAACAGTACCTAGATTCGATCAACATATTGTTGCTAATTTCATGCGGGACGGTCATTTTGCTAAACATTTAAATAGGATGAGGAAAATTTATCGTAAAAAACATGATAAGCTTACTTCTATTTTAGAAAACTATTCTAAGCAAATTAAAATAACTGGAGAGCAAGCAGGGATGCATATATTATTAGAAGTACAGCATGAACTATCTGAAAAACATTTACAACAGCTCGCCTCTAATGCAGATATCGGTATTTATCCATTATCGGACTACCGCCTAGATCACGCTGCAGCATCACAGCCACAATTTTTACTGGGCTTTGGAGGTATACCTGTACATGAAATAGAACATTCCATTGAGAAACTTATGGGTTGTTGGGATATAAAAAAAGCATCAATCACCCCCACGTTAATGTGGGCTGATTGATGCTTTTCAGTTATGATTCAATTAATTGAATATTATAATGTTCAAACCATGTATGAATTTGCCCTAGATATGCCAAAAGTTGAGGCCCTGCCATTAATTGTCCGTACCAAGGAACTTTAAAAGAGCTGCCACCAGATTCAATTAGCTCAATAAGCTTCTGTCGTTCAAATAATTCATGAAGAATTGAATTTTTATCCTTCATTATTTCCCCTAGCCATTTTTGAACACCCGTCGTATAAAGTGATGATAGGTTTTAGGATACGGATTCTTTTTACGATACAATACTTCTTTGGGCAATAGTTGGTCCATTGCTTTACGAAGTAATCCCTTTTCCATTCCACCTAAATTTTTCATTTTCCAAGGAATATTCCATGTATATTCCACAAGACGGTGATCAGCAAATGGAACACGAACCTCAAGACTTGCTCCCATACTCATGCGATCCTTTCGTTCCAACAATGTTTGCATAAACCATACCATATTCAAATAAAACATTTCACGATGCCTTGCCTCTTCTACACTCTCCCCTTGTAGATATGGTACTTCCCTTATTGTTTGCGTATAAACATGCTGTACGTATGATTCAACTGCCAGTTTCTCACGCCATCGATCTTGTAGCATTGTTGTTCTTTCAGCTAGTGAACGAATCCAAGGAAAACCTGTTGTCGTCTCAGTAAACCATGGGTAACCTCCAAAGATTTCATCAGCACATTCACCTGATAAGGCAACTGTAAATTCCTTTTTAATTTCACGACAAAACCATAATAATGATGAATCTACATCTGCCATTCCTGGTGAATCTCTAACAATCACAGATTCCACTAACAAATCAATTAATTGCTGTTGAGAGATTTCTTCAGCATGATGGACCGTTTTAAATGTATTTGTCATTTGTTCAATCCAATAAGTATCTGTCGATGTTTGAAATGTATGCGGATTAAAAAAAGCGCTCATTATCCTCATAATCTATAGAGTACGTATGAAGTTTATCTTTCCCTTGTTGCTGAAATCTGTTGGATGCAATGCCTGTAATAATACTAGAATCTAAACCACCTGATAGGAAGGTGCAAATTGGTACATCCGAAACAAGCTGTCGTTCAATTGCATCTGTCAGTAAAAAACGGACATGATCTACTGTATCTTCTAATGACTCATCATGATGCTCGCTCTGCAAGCGCCAATACTGCCAAATTCGTATACCTTCCCTTGAGAAGCGCATTGCATATCCTGGACGTAATTCATTAATATTTTGAAAAAGCGCCTTCCCTGGTGTTCGAGAAGGCCCTACAGCAATGATATTGGCTAATCCTTCTGTATTTACGGCTGCTTTTATCAGAGGATGTGCTAGCAATGCTTTCACTTCAGATGCAAATAGCAAACCATCTTGTTGCTCTGTATAATACAAAGGTTTTACCCCAAGTCGGTCTCTACATAAAAATAGTGATTGTGATTGTTCATCCCATACCCCAAAAGCGAAAATACCATTAAAAAAATCTACACATTGCTCCTTCCATTCAATATAAGCTGTTAGCAAAACTTCCGTATCTGAATGTGTAGTAAACGTGTATCCTCGATTTTGAAGCTCCTTTCGTAATTCTTCTGTATTATAAAGTTCGCCATTGTATGTAATGACATAATTTGAACCTTCATGAATTTTAGTCATTGGTTGCTTGCCACCGATTAAATCGATAACGGCTAACCGTCGATGGCCAAACGCTATATGCTCATTACACCAAATATTTTCATCATCGGGACCTCGTTTTTCTAAAGTTTGCGTCATTAACTTGATGATTTCTTCACTTGTTCTTAAATCTTTTTGAAAGCTAGCCCATCCTGTAATCCCACACATTTAGCCACATCCTTTCGCCTATTAGCGTATGCAATAATGTACTAAAATGTGAAAAAAAACACGTAATAATTTACGTGTTCTTGAATGATTAATTAAAATAAGCCGCCAACAAAGTCGGAGATACCACCCCATAAGTTGCCAAAGAAGTTACCGATACCTTGGAAGAATAATGATATGCCACTAGCACGCTCCACAGCCTCTGTAGTGATAACATCAGCTGTTAGTTCCTTACCATCAATGAAACCGTAATCGGTACCCTCTGAGCGCTCAATAACTACCTTTCCGACAACTGTATCCTTTTTAACCTCTGCTTCTAAACTCTTTTTATCTAATACTAGTTTTGGTTTATATAAATCTTTATCAGATGACTTCATCATAAAAGATACAGGTTCTTTTACAGCAATTGCAACTTTCTTTTCTTTACCTTTCGTAACTTTTACGGTTTTCTGATCTTTAAACGTATACTTCGCTGGAATAATTTCTTGTTTTGAGAATTGTGAGAAGCCATAGTTTAATAATTTAGCTGTTTCGTCGAATCGAGCTTTTTTTTGATTCCTGTCCTTTTGCATCTACAGCCTTCATAACAACAGAAATTAAACGTGTACCATTACGCTCTGCGGTACCTGTAAAGCAATGTCCAGCAAAGTTTGTTGTACCCGTTTTTAATCCATCAACGCCTTGATATTGTTGCGATAATCCAGGCAGCATTAAGTTCCAGTTTCTCATTTCAATTCGATCATCTGTACCTTCACGGAACGTCTTTTCTGTAATTTTAGACGTTTCTAATACGTTTGGATGATCTTTAAGTAAATGATATGCTAATTTGGCTACAGATTTAGCAGGCATCACGTTTTCATCTTCTGGCCCAGTCCCAGCTGGATGCATTCCAAATAAATCTGCATTGTTAAGTCCAGTAGAATTCACGAATTTATAGTCTTTAAGACCAAGCTTTTCAGCCTTTTTATTCATCAGTTTTAAAAACTCAGCTTCAGTACCAGCAATTGTTTCTGCAATCCCTACTGTGGCAGCATTTGCTGAATAAATGGCCATTGCCTCATATAATTCACGAATTGTGTAAGTTCCATCTCGACGCAACGGTACATTACTTAACGCACGGTTTTGTGACATACGATACGTATAATCAGTTACATGGTATTCCTGATCCCACTTAACTGTACCTGCATCAATTGCGTCCAATAACAGGTATTCTGTCATCATTTTAGTCATACTTGCAATACCTAGTGAAGTATCTGCATTTTGTTCATATAAAATTTTTCCTGAATCTGCGTCAATTAAAATCGCAGCATCCACATGTAGTCCTAAATCTGTTTCTGCATTTGCCTTCGCAGGAATACCTGCAAAAATACTAAATAACAAAACCGGAATTAGGAGCAAGCGTAATAGGGTGTTCATTGTCTTTTTCACCTTTAAAGCCCTCCAAAAAAAATAATCTTGTCCACGACATTTTATCATAGATAGTAACTTACGTGGGCACTCTCTAACATAAAAAAAGCTCTCGAGCCATCTTTGTAGACGATTCGAGAGCATAAAAGTTGCTAGTAATATATTACATCGAATAATTCGGTGATTCTTTTGTGATTTGTACATCATGTGGATGTGACTCACGTAAACCTGCACCTGTCATTCGAACGAACTGAGCATTTTCACGTAAGAACTCTAAATTAGGCGATCCGCAATATCCCATACCTGCTCGAATACCACCAATAAGTTGATAAATTGTATCTGCTAGAGGTCCTTTATAAGGAAGTCTACCCTCAATTCCCTCCGGTACTAATTTCTTCGCATCTTCTTGGAAATATCGATCTTTTGATCCTTTTTCCATAGCTCCAATTGAACCCATACCACGGTAAACTTTGAAGCGTCGCCCTTGGAAAATTTCAGTTTCACCAGGTGATTCTGAAGTACCTGCTAGAAGTGAACCAAGCATTACAACATTACCACCCGCTGCAAGAGCCTTTACGATGTCTCCAGAGTATTTAATACCTCCATCGGCAATAATCGTTCTACCAAGCTCACGAGCCACTGTAGCGCAATCGTAAACAGCTGTAATTTGTGGTACACCTACACCAGCTACAACACGAGTAGTACAAATAGATCCTGGACCAATACCAACCTTAACTACATCTGCACCAGCTTCAAATAAAGCTCGTGCACCTTCACCTGTTGCTACGTTACCAGCAATAATCTCTAGCTCTGGATACGCTTCACGGATTGAACGAATTGTTTGTAATACGCCCTCAGAATGTCCATGTGCTGTATCAATTACTACGATGTCAACTTGAGCCTCCACAAGTTTCTCTATACGTACCATCGTATCTTTTGAGACACCTACTGCAGCGCCTACTAATAAACGACCATGTATATCTTTTGCAGCGTTAGGAAATTCAATTACTTTTTCGATATCCTTAATTGTAATTAACCCTGTTAATTTACCTTCTTCATCTACAATTGGTAGCTTTTCGATTTTATATTGTTGAAGAATTTTTTTCAGCATCCTCTAAAGTCGTACCAACAGGAGCTGTAATCAAATCTTCTTTTGTCATAACATCTTCAATTTTTAATGAATAGTCAGAGATAAAACGTAAGTCACGGTTTGTAATAATTCCTACTAATTTTTGATTTTCCATACTATCAACAATCGGTACACCAGAGATTCGGTATTTACCCATTAAGTGCTCAGCATCGAAAACTTGGTGAGTCGGAGTTAAGAAGAATGGGTTTGTAATAACACCGTTTTCAGAACGTTTTACTTTTTCTACTTGTTCAGCTTGCTCATCAATTCCCATGTTTTTATGGATAATACCGATACCACCTTGACGTGCCATAGCAATTGCCATTTTAGACTCTGTAACTGTATCCATGCCAGCACTAACCATTGGAATGTTTAATTTAATCTTTGGTGTTAGTTGAACTGATAAATCAACATCTTTCGGTAATACTTCGGAATGAGCTGGTACTAATAATACATCATCAAAAGTTAAACCCTCTTTGGCAAATTTAGTTTCCCACATTTTCGTAACGTCCTCCTATAGTTAAAAGAATATTAATTGTAAGATTAACAACGTGCCAAGCTACTGTCAAGAAACTTATAAAAGAAAGACAATTCAGATTTTTAAAGGAGGTAAATTTAGCAATTTTATTCCTTATAACTCATTAAATAAATTATGATGATCAGTTCTAAATTTTAAAATCTTCTGCTTCATTTAGGCTGTAAATACTATTTTATACTCGGCTATATTTAGTCTTTTGAACAATTTTTATGAAAAAGTTGATAGATTAGTAAAGATTTTTCACCAAAAACAAAAAGACAGCCAGCACACAGCTGACTGTC
>BBDJ01000045.1 GCA_001312325.1 Lysinibacillus pakistanensis | reverse complement strand
AACATGACTGCATCTAAATGGATGCAGTCTAGGTTTTTGATTTTACATCTTATTACGTTTATATAAAAGATTGGTGAAAAATAGCGAACCATTCTTTGAAGTATTGTTTTTGGTTCGGATGTGTAATAAAAAAAGCATGGCAAACGGCAATGTCGTACTTACACTCTAATTTCTGCTACAAGTTTCATAAGGAAATACTCTATCGCCTTATTAATAAAGCCAACAATATATCCTCTTTCTTTTGAGATGCCGCGTGAACTTGCTGAATGGGAGCTGGAAGAATTACAGCAAAGCAGTAGAGCACTTTAGTACAAAATAAAAATATTATGTTAACTTAATAGGAGAACGCTAACTATTTACGGTCATTCAAGACATTGATGAGGAGCATCAAGAGCTATGATAGAAACAATTACAAACACAAAGCCTATTCCTTCATATTTATGCTGCACGTATAGAAGATGATTATAATGATTAACGGCGAAGTTACTGCAGCAATATCTTTGCTGGATTTAGCAGTAAAATCATGGGCAATGTACTTTAAAATGAGGCTTGTTTTTTGCCTTTAATGGATGCCTTATTAAAGAATTTAATTGCCACAGCAGGGAACGATGAAGTCCTGCGTTATGCAACTAAGCGTTAGAACACAAGTTGAAGGACTATTGCAGCAGTATTACAAAATCACTCATTTAAGCTTACATAATGAGTGATTTTGTAAAATTAGTGTTGAGAAATGAATTCAGAAGAATCACATATATGCCAAGAAATCCATAATCAATTCATTAAAATTCGAAAACGACTAAATATGTAAATTCATCACAATTTGCTCACCAATAGGCCCCATTCTTCTTTCCCCATGATCAACAAAGCCCGCTTTTAAATACAAGTTTTGAGCAGGAATATTTTTATGGTTCACCACTAAAACGACTTCATTGCATTCCTTAAATTCCCTTTTAATAAAGTTAGACAGTGCCAGCATGCCCTTTTTGGCGTATCCCTTTCCTTGTTGCTTATGGTCAATAGAAAATGCTGTAAGCAACATAGCATTTGGATTGCTAGAGTACTCTTTCACTCTCTCTGTTGAATGGAGAACAAAAAAATCCAACTGGTACATTGTCACTTAAAATAACAATTGGGTACTGTCCAACCATTTCTATAGAAATATCTTTTGGAAGGGCCGTAAATTGAGATTGCTCATCTGGAAGATCAAAGTCATGTAAAACATCTACATAATCTTCTGAGAAATGTACTAATTCAAGTGTGTTTATAGCTTGCATAAAAATGACCTCCTTTTTTTCGTATTCTAATACAAGAACAAATGTTCGTCAATAGGGTGGGGAAATCAAAAGGAAGTGTACCTTATTAAAAAAATCACTTAAAACAATAAGGGGAGGGGGGTCACTTGGACAAAAGTAACCCACCACTCCCATCTATATAAGGATTTTTATAAATCATCTAATTTTACAAGTTCGCCATTCGTAGCATTGACTGAAAATGCACAATCTAATTTCCCGCACAAAATATATTGCGCTAATCGTTTATCGTAGACATAAATAGGTGTAAGCTCAAGATGATTTTTCAATTGATCAAAAGCTTGATTTTCGGTGATTGTCCTTTTTTTTGACGGTAGTATAAGCTTCAAATGTGTTTAACATAAATTGACTATCCATACTATTGATTGCTTGTAAATTTTCTGCATCAATAATAACAAGTAGCTTTCGTTTGAAAATAAAATCGGAATGCTCATTATATTTTAATGTTGCATAAATATAGTTATCCTGACGATAAAGTGTTTTTAGTATCCACTTCCCTGTATCATTCGGATATTCTTGACGTAAAAAAATCGGAAACGGTGCTTATACACTGTTCTTTTTCAGGATTTGTAATTGGTAGTAAATTCGGATGACGCTCCTTAGATATAACTTGTTCTATCGTGACATCATTGGCAAATGTAAGGAAAATTTTTTTCGAATGATTGATTGGTCGGTGAATCCCAATAAATAATTTTATCGATTGCCAATTGTATCTTATCATTTACAAAAAAATTCATAGGGGATTGTCCTTGTTAAATCATTTGTTATGTAAATTTCCTCTAAGCCATAGAAGGGAAGAATTTGCTTCTGCTTCTCTAAGGGAAACTCAATTAGCTTTATTTGTTTTTTTGACAAATCAGCAACTTTTTCTAAGGATAGTGCAGGAACATCTTGTTTAAATTTATCTTTTGGAGGAAATTGACCTATAGCTGAAAAAAAGGGTCAGATGACCATCCTGACTATATTTAATCTCAATAGAGCCAGATGTTGAAACAGGAATACCCATAAAACATTCTTTAAAAAAAATAATCTTCCATTTCCTTCTTCCACTAATTGGAACTGCTCGTTATAGGTAAGTCCAGTTTCCTCCTCAATCCATTGAATAATATCATTTGTGGAAGTGCTGACAATTATGTTTTTTTTCAGCAAAAGACTTGTTATCAACAAACAGGATACTTTTAAGCTGACCGGTATGCACATTTATATCGATAATTGCAGTTCCTGGTGGATTTAAATCATCCTCCTCAACTTTTTTTAGCATGAGAAGGAAGCCACTCTGTAGTAAGTATATAGGTTGTATCTTCAAATATATCTAAGCTTCTACGGAATGAAGAGGTATGTAAATAATAATTAGTTAATCCGAATTTTTCTTTTGTTGCAGTGATTAATGCCTGTATTTTTTTGTTCCATATAATAACGCTCCTCATAATAATCTTTTCAATCGTTATACGATAGTGCTATTGGAAAAGTTTCGAAATATAAAGAACAAATGCGTAATCATCAAAAAAAGCTGTAGCGTACGGTAGCGCTACAGCTTCAAGTCACCTATTTAGGTTAGTCAGTAAAGGCATTATATCATATAGTTCGAAAAACAAACAATAACAAAGCTAGGGAAATTTACGAAAATAAATTACAAAAGGTAGTAAAATTATCTAATAATATTCTTGCCAAAATAGGAATGCTTGTTCTAATATATTGACAAACGAATGTTCTTATTCAAAGGAGAGATGAATGTGACTATGGCAATGCTACAATCAAAAAAAAGTGCATTTAGAACGAGATGAATTTGAGCTTGAGGAAATAGCGTATGCATTAAGTGAGGCAAAGGAAGAAAGGAAAATTAAAGTTTTTATAGTTCATCAACAGCAAGAACCTTTAACAGGTATAGTGATGAAAATGGATGCAAATACCAAGTTGATTCATATTCAAAATGAAGCTGGGGACGTTTATAAGGTACACTTTTTGGATATTTTAGAGGTTTTGAGTGCTGAATAGAAGTAAACATATTTTCAGAGACAATTGAAAACAGTAATTGACTGTCCATTTCTATGTAGAGCAAAAGTTACCTTAGACACAAGTGTAACCGATAAAAGGGTCACTTGACCAAAGTGACCCAAGCCAACAAACCAGGAGGTGCAAAGCTAACTTGCTTTACACTACTATTAATATGTTTTATAGCTTTTTGTATCTAGTGAATTGCCTGAAAATTGAATAAAATAAAAATAGTAGAGACTAGAAAAATGAACCAAATAAATATAAAGCCGAGTACATGTAAAATAAGTACCTGGCCCTTTAAGCTATTCTTTAATTGTTTCATCAAACTTTTATCGACCTGGATTTACTTTATTGACATAAATAGTGAGCTTACTAATAGAATCTTCTATCTTTGAGGCTCGGAAACATCCCAGCAGCCAGAAAGCAGTAATGCAGCAACTAAACTTGATAGTAAAATAATATTCTTCATGTATTCATCCCGTTTTTGAGGTACTCATACTTAAAAGATACGTTTTTAGTTTAGACAAAAAAATGTGAGGATTTTAAACCAAGAAAAGTATTGTACAGATGGAAAGAAAATACCAATTCAAATCTTTTTCGGGCAATTGATTTCCGACATATATACCGATTCGTTAGATTAAAGAGAGAAAAAAAGAATCTATTTTGAAAAAAGACAGTCAAAATAGATTCAAACATTTTGGTTTGTTTTTTTGAACTACATTTGTGGGGCTTCCATACCAAACTTTGCCCATTCCTCTTTTGCTGGACCATAAATACCTGGAACAGTTAATCCTGCCTGTCGCATAAGAACAGTTAATTGTCCTCTATGGTGACTTTGATGTTGAAGTAAGAACAACAATAGTGATCCATTTGGCATTTGTTGACCGATGAATTCAATACATTCTTCCATTGTTTGGTCAGACCATTGTGATTTTAATGCCTGCACAAGTGCATTGCTTGCCTGTTGGTAGCTGTCCGCGATAAATTGAGCCGAGGAGGGAACAGGGAAATCTTTAGCTGGCGCCTCAAATATTAAATTTGTATTGGAAGTTATGACACGAATAGCCGTAACAATATGCCAAGCAATTCGACCTAATGTCCAATTTTGTGAAGTAATTTCCTGCTGAAGTGATTCATCCGTTAGATTATTTAGTAATTTTTGTGTGGCACCGGCTTCGAACTCCCAAGATTGCAAAAAAATGATCTACTGTTTGGAACATAAAAATCCTCCCTTAAGTTAAGCGTTATCTTTAATTATACTCTCTCTTGAGTGGAATGGAATTGTATTTTTTTTACAAATTTTATTTACTATTCCTCTCTAATCACAAAAAAAACACCACTAAAAATTAACATTGTGCCAAGCCAAAACGAAAGTCCAATGGTTTCATTTAACAGTAGCCAACCTAAAAAGGTTCCGACAATTGGCTGGAAGAAAAAGAATAATCCTCCACTAGAAGCATTCATTAATTGAAGCCCTTTGTTCCACAATAAAAAAACCACCAGCTGTAGAAACAATACCTAAATATATTAAACCGCCTGAAATTGTTGGCTGCAAAATACTAGATATATCTAAAAATTTTAATCTAGGAACAACAAC
Organism: Lysinibacillus pakistanensis; assembly: GCA_001312325.1. The sequence continues at coordinate 23,379 of BBDJ01000045.1, read as the reverse complement.
AGGCGTTAGTGAACACACAGCCACCAAAGATGTATAAGTAGTAGTAACAATCTGTGAATATTGCTGTGGAATTTTCTTCACTAAAACGGACATGAGTGCCCAAGTCAACGCGGCAACTAATAAGTAATATCCACCTAATTGCTGGCTAACATCAATTTGTCCATTTCCAACAATAATGCCAACGCCAATTGTTGCTAGTACAATGGAAAGACATTTTTGGAAGGTTATTTTTTCTTTCAAAATAAAGCGTGCAAACAGGACCATAAAAGCAGGTGTAGTGGATGTAATAATAGCACCCATTTGAGCGGTAGAAAGCATTGTACCCATTTCCTGTGTGACAATCGAGATCGTATTACCAATCAAACCAACAAGGAGAATCATTAACCAATCTCTTTTAGCTATAGCCCATGATTGTTTCATACAGATACCAATAGTAGCAAGTGTAATGACAGCAATCACATAACGAATCCACACAAGTTCCAAAGGTGGAACAACCTCTACAACTACTTTTACGACAACATACATTGCCCCCCAAATACTTGCTGCAAACGATAAAAAAAAGGCACCTATTATTTTATTATTCATGTTTTTTCCTCCGTTTTTCATAGAAATCTATGTCCTTAACGGAGAAAATCTCTTCTACCGTTAAGGAAGAAGAATTGTTGGTACATCCTGTTCAAATAACGGAGAAAACATCATGTAAATCAACTCCAATCTATTTATATTTTGGTTAATTATAAATTAAATGAACGAGTTTGAACAGAATTAGCAAATGACAATTAGATTCGAGTACTTGGATTTTTTTGCGTATTTTATTAAATATTTTAAGCATCCTATGATATAGATAGGAGTGAAAAAAATGAAAGATGTAGGCTACTTACAAATAGCTATTGAAACCATGATAACCTTTTTTTGTTCTTCTAGCCTTGACTCGTTTCTTAGGTAAAAAACAATTAAGTCAGCTGACCTTTTTTTAATTATGTTACAGGGATAACAATAGGCTCCATTGCTGCAAACATGATTGTTCTAAGTACAAAAGATTATTTGAAAGATTTACTCAGTCTTGTAATTTGGTGTTTACTCAATATACTTATTGGTTTTATCAGTCTTAAATCAGGAAAAATTAGAGTAATTCTAGATGGTCAGCCTACGATTGTAATAAAACACGGAAAGATAGACAGAAAGGCATTAAAAAGAACAGGCATTAATATTGATGACTTAACTATGATGACTAGACAATATCAAATTTTTTTCAATCGCCGAAATAGATTATGCTATTTTAGAACCTAATGGGACACTTAGTATTCTCAGAAAACCAGAGTTTCAAGGAGTACAAAAAAGAGATTTTAAAATTTATCCTACAGCTCCAGCTTTTATACCTATAGAAATCATAACAGATGGAAAATTATTATTGAGAAATTTATTAGAGGTTGGCAAAAGTATAGATTGGTTAAATAATGAATTAAAAAAAGGCTAATATAAAAGAAATTGAAGAGGTATTTTTTTTGCTGAAATACAATCAGATGGAAGTTTATTTATACAGAAATTTTAGACCAGGATTCACTAGTTAATTAAATTCTGGTCAATTTAATATTGAAAATGTTTTGTAGGCTATAAACTACATAAATCTTTATGTTAATCCCCAACATGTGTAACAAGTATAAATTACGCTAAAAGGGAAAAAGTATAGATTGGAGGTGATTATTTTGACTGACAAAAAGCAAGAACAAAGAGCATTAAATCAAGAAGAATTTACAGAGGATTTGAGTCCTGATGATTTAGATGTACGTGAGGAGAATAATCTTACAAAAGAACAAAGTAAGAATTCTAATCAAGAACAATATTCCAAACAAAAAGAATAGAATAATGATTGCTTTATATTCTTAAGTAGTACATGATGAAGTGGCCATCGAGTTGCTTCGTCATTTTTGGTTTTGGATTGAAAATTAATAATTTTCAAAAAAAGTATTGACTAAAAAAGAGATTACAAGTAGGATAAAATATATGTATTCTTATTGATTTAATAAGAATTAAAAAAGGAGAGATGTAAAATGGCGGTCACAACATTTAAGGCAAGTACATATTTAAAAGATAAAGTATTAGTAGAGGCCAATGTAAGGGGACATAAAATTATAATAGATGAACCAAAAGAATTAGGTGGAGATGACCAAGGTGCAAATCCTGTAGAACTCGTTCTTTCTGCATTAGGTGCGTGTCAATCCATAGTCGCAAGAATTTACGCAAATAAATTGAAGATAGATCTAAGAAATTTTTGGGTTGAATTAGAGGGAGACCTTGATATAGATGGATTTTTAGGGAAATCTGATGTAAGACCTGGCTTTTTAACGATTCGCTACACTTTTCATATAGAAACGAGTGCACCAGAAGAGAAGGTGGAAGAATTTAAAAAAAATGATTGAAGCACATTGCCCAGTAGGTGATACGATTGCAAATACTGTTAATCTTGTTTCTTCAGGCATTGTTATTGAAAATACGATCGCTTGATGGCTTCTTTGATATAGCTCTTGTCTCATTTAGGGACGAGGGCTTTTTTATAAGGTCTTGAAAAGCGAAGAAGGAGTTGATATCAGCGGAATCAAGGAATCTGAAATAGAAAATCACTCATTAAAAAATAATGAGTGATTTTTTATTGTACTCGGCAAAAAAAATTCTAAAAACCGATTCTCTCCCACATAAGCACATAATAAAATTCATATAAATAAAAATAAAATCTAAAAAATTTAGTAGTTATAGCTAGCCTATTCGCTTGACGAGTAAATCATGCTAAAAAAATTAAGAAATTCTTCAGATTCTACTAAGGAAAAATGCTCAACGCCAAAATCTGTTCTTGATTAAAAATGAATACAAAAAAAAGCACCTGTATCCGCTAGAGTTGAGAGTACCACCAAACAAATCAGCGAGGTATACAGATGCACTCTCATTCTATCAAGGATTTATGGGATTTACCACAATTAAAAGTTATTGCAACCCAAAAAAATAGACCAACAGATTTTCATCGATGTGATGCCAATTGAATTGAAACAATCCTGTCTCATTTGCAAGTCCGATCAAACAATTCGTCGAGGGATTAGTTATAGACGTACAGTCCGTCACCTTGATGCTTTTGGGTGTCAAGTTTATTTAAAGTTGCCTGCTATTCGTCTTTCTTGTAAAGCGTGTACAGCTTCTTTCGTCTGGCATTATGCATTTGTAGCACCAAAAAAAGCGCTATACAAAGGCATTTGAAGCGACTCTACCTAAACAAGCAATTGGTGCAACTATCACACATACGGCGCGTGTAACAGGAACCCCTGCGACAACGGTAGCTCGTATCGTGAAAACTTGGAAAAAGAAAGAAGCTTCACGTGTTCAACAAGCCTGTCAGCACAAGGCATATTATTGTCAAAACCTCGTGCTTGGACTTGATGATTTCGCCATTCGCAAGGGGCATACCTATAATACTGGTTTGCATGACTTACGAAATGGCACATTTTTAGATATTATTCCAGGACGCACCATCCTTGAATTAGAGGCATATTTCAGCGAACAGGTGACACTTTGCGCATTAAAACCAATTGCCATCGTAATGGATTTAGCAAAGGCTTATCATACTTTCGCTAAAAAGATATTTCCAGCAACGATCCGTATTGCCGATCGATATCATGTGAATCGATACGTGACAGAAGCAATTCAAGCTGTCCGAAAATCTGTTCAAAAGAGGTTAAATCCCTTTGCAAAAAAAGGATTTAAAACAACATTTTCGTATTTTAGGCAAACGAAATGACCAACTATCGATAGAAGAAAGAAGGATTTTAAAACGGCTTCTACAATATGACACTGTTTTACGACAAGTTTACGATTGGAAAGAGGCTTTTATCGACTGGTACGATTGTAGTCCATCGTATAAACAAGCAAAAAAAAGGCTTTCAACACTGGCTTTCGCAAGGTCAAGAAATTCTTCATCCTAAAGTGCAAGACTGTTTACAAACCATGCATAATTGGCAAGATGAAATCTGTAATTACCATCAATTACGTTTCACCAATGCGGCAGTTGAAGGGAAAAACAACCTCATTAAAGCCCTACAACGTCGTCATTTTTTCACGCGTAACCCGCAACACTATAAGGAAACGATTTTACTCGAGTGTAATGCAGAATGGATTGAATATGGCTCTTAGTCAAGCACATGTTTTGGTGAAGAGCCGGAAAAATTTAAGATTACCTTTTTATACTTATAATATAAGGAAATTAACGAAACCATTTGAAGATTAAAAACGTATTGGTAGTAGTAAAGAATATTGAAGTAGGTGAGGAAATGTCATACACCATTTACATAGTACTAACAAAAACAGGTACATTATTATCGAAGGCTATCGGGATGTATACTGGAAAAGAAATGAATCATGCATCCATAGCTTTTGATGAAGAACTTTTTGAAATGTATAGCTTTGGGCGTAGGCAACTAAATAATCCGTTAAGTGGTGGTTTTTTTGCGGGAAAATGCAGAAAGAGGACTATTTGAGACAGCAGATTGTGTCGTCTATCGTTGCAGAGTCTCGCATTATCAATACTTAGAAATGATGAAAATCGTCCGTTATATGTATTGGAATCGAGATCGCTATAAATATAATTTTATTGGACTCTTTGGCGTGATGATGCAAAAAGAGGTTCGCAGAGAGCGTGCTTATTTTTGCTCGCAGTTTGTAGCAATGCTATTAAAGGTGGGAGGTTTAAAAATATATCAAAATCCTGCTTTAATGACGCCACATTGTATCGCTCAGCTACCGTATTTAGAAAAAGTTTATGCTGGAAAGCTTGCAGACTATTTACATAATGTGCGAACGCCAGCTATGTTGTATGGCTAAAGAGGAATAATTGCCTAGCTATTTCCTATGATTCAGCAGGCATACAACTGCTCATTGAACCATGGGAATACCGCGGCAGATAGTTTAGATTATGAAGGAGCTTTTGGAATAAGCTAAAAAAATTGGGATGATATTAATTGGGTCGTAATTTATCCACTCAGGCAATGTTGATTTGCCTGAGTTTTTTTTAGTAATATTTACCTCACTAGAATGAAAATAAACCTAGATACTGGAAAGCTGAAAATGAGTCCTATTCCTGTTATAGAGCTATCATAAAATTGGTATTATAAAATACTAGATTAGTATGTACTGATATTAAAACAACACCGAGGAGGATGAGGAGATGAGTGAAGAGGTTACAGCAGTAGGTTGGGATGCGATTGATCAAGCACTATTACAGGTGTATGGTGAGCAGGAGCCAAGCCATTATGGAACAATGATTCCATATTCACTAGGTGGAGAAGATCCTTTGGATGGGATTAGTGCCTATAAAAGTGAAACACCGATTCCACATTGGCATTTTGTTACATATGGTTTTTCGGAATTATATGAAAAGGAATTTGAAAATAAGGAATACAGCGGTTATGGATTTGAATTGACATTTCGATTGGTGCGTAAGGAGAACGAGGAGGAGCCACCTGCTTGGGCCTTAAATTTACTACAAAATATGGGCAGATATGTTTTTAATAGTGGCAATGTTTTTAGAGCAGGAGATTATTTAGATGCAAATGGTCCTATTTGTCTTGATGCCGATACACAATTAACCGCGCTGGCCTTCACACATGATCCAGAGCTTGCTGAAATTGATACGCCAAATGGTAAGATGGAGTTTATCCAAATGGTGGGTATTACAGAGGATGAGCTAGAAGCGATGCAGACGTGGAATACACTTGGAATGCTAGAGGCGGGCATCCAACAAATACCAAACTATATCACTGATTTAACGCGAGCTTCTTTGTTACAAAATCCACAAATTGTAGAGGCCGCTGAACAGGGAATGGAAAAAGAGGGCTCCAATACTGGCTTTCTTTTTGTAAGTCAACTGGCATGGCAAGTGGAGAAAAAGGGTTGGTTTAACAAACAATCTCATGTCATTCAGTTAGGGGCAAAGCAAGCAGATGTCATAAGTAAATTACTACGTGGACGAATTTTAAAAGACAGAAGTCTTAGCTTAGTTGGTCAAAATATAACGATTATATTTAAAGCGGCTGATCAAGTAGGCTTTCACGAGGACGAACAGGAAATTACGATTACATTGAACAGGGCAGCGGTGGACGAGCTAAGTCGAAAGCTAGTGCCGCAAGAAAGTCAATTTGAATTAACGTCTTTAGGTGGTGTCAGCTTTCAAATTTTGAAAACGCATATTAAAAATCAAGAAGGAGAGGTTGTGAAAACAATCGGATAAGATTGATCTCTTGCTAAACTATCGTTTTTAGCGAGAGATTTTTCTCTAGGTTTGGAAGTGAGATTGTGTGATTTGTAGCAGCATGTAGAGCATTAGAATAGCTAGTTCACACTGGAATGGGCGGTGTTCGCTTTGGAGAGGGAAGGACGGTCATTCGCTAGAAAAGATGAAGTTCTGTTTTAGCTCCTGCTTATAAAAAAAGGAGCAATATTCTGATGGACTGAAGCCGTATCTACGGTTTCATTAGATATCATAAATAAGGGAGGAGCAATAAAGTGGGAGCATGGGGCTACAAAGCTTTGGAAAGTGATGAGGGACTCGATGTAGCTGGTTTTTTTGCAGAACTATATTGAAAATCAAATAAATTCAAATCATTTATTGTTAACTGACATTGTAAAGGCGATGAAAAATGAAGGCTTTTTTTGGAGAAACCTTTAACGACATAGATTTTTTTTATGATGTTAGTGCCATGGCATTAGCAGAAATCTATATCACCTACCTCGATACAGGGTATTTTCTGAGTGATGAAAGTAAATGTGGAAACGTGCAATCTTTGACTTTGACAGCTGATGAGGATGCTTTGATATTTATCATAAGATATTTGACTGATATTAGAGATGAGGTGCCAGATGAGCATGGTAGTAGAGAGATTGTAGAATTATGGCGCGAGTCTAAAAACTGGCATGCCTGGAAATCAAACCTAAACAATCTTATTCATAGAATTGAACAAGAAATCAGCAATTTGCATTAATAAAAATAAATTAAATAAACAATTAATGCACATCTTTTTATAAGAAAGTGTGTTACCTGTTATATTGATTGCTCGCTCTAACCAAACAAAAATAGGAAAATACCCATCTATCCATTAAGCTGATAGATGGGTATTTTATTTTAGCCTAATAAAATAACTTTAATCAGAAATAATGAGGTGGATATGGTAAAGACAGAGAAAATAAGAAATTTTTTTATAAAAATTGTAACGAATCCATAAAATTTTGGATATATGAATGATAAACTTTTTTAACTAGCTTGAATTATAGTAGGAAAAATTATGAAGCTTTCTTATCAAACAAACTTTATTTGGAGTTTTTCAAGCTATTTGAAGGAATAAATTTTTCATCCTGATGAAGGGAGGTAAACTGTGAATAAAGATAATATATATCAAGAATACGGCGATTTCGTTTTTAGATATTTATTAGCACTAACCAATAAACATCAAATTGCTGAAGAGTTAACTCAGGAAACTTTCTATCAAGCGATTAAGTCTATTAACAAATTTCATGATGATGGAACAGTGAAATTTTCTACATGGCTATGTTCTATTGCAAAAAAATGTTTGGCTACAGGAACTGAATCATAACAAAAAAAAGAAATCAATTAGTAGAGTCTTTAAGTGATTTTAAAGTAACCACCAACTTAGAAGAAGACTATTTAAGAAAAGAAGATAAAGTTAATTTTTTTTCAAGCAAGCTCATCAACTGAGTGATAAAAAAACGTGAAATACTCTACTTACGGTTATTAGGTGATCTTTCTTTTAAGGAAATCGGCTCCATTGTTGGTGAAACAGAAAATTGGGCAAGAGTTACATTTTATCGTGCGAAAGAAGAATTAAGGAAGGGTGTTATAAGATATGAACCATAGTATTTTTAAAGATTTAGTACCTAGCTATTTAGAAAAATTAACTTGTGAAGAAACTAATAGACAAATGGAAAAACATATGAAGGAGTGTGAAGAATGTAAAAAATATGTTATGGAAATGCAGGAAGGTATTTTTGTAGAAAATAACAATGAACATAATTTTGAAAAGGAAAGTATAGATTATTTAAAAAAAAGGTACGTTTCAAAAATAGGAGAAAAATTTTCATAGTCGCAGGATCATTATTAGCTTCCTTTATTATTATAACTGTGAGTTATTATTTTCTTTTTGTCTATATGTGGATAGCAGATGAAAATAATGTACAAAAAAATATTCAACGACATGGCACGGCAGTTACCCTAACATTTCAATCAAAAAGTAACAATCGCTATCTCTTAGCTGTGAAAGATTCTACAAATAATGAATATACAGATGATATTATTATGTATGAAAACTGGAATATTTTTGGTGATAAAAAATTGAATATTTTCTCTGAATTAGTAATGTCCTCTAGAGATGGTGTTAACATCACTTATACATTCTTAGATAAAAATACTTTATTACTCAATAATGGTGAAAAAAAGAGAATTAACTGATGAGGATAAGATAAATATCCAATTTAAAAATAATATTGAGGAGATAAAATTAAAAGATTTATATGATTTCAAGATTGATTAGAGAAATATTATTTTTTTCTATATGATAATTGTAAGTTTATGTTCGCTCCGATGAGTTTTACAGGTACTACAAGAAGTAAGAAGACATAGGAGCAGCAAATGAGAGAGTATGTACTGGTAAAAATTAAAAAATAATGGATTCGTGCCAAAGGACCACGAATCCATATAACAGAAATCATATAAAAAAGCTAAGTAAGGAAAATAAGATGGAGATGCCGAGAATAGGCCCAACAATTTTCATATGTCTTTTCCGTCCCATCACAACAATGGCAACATATTCGCGAATCATCGCGTTTGGCCAATAATAAAAGGCCGTTTTCGCACCAATGCCCTGACTGTTTAAGCCAGCAAGTCTTGCATAGATACCTGCACGAAATAAATGGAAATTATTTGTCGCGAAGATACTATTATAGGCCTCACCTTGTTTACTATCATCCATAATCTGTTTTGAAAATAACATATTTTGATATGTATTAACAGATTGGTTCTCTTGCAATGTATGCTCGATGGGAATACCTTTTTCAATTGCGAATTTTTGCATTGCCTCGGCTTCTGGGAGGCCCTCATCAGGACCTTGTCCACCAGAAAAGATAATTGTTGGTGGTGAAGTAACTGCGGCCTGCTTATGATAGAAATCAATTGCCTTCTGAATTCTACTAGCTAAAAGTGGTGGAACCTTGTCATTAATTAAGCCACTACCTAGTACAATAATATAATCTTGATTTAACCTTGGTCGATTGAATTGGTATAGAAAATAGGCTGATAAAAAAATTAGACAAGTGTATAAAAAAATAAAATGTAATAAGAGAGATCCCTCCAAAAATCGGTTGGAGGTGGCTTGAAAATAAGCTTGCTGGATAGATAATTGGTAATAATATAAATAATAAAATGCCCAGCGCCACAAGTAATGTTAAAGAATTAGCCAAACGTCTTCCCTCTCGTTTCATTAACACTCTTGCATTTAAAAATAAACCAAACATTAAAGCAATAATTGCAAAGGGAATAAGGACAATTAGGGCGATCAGTGGAATGATGACAATCATCCTTAATAAATATTGATCAGATGCTAAGGATGCGAAAACGCAGAATAACAGAAAAGAACAGATAAAAATATTAAATAGCAGACCGTTGATGATTTTTCTTGGGTCTTTCAAATAAGAAATGAGAAAAATGATGAAAAGGATAAGCGGAATAATTCCAAAATACATAAAAACATGCACCTCAATGATGTAATGGGTTAATTGTATCTTTATATTATAAGTATTTATTGGATGAAATCAACTACTGACAAAATGAAAAGGAGTATCATGGATATACTCCTTTTTGTGGTTGGTTTCTATTTTTTGTGAGAGTTAACATAATTGATATACTCATTGCGAGTAAGTCCACCAGTTTGACGATTAAATTCATCATAAGTGATGTTTGCTGGAAAGCCAAATTCAGCTAATACTTGCTGGCGTTCTTTTTGATATTGTGGGTGATCCAGTGATCCAAATTCATCATCGTCTTCTGACTTCAGCCAATCACTAGAAACTCCAACACAAACACCGTGATTAGTAAAACGGCTACCAGTTTTAAGTGAGGTTATGGACTCTGGCTTACTAATGGTTCCTGTGCCCCATGAAAGGCGGTATCGAGGCTCCTTGCCATGATCAAGAGTTAAACCATACCCAATGGGGAATACAATATCAGATTCAGTTAATGCTTTGTGTCCAATCTTTTCATAGCATCCTCGCATAAAATGATCATCCATCACAATTCGCGTTTGAACGGCTAAAGGAGCGGATATGATTTCATCGAGATGAGGGGACCGCTCTGTTGTTGTAAGCAAATAAGGACGGATAAATAATGGCATTGTCATAACATCATGCCAAATACTATCCTGTGCAAATAGATTATCCTTTTGCATTTGACGCAAATCCCCCACCACAAGGACATAGCCATCTACGAACAAATCTATCTCTACACGAAAAATATCTCCTGGAACAGCTTTATAACGTAAACTTTTCATACCTGTTAGTTTTTTTAAGCTTGTCTGAATAATCCGTTGGTAGCCGCGAAGGAAATCGCTCTAGCCATTCTTTGATGTCAGCCTTAGTTGTTAGGTGTTCAAAGTCAGTTAGTGGGAGCTGGTAATAGGTTTTGGCATTTCGAACCATGATATTACAAGATAAATGGTTTTGATTGCCTAGATTAGCAGAGAAGACAACACCTGTTGCTTTTACTGCGGAAATATTTGTGTAATTTAATTTCTTTTCTTTTCCTCGAGCCGTTTGAGGGACTATAACCTCACGATTACGTGTTAAAATATTTACATCTGCTTCTTGAAAGTTATGCTCATTGATGAATATTCTTTTTTTTATGAGATCACCCTCAAGGCAAATAAAATAATCCTCTCGAATTTGAAGCGTGTCCCAATGATCTTCAATGATATGTAGTCCAAAATATGGGCGTAATGAATTTGTTAACCAACTAGTAAATGCTGACAATTGGATTTCCTCCTACTTTGAGTGATGATGTCAAGTATACTGAAATCCAATTGTTACGAAAATAGCAGAATTGAAAAATGGTTAAAATAGTCATATTAGTACAGGAAGGCTAATTGCTTTAGAAGCAGATAAAATACAAAGATTGATTCTAAGGGACCTGACATAGGAAACACTATCGCATGTTAATTTTGTTATAATTTAACGATAGAGGTGAAATGAAAAATGCATATTATGACGATTGAAGGTGTACCTTATGAGTGGATCAACCAATTACAGGAAATACATGCACATGTCTTTGATGGTGCTAATTTGCCAGTAGAAAAGCTAGAAAGAAAAGAGGGCCTACTTTGTCTATTGGCTATTGAGGCTAAACGTATTATTGGCTTTAAACTGGGCTATATCCATCCAGATGGTGTTTTTTTATAGCTGGCTAGGCGGTGTTCATGCAGCAAAGCGTGGTCAGGGAATTGCTAGTTTGCTTATGCATCAGCAGCATGCATGTATTTTGGCAATGGGCTTTAAAAAAAGTTCGTACATATGGTAGAAATGAGCGAAAGGCAATGCTTATCACAAATCTTAAACACGGATTTGATATTGTTTCAACATTTGTTGATGACAAAGGTCGCCATAAAATTGTATTTGAAAAATTATTGGAATAGGAGTTTTAACATGAAGGCATACTTAGCAAATGGATTATTTTCATTAGGAGATCGTTTAGTAAATGAGCAACTGGCTGTGGCTATAAGAGACGCAATATCAAGTATTGAATTGTATGTGCCACAGGAAAATGATGCCATTAATGATAAAACAGCCTATGCGGATAGTCTAGCCATTGCACAAGCAGATTTAGAGATGCTGCAAAAAGTGATGTACTTGTAGCTGTTTTAGATGGTGTAGAGATTGATTCTGGTGTGGCGGCTGAAATTGGTGCATTTGCAATGCTGAATCGACCAATTATCGGTGTCTTTACAGATGTTCGCCAACAGGGAAGGGATAACATGCAAAAAAATAGAGGCACTTGTAAGGGACGGCATTGAAAACCAGTTTGTATATCGTAATTTATTTGTAGTAGGCTTGATAAAACGCAATGGAATCATTACAACTTCCATTGAAGAAGCTGTCAAAGCCATTCAAAAATTTAACAAATAGGAGGCAATTTGTATGCTACTCTCAACAACAGATGCTGTAGCAGGGAAGGAAATTGTAGAAACAATTGGCTTAGTAAAAGGTAATTCTGTGCAATCAAGAAATATTGGTCGTGATATGATGGCAGGACTTCGTAATATTGTTGGTGGGGAAATGAAGGAGTATGCAGAAATGCTCGTCCGTTCTCGAGAAATAGCAACTAGTGCAATGGAGGAAGAAGCCAAAAAAACTAGGCGCAGATGCCGTTGTAGGCGTAAGATTTTCGACATCATCTGTAATGGACGGTACCTCAGAGGTATTAGCGTATGGAACAGCCGTAAAATTAAAGAAATAAATAATGAAGGGCTTCAATCAACGAGATTGGAGTCCTTTTTATCTTCATTCAGCAATTCTTTACTGTGCGAAAGCGAAGCGAAGCAACAAAAATTTTTTGTATCGAAAGCATAGCCGCAGATGTTTTATGCGCATAAGCCAAGGCGTAATTGATTGTAAAAATATCCTTAATTATGACAAAAATATAGTTTGTTTAGTCTGTTGTATGACGAATTTTTGTTAAATTAGTATAGTACCAATTATAGCAATAATATAGAAATTTTATAGTGAAAAGGACTAATAGTGTCCAACTCAATTTGTATAATAGAGAGGTAATGATGAAGAAAGAGTGGGATATATGGTAGATTCACAACAAAATAAAGGCTATCGCGTCATTTCTATGTTTGATAGATTGATGGATGGTCAAGGAATAAATAAAAAAACAAGAGGCATTTACACATCAAGTTGGTGAAAAAAAACCATACAACGCGATCTGGATCAAATACGAGCGTATATTGAAAAGGCTAAATTGAACTGTCATTTAGAATATGTGCGAGCAGAAAAGGTCTATAAGCTAACAAATATCGGAGAAAATATTTTATCGAAAGAGCAAGTTTTAGCAATAGTCAAAATTCTTATTGAATCAAGAGCGTTTTTAAAATCTGAAATGAGTGAGATTATAGATAAGCTTATTTCGATTGTTGCGGCTGATAAACAAGAGCTTATCCATAATATTATCTTAAACGAAAAGCATTTATATGTAGATTTAAATCATCGGAAGTCCTTACTTCAGGTAATTTGGAATCTCTCAGAGGCCATTCAAAAAAAGAAAACAATTCAAATTGATTATTTGTGTGAGGGAGAAACAATCCCTGTGGTAAAAATAGTAAAACCACTTGCTGTTATTTTCTCTGAGTACTATTTTTATTTAATTGCCTATGATAGTAAGCATGAGAGGGATTTGCCCATTGTCTACCGAGTCGACCGTATACAGCATCTGTTGGAGCTGGATAAAAAAATTTAAAATACCCTATGCTGAACGTTTTCAGGAGGGGGAATTCCGCAAGCGTATTCAATTTATGCATGCTGGTGAGCTCATGCATATTAAATTTATCTTTAATGGCTCATCACCACAGGCTGTATTAGATCGTCTACCAACCGCTAAAATATTATCCAATAAAGATGGACACTATTTATTTGAGGCAGAGGTTTTTGGACGTGGCATTAAAATGTGGCTGCTTAGTCAAGGCACGAATATTGAAGTATTAGAGCCAATTGAGCTAAGAGAGGAAATGATTGAAACCATTCATTCAATGCAGCAAAATTATCGCTATATATAATTCAACACTCATCGGAAGGAAAAAATCCGCTAAATCTCCTAAAAGACGAAGCGGATTTAGATGTTTATAATAATTATTGAAATAGTTCTTCAATAAAGCTTAACTGTAAATCCTCTAAAAATTTGTAATCTTTCATATAGTTTTCTTCATATAAATAAACAAGTAAATTCTTCGAATTATCTAAGCGTAAACCTATTTCACGTTCATCATTTATGTGTAACGTTAACCAATAAACCTCGTTATCTTCAGATTTATTGAAGCGTATTTTACGAAGTGGTTGGCCGTTAAATTGTTCCATAATTTGATGAATAAGAGAGGCATCGGTTATCGTAATCGTTTTTTTCATCTGAGCCACGAATAATTTCGATTTCATTTACTTGCTTAATATCAAGACGTTCTATTACCTCCTTATCAAAAGTTGAATCTCGCGTTATTAATAATGTTGAAACGAAAAGGATGATAAGAGGTAGAAGGATACCAATTAGTAGTTTGTATCTTTTTTTTCATGTAAAAACTCCTTAAATTCAAAAAAAATTCGCACATATGTATACTTTTCCACGCTATAATTGAGCATATACTGAATTGATAAAGGATGGCAATAAAATGACACATAATTATGAAGAAAAAGAGCTATATTATCCTGACGGCACGGTAATGTATCGTGGTGGTGTGAAAAAAAACGATTTTGGACATGACATTTATGATGGTAAGGGGACATTATTCGATCAAGACGGGGAACTATTATTCGAGGGTGAATTTGCCAATCACATGAAGCAGGGAAATGGCATTATGTATTTAAAAGGTCAAATGATTTACCAAGGTGAATTTATTCAAAACAAAAAGCAAGGAAATGGCATTTTATATAAAGATGGACATATTTATTACGAGGGTCATTTTCGTAATGATTTAATGGATGGTTATGGAATTTTATATTATGAGGAAGATTTGATTGCTCCATTTCTGGAGTTACGAGCACAGTATCCCCATTTAGATCAGCCACAATATGAAGGCGATTTTGTCCATGGCATGAAGAAAGGAAAAGGGAAACAATATTATCCAAACGGCTTTTTACAATATGAAGGTGATTTTATATGGAATCATATGCAAGGGGCAGGTAAGCTTTACTATGCACCGGAGACACCAAGTGCAGAGGAGCTGGCGAGTGGGGTATCTACACTTCAATACGAAGGGTATTTCTTCGAGGACACAAAGCATGGCAAGGGAAAGATCTACTCAAGACTTGGCGTGCTTGAGGCAGAGGGCCAATTTAAAGAGGATGCTATGACAGGGCATGGTACTCTTTATTATGCTAGTGGACAGGCGTGCTATATAGGCGAGCTTGTAAATGGAGAAAAGCATGGCCGTGGAGATTATTTTAATGAAAATGGCAAGATTATTTATAGCGGTGAGTTTATTAATGGAGAACGGTTACGAATAACACCGGAAATTGAGCGAGAAATTGAGAAATTACAACAGCAATTAGATAATCTTGTTGGACTTCCAAATGCTAAGAAGGAATTACATAACCTCATTAACTTTATTAAAATTCAAAGCTTACGTGTCGATCATGGATTAACAAGCTTCCCAATAACCTATCATCTTGTCTTCTCTGGTAATCCCGGTACAGGGAAAACAACAGTTGCTCGAATTATTGGTCAAATTTATAAGCATCTCGGCGTTCTTTCAAGCGGCCATTTTGTAGAAACAGATCGCGCGGGCTTAGTTGCAGGTTATGTTGGTCAGACAGCTCTAAAGGTACAGGAAGTAGTCAATAAGGCAAAAGGCGGCGTGCTTTTTATCGATGAGGCCTATTCGCTGGTTAATGATAAACAAGATGCATTTGGGAAGGAAGCAATTGATAGCCTGTTAAAGGCAATGGAGGATCTACGGGATGATTTAGTCGTTATTGTAGCGGGATATACAGAGCTGATGGAGGAATTTTTATTAGCTAACCCAGGCTTTAAATCACGCTTTAATCATTTTGTACAATTTGATAATTTTAGCACAGAGGAACTTTATGATATTTTTGCTATGCTATGTAAAAACAATGATTATCAATATGAAGAAGCATTTGCAAACCATATGAGAGATCAACTTCACAAAATTCCGATTGAGTCGATTCCTAATTTTTCAAATGGGCGATATATTCGAAATTTATTCGAAAAGCTAGTAACCATCCAATCAAATCGTCTAATTCAGCAAAACAATATTACCAAGCAAGAGCTTATGACATTTGCAGAGGATGATATTTTACTTGGTATTACAGAAAATCTATTTGATAATACATTTTGATAATGATAAGGACCAAAGTAGCTTATAGTAAGTACTTTGGTCATTTAAATAAAAAAGGGGATGGCAAATGAAAAAGCTTGTGACAATTATTTTAGTAGGTGCTTGTATTTTACCAAGGGTATTAACTATCAATATTACAGTCAGTAATAGCATGAAAATTCTCAAAAATAAACCAACTGAATAATTGACAAGTAATAAGAAAAGTAGTAATCTAACACAAAACATACGCTATCGTATTTTTATGGAGAAATGACTATGCAACTAACAAGGGAAGATTGGATTAAGGCTGGCTTACAACAACTAGCTGATGCAGGAATACATAAAGTTCGAATCGAAGCACTTGCCCGCTTACTAAAGATTAGCAAAGGTAGCTTTTACCATTATTTTCGTGATCATCAAGAGCTGTTGGATGCAATGCTTGATTATTGGGAAATACATGCAACAAAGCAGATTGTTCAAAGTATGGAGCAGGAGCAGGCTACGTTGGAACAGCTGCTACGTATTAGCTTTAGCAGAGATAAAAAAATAGAGATTGGCATTTATGCATGGGCTAAATATGATTTGGCTGTTGCAGCAAGATTAGTCGATATTGAAGAGCAGAGAATTGTCTGTGTGGCAAAATTATATCGAAAAATGGGCATGGATGATGTTGAATCATTAGATCGCGCAAGACTTGCTATTTGACGTATGTGGGGTGGATGACAAGGTTTGAAGCAAATCCCCATTTTGAGATTGAAAAAAATGCTAAGGCTATTAATGCATATTCACTAAGGTCCCTAATATGGTGTAAACCCTTATTAGGGACTACTTTTACACTATAACATACGGTAGTGAATGTTTTATTAAGTTATGATAGAGGAGAGGAAGGTAACCATGACAACAGTAATAACATTTATAGCAATTGGTCTTCTGTGGTTTATCAGTGTGCTTCATATTTATTGGGCTTTTGGAGGTCGTTGGGGAACAGCAGCAGTCATTCCGGTAAAAAAGGGAGAGCAACAGCCTATTTTTAAGCCAAGAAAGCTTGGGACCATACTTGTTGCTGTTTTAATTTTGCTGGCTAGTTCCATGCTAATTTTTCAAGCGGGTTACTTAGAGAGCCTTCAGACAAATACTCTTACTAAGATTGGAAGTATAGTATGCGCTACCGTTTTTATGATTCGAGCTATTGGTGATTTTAACTATCTAGGATTTTTTTAAGAAAATAAAGCATTCTCAGTTTGCTCGATATGATACTTGGATATACAGTCCATTATGCTTGTTCTTGGGCTTAACCTATATTATTGTGTTATTTTAAGATACATAGGAGGCAATCAGAATGAGTCAAACGATTTACCTATTTCGCCATGGTGAAACAGAATTTAATTTACAGGGTCGTTACCAAGGTGAGCTTGATTCACCTTTAACTGAAGCTGGCATTCAGCAAGTACAGCAAAATGCGTGTATGCTAAAAAGTATCATTGGCAATCCTCAAGATTGGAAAATTGTATCGAGCCCATTGGGAAGAGCCATGCAAAGTGCTGAGATTATCTGTGAAACAATAGGATATGATGTTCAAAATGTTCAGCAGGACAAACGATTAGCTGAAGTCGCTGTCGGTCAATGGGCAGGACTAACAACGTCTGAAATTGAAAGTACTTGGCCAAAACGCTTTCACAAAGAAGCCATTTATAGCTGGTATTTTCATGCACCAAATGGAGAAACCTATGAAGCTGTTACAAGTAGAATAAGTGATTGGCTAGAGGAGATACAGCGCGAACCAAAAGTAATCGCGATTTCACATGGCTTAACAGGACGAATTTTACGTGGGCTTTATGCTGGCTTAGGAAGGGAAGATGCCTTAAAGCTAGCAGTATCACAGGATATGTTCTTTAAATTATCAAATAACACCATTACCACGATCTATTCAGATTTTGATGATTTTTATCTTCATTAAGCAGAAGACCCCCACCGCTACAGGTGGTAAGATGAATGCAGTTTGGGTTCCTTTTCAGTGGGTGTCCAAGCACCTACTGAAATAGCGGAACTCAGTCTAAATCCGGACGCAATTACGCTAAGGCGACATTGATTAGGTCGTATCTTAAGAAATTCTTCATAAATTACCTACAGGAATATTCAGAATTGCCCCCTATTATAATGTGTGGGGGGCGTTTTTTTTATGAAAAAAATTTGTCTTATTTTGTTGTATCTGTCTGGCAGCTTTCCTTTTTTTATTATCTTGATAACACTTCTGAAAATGCACAAATAGAGCTACCTACATTACATAGTAAAAATGCTTTGCTGCTGAACGAAAAAGGGGATGTCCTATATGAAAAAAATGCAGATGCCATTATATATCCAGCCTCATTAACGAAAATTATGACAGCAATTGTGGCTATTGAGGGGAGTGTCAATCTTCAAAAGCAAACCATTGTTGAACCACAAACCATTACAAAATTTACTGCACAAAATGCTTCTATGGCTGGGTTTAAGGCAGGTGATTTTGTAACGATGGAGGATTTATTATATGGTACACTGCTAGCCTCTGGAGCAGATGCTACAGGAACATTGGCAGATGCTATTGCAGGCAGTGAGGAAGCTTTTGTGACACTTATGAATAATAAGGCACAGGAATTGGGGATGGATAATACACATTTTGTTAATGCCAGCGGACTACATGATGACGCCCATGTTTCAAGTGTGCGTGATCTTAGTAAATTATTTCGTTATGCTATTGAAAATCCAACCTTTTATCAAATTTTAACCTCAAAAAGCTATATAACACATGTTCCAAATGAACTGACAATATCAAGTTCGCTATTGATGAAAATAGCGAGAGCTGATGGGGCAATCGTTGGAGGGAAAACGGGCTACACGCCTGAAGCGGGTCTTTGCTTAGCATCTATTATCGAAAAAAAATGGTAAGCGTTATCTCTTCATTACAACGAATGCAGCAGGGCAAGCATGGATGCCACCACAGCATATTGAAGATGCCCTAACAGCCTATGAAGCACTATAGGAGGAAAAAAACATGAAAAAAATTAGCAACTTTTTTTAATCCTAACAATCGTCTTATTAGTAGGATGCACCACACAGGCACCGGAAAAAGAGAAGGCTGCTTGGGAGCCTTTTATCGGCACATATGTAGGGGATCATATGAAGGTCAGTAAAATAGCAAATACTGTATTCATGTATGGGGATACAGTTGACCATTTTGATTTAAGAGGGGAGGTATTACGTGTCATTTATCTAAATGACAATGAGGCTTTAAATAGTTGGTTTTCTTCTTCCACATCAAAAGAGAAAGCATTGGTTTATAATGCGATGATGGGTGCAATTTTAGTTCCAAATGCACAGGGCTATGGCTTTGAAATCGATGGAGAATTATATGAGATTCCTAGAGATGAGCTGATAACTGAAATGGAGTCTCTTTTCCCGACGTTACCACATGGAAATGATTTTTTTTGAGGAAAAAAATCGTTGAAGAATTTTTAACAAAACATGAACAAACTATTCAACAATATGCAGTTGATCCCAGCTACCAAAGCATATTGATGAAGAAATTTTCAATTACAAAAACTAGTTGATTTTTACTATTTTTTTGGTATAATCTATTATTCTATCATGTAAGTAGAAATCTCAATTTTTCAGAACAAACACGCATGTGGAATGACATCTATGATAATAAAGGACGGTGGAGAACAATGAAAAAGCTTTTACCCTATGCTATTTTTTTGACATTTTTAATTAGCTTTCTATTTGTAGCAGATGCAAATGCGGAGGGTGCATCACCAATCCAGCAAATAACCAAAGACTCAGCTATATATGTTGAACCTTCTGTAGATAGTGCCGTAATCGGTCAGATAGCAAAGGGTAGCTATGTAAAAGTTGTAGCTGTAAGTGGGGAATGGGCATCCATTAAAGGGCAACAGCTGGAGGGCTACGTAGAAAAGACAGCATTAGCAAGTCTGACATCTGAAAAGTATATAGTAGCTAATAAGGGTGGAACATCTTTATTTACATATCCTAGTCCTAGTTCACAAAAAAACAGGGCAGCTTTATGAAAATAGCCTAATTTATGTATACGGATCAGCACCCGGAGGTTGGTCCTTTGTCCAATATGGTCAGGAAATGGGCTATGTAGCAACGAATTCTTTAAAGAAGCCAGTTGTAATTAAAAAGCAAGTAAATGCTAAAAATGGAGCTACCCTTCGTTTAACAGCTAGCCCTAGTGGTGAAGTGCTTGGTACAATTGCAAATAAAACAGAAGTGCAGCAATATACAATACTTGCTGGCTGGTCCTATGTAGAAACAGATACACTAAAAGGTTATGTCAAGGCTTCAGAGCTAGTGGACATTAAAAAGCTAGATAATAAAGTCTATAATAAAGGTGTTCAAGTAGCAAAAGGGGAAAAGAAACGAGTAGCATTAACATTTGATGATGGTCCAGATGCAAAGGTTACGCCACAAATTTTAGCGATACTAAAAAAAATACGATGCACATGCAACCTTTTTTTATGGTTGGTAAAAACGTTACTAAAAATGCTGCATTAGTGGAAAAAAATTTATGATGCAGGACATGAAGTAGGGAATCATACATGGAATCATTCTAAATTAACCAACTTATCAGCAGGAAGTGTCAAGCAAGAGGTGGATCGAACAAGTAATGCTATTTATGCAGCAATTGGACAGTACCCAACAGTTTTCCGTCCACCCTATGGTGCCACGAATGAGCAAGTTCGTTCTGTAATAACAATGCCCTCCATTTTATGGTCAATCGATACACTTGATTGGAAGCATCGCAACGCTGATAAGATTTTAGCGTATGTTAAAGCATCAGTGAAAGATGGAAGCATTATTTTAATGCATGATATTCATCAATCAACAGCAAACGGTCTCGAAAACGTAATTCTTTACTTGCAAAAGCAAGGCTACGAATTTGTTACTGTTAGTGAAATATTACAGTAATGAAAGCCCAATAAAAGAGCCGTGCAATCTGTCAATATAGACGATTGTACGGCTTTTTCATTATTTAAATAAATTAATCGTTGTGATAATGATTGGTATACCAAAGACATCGATTAAAAATGCCCCAACGATTGGTACAACAAGAAATGCTTTTTTTCGATGGACCGAAGCGTTGGACAACAGCTGACATATTAGCCATTGCATTTGGTGTTGCTCCTAAACCATGACCTGCAAAGCCTGCAACCATAACCGCCGCATCGTAATTTTTCCCAAGTAATTTAAATAATACAAAAGTACTGAATACAACGATAAAGAAGACTTGTGCGAACACAATAATAAATAGTGGAAGTGCTAAATCGGCAATTTCCCATAATTTAATGCTCATAAGTGCCATTGAAAGGAAAATACCTAATGTCACATCACCGATTAAAGAAATGCTTTTCATATTAATTGCTGCTGGCTTTACTTTATCCATAATATTACGTACGATTACCGCAACAAACATGGCACCTACATAGCCTGGTAATACAAAGCCTGTCGCCTCTGAGAACAATGTTCCAACATACGTACCTACAGCCATACAAAATGTAATGATTATTACCTGTGAAAAGAATGAATTAGATGTAATTTGCTCATGTTTATTTTCATAATCTATATCTTCTGTTTCTTGTTCATCAGGTGTTAAATTATATTTACCAACTAAGTACTTCACAATAGGGCCACCAATTAAGCCGCCAGCAACTAATCCACATGTAGCTGCTGCTGCACCAATTGTCATGGCAGAAGAAATACCTAAGTCTTCTAATGTTTGTCCAAACGCTGCCGCTGCTCCATGCCCACCTTCCATGGAGACAGCACCCGCCATCATACCGATTAATGGATGGATGCCCATTAGCGATGCAAGAGATACACCAATCACATTTTGCATCAGTGCAAGGAAGCCACACGCTAACCAGTAGATAATCAGTAACTTACCACCTAGCTTCACTAGTTTAAAGCTTGCGCCTAAGCCGATTGTTGTGAAGAAAGTAATCATAAATAGACTTTGCAAAGATGTATCAAGAGAAATTTCTAAGGTACCTGTTGTCTTTAAAATAGTTGCTAATGCGGCAAATAATAAGCCCCCAACAACTGGTGCTGGAATGCAAAAACGTTTTAAAAAGCTGATTCTGCTTATTAGCCAGCTACCTAAACCTAATAGGGCAGCTGCTAAAAAGATAGTTGTAATTTGATTAAATTCGATCATGAACCTTGCCCCTTCAGTAAGTTATTTAGTGCTTCATAGACAAAATAAGCACCTAATTTAACAGTGCGTCCGTTCTCATCAAGAGAAGGATTTACCTCACAAATATCAAAAGAATGTGTCTTTGGATGTGATGTTACCTTTTGCAGTATAGTGCGTACAGTCGATGTGTCAAGCCCAAACGGAGAGGGCGCACTAACACCTGGTGCAAAGGCAGCATTTAGCACATCCATACATAGCGTTAACAGCACATAATCATGATTATCCATGTAGTGCTGAAGATCATTGAGAATTTGCACTTTATTTTCAGCTGTCATATTTTCTTCTAATATATACTTCACATGCAATTCATCTGCTTTTTCAAATAGCTCATTAGTATTGCCATAGCGCTGAATTCCAAGGACAAAATAATCAGTATATGGATCCTGCTCTAAAATTTGACGGAACATGGTACCAGAAGATGGCTGTTCATCATAAGGTCGTAAGTCAAAATGTGCGTCGATATTGACGATGCCGATTTTGGCATCCTTTGGCAGTGCTGCACGAACTCCTAAATAGTGACCATATAATGTTTCATGCCCACCACCAAGCACAACACATTGACATTTTTTTAGTGAGTAGTGTTTGAACAATTCCGCCTAGCTCACTTTGTGCATCCTCTAATGCATGATTTAGGCACAGAATATTGCCTACATCAATTACTTGCTGTTCCTCAGTGAAAGTCCAAGGAAGGCTAGATAATGAGGCGCGTAAAGCGTTTGGTCCACTTGCCGCCCCTATTCGACCTTGGTTGCGGCGTACACCCTCATCACAAATAAAGCCAACAATAGCAGCACGCTGATTATCTGAAGCGCTTACATCATTAATAGGAATTCTTTTTACCTTTTGATGTAAACGAAAACTACTCGTATTAGTAGTGGAATCTATACGGCCTTCCCATTGTTTTTGATCTGTCATTGCATACATAACCCTTTTAACCCCATTTCCAATATTATTGTAGTGTAAATAATGTTGTAAATTTATTATATA
>BBDJ01000044.1 GCA_001312325.1 Lysinibacillus pakistanensis | reverse complement strand
TTATTAATTTTCACTCTGTATCCTTTTAATTACTATAAAGTTTTAGGGGAGGGGACGAGATGAACCGACAGCACATCGGAATTTTATTTGGAGGGGTACTATTGCTCGTAGTGGCAATGGGCATTAGCCGATTTGCCTTTACACCAATTTTGCCATTTATGCGGCATGATGTCGGGTTTTCTTTTGAAGTAGCAGGATTTTTGGCATCAAGTAATTATATTGGCTATTTCATTGGTGCATTATGGGCAGGATTTATCCATCGTAATAGGAAGAACTTTTTATTGTTAAGTGTTGTCTTAAATGTCCTTTCTGTTGTTCTAATGGGCATTATTGGAATATATAGTGTTTGGCTTGTGCTTCGATTGATTGCAGGCATTACAGGCGGACTTATTTTTGTTTTAACATCGAGCATTATTATGGATTACTTAGCAAAGCGCTCACTTTCTCGTTGGTCAGGCTATTTATTCAGTGGGATAGGCTTAGGGATTGCTATCTCAGGCTTATTCGTACCAGTTCTTGAGGGACATTTTGCATGGCAAGGTACATGGATAGGCTTAGGAATTTTATCAGCGCTGTTGTTAGGCATTACGTACATTCTTTGGAGAGGATTAGATGTACAAGATAGCAAAAAGGCTGCAAAATCCTCCGATACAAAAATGACAAAGGCTTTATGCCGTGGTTAATAATGTCATATGGCCTAGAGGGCTTAGGCTATATCATCACAGGGACATTTTTAGTCGATATTATTCATAATATTCCTTCACTCCAAGCGTATTCTTCCTATAGCTGGGTTATCGTTGGGGTAGCAGCCATACCCTCAGCACCAGTTTGGACTGTATTGTTAGAAAAATTTTCTGCAATAAAAATCCTGTTTGTGGCATACATATTACAAGTGTTAGGCATCCTGCTACCAGTATTTTCACAAACTGTATGGAGCGTTTTATTGTCTTCATTTTTATTTGGCTTAACATTTGTAGGGATTGTGACGCTGACAACTTCCTATGCACGTCAGCTTTTCCCCACTCAAAGTGGCCCCGTTGTATCTTTATTAACAACGTTTTATGCATTTGGACAAATTATTGGACCAATTATCGCAGGACAGCTAGTGGAAGTTTATAGTAGCTATAAGGCAGCACTTATATTTGCTGGTGGTATAGTATTTCTTGCCTTGCTCGTCATGCTATGTGGACGATGGATAACAATGAAGCACCAGGCTACAATAGAAAATGTATTGGCCATTAAAACACAATCGAATTCCTAAAAAAAAGCCTGAAATTCCAAGTGGATTTCAGGCTTGTATTTTTTTATTTAAAGAAGGCGTGCCTCTATCTACATGATATAAAAAAAATTAAATATAAGTCTATATCTTTTTTTTCTCATATGAAAAAAATATGAATGTGCACAAGAAACGTAACGTTACGATTTTACTAGAAAAGAGGAATCGTATGGAAAGGACAATAACAACAGCTCAGGCCATTAAACGCTGGAATCAATTTGCAGAAAGCTTCACAGAAAACTATGATGAGCAGGGTGATCTTCATCACCAAGTATTATTAAATCCAGCTATTTTTTCATTAATAGAGGAAGTAGAGGGGCGGAATTTTTTAGATGCAGGCTGTGGAGAGGGATATTTAAGTAGAATGCTTGCTCAGAAAGGGGCTATTGTCACAGCAGTTGATTATTCTCAAAAAAATGCTGGAAATTGCTAGGGATAGGACACAGAATGAGAAAAATATCCAATATAGGTATGGGAATTGCGAAAATCTAGATTTTTGATAAAGGAAGTGTTTGATTGTATTATTGCCAATATGGTTCTACAAGATTTAGAGAACTATAAGGCTGCTATCCGTGAGATGTATAGGCTCTTAAAGCCAAATGGAATTTTTATTTTTTCTATTCTTCATCCCTGCTTTGTTACACCTAATAGTGGATGGATACGGAATGAACAGCTCGATCAGCAGTTTTGGAAGGTTCAGCGCTATTTCTACGAGGGTGTATATGATCAAAAGTTGCCGCTAGATGCAGATGAGAAAATTGTATTTTACCACAGAACTTTAACCAGCTATATGAAAGCTATTATTCAAGCAGGATTTAAAGTTGAAGAAGTGATTGAACCAATGCCTTCAAAAGAGATGCTTTCAAGGTATCCGCAGTTCAAGGAAGACTTACATTGTGCAGATTTTATTGTTTTTAAACTAAGAAAATAAGGGGAGAAGTATATGAGAATTTCATGTCAGTGAGGAAAGTGAGATTCTTGTCTTTCATCCTCGATTACCTGAGCGAACAGATTTGGATGCAACTAAAGGGCTCGTATGGGCAATAAACGAAAAATGTCTCCCTAACTATTTAATGCCTAGAAATTGTCCAAGAGTTTGCTATCATATAGGTATAGAAACAACAGAACAGGATATAAAAACTTATTTCACCTCAGCAACTACTTCCCATGTAATTGTGATTGAAAGCAAGTGGTTTGAAACAATGAAAAATACGACACTCTATCTATATGAATTTGATATCCATGGATTTACGCTACAGGATCAGGTAGCAGGCTATTATACGAGTGAAACAGCTCAGCTACCTATTGCTAAATTTGAAGTCGAAAATTTATTTGAGGAATTATTTAAGCGTCATGTAGAAGTACGGGTTGTTGATAGCCTGTGGGATATTTATGATGATATTCAAAAAAACAACATTAAATTGGTCGATGTGCAGAATGGGATTTGCGCAGCCAAGAAAATAATTAGCCAAGTCTCGTAAACGCTACTATCACGTTTACGAGATCTTTTCGTATTTAGACAGTAAATGCTTGAATTAACGGGGTACTGGTCATATCAATTAATGTACTATCTGCATAGGTAAATATATATTCGTAGTTGATTGATTCATCAAGCATCTTCGGTAAATAATATTTTAAATCTGCTATTCCTACATTTTGAGGGTGCAAAATCCAAGATAGGTCTTTCCAATCAAGAATACCTTCTGCCACCTTAATGGGTGTCACATACGGGTAGGATTCTGGTAGTTCTGCCATAAATGCATACATGCAACCAAAGTTAATGTTTCCATCAGTCCATGTTATTTTTCCTTTGTATGTAATGTCTTGCAAGGCAATGCCGGTTTCTTCCTTGATTTCACGTAATGCACTGACCAATGGCGTTTCACCTTGCTCAATTTTTCCACCGACACCATTCCAAGCGCCCATCCATTGTGGCTTATCTCTATTCAGTAATAATATTTTGTCTCCCTGCTTCAGAAAACAAATTGTATATTCAACCAAGTTCTTTCCTCCTTTAAATCAAAAAAAATGCGCCATAGTGGTCTTAAGTCTACTATAGCAGTTGTATCAATTGGAAGTTATAATAAATGTGTCTTAGTAACAAAGAATCTTTTAACGTGACATTTAAAAGATGCCGTATTGATACGAGGAAAAGAGGAAACGTTGTGATATTAATCAGTGCTTGCTTAGCAGGATTAAAGGTACGTTATAATGGGACAGATTGTTTAGATGAAAGAATACAACAGCTTGTATTAGAAAATAAGGCTATAGCTGTGTGCCCTGAATTGATGGGTGGCTTTACTACTCCTCGTGAGCCCGCTGAAATAGTTGGCGGAGATGGGGAAGACGTTCTTGATGGAAAAGCGATTGTAGTGGAAAAATCGGGCCGTGATGTAACGGAGCTGTATCTCAAGGGTGCCTATGCAACTTTACATAAAGCGCTTGAACTTGGTGCGACGAAGGTTATCTTAAAAGAGTATAGTCCATCCTGTGGCAGTGCAATGATTTATAATGGTCATTTCAATGCTACAAAGAGAATCGGTGTAGGTGTTACAACCGCATTACTAAGAAGAAATAATATAGTGGTTTTTTCAGAAGAAGAATTTTTTACAGAATAATAAAGTGAATTCCTTGCGTATAAAGGAATTCTTTTTTTTTTGAGAGAAAATGCTTGATATGTTCGTTGTATAGGATGAAGAGGCCTATACAAGAAGTTGAGAGGAATTGTTGCCATGAAATCGAATGAGAAAAATTTCATCAAGCGATTAAAACGACAGAAAGAGGATGCCCTTGAATATGTCGTGGATCAGTACTTATCGCTTGTGAAAGGTGTTATTTATAAGGTGCTTGCACCATTGCAACAGGATTATATAGTTGATGAATGTATCAATGATGTCTTTTTAAGTATTTGGGACAATATCGAGCAATTTAAAGGAGGTACTGATGATTTTCGAAAGTGGCTTTGTGTCATCGCTAAGTTTAAAGCATTCGATTATTACCGAAGAGCAGTAAAGAAGAGAGAAGTATCCTCTGAGCACCCAGACTTACTAATCGACCCTTCAGTTGAGGAAGTGGTCATTCAGCTAGAAAATCAAGAAGAATTAGTAAAATTAATCAACACACTCGATGCTATAGATCGAAAAATATTTATAATGAGATTTTTTTATTGGTATGAATACAAAGGATATTGCAATGCAAGTTGGTTTGACAGGTGCAGCTGTTGATAATCGCATATATCGAGGCAAGAAGAAATTACAACAGCAAGCAATTGAATTAAAGCTTGGGGGTAATCTGACATGAAGGGAATTTATAAATTTTTCAATGACGTGCAGTTAGATAAAAAGGAATTTATCGAACTTGATGTTAGTGATTTTGAAAAAGCGCAGGTAAAAAAAGCGATTAAAGCAAAGCCTAAAGAAAAAGAAAAAAAAGAGTGAAACGATGGCGGCAAATAGCAGTGGCAATGCTTTTTATGGGATTGTCAGGAGCGCTAATAGGATATACCTTTCCAGCCCATGCAGGAAGTATTCCCATTGTGAAAAACATCTTTCAATTTATAGACGGAGATAGATCTTTTCTTTATGAAAATTATAAAGAATTTTCAACAGCTATAGAATTATCTGAGATGAGCAAGGGTGTGGAGATTACCATTAATGATGCCCTTTACGATGGTGAAACAATTTTTATAACCTATTCGCTCAAGAGTAAAAAGAAATTAGGTGACCAACTAAGAATTCATGATACTTCTTCATCTTTAAAGGATGCAGATGGCATGGCATGGGGCTCGGAAATAAAAAGAGTAGACGATTACAACTATGTCGGTTTGTTAACAGTTGGGAATTTCGGAACAAATGTTGGGGATACAGCATACTTAGTATGGAATATTGATAAAATATTGATGGAAAAATCAAATACTATTATTAATGGTCATTGGCGTTTTGCCTTTTCTGTAGAGGCAACCTCAAAGTATACGCAAATAGTGAATAAATCTTCGTCTCTTGATGGTATCAACGTGACAATTAGACAAATCACCCATACACCGATGTCAACCATTGTATATGTAAGACAACAATTAGATCAGCATATTTTAGATTATTGGGATAATATCGACCTAGACTTTACAATGACAGATGATATGGGGAATAACTATGATGGCTTGAATCATGGGGGTCGGGGTTATCCAAATGATATTCGTACAGGTAAGACGTTTGGAAAAGTTGACGAAAGGGCAACAACACTGAAGATTATGCCACATGTCCGGCTCATGAAGTCATCTGTAAATGATGATGAACCAATAGAGGAAAAGAATGCTTTTGGCGAAACTGTTGTGAGGAATAGAGCTGTAGAGGTAGAGGATTTTAAAGAAATAAATCTTGAACCAATCGTTATTGAATTGAAAGAATAGGTAAGATATGAGAGGATGAAACTGCCCTCGCTCTTTTATAGAGTAAGGGCAGTTTTTTTAGTCAACGAGTAGAATTCGAGGTGATGTTTTGGCAATGATTTTTGTGGATACCCAGCAACCAAGACAGGCTGCCACAACACTTAAGAAGGATAATCCGATGGTTATTGGCCAATTTATCACAAGAGGTAATTCTAGTAAGCCATATTCTAAAACAATACTTTGTAAAGCTACAGGAATTACTTTTACTCCGATAAAAATTCCAAACATAGCCCCTAGTGATGAAAGTAATAGAATTCCAGATGTAATCGACCATCGAATAGTATTTGAGGTCATACCAATAGATTTAAAAATTCCATAAGTTCCGCTTTCTTTTCTTACGTTTATTCTAGAAACACTAAAAATAATGATGAATGTTACAGCAATAAATAAAATTCCGATAACAGATAATGGGATGATTAAAACAGCGATCACTACTTTAAACACATCTTCTAATAATGTTTGTTGTGTGTCGACTTTGACAGAGCTTTTAAAGTTATTGTTTAAATCATCAACGATTTGAGCTGATAATGTCTCATCTACTAAATTGATCATACTAATTTCTGAAGCAGATAGGTAGCATTATAAACTTTGATCACATCAGCGGTAATTCTCGCTGAATTAGACATATTGGCGATTGATTGATAAATACCAGCTACAATCAAATGATGCTGCTTACCTTCGATATAGACTTCTACAATATCTCCTACATTTTTGTGTAAAGCCTTCGCGACATTAAGGCCAATGGCGATTTCATTTTTATTTACAGGATTACGGCCAGAAATTGTCTCGTATCCAGCAACATCAAAACTACCTTCCATAGTATTGACATTAATATTAAGCGGTTGATTTGGTTCATTAGGGAAAACCCCTGTAAATTGATCGAGCCAAGCGTGATTTTTAATGCGTTCATCTGAGCGTAAAAATTGTTCAAACTGTTGTTTTGAAAATGTTGCCTCATTAAAAACCGTTACTACAACATGTGATGAATCGTAGCCCAATGCTGGTGTGTTTTGTTTGATGCTGGAAATAAAGCTATTATGAATGACTGCACTAAACACTAAAATTGCAGAAGTAATAGCTGTAAGAACAATAATAAGAATGGAACTTTTCATATTTTTAGTGATGTTTTTAATGCTAATTTGAAGTAGAATCGGCAAATGAACTAAATTAGAAAGACGATTAGAGTTGTTTAAACGCCGATTCAATTTACTGTTTGCAAATTCTGACATACCGTACTTAATTGCCTGTACGGGTTCAACGTGACGTGCTTTGTTAGAGTATATGAACGCAGTAAGGATAACAATGACAAGGATTATGACAGCAAGTAGCATAGTGATTCTAAAATCTTGAATAATCGTTAAATGCTTTCCGGCCTTTAAATAAGATAAAGAGCTTTCTATGATCACTCTGGAAAGGACTGTACTGGCAATAAGACCTGGAATAATTGAAACCATGGATAATAAACCAAATTGTAAAACATAGGTCACACTAATTTTTCGAGAAGTAAGCCCGAGAGATTTAATGACACCAATCGTTTTATAGTTCGTTAAAATGGCATCTGAAATACTAAAACCAATAATATACAGCGAAATGAATAACATTGCTACACCAAAAGCGATCATGATAAAGCCGATAATTTTATTAATAATAAAATTAAACGAATAGAGATCCACGTATTCCATTTTTGATTCAAGGTAGGGGCCGTTTAAAAATTTTTCGAATTCTATCCAATAGTTTGCACTTTGCTGATAATCATCAAAGCGAAGAGCCATCATATATTCTTCAGACCCTATCATTGTATCAAATTGTTTATGATAGTCAGAGTCGTTCATCCAAATACGAGCATTCGTTGTAAAGGGTCCGCCGTATGGCAAATCTACAACAATACCCGAAACATTTAATGTAAAAGCTTTTTCGCCAGTGTTAAATTCAATAGTATCTCCAAGTGAAATACTCATGGTAGTAGCCATCGATGTGGGAATCCAAATTGTTCCTTCAGTAGGGTAGTCCTGATTTTCACCCTCTGAAAATAGTAATCGATCAACAACAAAGGGCGTTTTAGGTGTATTCATCATGAATAAGTAGAGATTTGTCGTTTCTACACCATTCGCTGTGAAGCCAGATAAATTTCTATAAGGAATGAGATTCGAGGCAGAAACCCCTTGTTGCTCTTGCCACCAATTGTTGACAGTGTTTGGATTATGAATATCCTTGCCCATCGTTAAAATTTGGTGCGCCCCATTTGAATCATGATGTGTTTTTTTCAAAAATATTGTTTGTATTCATCAAAATCGTTACAGAGGTAGCTAATAAAAGTGTGGATAGCATAATTATAATTGCTAATAGTACATTTTGGATTTTCCTTTTCTTAATATGTGCAAAGCAAAGAGTAAGTATTGCGTGCATGTTTTACTCCTTTCCCGTGACATAAGAAAAGATAATATGTTCACGCTCTTGTATGCTAGCATCATCGTATTGATCGAAGTCTAAAATACCTCCAATTTTTCCATCTTGAATGATAATAAGACGATTTGCACGACAGGCCGCTTTTATATCATGCGTAATCATTACGACAGACTGACCTTTTTTTGTTTAAATCCGTTAAAATATCTAAGATAGCTACACCATGATCGTAATTTAAACTACCAGTTGGTTCATCTGCAAATAGAATCTCTGGGTCATTGATTAATGCTCTAGCAATAGCAGCTCTTTGTTGCTGCCCACCAGAGGTTTGCGAAGGTAAACGATTCCATTGCTCCTCAAGTCCCATTTTATTTAATAACATCTCCGCTTTTTTTATCACATCTTTTTTTAGGGTATTTTGCAATATGTCCTGGGAGGGTGATATTTTCTAGCAATGTCATATCCGGGACGAGATTACTACTTTGATAGACATATCCTATCTTTTTAGAGCGAAATGTAGCTATCTGCTGTTCGGTAAATGTATCCAGCCTTTCTCCATGAAAATAAACTTCACCAGTCGTAATAGAATCAAGACCACTTAAAAGATAAAGCAGTGTTGATTTACCCGAACCAGAGTTGCCCATAATGACCGTAAAATCTCCTTTATATATTTCGATATTAATATTTTTTTATTGCATGAAATTGCTCACTCCCTGTGGAATATGTCTTACATAGATTTTGAGCACGAATAAGTACCTCTTTTTCCACGAGAATACCTCCTCCATTTGATTTTATTTCTTTTAGTGTAAGGGGGATTTATTATAAGGTCCTTATTAAAATATTAATAAATTATTACAAGAACTAGAAGATTTGAAAATCGTTCTTTGTGAAAGCACAAAGCCGATTCCGGACGCATTGTTTATCTGTGCGAAAGCGAAGCGACAGCAACAATTATGCAGAGGCATAATTGATTATAAAGACAAAAATAAGCTTTGGATAGAAGATGATGTCCAAAGCTCTTTCATAAAATTATAGTGTTTTCACTTGCTCAATTTTTAATCCGAAAATTTGAGGCGGTTCAATGTTGTTCATTTGTAAATATGCTGAGATTTGTCCACGATGATGGATTTCATGTTCGGGAATCGACATAAGTATTCTCCAAGCACTTACCTCATGACCATGAAGGGTTAAAACCTTTTTTTGACAACACATCGTTACCAATTTTCAATAGCCCCTCAGTTAATTTAGTTTGACATGACTCTAAATAATTAGAAATTTCCTCTAGGGAAGCCCCATTACTAATATCATGTCCTGTGTACGTCCACGAGCCATGTTCAAATATTCCAAGAAACATTAAACGAGCTGATGCGATATGCCGCAATAAATCACCTATAGAAAATTTATCTTCAGAGGGCTTCCACTCTAAAAGTTCATCAGGTATTGCCTTCATATATTGCATCGTTCGTTTATGAATACCATCTAAATATTTTACATATTCCTTTATGTCATGAATCATGTCTTCACTCTCCAATTTTTTTTCTGACTTTCATTATTTATATTCTTAATTTTTAGAAATTACCCTCTTGGAAATTTAAATAATAGGCAGGGTTAATGTAAATGTTGTTCCTCTATTTTGTTTGCTTTTAAATGAAATAGAACCATTATGCGCTTCCATAATATGCTTACAAATAGACAACCCGAGTCCAGCTCCTTCATTTTTCACAGCAGTTTCACCAGTTGCTTGAATACCTCTGAAGTATCGTTCAAAAATAAAAGGCATATCCTCAGGTAGCATTCCATTACCATTATCTATGACATTAATGTATAGTAATTGGTTTTCAATATTGATGGAAACGGTTATGGAATCGCCTTTAGAGGTATGCTTTAGTGCATTCGTAATAAGGTTTGAAAGCACCTGCTCTAGTCGATGCTCGTCTACTCGAATAAGGACATTAGGAATATGCTCTGGCTCGATAAAATGAATGCCGGTCGTTTGGACGTAATGATGAATGGGATGCAAAATATTCGTAAAAACATCCTTGCTATATTGCTCTGTTAAGTTAACTGGGATATGTCCAAGCTCCTTCAACGTGTGAATAAATAAATCATCAATGAGTCTAGACATTTTTTTCAGTATTTGTTTGCATGATTTGAATATATGACATAAGCGAATCCATGTCAGGACAAATTCCCTCTGAAATAGCATCTAAATAAGCTTTTATTGTTGTTAGAGGTGTTCTTACTTCATGCGAAATACTAGATATAAGCTTTTTTTTGGTTTTGCTCCTGTTCATCTCGTTGGAGCGTAAGATTTTTTTATTTCTAAGCGCATTTGATCAAATACCGCATACAAATCTCCAATTTCATCTACTCTCGGATACACCGTTTTCTGTTCATAATTACCTTTAACAATTTCCTCTGTACTTTTCTTCAAATTATGTAAAGGCAGTAAGATTTCCTTATTAGCCTTCCGTATCATGTACAAGGCAAGCCCAATAATAAACAAGCATAGGAAACCACTTATAACGATTATCATAAAATGATTAGGGCGCTTTACAGGTAAGAGAACATTTTGATCAATGGTGAAAATAGCGTTACCAATTTGTTCTTGCTTGTCATTAATTATGGGAAAAGCAATTTTAACTTTTCCAGCCAGTTGTTGTGACGTAAATAAATCATAATGTAAATCGTCTTTTAAGCTGATAAACTGTGAAGGGTCTTCTTCTATGGAATTATAAATAATCCTCCCATCTAATTGAACGACTGTGATATCTATATCCTGGCTATTGCTCATTTCTTGAAGGGAATTGCGTAAATTTAAATTTTGTTCGAGATTTGTAAAATGGTCTTCTATGTACAATAAAACATTATTTACCTGTAGGCGAATTTGATTGATAACGTATTCATTTGATGGTTCCTTATTTTGTTTAACAGTAGTAAGCAGTAATAGAAGGAAACAAATAAATAATAGAAAAACACAAATTAGTATAGACCATAGCCATTTCTTCATCCAAATTTTTAAATACATTAGGTTCTCCTACGAATAATTTTGAGTACTAAATTTATAACCAACACCCCAAACAGTTTGAAGGTAGACTGGACAAGATGGATTGACTTCAATTTTTTCACGTAGACGTCTAATATAAACGGTGATTGTATTTTCATCACCGTATGTGTCATAGCCCCAAACAGCGTCAAGTAGCTGCGTTTTGGAGAACACCTGATTACTATTTTTCATTAGAAAATAAAGCATTTCAAATTCTTTTGCCGATAGAGGAATATGCTTTTGATTAAGGGAAAAGGTATACTCGTTTTTATTGATAATCATCTGATCGATTTGAATCAGATCCACCTTTTCTGTATTATCTAGCAGCCATCGATCTTGTTTCCGTAAATGCGCTTTTATTCTTGCTACTAGCTCACTTAACGAGAAGGGCTTCGTCATATAATCGTCTGCACCGAATCCCAGACCTAAAACCTTATCAGTATCACTGCTACGAGCACTTAAAATTAATAGAGCAACATTGCTATCTTCACGAATTTGACGACATAATTCGATGCCATCACAATCAGGGAGAGATAGATCAAGAATAATAAAATCAGGAGGGCTATTTTTTTATAGTTTGAATAGCCTCTTGCCCAGTTTGAACAATATAAGGCTCAAAACGATTAACACTTAAATAGTCCCTAATGATAGTAGCAATATCACCTTCATCTTCTATAATTAGGACTTTTGCTTTTTTTTAACATAGACATTTATCTCCTCAGTAGTTTTCGATTAGCTAGGAGGAAGAATAGCATAATGACTAGGCACGCATAAATAAAGATCCAAGCAAACTGCCAATAAAAAAATGCTTGGTATGGCTTTTATGGAATCTTCTGAATCCATCATTTCTAACGAAAGACGGACAGGTGGAAGCAGCCAAGTAAGACCTTTTACTTGCGAAATTGTATCGTGTAAGGTAGCGCCTACAACAGAGATTAGTAAGATGCCTAGCACACCCCACCAAGTATTGTGCTTATTTTTTTATAAGCTCTCTTGTAAAGATAGCTGAAAGTGCAATGGCTAGTATAGCTAAACTAAAGTGAGAGAGGAAGCCTAGTAAAAGATGTATTAATCTTGGTGTTTCTCCAAAGGCACCAATTAAAATAGGGTAAAGTACTGAAATCAAGCTTAAGCCTAATGCAAGCAATCCACAAATACTAAAAATGGCTAAATTGTATTGTGTTCGACCTTTAGCATGTAGCGTTGTGATTACTTTTTGCTCCTCGTCCTCCGCGTGAAACAGTGTGACCGTAAACCATCCCATTAGAAAAAAAGAGTATAATGGCTGTGAATGAATAGCTATCTAATATAGGATTCGGAACAAAGGTATAATTGATGACAAGACATAACACAAAAATTGAAAAAGGTGGAACATATTGAAAAGTCCTTAAATAATTGATAAATTGATAGCGTAATAAACTGAGCATTCTAGTATCTATTCCTCCTCGCTAAAATTGGCGATAGAAATGTTCCTCCTGATAGTTGATTGGCATTAATTGTTTAATAGAGGCATGGTTGCGTAGAAGGTCCTCTAAAATTTGGCTGGTATCCTCTAATTTGATGACAGTAACAATCTCAAAATGATCAGAATTTACCTGATTTTGCTGTTGAATATCAAGGAAAGGTAATAGGTTTTCCAGTAATGCTGGATCGGCAATCTCGAAAATTAACCTATTGTGCTGTGTATGATTGGAAGAGAATGAATCTGTCTGGATAATTTTATTATTCTGAATAACAAAAACGGTGTCAACAAGATGCTGAAGCAATTTCGTTTCATGGCAGGTTAGGACGATGCTCAAACCGTTGTCTTTTAAAATAGAAAGGGTTTCTTCTAGATCACTCTGTGCCTTTGGATCAAGACCAGATAATGGCTCATCCAAAATTAGTAAATCCGTATTTTCAAGCATTGCCTGCATAATCATTACCTTTTGCTTCATACCTTTTGAAAAATGAATGATTCGACTATTCCTTGATTCCTGTAAATGAAACATTTCTAGTAAATCATCAATTTTTTTGCTGTAATTGTTTTGGCGCCATTCCTCGAATACGGCCATATGAAAAAGATATTCTTCTGGCGTAAATAAAATATGTGAAGGTGTGATCTCTGGCACATACCCAATTTTTAAAGATTGCCGGTGTTTAATAACTGCACCACTGTCTGCATCTATTAATCCAGCAATGATCTTTAAAAGAGTGCTTTTCCCAGATCCGTTCTTTCCTACAAGAGCTATGATTTGGTGGGCATAAATTGATAAGCAAGCATTCTCTAAAATCTTTTTGCCTTTGTATTGTTTAGAGATGTCCTGTATTTCCATCATCATCTTCATTTTTATACCCCTTTATTTTTATTGATATTTAGGTAAAACACCTATGTATGATTGCACTAATTGTAAAACTAGTATAGATGAATATCTGCTCTTTTACTATGAAAATGATGGGGTATTTTTGGTTATTCTGTAAAAAAGAGCTCTACCCGGGATATGGTAGAACTCTTCTAAATGCATTATAAGGATCGGTATTTTTTTTAAGCTAATAATATTTAGAATAATGAATACAAGGGCAAAGCAAGCAAGTACCACTAAATTCACAGCAATGTCACGAAAAGCATAGCCTTTATACATGACACCATTTAATGCATCAGCCGCGTAGTAAAGTGGCATAATACGCCCGATGTTTTGCAGCCATTCTACCATATTATCCAGTGGGAAAATGCCTGAAAAAAAATATTTGAGGAACAATAACAAGCGGAATAAACTGCATCATTTGAAATTCAGACGTTGCAAAGCTTGATAGCAAAGCCCCTAACGATAATGAAACAAGTGCTACAACAATATTAATTAGCAAAACAAGCCAAATGGAGCCAACATGTACAATATCTAATATATAAATACCAAACACAACGATAATAATAGTTTGAAGGAAGGCAAAAAAAACCGTAGCCAATCATATAGCCTGCGACAATTTCTGAGCGTCTAATCGGTGTTGCTAGCAAACGTTCTAATGTCCCAGAAGTGCGTTCCTTTAATAACGCTATCCCTGTAATTAAAAAGACGAAAAAGAAAACAAAGAAGCCAATAAGCATTGGACTAAAAATATCAAAGATAGCAGTATTTTCATCCCCATATACATACTCAGTCTTTAGATTAATCATAGAAGCTTGTTCAGACTGTAAGGCTTGTGAAAGCTTCATAATAACAGCTTTAGTACGAGAAGGGTCATCATTTAATAATGTGAGATTTATATTGTTTTGCTTAATTGCTAACCATCCATCATATTGTTCTTTCTTTAACAGAGCTGAGGAATAATCATTGTTTTCCACTACTTTAACATCCACAGCTTTAAGCTTTTCGATGAATGGTGCTGGGCTATTCGATACAACAAGCGTCATCTTAGACTCATTACTATTAAAAATAAAATACATTAAGGAAAGAATGATTAATGGTGCAATAAATAGTAAAGCAAGTGTCCGTTTATCGCGTCTCATCTGCTGCATAATTCTTGTTACAATCGCACTAATCCTCATCGGACGTCACCTCCAGCCTTTACAAATACCTCATCAAAGTCCTGTGCTTGGTAAAGGTCTTTCAATTCATGCGGAGTACCATATGCAATAATCTGTCCATTTCTTAGCATCGCTAATTGATCACATCGTTCCGCCTCGTCCATGGCATGTGTTGTGACAAGTATTGTTTTCTGTTCCTCATTTTTTTAATCGAATAAGCTCCTGCCATATTTCTTTTTTTCAAGACAGGATCAATACCGACTGTCGGTTCATCGAGAATTAAAAGCTGTGGATTTTGAAGTAGGGCAATGGCAAGAGATAATCTTCTTTTCATGCCACCAGAGTAATTCATGACCTTACTATTTAAATCATCTGTCAAACGAACAAGATCTGCTGCATAGGCTACTCGTTCAGCACGTTCTTTTTTTGGATAATCGAAAAAGCTTTCCAAAAAAAATGAAGATTTTCTTTCCCTGTTAAATCCAAATAAAGTGCATCAGATTGAGCCATATAACCGATATCCATCAGCAACTGCTTATGCGGAACATTAACGTTTAATACTTGAATACTACCGTTATCAGGCTTTATCATGCCCATAATCAATTTGATTAACGTTGTTTTCCCACAGCCTGAGGGACCAAGTAATCCGATAAGCTGACCCTTTGGAATTTCTAAGGAAAGGGGTGCAATCACTTGTTTTTGATGAAATCTTTTTTTCAATGGAATTTAATAATATCGCATTAGTTCCCATATCTCCATCTCCTTTACTGAACACAGTGTTGATACCTGAAATTTTAAAATAGTGTATAGGGAATTACAATCAACAGATAAAGAAAATGTGTTAAGTGATTTTATGGGAAATGTACAAAAGATAAAAAGAGACTATATTGATACTAGGGGAATTTTTCGCTAGCATATAAAGGATTGAAGTAAAAGAATCAAACAGCAGGAGGTTAACGATGTCCATACATGAAAAGATGAATTTTGAAACAAAGCAGGCAATCAAAAAGACTTTAATCCAACAAATAGAGGAAGTAGGCTTTGAACGAGTAACCGTAAAAAAAATCTAGCTTTAGCGGCAAACATCAATAGAGGCACTTTTTATTTACATTATACGGATAAGTTTGAAGTAATGGAGGATTTACAGCAGGAGCTATTAAATGAATTAGAGGGCTATGTTAAAAATGTTCAGCCTGTAGAAGCCTTCCACACCGTAAAAAAAAGGACAGCTTTATCAACCATTTGTTGAGATATTTCAATGCATTAAAAGGCATGCAAGGGTTTTTCGCGTTTTTTTTAGGGGAACAGGGGAGTCCAATTTTTATAAATAAAATGAAAAAGGTTTTTAGTAATCAACTTTTAAATAGCCTATCTCTTATTCAAGAGGAAACGGTAGATCCAGAATTTCGACAATATTTACAGGCTTTTTTAAGTTCTGCGATATTAGGAGTAATTCAGGAGTGGCTCGATAGTAGCAATGAGGATGTTGGCGTAGAGGAAATGGCCATCATCCATTTTCGCTTAATACGCTTTTTCGGGAACTTAGCTACATTACAAGTTAACATAAAAGATTTATAATACAGAATTTCCTATTTTTTTATTGAATTGACAAATGTGTAAATGAACAATAGAATAATATTGACTGACTAGTCAATCAAAAGGGGTGGATAGGAATGCCAAGGAAATCAGAGCTGAATCAAGAATTAAGGGATGCGCGAAAAGAACAAATATTAAAAGCTGCCTTGATTGTTTTTGCAAGGAGGGGTATGGTCGCAACAAAAATAAGTGATATTGCTAAAGAGGCAGGATTAAGTCATGGTCTTGTCTATCATTATTTTAATTCGAAAGAAGAGATTTTTTTCATTGCTTGTAAAAAAAAGCAGCGAATAGTTCCTTAGAGATTATTCAACAGGCAAATGAATTTAAGGGTACACCAATGGAGAAATTAAGATGGATGACCGAGCAGATATTAAATAGCTTTGTAGATTCAGAGCATACATTGCTTTTTTTAATCATGATACAAGCAAGTACCTCGGATGCTATTCCAGCTGAAGTCAAAGAGCTACTAACAGATCAATCGTTATCACCAGTTATGTGTACATTGCCTATTATTACAGCAGGGCAAGAAAAGGGAGAAATTATTTCGGCAAATCCAGTAACTTTAGCTGTTACCTATTACGCCTTTATACAAGGCTTAGCTATTAATAAAATTCAATGGCCTGAATGCCCCATCCCTGACGCCAATTTATTGTTGAAAATTTTTATAAATGAAAAAGGAAGTAGTTATCATAATGAGTAGCCAAAAGAATATATCACTCTTACTATCACCATTCATAATTATTGGCATAGGATTTTTAACCGCAACTTTTTTTTAGTCAGTTCATAGATGGGTGGGCTTGGATTCCCTTGGCAGTAGTTTATTGGAGTTCTATGGGTATCTGTATTGTCCTATTTAAAGGAGATAGATCAATTAAAAGCTGGCTGAGGAAGTCGCATACATCAAAATTATGGATTACTATTTCTTTAATAGTGGGGATGTTTCCGTTAAGTATTCTACTAATGAACTACCAATTATTTGATTCCGCTTTATTACTAATACTATGGTTAATATTTGCTTTCATTAATCCTTGGTTTGAGGAACTTTATTGGCGCGGAGTATTACTAGATGGGCTAAAAAAAAGATTGGTCAAAATGGTTTAGTATAGTATATTCCACGTTATTTTTTTTGTGTTAAGCCATCCATTCATGTGGGGTGTATTTTCAATTGCAAGTAAATCCTATCATCTATATATTTATCTAAGCTTAGCTGGTATTGTTTGGGCAATTACATATTTTAAAACAAAGAGCTTAAGGTGGGTTATTTTTTTCACATTTTATAGTAGATATTGGTAATTTAACCGTGCTAACATTTCTCAATATATATTTACCGCCAACCATGTAACATATATGAAGGAAGGCTTGGTTTAAACCTCAAACCAAGCTTTATTGATTGGCATGTATTTTATAAGTACAAATCACGTTTCACAAAAATGCGAACAGCTAGTGTATAGCATAGTAGCCCAATTAAAAATAATGTTCCAAGCATCCAGATAGACGAGCTATCCTGAGCCATTAATTTTTCTGGAGCAAATAATGAATAGATTGTAAAGTACTGAAGTTTTTCTAACGAACCTCCCATATTGCTTAGCGCCTCTATTAAATAAAAAATAATTGGTAAGCCCGTACTATAAGCATAGGAGGTTTTTAAATCCTTACTACTACAGGAAACAAGAAAACAGTAGCCACTGATGGCAAAGTGTAAGAAAAATAGACCTAGATTTAATGTAAGAAAAGCAGGGATGTCTAATTCACTAGGAAATAGAAATTCTGAAAAGATTATGGCAACTAAAGTTGTCACAGTGAGCAGTATAAAGATGCTAGCAATTAAGAAAGACGCTTGTGTAAATACAATTTTTAAGCGTCTATTCGGCGTTGCAATGAGATAGGCCATTGAACCGTTATCTATATAGCCCATTATAAGTTTATTCGCTAACATGATAATGAACACTAATGGGAGAATTAATAATAAAAATCCATAGAGATAGGTGGATAAAAATTCAATTAACGTATCACCAAT
Source organism: Lysinibacillus pakistanensis (assembly GCA_001312325.1). The sequence continues at coordinate 10,360 of BBDJ01000044.1, read as the reverse complement.
AGAACCCATTCCAAATGCGGCCATCATTTCAGGCATAGTAGCCGTAAGCTGTTTTAGGGTGTTGCTCATTTCTGGATTATACATATAAACAATACTGATAATATAGAGCATTAATACTGCGAGTATAATACAAAATAATTTAGCAGTGGCTAGCATCTCATGTTTTAGCAAAGGAAAGTTCATGATTCCTGTCCCCCTACATCGTAGTAATGCATAAAAATATCTTCGAGTGATTGTGAAATAACATCGAGATCCATCATTTGATAGTGTGATAATGTTGTAAGTAGTGTTTGGACATTCCCCTGAACCTTGATAATCACCTGTGTTGGGCTGATTTGCTCAGTCGTAAATGGTTCCTCTAAGAAGCGGGAAAGCTCCTGCTCATTTTGAAATTCAATTAAGAATTTTTTTGATTTGTTTTTTTTTAGATCAGCAATGGCTTCTATGGCAACAATCTTACCAGCATTAATAATGGCTACTCTGTCACAGGTCTTCTCAATTTCCTCAATCATATGAGAGGACATGAAGATAGTCGTTCCTTTTTCCTTTTCTCCTATTATCAATTCAATAAATTTTGTTTGCATAAGAGGATCTAATCCACTTGTCGGTTCATCTAAAATGACTATTTCAGGGCTATGCATAAAAGCACAGACTAAACCAACTTTTTGCTTCATGCCCTTCGACATTTTCTTTATTAGACCTGTAGCATTTAATTCAAAGTATTGCATCAGCTCATGGGCTCTTGTTAGATCATGTAATCCTCGCATTTTGGCAATAAATTGAATAAATTGCTGTCCTGTCATTTTATCAATAAATGCTATTTCACCTGGTAAATACCCTACAAATTTTTGTATTTCAGCTGTAGCTTTTCGGCAATCTAACCCTTTTATTGTACAAATGCCTTTAGTTGGCTGTAAAAAGCCCATTAAATGTCTAATTGTTGTAGATTTACCAGCACCATTTGGACCTAAAAATCCAAATACCTCACCCTGTGCAATCTGTAAGTTCACATTTTGAATGCTATAAAAATCCCCAAACTTTTTAGTTAACTGATTAATCTCAATTAATGTCATCCTATTCACCCCTTTGTGTTTCGGTATAATAATTGTTTTAAAAATTCAAAATAATGAGTTGCCTCTTCCATGCATTGCTCTAGTAGTTGATGAAAGGCTTCACTGTTATCCAAGTTGCTTTTTAATTGCTTTTCATATCGATCACTGATTCCATTCGTAACCCATTTAATTGTATCTAATGCCTTAGTCCTATCTATGTTTTCATGGAATAAATTATAATCAATTCCAGCGAACACACGAGTACAGGAAGAATCTTGCAGCTTACTATTATATTGATCAAGTTCATTTCTTACTTCTAAGCTTGTTTCAGCATATGTCTTTTTTTAAGAAATCAAAAAGTGTATGGTATTGCTGAATTAATGCCAATTTCATCATCATGATTTGTTTATAGCGTTTAAATATATCTGGTTCTTCCGAATCTAAGCTGTTATTAATGGCATCAGTGAAAATTGCTGTTACATAGTCATATAAGTAAAGATATAAATTTTTTTTTACTACCAAAATAGTGAAATAAAATTCCTTTTGATATTTTTGCATCCTTCACTATTTTATTAGTTGAAGCGGTTTCGTAGTTATGAATTGAGAATTCTCGTAGTGCAGCATTTATAATTTTATAACGTTTTTCATCATCTAAATTTTGAAATGCTTGAAACAATTTTTTTTCTCCTTATTGTGTATTTTAAGCCGATTATATACGGATTGACCGGGTTGGTCAATAAAATTGGTGGATAATTTTTCTAGAGATATAGATAGGGAAGAACAAAAGAGGATTGTTAAAAAATGAAGAACAAACTTGTGGAACTCCACAGGGTGGGGGACGAAGGAAGAAATTATTATTTCCATGTGGACAAAACCTTCGTGGGATTACCCTGAGGAGTTAAAACTTTTTTTGCAAACGTCTAATCTACTTTCCATAATAATTATTCAATGTTGCTTCTAAGCGTTCTTCTAAATTCTTTGAAATATAGCTCAATGTAAATTGCTCTTTTTCTAGCTCAATTTGAGAGGAACGAAACATTTTTGCGAAAAAGCCTACTTTTCTTTCCTGAGAGAATTGCTGTAGCGCCTCTGTGCGCAATTTGGAAACAATTTCATTCTCAATATGACGCTCCCGTATTTTTTGGACGATGGTCTTCACGTTTCCTTCCTGCAGCTCTTGAATTTGTTTTTGTAAATTTTCGTTTTCTTGTTTCAGTTCAGCTGTTTCTTTTTGTATGTCTTCAAAAGAACTTGACTCAGCGGATAGTAATTGAACTTTTTGTGTAAGAAATTCTTGATTAATGGCTACCTGTAAGGTCCCCTGCTCTTCATTTGGCTGCATGGTAAAGAGTCCTGTTTGGATTATCTGCTGTAGAACATTACCGAGAACATCAACTTTATTGGCTAAATCATCATTCGTCATCATTGTTGCCGTTATTTGATGGTTGGGAAGTTGACCATTATCATCCATCCCTAATAAAAGCTTTAGACCTTTGACTCGGTGCTTGTCCTTTAATAATAAAATCATCCGAAGTTTTAAAATGGCAGAAAGATTTAAACGAATATTGGTATTTGGGCTAATTGTAGCATCATTAAAAATGTACTGTTCAAATGGCTTAATATAGTACCGAAGCATCGCATCAGTGATGTCAAACCAACCAGCTACTTCTGAAATAGAATAATAACTTGATTCTTTAATATGTGCTAAATAAGCATCATTATAAAGAGTTTCTTCTAAATGCGGATCTTGTTGTAAGACAACAAATAATGGGTCATGTTGTACAATTCCGAGTACCATTTCTTTTGTATCATATAGCTTCAGCATCCTTTCACACCCCACTTTAATTTTCGTCAAAAATGACCTCTATATAGGTTTCTATTCTGCTGGAAGCATTTGTATGCCTATTTTATGTAGGAAAAAATCAATAGCATCAATTATGTGAAAGCTTCCTCCTTTAACTCTTAGGAAAAAGATAGGTTTTAGTATGTGGAAATATAGAATAAAACTTGACTATAATTACCTGGAAAATAACCAAAATACCTAATTTATGGAAAGTGGTTAGTTGGAAAATGAGAGGCGAGATAAATGCTTCACAATATGATTAACTTTATTCAAGTTAGGGTTTAAAAAAATGCGAAAAATGTGATGGCATGGGTTTGATTATTAGTGAGGCAGCGAGATTAAATATATAAAGATACTGATTATGTTGGGGCAGTGGGTTGAAGAAGAAATAACTCAACATTTCAAGAAAAGTGCGTAGTTGAAAGAAAATATTCAACGAGGATGATAAATAAATGGAAAAACTCCATTTTAAAAAAAGATTGATTAAAAAGAAGTTTGATCAATTAAGTGAGCCTTATTCAACTAAATCGACCGTTTAATTAAGTAATTCAATTTATATCGGAACATTAGATGAATTTTCACTTTGCTTCTTTTTTTACTTACTATACAGCCAACAATAAATATAAGGATTTCAATTATTTCAAGGGCACGAATAAAGTCAAAAATCCTATTCCTGCAAATCCGTCTTTTGTTATGTCTGCATAAATCATTGAACCAGCAAGAGTGAATATAGGCGTAAAAAAATATCGCTAAGTACATGCCCCATATCACAAAATTAAGTGACCAAGAACGTTTAAAAGTAAGAACAAAAGCCATTATAAAAAAAATTATAAGCACTGCGGATAATGGAGTTATAATTTGAACCACGCTCCTTTAATTTTCTATCTTTTTTTACATGTCTTGTTTAACTAAACTACTGTAGATTTCTTCACAATCTTTAAATCTATTTTAACATAAGCATCTAATATAAAATCATCTCTAGGCTTTATCATAGATGAACAATCTTTCTTACAAAGCTACAACTGCACAATATGAGGAAAATGCGTAGAAGGAAAGATGACGAAAATGGATTGTAAAATAATTTACCATAGTTCTGAAAGAAAATTTTAAAGCAGAAGATAGGGTTTTCTTAAAAGGTGAAAAATACTGTATACAATAAAAATGGACGTTCTTTATTGTGCAGAAAATGGAGAATTTCTATTTACTAACGAGTTAATGAATCAGGCTATTAATGAATGGGAGTTAGAAGTAATCGAGAATTGCTAAAAATTCTGATGATTAGGTGCAATTAAGAATTAATTAAATTGATATTGGTCATTCGAAAGAAAATGTTCAGTGAATTTACTTGGTCATCACCAAAACATGTACTTGATTGATTAAAAAAAACGAAGTAGCACATGGAACGGAAAGCGTCCGCCTGTAGTGGAATGTGCTGTCAAGTACAGATTTTGGTGCAAAGTCAATTTACTAAATGAAAAAAAAGTACTTATGACATTAAAAACATTATTATTACTCTTCTATAAATCTTGTAAGAGTTATTTATTTAGAAAAACCGTACCGATTACAACCAAAGAAATACCGATAATGGTATTAAACGAAATTTTCTGTTCAAAAATTAAAACAGATAAAACTGCTTCTAGGTTTAATTATCTTTCTTTTAAAAGCCATACGTTCGATTTGGCGCCAAATAACCTTCCTTTCAAGGGAAATCCTTCTTTCGTTTCTCAAAAGTATATACAGGGATTATGAACCTCAGATGATATTTAACATTTACGAACCTTACATGATTGAAGTGACAAGCAGCCAAAATGAAATAATTGATGAATGGAATAAGAACAGTCAAGTGAGTGGTTTAACCGAAGCTCCTACAGTGAATCGACTAGAAAGTTTTCAGAAGCATATGTAGAGAAGCGTATTTTGCCATCCATTTATTTCTATGATTTCGTTTAGAAAAGGAATTGATTTCTTATTATTTAGAATACTAAAAAAATTTGGTTGACATAAAACATTGGCTATTATAATATAAAATGGAATCAATTAACAGGGAGGTATTTCAATATGTGGAAAAAAAATGTCTAGTATAGGTTTGCTATCTGTAGGTATCTTAGGATTTTCATTAGGAGTACCAACTTCAGAAGCCTCAGCTGCTTCTGGCAATCAGGTAAATATTTTATTGGACAAGCTTAGTGAGAGTGGAAATGTACGCGTAAATGTAAACGAAGATGGTACATATACAATCGCGGGTAATCCTAATGAAGAAGAGCAAAACCTAATTAATTCTATTAATGACCTATATTTTGCTAGCGATGTAAGCCTATTAGCTTCTCTACCTATCACTTTCCAGGATACGGGTACTGCAAGCGATGGAGATGCTATGGGTGGCACGAGAATAACAGCTAATTTGGGTTCTAATTTAGATTTTGTTGATTACACTGGATATAGTGGAGGTTCCTGGTTGGGGAGTGGAACTCCGTCCTTTATACAGGTATCAACAACATTAACAACACATGGTTCAGCAGCAAGTATTAGCTGGCCAGCAGGTTTCACTATTTCTAGTAACACAAAATCTGCAACTATAAAACATAAAGAAGAAAAAAAACACAAAAACGTTCCAAGCAACGTATAGTAAGCCAGGTACATTCCAAAAATCTACTAGTTTTCTAGGATATACACATACTACTAAAGTAGAATCATCTGCTGTTGTAGAAGTTAGAATTAATGGTCATTCGTATACTGCACTACCATCTGCATCCATTGGCGGATAAAAAGGATAGAAAGACTTTTCAGCCTGTTGACGATTAATTTTATACTATTTAGCTCACCTTCTTTTTAAGTTTTGATACATTTTCATCAAGACTTAAAAGGAACTAATTACTCTAAAATCGCGAAGAGCCCAAAAGGCTCTTTTTTTTCTAAAATTAATCCTATGAGGTGAATAGAATATGAGGCGTATCGCTTTTCTTATACTAATTCCATTATTAATTATAGGTTGTTCTAATGGACCACGAACGTTAGATATTAATCTAACAGATAATATTAAAAAATATCACTTAGTAGAGAATATTTATTCAACGAAAGATGGTTATAATCTTGAAATTTCTAATATTGAAAAGGGCAATTTATACGCTACATATCATACACTTTCAACTCTGAAAATGCTTGATGAAAATCTAGTTAACAAAAACAAGCCTAAGTTAACCAATTTTTTTAGAATTGTCTATTCAAGAATTAAATATAAAAGATAGGCAACTGAATGATAAATTATTTTATACAGTTAGTTTATTTCAGCTATTAAAATTAGAAGTTAGCAAGAGTGATAAAGATAAAATATTGGATTTATTAAACCAGTTAATTAATGATAAAGGACAAGTTTTTTTCTGAATATCAATCCGATTACACAGACATTGGATTAATTTATCAAGCAATACATATATTTGATTATTTCAATGAAGTTGTACCCGTAGAAATCATCAATAATTTAAAGTACAATTTTACTCCTGTCGAACTATATGAACACCTAGCTTTATATAAAATATATTCAATTCTTAATTTCGACACTAAAGACATATTAAATAGCTTGAACGATTTGGCAAATAGTAAAGTCATTTCATCTAATCCTGATATGATTGAACTCAATCTTTATTTTGATTTATATCAATTAACTAATCTTGAATTAAAAGCTAAACAAATAGTTCAAACTCTTAGCAAATACAAAAATGAGGATGGGGGTGGGGTTAGTTCCCAATACTGACTCAGATATACTGAGTACTCATTTTGCTGTTTATATGTTATCTAGTATGAATAACACTTCAAATACTAATGATACTATTAAATTATTAAATAAACCGACCACTACTGGAGGATTTACTTATATATTGCCAGAGGAAACTAGTATCATTTCTAATTTCTACTTTTCTTCAATTAATAAAATTTTAAATCAGAAAAATGAAAACAATAAAAACATTTTATATTACACAAAAGATAGATTAAATGATGACTTAGAACAAAATTCTCCATTTGAATTATATATGTTAGCTCAAACATTAGAAAACGAAACAAGTAATAATGATGTATTAGATGAATTTTCTGCAGATGTCAGAAATTATATAGAAAAGAACAATACATCATCCCCAATACAAATTTTCTATTTGAGTAAACTAAACAAACTTTTTAGCTCTAAACAGGAAAAAAAAGATAGCGAATTTGTTGGAAAAACAAGTTCCACTTCTTTTAGAAGAAGATAGTAGTGAAGAATTCAAGGAAACAATCCGCCTTTTTAGTGATATTATTGAAAATAACTTAATAAAAACGTCTCAAAAAAATCAATTTAAAAGACTATGATATAAAAAAAATACTTCAATACTTAGAAAATGATGAAGACTTACAATATATCCTCTTTTCTGAAGTAAAGTGGGATAATAGTAAATTACAAAAAAAGTTTCTTTCAAAGAAAATAGACAATTATGAACTTGAACTAGAAGAATCATTTTCTAGCCAGACTTTCTATAAATATCTACTGATACTTGAACAAGTCAATGGAAGCTAATACTTTATAATAAAGATTGTTAATTTTCATTATAGAAATTTTTTTATATTATGAAAGGTTATATATAATGCTATAAAGGAGGTTTTCTAATGGATTTTAATGGTTATGAACTCTTAGTTTTTATTGTCTTGATGTATTTATTTTATTTGATTATTAAAGTAGGTGTAAAAAAGGGTATTAATGACTCGCTAGTTGGGAAATATCTAAAGTCAAAATACGGTATTGAAGATAATAATATATGTTTTAGTGATTTAAGAGAGCTATTAGATAAAATAGATCGAAAAGCTGATAAATAACTCTGTCAAGACTTTTGAATATAGCAAAACCTAAAACTTTTTTTTGTCTCTCTAACTATAAGTGAATTTGTATGATCAATTTATAGTTAATTGTAAAATAATCCATGGAGAATCAACTAGTATCGAACCAAAAGAAGAGCCAATCTACTATTTTGTAGACTTGGCTCTCTTCTTTTTCTTTGGTTTTTCAGAAGTGGGAAAACCATATTTTCTGACGTTTTTGCAACGGCTTCAGCAAATTTGATTTTATCGATCTTTCCCATTCTCCTTATTACAATTTACCTTCAGTATGACCAGGGAGGGAAGATTATAAATATTTCTAAGCATATTTCCATGCCACCAATCGTAAAATGGCAATGATTAAGTCTAGGACTCAATGACTCTTTCCGTATGAGGAGGACTAAATCTTGCAACTATACGAAAGAAGGAAGATTACAGCTACATAAACAGTTAAAGGGCGATATAGCATTAAATTAAATACAATAATACGAGCAGTAAAAAAAGATGGGATTTCCTATCTAAATACATCATTTATTTAACTTGTCAGATATATGTCTTAGGATCTTGTTACGTTCCTTCTGTAAGCTAATAGATTTAATCATAAACTAATTTACAAATATAACAGGAACAAGGTAAATTAATAGTGAAATAATAGGTAATATACTAATGAGCCCAACATCCATATCCATTGTTGTCATATTCAGGGGTGGGGTTTAGATGTCCGTTTTGGATTATGGAGATGAACTTAGAGGTATCGTTACACCACTTGACGAATTAGCTACTCATAGTTGTGTGGTTACGAAATTCATTGATCAACCTATTACTGCACATTTTGAGGAAAATGTGCAGTTTATATTGTGCAGGAAGGAAAAACAGTTGAATAGATGGTAAATTCTGTTCTACTGTTGAGCTAGATAAATTCTATTTGTTTCTTTCACAGGATTAAGAACATTAGAGACTTTACTAACATTTCGGACAATAAGAGATCATTTTAAATTTCTTGAATCATTTCCACTCTATTACCGAATGGGTCTCTAAATTCAAAGCGTTCAAAATGAGGAATAGGAACTGAATCGAAAATTTCTACATGTTGTTCGGCTAATACCTTCTTCCAATGTTCGATATTGTCAACTTGATAGGCAATATGAGCCTTTGTCGTTAATCTATCAAAGCCATCCTCTGTACCTATATGGACCTCTTTATTGCCGACTTGTAACCAAAATCCACCTCGTCCTTTCAGCGAATCTGGCTTTTCAATTTCTTTTAGTCCCAATACTTGACAGTAAAAATGTTTCCCTTTTTCTTCTTCACCTTTTGGAATTGTTATTTGAACGTGATGTAAGCCTATAACTATTTTTTTTCTCCTCCTTTCATATAGATACTTACTTCTAGGTTCATAATGCAAAATCCTTTAAATAGTATCTTACTTCAATTTTGTACACCTTTAATGATTAATCTAAAAGAATTTATTCAGGAAGGAATTGTTGGAATGAGTGAAAAAGAAAGATGAGCTTGTAACTGAATTGCGAAACAATAGTGTAGAATTGTACTCTTTTGTAGCAGAAAATGCCTTAGAGGATTTAAGTGATGATGAAATGGATGCATTAGTATCAGATATAAAAACGATTATTTAAGTTTAAGAGAATTTGTGATTGAAGCTATGGAAGATTAATCATGAGAATCAAACGAAAGTTAACGCGAAATAGGGTGAATCTAATATGACAAGATTCCTTGTTTATCAAAGTTATATGAAAGCCTCGAAAATAAGAGGAGAATTTCCATCAGCTGCTGCGAATGTAAAAGCAACAAAAGCTAAAGTATTCATCGGAGAATATTTGTAAGTATGAAATAAAGGTTGCTGAAGTGCAAAAGCGTATTCTGTTAGTAAATGGAGATAGAGAAATTGAAGTACTAAACAGACTTTTAAATGGGAATAGCATGAGGGCAATTGGTAAGCACATGAAACTATCCAGTACAACAATAATTAGGGTTAGAAACAATACATTGAAACAAATGATGAAGTAGCCGAATGGTTATTTCATTTTTTTTAGGATAATAAAATGAAACTATCGAAAAGACTATTCGTATAAAGTAATGAGGATTTGAGGAGGTGTCACTATGACGGTTAGTGGATGGATTATTTTAACTTTTGTAATTGTATGCTATCTACCTTTCTTTATATGGCTATCAGCAAGTTATTTGAGTGAAAGAAATAAATCAAAACGACAAAGGACTTTTTGGGGATTCCTAGTAATAGGTGGTTTACTAAATTCTGTGAATACTTTTTACCTTAAGATTCAAGATACATACTTTCTGGCTATAACAATTTTGTATGTTTTTTTATTTACCCTGTATTTATTAATAACTGTATTGAAGGATAAAAGAGAGGTTTTCAATAAGTGAATTTTAAAAGGGAACAAATGTAAAAATGAAGGTTATTTCTGTTCCAAGCCACTCACTTTGTTGCTGACGCTTCGCTTTCGCGCAGAGCAAAGCTAGTCGGAACGGAAATCAATCCCTCGTTTTGAAAAAGGGCTATACTTTTTAATTTATCACCTTGATTTCATTGACATAATAGTATTACAACAACATGAAATCACTCAAATAAAAATGAGTGATTTTA
>BBDJ01000043.1 GCA_001312325.1 Lysinibacillus pakistanensis | reverse complement strand
ATTTTCCTTATTTTCCACGAGAAGAACCACTTCAGGTACTTCTCTTTTTTTTATGATCAATTTCGCCTTGGCGTAATTGCAGCTGACGCTCGCTACGCTTACGCGCATAAAGCATCTGCCGATTTGCTTTCGATACAAAAAAACATTTGCTGAATGAAGATGAATAAAATTTCTTGACTTTATGTACTTTTTAAAATAAACTTACTTACATAAAGTAAGTTGATAACAAAAGATAACTTTTATTATATGGAGGGGTCATTATGCATTTTCATGAAAAACCAAACACTTATGTCACTAACGTAGAAATTAAAGTGAGTGACTTACAAAGTTCATTAGCCTATTATCAGGAGGTTATTGGCTTTAAAGTCTTACAACAAGAATCCCATAAAGCAACTTTAACTGCAGATGGAAAAACAGCTTTACTAACAATCGTACAACCTGAAACTGTAGAAGAAAAAAACGACATTTACTACTGGACTTTACCATTTTGCACTTCTATTGCCTTCACGTCGTGATTTAGCAAATGTTATTAGTCATTTTCATAAAAATGGTGTGTATTTTGGGGCATCTGACCACGATGTCAGTGAAGCGCTCTATTTAAGTGATCCTGATAAAAATGGCATTGAAATTTATGCTGATCGACCTGAAGATAAATGGACTTGGCATTCTAACCAAGTGCATATGGTTACTGAACCGCTTAATATTCAATCGATATTAGCAGAAGGTAATGATACATGGAGTGGTCTTCCTGCTGGTACAGTAATGGGTCATATTCATTTATCTGTATCTAACTTAATAGAGGCAGAGGAATTTTATACAAAAGGATTAGGTTTTGACATTGTCACACGCTATGGCACACAAGCATTATTTATTTCTACAGGTCGCTATCATCATCACATCGGCTTAAATACTTGGTACTCAGAAAATGCGCCAAAACTTGGTGAACATCAAGTCGGCTTAAAAACCTTTTCTTTGCGTTTAGATAATGAACAACAAGTGGCAACAATGAAAGAAAATCTTCGTGCTATTGGTGCTCCTGTTACTGATATAGCTGAGGGTTTCCAAACAGAGGACCCTGCTGGAAATAAAATTTTATTAAAATTTTAGGAAGGATATTCTATCCATCAGTTTTTGAATTCTATCATCCTCTTTTTGGATTCTATCCGTCAGTTTTGAGGTGCTATCCAAAAAAGGCAGTTCTCACATCTTGGAGAACTGCCTTTTTTTAATGTAGCCCTGGGTAACCTTGTTGTCGTAATGCTTCATATATAACAATAGCCGCTGTATTCGACAGATTAAGCGAACGTACATGCTCACTCTGTGGAATTCGCAAGCACATATGTCGACGCTCGTAAGCAAAATCCTTTGGCAAACCTGTTGTTTCTTTTCCAAACATAAAATAAATATCGCGGTCTCTATCACTAAAATCATGTGTTGTGAATGGTTCTTCACTATATGTTTCAATTAAATAAACATCACCATTTTTTGATGCTTCTAAAAATTCCTCTAGTGAATCGTGATACACAACATTGACACTGTGCCAGTAATCTAACCCAGCACGCTTCAGCATTTTATCGTCTGTAGAAAAGCCAAGAGGACGAATTAAATGTAGTGAGGTATTTGTTCCGGCACAGGTACGTGCAATATTACCTGTATTTGCTGGTATCTCTGGTTGATATAAAACGATATGCAATGGCATAAGGTACACTTCCTTATTAAAAATTTCACATGTAAAAGTAATTCTTATCTTAAATCCCACTGTTAGGGTGGAGCTTCTCTGGATTTAATATTGCAATACTTTAATTAAGCAATCTCTGATCTTTTTCAAGCGATTCTTTCCTCAGCTTGAGCAGTTCTCCACGCTTTGTGAGCGACTTTCCCCTCAAATGGAACGGCTCTCAACGCTTTGGAGGTCCCGAGATATTCACTCATCCACCCTATTGAAAAAATTGTAACCCTTTGTCAATTTCAATACGTACCTCTTCGTCACTTTCCTTACCCTTCGCCTGAAATAATGCGGAATGGGCTTCTTTCCCGCCTATCCTACCTAAAGCCCATGCGGCTGTCCCACGAATAACAGGACGATCATCCTTTTCAAGAAGTGCAATTAAATCTGGTACAGCCGCTTCTTCTTTAAAATGGGCAAGGGCCAATATAGCATTGCGTTGAATGGGCTTCTTCCCCCGCCATGAGCCAGAAATATGTCCAAACTTATCTTTAAACTCACGATTTGAAATCTTCAAAAGAGGCGTCAGCAATGGCTTGGCCAGCTCTGGGTCTGGTTTAAATTCTTCATGTATCCAATTGATTTTGCCTTTATTTTTCGGACATACGGTTTGACATGTATCACAGCCATACAATCGATTGCCAATATGTGTACGAAACTCATCAGGCAGTGTTCCCTTGGTTTGCGTTAAAAAGGCAATACAGCGCTGAGCATTTAATTGCCCTCCTTCTATTAAAGCACCTGTAGGACAAACATCTAAACATAAGCGGCAGTCTCCACATTCATCCTCCATAGGCTTATCTGGTGCAAAGGGGATGTTTGTGACAAGCTCTCCTAAATAGACATATGAACCGAATTCGGGTGTAATAATGGCGCAGTTTTTCCCACTCCAGCCTATTCCTGCACGTTCAGCAACTGCTCTATCGACAAGAGCACCCGTATCCACCATTGATTCGATACGGACACCGTCTACTCGCTCCTTTAGCCAAGCCGATAGTAATGTCAATCGTTCACGTAATGCTGTATGATAATCGATTCCCCATGAAGCTCGACAAAAAAATCCCACGTCTTGCTCCTTTTTTTGCCAACAGGTACGTTCTGCATACGCGACGGATAGGCTACTGCAATCGCCACTATACTCTCTGCACCATCTAATAATTGTAGGGGTTCAGTTCGTTTTTCAATATCGCTTTCCTCAAAGCCGGACTGATAGCCAAGTTCCTGCTGGCGGCGCAGTCGATTTTTCAATTCTGTAAATGGAGCTGCTGTTGTAAAGCCAATTTTGTCTATACCAATGGACATTGCATACGCTACAAACGCATGTTGCAGGTCATGTATGTTCATTTTATTTCCAACTCCTTACATGATACAATAATAGAAATAGATAAAGTAGGTGGTGTTTTATGGATATATCAATTAATCAATCCCTATTGACACAACATCCCGAGCTAAAATTCGGCATTATCCATTATACCAAAATTGTTGTAGCAGAATCGCCTCAAATGATTAAGGGTCGTATGCAATTGTATCAAGAAAATCTCTATCTAGAAATGCAGGAGAACCCTGTTACGCAACGTGAAGGAATTGCAGAATGGCGACGTCTCTGGAAAAAGCTTGGTGCTGATCCAAATCGATATCGTCACTCAGCAGAAAGCTTAATGCGTCGAATTAGTAAGCAAAATTATTTAACACCCTATCATTCAGGTGTAGATTTAAATAATTTCTTTTCTCTCCAATATGAAATTCCAGTAGGCTTATATGATGTAGATCAACTACAAGGAGATATAGAAATTGCACTGGGCAATGAAGATACTGGCTATGAAGGCTTAAATGGACGCTTTAATTCATTAAATAAAATTCTTTATAGCTATGATGCAGAAGGAGCATTCGGGTCACCATTTGTCGATTCTAAGCGTACTTCTGTTTCAGAAGAGACGACTGAGGCACTACAGATTTTCTACCTTAGACCATCCTTAACAGAAGAAAATGCAACTAAGCTCTTAGCCTCAGCAGGGAAAATGTTTAACCAAATTCATGGAGCGACTATAACATTGCCCTATTAACCAACGTAGTACCAGCAACGACACTATAAAAAGGACGTGTTTGAATGATTAATCTTGCGGAAGCCGTTAAACTTAAAAGTATTCTAGGAAAAAAAAGTTCAGGAGCTTATTAGTGAATTACATCGTAGTGCCTTTGTAACTGTGGAGAAGGGACAAACCCCAAAAACAAGTAATCGTGCAATGAAGACCATTGAGGAAGAATTAGCTCAAGTACGTCTCGATGCTCGTACATTAGATCGATTAGTCTATGAAGCAAATATCAATAATTCAGTAGAATTTAAGGGTGAAACATTGGCTTTAGTAGAAGCTATCGAGCTTGCAACACAGCTCCGTGCAGACGCTGAGCTTTGCAAGGAATTTAGTATGCATGAAAAGGAAAGTGTACGAATGGGTTATGGTGAAAATACAATGCTTTATGAGATTGCTATGTATGAGCCAGATGCATATCGTGAGCGTGCCATTCAACTAGAAAAAGACGCCCATAAATTATCAAATCTTATCAACGCAAAAAAACTATAGTGTTACTATTAACTTCGATGACTCTCGATATTTTTAAACTAAAACACCCCAAAAGTTAGATTTTCAACTTTTGGGGCACTTTATGAAAAACTCTTCTCTAGTTAGCTAAATCATAATTAACTTCAAATTGCCCTAAATCCAGGTCAGCTAAAAGGAAAGTTACATTATAATTAGAATCAGTATATGTATGACTTTGTTTCTCTTCGTCTAAAGCTTTACCTAATTCTTCTTCGTTTTTATCTAAATTTAAGCCAATTGCATCGGTAATTGACATTGCTGATAAAAATCCTTCTTCCATTCGTCACCCTCTTCACTTACCTCACTAGCAGGGCTACCTTCTACGAAAATATTATAGCCAATTAATTTTTTATCCTCATTATATTTAGCCACTATTTTATAATGACCCTTATATTTTATAAAGTCCGCTTCCAATAAAGTTTGTGAAAGGATATCGTCCTCTTTCATTAAATCACCAGTTACTGGCTCAGGAATTTTCTCTAATGTTATAGAATTCTCTGCATCCTGTTTATATAAATCAACTCTGACATTGTATTTTTGAACAAATTTTTCTACAGCAGCTTTCGATTCAGTATCAACCTCATCATATTTTACTGGAACAATTTTTTTCTTCTTGTACTACCTCTTCTTCTTTTACATTCTTCTCTTTTTCCTTCTCGCTCCTTCGCCAGAGCATCCGACTAGCATTAGAGCTAGTAGTAAAAACAAAGCCTTCTTCATTAACTTACTTCCCCCTAAATTTATTTCCATATTACTAAATATACAAATCGAAATTATTCTTCTATAAAATATTTCCGTATTCGCACATTACAATTATGATAAACTAATACTAATATTTCCATAGTATTTATTAACTAATTTACAATATTTTATATTACCTTTAGTCCTCTTTACTGCTAAGGCTTTCCATATTCCTTGAAACTGTATACAATAGATGTATGGAGTCGAATTGTACTCCATCTAGGATGCGTTGTTTTCAATCTCGCTTTTTGAAGCAAACTTTGAAAAAAACCAATAACATGTGACCTGTTACCGTATGACCGATGACCAATAACCAACTATAGGCAAAGGCTATACTCAGCAAACTTGATTATTTTTTTGAAAACACCATCCAACGGCTCTCTTACATCTTGTATGTAGGAGAGCTTTTTTTATGTCTAGTTTGCCCTACTAAAGGACAGAATGTGGATATCCAAAAGAAAGGGGTCAAACAATGACAAATCAAAATGATTCAACACAACAAGATGATACAACTTTAACGAATCGACAGGGGCACCCCATTACCAATAATCAAAATTTAAGAACTGTCGGTAATCGTGGTCCTGCTACACTAGAAAATTACGATTTTTTAGAAAAAAATGAGCCATTTCGATCGCGAAAGAATCCCTGAACGAGTTGTACATGCCCGTGGTGCAGGGGCACATGGTTACTTTGAAACCTATGGTGTTGTTGGTAATGAGCCTATTTCTAAATATACAAGAGCAAAGGTTTTTCAAGATAAGGGTAAAAAGACACCAGTTTTTGTACGTTTTTCAACCGTTATACATGGTGGGCATTCCCCAGAGACATTACGAGATCCACGCGGCTTTGCTGTAAAGTTTTATACAGAGGATGGGAATTGGGACTTAGTGGGCAATAATTTAAAGATTTTCTTTATACGTGATGCGATGAAGTTCCCAGATATGATTCATGCCTTTAAGCCTGATCCAATTACAAATATTCAGAATGTAGAACGCTTTTTTTGATTTTTGCGCAAGCTCACCAGAAACCTTCCATATGGTCACATTCGTTTATTCTCCATGGGGTATTCCTGCAAATTATCGAATGATGCAAGGCTCTGGTGTTAACACATATAAATGGGTGAATAGTGAGGGCAAAGCTGTCCTTATCAAATATCACTGGGAGCCTTTACAGGGTATTAAAAATTTAACCCAAAGAGAAGCTGAGGAGATTCAAAAGAAGAATTTTAATCATGCTACACAGGATTTATACGATGCAATTGAACAGGGTGATTTTCCTGAATGGGAATTAAATGTACAAATAATGGAGGACGGACCGCATCCTGAGCTAGATTTTGATCCATTAGATGATACAAAACTTTGGCCGAATGATCAATTCCCCTGGTATCCAGTGGGTAAAATGGTGTTAAATAAAAATCCTGAAGATTATTTTGCTGAGGTTGAGCAGGCAACTTTCGGTACAGGTGTATTAGTAGACGGATTGGATTTCTCAGATGATAAAATGCTACAAGGTCGCACCTTCTCATATTCTGATACTCAGCGTCATCGTGTAGGGACAAATTATCTTCAGTTACCAATTAATGCTCCTAAAAAACGAGTAGCTACCAATCTAAATGGTGGTCAAATGATGTATAAGCGTGATTTAGCACCTGGACAAAATCCACATATTAATTATGAGCCTTCTATGCTAAATGGATTAAAGGAAGCAACCCAAACAGACAAAGAATATACACCACATATAGAAGGCAAACTTGTACGTGAGTCTATTGATCGTCAAAGCAATACTAAACAGGCTGGCGAAACTTATCGGAATTTTGAGCAATGGGAGCGAGACGAGCTTCTTGAAAACTTAATTCGTGATTTGTCCGTATGTAATATGGCTATTCAAAAGGCAATGATTGCTTTAGCAGAGGAAGCCGATAAAGAATATGGTCGCTTGCTAAAAGAAGGATTACAAAAGGCTGAAAAAAAACTCATCTACATCAAAGCCTCTTGGCAATATTGATGGTGACGATGCTCCTAAGGATGCAATTAATAATGGACATGATGCAGAGCCATACTAAGAATAATAAAGTAGCACTCTACATAAGGGACTAACGCCCAAATGCAGAGTGCTTTTTTTAATGCACACCAGGTAAAATTTTTAGTACCTTTTCCTGTGCATCCAAAATGGCATCAGCCCTAATGGAATGGCAATATTTGTTGTATCATGGCCGATTTTAAAGCTGCTACAACAGGAATTCCTAACTCTCCAAAATACTCCTTCATCAACATAAGAAGTGCTGCTTCATCTGTTCCTGTCTGCGTAAAGGAACCAATCACAATTCCTGCTAACTGCTCAAGCTTTCTTGCCTGCTTTAATTGTTGCAGCATCGAATCTATTCGTGGAATGGACTCTGCAATCTCCTCTATCAGTAAAATTCTACCCTCTGTCCTAACTTCAAATTTTGTCCCTATTGAGCTTACAAGACGACGTAAATTTCCTCCAATAATTTGCCCACGGGCTACACCATTTGCAATTGTTGTTAATGGTGAAATTTCTTCAGTATATTGTATTTCAATTGGTGAAAATAACTGTAAAAACATCTTTTTTTGATAGCTCATCAATTCTTCCAACAGACATTAGTAAAGGTCCATGAAACGTTACTAAATTAGCATATTCATTAATTGCACAATGTAAATATGTAAGATCAGAGAAACCCCAGAAAATTTTTGGATGTTCCTCGAATAGAGCATAATCAATTTTCTCAGCAATACGTGCAGAGCCATAGCCACCTTTCACACAGAAAATAGCCTTGATCTCTGGATTTCTAACCATCTCATGAAGATCAGTTAGTCGCATCTCATCACTACCTGCTAAATAAGCATGTTTTGCTTGAATCGTATCTCCAATAATATAGTGAAGACCTAAATCATCAAGAAAAGATAGTGCCTCTCCTAGCTTTTCGGGTTCCACGAGACTCGATAAAGCCACTATGCCAACTGTATCGCCCTTTTGCAAATGTGTACTGTGCTTTTCATCAGAATTCCTCCTTCTTTTTTTCCTTATTCTAGCATACTGATTATAAGGAGAGCATTGATTATTCATGGCGTTAGTGGCTATAATTATCCATAATATTCTTACTGTAGAGGAGTTATTGCATCATGAAAATCCCACCATATGTGTTATTAATGCTCGCAACTCTTTTATGGGGTGGTAATTTTGTTATTGGACGTGCAGTTAGTGGAGATATCCCACCTCTTACACTAGCCTTTCTAAGATGGTGTGTCGCCTTCATCGTATTTTTTTCCCATTGCTTATCGGAGTTTAAAGCATGAATGGCATATGCTCAAGGCAAATTGGCCAATCGTTATAATTTTATCTCTAACAGGTGTTGCAGCATTTAATACCCTTGTTATATCGGTCTGCACTATACAACGTCTATTAATGCATCTTTAATGAATTCATCAACACCTATTATGATCTACATACTATCCTTTATTTTTTTTGAGGGAAAAACTATCAAAATGTCAATTGCTTGGAACTGCTTTATCACTTAGTGGTGTCACTTTCATTATTTCAGGAGGCTCCATTGCAAGCTTAGTTGATTTTACTTTTAATAAAGGAGACTTAATTGTACTTATAGCAGTCTTCTGCTGGAGTATTTATTCCCTCCTTATTAAGCATTACGCCAAACGCTTACCAGGGCAATCGACATTCCTAGTAACCATTTTTACTGGAGCCATTATGCTATTACCATTTTATATCTATGAAACCGCTACGCTTACGAATTTGATTCATTGGCAGTGGTCATCAATAGTAGCCATTCTCTATGTTGGAATTTTGGCATCCGTTGTTGCCTTTTTAAGCTGGAATAGTGGGGTTGTACAGTTAGGTGCAAATAAGGCAAGTATTTATTTAAACTTCATCCCTGTATTCGCTTCCATATTTGCAGTACTGTTTCTTGATGAAAAGCTTCATACCTTTCAAATTGTTGGAGGACTTGCTGTTGTTGCAGGGGTCATCGTATCAGGCAGAAAAGTGGGCTGAATTTTAATTCTATCCATCGATTTAGTGATTTTATCCATTGGTGTAAGAGATCAATCCAGTAGTTTAATGTTTCTATCCATTTAAATAAGCGTAGACTCCAATTAAATTGAATTCTACGCTTGTCATCTATTTTGTTCCGCCGTAAATAACCGTTACATTTTGATGATTTAGTAATTGACTTGCTGGGAAATCTTCATTGATGATTCCACTTTTTAATCGTTCAATTGCCTCTAGCTTTTTTTCACCAAATGCAATTAACACGATTTCCTTGGCATTCATAATCGATTGAATACCCATTGTAATGGCATGTGTCGGAACATCCTTAGGATCATCAAAATAAATCGCATTTTCAGTACGGGTTGATTCAGTAAGTTCGACTATGTTTGTGAGCGATTCAAAGGGTGTGCCCGGTTCATTAAAGCCAATATGTCCATTCACACCAATACCAAGAAGCTGTAAATCAATGCCCCCTGCTTCCTTAATTCGAGCATCATACGCTACACACTCCTCAGCTAAATCCTCTGCCTTGCCGTTTGGTAAATGTATATTTTCTTCTTTTATATCTACATGATTAAATAATTGCTCATGCATAAATGTCCAATAACTAGCTGGACTTTTTCGATCCAAACCTACATATTCGTCTAGATTGAACGTGATAACATCTTTAAATGAAACCTGTCCAGCTTGTTGTCGCTTTACTAACTCCTCATACATTCCAACAGGTGAACCACCAGTTGCTAATCCTAAAATGCTTGTAGGCTTTTCCTGTAATTGCTTAGTAAAAATATTGGCTGCCACTTTGCTCATTTCATCATACGAATTGACTTCTATCCATTTCATTGTTGTCATTTATATACCTACCTTACAATAATTTATTGTGAACTTAATTGGAAAAAAAGTTTACTAAATAGTAGCTAATACTTAAATTTTACTAGTTATCTATCTACTTTTCTATTATTTTCTTTTAAAAAGATTATACGTGTAATCTCAAGCTAATTCGGTTATGTTAATAAATAAGGAAGTGAGGCGATAGTATATGAATTCACAAATATTGCAGTATTTGAAACATATTCATTTTCAAGGTCCTTTAACTGAGCCGACTATTCAATTACTTGGGCAGTTACAAACAAGTCATTTAAATTCAATCCCGTATGAAAACTTAGATGTTGTTTTGAAACAAGGCATCTCCTTCTCTATTCCTGATATTTTTCAAAAAATAATTATTCATAAGCGCGGAGGCAATTGCTTTGAACTAAATATTTTATTTAGCTGGCTTCTCCGTGAGCTTGGCTATTCAGTGACAAGCCGATATGCACAGTTTTGGCGTAATTTTGAAGCAGATACACCTATTGAAGATGTACCGATGCATCAGCTATTGCTCGTCAATTACGCTGGACAATCATATATCTCTGATGTTGGCGTAGGTGCACTAGCTCCGTGTAAGCCCGTTCCACTAATAGCAGGTCATCAACATCGCGAAGGTAACGAACTTTATAAAATTGAACAAGACAATGTAAATGGCTGGATGCTGTATGAACAAACAAAACATAATTGGCGATTACTCTATCGTTTTTTAGATGACGCAAATGATGCAAAGTTTGCTCCAAGACTTTCAAAACAAAAAAAATAAAATTGCTATGATTCGTACTCCTCGTGGTCGACATACAATGCTTAACAATGAATTCCGAATATATGAGGACAATCCTTAACAACCTATACAACTCAGAATGAAAAAGAATGGCTACAAGCCTTCATCGTTTTTTTTCACATTTCATTGGATAGATGCTTCATGACAAAAAAGCAAGCCTCCTTATTATAGAAGACTTGCTTTTTCCGAAGCGAAGAGTTAATTTTCTGTATGATCAAGAAGCTCGTAAATAACCTCATAATTGTAAAGCTCTTTAACTAAACCAATACCATCAACAAAGTAATATGTCCATACATCATCACTGTAAACGGATTTTTCCTCTAGTACAATGACATTATTATAATTGACACCACCTGCTCGAACAGTGCCATCTGTCGTTTTAACAGTAATTCGTATTCCTGAAATAACTCCGCCATCATCTTCATGTCTAATAACACCAATTCTAATTGGTAGTGAGAAATATATATCATAATGTGTACTTTCATTACTCGCCAATCCTTGAGCATAATGAAGACCCTCACTTAATAGATACTCTTCATCAAATAACTCGTTTGAATTTAAATCAGTTATTGTCCATACATCATTCTTATTGTTATTATGACTATATTCATATTTTAATGTATAGCGATTCTTATCATTCAACGAATAATATGAATATATGTAGTCATATTTAGTATCTTTTAAAAGATCTGAATTCGATAATGTTAATGCGCGGGCCAAAAATGCTGAAAAGTGAGCTCGTGTTAAAGGTAAACTAGGCTTAAATGAGCCATCCGTATAGCGTCTTGTTATATTATTACTTGCTATTGTGTAAATTTCCTTATAGCCCTTCGTCTTTTCTGTCACATCTGAAAAATAGTATCGCTCAGATTCCTTTAATTTAAATGCTCTTTGCAGCACAATAGCCATGTCCCCTCTTGAAAGAGTAGCCTCTGGATTAAATTTCTGCGCTGAATCGAAAATGCCAGCATTGTGCACTGCTGCAATTTCTTTAAAATAGGCATGTGTAGTCGGTACATCCTGATACTTTGGATCCCTCACATTTGCTGTTTGCAATCCTAAAGCGCGTGTTAACATAACAGCCGCCTGTGCTCTTGTTACATAGGCATTCGGTTTAAAAAGGTCATTTGGATAACCATTAATAATTCCTTTTTCCACTAGGTAATCAATTTCCGTAATCAAAGTATTATCATCAGACACATCTTTAAAGCTTGCTGCATGTACATCCTTTAGTGGTATTAAACAAACAGCTAGTAATAGTACACAAGCTATTTTCAATATCTGTTTCATGACTCCCCCTCGCTTTCTCTATTAATCATTTTTTCCAAGCCCCTAGAATCATTTAGATTATTTGTTTTGAATGATGCCAAAGCCAAGCCCAGTTGGATCTACCATATAGGCAAGATAAAATTCATCGAACTCCATTTTGTCACGAACAATAATGGCGCCACTCTCCTTTGCTTTAGAAATTGCTTCATCGATAGAATCAACTTCAATTTGAATACGTGTTCCAAAAGGGAAATCATGCGGTCCTTTTCCAATACCACCGTTAATTCCTAGCTTTTTATCATCCCCGGTCGTTAAAGCCCAATAATTCCAATGAGGTGTAGCTATTTCCCAACCAAAAACCTTAGCATAAAACTCAGCTGCTTTTTCAGGCTCCTGGCTATTTAATTCAAATCCGATTACTCTCCCCATAGCGTTAATTCCCCCTTCTGATTTTTAAAAGTACTAATTTTATAGTTCAACAATTTGGTCAATATTTCCTTCAACCCATCGACATAAGTTAGAGACTTCCATACCTAATGTTTCCCCTTCGACTAAAAGCGTTTTCCAGCATTAATCAATTGTGACAACATAATGACTTAGGAAATTACCTATTTATTAATTAGTAAATTATTGTATAATCAAATTAGAACGGTCGTTCAAATATTAAAAAGGAGAAAATTCTTGAGCAAAAGACGTTATGATAGCGAGAAAGCAAAAGTTGAAATTATGGAACATGCGGTTAGTTTGTTTTCTCAAAAAGGCTATAATCAAACATCAGTTGGAGATATTTCAACCGCTTCAGGCTATAGTAAAGGACATATTTACTACCATTTTGAAAACAAAGAAAAGCTTTTTGTTCTTTTAGCGCAACAAACAATGCAAGATTGGCATAGCAAATGGCTGGAAAAGGAAATTACCTACTCCACGGCAACAGAAAAATTATATGGCATGGCTATGCACGTTCTCTATCATTACCAAACACCTTTATTAAGATCGGGGCAAGAACTAGCTGCCAATCCCAAATCTAGCCCTGAATCTATACAGCAATTATTCAATTTAGCGGTTGTACCGATGGGTGCTTATCGCGCAATACTTCAAGAAGGAATTGATAGAGAGGAATTTTTTTAATGGAAATATTGATGAATGGACAATTCTAATAGGCACTTGGCTAGGAGGCTTATGCCAGCTTACAAATACTCAAGAGCTTAAAGAGTTAGAGCCACTTTTTCAACAAGCAATTACCATTTTTTTTAAAAGAAATCAAAAAAAAGGGGGGATATAAATGAAAATTGCCTGTATAGGAGATAGCTTGACAGAAGGACGACCGGGGGTTTCATTTTTTTAAACAACTAACAGCGAAACATCCACATTTTGAATTTGATAATCTTGGTAAACCAGGCGAAACAGTTAAAAGCCTACAGAACCGATTAGAGAAATCGAAACTAGCTAGTTATTATGACCTTAGCTTTCTTTGGATTGGTGTTAATGATGTTTATGCCAAGCTTTTGAAAGTGCAGGCACAGCCAGTAACAGAAGATCATCAAGAATTTAAAGAAAACTATATAAATGTTTTAGAAATGATTTTAGCATCTTCGAAACATGTAGTTTTAGTAACACCAGCTTTAGTAGGAGAGGAAATAAGAAATGCTTCAAATATGGAATTAAAAGAGCTTTCCTCCATTATTCATTCTATCTCTTCTAAGTATGCAAATGTTAGTTTTTTTTAAATATGCAAAAGGTTTTTGAAAGTCACTTGGAACAAGTTAATAGCTCAGATTATATTAACACTAATGTTCTGAAAGTGATGAAAGATGTACTGTTTTATAAAAATCCTTTGCGAATTGATCGATTATCTCAAAAAAGAGGGCTACATTTTACTTTGGATGGTGTTCATTTAAATAGTAAAGGAGCTGAACTAGTCGTGGATGAATACACAACTGTAATTGAACAGCTTCTATTGCAGGAAGTCACTGTTCATTAGAAATTCATACGAGAGGTGATGACTATGAGAAAGGTTGCGATTGTTACTGGTGGTGTATCAGGTATAGGGAAGGCTATCTGTAAAGAGCTAGTAGATCGTCATGTATTTGTATTTATTGCAGATATCAACAAACAAGATGGGTATCTTCTAGAGGCAGAACTAAATAAAGATGCCTCAAATGCTAGATTTGTTGAATTGAATGTAACCGATTACAAAAGTGTTGAACATGTTATTACAAATGTATATAAGGAATTTCAAAGATTAGATTATTTATTCAATAACGCTGGTATAGCAATGTATGGTGAAATTTATGATATGTCGATAGGCAAATGGCAAGACATTGTGGATATAAATTTATGGGGCGTTGTTTATGGTACACAAGTTGGCTATCAAATCATGAAAGAGCAAGGATTTGGACATATTATCAATACGTCATCAGCAGCAGGATTAGGGCCATCTCCCATTTCTGCTGCATACTCAACCACAAAGCATGCTGTTGTAGGTTTAACAACATCACTTCACTATGAGGCAGAGGAATATGGTGTCAAGGTAAGCACCTTATGCCCAACTTTTGTTGATACACCTATTTTTGATAAAGCAACAGCTATTAATATTGACAAAACAGCGATGTCCAAGCAATTGAAAAAGCAAAAAAATGATGTCACCACAGCAATTAGCAAAAATCGCTATTGCAGGAGTGCACAAAAATAAGCCAATTATTTGTCCAATGCCAATGCGTAAAACAATGGATATTGTCTTTACACTATTCCCTTCGTTACACCGGGTGTTAATGAGAATGGTCTGTAAAGTAAGTCGAAATGCACGATTAACATAAACATTTTAAAGGGTAAAAAAACCGCTATGCTTTTCAAAAAAACGAGTGAAAAGAATATGGGATCGGAGGCTTATGTCTCTTTCGCTATATATTCCATTTACAATTTATATTTTATCGCAAAAACAATCCATAGGAGTCTCGCGGTTTTTTACCTTGTTAGTTAAGATAACGAAAACACTGAACGAATTAACCCCATTTAAGAGATAAATAGCTAGTTATTTATGCTCCTCTTCATTGTTCTTATATATACCTAATAGTAATATAATAAGTCCTATAACAAAAATAACAGGAGATAAAAACATCATCATCGATATAGCCCAACCATTTCTAGCCATCATTCCAAACGTTACGCCAATTAAGAAAGATAGAAATGGTGCAAATATAATCATTGTAATAATGCCCCAAACGATATATTTTCCTTTTTCTGACCTTCCCTCACTTAATTGGAATACTGCTATTAAACCTGCTAATACAATCAATAAGGCAATAACAAACGCCATGTCAAATCACCTCCTTCCTTCTACAATATGCTTCTTTTGTTTGGTGATTTGGTAACTTAACACTAGACTTATAAAAAAAATCTATCATTAACGGAAAAAAACTCCATATTATCGAGAAGTGCCTGTTTATCAAAACACCACCTCCCAAAAAAACAGAGGGTACTGAAAAATTCACTTTATATGTTGTTTGATTTGAAAACAAAAAAATCGATTTGCATCACGTTTTTTTGTGGCAAATCGACTTTTACATGGTTATGGCTTTTTATCCTTTAATCTAAATAACATCTTGCAAAATAACACCGTCACTCATTTTAATAATACGATCCGTATAAACAAGCATTTCTTCATCGTGTGTCACCATTAAAGTAGTAATGTTTAATGTTTTAGTTAAATCTCTAATTAGTAACATAACCTCCTCTGATTTTTTTGAATCTAAGCTTGCTGTTGGCTCATCTGCGAATAGAACTTTTGGTTTATGAATAATTGCCCGGGCAATTGCAACTCGTTGCCTCTCTCCACCTGACAAGGAGGAAGGATAAGCCATTTTTCGATGATCCATCCCTACTAATTTAAGTATTCGATTCACTTCATTTTTTTGTTCCTGCTTCTTTAATTTAGTTTCTGAAACGTCTAGCATTAACTGTAGCTGCTCCTCAACTGTAAGAAATGGTACAAGATAGGCAAACTGAAAAACAAACCCGAATTTGCTTGCTCGTACTTTTCGAACCTCTTCAGAACTCATGATGGACATATTTTCCCCCTCAAAGATAACTTGCCCATCTGATGTAGGTTGAAGTCCAGCAGCTATTGTTAGAAGCGTACTCTTACCAGATCCAGAAGCACCAACCATTGCCGTTACTTCTCCTTCTTTTAGAGAAAGATTTATTCCCTTAAGTATTTCTTCCTCTATCTCCCCATTTGTAAATGTTTTTCTAACTCCTTTGATTTTTAATAAAGTCATATTAAGCCTCTCCTTGCTGTATCGCTTGTAATGGTTCAACTTTTTTTAATTTGCATTCCTGAAATTGTAGCACCAATAAATCCAATAATTAAAAACACAATGGATAATTGAATGGTTGTAGTAATCGTTAAAGTAAATGGCATTTCTTTTGGCGATATTATATTAAATGCCTGACTTAAGCCCACAGACAAAATGAGTGAAATCACTGTAATGATAGCCATCTGTATCCATATCATTTTGAATAATTTGCTTGTTTTCAAACCAATGGCCTTTAAGATTCCATACAAGCCGATTTTTTTGGACATTCATCATATAGAAAAAGATCGCAAATAGCATCCCACTAATGACTATTAAAAACCATACAATCATATTTAAAGACATTTGTTCCGCGTTATAGCTTGGAATTGTTTGAAGAAATTCTCTATTCGAGAATGAATGTAATCCAGTATATTCTTTTGAAGAATCTCCATTTGGTACGAAAATCAATTGCATTTCATCAACGCGATATATTTCCTGATAATCTTCTTTATTTATATAAGCGACTGGGGCATGACTATATTTTTTTTTCTCTACAAATTCCTTGACAACAAACTTGTCATTAAATTGATTATTTGTTAATGTATCTCCTACTTTAATTCCTTTGTCTTTTAAAGAACTATCTAAAATTACTTCCCCATGCTTCACATTAGCAAATAACGGTGATGCCGTAGCAGTAGTAAAGGCAACGCTTTGCTGCTTATTGTCCTTATCATTTAAAAAGCCCATTTGTATCGAAAAAGCTACAGCATTTTTTTTCATTGCTCAATATTTCATTTTGAATGCTACGATCTATCTTTGAAAGATTATAAGTTTGATCTGCATCTTCTTCCATATAAAATTGCCCCTGTGGTAAATCTTTAATTAAAGCGGCATTATCCTCTGATAATCCATTGGCCAAGCCAGAAATAATAAAAGTTAAAAAAAACTAACAAGAAAAACAATTGAGCCTAATATTAAAAACCTCCCTTTATTTTTCTTAATTTCTTTCCAGGCAAGATTCATATTAAACGCTCCATTCTTTTAATACCCTAAGCTTAAAATTCTTAAATGAACGGAGGGTGAACTAAATATTAAAAAAAGCTCATAAACCTTAAATTAAGGTTATGAGCTATGGGTATTGAATTTATTTCAACTGTCAAGACAGGTCATCTAAACGAATGACAGCCTTTCGATGATATTTTGGAATTTCCTCAAATTTTGTTTCATATAGCACCACTTCTTCTACTAAAAACTTTGGAAGCTCCAGTTCTTCAGTCATCACTAATTCAATAGGCATTTTACCGTGAGTTTCATTCCATTTTCTTGCTACTGTTATGTGTGGAACAAAAGGTTTATTATCTAAATCAAATCCTGCCTTTACACATTCCTTGTATACAATGTCTCTCACATTATTTAATGGCTGAGATTCAAAAATACTAGCCCATAAAATTCTTGGATATTCTTTTCTACCAAAAATGTCTAATCCTCGAATTTTTAACTCGAATGATGGAAGCTTCCTTAGGCTTTCCTTTATTTCATCTAATACTATTTGTAATTGCTCTAGATCTGCATTCCCTAAAAAAAGCTAGTGTAATGTGATAATCCTCCAGATGAACCCACCGTTTAAAATGCAAATTGGTTTTTAGCATTTCACATTTTTCTTTAAGAGCAGTTTTAATAGATAACGGAAGTGGAACGGCAATAAAAAAAATGTCGGTTCATATTATTTACCTCTCATTAGGATCATGTTTTTTTATTTTACTATTAGCAGCTATTGGTTACTACCTGCCCATACATCCATTGCGTAACGCCCTTGTTCTTTAAGCCCAGCTAGCCATTGCTTCGCTGCAGACTCATTGACATCATGAACTACTTGGTAAGCCATAAGTAATGTGCGTTCAACATCTGGAGCCATTTTACTACCATCTCCACATATATAGAAATGCCCATTTTGATCTAGTACTTTAATGAGCTCCTGTGCACGTTCAGTCTGCCCCATTAGATGCTGCACATATTCCTTCGACTGCCCATCTTTTCGTGAATAAGCCTTATAAACCTTTACAATCCCTTCTTGCTCGTAATGCTCTAACTCTTCGACATAAATATCGTCTGATTCATTACGACAGCCAAAGTAAAGAATAGCTTCACCAAGCTGTTCGCCTTTATTCTTCAACATATGTCGTGCTTGTAAAAATCCTCGGAAGGGTGCAATTCCAACACCTGGTCCTACCATAATAATAGGGATGGCAGGATTAGTGGGCAACTGAAAATCTGATTGTTGTGCACGAATGAACATAACAATTGAATCTCCAACCGTTGTTTCAGCCAAAAAGTTAGATGCAACTCCTCGATACTCAGTTTTGCCGCTCCACGCTGCCCCCCTTACTACACTAACTGTAATACTAGGCTGTTTTGGTTGTATTGTAGGTGAACTTGAAATTGAATAATACCTCACTTTAAGTGGTGGCAGGAGCTCTAAAAAAACGTTCAAATGTCATTTCACAAGCTTCATATTGCTCTAACAAATCAAGCATCGATATCCGCTTCTTCAATATTTTTTTGATGATAGGCCTGTTCCTCCAGTAAAGCTTCTAGCTCCTTCTTATGAGGTGGACAGTCTGTCGTTGCAATCAGTTCTCGTAATTGTGCCCTTGTTGCCGCCTCTTGCAATTCAACATTAGTGCTTAGTAGCTCGAATAATTTAACTGGCTGATCTAGAGGCAGGTGAGCCATACTTAGACCAGTCTTAGTTAAAATTACATAATCATTACCATTCAATTGAAAACGTTGTAGTACTCGATTCACCAATGACTGACGATTTCGCGGAAGGACTCCTAAATGATCACCCTCACGATATGTGACACCCTCTGGCAATTTTATTTCTATATGACGCGTGCTTCCTTCTATACTACGTCGCAGCTCTTGATTTTTGGCAATTCTCGCATTAAAGGCATTGTAAGCTCTAGCAAGTGGTGCTTCTATCTGATGATCTACAACTTCCATGGATAGAGCAGGAGATATTTTATTCACCTCTGCATTTATCTTTAGCCCCATTGTCCGCATTACAGCCGGCCATAGCTCATACTGCCACTTCTCGACATTTGTTTCAAAATCCCCATTCATATCTCCTTCCCCAAGTGGTACTATACGCTGTGCTCCCTTAGATACCATTAGCTCATCAATTAGCATCGGCACCTTTTGATAAGTACTCGCCCAGTTGCGATCCCCGCAGCCAAAGATGCAATATCGAACCCCCGTTAAATCAATCTGTTCCTCCTTTAACCACTGAACAAATTGACTAGCATTCGTAGGTGGTAGCCCGTTGTACGATGCTGTCACAATATAAACAATTCCTTCTGTTGGAAGTTTAGCAGTATATTCATTCAAAGATGCGACCTTGCTTTGAAAGCCTTGAACACGTCCAGCATCAGCAAGCTCTCTTGCCAAACCCTCTGCTGTCCCTAGATCTGAGCCATATAACACTAATAGCGGTGTATTATGTTGAGCTTCGATTACTTTTTCCTCAATCTTTTTTTATCCTAGACTCTGTGCTCAAAATATTTCCACTTGCTTCAGTTAAATGCCTCTTTTGTTTTTTACGAGCACGCACCTTTAATTTAAAATCATTCGGTTTCACCGTCAGTGATTCCCTCACATTTAGCTTATATTGCGTATGATCAATTAGCTCAAAATTTTTAAGGATTAATCCTAGCACAAGTGTTGCTTCTTGCAAAGCAAACTGTTGTCCAATACAAGCACGCTGCCCAAGACCAAATGGTTTATATGCATCAAATGGAATTTTGCTTGGATCTTCAAAGCGCTCTGGCCGAAACAATTCTGCATCCTCTCCCCATGCAGTCACATCTCGATGGAGCTGAGGTATAAGCACTGTTAGCCGATCCCCTTTTTTTCAAATCATATTTACCAGCTAATACTGTGTCCTCCTTCACTTCTAGATTGAATGCAGGAGCGGTAGGCCACAAACGTAAAGATTCATCTAAAATCATTCGGATATATTTAAGCTGTTTAACTTGCTCATAGGTCGGAATTGGATCTGTAAGAATACTATCTATTTCTTCATATGCTTTTTGTAGTTTATCGGGATTGTTTAGTAAATAGTAAATCGCGAAAGAAAGAAGACCACTTGTCGTCTCATGCCCAGCAACTAAAAAAAGTAATAATTTGATACCGGATATTTTCCTCTTCCAACGTTTCTCCTGTTTCAGAATCTTTGCCATGAAGCATATGAGACAATAAATCCTTCTCTCCTTGTGAGCCATTAGCTCTGCGTTCGGCAATGATTTTATCCACCTGCGAAAACATAAAATCGATATCCTGCTTGAACTGATTTCTTGTCTTAACCATTAATTTATCCTGTATACCTAGTCGCTGAGCCTGATTCAGTGCTTCATCCAATGCTCTAACCATACTTGTTACAAATGGATGAGAATCCTCTCGATAAAAGCTATTGAAGCGATAATTAAATCCACATAAAGCAATTGTGTCAAGTGTGAGCCTCGTCATATCCTCAGGAATATCGACCTCTTCGTCTGGATTTAATCGCTCCCATTTTTGTATAAGCTGCATTGCTAAATCTAGCATCATATCAAAATAGCCACGCATCGCTGTCCTACTAAAACTTGGAAGTAAAATATTATGAGCCTTGTGCCAGTTTGGATCATTTGTTTCTGAAGTGAATAGTCCATCTCCTCCTAAAGTACGTACCTTCTCCAATACTGTTTTTTTCGACCACTTTACCAAAGCGCGGAGAGTTGGCCAATTCTTTCATTAATTCATAACCTGAGACAATGAGTAAATTACCAACCGGCAGCTTTAATCTAAAAATTTCACCATGTTTTTGAGCCATACTCATCAATGATTGGAACGGTGTATTGGCATTCATTTGTGGAATATTTCCCAATGGTCCATATGTTTTAGGTTGTGGAATCATTATTGTCATTACACTATACCTCCTTATTTTCAATCGGAATGAACGTTCATTCCGCATGTTACATCGTACGGTAATTGTGACTCTATTACCGTACAATTTTATAAGAACTACCTAATTAAAAGTCAATGAATTTTAAGGGCATTCCAGCAGCATTCCTCAATACCAGCAAACAAATCAGCAGATTCTTCCAAGTCGCTATCTCGTGTCACTTTAAACAGTTTAATAATCGTGCCATAAAAAAATCGGAATTAGAGCATCCGGGTGCAATTGTACGATAATTCCCTGCTGCTGTCCTTCTATGATAAATTTCTGTAAAAAAACCTAAACACTCATAAAACTTGTTTTGGCTTTCTTCATCTAATATCCTTGGCTCCATATGTGAATCAATAAAAGTTAACTTCTCTCTATGTTCCTGACCAAAATGGATTAACCGCTGAAACAAATGATGAAACTGTTCGCGAACTGAGGCAGATACAGGAAAATCCCCCGTCAATCTTTGATATAGTTGTTCCACACATTCCCGATACAACGAATTGAGCAGCACCTCTTTATTTTCAAAATAACGATATATTGTGCCAGCACCAACCTGTGCCTTGTCAGCAATCATTGGAACAGTTGTTGCATCATAACCACGCTCAGTAAACAGCATCAAGGAAGCTATCATTATATTCTCTCTCTTATTCGTAGTCACATTAATTTTCCTCCAAATCAATTTCGCCTTGGCGTAATTGCGTCCGGATTTTGAATTGTGCCTACACAATTCATTCCTTTGAAAATCCGCGACATCCGCCGGAGGCATTATCTTCATTCAGTAGGTGTTTGGACACACCTGAAAAGAAACCAAAACCGTATTCATCTCAACACCTATAGTGGTGGGGTATTCTGCTGAATGAAGATAAAGAATGAACGTTCATTCCTATTGTATAATACTACCAAACCTACTTCAATGACAGAGCTGTGACAAACATGTTGAACATTTTACCTTGATTCATAGTTATATTTTAGAACTTCTTTATAAAACGACTAATATCAATATCCAATCCCCATTTATTCAAGTGCTTCTCTTTTTAAGCACGTCTTATGTATCTCATTGTTTTCAATTCCTTCACCTCTTGTCATTCTGATGATTGAATATTATACAAAACTACAGGTCTCCATATTTCCTATCTTTATTATTATAGACAGTTTAAAAGAAAGCATACTAATCTGTCTTTAAATGACCTGAGATGAAAAATTAAGTTTGCAATGCAATATTAACAAGATTCACAATATCTTATTAATAATACTAGATGAAAATGAAAAGGTGGATATAAAAGTAAAAAGGATTACAGTATAAAAAATTACACTGTAATCCCTTAATTCTTTTTTTAAATCATCACCATGCAGTGTATCCAAAATCAGCACTAAAATCAACAGTCGATTTATCACTTATTTCAATCTCTCTAATTTGATGCTTAAAAATTGTCATAGCATTTGCCTCAAAAATTGAATAATTAAACTCACCAAATAAAGTTTTCAATTGATTGTGCGAATTTAAAGTTTCTAAAACATTTCTATGTGTATTTTTAGATGAAATAACTGCAATATATTTACCAGCAGGTAGATTATTAAAAGTATAGTTACCATTTGCGTCAGCTAAAGTTCTATATACATCCTTTAACTCATTTTTTTTCTCTAACCAATCAAATAGTTGTTGCTTCGTATAACTAGGATATGTAGCATTCGTTGGGAATAGATAAATTACGGCACCAGTATCTCCTTTAGTACCAATAAAATCGTTATATTTCCAAATAACGGTACCTTTTAAAGTACCATTTCCCTTACTTGTATTATTTGTTGTAGGTTTTTTTCCCTGTCTTTAAGTAGCTGTCTGTCCTACTGATAAATGTTTTTAAATGAGCTTGTGTCAATTTATCATTAGGCTTAAACGTGCCATCTGGATAACCAGCTGTAATTCCTGCTGCCACTAATTGCTGAATCGCACTATAGGCACTATCACCTTTCTTTACATCTTTGAATGCCTGATTTCCCGTTGGTAATTTTGATCCAAATGCTCTGGAAATAAAGATAGCAACATGAGCTCTTGTTAATTCTTGTGAAGGCTTGAAAGTGCCATCTGGATATCCGCTTATAATCCCTTTGTCAACAGCAGACTGTATATAACCACTCGCATAGTGACTTTTCGGAACATCTTTGAATTGTGTTTCTTTTTGAGTGCCATCTAAACCAAGTAATTTTCCAATTTCAACAATCGCCTCTGCACGATTCGATAATTTGTCTGATGCTTTCGCTTCAAAAGCATTAAATGAAAAAAATAGACAAAATCAAAGCAAAGAATAATGAATACAATACTTTTTTTCATTTTATATTTCCCCTTTTATAAAACATGACTTAGGTCAATCATACCACAGCTAGTCCTAATATATTAAGTATATATTTTAAAAAAATTAAAATTATGGAAACAAATAGTCTGTTTAATTATTGATATATTATGTGTGATATTCAGAAATTTAATAGCACTCCTAAAGTGGACCTATTTGGTCTTAAAATTCTAATTAGCACCATAATATGGGGATGTTCCTTTACATTTTCTTTATCATGTTTTTTTAGCTAAAGAAGATATCCTACTTTTGCTTCATTTCATTTAATGTTTCTGTTGTATTTATTATCCCCATTAAAAGTATTATCCACAGAGGAGCATTTCCAATGGCATGAACTGCAAATGAAGCCCATGTAGATTGAGTATATTGTGCTATTAAAGGGGCTATCAGCATACTAGGAATCATTCCAATAACATGCCATTTTAATGCTATATGTAACACCCAGGCCCATAGCAACCCGTTAAATACCCAGGCCATATCTCCAAACATTACTTCTTGAATCGGTAAAAGATACCCCCGCCACATCATTTCCTCACTAAACATTGCAATTAAGTGAATGGGCATAAAAATCATTAGTAGTTTCCAGTTACCTTTTAGTGTGACACCAAAAAAACTCTTTCGGGGGAATATTGAATTTTTTTTAAGGGATTAAACGGTTCAGGTAAATAGCTGGGTGGTGAAAATAATTTATACTTTGCTAGTACTTTTCCTACAGGCTCTAAAAGTTGGTCAAAAACTATAGTTAATATAACCGCTAGGACAATCCATAACCAATCAACTCTACTTATTGGATTTAAGCGAAATCGTTGATTAATTGCTTCGATAGTCAGAGCTCCATCTTCAAGAACACTGTACAAACCTATGGATAAAGGCAATAATAGCAGAGCTGGAATCCACAACCATAACCAGAAAGAATAAATTAAAGGGATACCTTTGCTGACCAGTTTGGGAGTACCATAAAACACGCCATAATATATCGTAATCCCTGGTATAGCAAATAACAAAATTTGTACCCATATTGACATCTAGTAACACTCCATTATTAATTATTTTACAGAGATATTTACATTTGGTTAACTTTTACAATAATACTAAATATTAAGACACTTTTTTTAATTATAAGGCAGCTATACTTTTCATTCCACATGATAATCCAACTTTTAACTACTTTTATAAAACATTTTTATTCTTCGATTTAGATTCGTTTTGATCTTTCCTTAAATTTTTCAAACTTTTCCTTTATGGTTTTTTTCCTCAATTGATACCAGTTTCAGAGTCGAACATCCACCCTGCTAATTTTTCAGCTTAAACAATAGAAATAAATATCAGGGTAACATCCCCTAAAATTGTCGTGAAATTTAAAATCATAAGAAATTTGGTGATATTTCCATTATTTTCGTGTATTATGTCAAATTTCGTCTTATAATAGAAATGTTTAATAGGCTATAGAAATAGATTGAGAGGTATAATATGAAAAAATTTTTAAAATTTGTCTCTATTACTATTGTTGTTATAGTAATCGTGTCGATAGTAGCTTTGCTTTTATTTGGACGTAACAACCATAGTGATTTATCTGGAAGCGTTTCTGAAAAAAATCGACCAATATTTGACAAATGAAAAATTTCAGGGAACGGTCCTCATTGCAAAGGAAGGTGAAGTTTTATTTACAAAAGGTTACGGATTGGCAGCTACTGATTTACCAAACAGCCCAAGCACGCTCTATCAGATTGCTTCATTATCAAAAACATTTACTGCTGTAGCAGTCATGCAACTAGCAGAAAAGGAACTTCTAAACTTAGATGATCCAATTTCGCAATACTTTCCTGATTTTTCGAATGGAGAGACTATTACAATAAGCCATCTACTAAGTCATAGCTCGGGAATTCCAGATTATCTAAAGGCGAATTTCGAATTCGACTACAGCAAAGAATGGAATCCAAATGATATTGTTAATACGGTTAGCGGTACTGAATTAGAGTTTGCCCCAGGTAAAAGCTTTAGTTATAGTAACACTGGTTATGTGATGTTAGGACTAATTATTGAAAAAGTCAGCGGACAGCCATATGGAAATTATATAGAAGAGCATATTTTTGAGCCAAGCAACATGTTTAGTTCCATGTTCACGGTTTCTGCTGATATACCAAAAGCGGAAGGACATGTGGAAGGGAAAATAGGACCCTTAATGCATAATTCTGCAGCGTATGCAGCTGGGGATATCATTTCTACAGTTGAAGATTTAGAACTGT
Source organism: Lysinibacillus pakistanensis (assembly GCA_001312325.1). The sequence continues at coordinate 4,888 of BBDJ01000043.1, read as the reverse complement.
TTTACAGCGCTTTGCGTAATAATGTATTGATAAGCAAAGAAACATCAGAACTGATGAGTACAACCCATGCTAAAAAAATTTCCGTTTGAATATGGATATGGATGGTATACTCAAGATATAATGGGGAAAAAAGCGGTTGGACACCCAGGAGGATATCCAAGTGGCTTCCGTCATTATGTTACACGCCTAAATGACGAGGAATTAACAGTGATCGTTCTGAGCAACGAGATGACAGTGAATTCGAAAAGAATCAACCGGCATCTTACATCCATCGTTCTTCAGAAGCCAATTTGGATATGGGAAGAGAAACTTTAATTATAAAAGCCTTTTCACAAAATTTAATAAAAGATAATATAGTAAACTCAAGCCCTTCTCCCTAGAAAGGGCTTTTTATTTTTTTGTATTTGTAATTTCTGATATGAAGTGGGGCATTGAGGAACCTCAGTGGAAGGCAATTTCATTATCACACTACTACAAATAAGTATAAGCCTTGCTTAGAATAGTCTTCAGCAAAGTCACATCATTTTTTTTGGGGGAATACTTCTTGAAAATGCGATGATTATAACTAGGTAGAACGAATTCCTTCAAAAGCGTTTAATATTAATTGTTGTACATATGGTTCATCTAATGTTTCGCCAGTCACAAGTAATCGATAGAAGATAGGACCATAAATTAAATCAATACAAATATCAATGTCGATACTTTTTTTTCAATTCACCGCGTTGAATTCCTTTTTCCAAAAGACTCCTTGCTTCAAGTCGGCGGGGATGGAAATATCGAGCACGATAGGCATCTGCCAATCCTGCATCAAACTGTCCTTCACCTAATAATTGTGTAATGATAGTCCCCTCTCGACTCGTCAAAAACATGGTTAAGTTTGTGGCGTGAATTAGAATATCATTGTACGCCGAACCAGTATCAGGCACGGGCAATCTTTCAGAGGCAGCATATAGGAAACCATCCATCACTACTGCAGCCTTGTTTGGCCACCATTTATAAATAGTTGCTTTACTCACTTGGGCATATTCTGCGATTTTATCAACTGTGACCGCTTGAAAACCATTTTCCAACAATAAATCATAAGATGCGGAAAGGATTGACTTTTGTGCTTCTAAATTACGTGGTCTGCCTCTTTTTCCATTCATCATAAAACCACCCTTCTTCCGAAATTAATAAACTGTATGTTCAGTATATCAATTATTTAGAAAAACAGAAAGTTGAAATTACCCATTTACAAAACTATACGTTCAGTATATCATGTAGTTAATCATTTAATATACTAAACGTTCAGTATTATAAAATGATTAACTAACTTATGGAGGGAAACTACATGACGTTTTAATTATTAATTGTTAAGCATTATATTACACATACAAGGAGTTGTATAAAATGGTGGATATTAAGAAACAATCAATTGAAAAAAACATTCCTTCGTGGTTAACCATTCTTTTGGCTACCGCATGTGGTATCATTGTTGCTAATTTGTATTACGCGCAACCCTTAGTTGGAGTAATTAGCTCATCAATCGGGTTGTCAGCAAACAGTTCTGGCTTAATCGTTACGTTAACACAAATCGGTTACGTTGTCGGTTTGCTATTTATCGTGCCTTTAGGAGATATTCTTGAAAATCGGAAGCTGATTGTCTCATCTTTACTTATCACCGCTATCGCCCTTGCTACTACAGCAATGACGAAACAAATTTTGCTGTTCTTAGTAGCTTTATTTCTCATAGGTTTAGGTTCGGTAGCTACGCAAGTACTCGTACCTTTTGCATCATATCTTGCTTCCGATTCTTCACGTGGCCGTGTTGTCGGCAATGTCATGAGCGGTTTGTTACTTGGAATTATGCTCTCACGCCCTTTGTCGAGCTTAGTTGCTGACTTTCTTGGCTGGCATGAAATATTCATTTTGTCTGCCATAACTATTTTGGTTTTAGCTATTGTACTTTCGAAAGTGTTACCTACAAGAAAGCCTTCAGCGGATACACACTATATAGCGCTGCTCGGATCTATGTGGCATTTGTTACGAACAACCCCGATATTACGCCGTCGTGCAGCATATCATGCAGGTGTGTTTGCATCTTTTAGTTTGTTTTGGACAACAGTTCCACAACTGCTAACTAGCCCTGCCTTTCACTTTTCTCAGAAAGAAGTTGCGGTATTCGCGCTTGTTGGAGTCGCTGGTGCAGTAGCCGCGCCTATTGCAGGACGAATTGCTGATCGTGGCTTAACTAGACCTGCAACAGGATTAGCACTTCTTACAGTCGTCATTTCCCTTTTATTGCCGCTTATTATTCAAACTAGCTCACCTATTGGAATAGTTGTTCTAGTAGTTTCATCCCTATTGATAGATGCTGGGGTATCCGCAAATCTTGTGCTCAGTCAACGTGCACTTTTCTCGTTGAGCCCCGTAGTTCGTAGTCGTCTTAATGGACTATTCATGGCAATTTTCTTTTTTTGGTGGTGCAATTGGGTCAGCAACCGGAGGATGGGCCTATGCTATTGGGGGATGGAGTACTGCATTATGGGTTGGAATAATTTTCCCTATATTTTCTATTTTTTATTTTGCCACAGAAAAGAAGTAATTCTAAGATAGATTTAAAGAATCTTTATCATTACTTAAACAAAAAAAAAGCGAATTGGAATTACTATCTTCCAAAAACGCTTTTTTTCTTATTCAAATCAAACTAATATTTTTTTATTTCTACCCCGAAAGTTGAAGCATTCGAAACTTTTATAGAAATGTATAATGAGTAGTAATTAACATCTCATATTCCATAAGTACAACTATTTCGTCATAAGCTAAACTGAGCTTTTAGTTTATTCTTTTTTTTATATTTAATATACCTTTCAAGTGTAAGGAAATAATGATTTTTTTAAATTTGGAAATTCTTTTTCAATAGCTTCTTTTAGAGTGTTAGTCATTTTATCTTCTCCATTATACAACCCTCTATTGATAATACCGTTAAAACGCCCTACATAGTCCTTTGCAGAACTTTCGCTAATGTTATACTCCTGCATCAAATAATCCTTAAACTCCATCTTCATCCCCCTTTAAAAGAATTCTACTCATAAAACCCTTTTTGGATAAAAGCTTGTGTAAAACAAAACCAATTCTTATCGTTTTCTAAGGAAATGTAAAAAGCTCATAAACCCTATCATATCAAGGTTTATGAGCTTTCTTAACTTTTTATAATTAATCTAAAGATACCGGTGGTCGGGGTCGAACCGACACTCCAAAGGAACACGATTTTGAGTCGTGCGCGTCTGCCAATTCCGCCACACCGGCATAATGGAGATAAAAAAAATCGGATACACCGATTAACAAAAATAATATGGAGGCGGCAACCGGATTTGAACCGGTGATAAGGGTGTTGCAGACCCGTGCCTTACCACTTGGCTATGCCGCCATCATATTTGGAGCGGAAGACGAGGTTCGAACTCGCGACCCCCACCTTGGCAAGGTGGTGTTCTACCACTGAACTACTTCCGCAAAAATGGCTGGGGTACTAGGATTCGAACCTAGGGAATGACGGAATCAAAATCCGTTGCCTTACCACTTGGCTATACCCCAAAATTTTTAATGGGGCGACTGATGGGAATCGAACCCACGAATGCCGGAACCACAATCCGGTGCGTTAACCACTTCGCCACAATCGCCATAATTATATTTTATTGGACTTTTATTAATTTTATAGAAAATGGGGCGACTGATGGGAATCGAACCCACGAATGCCGGAACCACAATCCGGTGCGTTAACCACTTCGCCACAATCGCCATAAAATCAATTGGCAGGGGCAGTAGGAATCGAACCCACACCAAAGGTTTTGGAGACCTCTATTCTACCGTTGAACTATGCCCCTATTTCAATAAAACTGGTGGAGGGGGACGGATTCGAACCGCCGAACCCTAAGGAGCGGATTTACAGTCCGCCGCGTTTAGCCACTTCGCTACCCCTCCAGGAAAATGGTGCCGGCTATAGGAATCGAACCCACGACCTACTGATTACAAGTCAGTTGCTCTACCTGCTGAGCTAAACCGGCAAAATATGGTGGGTCAGGACGGAATCGAACCGCCGACACTTAGAGCTTCAATCTAATGCTCTACCAACTGAGCTACTGACCCATATTTTAAAAAAATGGCGGTCCCGACCGGGATCGAACCGGCGATCTCCTGCGTGACAGGCAGGCATGTTAACCGCTACACCACGGGACCATTTTGGTTGCGGGGGCCGGATTTGAACCAACGACCTTCGGGTTATGAGCCCGACGAGCTACCACTGCTCCACCCCGCGATAATAATATACTATTTATAAATTTAATGGTGGAGGATGACGGGCTCGAACCGCCGACCCTCTGCTTGTAAGGCAGATGCTCTCCCAGCTGAGCTAATCCTCCGTTTCTGGGTATTAACATGGTGACCCCTACGGGATTCGAACCCGTGTTACCGCCGTGAAAGGGCGGTGTCTTAACCACTTGACCAAGGGGCCTTCGTTTGGAATAAAATCGTAAAGTGCTGGCGGAGAGTAAGGGATTTGAACCCTTGAGACAGTGTTAACCGCCTACACGATTTCCAATCGTGCTCCTTCGGCCACTCGGACAACTCTCCAAGAATGGCTCCGAAGGCAGGACTCGAACCTGCGACAACCTGATTAACAGTCAGGTGCTACTACCAACTGAGCTACTTCGGAATAATTTTAGTATATAGCCTAGCAACGTCCTACTCTCACAGGGGGAAGCCCCCAACTACCATCGGCGCTAAAGAGCTTAACTTCCGTGTTCGGTATGGGAACGGGTGTGACCTCTTTGCCATCATTACTAGACTATTTGAAAGACAATACCTATTATAACATATTTTATCATAATGACAAGTATCTTATAAATAGTTT
>BBDJ01000042.1 GCA_001312325.1 Lysinibacillus pakistanensis | reverse complement strand
TCAACCTACATTTTGTGCATAAAACTACTTTGTAACGATACATAAAGCCACTTATTGCTAACACTGCTTTTGTATAGGGAAATGTTACCTAAACTCCATTTTTAGCAATATAGTGATGGCTAAGATTTCAATTTATACTTTACATTTGTGTAAAATACCAGAAGAAAATACGATCAACCCCCTCGTTTTGAAAAAGGGCTATTACTTTTTAATTTGTCACCTTGATTTCATTGACATAATAGTATTTCAACAACATGAAACTGCATTTTTAGTAATGCAGTTTTTTTATTGATTAAAAATCTCCTGAAGCTCTTGGACACTACTCACAATATACGTTGCTTGGGCATGCTGTAGTTCTTCCAATGATCCGAAGCCGTATGTTACTCCAATAGAATCAATTTGATTTTCTTGTGCGCCAGCAATATCGTATTTTCGATCTCCTATCATAATAAAATGCTGACGGGGAACCTCGCTAAAGCTTTCTAGAACAAACGCGATGATCTCACCTTTTGCGGATCGTGTGCCATCTAAATGACTTCCCACCACAAGGTCAAAGAACTGCTCAAGGTTAAAATAGCTTAAAATTTGTTCCGCAAAAACGGTTGGCTTAGACGTAGCCACTGCTAATTGATAGCCTTGCTCCTTCAAATTCGCTAATAAGGAGGTTACTTGTGGATAGAGTTTATTTTCATACATGCCCTTTTTCGAAAATCGTTCACGATAATAAGCAATTGCTTGATGGATTTGTGCCACATCCATTCCATATTGTTCAGCAAGAGATACTTGCAATGGTGGACCGATAAATGTCTCAAGCCTATCCAAATCCTCCTCGATAATCTCCATCTTTTCTAAAGCGTACTGAACCGATTTTGTTATACCGATTTTAGGATCAGACAAGGTGCCGTCTAAATCAAATAATATTACTCTATAGTTCTTCATATCTCTACCCCACTTCTTCAAAATCTTTTCTAATTGTACACAGATAAGGAAATAATGGTAATATAAATTTTAAGGAAAATTGAACCTTCTCATTCTATTATCGTTATTACTTAGTATAAGGAGGAATTGTATGGAAACACATTTTACTTATAAACAATTTGTTACAAATCATTCGTTTTCTCTACTCGATCCTATTTTTGAGGTCATATTGCTGTTCGCTATTATATTGCTGTTGATTGTCTTTATTAAAAATGTACCAACTTGGTTTTGTCTTCTGTTTGCAGGACTTTCTATCCTTATTTCAGGTCAACTGCTTTGGTTTAGTGGTATTATAGCCGATGAGCTCAATATCGGAGGGAGTGCAAAGAGCTTCTTCATATTTATTGCCACTCTATGTATTCATGGCGCAGCTATTTGGATTTCCCTCATAAAATCTTCCAAAGATGAAAAAATACCGCAGCACTCAGAGGGTTTTTAACCCTACTGAGTATTGCGGTACCTCAAGATATTAGAGAGCTTTTACCTTCTCTACAACATTCTCTACTGTAAATCCATACTTCTCCATCACTAATTCACCTGGTGCTGATGCGCCGAACTTGTCGATAGCAAGAACGTCACCTTCAAAGCCAGTATATTTATGCCAGCCGAATGACGCACCCATTTCAATGGCAAGACGTTTTGTCACAGCTTTTGGTAGAACAGATTCTTTGTAAGCTGCATCTTGCTTTTCAAAGCGATCCATAGATGGCATTGATACAACTGCTACATCCATACCTTCTGCTTTTAATGCTTTTTGTGCTTCCACAGCAAGTGAAACCTCAGAGCCAGTTGCAATTAAAATTGCATCTGCCACGTCTTTTGAAGCTGGAGATACTGTATAAGCACCCTTCGCAACTCCTTCACGTACCGTATCAATAGATGCATTCAATACAGGCAAGTTTTGACGAGATAGCACTAAAACAGTTGGCGTTTTTTTCTGATGCTACGGCAAGCTCCCAAGCAACTGCTGATTCATTTGCATCTGCAGGGCGAATAACAGATAGATTTGGCATTGCACGTAATGATGCAAGGTGTTCGATTGGTTCATGTGTTGGACCATCTTCCCCTACTGCAATCGAGTCATGCGTAAATACATACGTTACAGGAAGACCCATTAATGCAGAAAGGCGAACGGCTGGACGAACGTAATCAGAGAAGACGAAGAACGTACCACCAAATACATTTAAACCACCGTGAAGAGCCATACCGTTCATAGCAGCACCCATTGCAAATTCACGTACACCAAACCAGATATTACGGCCAGCATAATCATCTGCAGAGAAATCGCCTGCCCCCTTCATCGTTGTTTTATTGGAGCCTGCAAGGTCAGCAGAACCACCAAAGAATGATGGTGTTTTCTTCGCAATGGCATTAATCGCATCACCTGAAGAAGAACGTGTTGCTACAGATTTACCTGCTTCATAAACTGGTAACTCAGAAGCAAAGTCCTCTGGTAATTCGCCATTCATTGCTTTTTCAAATTGAGCAGCTAGCTCTGGGAATTCTTGTTTATAAGCTGCAAATTTAGCATTCCAAGCTTCTTCAGGCTGTGCTCCTTGCACTTCAGCGGCAGCATTAAATGTATCGTATACTTCAGCAGGAATTTGGAATGGTTCATGTGCCCATTCATAGGCTGCTTTCGTTAATACAACTTCATCTGTACCAAGTGGTGCACCATGTGAATCTGCTTTACCTGATTTATTTGGAGAACCGAAACCAATCACCGTTTTCACTTCAATCAGTGTTGGTTTGCCAGTTGATTTTTTTAGCTTCCTCGATAGCTGAGTTAATGGCTTCAACATCTGTGCCATCTGCTACTTTTAAATAGTTCCAGCCATATGATTCGAAACGTTTTTGAACATTTTCTGAGAATGATTTTTCTAAATCACCATCAAGAGAAATATCATTAGAATCGTAAAGTACGATTAATTTTTCAAGTTTTAAGTGACCCGCTAAAGAAATAGCTTCTGCTGCTACACCTTCCATTAAGTCACCATCGCCACAAAGTGCGAATGTATAGTGATCAACAATGTCATGACCTGGTTTATTGTAAGTAGCTGCTAAATGACGCTCAGCCATTGCCATACCTACTGTCATAGCTATACCTTGACCTAGAGGACCTGTTGTAGCCTCTACCCCAACTGTATGACCATATTCAGGATGTCCTGGAGTTAATGAATCCCATTGACGGAAGTTTTGAATTTCCTCCATTGGTAAGCCATAGCCACCTAGATGAAGTAAACTGTACAGTAGCATAGAGCCATGACCTGCAGAAAGTACAAAACGATCACGGTTAAACCATTTCGGATTAGCTGGATTATGGTGAAGTTGTTTTGTCCAAAGTGTATAAGCCATTGGCGCTGCCCCCATCGGTAAACCTGGGTGACCTGAATTTGCTTTTTCAATTGCATCGATTGACAATGTTCGGATAGCATTAATCGCTAGTTGATCCGCATGTTGAGTCATTTTGTTGTGACATCCTTTCTCGTCCTATATATTGTTCTTCTACAGTTTAGTCAACATTGCCACAGAAAACAATGCTTTTGTTATACTATTTAGCATTTGTAACATACTTTATCTTTATTCAGTAGAAAATCCAACCTCATTATAAAGTAATAGTTATAATATTTTCACAGCCATAAACCATATAAGGTCAACTGAATAAAGATAATGCCTCCGGCGGATGTCACGGATTTTGAATGGAGTGAATTGTGCTAACACAATTCAAAATCCGGACTCAATTACGCTGAGGCGTAATTGATCTAAATGTGTCACATTAATTTAGAAATTTATTTTTTTTCGCTTGTTTTACCTTTTCAGGTGTTACATCATTTCCTTCTATATCTACCACTTTTACATTTTCAATGGTATCACGCATAGTTGCTCTAAATGTATCTAAATACTCTTTACGAAGTGCTGTTTGCTCCTTCGCTTCTGCCTCCGATAATGTTCCATTCTTTGCTTTGGCAGAAAGTTCATTGATTCGCTTAATTTTTTTCCTTTGATAACATAGTTACACACCTTTCCAGTACATATCTTAATGTATTTGGTATGCAAAGTATAGCATGTATTCCCTTAAAATGCAGTTATACCAACCCTTTTACTTTAGTAAAAAATACCACAGATTACATGACTTTCAGAAGATAGATGTGTATAACTATATATAGAGAGCTTTTAAAAATTTACTTGCATGGAGGAAAATACATGAAGATAGAAACAAATAGATTACTTATTCGAAATTTTAAGGAGGACGATTGGCAGGCAGTCTATGACTATACATCCGATAGCCATGTGATGAAGTATATTCCTGAAGGTGTTTTTAACGAGGACATGGCTAAGAAATTTGTATCAGACAATAGTGGTGAGCAAGCAAAATACTTTCCAGTTACTTTAATAGAAGAGAATTTGATCATTGGTCATATTGTTTTTCATCAATATTTTGGCGACCATACATATGAAATTGGCTGGGTCTTTAATCCGAAATACTACAACAAAGGCTATGCTTCTGAGGCAGCAAAAGCTGTACTACACTATGGGTTCAAGGAAATGAACCTTCATCGAATCATCGCAACATGCCAGCCTGAAAATATTGCCTCCTATCGTGTAATGGAGAAAATCGGCATGAGACGTGAAGGATATTTTAAAAAAATGTATCCCGAATGGTGATGAATGGTGGGATGAATACTATTATGCTGTTTTAGGTGAGGAGTGGGTATAGCAAATATTGCTGTTACAATCAAGCAAAGTGAATATTATAGTGACTTCTAACAATTTGCCAATAAAAGATAAATACTAAGATGCACTAGAAGCCTTTTGGCCCCCCTTAAAGTTAGAATTTTATTATGCAGTTAATTGGCTGGCATATGTTCGGTATTTTACTGGACTCATGCCAGCCAGTTTTTGTTTAATTCGTTCATTGTTTCATTTCTCGAGATATTCATATCTTCTTCTATAGAATATTATCGTCAATTATTAGAGCTATTCACTGAACAATATGAGGGCAAAAATTTACCTATAAAAATGTATAAAAGTGAAATCATATGATTAATTAACAAATAAATAACTAATTTACCATTTATTTGTCTAACGCAATGTATTATTATATAACTAAGGTTTTGTACAATTCCTTAAAAAACAAAAAGAAGCTAGGATTATATATGTCCTTAACAGACTCTCATTACGTGTAGATGAGAATGTAAGTTATTGGATTGATGTTTTCAGAAAAACAAGTTTTTTTACCAAAAATGATACCATGGAATAAAAATACATGAAATTTTCTTCATTGGTGCGGAATATGAGGTGGATTTTATAAACATTAATAATTTCAGTACATTTAATATTTTTACAAATAGTAAAATGAATAATGATGTAGTTACTGTTCCAATAAAGACCTCCTTATTTGCAACAGTATTTAATGATTCTTTGAAAGAAAAATCATTAGCAATAACTAATCCTAATGATTTGAAGTCTTTATTGGAATTACAGCTTTTGGAGGACAAAGTTAATCAAACAGGTGAGCTTGAAGACAAGTATTGCTCGCTATGTGGTTCTATGATTGAAGATGATGGGAGTTGTCCATTATGTATTGTGCCAATATTTATAACTGGTAACAGCAACCAAACATTTCAAAATCAAAATGTTTCACAAGTAAATAATTCCTATGTCAAGTTTGGAAGTAGAGTACATCACTTTTTAGAAAGTAAAGAAACATCAATAAAATCACATGATACCAATTTACCATTTATGAAAAAAAGCACCTATTTAGTTGAATGGGTGCTTTTTTGTGTCATTATGCGGTTCCAATCAATGTCTGTATAATAACTATACAAAGCATTTCAAGAAAATCCATTTAAACTACCCGATAATGTGATAATTGAGAGCTTGTATTAATCATGCTCTTCTCTTTCATCAGTGGGATGACAAAACTCCCACTGACCTTCCACTATTCTCCTATTACCTTTTCCTGATGCTCCCGATACCTTCGATGTACTGTTGCCTTGCTGACATCAAATCCTAAGCCTCGAAGCGTCATGGCAATTTCCTCGAATGTAAAGCCTTTGTTTCGAAGCTTAATAATTTCCTCTATCGGGACTTCCTTTCGCTCCTGCCCATTCGGATTTCCACGATTCGATAAATTATTTTCAGGTCTATAACCCTTTTCCACAGCTCGACGCATACCACGCCGTATTTTAGCATTATGGATTCTACGCTGATATTCCTCTACGATCGCTAATATTTCTAGCAGCATTGTATCCATTTCATTTAATTGTACAGGTCCTGCATCCCGCATGGAGAAAACATCTGTTTCTGTTTTTTGCAATAAATGCAGCACAGCCATTCTGGCATTCCCACGTCCTAAGCGAGTTTCATCCTGAACAAATAGTGCATGAATTTCCTTTTCTTTAATGATATCAAGCATTTCAAGTAAGCCATCACGCTCCACATCATAGCCACTATGCTGATCTAAAAAAAATGCCCTTTATATTGTAGCCCTGCTCCTTGGCATAGCGCGTTAATTCTTCCTGCTGACGCTCGAGCGAGGAACTTTGTGTCTCTTTTTCTGTACTCACACGGCAATAGATTACAGCCGATTGTTGTTTATTTATCATGGTTCATTTCTCGCAATTTCAATAGAGTTTATGGGATTGGCTTGGTTTCCCACCACTGGAATGACTAATGATTTACCTGCAATAATTTGAACATCGGGTAATTCATTTTCTGTCTTTACTAATTTAATCCAGTCTTCCTTACTCATTTTACCACGGTATTGCTCTGCTAACGACCATAGGCTATCGCCATGCTCGACCTGTATTTCCTTGTAAGTCACCTCACCAGGATCTGTTATGTAAAGGTATCCTGTAAACAGTAAGCAAGCCCCTAATAAAATGGAGATATGCGGATTTTTCTTTAACCAATTCATCATTATAACCTCTTTTCTAGAATGTTTGTTCGGAATGTATGTTCTTATAATAGTGCGAACAAATGTTTTTGTCAAACACTTTTCGAACCTATGTTTGCATAAGTGTTCGCATTCTGCTATACTATCTAATAAGTAGAAATAAAAGAAAAAAAGAGGTGAGCAATCATGAAAAAAAGTTTCGAAAAGACAAGAAGACATTTTAGCCTTTATTAAAGAAGAAGTACGCGCAAAGGGGTATCCACCATCTGTACGTGAAATTGGCGAAGCAGTTGGACTTGCTTCAAGCTCAACAGTTCATGGACATTTAGCTCGTTTAGAACAAAAGGGCTTTATCCGCCGTGACCCAACAAAGCCACGTGCCATTGAAATATTGGAGCCAGAAGATTCGATCCAAAAGCAAAGTGTTATTCATGTCCCTCTTGTGGGTAAGGTAACAGCAGGTTCTCCAATTACAGCTATTGAAAATATCGAAGAGTATTTCCCGCTGCCAGATACTTATGGGACAAGTGAGGATCAATTATTTATGCTAGAGATTATGGGTGAATCCATGATTGAAGCTGGTATACTTGATGGAGATTTAGTTATTGTAAAGCAAAAATCAACGGCTGATAATGGGGATATTGTCGTGGCAATGACAGAAGAGGATGAAGCAACGGTTAAGCGTTTCTTTAAGGAAAAAAATCATTTCCGTTTACAGCCTGAAAACTCCACAATGGAGCCAATTATTGTCGATCAAGTTTCAATTTTAGGACAAGTTGTAGGCTTTATCGTCGTGTGCACTAAAAAATATAAAATTTTTGGATGATTTTAAGAGGCTGATATGTTCCCAGATGAGCATATACCTCTTTTTCTTAATTTGAGACATAGAACAAAATACGATCTACATAGGGAGTGCATCTATTTGAAACAAAAAAATTAAGCAAGCTGTACAAGAGGCTTATACGACAATGTATAGCTCCTTAAACGATGAACAAATTTATGCGGCTGTTTTAGTGACAGATGGTGATTGTGGTAGCCTTTATTTAACAATCGGAACAGAAAAATCACTAATTAAAATTGGTCAGAATTATGAGGACGACCCCGAAAACTATCGCTTTTTAAAGGATGAATATTTACATTATGATGAGACAGATATGCTCGAAAAGATTAGTCGTGAATTATTAGATAAAATATTGCATATCGAAGACGAGGAATTTGTTAAACATAAAGAAATGCTTCATCAAGCAATGAGTGATACGATGTATGAATTGAAGCAGGAGGGCATTATTAACGAAAGCATTTTTGTTTTTATTTCGGTGACTGATGATGACCAGGATGAAATATTGGAGCTAACGTCAGCAAAGCGCTGTAATCCAAATCACCCCCTACTCCCTGCATTTATCCGTAATTGGCAGTATTAAATACCTTTACGAAGATGTCGAACAAAATTTTTCGCCATCTTCCTTTATCAAAAAGAATCCACTTTACAATGGATTCTATGCCTCTAATTTGAATGTTAGGCTTGCCTTTATAAAAGCAGTAAATATTCTCTTTGACACTTCATCTCCTGCCATCGCCTGCTCTTCTGGATGCCACTGTACCGCCAGACAAAACGGGTGATCTTCATGTACGACCGCTTCTACAATTCCATCGCTGGATTTGGCAGCAACCTTTAATTTCTCAGCTAATACGTTGACAGCTTGATGATGAAAGGAATTTACGGCTATTTTTTTCTTTCTCGGTGATTCTGTTTAATAATGAATCAGGTGTAACCGTAACATAGTGGGTAGCAACACCCCGAGCTGCCTGCTGCATATGCTTTAATAATTTTTTACTATGGTATTCGCTCTCCATATCCTGATAGACATTGCCTCCAAGGGCAACATTTAATATTTGAATGCCACGACATATACCAAAAATCGGCATCTTGCGAATAAAGGCTGCCTCAATTAAAGCAAGCTCTACAGAATCTCTTTCAGGGTGTACCTTCTAATTTGGGTGTAGACTCTGCATCAAAGAGAAATGGATGGACATCACAGCCTCCCGACAGCAATAACCCGTCTGTCAACGACAAAGTTTGTGCAACATCCTCCTCTATACCAGGTGGAATAATGAGCGGAATGCCCCCAGCTTCGATAATACTATTGCTGTAGGCAGCATTTAATCTTGCTGACAAATCATCCTCCAAAAAGGCCGTTATGCCAATTACTGGCTTCACTTTATCCCCTCCATAATTTCAAGTTATTCCTTACCATAACCCAAGATACCAATTCATCAAGGCATCTCCATAAAAATAGACAACTATAGCCGCAATAGCAATGGATGGGCCAAATGGAATGGGTGTCTTTCTGCCCTGCTGTCTTGCCTTTAACACTATAATGCCAACAACCATCCCGATAACAGCGGCTATAAACAACGTTAAGAGTGTATTTAATGTGCCCAATACAAGCCCTAGTAAAAAGAATAATTTAATATCTCCCCCACCCATACCACCTTTTGACAGGACAGCTATACTATATAATATGCCAAAGCCAACAATTGCACCCAGCGCACTATCCCACCATGGGGATAACGGTGAAAGTACACGTCCTATGAAGAGCAATGGTAGGAAAAAGAGCAGGACTTTATCAGGAATAAGCATATAAGCAAAATCTGATACTACGATAATAACAAGTAATGATATCAGCAATATAGCTACAAAAAAATTCTATGGTAAAGCTTAGTTTCCAATAGGCAAATGCAAATAAAACCCCTGTAATCAGCTCCATTAAAGGATAAATCCAAGAAATTTTCTGTCCACAGCTACGGCATTTTCCTCCTAGCCATACATAGGACAATACAGGTACTAAATCAAGGGCTGTTAGCTGCCTTTGACAATTTGTGCAATGTGAGGGTGGTCGCACAATGGATTCCTTGATAGGTACACGTAACCCCACCACATTAAAAAAAAGAACCAAAAACAAGCCCAAAAATAAATACTGTCACGGTATAAGCCATTTCCATTTTTATGTCCTCCTAAACTAAGAGGCGCCCATACATATAAAGTATGCGCGCCTATCTTTATTCTTGTCCCTCGTAATAGAACGTCGTAATCTGTACAGTAGCCTTAATGATAGTATCCGCCTCTTTGTCCAGCTTTTCTTTCTCACCAGGAAGAGACATTTTAATCGTATCAATTTTCATCACTCGCTCAAGCTTTTCCACTTCCTTTAAAAAGGTAACCATTGAGTCAAATGTTAAGGCCCCAATATCAAAGGTAAAGGTTACTAGCTTTAGCTCTGGTGGAATGTTTTCTTGAGAAATCGTAGAAATAGGCGGAGTTTCCGAACTCTCTTGACTTTCCTCATTAACCTTTGCTTCTGCCTCAGCAACTGTATTTGTTTGACCCACGTTGGCATCTGCCACAGGCTCATCATAATTATTAAAGATCAGCGACTCCATGCGCGTACCTGTAACCTCTTCAATTTCCACCATATCCCTCAATACCTGCTCAACCGCTCTTACATTTGGCACTTTTTTTTTGCATCTCTAAAGTTTCCTGCATGGGAACCTCGAGCTGCTCATCAAAGGAGGTAAGGGATTGCTCTAAGTTTTTAATCTCAGTTTGCAGGCTTTGAATACTAGCTTCCTTCGCTTGTACCTCATCTTTCTTTGGCAAAATAACATAATAATAGAGGGCAAACAATAAGGAGGCTATCAACAGGACAAGCAATAGTATGCCTGATTTCTTATTATTTAGTAATCTCGTCATGAGCTTCGTCCCCCTACCAGATACATAAAGTCAATTGTAGCTGTAATGGACACAGAGTAACGAGGCATCTGCTTAAATTTTTCCTCAGCAGGTAAGTCCTTGTCCTGCTCTCCTAGCTCAATGTCAAAATTAGTGATAGAGCCAATTTGGGCATCTGTAAAATAAGGACTTGCTAATAAACGCTCGACATATTTAGAAATAGCTGTCATTGTTTCAAAATCTGCCTCAATTAATACTTGGTTTGTGCCAAATGAATAGCTACGTAAATAGCTTGGACTTGGTAGCAATGCATTTGTTTCATCAATTAAGGGCGTTACGGGATAAGCAACACTTTGTACATAGTGAACAGACTGCTTTAATGAGCCTGTATTTTGACTTTGCTTTGTGGCAATATCATTTCGTAGCTGCTCCTGTCTTTCCACCAAGCGTCTCTCTTCAGCTGATAAATCCTTTAATGCTGTCCTAGCATCAAAAAAATAGATAGGTCATAAACGCTAAAATAATAAGAATAATTGCTAGAATCATATAAAGCAACAATGGCGAGGTTTTCCGCTTCTCTAATTTCGGTAAGAGGTTAATTTCTGGAATCATCCGTGAACCTCCTTCAGGCTAGTCCAAGCAAGGAGGAAAATGCTCTTGAAAACTGTGGAAACTTCTTCTGCAGCATCTGATCATTTAACTCGGTTAATGGAACACCTAAATTGGCACGTAGAAACTCACTAATGGTAGGTAATAAAGGGTTGTCCCCTATAATAATGATCTCATCAACAGATTTTTCACCCTTATGTAAAGAAAAGCGAAAGAAGTTCATCATACGATCAATTTCCAGCACCTGATCCATAACAATCATTCGATAATCCTCTAGCTCTCCATTAAATTGAAAGTTATAGCTATATTCGCTCTGTGCCTTGCTTTCCCATTGCTCCATATTCGTATCAATTGATTGATAGCGTAAAAATTCCACATTGCCCTGTGAAAATATGCTAATCGACAGCTCATTAATAGACCATTCTGCAATTAAATAGGTTTTATCCATCTCCAATAGCTGTAAATGATGCAATAAACGAATATTACAAAGAGCACGGATATCCGCTGCCTCTGGCTCCAATGCTATATCGAGGAGCATCGCCACAATTTTATTCACTTCCTCTGAGGGCGCGGCATATAATTGTGCCTTCCCATCAAGTGGATCAGCATCATAAACATCAATCAGTGGCTCCTGAAATGGTAGATGAATCGAGTGCCCAATCTCCATTTCGGCATAGCCTCTAAGCTCCTCTGGCTTCAAGTCATGAGGGACATCAAAGCTTTTCAAGAGAACAGACATATCCGGCACAAACATTCGAGCCAATTGTTTTTTGCCAACCCATTTCGCAACCTCTTGATTCATCGATTCAAATAAAGCGACCTCATCATGGATAATGCCATTTTCAAGAATGCCATGTGCTAATGGCAGCTCATAATGCCGCCAACGTGAAGGATCAGGCCCTTCCGCCACAATGGCACGCAGAACATAATCCTTCAATTCGAGGGACACATACGATTTTTTTCTTTCTCTTGAACATGTGAAAAGACCCCCTTTTTTTAAGCTAATACATAGGTGAATTAATTAGTCATCCATTTCCCACCCAGAAATGCATGGGGCATTTCTGGGGAGGTTGGGAGGACTAATTATTGTATAACGTAACCACCAGCTCCACTACCTTTATTTGGATCAGCATTTATCACTGTAATTGATGCTTTAGTAAAAGTTACTTGTTTATTACCAGAATAGGTAATAGGATTTGTAGTTAATTGTTTAGGATTGTTATTAAATACTAAAGCTTCATCAGGAATTTTACCAGCAGTTTCTAAGTAATTTGCTTCTTTTAATTGTTTAATTGTCACTTGCGTAGCAGTTCCTATTACTTTAGGATCTCCTCCAGGATTATCTGTATAATACAAATGAGCTGCATTCAATACATTAATCGCATCTGACTTTACCGCATTATAACGTGAATTTTCAATAATATTCCCAATTGCAGGAACAGCAATCGCAGCAACAATCGCTAAAATCACGATAACTGCTAATAATTCGATTAGCGTTAAACCCTTTTGATTTTTCAAAAGCTTTTTGTTCATTAATTTTTTTGAACATACTCAATTCCTCCTTAAACTATTTTTCTATATGAAGTGTGTCGACACGTACTTCCTTCTTAAAGATAGGCATTCATTTAGTGTTAGCTATCAGCCTAGAAAATTATTCAAAAATACTACTATTACATATTTTCGTACAACTTGAACATTGGCAGGAATATCGCGGCAACAATAATCCCCACTACCGCTGCCAGTACTAAAATCATTAATGGCTCAACAAGTGATTTTAGGGTATCAACTGACCGATCTACTTCCTCCTCATAAAAGTCTGCTACCTTTTCTAGCATATAATCGAGTGAGCCTGTTCGTTCACCGATAGCAGCCATTTGTGAGACAAGTGGTGGGAATAGCCAGCTTTTTTTCAAGTGGCTCGGATAAAGTGCCACCCTTTTCTAAATTATCACGTGCCTCAACAACTACCTTGGCAATAACAGGATTGCCTGCAATCTTTTCAACGATGGTTAAGGCATTTAAGATTGGCACAGAGCTGCTAAACAGTGTAGCTAATGTTCGCGTCATGCGAGCAATAACGCTTTTTGCATTAATGGACCAAATATTGGCATACGCAAAATCGTCATATTGATTGAATAATTAAAATTTTTATTTTTTTTATATAAAAGATTAAAGACAACAACGATGATTACCAAGGCTAAAATCATAAAATACCAGTTAGCGATAAGCCAATCACTGATCCCAACAACAATTACTGTCAGCAAAGGCATTTCCAAATCCATATCCTTAAAGGTAGCCATAAAGGTTGGTACAATAAAGACCATTAAAAATAATCCAACGCCAATGGTTAAAATAGATAAAATCGCAGGGTATGTAAGTGCCGATGTTATTTTCTTTTTGATGCTATATTGCTTTTCCAAAGTATTGGCTAGTCGGTCTAATGTATCGTCAATGCTTCCTGTAGCCTCACCGGCACGCATCATATTCACAAATAAAATGGGAAATGCCTTTGGATGCTTGGCTGCGGCATCTGAAAAGGCTGTACCGCTCCGAATATCCTCCTCTATCTCCAGCAAAGCCTTTTTTTAACGTTTTATTTTTGGTTTGTGCTGCTAAAATTTGGGTAGCCTCTACAACCGAAATACCAGCACGTATTAATGTGGCATACTGGCGGCAATAGACAACAAAGTCCTGATGCTTTACCTTTCGTGCAATCGCAAGCTCCTTATGTAAAATACTAGTCGATTCCTGTACCTCACGCGCATTAATGCCTTGCTTTCGTAGCTTATCAATCGCAGCCTGTTTATTTGATGCTTCAATAACACCCTTTTTCTGTACGCCTGCTTTTGTGCGCCCATTATAGCGAAATACGGTCAACTATACTCCCCCGCATTCATATACGGTCTAGCATCCTCAAGTGAGATTTTCCCTGTTGTAATTAACTGCTGGATCGATGATTGAAGCGTATGCATCCCTAGTGCCTTACTTGTTTGCATTACACTTGGAATTTGATGTACCTTTTCATTGCGAATTAAATTCGAAATAGACGGTGCCTGCACGAGAATTTCTGTTGCTGCAATACGTCCCTTTACATCCTTGCGAACAAATAATCTTTGTGAAATAATACCCTGCAGCACATTGGCTAGCTGTACGCGTATTTGTGCCTGCTGATGAGGTGGAAAAACATCGATAATACGATCAATTGTCGTTGGTGCACTACTTGTATGCAATGTCGCCATCACTAAGTGCCCTGTCTCTGCGGCGGTGATTGCTGTAGAGATTGTTTCATAGTCACGCATCTCACCAACTAAAATAATGTCAGGGTCCTGACGTAGTGAAGCCCGTAAGCCATTGGCAAAGCTTTTTGTATCGACACCGACCTCACGCTGATTAATAATGGATTTTTTTATGAGCGTGTAAGTATTCGATCGGGTCCTCAAGTGTAATAATATGCTTCGCTCTTGTTTCATTGATGTAGTCAATCATGGCAGCTAATGTCGTGGATTTTCCAGAGCCAGTTGGACCTGTTACTAAAAGTAATCCCTGTGGCTTTTCTGCAAGCTGATAGAGCACCTGTGGCATATTTAACGTTTCAATCGAAGGTATTTTTGCCTCGATTAAACGAGCCGCCACTGATACCTCATTGCGCTGATGATAAGCATTCACACGAAAACGACATTTCCCAGGTAGAGAATAATTAAAATCCGTCTCCCCCTTCTCCTCGAATTCCTGCTGCTTATGAACGGGCAAAATCGTCTTCACCATTTCTAATAAATCGTTACTTTCTAACGGCTCCGTACCATAGTGCTCAAGCTGACCGTGAATTCGATAAACAGGTGGCACCCCTTTTGTTAAATGTAAATCAGATGCCTTCACTTCAAAGGAACGATGTAATAACTCAATAATTGAATATGCTGTCATTGGGCTCACCTCCTACTCTTTACTTGCAACACGTAAGATTTCTGAAATTGTTGTCTGTCCTGCCGCAACCTTTTGTAAACCATCCATTAGCAATGTTTTAAAGTGTTGCTGCTTCATATATTCTCTGATTTTCTGATCGCCCACCTCATGGATAATCAATTCCTTCACATGCCGATCAACGGGTAGGATTTCATGAATAGCCATCCTCCCTCGATAACCAGTAAAATTACATGCTGCACAGCCACGTCCCTTACGTCCCTGCGTCACATCTGGTATGCCATTATCTTTGAAAATAGCTAACTCATATTCAGTAAATGTATAAATCTCAGAGCAATCCCTACAATTTCGTCTAACAAGACGCTGTGCCATAATACCAACTAATGAAGACGATAGTAAAAATGATTCAATGCCCATATCCTGCAAACGTGATATAGAATCGACTGCACTATTGGTATGCAGTACTTAACACTAAATGCCCTGTTAACGAAGCTCGTGTTGCAATTTGTGCTGTTTCTAAATCTCTAATTTCCCCAATCATGACAATATCTGGGTCTTGACGCAAAATAGAACGCAGCCCTGTTGCAAATGTGAGCCCAACCTCTTCCTTTACCTGAATCTGATTGACACCCGCCAATTGATACTCAACAGGATCTTCAACGGTAATAATATTGACACCATCATCGTTTAATTCATTTAATGCCGCATAAAGTGTGGAGGATTTCCCAGATCCAGTTGGTCCTGTTATGAGGACAATACCATTGGGATGTGCAATCATAGAGCGAAATAATGCTTCATTTTGACCAGAAAAGTCAAGTTGTTCAATACCATTTACAGCGTTTGCTAAATCTAAAATACGCATTACAACCTTTTCTCCATAAACGGTTGGTAGGGTGGAGAGGCGAATATCTATCGGTCGGAAATTAATCGTTGATTTAATACGACCATCCTGAGGAATTCGATTTTCTGTAATATTAAGATTTCCCATAATTTTTATTCGGGCTAAGACAACACTTTGCATATTTTTTTGGCAAGGAACGCTCTGTTCTGAGGACACCATCAACACGATATCGTACACGTAGCTCGGTTTCCTGTGGGTCAAAGTGAATATCACTAGCTCGTTGTGCTACACCATTTGCAATAATTTGATTAACAAGACGAACAATTGGTGAATCCTCACGCTCAATATCTGTTTGCATATCGATGGTGGATGTTGCCATATCAGACAGGGCTGCATCCATTGATTCCTGTAAATCATAGTATTTAGTAATTGTTCGATATAAATCGTCCTTCGCCGCAATACTTGTTTCAATTTGACAGCCTGTAGCCATACGCACTTCTTCAATAGCAAAGTAATCCATCGGGTCTGCCATGGCAATAAAGAGCTTATTTCTTTCCTTGCGCACTGGCATAATGTTTGCGCGTTTTGCTAATTCAGCAGGTATCAACTGAAGTAGATCAGGGCTAATCGTATATTGGTTTAAATTAATATGAGGAATCCCAAGCTGAAACTCGAGGACTTCAATAAGCTGTTGTTCTGTTAAGTAATTCTTTTTAATTAAAAAGTCGCCAAGTTTTTCTTCTTTTGACTTTTCAGTTAACGCATACTCTAATTGCTGTGGTGTAATAACACCTGATTCTACGAGTAAATCACCCAGTCGTTTCCGTCCAGCTTTTGCTGCCATGAAAGTACTCCTCTCTTTTAAGGACTAGTTTGTACAAAATTTCCGCCCTTATCATAGTAGCCATAGACAATCTCTGGTCCATCCTGTTTCTGCTCTGTTGCAGATGTATTTGCATCAGGTAAGCCATTACCATCTAAATCCATCTGCAAATCAGAATCTGTTGCTGTCTTTTGCTGATCTGTCAAGACACTTTCAGAGGCTTCAAGCTGACGAGATGATCGTACAACAATACGGTTGACGGGAGCATAATAGTCTCGGCTAACTAGCTGTTCCTCCGAAGAGCCACCATTAACACGGATGGAGCGATAAATTTCAATACGAACACCCTCCTGCCCCTCCTGCTCAATCTTCTCCTGACCAGCAGCAAGTTCATCTGAATAGCGAGCTATAATTCTCGGTCTGACAATCTTATCCTTCGTCACACGAACGGTCACTTCCTTGTCTTTTTCCGCAGACCATATTTCAATTTTTAACTGATTTCCTTCAATCGTAGCTTTTAGTTTACTAAGCTGAGCTGAGGTATTCACAAATTGCAAATCCTTGGCAAGCACCACATTCACCTCTGCTTCCAATCCTTGCTGTAGGTAAGAAGGTGGAATGGCTTGAGCATGACGTTCTACAATGGCATAATCTGTTTGTAGTATCGTGTTATAGACCATCGAAGCTATAAAATTAAGGGTTTCTGTATGCACCGTATTCGCCTGCTCTCCAAGCAACTGTAACAGTGACATCTTTTGGTTCGGTGCGATTAATTGATTATTCAGCGTATCGAGTAATCCCTCTAAATTGTCAACATTCTTCGGAATATCACTAATTTGAAAGGCAATTCGTTCATTCTCTAATGAACTTATATCTACTAATTCCGCATTAATCTGATGGCTGCCTAAATTTCCAGCCTGATTAAGAATCCTCGCAATCGTTTCCTCTGTTTTCCATTGTGAATTACTTTTCACAGCTTTCTTTGTATTGACACCAGCTATTACAGGGATCGGGAGCTGAACAGTTCTTTTACTTTCCCAAAAGGCAAACCACGGCTTTTTTTGACAGCTCCTCAAATTGTGATACTACCTGCTCTATATCAAACTGTACATCATGTGAATCCAGTTCCTGTTCCGTACCACCACCACTAATAATAAGAGGTGTTTCCTGCCATTTCTCCACAGCATCACGAAGAATTTGGAGGATTTCTTCTTTATTCAGCCCTTCAACAGCAATACCACCAATTGTCGAATTTCCAGGACTTTCTTTCGCAAAGACTGTGCCATTTAGCACAAGTGATGGAACAAAAAAATCCTACAATTAGAACAATCGCTAAAATGACGCTAATTATTTTTATGTACATTTTCATCCATCTCATCCTTCCATTCACTAATGGAATTTCTATTTATATACAAAATGATACTACAACTATAGTAGTTTGACACCCCTAAAAATGCAACTTTTTTTCCGATTTAATTTTTATAATTCCTGAAAAAAATTCAAAAAAATATTCAAAAAATAGTTCTAATGAATTACAAAACAAGATAAATTCCATTAGATATAGATACAAAATTTCGTTATAATACCCTTGATAGTCATTTTTATCTAATTTCTAATAAAAGACTGCTTTAATGATTTCAATTGAAGTAGGAAGAAGTAATTAAAAATATATGAACAGAATTAAAAGATTTAATCTTTAAAATTAAATAATGTCGTTTGAAAATTAATTGAAAGGATTCAAAAAAATTATTTCGGGAGGAGAAAAATGGAAAGTATTGGTTATGTTAATCAACAAAAAGGTCTTACTTTAGTAGAAGTTATCGCCTCAATTGTTTTAATCTCTATCATACTTTTAAGTTTTATGGGGATATTTATGCAATCTAATAAAACAACTGCAACCTCTGGAGATATTGTAAATGCTACATATATTGCGCAAAAGGAAATGGAGAATATTTTTGCTAACAAGGATAATTATCCATCAATAGATAAATTAGCTTATGCATTACTTTATACTTCAGTAGCAAATGGGGATTTTGAAAAACATCCAGGTGATCGTATACAAATTGTATTAAAAACAGAGCCCCTTCTTCAAAATTCGGAATTAACGACTATAATTATTGAAGTGTATGAAGAAGTAGACGGTAAAAACGTGTTGAAAAGTAAAATACAAAATATTTATAAAATTGGAGGTTGAACTAACAAATGAAGAAAACAGTCAAACTGCAACATGGTATGACCTTAGTAGAAGTGCTAGCTGTGTTGGTCATTGTCAGCATCATCTCCGTTCTTTTATTTAATATATTGGGTTCTAGCACAAGCACCCAACAAAAACAGTCTACAAAAAAACGAAGAGTTACGGAATGCGTCTTATGCTCTTAAATTAATTACAAAGGATTTTCGTCGTGCTAGAAATTTTGATGAAAGCACCTATACTTTTACCATTGATAGTCAATCTTATGTCTATACAATTAGCAATAACACCATAACACGCAATGGTGAGACTGTTGCAAATAATATTGAATCATTTTCACTTTCTTATGTAAATAATATTCTTACTGTGAACTTAAAAAGTCAGAATGGTAAAGAAATCAGCACAAACTTATCATTACGTAAAGGAAAAAGTTCGTAAAAATTTTTTCTTTAGTAATAGAAGGACAATCTAATGAAAAGGTGGGTAATTTATGAGGGTCAACGGAATTTTACGGAAAAACGAGAAGGGTTACGCTTTCTTACTTGTTTTTCTAACAATGATTTTAGTATCCGTACTAGGTTTAGGGATTTTAAGTGTTTCTAATAACACTCTAACGACTTCTGCGCATGAACGAGATGATCAGTCTGTTTACTATATAGCAGAGGCTGGGTTGAATTATGGACGTGAGCATTTTAATCAAAGCTTTGACAACGCTTTTAATAAAGCAGAAAAAGACTATCTTATGGCAAAAGCAAATTATGAACAAAACCCTATTGGAGATCCACCTATATTCGGAAATTACTTAATGAATGAATTGAGTCTATTAGGCTATCCAACTAATATAGATAGAGAAGTAATGTTAACTAATACTTTCGTTAACATTGGTATACCATTTCAAGAACTAGAATTTGAAACCCAATTTAATAATATACCTGAAGCTAGTATAAGCATTACATTAATAAATGAGGATGTGAATGAACTACAGTATGCTATTAAATCAATAGGAAAGTTTTTTATTTTAGATTCAACAGGTCAAAGAGAAGATACATCCATTAGTAGAACATTGGAACAAAACATTAAAATCACATTGGACTATACAGATACTAATGGCGGCTCAGAAAACGGAGAGAATAACAGTGGTACAAACAATGGAGGGTCAAATGGTGGGAACAGCAGTCATTATGTTCCAAGTGATTTTACTGTGCAAACAAAAGGCAATATAATTGTAAATGCTGGAGGTAAGATTGATGGGAATGTGGTAAGTGCTGGAGGTAACATTTCATTAACTGGGGGATCATCTATCACTGGGAGTATAGGCACTTCTCCTGAAAATTTTAATGTTGATAACCCAGGCTTAGAATACTTAAAAAAATCAAGTAACCGCAGCAAAGGATTTTCCTGCGGGCAATGTACTTGCACCATTTCCTAGCGATAAAATGAATGATCTATCTCAGTTAAATTATCCACCAAATGAAGAAGTCGCAGCTAGTCAGTGGAATAAAACTAATATTATTAATAATGGCAATTTCCAAGCAGATAACTGGATGACAAATAATTACACACTTAATTTAACAGAGGATACACATTTTAAACAATTTAAAGTCGATCAAAACAATAAAATAATTATTAATGTTGGAGATACAGATAAGGATCTATATATTGAAAACCTTGATATTTTAAGAGGACATATTGAAATAGTAGGAACAGGGAAATTAAATATTTATGTTCAAAATTCTGTAAATATTACTGGTTCATTTAACCAAAATGGCGATGTTAATCAGGTTAATTTTTCGTATAGTGGCTCAGCTCCAGTAAAATTTTCTGCTGATACTAAAATTTCAGGCTCCTTTTATGCACAAGAGGCTGATTTAACATTCGCTGCTGGGGCTAGCGTAAAAGGAAATATTTATACAGGCGGGGATAATGTCACATTTAATGGAGGATTTACTTCAACGGGTCAACATATAATAGCTCCTAATGCTAACGTTAAAGTGGAGGCTGGAGCTCATATTAAAGGTGCCATTGTAGCCGATACTATTATTGTTGATGGAGGTGCCTCAGTCACTTTTGGTGAAAGTATCGTTTCACCAGGAAATAACGGTGGGTCAAATAATCCAGGAGGCAATAATAATCCAAACGTACCTCCTTCTCCTCCTAAAAAAAATATTATCGAAGAAATCATACTAGAAAAATAAAAGACTAACACATGGACAATAAAATTAGATTTTAAATGTCCATGTGTTTTTCTAAACCTATCAAATTTCCCTAATTAACCTTCCTCAACAACCTCCCCGACAACAACAATCCAATCCCACCAATCGCGATAAACAGGACAGCTCGTATTAATAAATCGAGTGCAGATAAATCAAAGAATATAAGCTTTATAAACGCAATGACCAAGATAGTAAAGCCCGTTAAGCGTAATGTTCGTAAGTTACGCACCGTACTCAGCCATAGGGCAATACTGGCTGTCACAAAAAGTGTAATTGTAGAGAGTGCAATGCTGAGCTTCCAGTCTAGTAGATTGTTATAGGCTAGCTGATGTACGAATCCCCAAATGGATAGCATTGTCAGCACGATGCCTGCACTCACGGTCGGATCGACGTATTTCTCCATCTGTTGTTGATAAATTTGATAAATACGGCCCTTCATAAGCACATCTATTAATAGTGCCACAAGCACAACTATATAAATGATTCTTGTTAAAAGATGGAGCCATTCTATTCCCTGCATTTCGGCTGGAAGGATACCGATTGACAGCGTGAAAAGCAGGAAAAATGCGCCAAGCACTGGTGTTAATGCGCGTCCTTTATATTTTGCTGGCACTAGAAGGGATGCTACAAATAGGACAGCTAGCATGATACTCATCATATGCTGGCTGTTGCTAACACCAGCAAAATATACTGCATCAAGCTTACTAATATAGGCTAAGAAGTAACCAGTTGTTATGACCGCTAAAAAGTCTACTACATATAAATCTTTCATCAGTTTTTCAAATACCGAAAGTGACTCTTTTGGACGCATTGCAAATAGATAAATAAGCAGCAAATAAATGACTGGCATAAAGAGGCTAGCATGAGAAATGCTAAAAAATGGTGCCGGCTCATGAATCATAAAGTTGATTATAATGGTAATAGCAAATATGATCGAGCTGACGACCTTCATCAAGCTTGCTCGTAAACGTAAGCTCATCATAACACCTGTAAATGCGATAAATGGTAATAGTAAATCTTCTACTTTCTCTGGTATATTCATAACGAGCAGCGTATTACATAGGGTGATAAACGCGAGTGTGATGGCACTATCAAATGCCTCCTGCCATTTTTGCCTATAGCCATAACCCGCTAAAGTCGCAAACAAGATGACCAATATGAATAAAAGCACTTCACTATATTCGATTGGTCTAATCATAAAGTTCAAAAGCAATAAGCTAAAAGCTCCTAAAGAAAATTGAAGACCGACATGAATATGCTTCCATTTAGATTCAATATTAAATAATCGGCACCAACTCGTATAGCAAATAGCTAATACAGCCATCAAGCCAAATGCCATTATAGCTCGATTGTCAGTGTTCATAAACGCTATAATGCTAACAGCTAGCATAGAGAAAAAGCTTGCTATATAGAGTGCCAGCTTTTGCTTATGCTGATAAATGACAAATTGTAGCATCGTAAATAACGCAAGTACATAAATTAAAATAATAACAGCACTAAAATCCATATATTCTAGTAAATATGGTAGCAAGAGTGAAGTGAATGCTACAAACACTGTTAATATCTCATTTTTCTTCAAGTAGCAAATAGCAATCCCATAGCCGATATAGATGATGGCAATAATGAGTGCCAGCGTTAAACCAATGATTTCATACAATATTGCACTGGCCGCTGTTGTTAAAATTCCTACGATAAATGCCCCACCATATAAGGAAATGGTGATAGCTGGAGATCCTTTTTTTTCTATGCTCCAGCACATTTGCTAGTACGGCTAAGAAAATTGATAATACATAGGCGAGGATGATTTTAACCTCATTCGATAAATAACCATAATCACTAACGAGCTTAAGACCCCAAAGCACCCCCATCACTAAAATTACCATGAATATTTTTGGTAAAGCCCACATGATACGTTCCTCCAGCGATTGCTGTGGTTGCTTCTTTTTTTCAGGTATTGGCCTTGGGTTTGGCTTGGAAGTACTATTTGGTTTTTGTTCTGCCAATGGTGAAGATTGTTTAATTATTGTTTTTCTAGCATTTATTGCTGTTGATTGACCAGCAGAATGTTGCTGTTTTAAGACATCTAACTCCTGCCGCAAATCCATCATTTCCTTCTCAAGCTTGGCAATCCTTTGCTCCATTTCAAGTGACATCCCATCATCCTCCCTACTTTTTCATTTTTTACATTATAACACCTTTTAGAAAGGTGTAAAATTATACTTTTAGATCATATTTATACTATAGCTATCTAGGTCTTCGATACATTAAAGCACGCTCACTATCCTTCGTACCCCTTGTAGTTGGATCTATAACAACACCCATTAATACGAGAATTGATAAAACAGTATTTAAGATGGATGTTAGCTGCTCACTCATTGCACTCGTTAAATCATAGCCAAAAATAGCTGCAACTTGCTGTGCGAGTAATAAAATCAATGAAAATAGTGCCAATAAAAATGGCTTATGCTGAAGACGAATCTTCCAGTTAATTTTCATAGAAGCTCACCTCCCCCTTCTCTCTACAATATATGCATAGTGAAAACTTGACACATATGCAAAAATGGAATTCGAACTATAGAAAAACGGGGATTTAACAAACAAATTACTTAAACGAAAATTACAAATTTACTTTAAAAATTATATTTTTTTAGGGAAATGATCACCATAAAAACAATGTGAAAATAGGCAGATATTTCTATTACAAGGATTTCTACTTTTGCTTTATAGTAATTCTTCTTACTAAGAATTTTAGTGTATTAGCATGAATTACAAATACTTAAATCCCCTACATAATGCTTTGCATACTTTCTTCATAACTTCTGTCACATTAAAATTTTTCCATCAAAACCATTGACAATAAAACCCTTGCGTTGTATGGTTAGTTACAAGAGTAATTAACCAATTAACAAAGGAGGTGGATTGTGATTCATTCTTTAAACAATGAAAAGCCTATCTTCCAGCAAATCCGTGAACGAATAGAGGATGCCATTCTAGATGGACAACTACAGCCCGAGGATCGCGTTCCATCCACCAATGAATTTGCGAAGGAATATCAAATTAATCCTGCAACAGCTGGGAAAGGCGTGAACGAATTAGTGGATAAAGGTGTTATTTATAAAAAAACGAGGTGTTGGCATGTTTGTTAGTACAGATGCTCGTGAAATTTTACTGGTGGAGCGCAAGGAAAATTTCTTTCAGCAGCATATAGAGCCATTAAAAAAAAGAAGCCACAAGATTAGGTATTTCCAATGAAGAATTACAAAATATGTTACAAAGGGGTTAGTGTATGAAAATCGACGTAAAAAATGTTGTTAAAACATTTAAACATAAGAAAGCTTTAAAAAATGTCACATTTACGCTAGAGGGACCTAAAATTATTGGGTTTTTAGGTCATAATGGTGCTGGTAAAACAACCTTTTTAAATTTATTAGCTGGACTTATTGCCCCAACTAGTGGAAGCATCTCTGTCAATGGAGAAAATGTGTTCAATGCCCCCGCAACTTTACGTGATATTTGCTTTATTGCAGAAAGTGGTAATTTCCAGGAGGAAATGACCATTGCACAGGCATTAAAAGCTAATAGTTTCTTTTATCCACAATGGGATGAAGCACTTGCAAGAGAATTACTAGAGGTATTTGCATTAAACCCCAAGGATAAGGTTCGTGGTTTATCGAAAGGAATGGTTTCAGCTTTAGGCATTATTACAGGGTTTGCAAGCAATGCAGGCATAACAATTTTCGATGAGCCTTATATCGGGCTTGATGTCGCTGCACGAAATACATTTTATGATTTATTAATTGAGCAACAAACTGAAAATCCAAGACTTTTTATCTTGTCCACACATTTAATTGATGAAGCAAGTGATCTCTTCGAGGAAATTCTAATTTTGAATGAAGGCAGTTGTTGCTTCAAAAAGCAGCAGAGGAATGGCACCAGCATATTGTAGCTGTAAAAGGCAACGCTTCAGATGTTGAGCAGGCAATTCATGGACTAGAAATTATCTATCAACATATGTTTATGCAGGAATTAACTGCGGTAATCTATAGCGATGGTCGCCATATCGAGGGGCAGAATATTAAACTTGAGCGTGTTTCCTTACAGGATATGTTGGTGTACTTAAGTAAGCAGCAGAAAGCGAGGGCTATTAAATGAATACAGTGAAGGGTAGTTTTTATATTTTATTTCAAAGCTATAAAAAGAAAAACATTATTTTTTGGAGCATTTTATTTTCTATCGTTCTATTGACCTTTTTCATAGATACTTTTTTTTGGGCAATACTTGTTTTCTTTCGCCATTACGATTTCTATTCCAGTCTATATCTTTTACAGTACAACGGCATCAAAGTTGTTAAATAACACCTTGCCTTATTTTTTTAAAACTCGGAATAAGTCGTACACAGTATATGGTCAATGTTGGTCTCTTTTTTTATCTGCTGGAGCCTAGCTGGTGCTGTAATCATTACTTGTACGCATAAAGTCATTACCTACTTTACAGCATTACTAAAAATTAAAGAAATACTTATTATTCATCCTATATACTTTTTCGGAAACTCCACTGCATTTATAGATACAGTTGCACTGGACACGGTATTACTACTATTCGCTTTAACATCTGGGCTATTATTAAATATTGTATTTTATCGTTTTGGGACTATTGGTGGTTATAGCTTTATCGGGCTACTTTGTTTAATTCCAATTACTATGGTCATTTTTGAGTGGTACACTCCATTGTTTGAGCTGTTTTCAAAACTTTCAGCTATTACAATAGTAAGTAGTCTATTAGTATTTAGTGTCCTCCTATACTTTATCATCTCACTGGCTTTACGGAAGGCTTCAGTGAATCCTGCTTAATTCAAAAAGAAGGGATCGTGTTGATGACAAAAAAAATCTTTATTAAACTAATTGGCTTAGAACTTTTACTTATATTTTTCTATGTTATAAATGGTGCCTACGTTTCCATTCAACAACCTTCAAGCCCCTTTTTCCAATTTGCGCTGCTAGTACCTCTTTCATTAGGGCTCTTTGTGTACATTGCAGTGAAAAGGAAATGGCACCAATACTTCTTTTTAGCTTTTAATAAAAGTGATATTTTACTTGTTAGCCCACTTATTTTCGTTTTATGTATCATTCTTTTCGGTACCAAAGGCTTGAATACAGAATCCTTTAGTAATTTAATCGTGATGCTGATCATGCAATTGTTCGTTGTAGCTTTTATCGAAGAGACCGTTTTTAGAGGCATCATGCTACGGATACTATTAGCAAAAGGGCCTTTAACAGCCGTTTGGGTATCAAGTCTCCTATTTAGCATCACACATGCCTTACAGTTACTTGGTGGTCAATCTCTTGAAGATACAGTAATTCAAATAATCTATGCACTTCTTGTCGGGCTTGTACTTTCTTTATTAATTTTAGATGGTCAATCCATCATTCTAACAATATTGTTCCATAGCTTGAATAATTTCTTTAACTTTATGGGCAACGAGGAAAGCTCTTTGTTATATACCTATATTATAATAATTGTACTTTTTATCTATATGCTACTATTATGGAAGCGTGTGAAGAAAAAAAATAGTCATCTACATAGTATGTTCTCTTGATGCCAGGTCATTTGACAAGAAGACTTGGCATCTTTTTGTCAGGTATGTTATTATTTTTTTAGCCTCTTCCCCATTTATTTGAAAAAGAGGAATTTCCCCATTTTTTATACAGTCAACTAATACATACTCCACTTCATTTTGATCATTTACGCTAGACATTATATTTTTGCAAACATCTGTCTCTTGCCCTTTGTCCTGCCCTCCAAATGCATCCTGTGAATTATCATGCGTATATTGAATGTCCTTCCCATCAAAATGTACATCTTCGAAGATGGGATCCCCCTCTTTTGTATAGGAAGTCACTCGAACAGTATCCTCTTGATTATTAGCTAGATGCTCAAGAAATAGTTCAAATCGTTCTAAATTATGTACTCCGTTATGTAAAATTGTAATATCCCCTCTTTTAATCGCTTTAGAGGAGTCGTATCCACCTGTTAAGGAACACCCAGTTAAAATGATTAAAACCATTAAAAAGAATAAAATTTTTTTTAAGCAAGGCTTAACCCCCTTTTTATGACCACTCATTCGAATACAATATTTACCATAGCGAAAAATAGATTAAGATGCAAGTCTATCCCTTTTTCGTTTATAATAGCATCTTAATACAGTAAGTGGGATAAAAAAAACAAAGTGAATAAACACACAGTTAAAATTCAGGTGCTGATTCACTTGTTTAGGAGAGTAAAGAGGCAATCAGATTCGTTTTATTTTTGGGCAGGTTATACAGAATTCTTGGCAGGAATTGAATAAATCCAATCTGATTTTTGTTCGGTAGTAAGTCTATACCCTTACGTTAATGTTGCTATTTCATCAGTTGTAAGATCTAAACTCACCCGATGCTTACCTCCCTACTTTCCTTCCCTTACCATGAGGAACACATAATGGCGTCCCGAAAATTGGATCTTTAATGATCGTACAGTTCATTCGAAATACATTTTGCACCATCTCCATTGTTACAACTTCCTCAGGTTTACCTTGAGCGTATATTTGCTTATCTCGTACTGCAACAATATGATGGGCATAACGACATGCCAAATTTAAATCATGTAGCACCATAACAACTGTACGATTTTCTTCGACATTCAAATCAAATAGTAAGTCTAATATTTCTATTTGGTGAGCCATATCTAAATAGGTAGTTGGTTCATCTAATAAAATTAAATCCGTTTTTTTGTGCTAAGGTCATCGCAATCCAAGCACGCTGTCTCTGACCACCAGACAAAGCGTCTACTGATCGATCTACAAAATCAGTCATCTGTGTTACTTCTAACGCCTTATTTACAATTTTTTCATCCTCATTAGACCACTGCTTTACCCAGCTTTGATGAGGGTAACGCCCCTGTTTAATTAATTGTAAGACTGTTAATCCTTCAGGTGCAACAGGTCCCTGTGGTAGAATCGCCAAACGCTTTGCAATATCCTTTGTGGGAATTTTTTTGGATTACGTCATCCTCTAAGAAAATTTGACCAGCTTTCGGTTTTATTAAGCGGGCAAAGGTTCGTAAAAGTGTGGATTTTCCACAACCGTTGGCACCTACCAATACGGTAATTTTTCCTTCAGGTATTTGCAAATTTAAATTCTCTAAAATTTTATTTTCCCCATAATATACGCTTAAATCATGAGCCTTTAAAACATTTTTCAAAATCCTGTCACCCTCTTTTATACTCTTTAGCTATTGTAGCTGTTGTTATAAGCATTTATTGATTGCGTGTTTTAAACAATAAATATATAAAAAAATGGAGCACCGATAGCTGCTGTAAATACACCTGTTGGTAGATCTTTAGGTAAGAAGCTGTTCGAGCCACAATATCGGCTGCTATAACAATAATGCCACCGATAATAGCCGTTACTGGAATTAAAGCGGCAAAGGAGCGTCCAACAAGCATTCTACTCATATGTGGTGCCACTAATCCGACAAAAGCAATTCCACCAGCAAAGGCTACAGCAGAACCTGCAAGCATGACACTGATTAGTAAAAAGAATAAACGATAGATTTGGACTTTTACGCCTAGTCCAATAGCAATATCATCTCCCAATTCCTTAACATTTACAATTCTAGCCATTACGAATGTCAATGGTAATAATACTAAAACCCATGGTAGCAATAGAAAAACATCTTGCATATTAGCCCCATATAAACTTCCTGTTAACCATAAATATGCTTTCGTGGTAGCAGCCACATTGCTAATAACGAGCAGCATGGTCACCATCGCTTTTGCTAGTGCCGAAATCCCAATACCAATCAACACCATACGTATAGGAGTTACACCCTTTTTCCAGGATAGAAGATAGATGATAAACGACACGATCGTAGCACCTATTATTGCTGCTAGGGGTAAAAATTGAATACTGACTGCTCCCATAAAATACACGATAAAAATAATTGCCCCAACTGATGCTCCACTAGTTACTCCAATAATATCTGGAGCTGCAAGTGGATTTCGAATAATTCCTTGTAAGATTAAGCCCGCAACACCAAGTGCTGCACCGACTAATAAAGCCATCAATACTCTAGGTAGTCTTAATGTATGTAAAACAAAATTATAGTCCCCACTTCCGTAGCCAAACAATTCCTGAATAACAATCCATGGATGAATAAAGTCACTGCCAGCTGATAAGCCAAGAATCGTTAATAGGCTAATAAAAGACTCAGAATTAGAGTGATCAAGCATGTTTTTAAAGCAATTTGAAACGAAATACGATCAGATTTTGAGCGTATTGTCATGTACTTAGGCATTTTTCGCTAACCCCTTTCGTGCAATATAAATGAAGAAAGGAGCACCAATTAAAGCCGTCATAACACCAATTGGCATTTCCAATGGCATGATTATAAATCTAGCTGCTATGTCAGCCAACAGTAGAAGCGTAGCCCCAATCACCGCACTATAAGGAATAATCCAACGAAAATCTGAACCTACAAGCCCTACTGCTATATGCGGTACAATTAGTCCAATAAAGCCAATTGAGCCAGCTACTGCTACAGAGCTACCTGCAAGCACAATAATAATTATACCCAGCATAATTTTAGTGATAATTGTTCGCTGCCCTAACCCTTTTGCAATATCATCACCAGATTGCAAGACATTAATGGATCTTCCCATAACTATTGAAACAATGGTTGCGACCAAAATAAATGGAAGAACAGGTAAAAGCATATCAATGCTACGTCCTGACACTGACCCTGCTAACCAAAAAAAGGACACTTTGTAGGCCCTGTTCATCAATCACAAGTAATCCCTGTGTAAACGATACGAATAAGGCTGTAATCGCTGCACCTGCTAATACTATTTTGATGGGTGTTAAACCATCTCTTCCTAATGATCCTAAGAAAAAAAACCATTGCTCCTGCAATACCTGCCCCTAAAAAGGCAATCCACATATAACTCATTAAGGAATCTATTGAAAACAAAGTAATCGCGCTGACAATAAAAAAATATAGCTCCTGCATTAATACCTAAAATATCAGGTGCCGCTAATGGATTTCTTGTTAATGCACGCATTAAAGCCCCAGCAATGGCAAGACTGGCACCAACTACCGCAGCGATAATAGCGCGTGTTAAACGAGAAGTTCTTATAATGACATGCTCGGTATTTGCATCATTAAAATGAAAAAATGCCTGATAGATAGACTCTAATGATATAGAGGTTTGACCAAGTGCAATACTTAAAATAAATGTGCAAAAAAAGCAATACACAGCTTATTAGGAAGCAAATTTTTTTTCATTGAGGTACTGGAAAGAATAATTCTCATTTTATGCCAACTTTCTTCATCCACAATTTATCTCGAAAACTAGCTTGCAGTTTAAATATAAAGCTTTCTATCTACAAGAAGAGGGCTGTCGCTAAAGATACAGCCCTTACTTGCCATTATTTTTCTAATTCAAATTTGTCATAAATATCATCAAGCATTAAATTTGCACTTAGAATACCACCAGCTAGATTCCAATTAATTTCATCAACCTGATATACTTGATTTGCTTTGACTGCATCAAGCTCTTTCCATAATGGATGATTTGTCCATTCTTCATAAACTTTTTTTAACAGCCTCATCATTTTCCATAAACATATAAATCACATCTGCATTCATCTGTGTAATACTTTCTTTGTCCGTTAGTTTTACAATCTCTAATGAATCATCTGTTAGATTTTTAGGCCCCTTGAAGCCAAGTTCTGATAAAATTGATCCTGCAAAGCCTGTAACATAAATTCGTGCATGATCTGCTCTAAAATTAACAACTGAAACATGTAGTGGCCATTGATCTCCAAGCTTTTCTTTAATTTTTGTTTGGAAATCTGCCACTCGGTTATCCCAATTTCCTAATAGCTCTTTGACCTTATCTTCTTGATTCATCGCTTGACCCATCATTTCTGCTGTTCCTTTGAAATCAAAAACAGTTTCGTGGGCAACTGTTGGTGCAATTTGAGATAACTGATCATAAATTTCCTCATGACGCACTTTCGAAGCAATAATTAAATCAGGCTTAAGCTTCGCAATTTCTTCTAAGTTTGGCTGTGTTTCCTGCCCAACGATTGTTACACCATCTAAATCATTTTTAAGATAGTTGTAGATAGGTGCTTCTGCCCACGACTCTACTGCACCTACTGGCTTAATCCCCATTGCAACTGCCACATCGGTAGCACCTTGATAAAGCGTTACTATTTTTGTCGGTGTTCCTTTTACGGTTGTTGTACCCATCGCATGTGTAATTTCACGACTTGCTTCCTCTGTTTTTCCTTCTTCTGATGCTGTATTTTCCTGTTCACTACTTTTCGATGTTTTATCCCCGCAAGCAGCTAGTAAAAATGCGAATGATAGTAATAATGTGAAAAGCAAATAAAAAATTTCTTTTGTTAAATGTAAGTTTCGACATATATGTCCTCCCAAATAATAATCAATAATGATAATCATTATCACTAAAAGAGTATACTGTACAAAAAAATGTATTTACAATATCTTTTTTTATAAAAAACGTACCTTTTTAATAATTTTAATAATATTTTATTTTTAATTGGCTGCTTATTATACAAATATACAAATTAATCTCTTTTGATAAAGAAAATCACCTGAAACAAAGGTATATATACTCATCTAAATAAGCTCTAAGGATATATTAGGCATATGTTACATAAGTTTCGATTTTCACTGATGTGTGAGATTTATCTAATAGTTAGTAGGCAAATAAATAGACCCTATCGACATATCACTCATATCTTAATAATGAACCACAACTTATTAAAACAGGAGGTAATAACCATGTTTAATCGTATGCGTCATCATGGGAAAGGTCCACATTGTTGTCCACCACAAGCAATGCCAACACAATTTGATCCACCACAATTTATGCCACCAGAGCAATATGTTCGTACAAATTATATCCATACTGTCGTACCGCATGTACAACCAACACATATTACAAATGTAAATAAACATATTTTCGATCATCAATACTATTTCCCATGTACTGAATCTGTCGTGAATGAATGTTGCGAAAACCATACACTTTGCGAAATGCCACCTAACCCTTGTCACATGCCGCAGCATCACTGCCATATGTCGCACCACCACGGCCATATGCCGTATCATCACAATCATATGGGCTATTAATCAATTACATTGCGTCAAGCTCGCTCAAAACGCTCCTCTTTAAAATCTGTGATAGCCAAGGAGCTCTTAATTAAATAACCATTCATCTCGCCACTTAATTAATACTCTCCTTGAATCAAGATAAAAAAGAAGCGATGAGGTTGTTAAACGCCTCATCGCTTCATAGTGTTGAAAAACTAAATGGTCAAGGGACCCTTTGTGAATATTTAGCCAAAATAAAGGTGATTTCCGTTCCAGGCTACTCGCTTTCCTGTGGGCGAGCGACGAGCCGCTTCCTGCGCTGGAGGAACGAAGGCTAAGTGCGTCACGTCCTGTGACAACGCCTTCGTGACCAACCTCGTGTTGGCCTCAGGGTCTCGTCTGTCTCGCTATCCCACGGGAGTCGAGTAGCCTTGCACTCCAATCAGCAATAGTGTAGAATTTTAAATATTTTCTTCCTTCAAAAGTAAAGTAAAAGCATATTACTCACCATCATTAAATGGATAGAATAGTAGTACAATTCTATAGCTGTCAACCTACATTTTGTGCATAAAACTACTTTATAAATAAACATAAAGCCACTTATTGCTGACATATTGCTTTCGCATAGAAAAATGTTATCAGCTTCATTTTTGCGAAAAATAGTGATGGCTAAGACTTCAATTTATCACTAAACATTTATGTGAAATGCCAATGAAAATACTATGAGCAGTGGTTGATTGGAGTGTAGACTGAGTGACTCCTTGGGGATTCAGCGTCACAGATGAGACCCTGGAGCGAGCATGAACTGCACCCAAAATATTGGACTTAAAAAAATCTAATATAAGGGGGGCAGTTAGTGATTTCTGATGAACAAAAATTAGCCGCTGTTATTGCTTACTTTGAAGAAG
>BBDJ01000041.1 GCA_001312325.1 Lysinibacillus pakistanensis | reverse complement strand
AGACAGCCCCTTCTAAAGAGCTTCTAGCTATGGACAAGAAAAAAACCCCAGCCGTACAATGAAATCAGGTCTGGTCAACCGATTTCGTACGAAAGGGGATCCAAATGGATAATAAAAGTTTAGCACACACAACATGGAATTGTAAGTATCACATCGTCTTTGCACCAAAATATAGAAGACAGATTATTTATGGACAAATCAAGGCAGATGTAGGTAGAATTCTTCGCCAGCTATGTGAAAGAAAAGGAGTAGAAATTATTGAAGCAACAGCCTGTCCTGATCATATTCATATGTTGGTAAGTATTCCACCAAAATTAAGTGTTTCATCGTTTGTAGGTTATTTGAAAGGGAAAAGTAGTTTAATGATATTTGATCGACATGCGAATCTGAAATACAAATATGGAAACAGGAAGTTTTGGTGTCGCGGATATTATGTAGATACAGTAGGGCGAAACAGAAAAATCATTCAGGAATATATAAAAAAAATCAATTACAAGAGGATATTCTTGAGAATCAAATGACCATGAAAGAATTCATTGATCCTTTTACAGGAGAAGAAATAAAAGCAAAAAAAACGAAAATAATAAAACCACTTTAGTGGTAGCGTGAAAACGGAGTGCGGTTGGCGGACCTTTCAGAGTGTCTTTAGACATCGGCCAGTACCCCAGCGTTTCACGCGTAGAGCAAACCACCAGTTAGACTGGTGGTTCTGATTTTTCATCAAATAATTTATCAAAATGAGAACTAGCTCGTTGATCAGTCTCTTGTAAAAGATGACCATAAGTATTCATTGTTGTAGTAATATTTGAATGTCCTAATCTTGACTGAATAACTTTTGGGTGTTCCCCGGCATGAATTAATAAAGTTGCTGATGTGTGACGTAGATCATGGAAACGAATTCTAGGTAAATCTGGATTCCTTTTCATAAAACGGTCCCACCATTGACTAATTGAATCTGGGCGATATGGTTTACCGAATTCATTCGAGAATAGAAAAAAAGTGTTCCTTCCATTCTCTCTCATCACCAGCCTCTTGTAGTTGATATTTTTTTAACTGCAGCAAGAGTAACTAGATCATTCATTATATTCGAGGGAATAGTTACTACACGTTTTCTTTTACCTTTTGTCTCTTTTACAATGATCCCATCGTCGGTTAAATTAACTAAAGCTTGTTCTATTAATAATGCATTGTTCTCAACGTTTAAGTGTTTTTCTTCTATTGCTACTAATTCGCCTTGACGTGCAGCACTTACTACAGCAAGTTCAACCAATAATCTTTTTTCAGCAGTTTCACGATTGTTTAATCTTTCGAACAACAGTTTAACTTGTTCAGCGCTATATGCTGTACCTTCTTCATATTTAAGTTTTGGTAACTTTACATTTTTACACGGACTCTCATCAATCAGATTCCATTGAACAGCAACATTCATAATACTGGCAAAGGCCTTGTAAATATTATGGACAGTCGAAGGCGCCAATTCACCTTCTTGTTCATCTAACCTTCGTTTTTTTCTTTTGTAAATCCCCAACAAAGAATCGCTTTTCTAAATGTGTACAGTTATCATGAAATGATCTTGCACTATAATGTTGTTTTGCATAATTATCTTTCCAACGTGGATATAGATTGTTTAATGTTATCGAATCAATTTCACTAAAATAAGCATCTTTATTTTGTTTCATCTCTTCTTGAAATAAAACTAATAGTCGCATTGCTTCTTTTTCATTTTTAGCTTCAACATTTTTCGTTTTTCGAATGCGACGATTACCACGATACCCTAAATCAGCAATTAGTTTGAATTTATTTTTATCAATCTTTTTAACGTAACCCAATATGATTACCTCCTTCTAAAAGAGCATATCTTTCGTCATAATGATTGTCTGAATAATGTTATTGCAGAAATCGTAACAAAGGTGTAAGAATGATGCGCTTTTTACAATGGATTTTATTGTATTTGAGGGGAGGCGAAACTATGATGACTATGTTTTTCGCACAACGAGTAATCTTAGAGAAAACAAAATTCAGTGAAGTGCCTTCATCTTTACAAGAGGGTGTTAAAGAAATCTTAGAGGAATCAGGAGTAGGTTTCTTAGCTGTATAATCAATCAATATTCCCAAGCGTTTGGGAATTTATCTCAAACGTAAAAAGAGGCTCACATAAAAAGAGCCTCTTAAACACTAAATAAGAACTAATGTTCCTGCCTGATATTCATTATTACATATCGGAGGGGAAAAAGACATGCGTTTTTTAGATTTTTTTGCGGGAATTGGTGGTTTCCAACTAGGCATGGAACAAGCAGGGCACACCTGTGTAGGTTTTGTCGAATGGGATAAGTTTGCTCGCAAAAAGCTATACACAACACAGAAGGAGAGTGGACTGCGCATGACATTACAACAATCTCAGATGAAGAATTCAGCAAATTTAGAGGAACGTCGACATTATCTGTGGAAGATTTCCATGCCAAGCATTCAGCGTTGCTGGAAAGCGACAAGGGTTTGAATATACTCGAGGAACATTGTTCTTTGAAGTTGCAAGGGCAGCTCAACAAATCCAACCACGGTATTTATTCCTTGAAAATGTTAAAGGGCTATTATCTCACGACAAAGGTCAAACGTTCGGAAATATCCTCCATACGTTGGATGAACTTGGGTATGACGTTGAATGGCAAATGCTTAACACTAAAGATTTCTCAACAAAAGAACGCTCAACACCACAAAACAGAGAGCGAATTTTCATTGTCGCACATCTTAGAGGATCAGGTGGACGAAAAGTATTTCCTATCTCAGGAGAAAGTGAAAGCTCCGATACTCATTTCAAACTATGGAGTGGGTCTTAATTTTATAGAAATCATAATACTAAAATTGACAGTATAGTGAAAAATATTATTTAAGTATATGAACAAATACTAAATAAATAATTCAAGCGTTTAAACATAAAATTCACCAAAAAGATTACTTTCGTATTATAAAAGAATAATAAGGACGCCAAAAAGTGGCGGTATATTTGGCGGAAAGTGGCGGAGGCTGATACGAAATGAGGGATTCCGCCACTTTTTTTGACCGAGTACGAAAAAGTAAATTTCGGAAAACTACTATTGAAATGGTATATATGGAATTGATAGTATAATTGTAACCTGGGGATATAGTGAATATGTTTAAGCATATGTATAAAAGTAGACAATAAACTAACTTTAAACATCAAAAGCCCAGTGGTGATATGTCAACCATAAAAAACATCGAAATTGGAAATTCTTATGCTACCAAGCATCTAAAAAACTGTTTTTAGCATACTCAAATAAACCTCGCATTTTCGCGAAAAAGGGCGAAAATGGAAGTCGGTTCAAAGGTTTGAAAGAAAGAGAATGGGTAAATTTACTCTCTCCTTTCGGTTGGTATGTACAGCTGATTCGTGCGTAGTAGCGAATGCACGAGGCGTACAAGTTTTCTAGCGGTTAAGACGAGAGTGCGTTTGTGTTGATTCTTTGTAACTTCATTGAATTTCTTTTGATAAAAGGTTTTATATTCAGTGTCATGTTTTCTTATGGCATCAGCGGCTTGAACGAGATAGTAGCGTAAATATTTATTACCGGTTCGTACGCGATGGGTATTTTCTGATTCATACTCACCTGATTGATATTGTGACCATACAAGTCCTGCGTATTTCGCTAAAGCGTGATGGTCATCAAAACGCTTAATGTTACCAAGTTCAGAGCGTAATCCTGCTGCGTACACGGGTCCTAATAAAGTGTTAGAAGGGAGTAAAGTTAGATGAAAAAAATTTTTTTTCATTATTTGTTGCAATGTTAATTTTAATTTCTTCAGTTTTTTTGGGGGGAGAGGGAGATACAAAAGCTTTTGCAACAACAGGGGAAGAGTCATATTTGACAGATGAAGAACTTTTAAATGCTGATGAACAGTTAGGGGCTTATATTTATTATGAAGATGGAAAACCGTTTATTGATATTGAAAAAGTAAAAACAGATGGTTTAACAGAGGAATATATGGAAATTGGTCTTATGGTGAATCAGATTAGTAGTAGTTACTCTAATAATGATCAAACAAACACTATGACAGCTAAAATAAGTATACCTATTTGGGGGAATTGGTGTGGTCCTGGATATGG
The DNA here is from genome assembly GCA_001312325.1 of Lysinibacillus pakistanensis. The sequence continues at coordinate 32,427 of BBDJ01000041.1, read as the reverse complement.
TTCTGGTACTCCACAAGATGTATTAGATAGAGGTTGTCAGATACATGATAAGTGTTATGAGGATGAAGGTTATTTTACCTGTTCTTGTGATTGGGCACTTGTTGCTTATATAGAAAATAATTTTCATAGAATGGGACTTAAAGAAAAAAATTGCTGCTACTGCACTAAAAACATATTTTAATAACACCTTATGTAACCCGTTCTAATAGCAAGGGAGGACATGTATGGTTAAATTTATTAAGGTTTCAGCTGTAAGTACGATAATTATTTCTTTATTACTTTGGGTACCTAATATTGTGTTTCAAGAAGCATCATTTTTATGGATTTTTACGTTTGTTTTTTCCGGGATTGGTATTCTCTTATCCGTGAGTGTTAAATCTAAAATTTTGATTATAGGGAACACCATAACATTCTTTAGTTTTTTTATAGTAATGTTTTTAGGTTATATTTTAGATTTTTTAATAAACCAGATGTAATGATAGTGATTATGTCCTTGAAAATTATACAATTCCATACATTTTAGGTTTACATAACTACTTTTACGACGCCAAATAACATTTCAAAAAAACCGCCTGTTTTTAGGCGGTTTTTTTGCTATCCTACTGTCAAAAATCATCTTAAATGCTATCAGAAGCTTAAAAGAGGCGTTTTATTTTTTATCCCTTAGTGTTAACATATCACATCAAAATTAAAAGGCTTTAAAAGGACTTTTAAAGATACCTTAAAACCATTTAAAGTATTTAAAACTGTTTAAAAGTATTTAAAGCCCTTTATGGGGTCTCGTAAGATTTATGCAGATTTACAACGTTAAGAGATATACACGATTTTATGCAAAGTGAAGAACAAACCAAACAAGTAAAAACGCTGCTACATCAACGTTTACGCCACCTGTATAAAAAGACGTATAAACGATGCTCATAGAAAAAGCCACGAAATGTTGATTTAACAACATTCGTGGCCTTTTGGTGTGTTTCCAAACTTTGATTTTGGAACGATATTTTGTCAAATTGGTAAAAAATAACCAATTTAGGGGAAGTAATATACATTATATCCCTGATAATTGTCATAAAAATCCAATAAGTATAGTGTATCAAACCTTCTCAAAGCGTCGTTTAGGGACTTTTCTTTGTTCAATCTTATACATCCCCATACGGTCTTAATTGTTTTTATGGCTTTCGATTATGCGACTGGTAATATGAGTGGCGTCATTAATCAGAACCTTAATAGTCGTGTTGGTTTTCAACGGCATCATACGAAAAATTTATTACTTAATGCTAGTTGGCTCAGCGTATTTACTCGCGCTAGTTATTACAGGTATCGAGTACCCAGGTGATGAAGGCAGCCATTGCATTCTGTGTACTCGAATTTATTTCTATAACGGAAAATGGCACAAAGATGGGCTTGCCAACAGCTGACTTTATTAAAAACATTTTAGCAATCGTAAAGGATAAATCAGGGGAGGGGAGTGCGAAATGAGTGTGAACGTAACAACCATGCAGAAAAAAAGATCAAGATAGTTTAATTGATATGCTCCCTATTAGATAAACAGATTTTTTTTTTGGGATATTTTGCGCTCGCAGACACACCTTCAATATTCAACAGATTAGACAGTTGGATTAAAAGAAGGTTTCGAATATGTCTTTGAAGAATTGGAAGAAACCACGAACCAGAGTCAGAAATCTCATTCGTTTAAAAGTTTCATACGGAAAAGGATACTGGCGCAACTCAAAAGCCCCATATTACACAGAACCCTCGGCAATATACTGGGAAAGCCAAGGGCTGAAAAGTCTGCAAAGTCGTTACGAAACTTTGCGTTATTCATCTTAATTGAACCGCCGTATACAGAACCGTACACGTAGTGTGAGAGGTCAGGAGCTAATCACTCCCTCCACTCGATTGGTATGGTTTTAAGGTAACACCAAGCAAAAATTCTATAAAGAAAAAAATATTTATATTTATTGTCTGTTAAGAAAAAAACAATAACCTATTCTTCCTACTAAATATTAGATCCCTTTCATTTTTCAAGCTGGATGCTCAATAACTATTGCCATTCAAACTCCAAAGTTTTTAGTTTTGATTTAAATTCAAAGCCTAATTTTTTTCGCTAAACGTTTAGATCCAACATTTGTTTCCATTGTTGACCATTGTGGCATTAAACCATTTTTTTATACAATCCTCTAAATATGCAGAACATACTAAGGTAGCTAATCCTTTATTCATGTACTTCTCATCATATGTTTCTACACTAATTTCATGTTTATTTTCATGCACACAACACGAATAACATGCACTTAAAACTTTATTATCCTTTGTGATACAATACCCAAGTCCATAAGTATTAAAGTCTTCAATTGAATACCACACCTCTTCCAATACTTCAGAGAGAATTCCATCAGGATCATTCTCAATAACTTCTTTATTAATTTTTTTTATGTGATAATTGTCTGGTAATGATTTGTATTTCTCTTTTAAAGAAGAGAAAATTTCAGGATTAAATTGATAGTAACATTCATAATCTTTTTCATATTCTCTATCTGCAATAACATTTTCTAATAATTGTTCCCATGTTTCATCTTTCACAACTGCAATAAACCAGGTTCCACCACATGATTCATATGTATCTATTTTTAATTGACTATCAAGAAAATCTCGTAAATCATCAATAAACTTTTTATTAGTTGGATCTCCAATAAAAATACTAATTACTCCTGTTACATCTATCAGTGCTGTTTTTGGCTCTTGCGGATTATCTACATAAATTGTTCCTCTATTCATACCATTAATTATAGAATTTAATGTTAGGTCATTCTTTTGGTCGGAAGATTGTAGCAATCCTTTTATTCTGGGGTAGTCTTTTTTTATCTAATTTATAAATCATAAAAATAGCTCCTTTAATTTAAACAAAATATATTTTTTTGTTTGTGCTTCCTCAAGCTTTTTTTTGTTCTTCTTGTTGTTTTATTTCTTCCTGCTTCTTTCGTTCTATTTCTTGTTCTTCTAATTTCTTATTTTCTTCTTAATGAGAATGTACAAAATATTAATCATGCAAATTAATTTAATCTGCTCGCATTTTGAAGTAGGTAATGATTTTTTGTTCATAACAAAAAGGCGAGAGTATAAATACAAATATTCCAAGCGTATGATTTACCAAATATCAACGCTCACGCCATACGTAGAGCATACGCTAAAAATCTTTACGAAAAAGGTGATATTGCAATAACAGCTTATTGACATATCTTTATGTTGTGGCAATGAAAAATTTAATGAGTGCTATTTATCATATAAGTCAGATGCTAAATTGTGTTCAATATAAGCTTGTTCTTCCTCGGGCGATAGCAAACGAATTGCTTTCCCTGAATTTCTTGACTCATCACCACCTTGTATCTCCCAAATTGCGTTATGATCTTCTACAGCATGAGAAAAATCACCTTTTGACCATCTTTCCAATATTGAAACGTAAAGCTCTTTATATTTATAATCGTTTATTTTGGCTACATCTAACAATCGTTCAACTTTAGCCTGTGTTATTTGCGTGTGACCCCATTTTACTTTAGCTTCAACTTTTTGGTGAGACATGCTATGGATGGCTTCGTTCACTTTGTGTTCTATTAAGTTATCAGGATAAAGCAATTCTTCTTTTGTAACAATTTTATTTTCAAGCGTTACTCCAGCATGTTCAACAATTGCTTTTTCTTTTTCAGGAACAGGTTTCTCCATTTGTTCGGTGAATTTGAAGTAACCAAAAATTCCACCAAAAGTGAACAATATTCCAATGATAACGATAATCGCCTTTGTTTTTCTCTTCATGTTAATACCCCTCAATAATTTTGTATCATTATGTAATTTTGTATTGGTTTATATTATGTAATTAGGATAATAATAACATAACATTGAAGTAACCTGTAGTTATGGCAATGAAAAGTCGAAACGTACAGTATACGTGACAGGTACTACTATGAACAATAATCGTATTTGGATTCCCGGTGTGCAAAGAGTGCACAGCCGAAAGGTGCATAGTTTGCACTTTACAACCTTCATTCCTCACTTTTCTCTTGATCAAAAGCACCGAGGTTATGGGGTGTTGCATCGATGGACATACAGTGTCGTTGCCACACGATTTACATGGTTAATGGAAAACTGCCTGAGTAAGACGAGGCAGGGACTACAATGCATGATGCTTACATGTCTGATTTAGGGTTTACTTACAAACAAGCTTTTAACAAAGCGCATAAACAGGTAAAGCTCCAAGCGTTGTTGTATGTTTATGAGCTACGAGGATTGGAGAAAACAATTTAGCGCAAAATAATTTGATAAAAATCATAATGTTAGTTTTTTTTCTTAGAAGTGTTCTTATTTGTTGTGTGATTAAGTCATTAAGATTTTGTGTAAAACTTTAAAACATGGTAAAATAAACCACGTTAACATATTAAAAGATCGGAAAGATCATTTAATAGGAGGTTGAGTATATGAATGATAAAAAAAATGGGAAATTACAAATCTTGGAAATAGTATTAATGATATTATTATTGGTTGCGGGGTTTGTTATCTTTTTCTTAGGTCATTACATGGCGGGTTCTGTATTATTCGTAATTTTTATAATTATTTTGAATTTTATTAGTAGTTGGAAGAGAATTAAAAATGCTGAATACGTTCATTTAAAGAACCATAAATATAATGAGAAGTGGTAATTAAACCTAGGATAGCCTATTGTACTTTTTCCAAATCATGCTTTATAGTCTTGTTATTGTATTAATTAAAACAAACTTTATTATAAATCTACACAAGTCATTCATTTTTGAGTGGCTTTTTATTTTTATCTTTATTCTCGCAGACGCTATAAAGAACGAGAAAAATAAACTTTTGAACAATTTAAGGATTCAATCGAATAACTAAATTGGGCAAGGAGCAAATTATGAATCAAAATCCATTTAATTTAAAAACTTTTTTTACCTTTAAATATTCAAATGCTCGCAGATGGTGGCGAAAGAAACCCACCAGGGGATAACCTACCACCAGGAGATGGTGGAAACGGTCAAGGGGCTACATTGACACTATGCAGCTAGTATTGCTGACTTGATCCCAGAATGGGTGAAGAAAAAACTAGGCATCCATTCACCATCACTATAGAAATGGCAAAAGTCGCTAAATGGATTCCGGCGAGGGTAGCGCAAGGTGTTTATAATAACATAGACTACATCAAGCGATCGGCTGATGCCATGGCGAAGCTGCTATTCCTGATTTCAAACAAAGTTTAGACTTCACAGCACAAACAATGGAAAGAGTTCAAGAGGAAATCCTTGCCTTTCATCGAATAAGGTAGAATGAGAGGCGGTGCATTTTAATTGAGTGTATTAAGAAATGACTCAATTTTTACAAATAATCTAAAAGAAGCTTATGAATTTGCTCATTATTTATTTCTTACTAAAGGCATAGATAATGTTAAAGTAGAACAAATTAACGGTGATTGCTATGTGCGATTTACTATGGAATATGATGGATATAGTGATGAATTAGGTAAACAAATATGGAATATAGTAGAGCAATTCAATCTTGAAAGTTTAGTTTTTTTATGGTGTGTATTGGGACATTGTACGAGGATATATAACTGAATAAAATTTTATACATTATGCCTTCCACAATCATCTGTGGAGGGCTTTTAATTGGAAAAAAACCAAAAATGAAGGGTGATTTTGTATTTATTTATCTTGTGATTTCTCCTTGAGTAAATTTCCTAAACCATGTTGATAAATTGTCATATCCTATTATCAATCGATTTAAAGGGAGTGATGCAATGATAAAATCTTCTTGTAACTGTGATTGCGATAAAAAAATAATTCGTTTAAATAAAGTATCTTCATGTCCGATTTGTTCTAGTAGTCCTTTTCAACCTCGAGTTCCTAATGATTTTACGACAGGAGCAATATGGAGAAATCCTGCAACGGAAATGATTGTGGTTACTCTTTTGAATAAAACAGATACACCTCAAACAGTGACAATGTCGGTTTTAGATTGGCAAAGTTGTAGCCAAGAAGAGATGCCAAAAGAAGCCTTGCTATGTGGAGAATCTCTACCTTCACTTTTTAATGGAGCACCTACTCCTCTTATATTTACCATTCCAGCTAAAAAAACTTCTCACCGTTCATGCAACTCCACAAAATGCTTGGCAACCAGTTGATCCTGTTTATGAAGTGCTTATCATGTTCCCACCTGATCCTATCACTCCACCTGATCCAATAATCTTCAAAACATGGGGATAAATAACACCGGAGTACCCCAAGAAGGGAATACGGTATTACATCATCAATTTCAACGAGCTATTTTTATTTAAAAGAGAATAGATATAGAAGTTAACAAATCGTTAACCATTTAGTCAAATGACCAGGACTCACTTCAAAATGAGTGCCTGGTCTTTTTGTGATTAATATTCATTTACTTCAAATGAAGCAATTTTATCATGTACAACATATTCTGTTTGCTTTTTGGTTTTTATTTTAAACCTATTTGAGTTTTATTCATTAATTTACCGCCTTGGAACATTAACGATGCATTGCCACCTAAAACTGTGCCATTATAGCTGTACATTACTACATCACCAGATTCAGAAATGACTGCACCTTCACCACCAAGAATCTCAAATACTTTTTCTTTTGTCATGCCATTTTCAAGCTTATTAAATTGGTCAAGGGTAATTTCAATATCAGATGTTTCCACTCCGATTTGTGCTTTATTGACTAGTTTACCTCCTTGAAACATCATAGTAGAGGATGACAAGACGCATCTGTCTCAAATTCATACATTACTGTATGATGTGGTTCACCAGTAGAACCTGTTTCAGAAAGAACTTTACCTTCGGCACCAACAATTTTAACTACCTCTTCATATGTCATACCTTCTTTAATTTGTTTAAACTTTTCTTCAGTTAGTTTAACATTCCCCTCTTTAGCTGCTGGTGCTGATGTTTCTTGTTTTGTAGCATCTTCTTTTGGTGTTTCAGCAGCTGGTTTTTCATCTTTTGGTGTTTCTTCTTTTGTAGTAGTTTCTCCACATCCTGCTAGTCCAAGACTTACTACTAATGCTGCGCTAAATACTAATTTTTTCATCAAATATTCCTCCCTCTATATTTCCATTTTAGGGAATTAGAAGATAAAAGTACATAAAAAAACATAAAACCGATATTAGTTATCTGTCTCACGTTCCTATTAGACTATTTAGTTTGTTCAATTATTTCCTCAAACGTATACCCAATTTCCAGTAATTTTTGTAGGGACGTAAGTAAAGCTGTAGAGCGTTCAATAGTGGAGCCTATAACCGCAATTTAAAGAAGAAACTCATTCTAATGAACGTCCTGTGTCTTTTTATAATTGGATAGAGGAAAGGGATAGCCTCTCACAATCAATAAGTAACAGACAATGTAAGTTAGCGAATTGGGTAGAATGGTAGATAGAGGGAATAGAAAAGCAGGTGTACGTTATGAGGTAACAGAGGATACCAAAGCGAAGTCCTATCCATTAATAGATTCTAAAACTGAAAAAGTCATGCAAAAAGGAAGCATTGTTTATTCAGTGAGTGATTCAATTAATGCTTATCTATGTGTAAAGGATAACTTGGAAGCGAATGACGAACAATGTATTTGGCTTCCCGTAGGTATTTTAAAGCCAATCTACTAAAGTTAGTTGAAGATAAGGATAGATGATGAATTATATAGTTCTCGAAACGGAAAACTTTATTGCACAGTCGGTTAAAGATAGCATTATTCAAGAATCGCACTTAAAGGATTTGCAGAATGGTACAATGACCACTGATCGATTAAATAGGGAAAACGAGGACCAGCAAAGCTTATTTAGCCGGGCTGGTCTTTTTTTTGTACTTGTTTGGATGGAATTGTCTATGTAATATATCTGCACCAATAAAAATAGAAACCGTTCCTAACACTTTTAAAAGTATATTTTTGATTAATAAAGAATCGTCAATCGTTATGACTAACAACATAGGACCAACCATAATTAATATTAGACCTATGAGCCCTTTTACAAACCTCATACATAACCTCCTAAAATTAAAAAGCCGCTGAGTGACTATTTTTTATTTACTGGTACAACAACAGTAATTTCTTCTCCGATTTTTCTAGCATCTTTTGATGTTGGTTCAAATATAAATTTCAATTCTTTCACACCATCTAAACCTTCTTCTCCTAAATCAAAAATAACCTCACCTTTTTGAATGACCTTTCCAATAAACTCAGATTCAAAAGGAGATATCATGACATTCGCTTTAATTTGACGCTTAGTATCAGTGGTCATTTTAGCTGTGTCAGGATGAAAGCTTACAGTATCATCAGATAAGTTCTCTCCTGTGATTGATAAAATAAGGACATTTGTTTCAGCTGTGGTTTCAATCAAATCAGGATTTTCTGCCTTTAATTTAGCTGTTTTAATTCCATCAATAGAAAACTCAACATCAGCACTTTTATACTTATCAGTGGGTGCTTCATATAAATCAGTGATTGTATATGTACCAGCAAAGTCGTCTTTTACTACATCACCAATATTAGCTACAGTTAAATTATCTGCTTTATTTGCTTTGCTTTCTTCTTTGATTTCAATGTTAGTAGAACCTGTTACAGCTGTTTCAAGTGAAGCTGCATACCTAGCGAATTCATTATCTTCCATTTCGCCATTCATTTGAATTAAGAATAAGCCACTCTGATGTGTGTGTGAATAAAACATGGGTCCTGAATTACCTAATTCATCGTAGTAACTTTTAGCTTTTTGTAAGTTTTCTTCACTATCAAATAAGAATAATCGACCGCCTGAATCAACGCCAAGAGAAGGAATTAAAATTCGTTTACCTTCTTTTCGTATGTTTCCAAATTCATCATTTGGTAAATCTGAAACTTCTCCTAGTTCTAGACCATCTTCTTTAAAATATTTAATTACATCATCTACTGTTTTAGCTAGAACCTTCTGTTGTTCTTCAGTCTTAGTATCATTCTCTTTTTGAGGTTCTTCTTTTGCTTTTTCTCCTCCGCAGCCTGCCAATCCTAAACTTAATACTAATGCTGCACTAAAAATTAATTTTTCTTCATTTTTAAAATTCCTCCTCTATATTGCCATTTTAGGAAATCAGGATATAAAAGTACATACAAAAAAAGCAGACAACCACTAATAGTTATCTGTTCCATGTTCTGAATTGAATTGCTTAGCTTGTTCATTAACTTACTAAACTCCTGCTTTAATTTCCTCGTTATAAACTATGATGACTGTAATATATACAAACAAACATTCCTTTTATTATTGACTATAGTGATCGAGTATAATCATGCTTTAAAAACCCCAAGTGGAAGAATTACTTTTAAGCCTTGTAAACAATTGAAACCAGGACTCACTTCAATAATGAGTACTGGTCTTTTTGTGTATAGCATTATATGTTACAAAATTGTCATGTTGTGTTGTTTTTAGTCATGTTAAACGATGGTTTGAGTACTAATTACTTGTTATAGTAAACGATGTTGTAAGGAAATTAATTCTTTCTACCCACCGATGCTTATTAAAAATCTAGATCTAAAGGAGACATGAAAATGAAATCACCAAAAATGTTAGTGGTTATAATTGCTATGATTGTAGCGTTTTATAGTTTTACGCCGACAATTGTAAAGGCAGAATCGGAGGAAAAAAATTAAAAAGATAGAAAGTTTTATAGAAGAGCAAAGAGTAATCAGTAAAATTCCAGGGTTATCGTTAGTAATTGTAGAGAAGGGGAAAACGGTCTATCAAAGAGGCTTTGGATATGCTGATGTTATATCTAAAACACCAGTTACTTCTAATACTTTATTTGAACTAGGGTCTACCTCGAAAGCATTTACAGGATTAGCTATTTTACAATTGGAAAAGGAAGGGTTGTTAAAACGTTCTGATGATGTCAGAAAGTACATTCCATGGTTGAAACTAAAATATAATGAGGAGCCGCAGTCTATCACAATAAATCAGTTACTATATCATACTAGTGGCATATCAACTTACACTATAGCTGATATCCCTGAAAGTAACGAAAGTAATGCTCTTGAGTTGACTGTGAAAAAAATTACTTGAAAAACCTTTGAATCGTATACCTGGTAGCTCATATGAGTACGCAACGCTTAATTACGATGTTTTGGGACTCGTTATTGAAAAAGTATCAAAACAGCCATTTGAAAAGTTTATAAAACAGCATATATTAGAGCCAACTGATATGAAAGATACATTTGTTGGTCTTCATCAAATTAAATCTGCTGACATGGCATCAGGCTATAAATTAGGATTGATGAGAGAACAACGTTACACACCACCTATCTATCGTGGAAATGTACCTGCTGGATATGTAATAAGCAATACAAATGATATAGCAAAATGGTTAAACTTACAGTTAGGAAGTAATCAAATTGAATCTATTGATAAAAAAAATTATTCAAGAATCACATATTACTGATCACTCCGTAGAGCCTTTCGATACGGATACATACTATGCTAGTGGATGGGGAGTCAAGGAAAAAGACCGAAATCAATATATATTCCATGCTGGAGAAAACCCAACGTTCACTTCATATTTCATTATGCAACCAAATGAACAATTAGGAGTAGCTGTATTAGCCAATATGAATACGAGCTATACAACAGCTATAGGTCAAGGTGTGATGGATTTGTGGGAAGGGAAAAATGCTAACAATATTCAGTCTGGGGGTCCCGAAAAAAATGGATAAAATAGTAACGTTTCTGTGCGTTACTGTCATCGGCTTTGGGATACTTTTTAGCATTCTATTGCTAAACCCTGAGGAAGATAGTTAGAAAACAAAGCATTAAAGCATCATTAAATATAAAAAGGATTTTGTTGCTTTTCATACATTCTTTGATTGTAGTAACAATTTTGACACTTACAATTATGCTCCCAAAATTTTTGGGATATAACTGGACGTTTATGAAAGTATGGGGTCCAACTTCAATCACTGTGTTATTTTATAGTGTCATTGTGACAAGTGTAATTTATTATTTGTTAGGCTTATTGCACATTTTAACTAAAAAGGCACATACGTAAATAAAGCTTACAAAGTCATTCATTTAAAAAAATGAGTGACTTAACTTTTTCATTATATATTATTTTAAGCTATTTTCTAAAAGGTTGTTGCTATTCAACTAAACCAGGTATTAGTTTAATCATCGACAATTGAGCATCTTTCATGAAGATGCTCCTATTCAATTTGATATTTAAATAATCATATAATTCACTAACTAAAAATATAGGAATTAAGGAAAAATTAAGGGAGAGTTTCAGAAGAGATAAGAAAGAACGCTTATAATAATGGTAGATTGAAAAAATCGTTGAAGGGATGAAAACGATTTCCGATATTGCAACGATATTAATGAATGCTAGACATACAACTGGAATTGTTTCTACCCATTATTTGTGGTGTTATGACTATATAACTTAGCAGGTAAAACTATCATTAGTATGTAGAAAGAAAAAGGAAATAAAAAAAACAATAAAAGGAAAAGTCTGGTATTTGTGTAATCTGAAAAACAGAAATATGAAAGAAGGATAGATTGTTAAATTGGCACAATGAATGAACTTAGAGCATCTAAAGTTTAACAATCACCGTAATGCTCAAACATTCTCCGATTCAGAAAGCTAAGCTGGTGACATTATATCAGTTTTAGTATAAGCTAGATGTCCTTCGTGTAGAAAGATCCATCATTTGAATATAAATTCTGGATGAATAATCTTAATAGTAGTTTAAAAATATAGGCGGTGATTTTTATGTATTCTCAAACGAATGCACCTCAAAAAAAGATTATCCAAGGATGCGGTCAAAGTATGGTTAATAAGTGAAATGATCACGAATCTAATCGGATTCATGATTATTGGGATTTTACTTTACTTAGATTACCGTTTTTTATGGAAAGAATGGATTGATTGGATTTTGATTGGTATAACAGTGATCGCTGTGCTAGGAGCAGCTTGGTCATTTATCAACCCGTTTTTACTTTATAAAAACTGGCGTTATGATGTAGATGAGGAGTTTTTACAATTAAAATCAGGCGTATTATATGAAGAGCATCAACTTGTCCCAATGACAAAAATTCAATCGGTTGCAACTAAACAAGGACCGTTACTTAGAAAATATGGACTTTGCTCAATTTCAATTGAAACAATGGGGTCATCACACACAATTCCTGCCCTACCTAAAGACGTAGCAATTAAGTTAAGGAATCAGATTGCTCATTATGCAAAAATTAAGGAAGTAGAATCATGACGAAGCCAAAAAGATACCATCCACTTCTCATTCTTTTTAATTTATGGAAATTAGTCAAAAACTCCATTTTTTTTGTAATATATTTATTCGTGATAAAAGCGGATTCGGAATCTAACTCCGTAATATACGGTAGGATTATTTTTTTCCTAGCTTTTGGAATTACACTTGTATCAATTATATTGAAGTGGTTCACCCATAAATACGAACTCGATGATAGATCTTTTCACCTTTACAAAGGATTTTTCAGTAAATCTGAGCGAACTATTCCTTTTTCTAAAATTCAAAACGTGAATAGACATACATCTTTACTCCACCGGATTTTTAAAGTGACTTCGGCTAATTTTGAAACGGGAATGAGGGGTGAGGAAGCTGCTGTAAAATTTGAAGTGATTTCTCAAATAGAAGCAGATCGAATAGAAGCACATATAACAAGTGCTAGCCGCCATGAATTAACCACCATTAATTCTAACAATGACAATATTGAAGTATCTTCTAAAATGGATACAGAAAATGCGAATTCGAATCGAACTATTCATTTTAAGCCGACGAAAAGTGACATTTTAAAAGCCTCCTTTACATCACTTAGCTTTTTTTATTCTTTTTCCTTTAATTGGTTCTTTTTATTTTAAAATCAATGAAATATTTCATGTGGAAGAAGAAGTCGAAGGAATTTTTATGAGTATAATGAGCTCTGGATGGATGATGACGATCATTATCATTGTACTTGTTATTATTTCTGCTACTTTCGGTATCGTTCGGACATTTTTAAAATATGGGAAATATCAAATCTCCTCAGACCATGATCGTATTTACATTACGAAAGGTGTAATCGAAGAAACTACTTTTTCAATATCCAAAGAAAAAGTGCAGGCAATTGAAATTAAGCAGTCCCTCATGAAACGATTGCTTGGACTTGCCGAAGTGAAGTTGACCAGTGCAGGCAGTTTGAGTTCTGGCGAAGATACGCTTGAAATCAATTCACTCTATCCATTTCTACCAGTTAAACGGGCATATAAAATGGTTTCAGAAATATTACCATCTTATGAAGTAACAACAAAGATGACTCGTCTCCCTAGAAAATCCCTTTGGGTGCGCTTATTTAAGCCAAGTTGGATCTGGATCATTGCAACGGCAGTCCTATTTTATTTCAAACCAAGTATTCTAAAAGTGGAGCAAGCTTGGTGGATCTTATCTGCTGTCCTGTTCATTCTTATTGCAGTATCAAGATTGCTAGATTTCTGTAATACTCGCTACATTTTGAACGATCAATTTATCCAATTCAAAACAGGGAGTCTGACCACTTCATTATTCGTAACAAAACGAGATAAAATCATTGAAGTGAAAGTAACTCGGAACATTGTTCAACAAATGGTTGGTCTGGCCTCTATCGGAACAATTAATCGAGCTAAACCGGTACATCATGCTGGTGTTGACGATGTACCATTAGAACTAGCTGCCTCGCTTTACCAATGGTATATGAAACGTAGAAATGAAATCAAAGTCGAATGAAAGCGTGTTTACATGTCCTCTCTAAATTAATTAACGATGGTCACATTATTAGAGAAAATACAAATAAATATCAACTTACAAATCTAATAACGTCATACAGTATAAATCTTAAAAAAAATAGCTTGGGGACATGTAAAAGACCCGTACCTTGTAGAAAATATTGTTGAAGAAATTTTTCTTAAATACATCATTCACCTTGACCAATATCAAGACAAGTGGACGATTAAAGCATGGTTATATACAATCAGGAAAAACCAATGTAAAGACTATCTGAGAACGAAGTATTGTAAATATGGGGGTTCCTACACATGAATTTTTTTTGAGCAACCTAAGAAACCCCCGTATATTATCAATAGCAATCCTCATACGAAGCGGATTTCTTTCAGTAACAAAAATTGCTGGATCTTTATCTAGACGACTAACAGAGGCTTTACTTGAAGAACAACGAGTTGCATGTGCAGCTCTTTTTTTTATTGAAATCAAGGAGTAGAATAATTCGATGGGGATGGCTTTACTAGACTCTATAAACGGCTAAAAAAATGGGAAACTGCAATAGCTAAAAGATGAAAAGGAAGTACGTAACCTTTCATAATAGGAGCTTCGCTGGCTCTTAGAAGGTTTAAATAAATTTTTTAACTGCTTAACAACTGTGTAATATAACTGTATCTAAATTTTATAAAGGAACTATTTCTTTTTCTTTTCGTTGTAAGTTATGATAATAACTAGAAAAATGGGGGTACTTATGCAGGCGGATATTTCTATTGTTTTGGCATTTGGAGCTGGATTACTTACGTTTCTTTCACCTTGTGTCTTTCCATTATACCCTGCTTTCTTGTCTTATATCACAGGTTTGAGCGTCCAAGAAATACAGCAAGGGCAAATAAGAAGCAGAAAAGAAGCAATATTTCATACGATTTTCTTTTTAATGGGATTCTCGATTATTTACTTAGTGTTAGGTTTAGGAACAGCTGAAGGGGCAACAAAAATAGAAAGTTGGTATTTCCAATACGGTGATTTGATTAGGCAAATTGGTGCCATTTTAATGATCATCTTTGGATTGATTACAGTAGGACTTTTACAGCCTTCATTTATGATGAAGGAACACAAATTACATATTAAAAATAAACCTGCGGGCTATTTTGGCTCAAGTTTGATCGGGCTAGCCTTTGCAATCGGCTGGACGCCTTGTACGGGCCCAATCCTTGCAGCTACTTTGGCTTTAGTTGGAACAAATCCATCACAAGGGTTATGTATATGGCTGCCTATATCATCGGCTTTAGCATGCCATTTTTATTAATGGCTTTCTTCATTTCAAAATTCAATTGGCTTAGAAAATACAGTGGAATATTTATGAAAGTGGGTGGCGGTATTATGATTGCCATGGGTATTATTCTCTTTTTCGATAAGTTCACACTAATTAATTCATTATTACAACCTATTTTTGGAGATTTTCAAGGATTTTAATCGAGGATAGTTACATAAGAAAAAAAAGAAGTTTTTTTTCGAAGTGTGAGTCTAGCGGCACTAACACTAATTGCTGTATGCTATTTATCTAAATATGAACAAAAGTTTTAGCGGTAGGTGGTGTGACATTAGACTTTGATGTAAAGGAACTAGAGGGAATTTTCACTGTCTTTTTGATGCGTTAATGATTAATTTTGGAGAAACATGATATGAGCCATGAAATGTCAGTCTTAGAACCACAATATCGTTGTAACATCCGAATAATTACTGTGAATGCTGGATAAATCTGTGAATGTTTCTGCATAAATAGTCCCATCAGGCTTTCGAACTGCTAATGAAAAGGAGAAGGTATGTAATGACATTAGAATAGCTTCGATTAATAGATAAAGTAGTTTTTAACTGAAATATTAATCAACTTTTTTTTAACATCTTTTCTATAATAACTAATCGTTCATTTAATTCATCAAATTTCTTATTTAATAAGATAGAGTTTTCCCTTTCTAAAGCTAATCGTTCTTCATTTTGTTTTTCAAAACGTTTAGCTATCTTTGAAAGGATGAGCCAGGCTAGTAGAGCTATAATAACTATTGGTACTAATTGAATTAAGACATTCATGATTAAACTATTAATTAAAACATTTGTATTGCTCATGATCTTACTCCTTTAATTTTTCTTTTAATTGTTAAAGATGAAATAAGTACATAAATTAGTGGCTCTGAATTTATTTTAAATTTAAATATACTTAAAACTTCGCTGCTAAACCATTTTCTAAAATTTCTATTTCGCTTGTAACAAGTTCCGCCTCCTCTAATTTTTGAATATGTAGTAAAGTAAAGGACTGCTAAATCAATATTGTTTTCCCCATAAAATACACTTATTATCTTTAACAGATGGGAATTTAAAAGAGCCTCAAGCGCTATATAGTGAATAATTCCCAAATTTGAAATATTTCGTATGTAAATATTTTATTACATGTCAACCCAAATGTATACATAGGTTCGAATTTAAAATGTAAGCAATAAAATTGAGAATGAAATAAAAAGGTTCGATTTTTACATAAAACAGATCCTACGATATTGGAGGAAATGATGATTAGAGAAAAAATTGATAAAATCTTAGACTGTTTACCAGAAGAAGAATTAGAAAATGTTTTTTTGGTCAATAGTTTTTATACAAGAAGAGTATATATATAAACAAAACTTACGTGAAAAAGGTGTCGTCATAAAATTAGTTAATGAAGCAGAGGAAATTATTGATTTATGGGATAAGACATTCGCACAAAACATTAGTGAAAACTTAAAAGAAGAAATATATTATGATCAGTTTAAATGGCATATTTTCAGTTATGAGAAGCAAAAATGCTTGGAAAAAGAAGTGGCCAGAAAAACATTTGATACTTTATCTAAAGAAGCATTTTATGTAATGTATCAAGATTCACCAATAATATTCCTTTATACAAATGCTAATGTCGAGGGATTTTGATACACAACAAGATATTTATATATTTGATAAAAACTTTACTTGGACATATGTTCATACACATGAATCAATGTGTGGTCCATATCTTTATAAGATAAATTGAAATTAAGATTGGAGGGGATAAATTTTGAACTAAGGGGATAGTTTCTTATTGTGCTGACGAGAGCTTTAATTGAATTTAAGAAAAGACCACTCCAAGATGAAGATGTGTACTGATAGATACATATACTTTTCATTAAATGGTGCCTAA
This sequence comes from Lysinibacillus pakistanensis, assembly GCA_001312325.1. Next base: position 15,442 of record BBDJ01000041.1, on the reverse strand, counting down.
AAGGTGTCTAAATTATTAAGATTTTTTTAATAAATAGTGTGATTGGATTTTTCTTCAATTCACTGGAACTAGTGGATATGTTTAACCTGAAGAATCAAAAGCCACACCTCAAATAAAAATAGGTGAAGTGATGGTTGTGAATGATTTTGCGGAAATCACTTTAAAAAGCAATAATCTTGGTCAAATTATTAATCCGCCAAATCCAGGTGATTTCTACACATACTATGAAAATAAAGAACCAAATCAAGTGTTTTTAGACACTGTTATTACGGTGAAAAGTTTACAAACTTCAGGAAAAGAAGCAAGTGATTTTGTAAGTGTAAAAATTATTTACGATGATAAATATGAATATACAACATTTTCTACGCTAGAAGAAAATGGGGTAAAGACTTCACTTATTCAAATATTACTTATATTGAGCCATTACAAACTGGAGTGTTGCACTTTTTAGCATCTTTACCATCTGAAACAGAAAATGATGGCAAACCATTAAAAGCCGTTCTTACAGTTAATGGTGAAGAATTCGAACAAATAATTAGATAGATTCATCTTTTAGAAGATACTCATCTGAACTGTACCCCAAAAGTTAGACAAAAAACCTAACGATTGGGGTGTTTTTATTTTGTCAAAGTACGATTATGAGTTTAAAAAGAAAGTTGTGGAAGCTTATTTTCAAGGTGAGGGTGGTTATAGACATTTAGCTTCAATTTGGAATTTCGGGTCATGGAGTGGTTAGAATATGGGTAAAACAGGTAGCTGCATTAGGATTTGATTCTCTTAGAAAACGGGCAAGACATGCAGGTTACACTATTCAATTCAAATTAGGTGTCATAAACTATTAATTAAATAGTGGAGAATCTATCCGAAAAGTAGCTCATAAATTCAATCTTCCAAATGATTCGATGGCTTCATCTTGGGCTTCTACATATAGAAAGCATGATATAGATGGAATTTCTCCAAAATCAAAAGGAGTCCATCATTGGCAAACAAACCGAAGAAAGCTAGAAGAAAAGAAATTAACTCGTGAGCAGGAATTAGAAAGTGAAAATGAATTATTACGTGCGGAGCTTGCGTTCATAAAAAAAGCTCCAAGTCTTCGGGGAAGCTACGCATTGTGCCTCACCAAACATTTAAAATAAAACCTCATTTAAGCAAGTCAATTCTGTCAAATAACATATAGTATATGGTAGAATGTCAATAATTTAACTATTTGAAAGATTTAATGTTTTTCTGCGAAAGTTTGTAACCTTACGTATCGCCAAAGAGAATGGGGGTTATTATCAATTGACAACAGACATTATAATTCAATCAAAATGTATTCCACCTAGTCCTTCTAAACATTGTATTAGTAGGGCCGTATTGATGAGAAAATTAAAAAGGTGCCTAGAATACACTTGTACATTTATTCTTAGTGGTGCTGGATATGGCAAAACAACCATCCTTACACAATTTCTACACACAGAATCAAGCAAATTTTCTTGGTATAGTGTGTCCGAGGAAGATGACAATTTATTACCCTTTTTAAGGCATTTATTTTTTAGTATAAAACGAGTTGTTCCGGGTTTCGGTCAAGAATTTGATGCATGGAATCAATTATCACGCTTTCCGAAAATAGAAGAACTTAATCGCTTGTATAAATTATTTGTTAATAGCTTATGTGAAATCGAAGAATCGATTTTAATTGTCATAGACGACTACCATCAAGTGGACCATGAATTTCATATTAATTATGTTATGGAAAAAATAATAGAGTTTTCACCTCCAAATACTCATTTCTTTATCGCTTCTAGAACTTTTCCAAATTGGGATATTACAAGAAAACTAAAGCTACAAAAAAAATTACTCGTTATTTCTGAAGCAGAATTAGCATTTTCTTCGGAGGAAATTGCTGTTTTTTTCGAGGATTATGTAGATGTGCACTTAGTAAAGGATGAAATTTCTAAAATTTTAGAAATTACAGAAGGTTGGGCAATTAGTATTTCCTTATTGGCAGAACAATGGAACAATGAGACATTAGATCAATGGTTAAACATATCTACAAATGATCTTTTTGCTTATTTATCGGAGGAAGTTTTTTTTAAAGATGACAGCATTTGAGCAAGAAGTATTATTAAGCTTGGCGATTTTTCCTACTTTCTCAGAGGAATTCATTGCCCGCTTTTATGGCTTGGAGGTAGCGGAGGCGTTAAAACAATTTGTACAACGGCACCTATTTATTCAACCAATGACAACGGATGGATTATATCGTTTCCATGCCTTGTTTAGTCGATTTTTGGAGCTAAAATGGCAACAAGACTCTTTAAAATATATTGCATTACATAAACAAGCAGCATTGTATTATGTAAAACAAAACAATATACATGCAGTTCTCTATCATGCATTTAGAACGAATGATCACTATTTTTGTGGTGAACTATTACAAAATTATGCTGAAGACCTTATACGGGCTGGCCAGTTTGAGTGGCTATTAGAAAAAAATCTATCGTTTTACTGCCGAGGAAAAAAACGAAATACTATAAATTATATTTTTTTTGAGGGCGAATGCCATCGCTATCGTGCGTATTATGAAAAAGCAAAGCAAGCGTACGAATGGTGTTCGGAAATAGCGAAACATAAAAATGACTATCTCTTTATGACGAAGGCACAGGCAGGATTAGCACATATTTATCTCGATACAATCCAGCCAGCATTAGCAGAGCCGCATTTAAAAAGAGCATTAGAATTAGCGAACCAGACACCATTAAACAATGAAGAACTGCTAGAATTGCAACGACAATATACTGAAAATTTAGTGAATTTAGGAAAAGCAAAAGGTGCACAAATATTTACGGAGGAGGTTGCTTTGACAGAGGAAGTGCTACAAAGAGCGAATGTCGATGTTCGAATATTGTTAAGAACGGGAAAGTTACTGGAGGCAAAGTATTTACTTGCAAAAAGATTGGAATTACCGCCACAGCTTGTAGCGACACATAGAGAAAGTGAGCTGTTAGTATCATTTGTCTATGCGCTATTAGGTCTGGGCACGGATGCTTGGTATGCTGCTCAGCTTGGGATTCGTAGAGGGCAACGTGAAAGGTCTATTTTTATTGAGGCTGTTGGTTATATTCGAAAAGCACATGCTTTACTATTAATAGATTTTCCAGACTATCAGGGGGCTTGCGAGGCTTATGAGAAAGCCCTTACATTGATGAATACGATTAATATTTCACGCGTGAAAGCTGAACCATTTATGGGTTTAGCGATTGTTAAACATGCACAAGGAGATATCCTATCAGCTAAAAAAATATGTAGCACTTGGCTTACAGGAAACGGAGCAGGTTCAGGATACTTGGATGACCGCTCTTATATTAATTGCAGAGGTGAAGATCATTCTTTCTCAGCATGAATTTAAGCGGGCACAGCAATTATTGCGGAAGGCTCAGCAATTATTTCTAGATTGTGGCGATCGAAATGGGGAGATGCATGTTTTATTTTATCATTCGATTATTGCTTTTTATGAAAATAATGCCTTGCAATTTAATGTGAATTTTCAGCAGTTTGCTCAAATATGTATGTCAAATGGTTATGAGTATTTTTTACAGAGAAAAACTATTCTCGGGCCATTCAATAGGATGATATTTTATGAACTTTTACAATATAGTAAAAAAATGTGATGGTGAAAATGGGGCTATTTTGGCAATGCGTCGCTATTTTCAAGTAGAGGAAAGTATTGTTTATCCGCAAGATGAGGTGCAGGTAAATTTTTTTAGGAAGTTTAGACTTAATTAGAAAGGATCGAAAGTTAGAGGATAAAGAATGGCAGCGCGATAAATCGAAGGAGCTCTTCGTCTATTTATACTGTCACCGAAATAGGTATACACCAAAGGAAGAGATTGCTCAGGCATTATGGCCAGAGCGGAAGGCTGATTCACTAGACCGAGATTTTAAAGTAGTATTAAACGCTTTATTAAAGGTCCTTGAGCCAAATCGAAATGCCCGTCAAGATAGCTTTTTTTATTCAGCGAAAAAATAATATGTATCAATTACAGCATATTCATTTTTTTGCAGATCGATGTTGAACGCTTTCTCTATTATTATGAGTTAGGAATGGAGGAGTTTGATCCACAATTATCAAACGAATGGCTTTTACTTGCTGAAGTAAGTTATACAGATGTACTCTATGCCGAAAAAAAGCAGTTAGATTGGCTCATTCAGGATCGTGAAAAGCTGCAATCGTTATATATTGAAGTACTAGAAAGATTAGCGCAAAATGCGACGAGACAACAAAACTATAAACAAGCCATTTTTTTATGCGGAAAAAAATGCTGCGAGAGGATGCATTATGGGAAGAGGGCTATCGGCTATTAATGTATAGTTACTATCAATTACAAAACCGCTCTCTTGCATTAAAATGGTACCAAAAATGTGTGCAACAATTAAAAAAAAGAACTTAATACAACGCCAATGGAATCAACGATGGTTGTTTATGACTTAATTATAGGTTAAAAAAATTACTGAATGAAGATAAAGCCTCCGGCGGATGTCACGGATTTTCAAAGGAATGAATTGTGCGGGCACAATTCAAAATCCGGACGCAATTACGACAAGGCGAAATTGATAGAAAGAAATGGTTGGAAGCGAATTTATATTGATCTTCCAGGTATGGGCAAGACTCCAGACTATGAAAAAATTAATAACTCGGATGAAATGCTAGAGGATATTGGTGACTACCTTTAGCTTTTTCATTTTTTTGAAACAGCAATTGATGGCAACTTTTCATTTAGAATATAGGCATATTGATGAAACAGTTTGTCTTTCCTACCGAAAACAAGAAATACAGGCGGATTTATATCTTCCTCTCCTAGTACCAAAGAGCTGTAAAACATAAAAAGCATGGCTGCGAAAATACTAAGTTCCTAAATGATAATAAAAGAAAAGTCCTTATTGAATTTTAGTAGAAGGGATAGATGAAAATGGATATTAGGAAAATGCAATGGTCGCAGAAGAATTGAATTTTAGTCGTGCAGCAGAACGTCTTAGGATGGCACAACCTCCTCTAAGCCAAGAAATTCGTAAATTAGAAGAAGAATTAGGAGTTCAACTTTTTCATCGCACAAAAAGAATGGTTGAACTTACAGATGCTGGGAAGGTATTTTTAGAAGGATCTCAACAAACACTGTTTCAATTAGAAAGAACCATAAAAGAAACACAACTTGCAGCTGAAGGGAAAATAGGGAACTTAATCATCGGTTTTGTCGATTCCACAGAAATTGTTATAGAAGTGCTTAATAAATTTCGAGAACGCTTTCCTAAAATCCATCTTGTATACGTGAAATGACAACGGAGCAGCAATTAAAAGCACTTTATGAGAAACAAATTCAAATTGGATTTATTCGTTCTAAACAGAACAATGGAATACTATCTTCTGAAGTTTGTTCTGAAGAATCTTTAAGACTGGTTTTACATCAAGATCACCCTTTCGCCTCATTGCCCGAAATTCCACTCCAATTGTTAATTGATGAACCATTTAGTTTGTTTCCACGTCAAATGGGTCCAAATTTTTATGATTTAATTATTAGCTACTTTTGGGAGCATGGTGTAAGTTTAAATGTTGTTCAAGAAGCAATTCAAATGCAAACTATTGTTAATTTAGTTGCAACAGGAATGGGAGTTTCTGTCGTTCCATCATCGGTGGAAAGTTATAAACGTCCTGGGGTAATCTATAAAAAAATCCAAGAGACTACACCAAAAGTAAATCTATATGTTGGAAGGAGAGAAGATGAAAAATCTGCAGTAGTAGATCATTTCTTAACAGTTGTTAGAGAGGTGTATTCGATTTTCCAATTTGATCACCAATCTTAATGGGATGGGCACTAAAAAAATTAGAAAGGAAGAATTCTAATTTAACTTAAGTATTAAAGGAAGACTTCAAAGATTTATATATATTTCTGGTAAAGTCATGTGCAAACTTAACCTGTTTTACTCGGATCGTACTCAACGCAACCTTCTAATATTTTGTCAATTTGATTCATTATTTCAATGTCTATCTTGACACCAGAAGCGAGCGCATTCTCTCTAACCTGTTCTGGGCTCGAGGCTCCGATAATTGCTGAGGAAACGTTCTGGTTTTGTAATACCCAAGCTACTGCGAGTTGAGCGAGGGTAAGATCAAGCTCTTGTGCAATAGGTTTAAGCTTTTGGATAGCAGTGAGCACATTGTCGTTCATCCAACGTTGTGCAAGTTTATGAAAAAATGGTTTGCCAGCAAGAGAATTAGCACGTGATTGAGTTGGTACTGGTTTTTGGGGTAGATATTTTCCAGTGAGAACACCTTGTGCAAGAGGTGACCATACTACTTGCCCAAGTCCCTCACGCTGACAGGTTGGTATCACATCGCTTTCGATAACTCTCCACAACATTGAATACTGGGGTTGGCTAGCGATGAGCGGAATATTCAATTCCATTGAAAGTGCTGCACCACGGGTGATTTGTTCTGCTGTCCACTCACTTACACAGATATAAAGCACTTTACCTTGTCTTACAAGATCTGCGAATGCTAGCATCGTTTCTTCAAGAGGAGTAGTTGGGTCAAATCTGTGTGCATAATAGACATCTATATAGTCGGTCTGTAATCGACGCAGAGATGCATGACAATTTTCTAGAATATGTATTCGAGATAAACCTTTATCGTTTTGCCCAGTTCCAATCGGATGACACACCTTTGTACATAGTTCAATGCTCTCGCGTCGTATACCTTGTAAAGACCTGCCAAGTATTTCTTCAGCTTTAGTGTCTGAATAAACATCAGCAGTATCGAATGTTGTTATACCGACATCTAGTGCTGCTTTAACACACTCTTTTGCAGTATCCTCATCTACTTTACCCCCATGATTTATCCAATTTCCGTATGCAATCTTGCTAATTGTTAATCCGCTATTGCCAAGTTTACTAAACTCCATCCTAGTTCCCCCTTTTAAAAGTCGTATATCTTCATTATAAAGACCAGATTTTAACATGGATAATATATTAATTAATAATGAATTAATATAAAATTTATATAAAACTACTGAAGAGATTTATTGCTGCCGTTGCGCTCCGCTTCACTTTCGTCGCAGAGATAATAGGCTCAAATATTGAGCCTATTATCTTGTAACTAATTTGTAACTGGACTTTTATATAGTGATGACATAGCAACGAAAGCGCTTTCTAATTAGCTCATTATGAAAGGGGTTTGAGGATGAAGAGATATTGGTTATTTGTGCTGTTAATGATGTTCACAATCATGATAGTTGCTTGTAATGGAGAGGGATTGAAGGATAGTTCAACGGATGATATGGATTCAGAGAATGATGAAAAGGGAACTTCTGAAGAAGGTGGCACTATTAAAATTGGTGTACTTGCGTCATTGACGGGGGCTCTTGAGTCATATGGGAAACAAACACAGCATGGGTTTGATTTAGGGATTGAATATGCTACAGACGGTACGATGGAGGTTAACGGAAAGAAAATAGAGATTGTTTATGAAGATACAGAAACAAAGCCAGAGGTTGCAGTACAAAAGGCGACAAAGTTATTGGAGGATGACAAGGTGGATTTCTTAGTTGGCTCCTCCAGCTCAGGTGATACGCTGGCAGTACTACCACTTGCGGAAGAATATGAAAAAATCATGGTTGTAGAGCCTGCGGTAGCGGATAGTATTACGGGCTCAGAATTTAATGACTATATTTTCCGAACTGGTCGAAATTCTTCTCAGGATGCTTATGCAGCTGCCGCAGCGATCGCTGGAAAGGGTGTTAAGATTGCCACTTTTGCACCAGATTATTCTTTTGGCTGGGACGGGGTGAATGCATTTAAGACAGCGGCGGAAAAGCTAGGTGCGGATATAGTCTTAGAGGAATATGCTGATCCAGCGGCAACAGATTTCACATCGAATTTGCAAAAAGTAATTGATGCAAAACCAGATTATTTATTTGTTGTATGGGCAGGGGCTAACTCACCTTGGAATCAAATTGCCGATCTAAAAATCCAAGAGAAGGGCATTAAAATTTCTACAGGTGCACCAGATATTATCGCACTTAATTTTATGAATCCGTTAATAGGTATGGAAGGCTTCTCAGTGTATTATCATACATTACCACAAAATGATGTGAATAAATGGTTAGTAGAGGAACATCAAAAACGCTTTAATGAGGTTCCTGATTTATTTACGCCAGGAGGAATGTCAGCTGCAATCTCTATTGTAGAGGCCCTGAAAAAATCAGAAGGTGATGCAGATGCGAAAAAAACTAATCGGTATTATGGAAGGGATGTCCTTTGAAACACCAAAAGGAACGATGACATTCCGAGAAGAAGACCATCAAGCATTACAGTCGATGTATTCGATCCGTCTTGAAAAACAAGAGGGTGTAGATTATCCAGTACCAGTACTAATTCGTGAGCTTAATCCTGAAGAAACGGCACCACCAGTTATGAATTAGTGAAGGTGGAGACAGAAATAATTCTGTCACTCTTCATCTCTCTTCATCTAATCTCAATCAGAATGGATGAAGAGCGATAGAAGTGTTAGAAAGGAGAATACGATGGAGCCTATTTTACGAACAGAAAACTTAACGATTCGTTTTGGCGGACACATAGCTGTAGACCATGTGAATTTTAATATGCCAGAAAAGCATTTGAAATCAATTATTGGACCAAATGGTGCTGGTAAAACAACCTTTTTTTAATTTAATCAGTGGGGAATTAATGCCGTCTACTGGAGATGTCTATTTTAAGGGACAATCACTTGCACAAAAATCGGCTATAGAAAGAACGCGTATGGGGCTAGGGCGATCGTTTCAAATTACTAATGTTTTTCCAAACTTGACGGTTTTAGAAAATGTTCGTTTGGCTGTGCAATCAAAGGAGAAAGTACGTTACCAATTATTTCGCCATTATAAAAGCTATAAGGCGATTACAGAAAAAGCAGAGGAGCTATTAACACTCGTTTTACTTGATAATAAAAGGGATGCCCTGGCAACAATGCTGTCTCATGGGGAAAAAAAGAAAGCTAGAAATTGCTATGTTGTTAGCACTTGATACAGAAATTCTTCTGCTTGATGAGCCAACGGCCGGAATGTCCTTAGAGGAAGTACCAACGATTTTAGAGATCATTCGCAGAATAAAAAAACCAGGGGGATAAAACCATTCTCCTTATTGAACACAAGATGGATATGATTCTAGATTTGTCTGACTCGATTATGGTGTTGTTTAATGGTCAGCTTCTTGCGGATGGAACCCCACAGGACATTATGAAAAATGAAACCGTACAAAATGCATATTTAGGGGGTCTGTACGATGAACACCTTACTGAAATTAAATGATGTCCACACATATATTGGCCAATACCATATTTTGCAGGGAGTCAATTTTGAGGCAAAGGAAGGTCAGGTAAGTGTACTACTTGGAAGAAATGGAGCAGGGAAAACGACTACTTTAAAAACGATTATGGGATTAACGCCTGCCTCAAAGGGAGAGGTAAAATTCCACTCACACTCTATTAAAAAAAAGCCCTACTTATAAAGTGGCAAAATTAGGTATAGGTTATGTGCCTGAAAACCAAGGAATTTTTGCAGATTTAACCGTAGAGGAAAATATGAAAGTGGCGATGCGCAAAGAGGATGCAGTTACCTTAGAGCGACAAAATTATGTGCTGGAGCTGTTTCCTGATTTAAAGAAATTTTGGAAAAAGGCTGGCGGACATCTTTCAGGTGGTCAAAAGCAAATGCTGTCCATGGCAAGGGCATTTATTAATGATAGTAAGTTAATTTTAATTGATGAGCCTTCCAAAGGCTGGCGCCAATAATGGTAGAGAAAGTAATGGAGGCCATCGTGGAAATGAAGAAACAAACGTCTATTGTACTTGTAGAGCAAAACTTTATTATGGCGAGTCGAATTGGCGAAATGTATACATTAATTGATGACGGGAGAACGGTTCACTCAGGTAAAATGCAGGATCTTATCCATAATGAAGAACTAAAAAGAAAATATCTTGGAATAGGATAAGGAGGTGTATTTCATTGGAGCTATTCGTAAATTTAGTCATTAATGGCCTAGCGACGGGCATGTTAATTTTTTTTACTGGCAGCTGGTCTTACGTTAATTTTTGGATTAATGGATGTTTTAAACTTTGCACATGGTGGATTATTTGTCTGGGGGGCTTATACAGGGATATTTACGTATATGTTCACCGAGAGCTTTTTAATCGGCCTTATAGGAGCCGTTGTCACAGGTGCACTTTTAGGCTTTATTACAGAGAAATTAATTATTACCCCTGTTTATGGCAATCATATTCAGCAAATTTTAATTACATTAGGGCTTATGCTTGTGTTACAAGAGATGATTAAAGTTGTCTTTGGACCTAATGGTGTGGCAGTGAAAACGCCAAGTTATTTAGCAGGTAGCTGGGAAATTGGAGACGTTATTATCATTAAATATCGATTATTTATTATTGTAGTAGGTTTTGTGATTTTCGGTATTTTCCAGTACATGTTGAAGCGTACAAAAATTGGGCTAATCGTTCGGGCTGGTGTACAGGATAAAGAAATGGCACAGGCACTCGGGATTCATATAAAGCGAGTATTTTTATATGTCTTTATGGTTGGTGCAGCATTAGCGGCACTTAGCGGCATGTTAATGGCTCCGTATTCAGGTGTTATCTATGCTGAAATGGGTATGGAATATGCGATTTTAGGCTTTATTGTTGTCGTTATCGGAGGAATGGGCAGCTTTTCGGGCTCTCTACTTGCGGCAATTTTAGTCGGATTAGCAGGTAGCTTTATGGCTTATTATGTACCGGTATTATCGCTTGCGGTCAATATGATTTTAATGGCTATAGTATTAATTTTCCGTCCACAAGGTTTATTTGCAATGCGAAAGGAGAGATCAACATGAAAAATAAGCTTTCATTAAAGTATGTAGGCTTTTTCCTCATGCTGGTAATATTAGTGCTTCTCCCTTACGTCAATGATTCAAGAACACTCATGATTTTATTAACACAGATCTTTATTTTCGGTATTTTAGCGATGAGTTATGACATTCTGCTAGGCTACACAGGCATTGTATCGTTTGGTCACGCCATGTTTTTTTGGAATAGGGGCGTACACAACATCTGTCATGCTGAAACAAATGGATAACACGCTTTCGATCTTTATATTATCGATTGTTGTCGGCCTATTCATCGCAGGGTTCATTAGCTTCTTAGTAGGATTATTAACGCTTAGGTTAAAAAGTCATTTCTTTGCGATGCTGACACTAGCCTTTTCAGGACTATTTTTAGTAGTGGCAGAAAAATGGCGCTCTGTCACATACGGAAATGATGGTTTTACATTTAGAGCACCGGAAATTTTTAGAGACAGAATAACGTTTTATTTCTTTGTATTAGCATGCTTAGTCTTTATTTTTATCGCACTTTATCGCTTCGTTAACTCCCCAACAGGTCGGATTTTAATCGCTGTTCGAGAAAATGAACAACGAACAAAATCATTGGGCTACAACACTTTGCATTATAAAGTGATTGCATCTGTTGTCGCAGGGACCGTTGCAAGTTTAGCAGGCTCCTTATATGCTATATCACTTCGATTCGTCAACACAAGTGTCATGACAATGGATATCACATTAGATGCATTATTAATGACAATTATTGGTGGTGTTGGCACATTAGTTGGACCATTGCTCGGAGCGGCTGTTATTGAATATGCACAACATGCACTTTCAGGATTGGCACGTGATTATCCGATATTTGAACGTTGGATTATTTTCTTTGGGATTCTTTATATTTTAGCTGTTATCTTTTTCCCGAAAGGAATTATTGGATCACTTCGCATGATGTATTGGAAATGGCGATTAAAGCTAAAGAAAAAAAGACAAAGTATCAGTTGCCCTGTCGCAGGAAAAGGAGCGATTTGAATGACTGTAGGTATTGTAAGTACCGGAATTTATATTCCACAAACAAAAATGACATCTAAAGAAATAGCAGACCGTTCTAATATTCCAGAAGATATTATTCGACAAAAAAATGGGTATCCATGAAAAGCCTGTTCCTGGTGAGCATGATCATACAGTTCAAATGGCTGTATGGGCAGCTCAGGAGGCAATACGCAAGGCTAATATCGAGCCGAAGGACATTGATGTTGTTATTTATATGGGGGAGGAGCATAAAGAGTATCCACTGTGGACGGCTTCGATCAAAATGCAGGAGGAGCTTGGGGCCGTGAATGCTTGGGCATTCGATGTGCAATTAAGATGTGGTACGACAATTATGGCTCTTAAACTAGCAAAAAGCTTAATGGCATCAGATGATTCTATTCAAATCATTGTGTTAGCAGGCGGCTATCGAAATGTTGATTTTATTGATTACAGTAATCCACGAACACGCTTTATGTACAATTTAGCTGCAGGTGGAGGCGCCATCATTTTACAAAAGAATTTTGATAAAAATCAGTTATTAGAGGCGGATATTATGACGGATGGCTCTTTCTCGGAAGATGTTGTCGTACCTGTTGGAGGTACTAAGAAACCTTTGACGGCTTATGATTTAGAGCATCATTTATATCAGCTCGATGTCATCGATCCGATTGGGATGAAAGAGCGCCTTGAACAAAAATCCTTAAGCAATTTTTTTGAAGGCGATTCGAACATCTTTAGCGAAAAGTGGATTAAACGAGGGAAATATAAGCTATTTAGCGATGCTTCACATGAAAAGATCTGCTCATGATTATATATTATCCGAACTAGGTCTGCAGCAGGAACAATCCATCTATTTACAGGAGTATGGACATATTGGACAGATTGATCAAATTTTGTCATTGCAGCTGGCATTAGAAGAAGGTCGTATTCAAGATGGAGACATTGTCACACTTGTTAGTGCTGGTATTGGCTATGTCTGGGGAGCTATGACAATTCGATGGGGATAAGGGGGAAGTGCGATGTTAAAAACAGTTCAACTTTCAAATGGAGAAACGCTTGCATATCGTAAACGTCAAGGGGGAGAACATGTTTTATTACTTATTCATGGTAATATGACATCTTCCAAACATTGGGATGTCCTTATAGACTCGTTGGATGAAAAGTATACAATTTATGCGATCGATTTAAGGGGATTTGGTGGTTCATCTTATCACAAGCCAATTTCCACTATTAAAGAATTTAGCGATGATGTAAAGCTTTTTGTTGACGCCATTCAATTGAAGCAATTTGACATGATAGGTTGGTCAACAGGTGGAGCAGTAAGCATGCAGTTTGTTGCGAATTATCCGGGCTATTGTCAACGACTAATTTTACTAGCCTCAGCATCTACCAGAGGCTATCCATTTTACACAGATTTAGGTACTAGCAATCAAGGTTCATTAAAGAGAGCATTTACCTATAACGAGGTGCTAGTTGATACATCTAAAACGAAATTGGTACAAGGATTCTACGATTCGAAAAATGCTCAAGGCTTACAGTCCATTTGGAATGCACTTATTTATACACATCAGCAGCCTAGTACGGAACAATATCAGCAATACGTGGAGGATATGCTGACACAAAGAAATTTAGCTGAAGTTTATCATGCATTAAATGTTTTTAATATTAGTGCTATTGATAATGAAGTTGTTAAGGGCACACATGAAGCACAACAAATCACTATTCCCATTTTAGTGTTACGAGGGGATCGTGATTATGTCATAACAGAAGAAATGAATGATGAGACTATGCTCGATTTAGGTGCAAATGCACAATTTGTCAGCTTAAAAGACTGTGGGCATTCACCATTAATTGATGATTTACCACAGCTAACATCCGAAATCGAGGCTTTTTTAGAAATTGGAGGGAAGAATTATGCGATTAAACAATAAAGTTGCCATTATTACAGGAGCTGCTAACGGGATTGGCTATGCTGCTGCTGAACGATTTATTGAAGAAGGTGCGTTCGTTTTTATTGCAGATTTTGATGAGAAGGCTGGTATTGCAGCTGCCCATCATTTAGGAGATAAATCATTATTTGTGCAAGTAGATGTTGCGGATAGAGAGAGTGTCAAGAAGCTGGTGTCAACGGTTATAGAGCACGCGGGCAGCGTTGATATTTTAGTAAATAATGCAGGAATTACTCGTGATGCGATGCTAACAAAAATGACAGAAGATCAGTTTCGACAGGTCCTCGATGTGAATTTAACTGGGGTATTTCACTGCACACAAGAGGTTATTCCACATATGGTGGCTGCTGGTGGGGGTAAAATTATTAATACATCTTCCGTTAGTGGTGTATATGGAAATGTTGGTCAAACCAATTATGCTGCAACAAAGGCTGCAATCGTCGGCATGACAAAAACATGGGCGAAGGAATTAGGGCGTAAGGGCATCAATGTCAATGCGGTGGCACCTGGTTTTACAGAAACCGAAATGGTGAAAAAGATGCCAGAAAACGTTCTTGCTCAAATGCGCGCAGTCGTGCCCTTGCAAAGATTAGGTACACCTAGAGATATTGCTAATGCCTATTTATTTTTAGCATCTGATGAGGCTTCTTATGTCCACGGTCACACGCTTCATGTGGATGGAGCAATTATGATGTGATAAGGAGGCTTTCAAAATGTTTGTAGAGCAAGCCTGGATTTTCAAACGTGCATCGTTAACACCTAATCGACTAGCATTGGTAAATTTAGAAACACAGGAGCAGTGGACTTATAAGCAATTAACAGAGGAAATTACAAAATGGAGTCGTTTTTTTTGAGCACCAAAATTTACAGGCAGGAAGTCGTGTAGCTGTATTTTCGAAGAATCACATCCAACTTTTTGCCGTATTATTCGCCTGTGGAATAAGAGGGCTTATCTATGTACCGTTAAATTGGCGCATGAGCTTAAAAGAATTAAATGATATTTTAATTGATGCTACACCATCCTTATTATTGTACGAGGAAGGTATGAATTGTCCTCTCTTTTTAGAGAACATGCATCCTCTACAAGTGCTGAATGAATTTGATACGTTTCCAAGCATTAGCCAAGTAGATTTAAATGACCCTTGGCTGATTATCTATACAGGGGGCACTACTGGGCAAGCGAAGGGGGTCGTCCTGTCCTTTAATTCTATTAATTGGAATGCCATTAACACAATCATTAGCTGGGGTTTAAATGACAGTGATTGTACGTTAAATTATATGCCAATGTTTCATACAGGAGGTTTAAATGCCCTATGTATTCCACTGCTAATGGCTGGTGGAACGGTTGTGATTGGCGATAAGTTCGAGGCAGAAACAGCTCTTAAGGCCATTAATCAATATAAGACAACCATATCGCTTTTTGTGCCAACGATGTACCAAGCGATGATTGCAACAGACTACTTTAAGAAGAGTGGCTTCCCCTCTATGAAAGTATTTTTATCAGGGGGTGCACCGTGTCCATATCCGATTTATGATGAATTTTTTAAAAAGGGCTTATTTTTTAAAGAGGG
>BBDJ01000040.1 GCA_001312325.1 Lysinibacillus pakistanensis | reverse complement strand
CTTCTTGTGAAAAATCTGTGAACGGTTCGTGTTTGTATGGAATCATGTTATTTTCCTCCCGTGGATATAAGGTGCCAAATGATTATGCACCTTATAAGATTGTGATAATTATATAATGCAATATTATTTGGCATTAATCAACTCAAATATTAAAACTTTTTTTAATTATTGCATCTGTTTTTCGTATTGGTGTTAGAATAAGCTTAAGGGAATACAGGAGGGCAAGATGGATAATAATGTACTACAAAGTATTTATAAATACGTTATTGAAAAAGGTGATATGGGAATTTGCGTTGTCGATACGGAAGGCAAGCTACTCATATACAATAAAAAGATGAGAGAATTAGAGGGCGTGAACGAAGATGAGTTCGAGGAGAGGCGAGCCTTAGAGATTATTGATTTCGAAATCGAAAAAAGTGATATTTATAAGGTCTTAAATTCAGAAACGCCTGTGCTGAATGTGAAAAAAACGTATTGGAATAAAAAAAATCAAGAAGTGACCTACATAAGCAATATTTATCCGTTGCACTATGAGGGTATTTTAGTGGGAGCTGTGGAATTCGCCCGAGATATTACACAGCTTGAATACATGATGTACCAGCCATTAAGAAGGTATGGCGCACCATTAACATTTGATATTATTACGGCTGTATCGGCAGTCATGAAGGATGTCATAGAAAAAGCAAAGATTGTTGCACTAAGCAGAATGCCAGTTGTGTTGATCGGAGAATCAGGTACTGGTATCGATATGGTGGCTGAAGGAATTCATCATGATCTAAAGGTGCAAAATGATATGTTTATTGCTCTAATTTGCCGTCGAGATGAGAAAACAGTGTTAAAGCAATTTGAAAAATATATTGTTGAAAAGGAGAGAATTACCTTTTTTTGCTGAGCGAATTGAATACCTATCACTAGAAGCTCAAGAAAAGATTGTTGAGCTTTTCAATAATCATCCAAATCATCAGCATGTTTTAATTGCTAGCGTTGGTAAAGATCCAATTGATTTAATTCAAAAGCAGGAGCTATCCAAAAAGCTTTACCGACTATTTTCGGGTATCACAATTTATGTGCCACCTTTACGAGATCGAAAAGAAGATATTATGCCATTTATTGATGATTATTTCAAAAGGCATCGTGACAGCTTTGGTTCATCTATCCAGGGACTTTCAGATGAGGTGCGAGAGACCTTTTTAAAATATGACTGGCCAGGTAATTTAAAGGAATTAGAAGTGCTATTGGATGAAATCATCTCACTCATTACGAATGAAACCATCGTTGAACCACATATGTTGCCTGTCCATTTTAAGTGGAAAATTCAAAGTGCATGTGAAGAAATCGAAAAAGAAGCTTCTACGAGTGATTTATTTGTTATCAAAAATCAGCAGGACATAAGACCACTAGACGTCTACATGAAAGAGGTAGAGGAATACTATATTTCGAAGGCATTAGACTTTCATCAAGGTAATATTTCCAAAACGGCTGCTGCGTTGGGGATACGTCGACAAAGCTTACAATACCGTGTGAAAAACTATAAGCTCAATAAGAAAAGCGAAAACATTGATTAACGATGTTTTCGCTTTTTTGATAGGTATAGAAGTATCAATCTGACTGGTGGGCTCCTCAAAGTGGGATAAAACTACCAGATTGATGGATAGCTTGCTTGAATTAGTGTTATTTTCGTTTTTTTAGAAAGGCGTCCGAGGGCAAATGCTGCTGCTCCAATGCCGATAGCCAAGTTTGTATTTTTATTAAACACTTGTTTTGTAACAAGCGCTACATTCTGAGGGCGTTCTGCTAAACGGCGCATAAAGTATCCATACCAATCGTTACCAAATGGTAGATATGTACAGAAATTATAGCCTTCGCGTGCAAGGTCTAGTTGCATTTCTTTACGGAAGCCGTAGAGCATTTGGAATTCAAACTTGTCGTTTGGAATATTATGTTGTTTAACAAATTGTTTCACATGATTAATTACATTATGATCATGTGTAGCGATAGATGTAAACTTACCATGCAATAAATGATATTCAATTAGCTTCAGGTAGTTACGATCAATATCACCTTTTGATTGATAAGCTACATTTTCAGGTTCTTTGTAGGCACCTTTTACAATACGTAAACGGAAGTTTTTATATTTTTCAATATTTTCCTCTGACTCAAAGAAGTAAGCTTGAATAACTGTACCTACGTTATCAAATTCCTTATGTAACTCCTCGAGCAATTCAAATGAGCTGTGTAAACGCTCGTAGTTTTCCATATCGAAATTCACGAAAATATTATATTGATAGGCAAGTTCCACGATTTCTTTTAAGTTTTCGTAGCAAAATGCATAATCAATATCTAAACCTAATTGTGAAGGCTTGAGTGAAATATGTGCGTCCAGCTGTTCATCATGGATAGCCTGAACTACAGCTAAAATATTATTTTTTTGCAGCCGTTGCCTCTGACTTTTCGTATACGAATTCGCCAAGATTATCAACTGTACAAGAAATATTAGCTTTATTTAATTCTTTGATAGATTGCACTACTTCAGGAAGGCTTGTGCCAGCTACAACGCTTTGGGCCCCCATTTTTAGTCCATATTTTTGCGCAGCGCTATTTAATAATTTGTTCTCTGATAAGTAAATAAAAAAGTCACGTAATACCATAAAGTAACCTCCAAAGTTGAAAAATTTTAAATTCTTGGCGATTATAACACTTTTTTTTAAAAAGTAAAACTATTAGATTTTTTTGTAAAAAAATTATTTTATGGGTAGTGAGATGTTGTGCGTACTGACTTTTTTTTAGATATGCAAAAGGAAAAAAATATTTTTTCAGAAAAAAAAGGGCTTTTCAAAAGGAATTTTTTTCTTTTATTTTGGATTATAACTATGCTTTTTTTAAGTGGCATTAGATGAGAAGGAGATTATAAATGTTTTATATTATATTGAAATAATATTAGGTTGCAAAAAAATCGATGAAACGACCTTAATGTTTCACCGATTAGTAAAATTATATTATTCATTCCAGCCTTTGCAAACATCTATCCATTCTTGATAAGGTGTGTAGACTTCTAGTTCAGAAATCGTAAGCTCAATGGCAGAATTACTACTACCACATGCAGGGAATACTGTTGTAAAACGTTTAAGAGATTCATCTAAATAAATAGCGACACCATCATTCACACCAAAAGGACAAACACCTCCTACTTCATGTCCAATTTTTTCAAGAACCTCATCTTTTGCTAGCATTTTTGCCTTTGTTCCAAAGATAGTTTTGAATTTAGCGTTGTCAATTTTTGCATCCCCAGCGGCAACGATTAATACCGCTCCATCGTTCACTAGAAACGATAAAGACTTGGCAATACGTTCAGGCTCACAACCAAGTGCCTGTGCCGCCAATTCCACAGTAGCAGAGCTTTCTTCTAGTTCCAGTATTTTGTGTTCCACATTCCATTGTGCTAAATGCTTTTTTTACCTTTTCAATAGCCATATGTACTTACCTCCTTGATGTATTTAAGTTTTATTTTAACATAATTTTCAGAATAAATAGTTGTCTATCTATCGCAAATAACCTATTATAAATATATAGTGTAAAATTACACTTTTGGAGGTGGGGAAATGCTTTTGAAATTACTGCAAACGTTTTTTTGTATTATTAGGATTATTATTTTTTTACGGGGATAGTTGGACTCTATGTATTGTTAATGGGCGGAATACATTTTAGAGGGTTACTAGTTGTCGTTCCACTAAGTTTATTTGTTCTTTTTATTTGTATAATTTTTAATTGGTTGTCAACAAAGAAGCGTAAGATTTGGCTAGCTGGAATAATGGGAATTTTACTATGCCTTGCCTTAGTTGAGCCTCTTCAACATTACTATAAAATGAGTGTCCCAACAGTTGATGCTGAAATCGATGTATCAGCCTATCAACCATTTACGGAATCTAATCAGGTTATGAAGCTAGACACAAAAGCTTCATTACAGCTCGTTGAACCTTTGCCACGCTTAGATGGGGCAACGGCAATGTATCCACTCTATGCTGCCTTTGTAGAAGCTACATATCCAAAGGGTGATTATCCTTATTACGATAGTAGAGTAATGGTAAGCCGTACACCTGA
Source organism: Lysinibacillus pakistanensis (assembly GCA_001312325.1). The sequence continues at coordinate 33,697 of BBDJ01000040.1, read as the reverse complement.
AGCGTATCAAAATTTAATCTCAGGAGATGTGGATCTAATTTTTGTAGCAGCACCATCAGAATCCCAAAAAAAGACAGGCTGAGATGCAAGGTCTTACTTTTCATATGATTCCGATTGGACGAGAGGCGTTTGTCTTTTTCGTTAATCATAAGAACACTGTTGAAAACTTAACACTGGGGCAAGTTCAGCAAATATATGCTGGAAAAATTACGAATTGGCAGGAAGTTGGCGGTAAAAATGATGCGATTCGTGCCTTTCAACGTCCAGCTGATAGCGGAAGTCAAACAGCATTAGAAAAAAATTATGGGGGATACACCAATTATGGAAGCACCTGCTGAAAATGTTGCAACAGGCATGGGGGGCATTATCCATGAGGTATCTAAATATCGTAATTATAAAAATGCTATTGGCTACACGTTTCGATTTTATTCCACGGAAATGGTCAATAACAAGGATATTAAATTATTGTCCATTGATGGGATTGAGCCTACAAGGGAAAATATTCGTAACGGTACATATCCCCTTGTATCTGAATTTTATGCGGTTACAGCAGGAACAGATAATTCGAATGTAAGGAAATTTATCGACTGGATTGTTTCAGAGGAGGGACAAGCACTAGTCGAAAAAGTCGGCTATGTTTCAGTGGAAATTAACTAAATAGTTTGATATACTAGTGGCATAATAACATATGATAGTTTTCTAGGGTTCCGTAGCTTGGCTAGTCTGGTCCGAGAGAAAACCACAAATTGTTTTGTGACACGGAAGGATAAAAGCCTGGGAGATACTGTTTACAACAGTGTTCCTCAGGCTTTTTTTTGTTTGGCTTAAAATAAGGTTATGCTAGAAATGCTGGAAATTTGGATCTGTGCTAAATTGAGCGAATCTACTTAAGTAGTGAGAAGAATGCTCGGCTCAGGTAGTGGGGAAAGGCGCTCGGCTTGAGGAGAAAAGCGCTCATCTCGAGGAGAAAGGCGCTCGGCTCGAGGAGAAAAGCGCTCGGCTCCTGAATAAAAACGCTCCACCCAGAGAAAAAACACATTTATGAAAATTTCATTTAACAAAAATAAAGCTAAAACCTTTGAGCTAGCCTTTAGTCCGTGTCTTGCAATAATATGGAGGAATTCACTATGAATAAACAATGGGCAAGTGTTATCATTGCTGCTTTTTTTTGAGGTTGGTTGGGTCATAGGCCTAAAGCATGCGGGAAATAGTATTGAATGGATAGGTACAGCCGTTGCTATTTTTGTAAGCTTTTATTTATTGATTAAAGCTGGGGAAAGTTTGCCTGTCGGAACGGTTTATGCGGTATTTGTAGGCTTAGGTACGGCGGGAACGGTGTGTGCGGATAGCTTGCTATTTGGAGAGCCGTGGAAAATCGCTAAAATTTTATGTATTGTCGTGTTACTTTCAGGGGTGGTGGGCTTAAAGCTTGTGACTGGAGAGCCAAAAGATAAAGAGGTGAGTGAATAATGGCATGGATGGCATTGGTGATTGCAGGGCTCTGTGAGATGATGGGTGTTTATATGATTAGCAAATATAACCATACTAAGAGCATTAAAAATTTAGCACTGCTGATTTTTGCATTTACTAAGTTTTGCGGGTCTTGCATATGCTATGGAAACTTTACCGATGGGCACAGCCTACGCTATTTGGACAGGAATCGGAGCGGCGGGAGGAGCATTGCTAGGTATGCTATTCTTTAATGAATCAAAGGATTGGAGACGTATTTTCTGTATTGCGTTGGTTCTAGGAGCAGCAATTTTTTTTAAAATTATTATCATAAATAAAAGCACTTCCACTTTAAACGGAAGTGCTTTTTGAAAATATTATTTTTTTTACATCCTTTGTCCATTCAGCTACTTTATCAGCGTTTTTCTCTATCCAGTCTTTAGCAGCGTCTTTTGGATCTTTGCCATCCATAACTTCAAGCATTACACTTTCTAAATCTTCTGATGTCCAATGGAAATTATCTAGGACAGAATAGACATCTGGTTGATCCTCTTTTAAGCCTTTGCGAACGAAGGTATTAATTGTTTCTTCCCCACCGTAAACACCCTTTGGATCCTCTAAATATTTTAGATCATATTTTGCGAATTTCCAGTGAGGAGACCAGCCTGTCACGATAATTTCGTCTTTATTTTTAATGGCCTTTGCCAGGGAAGTTGTCATGGCGCCAGATGAAGAGGTTACTAGATTCCAATCTGATAAGTTATCGTATTCTTCTAACGCCTTTTCTGTAGCAGCCGTGATCCCAGCGCCAGGCTCTATACCTGTTATAGTGTGGTCAGCTTCATTTGCTAAATCCTCGATTGAATTTATATTCATATAACTTGGTACTACTAAACCAATTTTTGCACCAGCCAGGTTTTCACCTAACTCATCTAAATCAGCCTTATATTTTTCGTATTGAGAGGCATGTGTATGAGGTAGCCAAGCAGCAACCATTCCATCTGCTTCACCTTTTGAAACAGCCTCCCACATAATAGCATTATCAAGTGGTGTTAATGTTACATTGTATCCTAAGTCCTCAAGCACCTGACCTACGACATTTGTGGAAGCAATTTCTGTATCCCATTCCACATAGGCAAGGTTGACATCCTTTGAGTCTCCACTGCTCTTGTTAGAATCATCGCCACTACATGCGGCAAGCATAAAGCCAAGACCTAAAGCCATTCCTAATTTAGATAAAGTTTTCAATTTCATCGAATCTTCCTTTCTTATTTATAAAATTAAAAAAACGCATCATTGTTGCTATGGTTTTTCTAGGCTGCCTTCTTTTTATTAAAGCTTTGTGTTAAACGGTCAATAATAATCGCGAAGATTACTAGACTCAAACCTGCTACAAATCCATTACCAACTTGTGTACGTTGTAGTGCAGTCAATACTTCACGACCAAGTCCAGGTGCGCCAATCATTGAGGCAACGACCACCATTGATAGTGAAAGCATAACGGTTTGGTTAATACCTGCCATGATTGTTGATTTTGCGAGTGGAATCTCCACTTTAAATAATTTTTGGCTAGCTGTACTACCGTAGGAATCTGCAGCTTCCACTAACTCTTTTGGAACCTGGCGAATACCGAGATTTGTCATACGTACTGTTGGAGGTAATGCAAAAATAACAGATGCAAAGACACCAGGTACAATTCCGATGCCAAAGAAGGCAACTGCTGGAATTAAATATACGAAGCCGGGCATTGTTTGCATAAAATCAAGTATGGGCTTAATAATATTTTCTGCTACATTCGATTTGGACATAAGGATGCCAAGTGGAATACCAATAATAATTGAAATAATACTTGAGAAAAGTACAAGTGTAGTTGTTTCCATAAGATGTGACCATAAGCCTTGGTTATAAATAAATAGCAGGCCTATGAATGAAAAAGCAGCAAGTCCAAATTTCTTGCCCGTGATAAAAAAAGGCAAAGATGACGACAAGTACTATAAGAATAATGGCAGGAATGTTTATTAATAAATCAGTGACCTGATTCATGAGTAGTTTTCCAGATTTTTGAATAGCGTTAAATAACACTGAAAAATTACTCGTCAACCAGTCCATAGCTGATTCTACCATGGAGCAAGTGGGATTGTTGGAATATTGTCTAAAAAAATTATTCATGTGTTTCAGCCTCCTCATCGCTAGTTGATAATGCTTCGATGACAACACCACGAATGAGGACTCCAAGTAAGCGCTCATCTTTTACAACTGCAATAGGAGTAGGAGAATTATGAATCAAACCCAAAATGTCCTGTAATAGCATATCTGGTGGAACGGTTAATACCTCTGATTGAACAATGGCATGCACGGTTTGTTCATGCTTTTTTTGCAGCTGCTAGGGCGTCATCAGCCGTAATATAGCCTTTTAAATGACGATTTTTGTCAACCGCCATTAGCAAACTAACAGCCTCTTGGCGCATTCTCTTAAGAGCTACAGCAGGACCATCTAAGTCAACATTGACATATACAGGCCGAACCATAACATTTTCAGCAGTTAATACTTTAGAACGATCTACATCTTCCACGAAGGTTTTGACATAATCATTTGCTGGATTAGTTAAAATTTCTTCCCCTGTGCCAATTTGAATAATGGAGCCATCCTTCATAATGGCAATACGATCTCCAATACGCAATGCCTCATTTAAATCATGGGTGATAAATAAAATGGTTTTCTTCAATGTTCGTTGTAAATCGAGTAATTCATCTTGCATTTCTTTCCGAATTAATGGATCAAGTGCTGAAAAGGCTTCATCCATTAGTAAGATTTCAGGATCATTGGCAAGTGCGCGTGCTAAACCAACACGTTGTTGCATACCACCTGATAATTGATTCGGATATTGGTCTTTATACGCGAGTAAGCCAGCATTTGCGAGTGCCTGTTCCGCTTTTGCTTGACGTTCTTCTTTTGAGATGCCTCTGATTTCAAGGCCATATTCGGTATTTTGAAGAAGTGTACGATGGGGGAATAAACCGAAGTTTTGAAAAACCATACTCATTTTGTTCCTTCTGACATTTCGTAAATTTTCTTTACCCATTGACGAAATATTTTCTCCATCGATATAAATGTTTCCACTGGTTGGTTCGATCAGTCGGTTTAAAAGCCGAATAAGTGTTGATTTCCCACTTCCTGATAATCCCATGATGACGAAAATTTCACCTTCATTTACTGTAAAGCTTGCATCATAGACACCAACAGTTGCACCTGTTTCTTTTAAGATATCAGTCTTGCTTTTTTGTTGCTTGACGAGTTCTAATACTTGAGGAATATGCTTCCCAAAAACTTTTGAAACATGCTCCACTTTTATTTTTTCCATAGAACCACTCCTTTCGAAGAATAATTTAGCCTTGGCGTAAATGTGCTGTTACATAAATAAATATTTTGTCCGGTTTTGAATAGTGTCTGCATCATTCTTTTTTCTCCAATTCCGTGACATTTGCCAGAGACTATATCTTCATATCTGCATCTCATCACCTTTAGAGGTGGGAGTATTCTATAGCCGATATTTTACTTTCGCTACAAACATTTGCTGCATGAAGATAAATACTATTTGAGGATAATGATACCCAAAAATAAACAAGTAACAACTTAAGACTAACAAAGAGTTGTTACTTTTGTCAAATCGACAAACAAGAAAAAAATCCGCTTGAACGCTGTGATATCAGCGCTTAAGCGGATTTTAATTTGGATATAAAAAGCTCTGAACACGAGCGAAGCTTTCATCATTGCCAATAAAGTAAATAATATCACCTTCCTCAAACGAAACATATGGTCCAGGTGATAGTAATAATTCATTTCCTCGACGTATACCAACAATCGTACTAGATGTATTTTGCCAAAAATTCAAAGCTTGTACTGTTTGATGGATACAAGGACTTTCGGCAGTCATTTCTAATTGATAGGGGATAAACGGATTGACGGATCGGAAATGTTCTGTTCGACTAATCAGCTGTTTCGTTTTATCCTGTAGGTTCAATAATTCTTGATGCTGCTTTTGAATACTAATCATCAGCTCACTTTGTAGCTCATGGACAGATTGTACATCCTGAAATTGTCGGACAAAATGTGCTGCCTTTTCGTATGATTTAATAATGACACCACTGCCTTTAGAAGCCTCTACAATTTCTAAGTCTTGTAAAACTGCGATAGCTCTTCTGGCTGTTTCTGCAGATACATTGTATTGACTTGCAAGTGAGGATCTAGCATAAATTTTATCGCCAATACTATATTTTCTTTCTACAATTTTTGAAGCAAGATCGACCGCAATTTGCTGATATTTTGGCTGCTTCACCTGAACATTCTTTTCTAAGTTCATTCTAAACTTCCTTTCCATTACAATTACCTCAGCTTATTATAGACTAGCCTGCACAGAAAAAAATAGCATCTCCATAAGCTATTAGTATATCATTAAAATGTCTTATAGCAGTTTTCGTTCCTATATATATTTAGCTATAGAATAGGATCAGTTATTTGACAGTTTTTAGTTATTATTATAACTAAGTTACGTTATGTAAGTAATGTGAAAATACAGGTGCTCAGTTAGTGAAATGAACTAGCTGTTAACAATAGAAGGTTGGAGAAAAAAATGACAATTACAACAAAAGTTATGGATATAGTGAAAGATAAAATGATCATTGTACAACACTCTAAAACAGAAAATATTTGCTTAGTTGGACCAGTCAAGTTACCGGTGAAACAAGGTGATTTTTCAGCCATTTTCCAATGGTATAACTGGCTAAAAATGGATGCGAGTTTATCGAAAGAAGAAATCATTGACGGTTTAGCTTCTGCTAATTTAGCTTTCTCACAACAATCATCGGTTCTTGTTTATGGTGATTTTACCCATGCAGACGATGCTTTAATCCGGATGCATAGTATATGTCATACAGGTGACATCTTTGGCAGTCAGCGCTGTGACTGTGGCTATCAATTACATGAATCGATGAAAATGATTGTGGAGCATGGCTGTGGAGCTATTTTTTTATTTAGCGGATCATGAGGGGCGGGGCATTGGTTTATTCTCCAAATCTCTTGCTTATTTATTACAAGAAGAGGGATTGGATACAGTTGAGGCTAATCATGCACTAGGCTTCTCAGACGATACTCGTTCCTATGAAGAAGCAATTACAGTATTAGGTGCCCTACGTTCAAAGCCAGTTACGCTTATTACGAATAATCCGAAAAAGCTTGCAGCATTAAAGGCTCATGGCTTAGCAGCAGAAGGACATGTCCCATTATGGGGAGGTCTGACAGAAACAAACAGTTTTTATTTAAATACAAAAGTTGAAAAATCTGGACATATAAGAGAAGAGAAGTGAGGTGAGCTGCGATGACGATAGATGAGAAATATATGCAATTAGCACTGGATTTAGCCGTTAGTGCAAGAGGCAATACGAATCCTAATCCACTTGTTGGGGCAGTAATCGTAAAAGACGGCATAATAGTAGGCACAGGCTTACACAGAAAAGCAGGTGAACCACATGCGGAGGTTCATGCTTTTCGCATGGCTGGAGAACATGCGAAAGATGCCACACTTTATGTAACACTTGAGCCATGTTCACATTATGGAAAAACACCTCCTTGCGCGAATTTAGTGAAGGAGTCTGAAGTTAAGCGCGTTGTTGTTGCCATGCAAGATCCCAATCCTGCTGTTGCTGGACGTGGAATTCAGCTGCTACGTAATGCAGGGATTGAGGTAGCTGTGGGCGTATTAGAGGAACAGGCTCAACGCTTAAATGAACGTTTTATTCATAATATGTTAACAAAACGACCATTTATCATTTCAAAGTACGCGATGACATTAGATGGAAAAATCGCGACTCATACAGGACATTCTAAGTGGGTAACAGGTGAGGAGGCTCGTCAGGATGTTCATCATATTCGACATCAAGTTGATGGGATTTTAGTTGGTGTTGGCACGGTGATAGCTGACAATCCTTCTTTGACAACAAGGTTACAAGAGGGATACGGGAAAAATCCGGTACGTATCATTATGGATAGCACACTCCGCATTCCAGCACATGCTCATGTCCTAGATGTGAAAGAAGCTGACACGATTATTGTTTGTGATGAGGATGCAAGTATAGAGAGAATAACAGCCTTACAAGAACAAGGTATAACTGTTATGAAAGTGCGCCGTAATCAAGAGGGCCTTATGATTGATGATATGCTTGAAAAGCTCTATCAATATGGTATTACTGATATTTTAGTGGAGGGTGGCAGCACTGTAAATGCCTCCTTTTTACAGCAGGGTGCCATTGATAAATATGTCATTTATATAGCACCAAAAGTTCTTGGAGGAAAGCTATCCTTAACACCATTTGCTGGTCCAAATCCTTCATCAATGGATGCATCATGGGATGTTGAAGTTGCATCCTTTGATAAGATTGGGCAGGATTTACGTATTATTGCTTATCCGAAAAAGGGTGAGGGCAAGTGAATTATCAAGCCGATGTTTGTATCGTGGGTGCAGGTCCAGGCGGAGCACTACTGTCCTATTTATTAGCAAAGAATGGCCTATCAGTTATCCTATTAGAGCAAAATATAGCACTTGGTCAGGCATTTCGTGGCGAGCATTTAAATGAGGAGGGGGAGGCTGTTTTGAAAAGTCATCAGCTTTTTGAAGCAGTCGAAGCACTCGGCATATTACGTATGGAGAAGCTTGAATATTATGCAGAAGGGAAAGCTTTTAAAACAATCTTTCCTGATGAAGCTGTTGGACATTTAGGGATTCATGTACCTCAAGCAAATTTATTACAGGGAATTTTACAAAAGGCACGGCAATTTCCTCATTTTTCATGCTTCCTACATACTAAAGTAACGCAGCTTCTAAAGGATTCTTCAGGTAGGTATATAGGCGTCGTAGCAAGAAAAGATGGGGAGACTATTGAAATTGGTAGTCAATTGATTATTGGGGCTGACGGTCGTTATTCTACTATTCGTAAGCATGCACAAATTGATATTCAAAAACGTAAGCATGGCTTTGATTTACTTTGGGCAAAAATTCTGGCCCCACATGGCTGGGAGCCGTCTATAAAAATGGCCTTAATTGGAGATAAGCAGCTATCACTGTTTACACAGGTTGGTGGCTTTATTCAGATAGGGTGGAATATTGAGCAGGGTAGTTTTGCACAATTAAAAAAAACAGGACTTTACTCCGTTTATCCATCAGCTTTCAGAGGCATTTCCGGAATTAGCAGACTCAGTAAGAACACAGATCACCTCTTGGCATGACTTTGTCTTGCTTGATGTTTTCAGTAGCCTTTGTGAAAGCTGGGGAACAAAAGGTATTGCTTTGCTAGGAGATGCTGTTCACACGATGACACCAACAGGGGCATTTGGCCTTAACAGTGCGTTAAAGGATGCAGATTGTTTAGCATCGCTGTTAAAGAAAGAGTCACTTACTCAATTCGATGTGAAAAAAATTCCAGCAAATGCGCACGCTAGCTATTGAGGAAGTTTTGGCAAAACAACTAGAGAAAGAGCAAACCTTCGCAGCAAACTTTATCAACAAGGCGTCCTGAAAGGAAGAAAATAACATGAAATTTGGCTTTGATATTGATGACACACTCATTAATTTACGTGCTCACGCCTTTTCACTCTATAATCAAAAATTAGGTAAAAATATTCCGCAAGAAGTTTTTCAAGCATTGCAAAGGGTGGAGATTCATGAACCGTTTGGGTTAACAGAAACAGAGGGGGCGACAATGTGGAATCACTCCATGGAGGAAATCTATTTTACAGACTGTCCTTCCTTTGAGGGAGCCCTTGAGACACTTCAATTGTTAGCACAGCAGGGACATGAAATTTATTACATTACATCTCGTCCAAAGCAGTACTGTGCACGCACAAAAGCATGGATGGTAGCACAGGGCTTCCCAATCAAAGATAATCACTTTTCTGTGGTATGCAGGATACAGAAAAGTAGAGATTATTCAGAAGCTTGCCTTAGATGTCTATGTGGATGATAAACCAGCAGTGTTAGAAACACTTGGCAATGTAGCATCAAAAGTAATCTTAAAAAAATCAATCCTATAATCAGCAAGTAGATTTGCCACGATTGAATCATTGGAATGATTTTCTTAAAATAATCCGTGTAAATAAATAAAAAAATCCCGAATGAGCCCATTCGGGATTTTTTTAAAATAATTGTTTTTCAATTTCTAAACCAACGCTTTGAATAGTGTGGATTAGGTAATCTTCATTATAGTCATTGTATCGCACTTCAGGTATGACCAATGACACAGAGGCAATAATTTGCTCGGAAGCATTTAAAATCGGAGCGGACAGCGAACATGCACCTCGTACACGTTCACTCCTGCTTTTTGCAAATCGTTGTTTACGAATTTGCAGTAATTCCTCCCAAAGCTGCTCTTTGGAAAGAATGGTTTTATCGGAAATTAGTTCAAGCTCAATACTCCCGATATAGTCCTCCGCATTTGACATAAAAGCGAGCAATGCTTTAGAAGAAGCTCCCGCATAAAGGGGAGAAGTGTCCCCAACGAACATCTTTGTTGAAAGCGGGTAGGTTGAATCATAGTTTAATATACAGCGTCTTTCCAATCCATCAATTATATTCATGGAAACACTCTCGCCAATTTCTTCATTTAATTTTTTTAAAATGGGCTCTGCAACAATAATTAGACTTGATTCTTCTTTAACTAAATTTCCTAAGTATAAAAGTGAATGCCCCAATTGATAGCGCTTTGTACGTTCATCTTTATGTAGAAAACCTTCATACACAAAGGTAGAAACGAAGCGCTGTAAACTAGAGATGCTTATCCCTGTTTTTTTACTTAACTCGGTAAGAGAAAGGCTAGGTTCATCTTTTGTAAAAGCTTTTAATACTTTAATAGCTTTGTGCAGCGATGACATTGTATAGTTTTTTTTCGAAAATCTCTTGATCCATCTCAACACCTACTAAAATCATATTTACAGGATATCAGAAAATCTGCCCCTTTTGCTGAAGCTTTTATCTTAATAAGATAAATTACTTCTATTATAGCGTAAATTGATTAGAGGAGAGAGGATTTTTGGAATTCGTTTGTGTGTTCTCCAAGTAACGGTGGTGCTAATTTGTATTGAATATTTAAATTGGAAAATTTCAATGGGCTTTTTATAAACTTGATGGTCCCATATTGTTCGTGTTCTAGTTCACCAATCATATCACGTGCGATTAACTGAGGTTGTGCAAATGCCTCAGCAATCGTATTCACACGACCACCAGGAATTTTATACCGCTGTAATAATGTGATCCACTCATCCGAGTTTTCGTAATTGTGACATTAGCTATCATTTGTACAAGCTCAGCCTCATGCTGCTTACGAAGGGTATTTGATAAAAAGCGCGGATCCTTTGCCCATTCCTCATGTTTCAGCATCGTGCAAAACTTTTGAAATTGTCCATCTGTCCCAACACAAATCATTAAGGGACCATCTGCACATTGAAATACTTGATATGGGGCAACATTATTATGGCGATTCCCAAGACGCTGTGAGGAAAGGCCTGTATTTAAATAAGCACTTGCCACATTTGCTAAGCTACTCATTTGGACATCTAGTAAAGCTAAGTCAATAAATTGACCTTGATCAGTTAGGTCTCGTTGTCGTAAGGCAGCTAAAATACTAATCACAACATAATTAGACGTTAAAATATCTGCGATAGGTACACCCACCTTTGTTGCTTCACCCTCAGGGGAGCCGGTGACATGCATTAAGCCACTCATTGCCTGAATAACTGGGTCAAAGCCAGGTTCATGTGCAAGAGGACCAGTTTGCCCAAACCCTGTGACTGCACAATAAATAAGACGTGAGTTAACTTTTTTTCAGCTCCTCATAGCTTACACCCATTCGTGCATATCCCCAGTTTTAAAATTTTCAAGTACGATATCTGCATCTTTGACAAGATCTTTAAATCTTTCTCTACCCTCTGTTGTTTTTAAGTCTAGTAGGATCGATTTTTTTTATTTCGGTTAGCACAGAGATAGTACGTACTTTGTTCTTGAACAAACGGTCCCCAATCTCGCATACTATCGGAGCCATTTGGATGTTCAATGCGAATTACTTCTGCTCCTAAATCTGCCAACATCATGGAGCCTGCAGGGGCAGCATAAACGCGTGATAAGTCCAGTACTCGAATATTTTCAAGAGGTTGCATCTTTTCTCCTCCTACACACATCATTTATAAACAGGCTTACGTTTTTCTACAACCGCGCTAACACCCTCTTTAAAATCATCCAACTCTGTGACAATTGCCATTTGTGATGAAATATAATCAAGAGCAGTACGTAAATCCATGCGTTGACTTTGATAAACAGCACGCTTAATGAATTGTAGTGTTGTAGTTGGACGACTTGCTAAGTCCCTAGCATAATTCATTGTGTATTCGTCTAGCTCATGGTCATCCACAACAAATGTTACAACACCTTTGTCCTTTGCCTCATCTGCAGTTAGTACACGAGCTGTCCAGAACATATCTAATGCTTGATCAATACCAATTAATTTTGGTAAATAATAAGCTCCACCATCACCAGGCACGATAGCAACGTTAATATAGCTTTCTGAAATCTTTGTAGATTTAGCGGCAATCCGAATATCACACATTAAGGCCATATCAAGCCCAGCGCCCATTGCAAAGCCATGCACCTGTGCAATAACAGGTTTATCAATTTCTTCAAGGAGAAGGGGAATACGCTGAATTTTTTTTCCAAAGTGAATTTTTTTCGTGCTAAACCTGTAGAAGAGATATCTTCTTCGCTTTGAAAAAAAGCCCTCACCAGCCTGCATTGCTTTAATATCGCCACCCGCACAAAAAGATTTTCCATTACCCTTCACAATGACAACTCGAATATCGTTAGAATCGCGAACAATTTCAAGCGCTTTAATCCACTCAGTAATCATTTCTTCACTGAAAGCATTGTACGCCTCTGGTCTATTTAAAGTAATGGTTGCAATATGATCTCGCACTTCAAAAAGTAAATCAGTCATTGAAAAACACTCCCTTTAGGTTATTGGTTTGAATGTACTTACTGCAAACTTCATCCTTCTACTTTGAGTAATGGGGAACTACTATTAGAAGTAGTCAAATACGCCCAAAGACTATCCTCGCTATTTTCCATTAGCTGTAATGCTACAATATTAGTCCAATAAGAGGAATTTACTCCTTCGTCGCGCCATGCCCAAAGTCTACGTGTAAATTGATGCAAACTATGCTCGTGGGTTGTACCGATGGCTGCATGGACTTGGTGGGAGATGGTTGTCACTGCTTGAATGATTTCTTCAAAACGAATGCGGGCGTATGCAACCTCACTATTTTCGTTGTTTGTAAGAAGGGCTTCGGTTACATTATTAAATGCTGCTAAAGCAATAGCCGTTTCACCTGCTAAGTGAACAATATGCTGCTGGACAAGCTGGAACCGATGAATCGGTCGACCGAATTGCTCACGCTCCTTCGTATATTGAATGGTTAAGTCATTTATTTTATCAATAGCACCAGTCATCAGGGCTAATTGAAAGGCAGTACAGAGTGTTGTTAATTTGTGTATTTCGTCAGGAGATAACACAGAAGACGTTTGTGAAACTAGTGCATGTTGGAATGTCACAGTATCACGCGGTTCGCCTGCTAAATTTGTGCCTTGTTTAATGTCAGCCTGACTTAAATCTATTTCTACTAGATGTGTACCCTCTGAACTATAAGCAAGTGTTACTAGGTGCTTCACGTGACGTGCCCAAGGTATATGATGAGCCTCACCTGTTAATGTCCCGTTCTCTAACGTAAAGACTTGGTTCGTGGATAACCTATATGTTGCTAAACCTTCTAGTATCTGTAAGTTTAAATACTCCAGTAAATAGTTCGCAAAGGTTGTTTCAATAAATGGGATCGGAGCAGCGTATTTTCCAGTTAATCGAACAATATTCAATAAATCTTCAATATCGCCCCCTGCACCGCCATTTTCTTCGGTAACGGCTACAACCGTCATACCATTTTCCTCAAATAATTCCCATAAAGCAGGTGCCCAATCACCTTGTTCTACAGTATCGACTAAATCCTTATTGACATTTTCCTTTAACATACGCTCAACAACTTCCGTAATCATGTCTTTCATCTCACTCATTGTGCTACAACTCCTTTCGCTACAACGCCATACAATACCTCTGAAGTTCCACCTCTAATGGTAAAGCCGGGTGCATGTAAAATAGACTGGGCCATAAAGCGATCAATTTTACGATCGGCATCAAGTGAAGGATAAGTCTGTATGATTAGACGTGTGATTTCAGGAATACTTTGTTCAAATTTCGTCCCAAGTGCTTTCACAAGTGCTGCTGGAATAGATACGTCTTCACTATTACCAGATTCTAAAAGCTGAGCCACACCAATCGATAGATTTCTTAGACTCCAAAGACGAGCAACAATTTTGGATGCTTGCGTTAATCCTTGTGAATTATTTTGGCGCTTTAGCTCTTGAATAAGCCATCAATTAATGGGAATGTGCTCAATATTCGCTCTGGGCCACTACGCTCAAAGGCAAGTTCTGCTAATCCTTGAGCCCAGCCATTACCGATTTCCCCAACTACCATATTGTCTGGTACAAAAACATTATCAAAGAACACCTCATTGTAATGGTGCTCACCAGTTAAATATTTTATGGGAACAATGGTTACACCTTGTGCTTGTAAATCGATGATGAGCTGACTTAGGCCAGCATGCTTATTTTTTTCCATCAAACGGACTTGTTCGTACTAAAGTGACCATATAATGACAAAGGTGAGCGTTACTCGTCCATATTTTTTGCCCATTTACAATCCAGCCACCTTCTACTTTTTCAGCACGTGTAGTGACTGAAGCTAGGTCAGAGCCACTATTAGGTTCACTTAACCCTATGCCAAAGTAGCATTCGCCTTTCACAATCTGTGGTAAGAAAAATTCACGCTGTTCTTCTGACCCATAACGTAAAAGAAGAGGACCTGTCTGGCGGTCGGCAAACCAATGTGCTGCAACAGGGGCGCCAACGGCTAAAAATTCTTCTGTTAAAATATACCGATCAATAGTACTTCGCTCTTGACCACCGTATTTTTTTTGGCCAAGTTAAACCAATCCAACCTTGTTGACCAATCAATCTAGAAAACTCAGGATCGTCCCCACTTAACCAAGAATCACATTTCGGTGTGAAGGTTCCTTTTGCTAATTCATCCTGTAGAAAAGCTCTAACCTCTACACGAAATTGTTCCTGTTCTTCTGTAAATTGCACCGTTGGTAAATGAAGCATTTCATCATTCCTCCTATTTTACCGTAATGTGGTAACTATTATTTTATATGTGTATTTTATGACTTCTTATGAATGGAGTCAATGTATTTTTTTTGAATTATTAAAAATTTCTTCGCAGAGGAATAAGTAATGAAGAGAAAATAATATTTTTAATTAAAAAATGGTAAAATGCAGAATAAACGTGTTACTATGTAGAAAATTTTGTTAAGGAGGTAAGGGCGTGCAAATAGCTATAAAAACTTCACAAAAGGTTATGCAAGTTTTATCAGCGCAGCTTGTACAGCATTTAGAAATACTGCAATACTCTACAAATGAGTTAGAACAGTTTATTTATGACAAAGCCAATGAAAATCCTCTATTAGTTGTTACTGACGCAGCGGTAAAAAGACAATATGAGGAAATTTCCCAATTAGCAAGCTATTCCGTTAAGAGTTTTTCCTCGCGCTATTATGAGCCAAAACGTAATTCGTTTAATTTCGTTGAGATGGGGCTAGCTGCAAAAGAAAGCTATGAACGATTTTTATTGGAACAGGTGCCTTTGCATAAAAATCTTTCTTCTATGGATTTAAAAATCTTGACGTTTTTAATTCAATCCTTAGACGATCGTTTATTTTTAGATGTGGATGTTGAATTGGTCGCCGATAAATTTAAAACAAGTATTTTGCATGTAGAGGCATTATTGGACTTACTTCAAACATTTGAACCAGTAGGAGTAGGAGCACGGAATACAAAAGAATATTTACTTATTCAGGTAGATAGAGATGAACTTGCACCCAATTTGACCTACCAATTTATCCAAGATGATTTAGAGTTAGTAGCTGCACAGGCCATCAAACAATTAAGTAAAAAATACAAAACACCCATACACGAAGTAAAAAAATACTGTGGACTATATAAAAAAATTTACGACCAGTGCTATCAGGAGATAAATTGGAAGCGATTCCATATATCATTCCCGAAATTGAAGTAGAAAAATTCGCTGAAGAATGGTTGATTAAATTGAATCGTGGATATGTACCAGCCATTACAATTGATCAACATTATGTAGAAATATTAAAGAATGATCCAAACTGTAAAACATATTTCCAAGACACAATGAAAGATGCTCTGTTATTAATACAAGGAATTGAGCAACGTGATAAAACACTTTACGAAATAACTAGATTACTAGTGAAATTACAAGAGGATTTTTTCCATCAAGGAATTGAGGCTATAAAACCCTTGCGTTTAAAAGATGTAGCGGACATATTAGGGTTACATGTGTCAACGATTAGTCGTGCTGTTCGTGGAAAATATATAAAAACCACCCACGGCGTATATGCTTTACAAACTTTATTTACAAAGGGCGTGATGAATAGTTCTGGAAAAATGGATTCGATTATGTACATTAAAAAGCGACTTAAACAGTTGATTGAAGGTGAAGATAAACAAAAACCTTTAACGGATCAGCTAATTACCAAAATATTAAGTGGCGAAGGTATTCAAATTTCTAGACGAACAGTAGCGAAGTATAGAGAAGAGATGAACATTACGAGCTCATTCAATCGGGCATATGGATAGATGATGTAAATGAAGTATCAATGATGTACATTTGCATCAAAAATTCGAAATCGCATATATGAACCAACCATTTTAAATGATAACAATAAAAGATATGGGTAGATAATTATTTGAAATTTTTAACCTCTTTCAGCAAATGTTTTTTTTGTATCGAAAGCATAGCGGCAGCGGCAAATACAGAAGTCTCCTGACTCTATAGGTGGGGAGATGAATGAGAATTTAAGCTACTATTCAGAGGGCGTCCAAACACCTGTTGAAATAGAGGAACTCAGTCTAAGAATGCCACGTCCTGTGGCAATTTATCTGTGCGAAAGCGAAGCGACAGCAATAACACACGACTGAGTGACCAACATCATGTTGCTGCCGCTACGTTAACACTACGCTTTCGCACAAAACACATCATGTTGCTGCCGCTACGTTAACACTACGCTTTCGCACAAAACACATCATGTTGCTGCCGCTACGTTAACACTACGCTTTCGCACAAAACACATCATGTTGCTGCCGCTACGTTAGCACTACGCTTTCGTACAAAAAACATCTGTTGGCCCAAAGCCTCTGGCGGATGTCACGGAATCGAAAAGGAGTTAATAAAGGATGTTAGCCAAAATCATCGCATTCATGCGATAACGGCTACCCTGACCTGCATCGGTAAAAAAACGCCACGTCCTGTGGCTTTACCGAAATGACCGACATCGTGTCGGCCCTCACGCAGGCCTAAGCACAAAGCCGATTCCGGACGCAATTATGCCGAGGCATAATTGATTAATTGAATAGAGTTGGCATCCAATTTGCTCATTAAACAGTAGACATTGAATTAGAGGAAAGGGGCTAGTAAATGTCTACATAAAACACTAAAGGGGTGCTTTAATGGGAGCTTTGCAAAAATCACTGAAAACACGGCATATTACAATGATTTCCATTGGAGGGGTAATTGGTACAGGGCTATTCGTTGGTACAGGGAAAAACATTTTAAGCACTGGTCCAGCGGCAGTCGTTTCATATGCAATTGCATGCTTACTGATCGTTTTAATCATGCAAATGGTTGGAGAAATGGCGGCAGGAGAAATTGTGCTTGGGGAAAAGGCTAATGGTTCTGCAGAGTTAGGTTCATTTGCTTCATATGCAGGGAAGTATATTGGTCCATGGGCAGGCTTTACTGTGGGCTGGCTATATTGGGCAAGTTGGGTATTTATTGTGGGGCTAGAAGCGGCACTTATTGGGGGAATGCTGCATAATTGGTTCCCGTTTATACCGATTTGGGTTGGGAGTATCGGCATCACATTGTTAATGACCATCATCAATATTTACTCTGTAAAATCATTTGGAGAATTCGAATATTGCTTTCCTTCGTTAAAGTTTCAGCCATTCTCGTATTTTTAGTAGTTGGTCTAGCTATGATCCTAGGCATTTGGCCAAATTATGAGGCAAAGGGGTTAGGGATCTTAACAGAATTCGGTGGATTCGCACCAAATGGTATTGTCCCAATTTTTACTGCCATTGTTTTTGTCATTTTCTCTATTTGCGGTGCAGAGGTAGCGGCTATTGCAGCAGCAGAGTCTGAAAATCCAGCGAAAAATATTGTTCGTGCCATTCGCAATGTTGTGTTTCGATTAGGGCTATTTTTCGTAGGCTCAGTAGCTATTATGGTTTTAATTTTACCTTGGAATGATACAAAAATGTTGGCAGCACCATATGCAAATATTTTAACGCTAGCAGGGCTTCCTATTGCTGCTCAAATTATACAAATCGTCATTTTTATTTCATTAATCTCAGTTTTAAATTCTGCACTGTATACAAGCTCACGTATGTTACTTGAAATGTCACGTCAGGGGGATGCGCCGAAAGTATTTTCGCAAATTAAAAATCGGCGAGGAGCACCGGTACCTGCCATTATCGGAAGCACAGTGGTGGCGTATATCTGTGCGATGCTATATTTCATTTCACCTGAAGTTATCTTCTATTTTTTAGGTAATTGTGTTGGTGGATTGATGATTGCGGTTTATATTTTTATTGCTATTTCCCAAATTCGTTTCCGACGATATTATGACAAGGTTTCAAATGAGCCATTATCGATTAGAATGTGGTTATTCCCATATCTTTCTTATGTCACAATTGGAATTTTAACCGTTGTATATTTATGTCAAGCGCTCATAGAATCATTACGTTCTCAGTTTTATTTAAGTACATTAGTTTTAATACTCTCAGTTGTACTGTTTATGATTATGCGCAAGCTGTCGACAAGACCAGAAGAAAAAAATAGAGGAAAAGCTAGCCTCAGAGTAGAATAATGTATGATGATGTTCCTATTCGTAGTGATTTAACTTCTTTCAGCAAATATCTTTTGTACCGAAAGCGTAGCGGCGTACAGAAGTCTTCCACCCCTATAGGTAGTGAGATGAATGCGAATTTAAGCTACTATTCAGAGGGTGTCCAAACTCCCGCAGAAAGAAGTTAAAGCCTCCGGACGCAATTATGCCGAGGCATAATTGATTTAGCATACAAAAAAATTCGCGACCATTCTGCGAGATAGCAAGCCAAGTAACAAAGCGAAGGTCTTAAGGACCTTTAGGCTTGCAAATTACTCGTAGAAAGAGAGCGAATTTTTTGTATGAAGTTATTTTATCTTCACTCAGCAGAACCCCCACCTCTACAGATGGTGAGATGAATGTGGTTTTGGTTTTTTACAGTGGGTGTCCAAACACCTACTGAAATAGAGGAACTCCGGCTAAGATCGTCACATCCTGTGAAAACGCCTGAGTGACCAACATCGTGTCGGCCTAAAGCCTCTGGCGGATGTCACAAATTTTCAAAGGAATGAATTGTTTATCTGTAGCGAAAGCAAAGCGGCAGATATTTTTTGCGCGAAAGCGTAGCGGCAGCTACAATTACGCCAAGGCGAAATTGATTTTCTAGTTTGAGAGGAAGTGGTCTATATGTCGATAACAGAACTTCATAAAGATGAACATTTTTTTTCTTGTCAAAAATGATGAAGTAATTGTAAAAAGTGATATCCAAATAGAGCTCCTTGAAAAAAATTATAAAAAAAGTATAGTAAAGGGACAGAAACATATGAGGTAGAAGGCTATTTTATTCATGTATTAGAGACTTCACAGGGTAGTTTATTTAATATTAGACCATTAATGCAGTTTAGCCATTTTGATTTTATGAATCCTTTATCAAACAAAGTATTAAATTCCATATCAGATGGCATTACCATATGTGATAGCGATGGGAAAATATTATTTCAAAATGATATTGATATCGAAATTGTCGGTATTAATTTAATGGGGAGATATGCAAAAGACGCTATAGCTGAAGGATTAATGAGTGATTCTATATCCATGAAAGTCATCGAATCGAAAGAAAAAGTAACTATACTGCAAACGTTCATTAATGGAAAATGCTTTTTAGTGACGGGCAAGCCAATATTTGATGAAAAGGGTGAGTTGCAATACGTAGTAGCCATTACACGTGATATGACCCAGTTAAAATTACTAGAGACAGAAGTGAAAAAAATTAGAGGTTCAAAACGAAAATTTTAAAAATAAGCTACAAGCATTACATAATAAAGAGGCGACAACAAGTAGTTTAATCGCTGTATCTCCTGCAATGATGGATGTTGTAAATCGCGTGATGAGGATTGCGGAGGTAGATTCTACTGTATTAATTGGGGGTGAATCGGGCGTTGGTAAAGAAGAAATTACAAAGCTAATTCATGTAAATAGTAGACGTAGCCATAAGCAAATATTAACGATTAACTGTAGTGCAATACCTGAAAATCTATTAGAAACCGAGCTTTTTGGCTATGAGGGAGGAGCATTTACAGGAGCGTCTAGAGGTGGTAAGGCTGGGTTATTTGAAATTGCGTCAGGTGGTACAGTATTTTTAGATGAAATAGGAGAGATGCCTTTGCTACTACAGGCAAAATTATTACGTGTGCTCCAAGAGTCAGAGGTTCAACGTATTGGTAGTGGGAGGCCTATTTCTATTGATGTCCGTATCATTGCAGCAACGAATCGCAATTTGGCAGAAATGGTGAGACAAGGTAGTTTCCGTGAGGATTTATATTATCGTTTAAATATCATCCCCATTGAAATACCACCATTAAGACAACGTCGTCAGGATATTATTCCACTAGTCCATCATTTTTTTAGCTGTCATTGGTGAGAAATACGGGATTCATCGAACTATTGAGTCATCGGCCATGAAAATATTAGTGTCCTATGATTGGCCAGGAAATATACGTCAGCTTAAAAATATGGTGGAACGAATTTGCTTATTAGCTACACAGCCAGAAATAACAGTATATACGGTACAACAAGAATTAGATTGTAATACAACGAATATTCGTGATATCGAAAATGCGGAGCAACTACCTAAATTACAGGAATCAACTGTTACAACCATGTTTAGTGGCACATTAAAGGAACAAGTAGCTGCTTTTGAAAAGCAAATTATTAAGCAGGCGTTGTCTAAATATCCAAGTATTAGGCAGGCAGCCAAATCACTTGGCTGTGATCAGTCAACATTAGTACGTAAAATTCAAAAATTCCAATTAACAAGGCATATTTCTTATAAGGAGTAGTGATGTATTTTTACATCAAATTTTCTTTTTTGCATAGTAAATGGTGATAACGCAACGGTGTTTAGTAACGTAATGCAACAAAAATGATGAACCGCATCATTAAAGTTAATCATTAAATAAGAGATGAAAAGAGGCATTTTCGAATAAGAGAATGTCTTTTTTTTATTTTTTTGTACTGAAAGCAAATTTTTATAAACAGTTGGCATGAGAGTTGCTATTAAAAAAAGTGTATGAAATTTTAAACGAAAAGAGGTTGGTATTGATGGCAATTCAATTAAAGGAAGAGCTAAAAACATTAGATCAAAAGCATTTTTTTACATCCAACATCGTCAATTGAGCAACAGCAAACACAAGGACCAGCAGTTATTTTTACAGAAGGAACTGGCATTTATTTAAAAGATATTGAAGGAAATGTCTATATTGATGGGATGTCTTCTTTATGGAATGTAAATATTGGGCATGGCCGTCAAGAAATTGCAGATGTCGCGAAAGAGCAAATGTCTACATTAGCATTTAGCTCCTGCTTTGCAACATTTAGCAATGAACCGGCTATTCGTTTAGCAGCGAAAATTGCTTCTTTAGCTCCGGGAGATTTAAACACAGTATTTTTCACTTCAGGCGGCTCAGAGGCGAATGATACAGCCATTAAACTAGCACGTCATTACTGGTTATTAAAAGGACAGCCAAAGCGCCAAAAAAATTATTTCACGTACACACTCCTACCACGGTGTAGCAATGGGTGCTACAAATGCAACAGGCTTACAAGCATTTCGTGATTTTACAAATTCACATGCTCCAGATTTCCACTATGTCTATAGCGAATCGGTACGCAATTTACGTGAAACGATTGAAGCGTTAGGTCCTGAAAATGTGGCTGCATTTATTTCTGAGCCTGTGCAAGGAGCAGGTGGAGTAAATATTCCACAAAAGGACTACTTTAGAGAAGTGCGAAAAATTTGTGATGAGTACGGTATTTTATTGATTGCGGACGAAGTCATTACAGGATTTGGACGTACAGGTAAATTTTTTTGGGATGGAGCATTATGGTGTAGTACCAGATATGATGAGCTTCGCAAAAGGCGTTTCGAGTGGCTATGCCCAACTTGGAGGCGTGGTGATATCAGAAAAACTTCATCAGGATTTTTGTGAGCTTTCCAAGGGTACATTAATGCATGGGTACACATACAGCGGTCATGCACTTGCTTGTCAAGTTGGCTTGAAAAATATTGAAATCGTTGAGCGTGAAAATCTCGTTGAAAATGCAGCGGTCATGGGTAATGCAATGTTAAAGGGATTCCAAGCGCTGCAGGAAAAGTATAACTTTATTGGACGTGTGCGCACACTTGGATTGCTTGGGGCAATTGAATTAGTCAAAAGCCGTGAGACAGGTGAATTGTTTGAGTCTCCTCTTAGCCCAATTTTTGTACAGGAAACGATGAAGCGAGGGTTAATTCTTCGAACGGTTACGTATGATCAAGATACAGTTGTTTTTGCTCCGCCTCTTATTCTATCAAAAGTAGAATTGGACGAAATGCTGCGTATATTAGACGAAACGTTTGATATATACGTAAAACTATCGTTGAAATATAAATTCAATAAATTTATAAAGGAGGAGTAATATGACAACAGTTGTTAGAGAGGTACGAGAACAATTTAATCCTGCGAGACCAACCCAATGTATTGGTACTGTAGAACTTTTAACACTAAATGAAACGAAAGCAGTTGTTACTGCTGCTCATAATGCATTTGAAGGCTGGAAAAATACATCGTCTATAGCACGTGGAGAGGTTTTACGACTAACAGCGGATCTGCTGGAAAAAAATATAGATAAAGTAGCTGAAATAGCTTCATGTGAAATGGGCAAAACGAAAAGCGAAATGCTCGGAGAAGTGAAACGAGGGGCTTCCATTTTGCGTTATTTTGCCCAAGAAGGGATGCGTGCTGTAGGTGAGGTGTTACCTTCTGCCAATGAATCAAAGATATTATACACAATGCGTGTGCCACTCGGTGTAGTTGCGGCGATCACTCCTTGGAATTTTCCTGTTGCCATTCCACTGTGGAAGATTGCTCCGGCATTAGTATATGGCAATACAGTTGTTTGGAAGCCATCTATTGAAGCAGCTTTAACCGGAAAATTAATAGGAGAATTATTTCAACGGGCAGGTTTACCAGAAAACGTGTTACATGTAGTCCAAGGTCGTGGCTCAAAGGTTGGGCAGGTTTTATTGGAGGCACCTGAAGTAAAGGCGATTACATTTACTGGTTCAAATAATGTCGGGCAAAGTATTTTAGATACTGCTGGATCAACGAATAAAAAAAATTCAGCTGGAGCTTGGAGGCAAAAATGCAGCCATCATTTTAGCGGATGCGAATATCAAACAAGCTGCAAAACTAACGATAGAAGGTGCTATGAAGCAAACAGGACAGCGTTGTACAGCGACTAGTCGAGTGTATATTGAGGAAGCGATTTATGAAGAAGTGCTCCAGCGGTTAACAGAAGAGGCTAAAAAAATAGAGGTTGGCGTAACAATGGGTCCTGTATCCTCAAAGGGGCAATATGATTCTATTTTAGCTGCTATTGAAAAAGCACAACTAGATGGCGCTGAGCTTATATTTGGTGGTGGTCCAACTCAAGGTATGAAAGAGGGGTATTACATCGATCCAACCATTTTTTTCAAATGTAACACATGATATGGCGATTGCCCGTGAAGAAATATTTGGCCCCGTACTAGCTGTTATAAAGGTTAAGGATTATGAAGAAGCGATTCGCTTATCGAATGATTCTGATTTTGGATTAAGTGCTTCGATCTATACTACTAATATTCCAAAAGCTTTTGATTTTATTAATCGCAGTGAAGTGGGACTTGTACAGGTGAACGATGAAACAGGAGGAGCCGAGCCCCAAGCACCATTTGGAGGAATGAAAAACTCAAGTACCGGTGCCCGTGAGCAGGGGCAGGCGGCGAAGGAATTTTTTTACAACCTTCAAAACAATTACAATTGGTACAAAAGTTGAATAAAAATCTAACTCATCTTGAAATTTAATAGCATGGCAGCCAAACAAAAACACATTCTATATGCCTCAGTGTAATGATCTAGGATTTTTCTCATAGTGATTGCTATTTTTTTGAGGAAATCTAGCGTCATTCATTTGAGGCATTATCTTCATCAAAGAGGATTTATTATGAAGAATTTTTGTGTATTTCATCAAACCAAGTAAACGAAAGAAGGTATAACTATGGCACAAAGTCGTTTAGCAATTGATGTTGGTGGAACGTTTACGGATGTATTTGTTTTTAATGAAGAGACGGGAGACGTTTTTGTAACAAAAACGTCTTCAACACCTTCAAATCCAGAGCAGGGAATTTTAAATGGTGTTGAAAAAGCAGGGTTAGATGGGAAGAATATTAAAATTTTTTTCTCATGGTACAACCGTTGGAACGAATGCCTTAATTGAACGAAAGCTTCCGAAAACAGCCCTGATAACGACAAAGGGTTTTAGAGATGTTATCGAAATACGCCGTGGGACGAAGGAAGATATTTGGGATACGTACAAGGATACTGCTAGGCCCTATATTCAACGGAGAGATCGGTTTGAAGTAGGAGAACGCATAGATTATGAAGGGAACATTATTCAAGCTATTGATGAAGAGGAGGTTCGGATTTTAGCCAAGAAATTAAAGCGTAGAGGTACACAGTCTATTGCTGTTTGCTTCCTCAATGCCTACGTCAACGGAGAGAATGAGCTGAAAGTCAAAAAAATTTTAAAAGAGGAACTACCGGATGTCTATGTTTGTATTTCAAGCGAGGTACTTCCTGAAATTTTCGAGCATGAGCGGATGAGCACGACGATTATCAATGCAGTTCTCGGACCAATTATGAGTAAATACATCAGTAAGTTAAGCAATGAAATGCAGAAAAAGGGCTATGAGGAAGAAATTTTGGTGTTACATTCAGGTGGTGGTGTCATGACTTCAAGTACGGTTCCACGTTATGCGGCTAGGCTAGCAAGCTCAGGGATAGCAGCTGGTGCCATTGCCAGTAAGCATATCGCAAAGCTGTGTGGATTTGACAATGCAATCGGCTTAGATATGGGTGGTACAAGTACAGATATTTCACTTATGTATAAGGGTGATATTCGCATTACAAAGGATTGGTCAATAGAATATGGTTATCCAATTGGTTTTCCAAGTATTGAAATACTAACAATAGGAGCAGGGGGTGGTAGCCTTGCATGGAAGGATGAGGGGGCTCTTTACGTAATGGACCTCAAAGTGCAGGTGCAGCTCCAGGTCCAGCCTGCTATGGACGAGGGGGAACAGAACCAACGAACTCAGATGCAAATTTAGTATTAGGGCGTCTTGGCGTGGATTTATTGGATGGTACGATGCAATTAAACAAAGAAGCGGCTAGAGAAGCTGTGAAAAAAATCGCAAGCGCTTTCAATCAAACAATAGAGGAAGCAGCAAGCGCAATTATAGAAGTTGCAAATGCCAATATGAGCGATGCTGTAAGACTAATATCTGTGCGTAGAGGCTATGATCCTCGAGATTTTGCACTTGTTGCTTTTGGTGGTGCAGGGCCATTACATGGTGCCTATTTGGCCAAGGATTTAAACATTCCGAAAGTTATTATTCCTACTCATCCAGGTGTAGCTGCTGCTATGGGCTGTCTACTTGTAGATGTTCGACATGATATTTCTAAAACGTATGTGAAGAAACTTGAGGAGGTAACTGCAGAAGAACTGACTAAGCAATTTGGTGCATTACGTAAAGAAGCAGCAACATTATTAGAAGAGGAAGGGATAGCAGAAAGTACCTCATCCTTGACGAATTATATAGATCTCCGTTATAAGGGGCAATGGCGATCTCTTGCTGTACTTGTAGCAGATGAAATAACTTCTCTAGATGTAATACTAGAAGCCTTTCATCAAGAGCATGAACGAGAATTTGCATTTTCCGATAAAGAGCAAGCTGTTGAAATTTTTGGTCTACGTGTTACGGCGATTGGAACAGTACCAAAGCCTGATTTTCCACAATATGTACCTGAGGGCTCCTTAGAAGATGCATTCAAGGAAACTCGCTCTGTTTTTTTTGAGGGTAAATATTTTGAAACAAACGTATACTATCGCGATAAAATACCAGTTTACACACAATTTGCTGGTCCAGCCATCATCGATCAACTCGACACAACGACTGTTATTCCACCTTGTTTTACAGCAGAGGTTGATGCATATAGAAATATCATTATTACGGTGAACTAATATTCGATAAGGAGGAATTGAGTGATGAGTACAACGAATTTAGAGACACCTCATAGGGTCCAAAATTTAGACCCAGTAACATTTGAAGTGTTGAAAAACGGTTTTGTGAACTTAGTTGATCAAATGGCTGAACAAATGTTACGTACATGCTATTCGTTTGTTATCTATAATCGAGACTTCAGCTGTGCATTATGTGATGCACGGGGAAATACAGTAATGCAGGGAACTCAAGATATTTCAGTACATGTCGGGACATTACATTTAACCGCAAAAGCTGTCTTAGAGGATTTCGCTGATGATATTCATCCTGGCGATGTATTTCTAGTGAATGATCCTTATCGTGGTGGCACACATTTTAGCGATGTTCGTGTCATTTTACCAGTATTTCATGATGAAAAATTAATTGCCCTTATGCAAACGAATGGACACTGGGCAGATGTCGGTGGCTCTAATCCAGGTTCCTTTGATATTACGGCAAAGGAGCATTACGGAGAAGGATTGCGGATTCCACCTGTACGCATATATAGTAAAGGTCAATATTTATCAGATGTTGTGAAAATCATTGTCATGAATATGCGGATACCAGAAGAGCGGATAGGAGATTTACGTTCTCAGGTGGAAGCAGCAAAAGTTGGGGAGAAGCAGCTCAAGGAAATGATTGAAAAGTACGGCATAGATACAGTACTAGTGGCCTTTGAAGAGGTGCAAAATTATGTTGAACGATTAATGAAAGCGAAAATAAAAGCTTTACCCAAAGGCCAATGGGAAACGGTGGACTATATCGACATGGACCCACAAGTAGGAGATGGCCTTATCCCAATCCATGTAAAAATGACCATTACTGAGAGTGAAATAGCGTATGATTTAAGTAACTCTCATCCTTATATAAGCTGCTTTTTAAATGCGGGATTTGGCTCAGCCCTTTCTGGTACTTATGCAGGCACTAAAACATTCTTCCCGGATATCCCCCTAAATTCAGGATTCTATAGAGTTGTGAAAATTTATCTTCCTGAAAACTCTGTCGTTAACGCTCCTAGCCCAGTTGCCGTCTCTGGCTATTGTTCTGGAGCGTTTGAGAAAATTATGAATGCTTGCTTCGAATTATGGTCAAACATTATGCCTGAACGCGCTATCGCATGTTCATTTAATTTAGAGTATTTATTAATAGGTGGGTATGATCTGCGTCAGGATAGTAGTGAATATTTTATGTGGTATGACTGGATGGCTGGCGGGCATGGGGGGCGTATTGATCGTGATGGTGCTAATACAACCTCACCAGTGTTTGGAGTAGGGCTAAGTGTACAGCCATGTGAGGGGCAAGAGCGATTGTCACCAGTTATTACAACAAAGCATGAAATTATAATAGATTCTGCAGGCCCAGGTAAGTACCGTGGTGGTTGTGGTGTCGAGAAGGGAGGCATTTTAACAAATGTTAACCAAACCGTTATGTCCTATTGCTGTGATCGTTCACGCTCTATTACATGGGGAATTATGGGCGGCTTACCCTCTATCGCACAGGGAGCTATTTTAAACCCAGGTAAAAAGGATGAATCATTTTTAGGTACAATTTTCTCCAATATCGAACTGAAAAAAGGAGACTCCTTTACTCGTCCTTCGGCTGGTGGAGGGGGCTTAGGGGACCCGTTAGCACGAGATATAAATGCTGTATTAGAGGATGTTATTGATGAATATGTTTCAATTGAGCGTGCGAAGCTTGATTATGGTGTTGTGATCCATGAAATTGATCGTGATATCGATGTGTTTGAAGTAGATATAGCTGCCACATTAAAAGAACGCGACTATATTCGCCAAAATCGTCATAGATGGCTAGAGACAAATCCTCTTCTGGTGGAGCAGATGTATAATAATGGAGAAATTAATCAAATGGATGTTATCCGAAGATATGGCGTTGTGATGGATTATCAAACAAATAAAGCATTACCAATTTCAACAGAGCAATACAGAGAGTCAATGAAGAAAAGATCTTTAGCCTTTTGGTAAACAACTATAGAGAGTAGTTTAGGCTACTCTCTAGTGCATTTCCTATGAATATATAAATAAGTTTATTTATTAAAACGATTTATCTTAAAAAGGGATAAATCCTGCTTGCTTTGTCCATTTAGTGTTAACTCTGTGAGTACTTCACCAACTGCACTGCTGAATTTAAAGCCATGCCCAGAAAAGCCTGCTGCTACGATAATGTTTTGATGCTCAGGTAAAAAGTCGATAATAAAGTCTTCATCTGGTGTCATTGAATATTTGCATGTTTTTCCATAATTTAACGCCCCGTGCTGTGGCATAAATTGCTGAATAAAGTTAAGTAAGTCAATGGAATCCTGTTCGTCAAACGGACGAAGCGGATCATTTGGATTGATTGCCTCGCCACCATCATGTCGACCAAGCTTTAGTCCAACACCATCAATGCTTGGAAATCCATAGTATGTGGAATCTCCCAATTCAAAACAATAGGCTGGAAATACATTTTCACCATAGAGCTTTTCATCTGCTTCAAACCAAGCAAAGGTTTTTCTAGTAGGTGTAACAGGGATAGGAATGTCCATTGTTTGTAATAGCTCTGTGATCCAAGCACCAGCAGTGACAATCAACTGCTTCGACTCGTAAATATTATTTTCGGTTTGTACCTTTATAATGCTTCCCGCTTGAATAGACTGTACTTTTTCATTCGTATGTAATGCTGCTCCTTCCTCCATTGCTAATTTTTTGTAGGCATGAATGCAGGCCTCTACACGAAGAACACCAGCAGTTGGCTCAAAGCAAGCAACAAAGTTTTCAGGGACAAATAATCCTGGCCATTTTTTCATAGCTATATCGGCAGAATATTGTTCTAGTGCTAAGTCATAAAGCTCGGCACTAGCTTTTACATTTTTAATAAAAGAATGACTTGGCTCTCCGACATTCACAACCCCTGTTTGTAGAAATAGGGATTCATTTGATAAAGCTTCTAATTCCCTCCATAATTCACCTGCTCTTTTGACAAAAGGTACATAACTAGCCCCCTCGCCATAGGCAAAGCGAATAATTCTTGTTTCTCCATGATGGCTGCCTTCTTCATGGGGAGGATTAAGGGCATCAATCATCAGAACATTTTTTTCCTGCCTTTGCTAAATAATAGCCCGTAGCCATACCCATCGAGCCAGCCCAATGATTATCACATCATATATCATATAATCCCTACTTTTTGCCCTAGTATAACAAAATAATAGATAGGAAGACAGAAATTTTCGAAAATTTTATAGGAAAAAGCACAACTCTTCAAGAAGAATTGTACTTCATTTCTTATTTCACTGTAGGCAATAATTTATTTAATAAAATGGCTACGATAGCAGCTGTTGCAATTGGAGAGCCCAGTAGATATTGTACGGTTGTTGGTAAAGAATAAAGGAAATCATCTGGTAGTAACGTTAATGCTAATGTTAAAATGACAGGAACAGCAATTACATACATTTCCTTTTCACCAATTCTTTCATTTTTCATTACCTGTAAACCACTAATTGCGATAATACCACAGACGATTACAAAGATACCGCCAATTACTGCTGAAGGAATTGCAGAAATTAGAGCAGCTAATTTACCAGAGAAACCAAATAAGATAAACCAAGCACCAGCGGCAATAAATACTCGACGACTTGCTATACCTGTGATGGAAATAACACCTGCATTTGTTGAGTATCCAGTAACAGGAGTTGAACCAAGCAATGAAGCCACGAAACACCCAATTCCTTCCCCAATAACTCCTCGATTAATTTGTTTATCTGTCAAAGGTTTATCGATAACATTACTCACGGCAAACCAAGTACCTGTTGTCTCTGCCATTAAGACGATATAAATAATCACCATTGTTATAATGGCTGAAAAATTAAACGTAAAGCTGAAATCTGCAAAAGGAATTTGTGGCATACTAAACCATTTAGCTTGTGATACGGCTGATAAATCTAAGACACCCATTACATTGGCTGCAATACAACCCACAATTAAAGCAATGATAACTGAGGCGATACGAAAGATTCGTCCTTTTTTTATTGAAAATTGAGCCTAGCATTACACAAATGATTAAGACTGCAGCTGAGATAAGCGCTAAATTGATGTTTTGGTTAATCGACGCACCTGCACCATTAAAGATATTATCACTTAAACCAACAGGCATTAAAGAAAGACCAACCACAAAGATAATCGTTCCTCCAACGATTGGAGGGATAAAGGTTTTAACGATTTTATTGAAAATCCCAGTATAGCCTAAAATAATAACCAAAAGTGCACCGATTAAGCTAGCCCCCAGCACAGTATTCCAGCCAAGCTGTCCGCTGCCACTTGCTGCATAAATCCCAACGATGGCTCCAAGGGGAACATAGGATGGACCTTGCGCAATAGGTAGCTTCATACAAAAATGAGTTTGGATAATCGTAGCAATCCCTGCTGCGATAAAGGTTGATTGGATCAATGCACTTGCTTGTCCTGACTGTAACCCAATTAACATTGCAATTAGAAAGGGAACTACATAGACATCCATAGCCATGACATGCTGTAAACCTAGTAAGGCTGACTGACCGTATGACACTTTTTCATCAGGCAAAACAGTTAATTGTGTTTTTCTATTTTCGTTTAAATGATTATGTTTCGTTTCCACTAAGATGTACACCTCTATATGTTAATTTATACGGTTAAATGACAGAGTCAGAAATTATGCTCTTGTGTGAACTTTATTTCCTTGTACCCAAACCTCACGGATATTTTCGGGGCGTACAAGATACATGATTTTTTGGAAAATATCCTGTAAATCTTCGTTGTTTCTAAAAATAGGAAGTTTGGCAGAAGATACTTTTGTATCAATGATTTGTACATCCCATGTATAGTTTTCCTGTAGTCGACCGATTGGTAAGCTTAAGCTTTCGCCACCACCAGCAGTAGCTAAATAAAATGCTTCATTTATCGTAATACGTGAATTTGATACCCCTCGTTTTTCGGTAGGAAGTGAGGTATCTACACCGTCTTCTAGCATTCTAGAAGACATAACTGCCTGTCTTGCATTATCGAATAGACTTGGAGAATAACCACCTGAAAGATCTGAGCCTAATCCAATATCTACACCCATTGAATGGAAGCGGGCAATAGGAATTACACTATTTGCAAAGTAAGCATTGGAGATAGGGCAATGACCAATTGCAGTGCCCGTTTCAGCGAAAAGCTGTGCGTCATCATTGCTTAAAAAAATTACAATGTGCCATCACAGATTTATCACCTAATAAACCAAAATCATGTAAGGCAAAGGCGTCATTTTTCTTAAATCTTTCCTTTACATAGCTATGCTCCCAATCGCTTTCACTACAGTGTGATTGAATATGTGTATCATACTTAGCTGCTAATTCACCCAAGCCCTTTAAGGCATCGTCTGTACAGCTAGGAATAAAGCGTGGTGTAACGACTGGATAAACACCTTGTTTTGTCGTTTTTGCTAGATCTTTTACAGCTAAAATAAACTCTTCTGTATCCTTTAATGCTGTTTGGGTATCTAAATCACGGTAGTAGTCTGGGTTTTGTTCAGGATCATCCATAACAACTTTTCCAACTAAGCCTCGTTGCCCTTTTTCCGCACAAATTTTTGCTAATAGTAAGCTTGCTTCCTTATGGACAGTAGCAAAATAGAGAGAGGTAGTTGTACCATTTGCAAGCAGCGTGCTTACTAAATCCTCATAGACCTCTTGTGCAAATGCTAAATCAGAAAATTTGGATTCGATAGGAAAGGTGTATGTGTTTAGCCAATCATAAAGTGGAATATCTAATGCAGTACCAGCCTGAGCCCATTGTGGGGCATGTACATGCAAATCGACAAAGCCAGGTAAGAAATATTCACCTTCCCCTAAGGAATGGAAATTTTCTTTACCTTGATATGTAGTAAGGAGATTTTGATAGTCGACATGATTTGGAGCGACAGTTTTTTCAATCATACCTTCTGCGTTTATAAAGAATAGATAATCTTTTAAAATTTGTACTTCACTAGAAGACTTACTTGAAAAAGCTGTCCCTTTGAAAATTTGCGTATAATTTGACATAAAAACCACCTTAATGTTCGTCTATTGATAATTACTTGGACTATTATAGGTCATTTAAACTGTTTAGTCTATAAAAAAACGAATATTAAATATTGTTACTAAAATGACTACAGCTATTTTTTTACAGCTTTTACAGGCATTTGGGTAAAATTAGAGAACTAGTCATAATCCAATAGTATACAATCAATGATGTAAGATTTGCTTTTAAATAGGAAAACAAGGCTTAATGAATGTCAAGGAGGAGGATTTATATGTTGGTGAAAGGGCGTAATTTTAAATTATCACTATTTTATTGGCTTTTGTTCATTCCTATTTTTTAGGAATAAGTTATAAGGCATTATTTTTTTGACTGGCAAATACAAAAGTATTATTATAAAGAGCTCGAAGATTTTGGTCGTTATGTCCTTGTGTTAGCAATTAGTTTTATAGAAGCATTTATCTATGTATTAATTATTCGATTCATAGTTTTTTTTGTTTCAGAAACTACTTCATCTTAATAAATGAATCGTATTTGAGAATAGAATCTCAAATACGATTAATAGAGTCATTAATAATATCTATAAACGAATGAAAGGCCGCAGAGATATTTTGTTCGTTTTTTCGTGTACAAAGATAGATGGGTCTTTGAATATCAATATCTTTTATAAAGACTTTGGCTACTTGTTGCCTTTGAATAAAGCTTGAAGCAGCTATGGACGGTGCTAGCATTGTACCGTAGCCAGCTGCAATGGCATGGATCGATTCATTAATGCCATCGAGTTGCAGACCTACTCTTGGTGGCGGAATTTTATGAATCTTACATAGTGCATTTAAAAATTCCTTTGTTGAACTACCGTCCTCTCTAGAAACAAAGGGCTGCTGCATTAATTCTGCTAATGTCACAGTTTGATCTGCCATTGGGTGTCCATAAGGCACGATAAACCAATAATCCAAATTAATCAAAAATTGATAATTAATATCTGGATGATGACCATCCTCTTTTACGATAAAGGCTAAATCCGCTTTATAATGAAGCAATTCTTCAATAACCTGCTGGGAGTTCGCGGTTTTTATATGGATATAAGAATTCGGAAAAGCTTGCTTATAGTTAGCTAACCATTTCGGTAATAAAAAAATGGGATGGCACATGTAGAAGCAATTTGTAATTCCTCATTCCCTGTATTTTTTTTAATTGCTCTAACTTATTTTCAATATCCAATTCTAAATCAAATAGCCGCTGTGCCTGTTTAAATAAAAATTCCCCATTTTGTGTTAACGTGATTCCCCTTCCCTTAGATTCCAACAAGGTTAATTCTAAATCTTTTTCTAAATTCCGAATTTGTATAGTAACGGCAGGTTGGCTAATCATTAGTGCCTGTGCTGCCTTCGATACACTTTTAAGCTCGGCTACTTTTGTGAAGAGTCTAAGAGCATGTAAATTCATGAAATTTCTCCTTATATAAAAATTATTTATCCTTTT
>BBDJ01000039.1 GCA_001312325.1 Lysinibacillus pakistanensis | reverse complement strand
AAATCTCGCTTTGTGGACTATTTTAGCTACAACAAAACTAGCTTCAGTTCAAAAAACATAGGCGCCGACATCTTACTTTCGTAAAATGCTAGCACCTATGTTTAGAAATAGGTTTTTTTCCCAACCTCTATCAAATTTCCATACCGCTAATTAAAAGCCCTTTGCAGCTTCCTTCAAGCCGAGTATGACGTCTAATTGCTCCTCATACTTATCTTGCGTTGTATATTTACGATTCAATTCAATATGTGCTAGCATTTTCTCCACTAGCTTTGTATACGAAAAATCCGGTTGCTCAAAAATATCAACATAACCCGGCTCATCTCGGTGTCGAATACGCCAATGCCCATTTCCATCCTGATACGCATTCGCTATAATTTCCTGTACCGCCACCTGGGTAAACATAACTATGTGTTCCTTCATCGACAGCCCACTCACATATCTTTTCACCGACTGTGGTGCATCCTCTGGGAAAATCCCATTATCCATATTCGCCTCTGCTGCCTGAGCCTCTGCCGCCGCATTCACTCTCTCTAGCGACCCTTGATGACCACTTAGCTCTTTCATATAACGCTCATGACCAATCAAATCGCCCTGCCTGAAAGCGACAATCGCCTTATGCTCGAGTTCAATCATTTCTTTAAACGATAACTCGCGCACTTCCTCATTCTGACCATTATCACGCTGCTCTGCTGCCTGCTGTGTCGCAACAAGTAGATTACCAAAATCCGCATCGTATCCTGCTTCGCCACCTGCCGATAAATATTCATTACCCCATCTTGTACCGCTTGCATCTTCATCCATTCACACCTACCAATAATATATTAATTATTATATACATCGACAAACACACAATAATTTCCATATGAATTAGTAATCCTTTTTAAAGAATTTAGTGATTAAATTTATTTGTTTTATACAACCCAAATACAAATAACGTTCCCAAATCAAAGTTTGGAAACCCATTAAAAGGCCACGAATGCTGTTAAATCAGTGTTTTGTTGCTTTTTGTATGAACAGTATCTAGACAATTTTTTTAACGATGTAAATCTGCATTTTCAACCGGCTCCTCAACTTCAACTAATAGGGCTTTAGTTGATTAAGCATCTCTGTTCTTCTTCCACTAACGGGAGCGATTGTTGAACAACATAGGAAGAAAATAATCAATCTTTTTTTATAAAAATCAATTTTAGTATTACAATATAAGACTCCATTTTGATCAATTTTTTTTCAAAATGGAGTCTTTTTATTTATAGAAAAATGCCGGTTTGTGAGATATTTTTGATCAAACTTTATTACAAAGCTACATCTTTATGTTCCCGTCCAAATGCTTTAGATTTTGTTCTTTTCGTTTTTGTATTTAAACTTATCCTTTAGACAAATAATTCAATCAAAATCGTTCATAATAATGAAAAGGACGTGATGACTATTCTAAATGAGAAGAAGATTTCAAAGTTAAAAAAATATGTTAATTGAGCAAAAATACTCGCTCCAACGAAGAATGGATACAGATGATGAATATTTAGAACGAGGAAGTTTACGGGATTCTGTTGATGAGTTGTCAACCATCGATAATCATCCAGCAGATCTAGGTACTGAATTATACGAACGTGAAAAAGATATGGCGTTAAAAGTCCATGACGATGATGAGTTAGCAAAAGTCAATGCCGCCTTACAAAAGATTGAGGATGGAACCTATGGCGTATGTGAAGTTTGTCAACAAGATATCCCTTACGATCGATTGGTAGCACTGCCTTATACCGCTTTTTGTATTGAACATACTGCAAAAGACGTTCCAACAGATCGACCGGTTGAAGAGCAAGTGATGCTTCCTCCAGTTGACAATTCTTTTTCTGGCCGAGATGACAAGGATGATATTCATGATTATGAAGATGTGTTTCAAGTTGTAGCAAAATATGGAACCTCCGAATCACCGTCCGATTTTGAAGGGGATTTTGAAAATTATGATGAATTATATGAAGACCCTGAAGAAATTGCCGTTAATGACGAATGGGATTCCTACCATATCTCCGAAACAGATGAATTAACACACCAAGTTTCCATTCAGGAAGTAGAACACGCGAGAAAATTTGACTATTTAGAGGATTAAATGTGGGAATCAAAATAAATCTAACAAAAAGCGTTATTGAAGTAACAGTTGCTATAGTTTAATAAACGATATTTCACAAACGGGCGCATTTCTTTTGTAAGGAATGTGTCTTTCTTCGTCTAAAGGGCTAGATTGCGGAGGATTGATTTAGCTATATTTCTTTTGGGGGTGAGGGGGGGTGGAGGAGGAGGGTGTTATTTATAGGAGTCTGCTTACATGATCGGCGTGTTCGAATGGAATAGAGTATTCTTCAAATCAATACAAAGATAAACCCGAGTTGTTCTTATTTTCCATTACAACCAGCATACCTCCGAATCAAGTGGATATCATTGAATTTAAAGGCGTGTGAGGAACTTCGAAGATAAAAAAGATAAGAAAACATTCCAAGTCTTTTATTCGTTTCATATATTACTGGGAATATGGAAGTATTCTAGAGGAATATAAAGAGTATGATCAGTTCGATTTATTTACTTTGAATCTGTTAGGATGTTTTTTTTACTTTATTTTGTTTGATAGGTATTCCACCATGATTATCATTTTTGATAAAATCCAACAAATATTTTTTTACAAAATTAAAGACTTCTTGATCTTGTGCCTTGCTTCCACCTACAACCTTGGATACTATAATGGTAAATTATTAATTAAATGGATCACTGTGCTATATAAAGCAGTACATTATGTTGAACGCAGCACTTATGTTTATACAATTGAAGAATAAAAGACGCCTGTCACGATTGCAGATATAGCCAATGTCTCTAAAGAGTTGTTTCATCAACAGGAAGTCGTTTTACACAGTACGTCAAACTATTTGATGGACAGTATGAAACACTCTCAGTTCTATGTTCAGTAAAAGTTGGAGGAATAGAAAATCTATGAACATATCTTTAAACAAAACAAAAATGTTACTTGCATTACTCATTTTGTTAGTAATAATTACAGGCTGCACCACAAAAAAATCCTGTATCTTCTAACGAAAATCAATCTATATCTAATCAAAACCAAAGTACTGCTTCTAAAACCGAGACCATAAATGAAACGTCACTTGAAGAAGTGACGAACATACCATTAAACCCACCAGTTGAATATGATCCTGCCTGGCCAGATCGAGCAGTAAAGTCTTTTAGAGGGCATCTTGTGAATAGTTGTGCTCCAGATGAGCTACGCGATCAAGCAACTACATTGACAACCAGTGATGGGGTATATTTGTCGGCACTTGTGCTTGGTAGCGGAAATAAAGGAGTCCTGCTTGCACACGAGCAAGGTTATTCCATTTGCTCTTTTCTTGACATAGGAACTGAACTGGCAGATAACGGATATTTAGTTATTATTCCTGAATATCGTAATCACGGTGCCTCACAGAAGATCCAAGTTAATGAACATATAGAGCTTGATGCAGATGCAGCCTTAAACGAACTCAAACGAATGGGTGCTAAAAAAAGTATTTTTGGCAGGAGCATCTTGTGGCGGTACAACAGCAATCGTTGCAGGCGTTCGTCAAGAGCTTCCTATTGAGGGACTAATTATTCTTTCTTCTCCTGCACAATGTTCAAACCTTGATGCAATTCCAAGTGTCAAAGAGATTAAAGCGCCATCCTTGTTTGTTTTTTTCACCTGGTGATTATGGAGGCAGTATTGAAAAACATGTGCGTCAATTATATCAAGAATCTGGAGCAACTGATAAAGAGCTAATTGTGGACGAGAGCGGTTATCACGGAACAGATATGTACCATATGGGGCAGGATGGTGACGTATTAAAGTCCCGACTCATTGACTTTGTTAAAGAGGAATTTAAATGATATGAACTCAACAATGCTTTGCCCCTTTGGATAAGGTTATCTAAAGGGGCGTTCTTATAAAGAAAGGAAAAGTAAATCAGAATCAAATAATCGATTTGATAATTGTTGAGTAACAATACCTTAAAGTCTGCTGGGTATATTAATAAAGGGATGATTTAATGGAATGATTCTCTTGGAATTAGCGAAATTATAGAAGATAAGAAGTAACAGATGAAGTAACAGAATAAAAATAAATAATCCGGATAAATAATTTTATCTGGATTATGGATTTACCAACTTTCAGGAGGGGTACTTTGAAAAAAAAGTTATATTACTTTTTGCAATAGTTGTAGTAATGTTTTTTCTACTTGGTAGTAAATTATTTTTTAATAATAATGTTTCGGACTCTAAGTTTTACATAAATATTTTCAATCCTAAAAATTTAATGAATACATTCTATCAGTATGATCCAATTAAAAATACAAATAAAATATTATTAAGTGGTAATATGGAAGATTATACTTCATTTGCTTATTCTGAAGGGAGTAATAAATTGTACTTTGCAGATGGAGCTAAGGATCACACAATTCAATTGTTTGAAAATGACCTAAATACTAATCAATCTAAACAGCTGACTACTGAATTTAGTAACATAGATTTTATCCAAATAGATAAAGAACAAAATATTCTCTTTATGAGGGTATTGTTAAAAGATGAGTATAAAAATTTTCATATAGCTACTTATAACCTTCAAACAAATAAAGTTAAAATGTGGGCAAAAGAAGATAAAGATAGGAGTATTTTAGATTTTAATTATAATCCGAACAGTAATAAATTAATTGTCGTTTCTTACTCCGAAAAGGATGATACTAAAAAACTAGAAGAAGCAAATAACAATCATACTAAATTACAACCACCAAAATACAGTTTAGATATATATAATACAGAAGGAGAAAAAAAAGAACACATTGATACAGTTGAGAAGTTTATAAGTGGAGTATCATTGGCACCAGATAATAGCTCGGTAATAATTAGTTACGATGAAAAGATAACTAGTCCGATTTCGCATGTTGCAGAAATAGATATTAAATCAAATAATATGAAGCCATTACTATCTAGTAATAGCAGTTATTCAAAAATTCGTTCCGTTAAATTTGATGAGAAAAAAGAAGGATTTTATTTTTTTATCTAGTTTTATTGATGAAAAAAAGAGATTATAGTGTTTTGGAAATACCTAAAGAAAGCATGCTCTGTTACTATGATCTGAGAACAAATAAAATTAGAAATGTATGGAAAGCTGAAAAAAAGCATACTAGTTAATTATTCAGCTGATAATTTTTGATATAAAAAATGGCACCTTAAAGGCGGCTGGTTTTTAATCATTTACTTGATATTCAACAATCGGGCACGTTTATTTAGGAACGTGTCTTTTTTTTAAAAAGGGCCAGATTGTGAAACAAATCTATTATAAAATAGTTGATGAAGAAAAAATTATAGGATGTTTATGTAAAAGGAAATATTTACTAAATCTATTCCATGTTATATTATGACAGTAGTGTCATATGACGCAGGTGTCATAATGAAAGTGAGGTATTACCCATTGCCATCTTCAACATTTTTTTAACCTACCCAAAGAGAAGAAATTAAAGATTTTAGAAGTTAGTATGGCTGAATTCTCTGAGCATGGTTATCAAGAGTCCAGTATCTCAAGCATTATTAAGAAAGCTAAAATTCCTAGGGGGAGTTTTTATCAATACTTCGAAGACAAACTTGATTTGTATAAGTATGTAGTTGAACAAGTAGGCATCAAAAAACACGAGTACTCCCAATATTTAACTCAGATAACTAGTGAAATGAAATTTATTGATATTGTAAGGAACCTATTTATTGGGGGAATTCATTTTTACCGTAAGCATCCTGATATGGCCAAAATTGCAAACGACCTTATCTTAAATTCCGATCAAGATTTGAAAAAATCACTACTTGGGGAAGAAGATAAAAAGAGTAATGAATTTTTTCATACATTAATTAATGAGAGTAAGAAGAAACATGAAATTGATCAGAGATTAAATAATGAAACAATCATTTTGCTTATTCAAACTCTTAACCTGTCACTTGTTCAAAATTTCATCAACAAATCTGGCACCGATTATTTTGATGATAAGCTATTTTCTTTAATTGATGAAATGATGTTGTTCTTAGAAAAAGGTCTATCAATCCCAATACAAGGGAAGGAGAAAAACTTTTGATGCGTAAATATGATACGCCATTGGCTATTTTCTTTACTCTATGCTCCATAAGTTTACTGTTTGCATTTATATTTAATCACGATTTACTAGATTGGGCTTTTGCAAGACATCATAATCAGCTTTCTTGGTATATCAGACCTATATTTATTATTCCTTTTTGTTTTTTTTGCCTTCAAGAGGAGCCTTGCTGGAATCTCCTTCACTCTGTTCTGTATTTTCACATCCATGTTTTGGTTCCCGGAACCGACTACCGTAGATACAATAGTGCAAGAATTTCTTCAATATGAAGTCGATTATTTAACTAGGGATTGGGGATTGGGTAAAATTTTGCTTACATTGATTGTACCACTATCTTTAACCCTTCTAGCTCTTGCTTTCTGGCAACGTAACATTTGGTTCGGCTTGTCAATTATGGCCTTTATTGCAGTTGGGAAAGTAGGATGGAGTATCCTATTTGCAGGGGACTCTGGCAAATCTATAATTATTCCAGCTACATTAGGTCTTATAGTATGTTTGGTATTTGTTTATCTCGGAATTACACGAAGTAAGAGGCGACAAAATTGACATGGTTAGAGAAATAGAATATTCAATTGTAAAAAAAATAAGTGATTTTGGAATAAAAATTATTTATTGTTATTCCATTAAAGGGCCCGATTGTGGAATAAGCGTTTCTCTTATTCAACTAACGTGGTCCTTTAATTGAAGAAGATAGCAAAACCAGAAGCAACAATCTTTGAGAAAACAGCTATTAAATTAACGGTGTAGTTTAGTTTTATACTTTTTGGATTTAAAAGATATAAGGGGGAAAAGGTATGCAAATACTATTAATTCGCCATGGAGAATCTGAAGCAGATATTTTAAATGTACATGAAGGAAGAGCTGATTTTGAATTAACGGAAAGAGGTAGAAAGCAAGTGGGAAGTTTATCACAAAAAGTAAAAAAATGATTTCCCGCCAGATTTTATATGGGCAAGTACGTTAAAAAGAGCACGTGAAACTGCTGAAATATTAGGGGAAACTATTGGATGCCCAGTACAATTGGAAGAAGAATTAATGGAGTTTAATAATGGTGTACAAGCTGGATTATCCTTTGAAGAACGAAAAAGTATCCTGAGCCAAAATTTTTTCATGAAAGTTTTGAAAATGGAGAGACATTCATAGAATTTCGAATGAGAATTGAAACGATATTTTCTAAGATTGTGACAGGAAATACATATGAGCGAATAGCAATTGTTGCTCATGGTGGGGTAATTAATAATATATTACGTGCTTTTTACCAAATGCCAATCAACATGGATTATTATTTTAAAATTGGAGATACAGGAATTAGTTTAATTGAACTTACTGATAAGGAAAAGGTAATTCACTTTATAAATGATACGAATCATTTAGGGAATATATAGGATATTTCTTAAAATTTTGTTCAACTTTTTAAGAAAACACACTATTTAATCAATAGAATCCCACGTTAATTTTAAAAGGGTGGGTTTTTATAACGAAAATCAACGTTTACAGGATACTTTTAATCAAATTTTATTTCAACGCTACGGGAGGACATTTATTTGCGGACAGATATAGATAATTGGGAATCAATCACCATAACAGAAATTAATAAGCTCTTTTCTATTATTCCAATTAAATGGGGTATTGCAGGGGGATGGGCTTTAGATTTACATTTAGGCAAACAGTCAAGGGCACATGATGATATAGATGTAATAATACTTCGAGACGAACAATTGACTGCCTATAATCATTTGTCAGGTGATTGGATGTTATACAAAGCAGAGAATGGGAAACTTGTTCCTTGGCAAGAAGGCGAGTTTTTAAAAACCACAAATGACATCTGGGTTACAAAAAGCAGTAGTTCTCCCTGGGCTTTTCAAATTATGTTAGTAGAGACAGAGCAACAATCCTGGATATACAGGAGAGAAAAATCTATTCGAAGAAGGTTAGAGGATATATTTTTAAGAACAGATGATGAGATACCTTACCTGAGACCCGAGATTCAACTCCTTTATAAAGGTGGTAGCTCAAAGGTTAGAGAAAAAGATTTTAAAGATTTACAAACTATGCTTCCATATTTACTGCCTGAACAAAGGGATTGGTTAAAAATGACTTTGAAAAGACAATTTCCAACTGGTCATTCGTGGCTTGATTATATCTAAGTGTGAAATATGATTCAAAATATAAATTGAACCAATTCTTAAGTGAGCTGTGTGGTAACAAAAAAAACAAGAATTAATTGGATTAATATAAATGAAATCGTAGGGAGAATATTCTTCCTACTTTTTTTATAAAAAAAATGTAAATGATTTAAGCTAAATCATGAACTAAATTGTCTAATGTATAGAAGGGAGTGAGTTACATTATTCGTTTAATTAAAAAAAGCTCAAAAAGGAAATGAAAAAGCCTTTTTAAAACTTTTTCAAATGTATGAAGCAGATATATATCGAATGGCATTTGTTTATTTAAAGAACGAAGAGGAGGCTCTAGATATTGTACAAGAAACTGCTTATAAAGCGTTCGATAAAATTGAAGGCTTAAAAGAACCTGCGTACATTAAAACATGGCTTATTAAGATTACCATTAGTAATTCACTGAATCGGTTAAAAAAAGCTAGAAAAGATTGTGCCTATGCAAAATGAATACATAGACAATATACAGTTTGAACAGGGTGACCATACCGTTAAAGTCTTGCTACAACAGATATTAGAAAAATTAACAAGCGATGAAAAAGGAATTGTATTACTGAAATATTACGAGGGGTATACTTTTCAAGAAATTGCAGACACGCTCCAAATCCCATTAGGAACAGTAAAGTCCATCCTATATCGTGCATTGAAAAAGTTACGTGTTCAAGTAGAGGAGGCAGATTTTTATGGATAAGTTAAAAGAATCAGTGAAGTCGATTCCATTGCCGCAGGATTTACACAAAAGAGCGAAAATGGGTGTTAGCCAAGTAAAGAAAAAAAGGAAGAAAACATGGCTCATTCCATCAGTGGCCACCGTATTTCTAGCGAGCTCTATTACAGTTGGTGCTGCAATGAATGACGATGTAAAAAAATTTGCTATGGCGTATTAGCCCAGAAATAGCGGCATTACTTGAACCAATAGAAAGTACTGTTGAATATGGTGGGATAAAAATGGAAATTGTTTCAGCGATGCAGGATGAAGATATGGCCGTCGTGTATGTGACAATGCAGGATGTTGAAGGAAACCGTATTGATGAAACATTGGATATTTATGATTATTCCATGTCAAAAGGACGGTCTTTTACAGTTGAAAGAATTGGTTTTGATCCTACAACGAAAACAGCCTTTGTTCGATTTACGTCGTTTAATGGGAGTAGTACAGATAAGTTTAAGCTAAAAATCCGTTCTTTTTTAAGTGATAAATCAGTGTTAGAGGATGTAACATTCCCATTGGATCTACAAGATGTAGAAAAACAACAAACAGAAATTTTGCCAGATGATACAATTCGAGGAAGTGGTGGAGAGTCCTCTGAAGGAGATGCATATGTACTACCAGCGGGTATATTGAATATTCAAACACAACTATACGACAGAATGCAAATTACAAATATAGGACTTCATAATGACAAACTATATGTGCAAACAGAGTGGCCCGCCAATAATGCGATAGAACACGGAGAATTTTATTTAGTGAATCCAGCTGGGCAGAAGATTCTACCAACAGTGAGTTATTCTTACGGGAGAGATGAACAGGGAATACCAATTTATGCGTATAATTATGAGGAAAATGTCTTTAATGTGAAGGATATCAATCTAGCTGAGTATGAGTTGAAGGCAAAGATTTATACAGCTGATCAATATGTAGAGGGAGATTGGGAAGCATCCTTCAAGCTCGAAGAAATGAGAGGGCAGTCGGTGCCATTTGCTATGGACTTTGGTGACTGGGTAGCGAAAGAGCTGAAGATTTCTCCACTGGGTTTAACGATTATAGGGGAAGGCAATGCGACAGAAACAGAAGAATTAACGGCTACAATTGTTAAAAAAAGACGGAAGTCATAAGGAATTAACAAGTTTAGTTTCCTTCACGGATGAAAATCAAGTGAAACTGAAGTTACTATCAGAGAGTCCATTAAAGCCCGAACAAATTAAATCCATTATTATTAACGGATTTAAAGTAAATTTTTAATATAAGGGGACGTTTTTGGTATCGTGAATAAAATTTATCAGGAGGGAAAAATTGTTTAAGTATATATTGCAACTTATAATTGGAATTTTTATTTTAGCTGTATCAACATTTATTGCTTGGTATGAGGGAAGTGCCATTATAGATAATTCTTTAGAATGGAAGTATTCAACACCGTTTACAGATTTATTTAACATTGATATTACAAATGGGCGTGATATTAGCCAACTTGATTATTTTGTTTATTCAGCTAAATTCCAGCCATTATTCCCTACTATTATGATGGTTTGTGTACTCTACATTCTGAGTGTAATTGGCTATTATCTAATAAAACGCAATACTAATTGGGCTATTGGCTTTTGGGGATTAACAGGTTGTATATGTATATTACTTAGTGGTTTAATTTTTAATTCACCAACTATTGGAGGGAGAATTTTTTTTCGGGATGACTTTTATAAGTGGAATTTTAAGTATGGCAATTACTGTTATAGTATGGTTAAGAAATTCCAAGCATTATCTGATTGTTAAAACGAAAAGTTTGTGAAGAAATGTACTTAAAGTAACGGGCCCTTTTCCGTAATAAGGAAAGCGTCTTTATTCATGAAAAGGGCACGATTGTTGAAGATCGTCGGTAGAATATGATCAAACTTTTTTTCAAAACGAGTTCTTATCGTTTAACTTAAAAACGGGTTTGGTGGATATTTCTGATCAAACTTTATTCCAAACCAACATATACACCCGAATCAATTACGGCACAGCTATGCAAAGCATATGATTCATAACGGTGCGCCAATTGATGTCATTCAAAGTTTGCTGGGGCACGAAAAGAGTGAGACTACTAAACGGAAAGCTAAGATAGGATTTTTACA
This sequence comes from Lysinibacillus pakistanensis, assembly GCA_001312325.1. The sequence goes on along the minus strand of BBDJ01000039.1, from coordinate 28,870 downwards.
GTTAATACTTTTGAAATAAAACGTTAATTTCAATTAAGACACTCATGTAGAAATTAGGTTACTTTTGGTTATAGATCCATTTTACGGAATAGTGTATATAGGGATGAACGAAGGAAAGACATTTCTAAATGAAGTTTTTGAAACTTTTTTTTATTAATTAACTGTGAAATAAAGTCACAATATAAGATGGGATGTTTAAGATAAAATTGCGATGTTTATAAAAAAGTATGACTAAAAATTTTGAGTTGATGTGCAGGATTTTTTTTCAATAAACGTCTATTCTTGAATAAAGAAATTGCTTAAATCGCCTAATTTTGAGATAATTATCATTACAGGTAATTTAATGAAATAATAATTTTGTAAAAAAAGGAGTAGTTAACTTGTATTATATTTTCAACTTTATATAACCAACAATAAGAGGTCCTCCTCCCTTGATAATAATGTATATCAAATTAAATATAAAAATCATAAATGGAGGTCCTCGAATTATGAATGGACAAAATTTGAAACGACGTAAAGAACTAGATAAGGTATTAGACTTCTTAGAACAAAATAGGTTATTTAGCGGGGTTGTATTATTAGCTGAGGAAGGTAAAACATTTTACAAGAGAGCTATTGGCAAGAGAACTAACTCAAGTCAACATTCAATTGATGCAGTCTTTGATATTGCCTCAATTTCTAAGAGCTTCACAGCAATGGCAATTATGATACTAATTGAGGAGAAAAAAACTTCAGCTAGATGATAATCTTAAAAAAATTTTTTTCCTTTTCTTTCTTATGAAAATATAACTATTAAAAATCTGTTAAATCATACCTCTGGACTTCTAGATTACATGGATTGGTTTGAAGATCCAGGTAACTGGGACCCTAATAGAATTGCAACGAATAAAGATGTAGTTAAATTTTTGAAAGATGAAAAGCCAGAAGTGTTATTCCACGCGAATGAAAAGTGGGAGTATTGTAATACTGGGTATGTATTACTTGCAGAAATCATAGAAATGGTTTCTAAAATGGGGTACGGAGAGTTTTTACAGAAAAGAATATTCACACCTTTAAATATGTTCAATACATCAACGCATTCGCAATTTCTTGATAGCGAAATTGAAAATTTTTCGTTAGGTTTTATCTATGATTGGGAACAGGACTTGTATAGACTTCCAAGTGAAATGGAAGAACATAAGTATGTTTACTTCCTTGATGGTGTTAAAGGTGATGGCGGTATAAAATCCACTGTAGATGATCTGCTAAAATGGGAGCGTGCTATTTATAATAATGAACTGGTATCAGAACAAACAAAGGAAAGTATCATAGATCCAGTTTTCATTAAAGGAGAAGCTACTAATGGGTATTGTCCTTGTTTGCACGAAGATTTCGGGGGATATGGACTTGGGTGGAAAATAGAGAATCATCCTCAATATAAGAAGATTATTCTTCACGATGGATATTGGGCAGGTTATTATTCCGTTTTAATTAGTTACAAGGATCGTAACAAAGCTATAATAATGCTAAATAACCTAGACTTTACGGATAACGAATTAAACAAGATACCATATTTGTTAACGCTTACGTTAGAGAAGGTTTTATTCGGTGAAAAAGCAGGAGTACAAGTGTTTGAACAATTAATCATGTCAAATCGTTAGAAAAGCAAGGGAATTGTTCCCTTAAAGGGCAATTTAATAGAGCAAGGGACACAAAAAATATCAAACTTTTTTTATAAATAGCTTATATTATATCTTAACATCAGTATTCACTCATTACGGATTCATACATCATCGTTAAAAACTGGATTGCTTGTTGTCTGTGTTATTGTTTCGCTAATTCCAATGTTTGGAAATATTTTTCCTGGGAGATCAGGAGCAACCAATTAATTATATAATCTAAGGGGGGAGTTATACGAAGAACTATTCCCTAAGATTTGTTGCACAGTTTGACCACAGTCTTCCCCAATTGGGTGCAATTCTTGAATAACACAGGTAGATAATAATCAAGCATTTTTATAAAAACTATCAATATTAAACCCACTCATTTTGACTAATCTTTTTTTTCAAAATGGTGGGTTTCTTCTATTCAATAAGTTTGTAGCTTATTTTTCATCTTTATTCATGAGCTACACCAGAAGCTTATCTTAGATAAAAAAACAGTGAAACTCTTTACTTTTATTGAAATGATGGTAGTAAAGACTCCGGTTTTTCATAATTAGAGAGGAATATTTTTACAGTAATTCTTTGTATACGCTGATACCATTCTTTTTATTTACACTGTGGGGATTTTTCGCTTGCTCCTATTTCAATTGATTTTCTAAAATGTTCGATGTATGCAAGCTTGGTTTGCGATCTGATGATAAAGAACAAATTGATTAGAACTTTGTGGGGCAAGTAAAGATTGCAGCATTAGCCTCAATCTACTCACACATCCCAGTACACATGCTCGCCATTAATTAGCCCCAACATAATTCAATTTTATGCTTTTTATGCGTAGTTTAAATTTACACTAAAATCACAGAGTATTGATATACTAATGTTTATAGGTGTTTTAAGGTATAGCATGCATTCAATCCACATTAGAACCATTAAAATAAGGAGATAGAATAAATAATGGAAAAATATCGTATTGATCAATCAAAGGGAATTGAATTTGGACTCTATTCATTAGGAGACCATATCCCAAATCCATTAACGGGGACTCGTATTTCTGCACAGCAGCGTATACAGGAGCTAATTGAAGCAAGTCAGTTAGCAGAGCAAGCAGGGATTGATGTATTTGGTGTAGGTGAAAGTCATCAATCTTATTTTACAACACAAGCACATACGGTTGTTTTAGGTGCAATTGCACAAGCTACGTCAACAATCAAATTAGCAAGCTCTGCAACAGTATTGAGTGTCTCTGATCCAGTACGTGTTTATGAGGATTTTGCGACAATCGATCTAATCTCAGATGGGCGTGCAGAAATTGTGGCTGGGCGCGGCTCTCGTGTAGGGGTATATCATTTATTGGGGGTTGACCTACAAGACTATGAAGAAATCTTTGAGGAGAAATTAGAGCTGCTGAAAAAAATCAACGAAGAGGAACTTATAACATGGGAAGGTCAATATCGAGCACCCCTGCACAATGCTCAAATTTTACCGCAACCGAAAAACGGTTCTTTACCAATTTGGCGAGCGTTGGTGGTCCTCCTGCAAGTGCCATAAAGGCAGGCTATATGGGCATACCCATGATGTTAACAACATTAGGAGGTCCTGCTGTGAATTTTAAGCCCTCTGTAGATGCCTACAGAGAAGCAGCAGAGCGCAATGGCTTTGATCCTACCAAGTTACCAGTTGCTACAACTAGTCTATTTTATGTTGCTGACTCGACGAAAGAGGCCTTACAAGGAATGTATCCACATCTTAATGGGGGATTCCAGGCAATTCGTGGCGGAGGTTATCCAAAGCAACAATTTGCACAAGCTCCAGATACACGTGATGCGCTTATGGTTGGTAGTAAGGAACAAATCATTGAAAAATTACTCTATCAATATGAGCTATATGGTATGCAGCGATTTATGGCACAAATAGACTTTGGTGGCATACCATTCGAAAAATTAATGAAAAATATAGAAATCATTGGCAACGATATAATACCTGCAATCAAAAAACATACAGCAAAATAAGGAGATGTCCAATATGAAAATCGTCGCACTAGCTGGTTCAATTGTCGGCTCAAAAACGAAAACAGCCATTTGTAAAGTTGTTGACATTTTACAAGAAAAGTATCCAGCGCATGAGGTAACATTGCTTGATCTTGCTGATTACAATATGGTATTTAGTGATGGACGTAATTATTTTGAATATGATGGGGATACAAAATATGTAACAGAAACCATTATGGCCGCGGATGCCTTGATTATTGGTACACCTACATTTCAAGCATCAATCCCAGCAACATTAAAAAATATTTTTGATCTGCTCCCTGTGAATGCCTTTCGTGATAAGGTGGTGAGTATGGTTGTTACAGCAGGTACAGCTAAACATTATCTCATGATTGAGCAGCAAGTAAAGCCAATTCTAGCCTATATGAAGGCACATATCGTCCCAACTTATGTATTTATAGAGGAAAAGGATTTTTTTTACGCAAGGAAATCGTCAATGATGATATCCTTTTCCGACTAGAACGTTTAGTGGAGGATACAGTAATGGTGACAGATGCATTCACTGAAATTCGCGCTAAAAAAAAGATGCAGAATATGATTTCTAATTTTTTTATAAAGGTGGACGTTGCCTGATGAGGAATCTTTGGTAATGTCCGATTCTTTGATAAAATGAAGCCCAAGCAATACAACATAGGATATTTTGAATTTTCATTCCCTTAACAATTAGTTTCATTAAATAAGATGATTATTCTATTAAGTATAACTAGCTTCTATCTAGCACAGATGCTCGTGAATCGTCATATATTCCCATCAATTCAGCCACCTATAATATGGAAATTCCTTTATGTATTCGACAATATAAAAGACCGATATGTCTTCTTGGCCAGTTTTATCTTTGTATCAAAAAAATAGTATGATAGAATTTTTAAAATAGTTTATATACAGAAGTAGAATGGGAGGGAAAAACATGAAGAAATATTTAATCGTGTTGCTGGTCGTTCTTGCTTTTTTTACTAAACCCTACAACCTCTAAGGCAGCAGAGGTAAAGTGGGATGGGGCACAGGTTGTTAAAGGACAAGCAGGTAAGATGACCTTTACTAAAGATGTAAAAGTATATAAAAAAAATGCGGATGGTAGCTTTAGTTCGTTAACAGTGAAACGTAACAACTATTTCCGTGTTTACGGTATTGAAAAATACGACAATAAAACATTTTACTGGATGAGTTCAGGATACCGTGTACAGGCAACCGATTTAGTTGTTTTTAAGGAGGTGCCACTCGATATTCGAGCTGCTTTTTATGATAATCCAGGTTTAATTTATATCAATCGTCAGAACGGAAAGCCTCTAGGATATGGGGATTATCTGTTAAGCAAAAATATACCTGGCAGCGCGACTATAAACCCTACAATGATGTTGTACAATTTAAAATTGGGGAAAAATTATATTACTATTTTTACGCTGCTCCCTTTGAAGGTAATCCATTGGAGGTTTATATTGATAGCTCAGATATTCGCATTGTAGAAGCAATACCCCATGTTAAAGATTATTATACGTTAAATGCTGATGCACAGCTGCTCAGTGGTCCAATGATGGGGGCAAGAGTGCTAGAACAAGCATCAAAAGGAGCAGCTTTTGAATTGCTAGGAAGCGAAATAAATGGCTATCTCATGGTGAAATCGCCAACAACCTTGAGATATGGCTATATCCCTGTTAAAGCACTTCAGCCTGTACAAAAACAAGGTAAACGATTTATTCGTTATGGTGTTTATGTTGGAGGGAAGCACGAGGAATTAAAACGTTTTGATGAAGTCTCATTTTTATCAGAAGATACTACGACAGCTTTAATTGAATTCAAGGGAGAAAAATATACTGTACCTAAAAAAGCTCTAGCTACAATACGACCAAATGAATCGCCTGTCATTACATCTGGTTTTTTACCAAGTGATACGCTTCAGCAATTAACCTATAATACGGTATATACCAGAACTGGTAATCAACGCTTTGACACGGATTACGACTTCCAATATATTACTTATCATGAAACAGATCAAGCCTTTTATTATGAGAAGGATGGCACGCAATATATATTTGAAAAACCAATTACAGAGGGATCGAAAGTTACGATAAGAGATAGAAATGAGTTTGTTCGTGCTATTCACTATACACTTACAACACCAGCAGGCACATTTAACAATGTTGTCGAAACATCCACTAGTATATTATATGCACCTGGCTACGGTGAGCTTGGTTCAGCATATGACCTCCAACTAAGGTCGTTTAAATAATCATTAAAATGCTGCATAAGAGTAATTCTTGTGTAGCGTTTTTTTACTTTAAAACTTCAATGCATGACTATTTTAAAGAAATTAATATTCCGAGTGTTCAAATTCCGAAAGATTTGTTTAACCGATTTGAAACCATTTTTGGTAATAATCGTACAGAAAGTGTTGTAATAAGCGGAATTTTGCGGTGAAATACAGATTTTCCTATTCAAATTAAACAAGCATGGACATTTCATGATAATCATCGTAAAATCGCATTCAAATTGAGGTACTACAAAAGTAAGGAAATCGTTAGTAAAACCTATGCCATGTAAGTTGATCTTCGTTACGACTGGGCGACTCCTTGTGGATAGCAATAGGGGAACGAAGGCTAAAACCATCACATCCTGTGATAACGCCTTCGTGACCAACATCGTGTTGGCCGGAGACCCTGCAGCGAAGCGAAGCGGCTCATCGGACGCCCCCAGGAAGCTTTGCTCTGTGCGAAAGTGAAGCGACAGCACAAAGCGCCCAGTCGGAACGGAAATCAACCCACGTTATGGTGATAGCTCTTAAAAATTTAATGTTGAACGACATAAAATTTTATATAATAAATACCAATAGGGATATTTTAACAAAGGCGTGATTATATTGAGAATTTTAATGGTTGAGGATCATGAAGATGTAAATGCGATGTTAACCGAATTGTTTGAGCAAGCAGATTATCAGGTAACAAGTGCGATGGATGGAGTAGAAGGTTACCGGGCATTTCTCCAAAATGAGTTTGATATTGTGCTTCTTGATATCATGCTTCCCTATAAAAGTGGGGATGAATTATTAAAAGAAATTCGCGCTATTTCGGATGTACCTGTTGTTATGATTTCAGCAAAAGATTTAGTGTCTACTAAAATCGATTTGCTTCGTTTAGGAGCGGATGATTATATTACGAAACCATTTGACCTTGGTGAGGTTCTTGCCCGTATTGAATCGATATTACGTCGTGTTAAAAAAACAAGCTACACCTATGAAGCAGTTGCAATACAAGGATATAGTACTGGATGATGTCGCTAAGCGAGTTACAGTGAGTGGTGAAGAGGTCTTGCTTACTGCAAAGGAATATTTATTGCTCGAATTATTTATGACAAATCAAGAGAAAGTATTCACGAAAGCAAATTTATATGAATCCATTTGGCAGGAAGAATATTTAGGGGATGAACATATTATTAAAATCCATATTAGTAATCTTCGACATAAATTAAAGATAAAAGATCCACAAACGGATTATATCGAGACGCTTCGTGGCTTGGTTATCGTTTACGTCCATAAATTATCCGTAATCTATACGCCATCTTTACTTTATCTATACCTTTCATGAGTAATCTATGAATATGAAAGGGAGGTGCTTAATATGGGAGAAACCATATTAAAAACAAATCAATTAAAGAAAACATATAAAAAGCATACAGTACTTCACGACGTATCAATCGAATTAAAAGAAGGACGTATTTATGGGCTTATTGGTGAAAACGGTGCGGGTAAATCGACCTTAATGAAGATTATTTCAGGAATTAGTTTTCAAACAGAAGGTTCATTTGAGTTATTTGGAAAATCATCTGACAAGGAAATACAGCTGCAACGAAAACGTATTGCCAGCATGATTGAACAACCAGCGATTAGCCTGATATGACTGCAAAAGGTAACCTTAAATATCATCGTTTAATGCGGGGGATTCCGAATGAGGAGCTAGAGGATGAAATACTGCAATTGGTTGGATTGACGAGTACCAACAATAAGAAAGCTAAGCATTTTTCACTAGGCATGAAACAACGTTTAGGCATTGCTATTGCATTATTAACTAACCCGGAGCTTTTAATTTTAGATGAGCCAGTGAATGGGTTAGATCCTATAGGTGTTGTTGAAATTCGTCAGCTTTTAACACGGCTTTGTGAAGAGCGACAGATGACAATTTTAATTTCGAGTCATAATTTACCGGAACTTTATCAAACAACAACTGATTATATCATTATTCATAAAGGGAAAATTATGAAACAAATGACGCAACAGCAGCTCGACGAAGAATGTAGACATTATATTCGCATTGGTTGTACAGCTCCCGAACAATGCGCACATGTATTAGAAACAAATCTTAAAACACAAAATTTTCAAGTCATGCCAAATAAAACGATTAAATTGTATGATTTCTTAGAGGATCTTGGGGACGTATCAACGCCTTATTTGAAAATGGGGTAACACTTACGGAATTTAGTCTACAAGGAGACACATTAGAGAACTATTTCCTTACGTTAATTGGAGGTGAGCACCATGTTTAATTTAGTACGTGCTTACCTCTATAAAACAACTAAATCCAAAATATTTTGGGTCTTACTGGCTCTTACAACATGTTCTGCAACAGCAATGTTTAGTATTGCCTATGGGATTGGCAATAACTCTATAAATGAAAGCATCAGCAACGTTGGTTTTCTACTATCTGATATGAATACGATGTCAATAGTAGGCGCAGTACTTGCTACTACACTTATTTGTTCAGATTTTGATACAAAAAAATATTCATCATCCAATTATAAGCGGCTTTGCAAGAATCCAAATTGTCATAAGTAAAGCGATTGTTTTCTGGATATTACTTATTGTTCTTGTAAGCCCGTATATCATCGTGACAATAATTGGTTTATCAATGGACAGCACGTTTAGCATGGGTGGGAAAGCAGCAGGTTTTTTTAAGCATTCTAACTTCGACTACTAGTGGTAGCTTTGGTGAATACGTAACAATAATGTGCACAATGACTATAGTCTATCTTGCACAGTTAACGACTTGTATTTTACTTGCTTTTGCCTTAAGAAAATCGGTGCTTGTAGTAGCTGCGTATTACATGATGTCCATGTTCTTTGGGCAGGTCGCTAGTTTTCAGGATTCATTTGAGATGATAGATAAAGTATTATCTTTCACACCATATTCAGCGGAGTATCTTACGATTAATTTAAGCATGAGTAAAGGTGATATAATTTCGGCTGTTTCCATTTGTATCATCTTTATAGTAGTAATTATATACTTAACATTCATGACATTTAGAAAAGCAGAAATCAAGTAAGGGGATGTAGGGAATGTGGATTGTGGCAATTGTAGTCATTGTAGGATTATTGTTTTATATTTTTTATATACAAAGGCAAATACGATTGATGAACATACAATTGTCACAACGTCTACATGAGCAATATACGCAGCCAATTAGCGTAGAGCTAGTAAACAAAGAAATAAATCAACTAGTGGCAAATATAAATCGCATATTGATAGAATCGCAGAAATCAAGGTCGTATATTAAACGGGAGGAAAAATACTATAAAGAGATGATTTCAAACATTTCTCATGATTTTCGTACGCCACTAACTGCGATAAAGGGCTATCAACAAATGCTTTTAAAAGAACCATTAACAGAAAAGCAGCTTGCAAAGCTTGGAGTCGCACAAAAACATGTTGGAAGACTAGAGCAATTATTAGCAACATTTTTTTGAATATTCCTATTTGCATAGTAATGAAGATCAACCAAAAAGGATCGTATTAATATATCAAACATCGTATTTGAAGAAATTGCTGGTGCCTTTGCACAATTTGAGCAACAAGGAATAGCCGTCACCTTACCTAATTATGAGCCGCTCATTATTAACTCTGATGAAGAAATGCTTTTACGCATTGTGCAAAACCTAGTACGAAATAGCATCATGCATGCGCAAGGTGATGTCACGATCAAGATGTGGTTAGAAGAAGAACATGCATATATCTGTTTTCAAAATCCGATTGACGAAAATATTCAACTAAATCCTAACCAGCTCTTTGATCGATTTTATACAACAGACAATTCCAGACGTAAAAACACTGGTCTAGGACTTTCTATTGTCAAGCTGCTTACAGAAAAACTAGGTGGAAATGTAGCGGCTAAAATAGAAAATGGAATGATTGAGTTTTTAGTGTGTTTAAAAAAAGAATTTGTAATAGTAGCAGCCAAGAAGCTTAGTGCATCTTTATATGCACCTGGCTACGGTGAGCTTGGTTCAGCATATCACCTCCAACTAAGGTCGTTTAAATAATCATTAAAACGCTGCATAAGAGTAAGTCTTGTGCAGCATTTTTTACATTTAAACTTCAATGCATGACTATTTTAATGAAATCAATATTCCAAGTGTTCAAATTCCAGAAAATTTGTTTAACTGATTTGAAACCAACGTTGGTAATAATCGTATAGATAGTGATGTAACAAGCGGACGTTTGCGGTGAAATACGATTTTCCTATTCAAAATGAACAAGCATGGACATTTATGATAATCATCGTAAAATCGCATTCAAATTAGGTACTACAATCTATTTATAATGTTAAAGTGGCGAGTTTTGCAGCCAAATCATAAGCTAAGGCAAGCTCAAGATGTGTGGCTCTGAAATAATTCTATCATAAAGAGCCCTAGCTACTAACGAGGAGAGAATTGATGAAAGTAGATGAGGCTTTAAAGATAGTTTATGAATATACTATTGGTGATAACTCTATACTATATTCATTAAGAGTGGGATTAGGATTAAATGAAAATAACTACAATACATTAATTGAAGCAATGAAGATATTGATTACGGAGTATTCGAATAAAACCGAAGTTCCTAAGAAACTAGCTTTATGTTTTGTAGATATCAGCAATTACTTTTATTTTAATGAAGGCAAGTATTCTGAAGAAGAGGAAGAAAAGCTTGAGGATGCAATTCACGAAATATCTAGTTTGGCTGGAAAATTATTTGAATAAATACTACTTCTGAATCAGCTAGTACGCCCAGAAAGGTTACAATTTACAATTCGTTTCAAGGGACAACATAAAGCTTCAGCTCTGCCGGTACAAGTCAGTCTTCATCCAAAGAAAAGAAGGTGTAAATTATGACGGAAGAAAAGATGAATTTATTGAGTATTAGTGATGTGTTATCACATCCAAAGAGAAATCCAGAGACTTGGTTTTATCTACCTCCAAATTCAAAAGAATGGAATTTAAATACAAGAGGAATATTTTCATTAGATAGCTTTGATTTTCCGCCCAATTCAGATGATTTTTTTACCAGAACAAGCGAAAAAAAATGGTTGGATAGAAACATTGGATGGTGCAGGTATTGAAGATGTAATTGACAATGTAAATAATCAGTTTGAAAATCCATCACTAGATCAGCTATTCCAAGCGTTCCTTTATTACTTTGAAAATGATGCATTTTTAGTTTTTAAGAAATAAAAGTGTATAATGAAATATTTCATCATTGTTGAATGATTGGAACGAAAGTATTGGATGTAGCATTTTAATAAAGATTAATTAAAATGAAATCACTAACTCCGATTTCGAAAAGAGGAGGAATCAGGAAAATTGAAGTTCTATCGCTATGTGTTAAGTATCCCGCCTTTGGATTGGGAGTGTTGCTTTCTTAACATTGAGGAGTATAAGCAAATCTTTGCGAATAAGTATAATCATAATATAGCGTATTACATGCAAGTTATTGGGGATTGTCAGCAGCATCTTGAAGATATTGACACCCTTGCTGCTATTACTTATAAAGATCTGTGTGCAAGTGTTCATTCTACTGAGCTGCGTTGTCCAGCTATGATTTTCTCTATACCGAGTGGTGATCAGCGAGGTTCAGCTTTGTTTTGTATCATATATAAGCTTGAAGACGACGGGGATACGTTTATTTACTCTCCTGTTCCACTTGTTCATCTAGAGCAAGATCAAGCAGGTGAAGTCGAGCTTTAATGGTTTGAATTCAGAGGTTGCTGTTACAGCTCAACCGTCACGAGAGTCATCCATAATACGATATGGGAGGACTTAATAGTGATTTTTAAGGGCTAGGAGAGCTGAGATTTTCAAGTCGTGTGGGGAAGGTGTCGAATATAATAAATGCGATTGTGAATAGAGGGACAAAAATCCAGTAGGGAGGCGTTTATATGACGTTGGGAGAAGTGTTGGCGACGTTACCGGAAAAAGGGAAGAAGAGAGAAGACGCTATTGCGCGATTGGGTCGAGTGGAAGCGCTTCTATATCTTGTAGAACATGAGAAAGGGAAATGCAAAAAAGCGGCGTTAAAAGCACTTGCTCATCAAGAGTGTGTGGAAGCGACTGCAATTTGGGAAAAATTTATGAAATACAAAAATTTGGGCGAGGACATCCTGATGCCAGCTTTTTCGGATACGGTTTCGGAAGTTGTGGGCAAGCATTGCGAGAAATATTTCCACGAGCTGTTTCAACAGCCGCCAGATTTTCTGACCGATCAGGATGAGTTTGAACGATTCACTGCCGTTGTTTCCGTTATGCTTGGTAAAGGCAGCCCGTCCATGATCGGCGTCTACCGCCTCATTGCGGCGAATCAGCCAATAGTTGAGAGGCTTAACCTCTTGAAACTAGTGGCCGATAAGGACTATGTGCACATTAACGATACACTCAGAATATGGAACCTGCAGCCACAGGAAACCATATGTATTTTCCCGATTGTGCTCGCTGCTTCGATTATACGGAGCATGGATGAACAGTTGATTTTGTTGGCTGAGGAACTGTATATACGGTACGGTAATGAGTGGTTGATTCCTTATTTTTCCGCAAAGCTTCTTACCAATCGTGCAGATAATGTGTATGATGAATTTTCTGCTTTTTTTGCAGGATGAAGCATTAAATCGATATATACATAACGGCTTGGGACGAATCTATTATGACGATCAGAATGGAACTCATACAATGGCGGTATTTTGGGGACGTTATAGCTACGGAAGTTACGATAATAGAACTTATTTCAAGCGTAAATTGGCAGAAAATCTGGATACTAGGTGGTTGGAACGTTTGATGGAACATCCGCACCCTAATGATAAGGTCAAATTTCAGTTTTACAATCGATGTCCTGTTATCTACGAATCTTACAAACAGATGATAATTGATTTGCTACCGAAGACGATTGAAGATGCACGGATAAGAAGTTATTTAGAACTATCAAAATGAAATCGAGCATAATTCTAATTCCAGGAGAGATGTAGCTGTGAGTATTGAAATGAATGAGATATGGGATGGAAAAATCCCAGCAGATGAAATGGATCTAGCGGTATTATCCGATAAAATATGGGAGCTCGGCGAACTGGACGTCATTCGTGAGAAGGTGTCGCCAGAGTTATTTCAACTTCACATAGCCATCAATACAATTGGCAACTGGCAGTGTGATGGCTGGGACGGTATTATCGCGTATCAGCCGCATCTTGTGCCATATATTTCTGAGATGTTGGTGAAATTTGGCTTGCAGGATTTGCAGAATGCTTTTGACGAAGTCATTGCCATTTTCCCTGATTTCATTACGTTTGAGGATGATTTACTTTATTGTGACATGATCAATTTCCTGCATAATATGCGACTAAAGGTAAGTGACGAACGTTTGAACACATATACGCAAGAAGAGCGTCAAGCCATGATGAAGCAATATCAGGAAAAGCTCGATCAAATTGGAAAAAATAACGGGGCCACATTGGGATATGGAAGTCCTAAGGAAGGCTGGGCCATGATCTTTGATTATATTCAGCTTAGGATAAGCGGCGATTGTGAATAGAAGGGGAAATGCAATGAGAGATTTAAAAATTCTTAAAGAACGAACAGAGTGTATGCTCTTTCAAGCAAATGAAAAGGATAGTGATAATGGATGGATCGGAGGGAATGCACCGGCTTATTTCGATGAATTGGAAGGCATGGTAAATAAGGAAACGGAGATGAATTTTTATTTGTCTATCGTTAACCCTTTTAATGAAACGGAGATGATCTCCATTTTTGCTCCTAAACATTTTGAAGAGCGTATTTCTAAAAATAGATATCCCAATTGTTCATTAATAACAATGAAACACCCTAAAACAGAAGAAAGTAAACTTGATACTTTTGCCGATCCTGATTTAGTCAAGCACTTTATTTCGGATGCTAATATAGTAAGTGATAAAGCTTCATTTGAAGAACGTTTTCTGATCAAATTTGGAGGAACTCCAAGGCATATTCAGGGAGAAGAGTATTACTATAACAAGTTGCATGATGACGGTTTTGATTTTATATTCCAGGTCGATGAGGATGGTATCCGGATACCCTAATAAAGCCAAGAAAAAAACTATCCCTTTTCGTTTGGAGCTATCTATTTATATGCACAGATTTTAGAAGACTCAATTATGAATCCCATACATAGTTATTGGCAATTTTCTTAATATAGAGAAATGAAAAATCCTGAATTAAAAAAAAAATAATAGGTCCAAGAGAACCTTCAAAAAAACCTAGAAGAAAAATTTAACTAGCTGGTTTAAAATTTTTAGTAGGTTAGGATTAAGAAGATTTATCATACTATATTTAACATATGCAAGGAGGTGCTTAAAATCCTTCTTTTGCATATGTTTTTTTCGTTTCCACTTCTTGTAAATGTATTTTAACAGGCATAAAAAAAGTATTTATGTGCAATTTTATGATAGATTAGAAGATGTAATAGATATGGAGAAATTAATATTGAATTTTATAAAATGGGAGTATGAAAAAATCAAATACTCTCCTAGATGGTTTTTTTTACTAAATTGTACTTGCTTTTAAGTAAATTATTTTGTTTAGAAGAAGGGCATTACCTTTGTCCAGACTACGCCATAATATTCAAGTAATGTAGGTCATAGTGTTTAGATTGAGAGAGTAGGGGGAGTAAAGAAAGAATGGTATTTTCTATTTTTAAAAAAAAGAAAGAGCCACAGCAATTGAAAAATAGAGTAGAGTTTTGCATCACAAATTTATCATTGGGTTCAGCAGATGCTTATGATGTATTAGTTGAAAGATCTGATATTGAAATTGAAGAATCTGGCTGTACATCTCATTGTGAAATTTGTGAGCAAGGGATCTTTGCCATCGTCAATGGAGAAATTGTAACTGCAGACGATGCAGAGTTGTTAGTGCAGGCAGTTGATGAAGAAATTAAACAAAATCCTCTTTATTGAAATAAGAACAGCTTGTTAGCATAAATCAACAAGCTGTTTTTTTACATTTAGGTAAATAGCCGATATACCGCTATTTTTTTTACCAACCACGTACGTATTGCACTGGTGGTTGAATGTCTTCTCCTAAATCCTTGGCTGCGTGTAATGGCCAATATGGCTCACGCAGAAGAACACGAGCTAAGAAAATTAAGTCAGCACGATTATTTTGTAAGATTTCCTCTGCCTGAATAGCTGTTGTAATCAGACCAACTGCGCCTGTTGGTATTTCAGCACCATGTTTAATCGCTTCAGCATGAGGTACTTGGTAGCCAGGAAAAATATTAATATGTGCTTGCACGACGCTCCTGTAGAAACATCCACTAAATCAACACCCTGTGATTTCATCCAGCGGCTAAAGACGATAAAGTCTTCCATTGTCGTTCCATCTGCTGCATAATCTTCTGCAGATACACGTACAAGTAAAGGACCCTCCCATACACTACGAATGGCATCAATCACTTGACGTAATATACGGTATCGATTTTCCTGTGACCCTCCATACAAATCAGTCCGCTTATTAGTTGCTGGTGATAAAAATTCACTAATAAGGTAGCCGTGTGCTCCATGAATTTCAAGGACATCAAAGCCAGCTTTAGCAGCACGAACAGCGGCTTTCTTAAATGCTTCTATAACATATTCAATGTCTTCTATAGTCATTTCAGTTGGCGTTTGATAGGCATCACTAAAGGCAATAGCTGAAGGGGCAAAAATTTCTCCCTCCACAGTTGCTTTGCGTCCGGCATGTGCTAACTGAATACCAGTTTTTGCTCCATATGCCTTCATTCCATTGACTAATTGACGTAAGCCTTCGATATGGGCATCATCCCAAATGCCAAGATCTTTATTGGAGATACGACCTTCTGGGACAATACCTGTTGCTTCAAGAATGATTAAACCTACTTGACCCGCAGCTCGTGTTGCATAATGAACTTGATGAAAAGGCGTGACAAGTCCATCATCCTGAGCAGAATACATACACATTGGTGCCATCACAACACGATTTTTTTAAAGTGATAGACTGTAGTTGATAAGGTTCGAATAATTTAGTCAAAATAAAGCCCCCTAATTCCTAGTGATAAACTCTATTTTGCACATTTTACTTACTATTTGCAAGTGAACGAGACCGAGCCTCTGCTTCTTTAATACATGCTTCAATTGCCTCATTAAATTGATATTTTTCAAGCGCTTTAATCCCGGCTTCTGTCGTGCCCCCTGGACTAGTCACCTTTCTGCGTAGTACATCCGGCTCATCAACAGATTGCTTCAGCATTTCAGCAGTCCCTGCCAGTGTTTGTGTCATTAATAGTCGTACGGTATCCTTTGAAAGACCAACCTTTGTGCCGACTTTTTCAAATGCCTCCATTAAATAATAGATATAAGCAGGACCACTACCTGAAAGAGCCGTTACAGCATGTAATTGATCCTCATCTACTTCAATGACCGAACCAACTGCCTCGAGCAATTGTAAGAAAATCGTACGCTGTTCAGTAGTCACTTCGTTACTGAAGGCAATACCACTAGCCGACATCCCGATTGTGGCTGAAGTATTAGGCATAACTCGAGCAACTGGACGTATGCCTAAATGCTCTGTGATGGTTTGAATAGCTATACCTGCTAAAATAGAGAGGATGGCTGAGTGCTCTGTGATTTTCGCTTTCAACTCATCCATTGCCGCAATAGCATCCTTTGGCTTCATTGCTAATATAATTAAGTCTGCTTGTTTAAAAATTTCTGCATCAACTAAGCAATTGACACCATATGTTTCGTGCAAAAATTGTAAGCGTTCTTTATCTGAGCGATTGGTGACATAAATTTCTTGTGCTGTAAATACCTTTTGGTTAATCCAGCCCTGAATCAATGCCTCTGCCATTGAGCCTGCACCGATAAATAGTATTTTCTTCATGAACAAAACCTCCAGTTCAAAATAAAAAGCGTTTCGTCCTTATCAAGAAGGACGAAAACGCTGTTGTTTCCGCGGTACCACCTTTGTTTGCCAATTGGCACAACTCTTAGCCCTTTTATCGCAAGGGGAACGGTTATGTTTTCATAACTGCTCAGAAGTAGGTTCGGTAATGGGAGTGGGTGATGTTACTCGCAGCAAATGTAACACTCTCTGAGACACCTTCACCAAATTACGTACTTGGCTTCATCAACGCACAAAAATAATTAGATTATTCAAAATTATATTGATAATACGTCAACCTGTCAACAGGAGGATGACGAAAAGAAGAAAAACTTGTAAAATAGAATGAATTGTTATTCACTAGTAGTACAAAAGGGGGAAACAGCTTTGTCTATATACAAAATAGAAATACCAACACCCTATGAAGTAGGAGATGTCAATGCATTTGTTGTCAAAGGTGATGCACTAACACTTTTTGATGTTGGACCAAAAACAATGGAAGCCTATGATGCATTGAAATGGGGGATTCGAGCAGCAGGCTACGAATTAAGGGATATTGAACAGGTTGTACTCACCCACCACCATCCAGATCATGCAGGTTGGGTAGATGCCTTTCCACATGCAGAAATTTTGGGGCATGCCTATAACGATAAGTGGCTTCGTCATGACGAGGAGTTTTTACGATATCATGAACGATTTTATAGTGAACGCTTATTTGAGCATGGCGTTCCACAGGAATATATTCAGCCGAGTGTACATGTACGTCGCGAATTAGAGCTTGTCGGTGAACGTCCATTAACACAAATTCTAGGTGATGGAGATGAAGTGCCTGGTCATACGGGCTTAAAGGCGATTGAAACATTAGGTCACGCACAAAGTCACTTCATCTTCTGGGATGAAAAAACGCATCATGTGATTGGTGGGGATTTATTACTGGAAAAAAATTACGCCAAACCCTTTAATTGAACCACCATTGGATCGTACAATAGGACGTACTAAATCATTACTACAGTATAATAAATCACTTGAAATTTTACGACAATTGCCAGTGAAAATGATGCATACAGGTCATGGTGCAGAATTAGAGGATATTCCTTTATTAATCGATAAACGTCTAGAACGTCAGCATCAGCAATCGATCAAGGTATTAGAGCTATTAGGTGAAGATCAACTAACGGTTGTTCAAGTTACAATGCGTCTGTATCCGGCTATTTTTCAGCGTAAACTAGGTTTAACACTATCCAAAACACTTGGACATTTAGATTATTTAGAAGCCAATCATTATATTACATCTACGAAAACTGAGGAAGGCATTTATGTATTTAAAAGAAAGTAGGTGTTTGCATGGCTGATAAAAAGACAATCTTCGTTACGGGTGCAACAAGTGGAGTAGGATTAAAAATGACAGAATTATTAGTAGCGCAAGGTCATATGGTATATGCAACAGGACGTAATACTGTTGCATTAAAAGCATTAGAACGTTTAGGCGCGATTGTGATTCAAGCTGATTTAACAAATTTAACGGCTATTGATGAAGTTTGCGCCCAACTACCACCACTTGATGTGGCGATACTCTCAGCTGGTGTGGGTAAATTTGGAATCGCACCTACATTATCTGATGAGGAAATTTCCCAAATGGTTAACTTAAATGTAAGTGTGCCAATATATTTAGCCAAGCGCTTAACATTGCCAATGATTCAGCGACAACAGGGGCACCTTATTTTCATTGGCTCACAGGCAGGGAAGGTAGCGACGCCAAAAGCTAGTGTTTATGCTGCAACAAAGCATGCTATAGTCGGATTTACTAATGGACTTCGTATGGAACTAGCGCCTTATCAGATTAAAGTGACAGCGATACATCCTGGCCCAATTGATACGCCATTTTTAGATAAGGCGAGTGATGATAGCGGCTATCGGGCTTCCTTAGGTAGATTTTTATTAACAGCAGAAGAAGTAGCACAGGCTACGGTTAAAACAATTAAACGCCCTGTTCGAGAGGTGAACTTACCAAAAATCATGGGATTATCCAGTAAGCTTTATGCACTGGCTCCTGCCGCCATTGAATTTTTAGGTAAATCATTTTTCAACAAAAAAAATAGCAGGGACTAAACTGTAACCATTCTCAAAAAAAGCAGGAGAGAGTGTTTACAGTTTTTTTATCTTCATTCAGCAGATGTTTTTTTGTATCGAAAATATAGTGGCAGCAACACGGTTTTATCTGTAGCGAAAGCAAAGCGACAGCTACAATTATGTCAAGGCGAAATTGATTTAAAGTATTTAAAAGAATAGGAAAGGAGAGCAGTATGTACACAATTGGACAAGTAGCGAAGTTTTTAGGGGTTTCAAGAGATACTTTAAAGTTTTATGAGGAAAAGGAATTAGTAAAGCCAAAGCAAAATAGTGAGAATGGGTATAGAGAATATAATCGTTTTGATATATATGATATAACAACAGTTAATTTCTATCGCGAAATGGATATTGAAATTAAAAAAAATTCAAGAATTAAGAAAAGGCAAGAGCATAGAGGGCATACAATTACTATTCGAGGAGAAAATGCAGGAGGTTATGGAAGAAATCGAGTATAAAAAGTTGCTAGTAAAAAAAGCTTCAAACCGTTCAGGAAGATTGCGAAAAAGTTAAAAAAATTTCTAGGCACATATACCATCCAAGAAATGAAGCCGATAGAGGTAAAGGGAGAAATTGAGCATCATACTGCATATGATAAATATGAAATAATAAAGGATAACTTAGATAATTTAAAACAAGCAGTGACACTTACTTCTTTGAGAAGAGTCATTCAATTCAATGAAGAAGGTGTACAAGAAGATAAGTTTATCATCGTAAAAAAAAGTAGAGGATCTTGATAAAGAAATTGCAGGTGAAATTCTATCCCATCCAAAATGTCTGTATACAGTTATTGAAGATGGAAGGTGGTCAACGGGCGGAAAAAAATACAGACCATAAAGTTGAGGCTAGTATAAAAAAAAGCGGCAAAAGAAAACGGCTATGAACTTTTGGGACTAGTATATATAAATCAATTACTTACTACGTATGAAGATGGCTTAGAACGAGCCTTTTTAGAAATTTTTGTACCTATTAAGTGATTTTCGTTGTTAGGTGAAGGCTTTTATTTTGTCGAAAACATCATGAAATTTTTGTTTTGAGTGGGGGGATTGCTGAATAGACAGAAAAATATGCATGATTGACGAGTATTTGTACTTGATAGAAACCTACTTATACTTAATAGAATGTCCCGAAAAGCTATGCTTATGCCGCAGAGCAAAATTCAAAACATGAACCATCCACCAAATATAATGGTAGATGGTTTTTTGTAGTTTTTTTATGTATTAGACAAATCATGAACAATGGAAACCGTATTGACATGCCCCTATCCAAATGCCTTCATTCCCGCCCTTCCATTACCATTCGTAATTATTTCTAAATATCCTCGATTTCTTATTGGGTTAAATATGTTTCCCTATTTAATAAAATTCCAACTAAATTAAATAACGCAATTTTAATACTATTAATACATAAAAATCCAGACTTTAGCATCTTTTTTTAAGTAACTATTTATTTTTTTTAGACCCTTATATTGTATTGACCTGTGGGTAACTCCTAGGTTTAAGCTGAAAATATCCGTAATTTGAAAGGGGGAATATGTTTGAGTAAAGAAAAAAAATTAAAAAAACCAATAGTAAGTTTTATCCTACTAACCAATATCATCTTTTGGCCACTTTTTTTGTCTTGTAGGCGTAACCAAGATGTTAGGTTTGTCTACATGGTTATTTGTTGTAGTCCATTGTATTTCATCCTGGGCTTCAACCTTTGCGTTTGCTATCCTTTTTAAGAAAATCTATCCTGGTCAGAGTTTTATACAATTTGTAAAAAGCAAATTCAAACATAAAATTAAAGTTTCTGTGTTGCTTTCTGTAAGTACAATTCAAGCCCTTATCTTTTTGACAATAATGTTGATCGTCTTGAGCAAGAGTGAAGTAGACTCAATTTTCACTTTATCCTCATGGGGTATGCTGCTCTTTTACTTTTTCAAAACACTATTGTCAGGACCTTTTGGTGAAGAATTAGGTTGGAGAGGCTTTGCATTAATGGAGCTTCAGAAAAAGCATCCTCCATTAAAAGCGTCAATCATCATAGGATTCTGGTGGGGGCTGTGGCATCTACCCATATGGTTTACTACAGGATTTACGGGCATTGATTTAATGAAGTATATTCTATTCTTTATGATTTCAATCATGTCCACTACAATACTTATGGCAGCATTTTATAATTTAAATCAAAATTTAATTATTCCGATTATCATCCATCATAACTTTAATTTTTTTTATTGGTATCATAAACGGAAATTTAAGCGATTTAATTATGTATAACGCGATTTTATACGGAATAGCAGCAGTTTTAATTATCATTATCAATCCAAAGAAGGTGTTGTATGGCAAGAAAGAGAAAAGCCTTCTTTATGGAAACCCTACTGTTATGTAGATTAGAAAGCTGAAAAGTTAGATATTTTTTTTGAAAAAGTCGATTGGCATCACATTTTTTTGTGGCAAATCGACTTTTTTTAGTGCTCCTATTGCACAATTAAATTCTAAATAGGGTGTTATCTTCGGAAATTTATATTGTATACATCCAAGTAGAAAGTAAGAAATCATTTTTAAGAGTAAAAATATTCATAGTTTGTACAATGACTATAAGTATTGAAATGACTTACTTTTTACTATAAACATAAATGTCTACAAATTTATAAAAATACACTTGTGTTTATTTTTATAACGTGTTACTATTCGTGTATAAACTTTTAT
This sequence comes from Lysinibacillus pakistanensis, assembly GCA_001312325.1. Next base: position 7,206 of record BBDJ01000039.1, on the reverse strand, counting down.
ATGAATGTATAAACATACATATCTCATAGATTAATTGGAGGCGCATTTTTAATGGTAAATAAAAAAAGTAGTATTAGCATACTCAGGAGGTCTTGATACTTCTGTAGCAATTCCATGGTTAAAAGAACAAGGTTGGGACGTTATTGCAGTTTGTCTTGACGTTGGTGAGGGGAAAGATCTTGAGTTTATTAAAAATAAAGCTCTTCAAGTAGGGGCAATTGAATCTTATATGGTAGATGCAAAGGATGAATTTGCTGAAGGCTATGCACTGATTTCATTACAAGCACATACTTGGTATGAACAAAAATATCCATTAGTATCAGCGCTTTCTCGTCCACTAATCTCGAAAAAGTTAGTGGAGATTGCCAACCAAGTGGGCGCTGACGCAGTAGCTCATGGTTGTACAGGAAAAGGGAATGACCAAGTTCGTTTTGAGGTTTCTATTAAAGCATTAAATCCAGATTTAGAGGTATTAGCTCCTGTACGTGAATGGGGCTGGAGCCGTGACGAGGAAATCGAATATGCAATGAAGCATAATGTGCCTATTCCTGCAACATTAGATTCACCATTCTCGATTGACCAAAACTTATGGGGTCGCGCAAACGAAGCAGGAATCATGGAAGACCCATGGGTTTCACCACCAGAAGAAGCTTACGGTTTAACTGTTTCTGTTGAAAATGCACCAGATGAAGCTGAATATGTGGAAATCGAATTTGTGGCTGGTAAACCGGTTGCATTAAACGGAAAAGAAATGAAGCTTGCTGATTTAATTCAAGAACTAAATGCAGTAGCTGGTGCCCATGGTGTTGGCCGTATTGACCATGTAGAAAACCGTTTAGTAGGTATTAAATCTCGTGAAGTATATGAAATTCCCGGAGCAAAAGTGCTGTTAACGGCTCATAAAGAGCTTGAGGATTTAACACTTGTAAAAGAATTAGCACACTTCAAGCCAGTTATTGAGAAAAAGCTATCAGAATTAATTTATGATGGTTTATGGTTCTCACCATTACGTGATGCACTTGAAGCATTCCTTGCACAATCACAGCAATATGTAAATGGTACAGTACGTGTGAAACTATTCAAAGGTCATGCGATTGTAGAAGGACGTAAATCACCAAATTCATTATACAGTGAAAAGCTAGCAACATACTCAAAAGAAGATCAATTCAACCACGCTTCAGCAGTAGGCTTTATCGAGTTATGGGGCCTACCAACAGTAGTGAACTCTTCTGTCAATAAAAAAATAATTTTGACAAGCAAGGTGTAGTGTGGCAATGCGCTGTGCTGCACCTTTTAGTTTTCTATCAGCAATATATTTAAATCCTGCTGATAGACTAAGAACTTCATAAAATAAGTCTAGGTGACCAACATCATGCCGCTGACGTTTTGCTAATGCACAAAAAAAACGTTTGTTGGTCTTAAGCCTCAGACGCTAATGGAAGCATAATTGATAAAGAAATAAAGGAAAGGGTGAGCTGTTATGACAAAACTTTGGGGCGGACGTTTCCAAAAATCAGCCGAAGCATGGGTGGACGAATTCGGCGCATCGATTGGCTTTGACCAACAGCTTGTTCTAGAAGACCTAGAAGGTAGTGTTGCACATGTTACGATGCTTGGTGCAACAGGTATTTTACCAGCAACAGACGTAGAGGCTATTCTTGTTGGTCTTGCAAAGCTACAGGAAAAAGCAATTGCAGGTGAGCTTGAATTTACTGTTGCGAATGAAGATATCCATTTAAATCTTGAGAAGATGCTAATCGATTTAATCGGTCCTGTAGGCGGGAAGCTTCACACAGGTCGTAGCCGAAATGATCAAGTAGCAACAGATATGCATATTTTCTTAAAAAAAACGTGTAAACGAAGCGATTGGATTAATTGAAACTTTCCAAAAAAAACATTGCTTGAAAAAGCTGAGGTGCATGTAGAAACAATTGCTCCAGGCTATACACATCTACAACGTGCACAACCAATCTCATTTGCACATCATTTAATGGCTTATTTCTGGATGCTAGAGCGCGATAAACAACGCTTTACAGAATCGATGAAGCGCATTGATATCCTACCGTTAGGGGCAGGTGCCATGGCTGGGACAACTTTCCCAATCGATCGATTAAAATCAGCAGAGCTTTTAGGCTTTAGTGAGGTTTATGCCAACTCTATGGATGCGGTGAGCGATCGTGATTTTATCGTGGAATTTTTAAGCAATGCATCATTATTAATGGCGCATTTATCACGCTTTGCAGAGGAAATTATTCTATGGTCAACAGATGAATTTAAGTTTATCGAATTGGATGATGCCTTCTCAACAGGTTCTTCCATTATGCCACAGAAGAAAAATCCTGATATGGCAGAGTTAATCCGTGGTAAAACAGGACGTGTTTATGGAAACCTAATGGGCTTATTAACGGTTCTAAAAGGCACACCATTAACATACAACAAAGATATGCAGGAGGATAAAGAAGGTATGTTTGATACTGTCCATACCATTCTTGGCTCTCTAAAAATCTTTGAAGGTATGATTCGCACGATGACTGTTAAGACAGAACGTTTACATCAGGCAGTACACGCTGACTTCTCCAATGCGACGGAGCTAGCAGATTATCTTGCAACAAAGGGTATGCCTTTCCGTGAGGCACATGAAGTGACTGGAAAGCTTGTGTTCACTTGTATTCAAAAAGGCATCTATTTATTAGATTTACCACTTGAAGATATGCAACAAGAAAGTGAACTAATTGAAGCAGATATTTATGATGTGCTTTCACCAGAAGCGGCAGTTCGACGTCGTCATTCTTTAGGTGGTACTGGCTTTGATCAGGTAAAAATCCAAATCGACAAAGCAAAGGCTTGCCTTGTTTAACCTCTTTCAGCAAATGTCTTTTGTACCGAAAACGTAGCGGCAAATGTTTTATGCGCGAAAGCGAAGCGGCAGCGGCAAATGTTTTATGCGCGAAAGCGAAGCGGCAGCGGCAAATGTTTTATGCGCGAAAGCGAAGCGACAGCGGCAAATGTTTTATGCGTGAAAGCGAAGCGACAGCGGCAGGTACAGAAGTCTCCCACCTCTATAGGTGGTGAGATCAATGCAGTTTTAGGTCGCCTTTCAGCGAGTGTCCAAACATCCGCTGAAATAGAGGAACTCTGGCTAAGATCTTCACATCCTGTGAAAACACCTGAGTGACCAACATCGTGTTGACCCAAAGCCTCCCTCGAATGTCACGGAATCGGAAAGAAATTCTTTGTGCTTGTACAAAGCCGATTCCAGACGTAATTAGGCTGAGGCATAATTGCTATCCAATTTTGCGTGCATGTCCCTGTGACTTTTGCATAGATATTCATTAAAGCTGTCCTGTGAGGCACTATGAAAAAAACTATTTCCTTTTTCAACGGAGCCAGAGGGTGAAGTGAAAAAGAGACCCTTACATATGTGAAGGACAATCCCCAATTCTGGAGACGCGGAATTGGGGTTTTTGTATAAGGAAATGTAAAGATTATCTTTTAGGGGGATTGGACATGAACGATCGTTTTACAAAGGGGTTAGAAACAATTAAACAATATGTTACGGAGCAAGAGGCAGATCGAATGATTGAATCGGATGCACTAGCTGACGTGGCACCAGATTTACGAAAAATGATTATAGAATTTGCCTATGGTGAGGTCTATTCACGTCCGGGATTAGATGCTAAAAGCCGTGCACTCGTTGTTATTACCGCAGTGGTAACACAAGGCGCTACACCACAAACTAAAACACACATAAAACGGGGCTTACATGCTGGCTTAACACAGACAGAAATTGTTGAGCCTTATTGCAGCTAGTGCCTTATATTGGCTTCCCGCGTGTTCAAAATGCATTAACGATTGCACAACAGGTTTTTACTGAAGAGGCTTAAAGCAACTTTTTCGCCAAATGTAGATTTCGTGAATAAATAGTTAGTATATAGCTCATATTAAAATCGGAAACACTTATTAATCTAATCTGATGAGGAGGATGTAGAATGAGTAGTCAAACACCCAAAGTCCAGGAATCTCAGGAAAGTCCGCCACAACTGTATCAGGTGAGCTTCTAAAACTTAAGTAGGCATGGCAGAAAATTCTGTTTTGCTGTAGCTTAAGATGAAGCAAAAAAACAATACAGATAAAAATCAAGTAGAGCTATAAGTGTCCAAGGATCCAGAGTTATTCTGGGTCCTTTTTTAGTTCAGAGGAAACCTGCTTAAAAAGGTGATGAATGTGATCAATCAAAGAAAAACAACGGTCTAAAATTAAATATATCTCCATTTGACATTTAGGTAATTCTGTATTACTCTATGCATAACAGATTCTGTTATGTTTAGGGTGGTACAGATGGAGGTGTGATATGCAAATACGCTTAGATCCAAGTGATGAGTTACAGCTCTATAAACAATTAGCCAATCAAATAATTGAATTAATTGCTAAAGGAGAGCTCAAAAACGGTGATACTTTACCATCGGTGCGTTCTATGGCTACGGATTTAGGTATTAATGTCAGTACAGTGAGTAAAAGTTATCATGAACTTGAAGAAAAAGGCTTAATCACATTAAAGCCGAAAGCGAAAGCTGTCATTATAGGTGGTCAAAAGCGGGAGCTAGAAGAAATAGAAGTTGAAAAAGTAGAAAATGCCTTAAAGCCTATAATGGCAGAAGCTTTTGCACGTGGGTTAGAAAAAGAACAAATGACAAGTTTGTTCCAGCGAATTTTAAAACAATGGAAGTAGGGGAAGCATGCTGATAATAGTAGGCATTTTTATCATTGTTGGGATTTTGGAAGCCATGACACCACATTTAGTAAGAAAAACAAATGTCTTTGGCGTTTCTATACCAGAACCCTTTGTCAAACATTCGCAATTAATAAAGTGGAAAAGGCGGTATAGCCAATGGGTAGGTGGCATTGCTAGTTTGTGTTTACTAGTACAAATTGGGCTACATCTTTTGACTGCTATACATGAGGAGAAGGTGACTTTACTATCCTTTCTTCTTCTTTATGTTATGCTTCTTCTATCATCTGGTCTTTACATGAATTATCATATCAAAACAAAAAAATTAAAACGGCAAGAGCAGTGGGAAGCACAGACAAAAACGGTGTATGTTACTGATTTGTCAATACGACAGAAAGATGAAACACTGCCATCGATATTTTTTTAGCCTACCAATTATTATGACAATTGCATTAATGACTTTTACGTACATGAATTATGATTCAATCCCAGATAGTTTTGCAACACATTGGAATTCGGCAGGGGAGGCGGATGGTTGGACAGAAAAATCTCGTCTGTCTGTCATCACTATGCCTCTTATTTTACTGGCTATTCAACTTAGCTTTTTCATTATGGGCATAGGCATGAAAAGTGCTAAATTACAATTGAGCGCACAGGCCAAAGAAGCTTCCATACATCGAGAGCTAACACAACGTAAGTACGGTAGCTGGTACTTAGCAGCCATCAATTATAGTATGACCATTCTTTTTGTAGTTTTACACTACACCACAGTTATTTTAAAGGATCAAACAGCACAATACTTTTTCCCACTTTTTATTGCTTTTAATGTGATCACATTAGGAGGCTTACTAGTTTTAATTTGGAAGCTTAGTAAAAGCAATGAACGTTTTGATGATTTACATACAAATGAAACAGCTGCAACAGATGATCGATATTGGAAATGGGGTATTTTTTTATTTCAACAAAAACGACCCGTCATTGATTGTGCAGAAAAAATACGGGATTGGTTGGACTGTGAATTGTGCAAATAAGTGGTGCTATATCATTATCTGTATTATATTTAGCCCCATTTTATTGCTTATCTTTATATAGAGAGGGAGATTGGATGAAGAAGTTATTTTTGTTATGCTGTACCATTTTACTGTTAGTTGCATGCGGACAAAAAGAGGCGGTTGCAGAAAGTAAATTGACAAAGGAGAAACGTTCAATGAATGAACAGTTTATCGGAAAATGGGAAGGGAATATTGAGACACCAAATGGCGCTCTCCCTATTATTGTAGAGTTAAAACAGGATGGTGGGACATTATCAGTACCTATACAAGGTATATCGAATCTTCCATTAAATAAAGTTACGTATTCGGGTAATAAGGTGAGTGTTTCCATTAACTTAAATGGCTCTGCTATTGCTATTAATGGAACCTTCAAAGATGAACAAATAGAAGCAACGTTCCAACAGAATGGGGGGTCATTCCCACTTTTATTAAAATCTTATAAAGAACAACCAATTACGTATGAAACAATGAAGATACCTGTTCAAAATGGTAAATTAACTGTAGCACTTCAAAAGACTAGCAAAAAAACCATCTCCAGTAGCACTCATCATTGCTGGCTCTGGACCAACTGATAAAGACGGCAATTCCACTTTAGCTGGTAAAAATAATAGCTTAAAAATGATTGCGGAAGGTTTGGCAGATGAAGGAATCGCAACTGTCCGCTATGATAAAAGAGGATTAGGGGATAATCAATCTCTCTTAACAAAGGAAGAGGATGGAACGTTTGATCAATACGTAGATGACGCTGTTCAAGTAATTAATGCGCTATTAGCTGATAAATCCTATTCAAGTGTGCACATTATTGGGCATAGCGAAGGAGCACTTATTGGATTACTAGCTGCACAAAAAAACAAATGTAGCATCCTATGTTTCAATTGCAGGTGTTGGAAGACCCTTAGATGTTGTGCTATTAGAGCAATTAAATGGTCAATTGACACCAAAACTTTATAAAGAATCAACGGCTATTCTAAAATCTCTTAAACAAGGCAAGCAGGTGAAGAACATTTCTCCTCAATTACAGGCAATTTTCCGTCCTGCTATTCAGCCTTATTTGATTTCCATGTTAAAATATAATCCAGCAGATGAGCTTAAGAAAGTACAAAGTCGAGTATTAATTGTGCAGGGTACCAATGATCTACAGGTAAAGGAAGCTGATGCAGAAGCTTTAAAGAAAGGGAAGCAAGAGGCAAAGCTGCTCTATATGAAGGATATGAACCATGTATTGAAAAAGGCCCCAACAGATCGCGCTGGGAATTTAGCAACCTATGCAGACCCTACATTACCGCTACATGAAGAATTGCTACCAGCACTTCAGCAATTTATTATAAATGAGAAATAGAAAATTTTAGCTAGATGAAGTTGTACAAAACTTCATCTAGTTTTATTTTTTTATGTGAAACAAAGTAAAAATAGACTTGCTAAGCT
>BBDJ01000038.1 GCA_001312325.1 Lysinibacillus pakistanensis | reverse complement strand
ACTATGAAACTGCATTACTAAAAATGCAGTTTCGTTTCTTTAAAGTGAAAAGGGTTGATTGAACAGTGTTATTTTGCCAGCCCGTTTTGAAAGGCATAGACAACTGCCTGTGTGCGATCTTGGACATCAAGCTTTGCTAAAATATTGCTGACATGTGTTTTCACGGTTTTTAAGGCAATATATAAGTCATCTGCAATTTCTTGATTCGCCTTACCTTGAGCCATTAACAGCAGCACTTCCATCTCACGATCTGTTAATTGCTCATAAAGTGGGGTGCTATTGCCATGGCGCATACGGTGCATCATTTTAGATGTCACCTCAGGCTCTAACACCGTTTCGCCCCCCATTGTTTTACGAATAGCGTCTGCAATCTGCTTTGCATTGGATGTTTTTAAAATATAGCTGACGGCTCCTGCCTCTAGTGCAGGATAGACCTTGTCGTCATCTAAAAAGCTTGTGACCATCATTATTTTTGCCTCTGGCCATGCCGTTAATATTTCAGCCGTTGCCTCTGCCCCTGTCATAATTGGCATAACGTTGTCCATTAAAATAATATCGGGGCGAAGGGCAAGGGCACGCTCGACCGCCACCTTGCCATTCTCAGCTTCACCTACAACTGTGATATCTGGCTGTGCTGACAAGTAGGCAGAAACACCAATCCGGACCATTTCGTGGTCATCCACTATTAACACTTGAATCATTTACTTCAACCTCCTTCTGTAGTGGAATCTTTACCTCTACGATTGTACCTTCCCCAGGCACGGATACAATTTTATACGTACAGCCAATCTCCACAGCTCGTTCGGCAATATTTTGCAGGCCATAGGAAGTAGATTTATCCGCTTCAACATCAAAGCCAAGACCATTGTCCTGAATGCGTAAAATGGCTAAATCATCTCGGGCAACAAGCATTAATTCGACCTCGCTCGCCTTTGCATGACGTAACGTATTGGATAATGCCTCCTGTGCAATACGGAATAAATGATCCTCTTCTGCTTTCGATAAAGACATTTCCTCCAGCTCATATTCAATATGAAAAAATACTTTTTGCTGAAGCTCGATAATGAGCTCCTCTAGACCTTGTGCAAGTGTTTTATTATGCAATGCAACAGGGCGTAAATGTAATAATAACGCTCGCATTTCTAGCTGTGCCTGTTGAACAATTTTTTTCAACCTGCTTTAAGCTAGTGGCATTTTCATCGTTCTCCGTTAAAGCGGACAATAGCATGGAGGCTGCAAATAATTGCTGTGAAACAGAATCATGTAGTTCTCTGGCAAGCGCTGACGTTCAGCAATAATGCGCTCTTGTATGATTTTATCATTAGCTTCTGCACGTTCATTCGATAATCGCTGCAAGCTTTTTCGTTGGGTATCGATTAATTCGCTTGTTTGCGCAATCGCCTTTTTCAGCGGCTTTGGCAATGGCTGCTTTTTGGGTAAGACAAAATCTGGTTCAATTAATTGTTTGACAATGCGCGTTGCCTGCGCCTCTCTAGCACGAGCCGTCATACTAATCCAGCCCGCTATTAATAGACTAATACCAAAGATGCTGAGAATAATTATTCCACCTAAGGCATATTGCCGTATTGTTGCTGCCAGAGAGGTTCCCAGGTTTTCTCCTTTGGTTCACCCCAAACAGCTACGAGGAGACCGAAAGCCGCGCTTGTTATAATGAAAAATAGCGTAAAGATTCTTGAGATAAAGGCAATCATTTACGTAGCACCTCCAAGTCTCCAAGCCATGTTGCAACATGTATAACAAGTGTACGCTTTGCATCTTCAGGATTGCCATCTGAGAAGCATACACTTTCATTCAGTAGGCGTTGTGGCCCAATATTTAAGCAAGTTATATCGCCAAATAGTGTTGTATAGTGTAAACGGAATGGAACTTCATAAGGTATATAAATTTGCACCTTACCAATGCCTTGACGAATCGTAATAAGACTTGTGCCAGCGGGTAAAATGGTTTGTGTTGTATCAATTGTAATATCACCAGCAAGCCTTTGAATTTGGACATCTTGCCATTTATAGGCATCTATAGGTGCAGGCAGCGTACCGAATATTTCATTTTTTTGTAGTAGGAAGTTTATCAAATAGCTCTGAGCCGACCACCTTTGCTTCATTTTCTCTTTGTAAATATTGATAAAGCATGTAGAGCAGTATAATAACTATAAACAGGCGCAGGCTCCACATCGTAAAGAGGGCAATGGCAATAAAGAAAATTCCTGTCCATTTAAAGAAACGAATTTTTTTCGAGAAACTTAAGTAAAGAAGTCCAGTTCCAATCAATAGACTAAAGCGCCGCCATTATTAAAAATTGTAAGCTCTACAAAGACGAGTAAAAAGAAGCATAGTACCCAAAATGTAAGCTTATTCGTTGTGAAATTTTGCAAGAGGGTCACCCTTCTTTCTAGTTATTGATGAGAGAAGCCGAACTTCTCTAAAAATCAAAGTTAATGTTTTTCTAGCATTTTTTTTAATTGTGTCATTTATGATTGGTGAATCGAGCTGATTTGGGTAATGGGCAGAGTGCTCCAATGTAATAAATTCCTTACCACTTGGCACATCTAAAAGCTCGTAATATTGTTTTGCCAATTCATAATTTGCCTGTTTATCATATTTACCATGAATGATGTAAACGGGTACATCTATCCTTTTTATCGTATCAAAAAAAATTTGTATGGATAATTTCTTCTTTTAATGACTTGCTTTTAACAAGACTAAATTGAGGCCCAGAGATAAATGCCCTATAAAGATCCCGTAAAGAGTAATCTGGTGAAGTAAAAGCTCCTTTTATTAAACCAAAAAGATTAACCTTCTCTATCGTCTCATCAAAATAATTCATTCCTTTATATCGATTAATTAGGTCACTAAATCGATCCTCATCCTCTGCCAGATAAGGCCCTTTTCCTAAATCCTCTAAAATGCGCAGTGTTTTCTCATCGTCATTTGCTAAGGCCTCATTTTTTTTAACCAGCTATAACCGAGTTCCTGCCCTTTAATAATATCAGTTATTTGAGCAATTCCTAAATAGGCGTGGAATTTCTCGGGATATTTAGCCACTAATTGAGTACCAATTATCGTACCAAAGGATTGACCAATGATAAAGATTTTTTTCCTGCTGATAATGCTCTCTAATATAATCAACGATATGATTAGCGTCTTCTGTAAATTGAGATAGATTCATGGTAGTAACAGATAGTTCATTATTATAGCTTTTCCCTGAACCTCTCTGATCGTAATAGACGGCGACACAATTCTCAGTTATTTCTGGATACAATGTTCGAGCACTTACACCATAAGGAAACGGAGAGCCTGGCCCGCCATGAAGGAATAAACAAAAGGGCTTCTCCTTATCTTGCCCTTCCACTAAGATAAACTGTTTATCTCCATTGATCGCTATTTCTTTGAGCTCACTAATACCGCCATTTTCGATAATTTCAGCACTTTTTTTGATGAATACGCTGTTGGGCAATAAAACGATAACCGAATAATATAAGTGCAAATAATAGAAGTATAATAAAAGCAAAAAGACATATTTTAATCATATGACTAAACCACTTTCTGTTTATCATCATGAAAATTCCTTTATTCAGTCATTCAGGGGTTATGAATTAACAACCTCTGAGTGAAGTATATTTAGTTTTCCTTAATAGTTTTTCTTCAAAGAAATGGGATGCTTCCTAATAGAGGCATCCCTTATTTCTTTATATTATAACATGTTATTTATTTTCGATTAGTAAAGGTGCGTTTTCTTCGGCTGCTTTTTTTTCTAACTGAGCAAGACGTGCCTCAAAAGTAGTGACTTCATGGTCTTTATCGATTTGGTAAGCCAACTTATCAATATAGGCTTCTAAATCCTCAAAGTTCGTTTTATTGTTTTTAGCAAGCATACCATCCATTTGATGGTGAGCGCGTGTTACGTTTTCCTTGCCCATCAGCTGTAATTGACGCACTTTCATATCTTTAATTTTGTGCTTCATTGTTTCAAATTTATTCTCAAGCTCGAAGTACTCACGTGTACTTGCTTCAATACTAGCTTGTAATGTATTGTTTCGTGCCGTGTAAGCAGCAACCTCATCAGTAGCAAAGTCGATTAAATCCTGTTCACCGCTAGTAGTAGCCAATTTTAGTTGTGCTTCACGCTTAGTAAGTAGCTCAGCGTTTTGTTTCAGCTCCTGCTCCAATTTTTCCTTTAGCTGGCCTTGACGCGCTAATAATGTTCCTGTTTGCTCCGTTTGTTTTTCTGCCTCGCGAATATATTGATTCAGCATGGCAATTGGATTTTTTTTGTTCCTTTTTATCAAATACCTGATGTAAGTCAGCCTCTATTGTATATTTAAAGCGTTGAAATAAGTTCATGTAATTTCTCTCCTTTTATTTTGTTAAGTTTGACCATTCTTTTTCAAAGTTAGTAAACGGATCTTCTTCTTTTGCTTCAATTGTTGGAATTTTAACATCTTCGTTATTCCATTTTTTTGTAGATCACGTAGATGATAGCGATTGCCGCTAATCCAATCATTGCTGGGATATTAGATACGGCTGAAAGAACACCAATCAGACCCACTGTGAACCAAATGATTTTGCCAAATGTTGATTTGCTTGAAATGTAGAAGTGCATACCAAGTGCTACTAATAACCCCGAAAATAGTAACCCTGCAAGTGGTCCGATTAAGGCAAGTGCTACACATGCAGCAATGATGCCTCCTGTTAATAGAAGAAATTTTTTTCATATGTTTTAGCTCCTTTCGTTTGTACCTTTATAGTACCTTTCCTAAAGCTCTTCTAAAACGGACTGGAAATTGATTTTACTCTAGGTCTTGAGGCTGAGGACAATCTAAGCTCCTGCTATAAAGGCTTTTATAATCAATGATTGCGTGAAAAATAAGCTAGTTTCACAAGCCTATGGCAACTTATTCATGCTAAAAATGGCTTTACACTGTGTTCTGTCATAATGTCATTGATAGGTCCGAAACTAGAAGGTTTTCGACAAAAATAGAAGATGAATACCTCCTTCGTTTGACAAATTAAGGAGGTTGCTTGAGCTATACTTATGAAAAAGAAACTTGAACGAAGGAGGATTTCTGGTGAGAACCTATTCCATATATAAAATAAAAGAAGAGCATTTAACATTTATTTTCGGTAGAGAACGAAAGTTATTAGAGATGATGCAGGGCTGCGAAGATGCTAACGAGAAATCCTTAAAAGAGCTTGCCTATATATGTGAATCTGTTCGCTTCGATGAAATTGCTGCGATGCTAGAGGTGCAACTAGATTCCAAATATGCACATTTAGAAAGAGCTCGTAATGCCTTATTTTTAGAACATCCAATAAAGGGGAAAATGGCTATCTATTTGGTGGAACGTAAAATTTGTGTCTACTGTGAAGGATCTAGAATGCTCGATTTAGATCTTTTCCAGATGCTTGCGAAGATGAGTGAGCGTTTTATTGCCTTCAATAAACAGGATAATGAGTGTGGATGGCTAAAGCCTATGAAGTATACAATGCACTAGCAAAATTCGCTACAATATATAGTAACACGCTATCATTTGGTGTATAATGGAGCGTGGAGAGTTTTTTTCTCGGTATATTGTAGTGGAGGAGGTTGGTTGTATGCCTACATGGGGCTGGATTATTATCGTAATTATCGCATTAGCGGCGGGAGCGGCACTTGGTTTCTATTTCGCTCGTCAAGCTATGATGAAATATTTAAAAGAAAACCCACCTATTAATGAGCAAATGATTCGTATGATGATGGCGCAGATGGGTCGTACGCCGTCTGAAAAGCAAGTACGTCAAATGATGGCACAAATGAATAAGTTCCAAAAATAATTAGCATTTTTAAAGAGCAACTAGTCCAAGCCTGGCTAGTTGTTTTTTTCATTTTTAAGCGAGAGTCCTTATTTACTAAATATTTTATATAATTCATAAAAATCATACAATTCTATCGGAAAACTAGTTATAATGGATTTAATCTATTTAAAGGAGTTGTGTGCATTGCAGAAAGAAAAAAACAAATGTTGAGAGTTTTGATTTAGATCATACGAAGGTGAAAGCACCGTATGTTCGTTTAGCTGGTGTGAAATCAGGAAAAAAATGGCGATGAAGTGTATAAATACGATATTCGCTTGAAGCAACCTAATAAAGAGCATATGGAAATGCCTGCATTACATTCCTTAGAGCATTTATCAGCTGATATTATTCGCAATTATTCAGATGAAATTGTTGATTTTAGCCCAATGGGTTGTCAAACAGGCTTTTATGTATCATTGATTAATCATAATGATTACGAGGATTTATTAGATATATTAGAAAAGACATTTACGGATGTAACAAAGGCAACTGCGGTTCCTGCATGTAATGAGGTACAATGTGGCTGGGCAGCAAGCCATAGCTTGGAAGGAGCACAAGCATTAGCTAAAGAATTTTTAGCAAAACGTGATGAATGGCATGTCGTTTTTGCTGAATAAAAAAATAAACCTTGCGTGAAATTTTTAAGCGCAAGGTTTTCCATTTTTAAAAGTGAAATGGAATAACATTTGAGGAGGAAGATTCACGATTCAATTTCTGATAAATGAAGTTTTCTAAAAAGTCATGAATTAAATCCTCATATTCAGCCATATTTTCATTAAAGGATTGAGCATGGGCTCCTGTATCAAATAGCTTTAATTTCTTAGGACCAGCCTTTTTATTGTATAAGTCCAGTGACATAGAAGCAGGAATAAATGTGTCAGGAATACTATGGATAAAGAGTATTGGCTTTTCAATATTTCTGACTGCTTCAGCTGGTGTCACACTTTTAAAGGAATAGCCGTCACGCAATCGAATAAAAAAAATCTGCAAAACGAATGGGAATAATAGAGCCGTACTTAAATTCTGTTTTGGCAATTTGTCGAAGGAGCATGGAAAAATCAGAAAAGGCACAATCCGAAATATAGAAATCTGCACCATCCTCTATTGTTCCTGCATAAAGGAGCATTGTTGCAGCACCCATTGATTCCCCGTGAATACCAAGAATCGCATTTTCTCCAATCATCGCCTTGACCGTTTTCACAACGGCATCCAAGTCATTTTTCTCATAATAGCCATAGCTAGTTGTTTTACCTCCCGACTCCCCATGGCGACGATGATCAAAAATGACAGAATTGTATCCTAGTCGTTCAAAAAGTCGAGCATATTTGACAGAGTTGATTTTGTTTTCTGTTACGCCATGGCAAATAATGATGGTGTTATCGGTTTCTAATGGCTGAAACATAATACCCCGAATTGTATAGCCATTAGGTGAATCAATATTTAATTCACATTTTAAATTTTTATTGTACCAAGCTTCGTCAAAGCGTTTGGCTGTAGTTTCCCGTTCACGTACAAACTCGGGGTCCTTTTGTTGAATGTACATTAATTTATTTGAAAGCGCAAAGCCGAACAATCCTGTTGCTGCAGCGGCAAGCGTCGTCGTAATACCTGACAATAATAGCATTTTCTTCTTCATGATTAGCACCTCCACGTCCTGTTTCTTACTTGTAATGTTCCCAACTAAGATTGTTTAAAACACGTCAACATTTTACAATAACTTCGGCAAAACTGCGATTATTTCTATTATCGAAAATCATCAAAACATTTGTTAAAATATACATATCTGCTAATAGCATATGCAGCAGTGTTGATTTTTGAACGGGGAAAAGGGGAGAATGGATATGGCAAACGAGGTAGTAATCGTAAGTGCTGTACGTACAGCGATTGGCTCTTTTCAAGGAGCATTAAAGGACATACCAGCGACAACTTTAGGCAGTATTGTCATTAAAGAAGCATTGTCGCGTGCTGGGGTAGCAGGCGAACAAGTCGACGAGGTTATTATGGGGAATGTTTTATCGGCAGGACTTGGTCAAAATCCAGCTCGCCAAGCAGCCATTGCAGCAGGGTTACCACATGAGGTATCTGCGTTAACGATTAATAAGGTGTGTGGCTCTGGCTTAAAAGCGGTGCATTTAGCGACACAGGCAATTTTAGCAGGAGATGCAGATATTATCGTGGCAGGTGGCTTTGAAAATATGAGCCAAGCACCATATGTCTTAAAAAAATGCTCGTGAAGGCTTCCGTATGGGAGATCAGAAGGTTGTCGATACAATGATTCATGACGGTTTATGGTGTGCGTTTAATGATTATCATATGGGCATTACCGCAGAAAATTTATGTGATGCCTATGAGATTTCTCGAGAAGAGCAAGATGCTTTTGCGGAACGTTCACAACAGCGTGCAGAAGCAGCTATTGAGGCAGGGAAATTTAATGATGAAATCGTCGCTGTGGAAATACCTCAGCGTAAGGGAGAGTCAATTGTTTTTGATAAAGATGAATTCCCTCGTAAAGGTGTGACAGCAGAGTCTCTATCCAAATTACGTCCTGCCTTTAAGAAGGATGGATCAGTAACAGCAGCCAATGCATCTGGCATTAATGATGGCGCAGCAGCAGTTGTTGTTATGTCAAAAGAAAAAGCAGAAGCGTTAGGCATTCAACCGATGGCATTAATTGCCGCAAATGCAAGTGCAGGTGTTGACCCAGCCATTATGGGAACTGGACCTGTCACAGCCGTAAAGAAAGCATTGGCAAAGGCTGATGTTTCTTTAGAAGCAATTGATTTAATTGAAGCGAATGAAGCATTTGCAGCACAATCCATTGCTGTCGATCGCGAATTAGGCTTTAATCATGATAAACTAAATGTCAATGGGGGAGCAATTGCCCTTGGTCACCCAATAGGTGCAAGTGGTGCACGTATTTTAGTAACACTTTTACATGAGATGGAAAAGACTAATGCCAAAACAGGTCTTGCTACCCTCTGTATCGGTGGGGGGCAAGGTGTAGCAACAATTGTCAAACGCCCTTGATGACAGTAAGAAGGTGAAAGTAATGGGTAAAAAACGAAAACAGCAACAACAACGTATGGATAGTAGTTTGACAGCTACTTTACCAAAGCAGGAGGCCATGACTTTAGCGGATCAGCTCGGTGGAGATGTGCTTGCTAAGTTAAAGGCAGCTAAACAGGATTTAGCAGCGAAGGAGCAGGCTGCTGAAGAAGAGCGCCAAGCCAAACTAGCCTTTGAGCGCAAACAGCGTGAAAAGAACAAATCGTTTGAAGAACTTCTAAACGAATACGGGGATAAAGGCTCAAAATTTTAAAAGAAAACAGTGAATCCACATGCGGGTTCACTGTTTTTTTTATAAAAGAGCTTTTGAGTTTTATAGCAACATTTAAAGCTTCCTTAATAAAAGTTGGCGAAATTTGCTCACCAGAATTAACGATTTCAAGCACTTTTTTTTGAAGTGTGGAGTTAGTGATAAATTTTCAAATTGTAAATTTTTCAGTACACGATTAAATTCAGGTGAGTTGAATTGTATTTTTTTTCATTCAAATTGCTCCCTCTAATATAAAACCTTTTACAAACCATCATTTTTTTCTTTACTTTTTTTTGGAATAGCAGAGTTACATTAAATAGAATGCTCTACTTTCTTAATTTCCTAACAAATACAACAATACCTACAAAAACAATGGCGCCAACTGTATCGACAAGAACATCCTGCCCACTCATCATACGTCCCGGTGTAAAGCTTTGACGAAACTCATCAAGTATGGCAATGATAGCTGTTCCTACAATTGCGACTGATGCCGGAAATCGACGTTGCCCCATGCAAAGTAAATACCAAGTGCAATGCAACCGAATCCCACAAAATGCGTTAGTTTTCGAATTAAAAACTCTACAAATTTAAAATAACCACGCTCTTCCACAGAAACGACCGTATCCCAATAGGGAATGTGTAATAAAGATAATTGTTTCTCAAAGGGTTTATTTACTAAGATATCCTCTAATTCTGGTAGTATGCTTTGCTGCTCATAGGTCATGCTAGATGAAATAATAAGCACCAACAAAAATACTACTAAGACA
Organism: Lysinibacillus pakistanensis; assembly: GCA_001312325.1. Next base: position 38,779 of record BBDJ01000038.1, on the reverse strand, counting down.
AGCCATTTCTTCATCGGTGTTCTATATAGAGTTCCGCTTTTGTTAGCTCGTTGGCTACTGTAAAGTTCGTTATGGAATCTATTTTTTCATAGGCAGTTAGAGTTTGCGCTAGCTGTTCCTGAGAGCTTGCACCAATCACAGTTGAGGCAATAGCAGATTCCTTTAGATTAAAGGCAATGGCCAATGCATGTAAATCATGATAATGTGAGGTTAAGTTTGTTAGTGCTGTTGTTAATTCCTCAGTTGTGTATGTGTAAAAACCGCTACCGTGCTGCAAACGCTGTTGCCAGCTATTCGTTAGTAAACCCTTTGCAACAGTGCCACGAGTTACAACAGAAGCACCTTCTTTAGCGATAAAATCGAGCCATTCCTCTGGACGACGATCCAAGGCACTATATTGCATCATAACACTTTTCGCTGAGCTTGCTGGTAAAAAAACGTTTAAGTACATTTGGTCGAATAGATGAAATACCATATTCTCTGATTAGACCATCTGTTTTTAAATCTTCAAAAGTCTCTATGATTCCATCCCAATCATCCTCAAATGTACCACCATGCAGCTGATAAACATCTATATAATCAGTACCAAGTCGTTTCAAGCTAGCGCGCACAGCTTCCTTTATATAGGAAGGTGATGCATCCCAATGCCATCCTTCTTTGCCTTCCGTCCATCGATTACCTACCTTCGTAGCTACGATAACATCCTGACGACGTTTTCCTAAAATTGTGCCAATCATTTCCTCATTTGCCCCAAAATCATATAAATCGGCTGTATCGAAATAATTAATGCCGGCATCCAGTGCCATATCGATAATACCTGTAGCCTTTTTCTTATCTGTCGAAAGAGACATACCTCCTAAACTGATTTCAGAAATAAATAATTCACTAGAACCAAGCTGTCTTTTTTTCATGTGAATGACCTCCTTCGATTTCTCTATCTGTAATGGTACAATGAACATATCTGAAGAACAAGCGAGGGAATCGTCAATGAAAAAGTTTGAGGAAAAAACAATAAAGACTACAGCTATTTATGACGGAAAAATTGTGAAGCTACAAATTGATGATGTCACATTACCAAATGGACAGGTGGCGAAACGTGAAATTATTAAGCATCCAGGAGCCGTAGCGGTGATTGCTGTTACTGCTGAGGGTAAATTAGTGTTAGTAGAGCAGTATCGTAAAGCACTTGAACGGTCCATTATTGAAATTCCAGCTGGGAAGCTTGAACCTGGTGAGGAGCCAATAGTGACAGCACGTCGTGAGTTAGAGGAGGAAACGGGCTACGGTGCTCAAAGCTTTACCTTTTTACAAGCATTCGCAACTTCTCCAGGCTTTGCAGATGAGGTGATTCATCTTTTTATCGCAAAAGATTTATATAAAATTGACAATAAAGCAGATTTAGATGAAGATGAGTTTGTCGAATTATTAGAAGTTTCGTTGGAAGAAGCCCAACAGATGATTGTAGATGAGCGTATATATGATGCTAAAACAGCGTTTGCAGTACTTTGGCTTGCGACACAATAAGAAAATAATCTTTAGCATAATAGAGACGGACGAGCATAAGCTGTACAAACCTTGATAGAAAAGGAGCATGTTTATGTCTCGTACGGTGTCTATATTTTATCATTCTTCCATTATAGCTGTGAGCTTTGTTTGTGGCGTTATCTTCTTTCATATTATCGGTGGACCGAATGCGGAGCCTTTTATATTATTTATAGAACCTCGTTTAGCAGATGGGGACAGGCATTCTATATTTCGATTAGTACTACCAGTTGCCGTTTCAGTAGCTCTTGTATTATTGCTGGCTACCCATAGTGTCTTAAAGGTATTAGTACGTGTAACAGTGGCGATACGTGCAACCTTTTTTTGGCTTTAGTTCTGTTTTTTTTATTACAAAAACTTGAAGCTTTTTGGGTTTATACGATTTGGTGGTTTCCATTTCAGCTCATCTATTGTATATTGTTGCTAATCCTATGCAATTTACTTGTACCTGCTTGGTCAAAGCGAAAAATCGGGAAAATGGTACCTGGTCGGACAATTTTGTTGAATTTTGTTGCGTTTTTCATCATAATAGTGGCTGAGTTTATTGTTATTTCATATGTATTAAAATAATAGGTTCACATTCACAAAGTTAGCATGATGTAAAAACTTGCAAAAGCATATTTGAAATCTATTCACTATCTTGTAATAGGATTTACTCCTTTGGTATAATGGAAAGAGTTTAGGGGGGCGTCACATGGAGAGCCGAATTGACCGAATAAAAAAACAGTTGCATAGTGCAAGTTATAAGCTGACGCCGCAGCGAGAAGCAACAGTTGCTGTACTGCTTGAGCACGAAGAAGACCACTTAAGTGCAGAAGATGTGTATCTTTTAGTAAAAGAAAAGGCACCTGAGATTGGTCTAGCCACTGTCTATAGAACGTTAGAGTTACTAACTGAGCTCAAAATTGTCGACAAAATCAACTTTGGCGATGGCGTATCACGCTATGATTTACGCCAAGAAGGTGCTGCGCATTTCCACCATCATCTGGTTTGTATCGAATGTGGTGCGGTAGATGAAATTCAAGAAGATTTACTTGAAGATGTGGAAGCCGTTGTTGAAAAGCGTTGGAACTTTATCATTAAGGATCACCGACTAACTTTCCACGGCATTTGCTGGCGCTGTCATGATAAAAACGACGAATCGAATGAAGAAAAATAACGAAAAACTGTCTGTTTTAATCTTAAGTTCTAGATTGAATCGGGCAGTTTTTTGTTTTCTCTATACATAGCCATTGATAATACCATGAGGCAGATGGACTGTACTATTAATCTGAAGATGGTTCAGGTGGGATTTAAGCACAATTTTAAGAGGCGTGCTAAAATAGAGAATAATTGACAGTAAGAGGGGGCGTTGAGATGAATGAATTTCAATATGCAATAGAGGATTACATCCATTTTATCCAAGTTGAACGGCAGTTATCTGACAATACTTTAGCATCCTATCGCCGAGATTTAGAAACGTATGTGAGTTTTTTGCAGGAAGTAGAGGCAATGACAGATTTCCACAAGGTGGAGAGAACAATCATTTTACGTCATTTGGAGCAATTACGGATGCAGGGGAAGACAAGTCGTACCGTTGCCCGCCATATCTCCTCTATCCGTAGCTTCCACCAATTTTTACTCCGAGAAAAGCGTGCTGAAACAGATCCAACAGTGCATTTAGAAATGCCAACAATTGAGCAAAAGCTACCAAATATCCTTTCTATTGAAGAAATTGAAGCATTATTAATGGCACCTAATCGCAGTAAGCCTCAGGGTGTGCGTGATGTGGCAATGTTGGAATTGTTATATGGCTCAGGGATGCGAATTAGTGAGCTAATTGCATTGGACTTATCAGATATTCATCTAACAATGGGCTTTGTCCGTGTTTTCGGTAAGGGAGGAAAGGAGCGTATTATCCCCCTTGGAAAAAGCGCCCTTTCTGCATTAAATCACTATTTAAATAGTGCTCGTGGTCAATTACAAGGAAAATACCCAAAAACAGATGCTTTTTTTATCAATCAACGAGGCAAACGTTTAACAAGACAGGGTTGTTGGAAATTAATGAAGGAGCATGCTTTAAAGGCAGGCATCCAACATGAGCTAACACCACACACATTGCGTCATTCGTTTGCAACGCATTTAGTAGAAAACGGTGCGGATTTACGAGCCGTGCAGGAGATGCTTGGTCATGCGGATATTTCCACAACACAAATCTATACACATATTAGTAAAACAAGACTATCAGAAGTTTATAAGCAGTTTCATCCACGAGCTTAAGAATGTAAATTGTATGTTAGTCGGATGTCTGACCTTTATTTTTCGCTTTTTTTTGGTAAAATAGAGTCATGAGATTAGGAGGCAACAATTATGAATAAACCATTTAAAAAAATTCATGTAGTAGTTTTGGACTCAGTGGGAATTGGTGAAGCCCCAGACGCAGCAAACTTTGGCGATGTTGGTGCACATACACTTGGTCATATCGCTGAAAAAATGAATGGGCTTACAATGCCACATATGGAGGCTTTGGGCTTAGCGAATATTGAACCACTACAAGGTATGCAGGCAGCAGTAGAACCAAAAGCATACTATGGAAAAATGCAGGAAGCATCAGTTGGTAAAGATACAATGACTGGACATTGGGAAATCATGGGGCTAAATATTGATAAACCCTTTAAAGTGTATCCGGAAGGGTTCCCTGCAGAATTAATTGCGGAGCTCGAAAAACGCACAGGCCGTAAAGTACTGTGTAACAAACCTGCAAGTGGTACACAAGTCATCGAGGACTTTGGTAAGGAGCATATGGAGACAGGTGCCATTATTGTTTATACCTCAGCTGACCCAGTTCTGCAAATTGCTGCACATGAAGAAATTATTCCTGTGGAGGAGCTCTATAAAATTTGTGAAATTGCACGTGAGCTAACCCTTCAACCAGAATATTTAGTTGGTCGTGTTATAGCCCGTCCATTTATCGGTACGCCTGGGAACTTCACACGTACATCTAATCGTCATGACTACGCGTTAAAGCCTTTTGGTCGTACAACGATGAACGTATTAAAGGATGAAGGCTTTGATGTAATCGCTATCGGCAAAATCTCTGATATTTTCAACGGTGAAGGTGTCACAGATGCAGTTCGTACGAAAAATAATATGGATGGTATGGATAAATTTGCGGAGGTTGTGCGCCGTAATTTCCACGGGATCAGCTTCTTAAACTTAGTAGACTTTGATGCCAATTTCGGACATCGCCGTGATCCATTAGGCTATGGAAATGCATTACAGGAATTCGATGCTCGATTACCAGAAATTACTGAGGCTATGACAGAGGATGATTTGTTAATTATTACAGCCGACCACGGAAATGATCCAACATTCCATGGTACAGATCACACTCGCGAATTTGTACCATTAATTATCTATTCACCACGTTTTAATGGTGGACATGAGCTTACTCTGCGCGAAACGTTTGCAGATATTGCAGCAACAATTGCTGAAAATTTCAACGTTGAAGCACCAGCATTCGGTAAAAGTTTCTTAAATGAACTGAAATAGGGGGTTTTCGTATGAATATGGCACAGCTGTTTGAAAAGAAAAAAACAAGGCAAGGAGCTATCACAGGCTGAAATTCAGTATTTCGTAGAAGGCTATACTACTGGTTCAATCCCTGACTATCAAGCAAGCTCTTTATTAATGGCAATTCGTTTATTAGGTATGACAGATGATGAAACATTTTATTTAACAAAGGCAATGATAGAATCCGGTGATGTAATTGATTTAACATCTATTGAAGGCTTTAAAATAGACAAACACTCAACTGGTGGAGTAGGTGATAAAGTTACACTTATTGTCACACCAATAATTGCTGCATTAGGTATTCCGGTAGCAAAATTTAGTGGTAAGGGTCTGGGGATCACTGGGGGAACGATCGATAAATTAGAATCTATTCGAGGGCTTAAGACGGAGCTTTCCTCACAGGAATTTATCGACAATGTCAATAAACATAAAATTGCGGTGGCTGGTCAGACAGGTAATCTTGTCCCTGCTGACAAAAAGCTGTATGCGTTGCGAGATGTGACAGGTACTGTCGATTCCATTCCGCTTATTGCAGCATCAATTATGAGTAAGAAAATTGCAAGTGGTGCGGACGGCATTGTATTAGATGTTAAATGCGGTTCAGGAGCATTTATGAAGACGGAACAGGAAGCTCAAGTTTTAGCTGACACGATGACTGCAATTGGTGAAAAGTTAGGACGAAAAGTTGTTGCTCATATAAGCGATATGGATAATCCGTTAGGTAAAATGATTGGAAATAAGCTCGAAGTAGTTGAGGCTTATGCGTTACTTAAAGGTCATATGGATGAGACACATGAGGATCTACTTGAGGAATGTACAATCATCTCCTCATTAATGTACCAGGTTGCAGCTGGTGTAAATGAACCAGAGGCAACAGCAGCCGTGAAGCGTGTGTTAGAGGACGGTTCAGCAGCGGCAAAATTTGAAGAATTTATTGTGGCACAGGGCGGCGATTTAGACGATATTGTGCAGAAAGATACAATGAATAAAGTAGCTGTCAAAGCGCCTGCTGAAGGCACTATAGCAACAGTTAATGCCCTGTTAATCGGTGAAGCTAGTGTTTCACTTGGTGCGGGTCGATTAACGAAGGAATCGGAGCTTGATTACGACGCTGGTATCCAATTGCTTGCCAAAAAAGGTGATCATGTAAGTAAGGGCGAGGCGATCGCTTATTTATATTCAAATCGCGAAATTGATGAGGAAGCAATGGATAAAGTACAGAAAGCTTTTACAATTGCATAAATAATTTGAAGCGAGAACTCTCTTTAGGGAAGGAGGGTTCTCGCTTTTTATCTTCATGCAGCAGAAGACAGGGCTAAAGTGGTGGATAGACTCAATGAATCAATGGATAGAAGAGCCAAAATGACGGATAGACTTACTTATTCAAGAATTAAATGTCTCTTGCGTTTAAAAATTGTTGATTTATCCCATACTGCACTTAACCTAAAAAGCTATCAGTATGTCGATTTGACACTATTTCGGAAGACTTTGCACTAGTTCTGTCAGCCGCAAGGAATCACCACGTCAAATGTGGAATTGCACGAGGAGGAGGCGATGTTCATGCATTTTCAATTAGAAATGGTAACAAGAGAGACTGTGGTAATACGGTTATTTGGTGAGCTCGATCATCATGCGGTAGAGCAAATTCGAGCAAAAATTTCTACAGCCATTTTTCAAGGTGCTGTATCGACAATTATTTGGAACCTAGAGGGACTTTCCTTTATGGATAGCTCAGGTGTAGGTTTAGTACTGGGTCGGATGCGTGAGTTAGAGGCAGTGGCTGGTCGAACAATTTTATTAAATCCATCGCCGACAATGCGAAAAGTATTTCAATTTTCAGGTCTAGGGCCATGGATGATGGATGCAACAGAAGAAGAAGCGATTGAACGAGTTAGGGGGATTGTAAATGGATAATGAAATGACATTAACTTTTTTAGCAATTAGTGAAAATGAAGCTTTGGCACGTGTAGCTGTAACGGGCTTTATCGCACAATTAGATCCAACAATTGATGAGCTATCTGAATTTAAAACGGTTGTTTCAGAGGCTGTTTCCAATGCGATTATTCATGGCTATGAAGAGGATGGCAAAGGCGTTGTTACAGTTCATGCAAAGCGTGAGGATGATATTGTTACTGTGTCTGTTATGGATAAAGGTACTGGTATAGAAGATGTGAGCCGTGCAATGGAGCCGTTATTTACTACGAAAAGCGCATTAGAGCGTTCAGGTATGGGTTTCACAATTATGGATAGTTTTTCTGATCAATTAACAGTTATGTCTAAATGGCAAGAGGGCACAACGGTTACATTTACCAAGAAATTTTACTCGGTTCGCACACCGGTAATGTGAGGTAAGGATTGTGAAGCCGTTAGAACAGTCGTCCGATAAGCTATTGTCACAGGAAGAAATGCGTGATTTAATTGCGCGTGCGCAGCAGGGCGATCATGAGGCTCGTAAACGTATGATAGAAGGAAATACGAGACTTGTGTGGTCCATCGTACAACGCTTTACGACTAGAGGCGTGGAGCTTGAGGATTTATTCCAAATCGGCTGTATAGGTCTTATGAAATCCGTGGATAAATTCGATTTAACGTATGATGTGAAATTTTCGACTTATGCAGTACCGATGATTATCGGGGAAATTCAGCGCTTTCTAAGGGATGATGGGATGGTGAAGGTGAGCCGCTCAATTCGGGAATTAAATTTTAAAATTCGTCACGCAACGGATGAGTTCATTAAAAATAATGAGCACCCACCTACCATTCATGAATTAGCACAGGTACTTGGTGTCACGGCTGAGGAGATTGTTACAGCGTCAGATGCTCTGAGAGATCCTGCTTCCTTACATGAACAATTGTATGAAAGTGAAGGAGATTCCATTACATTAATGGATCAAATGAAGGATGAAAAATCTGAACAGCCTTTTGATTATATTCCGCTTAAAGAGGTATTAACGAGACTTGATCCACGAGAGCAATCGATCATCTATTTGCGCTATTTCTCGGATTGTACCCAAACAGAGATTGCCAATAGGTTGGGTATATCACAAGTACAGGTATCACGTTTAGAGAAAAAGATTCTTGCCCAATTAAAAACCTGGATGGCCACAAGTGCCACTGTAGAAGAGGAAGAACTAAAAAAAAGACAACTAAGAAAATGGTGACAGCATGACAGATAAAGATAAACTTTTTAACAGCTTAGAAGAAGCCGTAAATTTTCTTAATGAGCAATTTGGTGACGGCGAATCATTTGACGTTTCACTCAAGCATCTATTTGTCAAAGATTTGCCGGTTCTTTGTGCATATATAAGTGGACTCGTGGATGGGATAGTGTTAACGCAATTACTCTCTAATATGTTACCTGAAGAGGATGTTGACATTGAGGATGAAAAGGAATATTTTGAAGCCTATTTCAATTACCAAGGCCGTTCAGAGGAAACAAAACGTGAAGCTATTTTATTAGCCATATTAAGTGGACAAGTAGTCTTTATAACTAAAAGTGGTTACGGCTATGTTGCAGAGATTCGAAGCTATCCAGGACGTACACCTGAGGAGCCTGACAATGAAAAAGTTATTCGGGGTTCTAGGGATGGTTTTATTGAAGGTATTTCTCAAAATGCTGCTTTGATTCGTCGGCGAATTCGCAATAGCAATTTACGTTTCGAGCTACATAAAATATCCGAAATCGGTCAAACCGATGTCGCACTAGCGTTTATAAAGGGTATTGCAAATGATGAAACGCTCGATAAATTGCGACAGCGCATAGGACAAATTCATCATGATGGCTTGACTATGACTGATAAATCACTAGAAGAATGGTTGTTTAAACAAAAGTTTCATCCAGTTCCTTTTGTACGTTATACGGAACGACCAGATATTACTGCAGCGCATTTACTTGAGGGCCATATCGCCATTATTGTCGATACATCTCCTTCTGTAATTATTGTGCCTGCAACAGTTTTTCATTTACTACAGCATGCAGAAGAGTATCGACAAGCTCCATTAGTCGGAACGTTTGTTCGTTTTATGAGATATTTTGGGGCGATAATGGGTTTACTATTATTACCTTTATGGTATGTATTTGCAACAAATCCATCTTTGTTACCTGATGCATTATCCTTTTTAGGTGAAAAGGATAAATCCCATATTCCACTTTTACTGCAAGTATTTGTTGGAGATGTAGGGATAGAATTTTTGAGGATGGCCGCCATTCATACCCCATCACCATTATCCACTGCGATGGGGTTAGTTGCAGGTGTAATTATTGGTCAGATTGCAATTGATGTTGGGCTATTCTCGTCAGAAGTAGTGTTATATACAGCCGTTTCAGCTATTCTAACCTTTATTATTCCATCATATGAGCTAGGTATCTCCATTAAAATCTTTAGACTAATGTTGTTAATAATGACTGGAATCTGGGGTGTGAATGGGTTATTCATAGGTATTTTTCTATTATTTACGTATTTATGTTCAATACGTCCGATGCAAGCGCCATATCTATGGCCGCTTATTCCGTTCTTTCCAAAGGCAATGCTTCGTGTGCTTATCCGTTTCCCAATGACAGAAGATGCCTTAAGACCTTATGTAGTCGATTCCAAGCAGCGAAAAAGATCATAGGAGCCGTTGCACTCGTTTTTTTTCATGTGATAAAGTTCACATATAGTATTTTGTGATTTTTGCAAAATTATCTTCGTAGAACAAATGGTTTATCTTCATTCAGTAAATGTTTTTTTGTATCGAAAGCAAAGCGGCAAATGTTTTATGCGCATAAGCGTAGCGGCAGAAATAGAAGACTCTCACCTCTACTGGTAGAGAGATGATGCAATTTGGGTCCTTTTCAATGGATGTCCAAACACCACTGAATGAAGATAAAGCCTCCGGCGGATGTCACGGATTTTCAAAGGAATGAATTGTACAGGTACAATTCAAAATCCAGACGCAATTACGCCAAGGCGAAATTGATTCATTCAATACGAATTTGTGAACGGAGATAAACATGAAGGATTGTTTGAAAGCTTTAAAAGTATTGTAGCATTCAAACAAACGAAATAAAATTATACTCAAGTATAATTTTAAAATGTTCATGTGATGAATCACAGGATGGAACGATGTGAAAAGGGAGAGATGCACATGCATTTATATGGGACACAAGCAATTTCTGAAAGAGGTCATTTAACAATAGGACAGGTAGATACACTAGAGCTTGCAAAAGAATATGGCACACCTTTATTTGTGTACGATACTGCGCTTATTCGTAAGCGTGCACGCGGCTTTATTGATACATTTAAAAAAACTAGGCGTTAAAGCAGAAGTAGCTTATGCTTCAAAGGCCTTTGCATGTGTAGCTGTCTACCAATTAGCGGCTGAGGAAAATTTATCGTTAGATGTAGTTTCAGGAGGGGAATTATTTACTGCGTTAAAAGCTGGATTCCCTGTTGAGCGTATTCATTTCCATGGTAATAATAAAAGTATGGCTGAGTTAGAGCTAGCCTTTGATGCCAAAATTGGTTGTATTGTCGTCGATAATTTCTATGAAATTCAGTTATTAAAAGAAATTTCAGAGCGCCGCCAACAAAAAAATGCGTATTTTACTGCGTGTCACTCCAGGTGTCGAGGCACATACGCATGATTTTATTACAACTGGTCAAGCGGATTCAAAATTTGGCTTCGATTTAAATAATGGTCAAGCAGATGAAGCTTTCCAACAAACTTTTAACCATCAATATTTAGAACTTCTAGGCTTACACTGCCATATTGGCTCACAAATTTTTGACACAGCGGGCTTTGGCCTAGCAGGGGAAAAATTAATCGATAAAATTTCGGATTGGCACAAGGTTCACGATTTTACATGTACTGTGTTAAACTTAGGAGGAGGCTTCGGAATTCGTTATACAGAAGAAGATGCACCTCTTGAGCCACAAGTATATGTTGAAGATATGATTACAGTCGTCAAAAATAAAGCGACTGTACTTGGACTTAAAATGCCAGAAATTTGGATTGAACCAGGTCGCTCACTTGTCGGTGATGCAGGTACATCTCTTTATACAATTGGTTCACAAAAAAAACAGTGCCAGATGTTCGTAAATATATTGCTGTAGATGGAGGTATGAGTGATAATATCCGTCCAGCACTATATGATGCGAAATATGAGGCTGTTATTGCAAGTAAAGCAAGTGAACCAAAAAGTGAAACATATACAGTAGCTGGGAAGCTTTGCGAATCAGGTGATAAATTAATTATCGATGCAAAACTTCAGGAGGCAGCTTCTGAAGATGTATTAGCTATCTTCTGTACTGGCGCGTATGGATATTCTATGGCAAGTAACTACAATCGTGTTCCACGTCCAGCTGTAGTGTTCGTAGAAGATGGTAAACATCAATTAGCAATTCGACGTGAAAGTTATGAAGATATTGTACAAAACGATCTCCCGCTTACGTTAAAAAAAGGGTGAGTAAATTTGAGGAAAAATAAATGGGTTTTACTAGCGTCCATTTCAATTTTTATCTTATTGTGGGGCGTGCTTTATTGGGTGTTGGCGTCTAAAGGAATACTTGGACCTGGTTCGTAAGACAGAAATTGGCTTGCGGTAAAAGTACAAATCGTGTAGGATAGTCAAAGATTATGTACAGCTAGAAAAAGAGGGAATAGACAAATATGTTAATTCGATATAAAAAAAGCTTTCGAGAAAATAGCAATGGGGCTACTCTCGTTTATGCCTAACGAAAAAGACATAAAAAAAGCTCACAGAGACAATCCACTCCTATGAAAATAATGATAACTGGGTATTATATTTATGGAAAAAGAACGATGAGTATGTTGGCATTGTCGGACTTGTAACAGACGATAATAATATTGCTACAATTCAACATGTATCCGTAGTCCCTTCTTACAGAGGAGAGGGCGTTGCAAAGGAAATGCTACAGGAAGTGGCTGAACTTGGTCAGTTCGAAAGTGTACGCGCAACGGATGAAACACGTAAATTTGTTCGAAGATGTATAAATTGTATGGATGAAGAAGCAGACGAAAATTAACGTCTGCTTTTTCTATGTTTGCTTTCTTGTCTCTCTGCAAGAATATGTGAGCGATCTCGAAGCATATGTTTATGAAGAAGATAGTTAGCGTTACTGGTTGGTAAAAGTTGTATGCGAGCGGTTGTTAAATCTTCCAATGCAGAAGAAAGGGGCAACTGAAAGGCATGGAAGGATCTACCTGTGTGAATAGCAGAAAGTACCTCGGTAAGTTGTAACATGAGTTTATCGTAGTTAATTTCTGTTAAAAAAAATATTGTTCCTATTAGATTGAAAATTATGGAATGCCTTCTCAAGGATACGTGCAGCGCCAGCATAATTGTGACGTCGCCAATGATAGAGGCCTGTTGCAAGCTGTACGTATCCTACGAGCGGATGTTTTTTTATCACCTGGAGCAATATCCTTCCAGTATTCCTCAAGAACTTCATGACATTCGAAAAAAATCTTGATTGCCGTTGAAATATGCGCAGTAATCGATAAATAAAGTATGATGCTGTGGATGCATTTTGGACTCCTTTCCACTATACTAAAAGAACAAAGAAACACAGGGTGGTAAAACAATGTCTTATGAAGTAAAATTAGATGCCTTTTCAGGGCCTCTTGATTTATTATTACATTTAATTCACAGACTGGAAATTGATATCTATGATATCCCAATGGCTGAAATTACTCAACAATATATTGACCATATACATGCTATGCAAGTACTGGAGTTAAATGAGGCTAGTGAATATTTAGTGATGGCTGCAACGTTACTGGCCATTAAAAGCCGTATGCTTTTACCGATTCATGAAGGTGAGCTGGAGGATGCAGAATTGGAAGTGGATGGTCCAGACCCTCGTGAGGAACTTGTACAACGTTTAATTGAGTACAAGAAATATAAGGAAGCAGCTAGTAATCTGCAAGAGCTTGAAACGGACCGAGCCCAGGTATTTACACGACCACCAGCAGATTTATCAGGGTTGGCCTCAGATGAACAAATGGCGTTATTTGATATGAATGTCAACATCTATGATATGCTTGGTGCCTTTCAAAAGCTGATGCGTCGGAAGAAATTAAAAAAACCATTAAAGACAACTGTTGCAAGACAGGAGCGTTCAGTGAGTGACCAAATGCGCTCAGTTGTTGATTCATTACGTTCCACAGGTGGACGTGCATCATTTTTCGAGCTTTTTCCCTATGAAGATAAGCCAACGCTTATTCTGACGTTTTTATCACTACTTGAGCTGATGAAACGTCAGGTCGTCATCGTAGAGCAAGACGGTAACTTTGAAGAATTAACGGTTACCTTACAGAAGGAGGAATGGGATGATGACGAAAACAATGATGCTACAGAGTAGAATTGAAGCTTTATTATTTGTTGTCGGAGATGATGGCTTAACCATCAAACAATTATCACAGCTATTAGGCGAGGCTGAAGAACTGGTTGTACAGGCTATGCAGGCATTACGTGCAAACTATGAAGAGGATATAATGAGGGGCATAACTGTCAAAGAGATAGCAGGCGTTTATCAGCTAATAACAAAATCCGAACTAGCAGAGTCTATTCAAAGATTAGTAGAAAACCCAACTGTTCAATCATTATCTCAAGCGTCACTTGAGGTACTTGCGATTGTGGCCTATAAGCAACCGATTACACGTGTAGCCATAGAAGATTTACGTGGTGTGAAGTGTGAAAGACCTATACAAACGCTTGTTTCTAGAGGGTTAATTAAAGAGGTTGGCCGTTCAGAAGGGACAGGTCGTGCAATTCTTTATGGCACCACAAAAGAATTCTTAAACTACTTTGGTTTAAATAGTATTGAAGAAATGCCTCCGCTACCTGAAGAGGATAATATGGAAACAGAGCAGGAAACAGACTTATTTATGACTAAATTTCAAGAAACTTTTAGTGGGGTAAAGTAATATTTTAGGTATATTAAACATTACTTTCAACATAAATATGTATCTAACAAAACATCTAGTAAAATCCTTTTAAATGGAAGCTAAAATCGTGTAAGATCTTTTTTTTAGAGGCTTGATTAGTTGAGCTATCAAATGGTTGGAAAAAACCTACCATTAGATCGGATTTCATACTATGTTATATTTTCCTATTACTTTTAATAAGGAGTGGCTCGTTGCTTCGGTTAGTACGTGTACTATTGTTCATGTTAGTAGGGTTAATACTTATGCTTCCGCAAACCAGCCTAGCAAGAGGAGGGAGCGGATATGCTGTCCTAGATGGGGATACGGGCCGTGTTTTATTAGAATCAAATAGTGATGCACGGCTTCCCATTGCAAGTCTAACAAAAATTTGGACAGCGCTTGTTGCTATTGAAAATAGCAATCTACAGGATGAAGTGGTTATTTCACCAAGGGCTGCAAGGGCTGAAGGCTCATCAATTTACTTGCAAGCAGGTGAAAAGGTGACGGTTGAAACGCTATTATACGGTTTAATGCTACGCTCAGGAAATGATGCAGCCACGGCTTTAGCAGAGCACGCTGGAGGGTCAGTAGAGGGATTTGTCAAATTAATGAATGAGCGAGCTGTTGTTTCTGGTCTCACAAATACCGTTTTTATGAACCCTTCCGGCTTACACCATGATGAGCATCTTTCATCAGCGAGAGACACTGCAGAAATGCTGAGAATTGCCCTTCAAAATAAAACATTCAAGAAAATCGCCTCAACTGTTTTATATCGCGCTAATACAGAGAATGGGATGCTTTGGGAAAATAAGCATCGTTTATTGAGAGAGGGAGCAGGGACCGCTGCTGACTTAGATAGCAACAGCAAACTGCCAGTGAGTTCCTTAAAAACTGCAATGGGTTCAGCCTTTGCTGGAAAAACAGGTTTTACAAAGATCGCTGGTCGCACACTTGCTACCGCCTTTCAAAATGAGGGGCAAACCTGTATCGTTGTTACGCTGAATGAACCGATGATTGGAATGTACATCGTGGGTTAGCTAATAAAGTGTGGGAAGAGTATCACCTTGAGACAGTGGTGAAAAAAAGGGAAATATAATGTAAACAAGAAGCTAGCCATTCGTTTAGAGCAACCAATTCGTTTACAGCTAACTAAAGAAGAAAAAGATAATGTAAGGCAAGTGTTACATGTTTCAAGGAAACGCCAGGAGGCTGTTCTATCGATTTTTATTGGTGAGGAACGAATATATGCAAAGGCAGTAACTGTTGAATCAGCGGATCGTTAAAAGCGAGACGCTGATTTTTTTTGACATTCGAACATTCCTTTGAGAAAAAAATTTTTAGAAATACAGTCGATTTGTCATTTAAAGAAACGAGCATACTAAACCTGAATAAAAAAAGATCTAAAGTGAATTTTAGGTGTTAAAAATTATAGAAATTAGCTAATAAAAAAATTATTTCAAATACTCTAATTACTCATTCATAATTAGTTTTTCTTTAATAATACACAAAAGTATGACATAATTTTCACAGATTAGCGGGAAAAATAACCTGATTCTATAAGGTTTATAAATTGGCATGAATGCCAGTGTGAATGAAAACTAGAGGTGAAAGTATGGAGAGATTACAAAAGGTCATTGCGTATGCAGGTGTTGCATCAAGGCGGAAGGCGGAGCAATTGATTTTAGAAGGTAAAGTAAAGGTAAACGGCGTTGTAGTGCGTGAGCTAGGTACTAAGGTGTCCAACTCAGATACGATTGAAGTTGAGGGCGTAAAACTTGAAAAAGAGGATAAGGTTTATTACCTATTATATAAACCTCGTGGAACCATTTCAGCTGTAACAGATGATAAAGGACGCAAAACTGTCACAGATTTATTTAAGCATATTCCGCAACGTATTTTCCCAGTCGGGCGTCTTGATTATGATACATCTGGCCTATTGTTGCTAACAAATGATGGGGAATTTTCCTATATGTTGACACACCCGAAATTTAAAATTGACAAAACTTATATTGCGCGTGTCAAAGGTGTTCCTACGATTGAAGGTTTAAAAAAAGCTACAGCGAGGAATTAAGCTAGAGGATGGTAAAACGGCACCGGCAATCGTAAGTATGACCTCCTTTGACGAGAAAGCTGGTAAGGCAATTTGTGAAATTACCATTCATGAAGGGCGAAACCGTCAAGTACGTCGCATGTTTGAGGCAATTGGTACACCTGTTGTCAAATTAAAACGTGAGCGCTTCGCCTTTTTAGATTTATATGGTCTGGCACCTGGAGAGTATCGTGAATTGACAAAGCATGAAGTAAAGCAATTAAGAGTGTTAGCAGAGACAGGGAAAATCGGTTAATTGAACATAAACCAGTAGAAAGTGAGCATACCACTATCCGTATGGTAATGTTTTCACTTTCTTAGTGGTGTAATCGTTCATAAATCATTCATAATTATTAGCTAAGCGTTTTTGAATCATTTTGCTATAATAGGTGAGAACAGTACACCTACATTAAGCTTTATTCAGTTATAGAAGTATTCACTTCTGACTGGTAGCTTAGACGTAGAAGCAATTGCATTGTATAGAATTCGACAAACATAAAAGCTTTTAATAAGGAATCTATACATATTTATAAAAGCTTAGCGTCAAAAAAATGTTACTCTAAGCCGTAATTGATAGGGGGTTTATTAACTTGGAGAAAAAGAAAAAAACGTCTCGTCATCCGTACCATTATTTTAGCAGTTTTAGTCTTTGCAATTGGGTACACTGTATATGGAACAGCGACAAAGGAGAAGGTAGAGTTAGTAGCAATAGGCTCTAAAGCACCGGACTTCACGTTAGTAGATTTAAACGGTGAGAAACATAAACTGTCTGATTATAAAGGGCAGGGGGTATTTTTGAACTTCTGGGGAACTTGGTGTAAGCCATGTGAAAAGGAAATGCCTGCAATGGACCGTCAGTATAAATCGTTTAAAAATCAAGGTGTACAAACACTGGCTGTCAATATTGCTCAAACAGATTTTGAAGTACAAAATTTTGTTGATAGATACGACTTAACATTTCCAGTAGTTATTGACAAAACGAAAAGTGTTATGACTGCTACAATGTTGGACAATTACCAGCAACTGTTCTTATTGATCCAGATGGTAGGGTAGCAAAGATTATTACGGGTGAAATGACGGAGGCAAATATCGCTTCGTACATGGAATTAGTGAAGCCGAATAAGGAGTAAATGACTATGGAAAATATCATTTGTGCTTGTGGTCATAGTAACCCATATGGCACGAAGCTCTGTGAAAAATGTGGTCGCCCTTTAACTGAGGAAGGTAAGCAAACAAAAGTTGTTGATATGCGCTATGATGGATCAGCAATTCGATCAAAAACATACAACAAAACATTTATCGATAAAATTTGGAATTTTTTTCTCAAGTGTAAAAGTAGGAATCGCCCTTATTATTATCACTCTGGTCGCTGCATCCATCGGAACTATTCTACCGCAAGAGATATATGTAAATGCTCCGGATGCAGGGAAGGCCGAATATTATGAGAAAGTCTACGGCTGGTTTGGAAAAATTTATAATTATTTAGGATTATCTGATTTGTATAGCACTTGGTGGTTCCAAATCTTGGTTGGGATGCTAGCTATATCGATCATTGTTGCAAGCTTAGACCGTGGGATACCATTGCATAAGTCTTTGAAAAATCAACGTGTTAAACGGCATGAAAGTTTCTTGAAACGTCAACGCATTATAGCAGAAGGACAAGTTTCAAATCCTGAGGAAACACTCGAAAAAGTTCAGCAAAAAAAATGACTGACTTAAAATACAATGTTCGACGTGATGGAAGCGCACTTTTAGCAGAACGCGGCCGTTTTTCTCGATATGGCCCATACATAAACCATGTCGGCCTTATTATTTTTTTAACAGGTGTCATGATACGTTTAGTACCTGGTTTTTACGTAGATGAGTCGATTTGGATTCGTGAAGGTGAGACAAGAGCTATACCAGGGATGGAAGGCTATTTTATTAAAAATAATAAATTTATTTTAGAAACTCATAACAACAAGCCACAGGGTGAGCAAGTGGCACAAGGTGTCAATGTAGTAGCGAAAAACTTCCAAACTGATGTCACATTGTACAAACAACCTGATGGCTCCCTTCCTGGTGACTTAGATAATCTTGAAAAGGTGAGAGATTACTCAGTTCGCGTGAACCATCCTTTAAAAGAAGAGGGTTTTGCTTTATATCAAATGAATTACCGACTAAATGAATTGAAGCAGATGAATTTTGATTTGGTGAATAAAGAAACAGGTGAATCACTTGGTAAGGCTGAAATTGATCTAACAAATCCTAAAAAGGTATATGATTTAGGAAATGGTTCCTCCGTACAGATTCTAGTTTATACACCAGATTTTTCTGGTTTTGAGAATGGAGAACCACAAACGAAAACTTCTATCCCTAATAATCCAGCATTTTTATTTAAAATGAAGACACCTGAAACACCAGAGGGAGAGGTAAGTTTTGTTGAAATTATGCAGCCCCCCCTCGAACCGCTTGGAGAAAACAAATATCGAATGAAATTTGCTAGTGCTGACACACGAAATACAGCAAACTTTACCATACGTAAAGATAATACAATACCTATTCTATTTGTAGGGGGGATTATTTTCATGATTGGTGTAGCAATTGGTTCGTATTGGAATCATAGACGTTTATGGTTACAGGTAGACCCAGATGGAAAAGTGATAATGGCAGCTCATGTCAATAAAAATATGTTCAGCATGAAAAAAAGATTTAGATGCTGTTTCATCCTTCGCTGATTTACCGCCGTATATAGATCAGCTTGAAAAATCAGAAGATGTCGAGAATTCGACAAAACCAGCCATTACTAAAAAGGAAGGTGACAACACCTTATGAGTTTGATTGATATAAGCGGGAATCTATTGTATGTAGCATTTATAGCTTATCTTGTGGCAACACTATTCTTTGGTGGCTCGATTAAGCAATCAAATGCTACAGGCCAAAATACAGATAAATGGGGCAAGCTTGCTATTGCTATAACTATCATTGGTTTCCTTTCGCAGCTCGGGTATTTTATTACTCGTTGGATTCATACAGGGCATGCACCTGTTAGTAACATGTTTGAATTTACAACAGCCTTTGGTATGTTCATTGTTGCTGCATTTATTTTGATTTACTTTATTTATCGCATGACAGCATTAGGATTAGTGGCATTACCTGTGGCACTTTTAATTATTGCCTATGCAGCGATGTTCCCGAACGAAGTAAGCCCATTAGTACCATCTTTACAAAGTCATTGGCTTACAATTCATGTTATTACAGCAGCTTTGGGTCAATCGATTTTGGCAATAAGTGCAGTAGCTGGACTGATTTATTTATTAAAAGTAGTAGATGTTACAAAACCTACTAAAGAACGTTTTTGGTTAGAAACAGTGATGTTTTGCTTAGTAGTAGTAGTTGGCTTTGTCATTGCTACGTCTACATTTAATGCAATGGATTATGAATCTAAGTATTCTTATGTGGATAAAGAGGGTACGGAGCGTCAAATTACTTATAATATGCCACCGATATTTGGGATGAATGAATTTAAAGCAATTGAAGAACATGGTATGTCGCCAATTGTAGAAATGCCTTCACTTATTAATGCGAAGAAATTAACAACGGTTGTTTGGTCATTATTAGTAGGATCAATTTTATACCTATTAATTCGTTTAATTGCACGACGACGTATTAGCGCAATATTCCAACCATTTGTTAAACGTGTCAATTTACAATTAGTAGATGAAATCGGTTACCGTTCCGTATTAATTGGTTTCCCAGTATTTACATTAGGAGCTTTAATCTTTGCAATGATTTGGGCACAAATTGCTTGGAGTCGTTTCTGGGGATGGGATCCTAAAGAGGTATGGGCGCTTATCACATGGCTTTTTTTATGCTGCATTCTTACATTTACGCCTTTCAAAAGGATGGGAAGGTAAAAAGTCTGCTTGGTTGGCATTAATTGGCTTCGGTATTATCTTATTTAACCTAATTGCTGTTAACTTAATTCTTGCAGGCTTACACTCATACGCGTCAAACTAAAGCGAAACCAGTACTTAGAGTAGAGGAATTTAAGCTTATACCTATATCTACTATGAAAACGCTTGTATAATAATGTCCTGTCTACATTAAGAGTTTGCAGGATGAACTAGTATGGAAGCACATATGAGATTTTCGACGTCGCTAGTATTAGAAAGATAAGCCTTCTTGCTTGTGGCAAGAGGGCTTTCTTTTCTTTTCAATATGTGTCGAACAATGTACAATAGAATGTAGAGAAAGATTGGAAGAGAGGGATCGTGAAAGTGTCAGAAAATATTTCAGTGTTAGTAGTAGATGACGAGGATCGTATTCGACGCTTATTAAAAATGTATTTGGAGCGTGAAGGGTACCTTGTAGACGAAGCAGAAAATGGTGAACAAGCGATCGAAAAATCTTTAGAAAAAGAGTATCACTGTATTTTACTAGATATCATGATGCCTGAAAAAGACGGACTTGAAGTATGTGCAGAAATCCGTGAACGTGCAGCAACACCAATTATCTTATTAACTGCTAAAGGCGAAGAAGCAAACCGTGTACAGGGCTTTGAGCTTGGCAGATGATTATATTGTAAAACCATTTAGTCCACGTGAGGTAGTATTACGTGTGAAGGCTATTTTACGCCGTTCACAGGCATTCTCACCTTCGACAAATGCATCCTCCTCTAAAGATTTGGTTGTATTCCAGCATTTAATGATTGATCATGATGCCCATCGTGTAACAGCAGAGGGAATTGAGGTAAATTTAACACCGAAAGAGTATGAATTGCTTTATTTCCTAGCGAAATCACCAGATAAAGTATTTGACCGTGAACAATTACTTAAAGAAGTGTGGCATTATGATTTCTTTGGAGATTTACGTACCGTGGATACGCATGTTAAGCGCTTACGTGAAAAGCTTAATCGAGTATCTGAAAACGCTGCAAAGATGATTGTCACTGTTTGGGGCGTTGGCTACAAATTTGAGGTTGTCAATGAATAGAATATGGAATAGTGTTGTCGGGAAGCTATGGGTAACCATATTGCTTCTCGTTTCATTTGTATTATTTGTTTTCACGGTTTTGATGCTCGAATTTCTACAAAATTACCATATGCAGCAAGCAGAGATTTCGTTACGTCAAACTGCTGCAACGGTAGCAAGTATAGTAGATGATAATGAAACAGCAGAGTCAACATCGGAATTATTAAAAGATATTTTACCTGAAAGCACGAATGCACTTATTGCTACTGGTGATAACGAAGTATCGTTTGCTTTACAGGAGGGTGTTAATAAAAAAAGAAATACAGGATACAATATTAGCGAATAAATCCTTCCATAAAATTTTCCAATCTGACGAACCAATTACGAAAGAAATGATGATGCCATCATCTACAGAAAAGGAAAAAAATAGAATCTTATGTTGTCCTCGGCTTCCCTTTAAATGTAGAGAATGCGGTGCATGGTGCTGTCTTTATATATCAAAGTCCGGATGCACTTCATAAAACATCAAAAGAAACAACTAAAATTGTCTTTTTATCTGCCTTTATAGCCTTTGTGCTGACGACATTCTTTGCCTTTTTCCTATCCTCACGTATTACCTCGCCATTGCGTAAAATGCGTGAGTTGGCGTTTGAAATTTCAAAAGGGAATTTTGAAGCAAAAATGCCTACAACACAAAATGATGAAATTGGTCAGCTTGCCGTTGCCTTTAATCAGATGGGGCGACAATTAAAGCATAATCTAGAAGTAATCAATCAGGAAAATGAACAACTTTCGAATATATTGACATCGATGACAGATGCAGTCATTACATTTAATCGGGATCGTACAATATTATTGAGTAACCCACCAGCAGAGCGTTTAATGCAAAAATGGTTTGTTAATAAAGGCTCTCAAAGTGCGAAGCCAATTCCACCAGAGCTATATCATATGCTGGATCATGTTCTAATGTTTGAGGATAAATTGGAAGAAGAAATTGAGATGGATGGAAATTATTATACGTTTACGATTAGTCCTCTTTATAGCGGGGAATTGATACGTGGAGCAGTCGCTGTTATTCGTGATATGACAGAGCAGCATCGCTTAGAAAAGCTGCGTTCAGATTTCATAGCTAATGTATCCCATGAGCTTAGAACGCCAATTTCAATGCTTCAGGGCTACTCTGAGGCCTTAATGGATGATGACTTTATCCAGGATCAGGAAGAACGTAACGAGATAACAAAAATTATCTATGATGAATCGAAGCGTATGGGACGTCTAGTAACAGATTTATTGGATCTAGCTCGTATGGAATCTGGGCATATGACACTTTATAAGGATGAGCTCCCAATTAATTCTACATTTGAACGGATAACACAAAAATTTGCTCAAGTTGCTAAAGAGAAGCATGTTCGTCTACTATTTGATAGTGAATTTAATGATGAAGCTAGGATAAATATTGACGAGGATCGGATTGAACAAGTGCTAACCAATTTAGTTGACAACGCACTCCGTCATACCGATGAAGGGTCAGTTACTGTCAAAATTGAGCAGGAGCCAACCTTTGCGAAAATATCTGTTCAGGATACAGGACATGGCATTCCACATGATGACTTACCTTATGTTTTTGAACGATTTTATAAAGCTGACAAAGCCCGAACGCGTTCTAAAGGCGGAACTGGCCTAGGTTTAGCTATTGCTAGAAATATTGTAAAGGCACATTCAGGAACTATTATGGTAGACAGTGTGCTGAAAGAGGGTACGACCTTTACGTTTTATTTACCTTTCGAGTAATTCATATTATTGCATTTTAGTGGTATTAATTGGCTGTAACTTCTGTAAACATAAAGACGACAAATATTATAGAACGGGGGTGGAGTGCATTGAATGACTCCGTGTTCCATCGACTATACGATGCATACCATCAAGACGTGTTCCAGTTTCTTATTTATTTAGTAAAAAAACCGTACACTTGCTGAAGATTTAGCGCACGAGGTTTATGTACGAGTGTTGCGCTCATACGATCAATTTGCAGGAAATAGCAGTGAAAAGACATGGCTATTTGCCATTGCTAAAAATGTTGCAATTGATCACTTTAGGAAGCAGGCAGTACGCCAGAAGCATTCACTTGATTTTTTTGACTGGGAAACGGAACAGCTCCATTCAAACACACCATCACCGGAAGATATGTTGGAAGCCAGTGATGAATTTTTGCAGGTAGAGTCTGCACTTGAAAACTGTACAGGAGACCAAAAAAATGGTTATCATTATGCGCTACTTTCAAGATTTATCGATTGCAGAAACAGCACAAATACTAGATTGGACAGAAGCGAAGGTAAAAACGACGCAGCATCGTGCCATCAAATTTTTGAGGCAACAGCTACAACAGGTTAGAGAACAGGAGGCGAAACGGCAATGACACATAACCAGTTTGATGATGACCAGCTAGAACATATATTGAACAATGCCCCTAAGCTTTCTGACCGCCGTTCTAAAGAAGAAGTATTAAATCGATTATTGGCAGATGCCCGCTTGCAGGATAATGTTCATCTGCAAGAAGCCGTCCAGCAGCCAATAGAAGAAATGTCAGCCCAAGAACAACAGCAAAGTACAGAAACAACAAAGCGCAAAAACCGTAAATGGCCAATCCTTATGAGTGTTGCCGCTGTTTTCGCATTAACAGTAGGTGTAGGCTCTATGTTTATGAATAATAATCATTCTAAGCTAGATCAGGCGACGGCACCTGACATTGCACCATATTCTACTATGGAAGATGCGCCGGCTGCCAAAAGTGCTGAAAATCATGATAATTTTTTTGGATTCGAGCATTGTTGCAGAACATGCTAAAATTATGTCTTTACGTACCTCTGTGTATGAGGAAGACTTAACGGATGCCGTTGTCTTCCGCATTGGTTTAGCAAGCAGAGATGTAGAAAGTGTACCAATGACATATGTTATTCCCAATGAGCGAGTTGAAGAAGATTTTGGGAAAGAAAAACCTTCTACATTACAAATGTATAAAAAGTATGCACCACAAATTGAAGAGGAAGCAAAAGGCTTTACTAACTATCATCCATATCAAGGTGAATTGAAGGAAAAGGATGATAAGTTGATTCATGTTTTACCTGAGAAAAATGATTATGATGTAGCTTCTGCACCTGTGAATGAGTACAAGGGAACCTTGCAGGATACATTTTCAGACTCTGAATATACAGAGGTTGAGTTTGAAAACGCAGATGGTACACCATACGAGTTCTCTCAAGAAGGAGAGCCGAGTAAGGCCATGTCGTTAACAGGTCCAAGTCATTTTAATTATTACTTATATAAGGAACAGGATAATGGGGCTGAATATTTATCACCTGATTTTCGTCAAACTTTTTCCTCGGTAACAGAAGCGATTACGGTTATGCGCAATAAAAATGATGATGTTTATGTTCCTGTCGTTCCAGAAAATGTGACTTATACTGTGCAAGAGGTTGCTGAGGGTGTAATTGTAACCTTTAATGATCCTCTTGATTTAACATCAATAGACCCGGTTCGAGCAACACAATTAATCGAAGCAATGATGCTAACGGCTGCAAGCTTTGATAAACAATTACGCCTAGATAATGTAGTTCAGGAAAGCTGGGAAGCTTTGATTTAAAAAAATTTCCTACCCAAGCCAGTTGGCCCAAACAAGCAATATATGGAGACGCCATAGAACTTTATGGTGAAGTTTAAGGAGTATTCTCGTACATCGACAGTGGGACGAGAATACTCCTTATTGATTTTGTAGTGATAAATCATCTAACTGCCCATAAAACATACAAATCTAATAGGATTTTTTTAAGCAGAACTATTTACTTTTTCTACATAATTCATTATAGTAAAGCTGTAGAACAAAAATAATATATTGATTCATCTTCGGGGCAGGGTGAAAATCCCGACCGGCGGTAATAGAGTTGTAAATCGTTAATGTGAAAAACATTGGCTCAAATGATTTACCAAAGACTCTTCAGCCGCGACCTGTGCAAAGTTTTTTGCATGGCTGACTTGGTGTAATTCCAAGGCCGACAGTTAGAGTCTGGATGGGAGAAGATGGAGGTACGATCGTCATTTGTTATTTTACATTGGCTATGAACGGGCGTTTTTTTCAATATGGCTTTAAAGCCCGCTCAAAAGTAGCTAATTAATGGCGTTTATTAATCATGCCTATTCTCCCTTATGCAAAAAAATGCATAAGGGTTTTTTCGTGAATAACATATGATTAGGTCGTAGCCTTTCTTCTTGCGAGATTGAATCAGCAAAGAGGAGAGAGTTTTCAATGAAGAAAAATGTTAAACTTCAATCGTTTATTACGATTGGCATGCTGAGCAGTATTTCGTTTTTATTAATGCTATTTAATTTTCCAATTCCACCATTCCCAGCGTTTTTGGAAGTGGATTTCAGTGATATGCCTGCATTATTAGCAGCCATCACTATGGGACCTGTAGCGGGAATTCTAGTAGAGTTATTTAAAAATGTATTGGATTGGATCTTCTCAGGCACGCCAACGGGAGTACCAGTAGGACATATCGCTAACTTCACAACAGGTATTTTATTTATTTTACCAGTATCCTTTATTTTTAAGCGTTTTAAAAACATTGGGGGTCTTATTGGGGGCTTGGCAGCAGGAACAATCGTTATGGCAGTTGGTATGAGTGTTCTTAACTATGCTGTATTTTTACCGATGTACACGTACTTTTTAGGGATGGAGCCTGTTGTAGGGGATTCATTATATACAATGATTGTGGCTGGAATCTTGCCATTTAATATTGTCAAAGGTATTTTATTAACTGTTATCATGGCTTTATTATTTACAACTATGCGCAAATGGATTGATCGTCAGCGCCATATGTATTTAACAAAATAAGATTATATTTAACCTCGAGTGATTTCATAGGCTCGAGGTTTTTTTATGGATAGAAAAGTGAAAGTGAGGGATAGAACGCTTGAAGTAGATGGAAATGTGAAGGTGAAGGATAAAATCTTTGAAATAATGGTTAGATTCATCAAATGAACTTAATCTAGTCGAGCCCAGTAATTTCATGTAGAATTAAGAAAGAGTTTAGAAATGCTAGAGGAGTTTGAAGAGATGAGTGAGAAAAAGGGACAATGGTCTAGTAAACTAGGCTTTATTTTGGCATCAGCAGGTGCAGCAATCGGATTAGGGGCAATTTGGAAGCTTCCATATGTTACTGGTCAAAGCGGTGGGGGAGCATTTTTCCTAATCTTTGTTCTATTTACGTTGTTAATTGGTTTACCGATGCTATTATCAGAATATGTGTTAGGTCGTGGCACCCAATCTGAGGCGGTCACTGCCTATAAAAAAAGTGGCACCAACGAAGCCAGGCTGGGCATGGATTGGCCGCATGGGTGTACTGGGATGTTTTTTATTATTAACTTTTTATAGTGTTGTGGGTGGTTGGATTTTTATTTATAGTGGTCTTGGTGTGGCTGGAACAGTTATTGATCCTGCTAATAACCCTAGTGAACTATTTGGAAAGATTATAGGCACACCTTGGATTACATTACTTGGTTTAGGTTTATTTACACTAGCTAATGTACTAGTGATATCTCTTGGTGTGCAAAATGGGATCGAAAAGGCCAATAAGTTTATGATGCCACTATTGTTTATTATGTTTATTGTACTTGTTGTCCGAGCAGTAACATTAGACGGGGCAATGGAGGGTGTGAAATTTTTCTTATGGCCAGACTTCTCTAATATTACGGGAAAGGCTATTTTAGAAGCGTTAGGACAATCCTTCTTTGGCTTAGCAGTAGGATTTTCCTGTCTTGTGACCTACAGCTCCTATTTAAAGAAGGATGTAAGCTTACCTAACTCGGCGGGTTCAGTTGTTCTTTTAACGGTACTTGTATCGTTTTTAGCAGGATTAGCGATTTTCCCGGTGGTATTTGCCTTTGATTTAGAGCCAGCTTCTGGACCAGGCTTACTGTTTATGGTGCTACCGACAGCATTTAGCCAAATGCCATTTGGTGAAGTATTTTTAGCGTTGTTTTTATTACTATTTTTATTTGCAACGTTAACATCTTCCTTCAGTTTATATGAAATTATCGTTGCAGCATTTATAGAAAAGGGGCGAATGTCTCGTTCAGCATTAACACTTTTATTAGGTATAGTAGTCTTTATTGCTGCAATTCCAGCAGCACTGTCATCTAGTACCTTAGCTGATGTATCATTCTTCGGGAAAACAATTTTTGATGCGACAGATTTTCTAGTATCGAATTTAATGCTTCCATTAGGAAATTTATTAATAGCTTTCTTCATTGCACATATAGCTGATAAAGAATTTGTGAAAAAGGAATTACTGATGGGTAGTCAGATGGGGCAGGGGTACTATTCTACTTATCGATTATTAATGTTAATTGTAGTACCGATAGTTATTCTTGTTGTTTTACTAAATATGCTTTTACAATATTAAAAAAGCAGGGTGTATTCCATTCCCAGGAATACACCTATTGTAATAATGGGGGCAACGATAGGGTTAATATTCGTTAAGTGATAATTCTCCTAGCCAGTCTTCTTTAATCATCTTTCTTGCTTGCTCTTCGCTGTTTGTAATAGGAAAAACTTTATCAACCTGTGAAATAGCGAATAAGTTGCGGATGAAATCATCGACGACAATAATGGCGATTTTCTTTTCTTTTAAAGATACTTTTTTTGGCAAAGTTGACAATCATTCCAAAGCCAGTACTATCAATATTAGTTACTTTTTGCATATCGATAATATAGCCATGCTTTGTTTCTAAATTAAGCGATTGAAGATCTTTTTTTTATATCCTCAATCAGCCCGTATTCTAAATCGCCAGTAAACGCAATTAAGATATAATCAGCCTTTGTGCCAACATCCATCGCAATTTTCTTCTGATTCATACTATAGCGCCTCCATTTTCCTTTTCATGTTTATCGAATAATTTATATTTGGCATTGTGGGATTCGTGAATGTCCGTATAAGTAAATTGTTTTAATAAACTCCCACTGATTCTAACACACATAGTATCATGTTAAGCCTTAATTAAAACTTAAATTTATTGACTTCGTTTTGTAATTTATCAGCAATTGTTGCTAATTCATCTGAGTTTTGTGTTATCTCTGCTACGGTTGCATATTGCTCCTCGGAGGTAGCGGCGATTTCCTCTGTTGCAGCCGCAGCGTCTTCAATGATGCGAGAAATGTCATGAATAGCTTGTTGAACACCTAAGGAGTTATCATTGACATGCGAAAATGCAGACTTCATTTGTTCAACACCTTTTTCCGTTTCTACAACCTTCTCCACTATCTCTTTTAAGGCAGTTCCTCCCTTGTTGATAATTGTTACTTGCTCCTCTACCGCAAGTAGATTACTTTCCATTGTACGAACTGTTACTGATGTTTCGGCTTGAATATCATTTATAAGATTTGTAATTTGTCCGGATGCCAGGCTTGATTGCTCGGCTAACTGACGTACCTCAGAGGCAACAACCGCAAAGCCTTTTCCTTGATCTCCTGCGCGTGCTGCTTCAATGGCTGCGTTAAGGGCAAGTAAATTTGTTTGCTCTGCAATGCCTGTAATCACGGTGATAATTCCACCAATTTCTTCAGAGCGTTTACCTAGTTTTTGAATAGAGTCTGTTGCATAAGAGACTGTTTGCGTTACAGCACTTAAATGCTTAATGGCTTCATTAATCGCTTCTTCTCCTTTACGTGCAATTTTCGATGATTCTATGGCACTAGTCAAGGTCATTTCAGCTTTTTGTAAACTACTCGATACTTCTTCGATTGTTTTTTTGCATCATTGATACAATTTGCTCAGCTTGATCGGATTGTGTTGTTGTTCCAACAGCAATTTCATTCATCGTTAATGCAATTTGATTAGAAGCCTCGCTTGTTTGGTGTGATGATTCAGCCAATGAGTGGGAAGAGTTAGCGATCTGATTAGCGCTGCCAGCCACAATTGTTATCATTTCTGTTAAACGATCCTTCATATTACTGAATGCTTGTGCTAAATCTGCTATCTCGTCTTTGCCTTTAGGATTTAATAATTTTACATTCAAATTTAAATCTGCAAGCTCTTGGGCATTGGAACTTAGGATATTAATTGGATTAATGATTTGTCGTTGTAAAAACCAACTAATACCAACAATTAATAGAATGGCAATCCCTAAGGAAACGGCTATATTTTCAAGGGCAGATTTTGTTGCAATGCTTATATAAGGAGCTGTTGGGACGGCAGTTGCCCATACGCCTATTACATCTCCTTTGCTATCTAAAATAGGGTCATAGGCTCCCTGGTGCATGCTTCCTAAAACACTGGCTGAACCAATAAAACGTTTTTTTTCTCCTAATACTACAGTGGCAACTTCGTCAGATACTTTCGTATTTAAGGCACGCTGTCCGTTTTCAACTATATTAGTACTAATTCGTGTATCTTTTTGGAAGATTGATACGGCATTACCGTTTGTTAGCTCTCCGACTTTATCAGCGATTTCAAAATTCTCAACCATGTTGACATCGCCTTTATATAATTGATTATTTTTGATGGACCAATCTCCAGGGAATTTTGCATTTAAATATTCATAGCTTACCTGAATATCAGATAGTAGCTTAGTATTAGCGCTTTCTAAAAGATTTTTTTTCGCAACATAATAATTTATTCCTGCTAAAAGTGAGGTAAGTAGTAATATACAACTAAAGATTAGCAGGCTTATTTTTTTTCGGATTGACACTCTCATTAAAACTCCTCCCAATTATACGTTTATAGGGTGTGATGTTGAATCTTATTCCAGAGTTGAGTAACGTTTATAAATATTAAAAGATTCATCAAAGCCCTTCATTTATATATATTTTTTTTGAGATACCAACTAAAAATTTTGTTTCCGAAATATGCTCAAACCAAATATCGTCAACCATATTTTTAACAAAAAAATAAACCACGCCCACGATCCGAATAATCAAGTTCATTTAAATCGTATTGAAGAACCTTATCCCAATCATTTTCGGCTATCCCTTTTGCTTCATCTGTAACAGTTACTTTTATTTCTTCATTGGATTGGTATACATGTATTTGAATTTCCTTTTCTGAGCATGCATCAATTTTCCCCATTGCTTCAACAGCATTTATAACTAATTCATGTACAACAAAGCGTAATTCTTTTTTATAAGGTAGATTATAAACATTTGCATAATTGTCCATAACTTGGTCTACGAATGCTATAGCTTGTGTATCAGGATTTACATTGAGCGTGAATTTCATCACCAATCACCTACCTGTAATGTAATTGTTATTGAAACTACTGTTATATCATCACTGTGATCATTGTCGAATAAATTGTATTTTTGAGAAAATTTTTGTAAGGCATAGCTATTTTCTTGTGAGGCATAGGAATGGAAAAAATCCATATCGATATTGTGTTGTTTATTTAATGTCAATAATCCATCCGTATAAAGTATAATGCGATGCCAGCCAGATAAAGGAATTGTTTTTTTTATGATAGGAATTGTAGGAAATAGACCAAGAATGGGTGTGTTCGCTTGGAGAAATACTGTCTCTCCGTACTTTCCAAATAAAAACCAGCTGGATGGGCTGCATTCACATAGTGTAATGTTCTATTTTTTGTATCAATTAGTATGTAGATAGCCGTCATTAAAAAAACGGTCCATATCTTCATCAGAAAAAAAGCTCGTAAATTTGACGATTCAGCTCCCGAATTACTGTTACAGGATCGATTAAATTTGTAATCATGCCTTTTAACAGAGATCGAACGGACATGGTAACAAGTGATGCGGCGATGCCATGCCCCATAGCATCATATAAAAGAATAGCCGTCAAATGTTCATTAATCTTGAACCAACAGTACATGTCACCTCCTAATGTATTGGATGTAACATAAAGCCCATCAATCTGTATGTACTCGAGATTTAATGGTGGTGATAAAGCGTTTTTTTTGAAACTTTTTTTGCGACGATTAAGTCTTTTTGAATCATGCTTTCTTGCTGCCTTCGAAGTTTTGCTTCATTTTGATATTTTGTGGCTACTTGAATTCGAGTTTTAAATTGTGTGAAATCAAATGGCTTTAAAATAAAATCAAATATTCCGGCCTCAAAAACTCTATCAATCGTAATTGTTTTTTCATAAGTAGTAGCAAGAAGGATTGGGACATCAATCCAGTTTATTAAACGATTAATTTGCTGACATATTTCTTCGCAATTTTTAAGTGTTAATTTTGCATCGAGAATAATTAATTCCAGCTCTTCTTTCAAAGAATCTAATAAATAATTCATTGCTGCATCAGGGGAGGTAAAGCAATGAATATCTTTGATGTCTATACGATGAAAATATTTTTGTAGACGCAATACATCATTATTTACGCCGCCAATAATTAGTACTGACATACTTCTTACATTCACCGCCTTATGTATCTTTTATAGAAGATTTTTAGGAATTTTAAGTTTCATTATAACTATATTATATACGCCTTATTTACTTGGCTGATGAACAATATAGAAATTCTAATTTGCTATAAATTTACCAATAAATATGGCATTATACAAGACTATTGTGATATAAAATACGGAAATATTATTTCTTATTTAAATTCTATAAAACAGATTATGAAAATCTTTGTTGTAAAGTTTTCGTTCATATGTAAAAGGAATCTTAAATGAGGGCTCTTTATATCTATAAAAAAAGATAAATATCTTCGAAAAAAAACAATGTAATAAAAGTTTACATGTGTATTGCGTTTTTTTTCTTTTATAAGGTAATTTAAAAGCAGTTATTAATAATGAATGTTAATTAAAATTACATTGGAGTGGTGGGAAATGAAACATTATACGAAAGAAGATATTATACGCCAAGTGGAAGTAGAAAATGTGAAATTTATTCGCCTACAATTTACAGATATATTAGGAACAATTAAAAATGTTGAAATTCCTGTAAGTCAATTAGAAAAAGCATTGGACAATAAAGTGATGTTCGATGGTTCATCCATTGAGGGCTTTGTACGTATCGAAGAATCAGATATGTATTTACGTCCAGATTTTAATACCTTTGTCATTTTTCCTTGGACAGCTGAAAAGGGCAGGGTAGCGCGCTTTATTTGTGATATCACAAGACCTGATGGTACACCGTTTGAAGGTGATCCACGTTCTAACCTAAAGAGAGTATTAAAAGAGATGGAGGAGCTTGGTTTTACTTCATTTAATTTAGGGCCAGAGCCTGAGTTTTTCTTATTTAAGCTTGATGAAAAAGGGCATCCAACACTCGAATTAAATGATAGTGGCGGCTATTTTGACTTAGCACCTACAGATCTAGGTGAAAATTGTCGTCGTGATATTGTATTAGAGCTAGAAGGAATGGGCTTCGAGATTGAAGCATCACATCATGAGGTGGCGCCTGGACAGCATGAAATTGACTTTAAGTATGCTAATGCAATTGAAGCATGTGATAATATTCAAACATTTAAACTAGTTGTAAAAACTATTGCAGCACAGCATGGTTTACACGCAACCTTTATGCCAAAGCCATTATATGGTGTTAACGGCTCTGGAATGCATTTCAATCTATCTTTATTTGAGGGAGGTAAAAATGCCTTTTATGACGAAAATGCAGAACTGCAATTAAGCCAAACAGTACGTAGCTTTATGGCTGGCATTATTAAGCACGTCCATGGCTTTACTGCAGTCACGAATCCACTAGTGAATTCCTACAAACGTTTAGTGCCTGGTTATGAGGCTCCTTGTTATATAGCATGGTCTGCTCAAAATCGTTCACCACTCATTCGCATTCCGGCTGCAAGAGGTCTCTCGACACGCATTGAGCTTCGTTCTGTTGATCCTGCAGCAAACCCATATTTAGCGATGGCCGTTATTTTAGCATCGGGGCTCGATGGGATTCGCAATAATTTAACACCTCCAGACGCTGTTGATCAAAATATTTATAAAATGTCTCGAAATGAACGTGAATTAAATGGTATTGATAGTTTACCATCATCATTGGAATTTGCCCTAATTGAATTAGAAATGGATCATATTGTACGTGAGGCACTTGGAGACCATATTTTAGAAAAATTCACAACTGCTAAAGAACTAGAATGGAATAAATATCGTACACGTGTCCATAACTGGGAACATGAAGAATATTTAAGAATGTACTAAAAGGAAGTGTTAGAGCTTTTTCGCTCTAGCACTTCCTTTCCGTTTGATTAGTTTTATTATTTTTGTGACAAATCTTTCCTTTTAATTTAATATAAATAGAGGGGGAGGAAAATATATGGTGCAAGCGACTCAAGTAGTAACAATCCAAAATAATGATATTGTACGTTTTGAAAATGATATTAATAACGCACTTTTAGATTTAAGTGAATATCTGATAATCGATATTAAATATAATACTTTATACATTGGAGAGCAGACTGTTATACATTCAGCTTTAATTATTTATAAATAATACGTTTCTTAACTTATTGAAAGGAGAATGTCATTTGTCAAAAATTTTTATGCTATCAGTTACTAAAAGAATAGATGAACTTGAAGAAGTACAAAGTGTAATGGAAAAAAATATTTCCCAGGAAATCTGCCTTGAAGGAATTTCTAGAAAAGGAAGGCTATTGCAAAGCAGCGAAAAATCAATATATAAAAATCAAAAATGAATCGATATATGAAGCAGCCATTGAAAAAAATAAAGCTTTGAAGCAATGCATAACTAGATAAAATACCAAAAAACTATAAAGAAATATTAAGTCATGTTCATAAGAGCGTGACTTTTTGTTACGATTGTTTTACATACTGATACTCAAAATTTATTGTTTAGAAATGCTATTAGGAATCCCCAAATTAAGTGATAACTATTTGTTGATATAGTCTTAAGAATGATCATACCTTATCCTCCAAAAACTGGATATCAATAAGAATTTATTTAGTAAACATTTCTTTAAAGAGTATGAATGAATCTGTCCAAAGAAAGCATAAAAAAACAGGATTAAATACTGTCGTTTCGTTAATCTATATACAAGGAGTGAGAGCAATGAGTTGGATTGAGTCGATTCAAAAAGCAATCAATTATATCGAAGTGCATTTATTAGAGGATATTACTATGGAGCAAATTGCACATGAGGTTCATTCTTCAGTCTTTCATTTTCAACGGACTTTCTCAATTTTAACGGATATGTCCATTGCAGAGTATATAAGACGTAGAAGATTAACATTGGCTGCGCAAGAGTTACTGAATACTGATGAAAAAATAATCGATCTCGCCTACAAATATGGCTATGACTCTCCTGAAGCTTTCACAAAGGCATTTCGCAAGCAACATCATGTAACGCCTAGTGAAGCTAGAAAGAAGCAAGGTCCATTACAATCATACAATCGCCTGGTCATCCAGGTAAGCCTAAAAGGAGCAGAACCAATGAAGTATAGAATTGAAGAAAAAGAAGCATTTCAAGTAGTAGGGGTAAAAAGAACTTATAATTGTCAAAGTGGTGAAAATACGAGAGAGATTCCTCAATTTTGGAATGAAATGAACAGTAAAGACTTTGATAAGCAGTTAATTCAATTAAATAATGGAGAAATTAAGGGTGTACTTGGCGTTTGTGTTCCTGATTCAAACTATGCACAGAATAGCCTGATCGATTATTGGATTGCCGCTGATCATATAGGAGATGTACCAGATAATTTACTGGCAATGGACATACCAGCATCTAAATGGGTTGTCTTTGAAGTGCATGGTCCAATGCCAGATGCCATGCAGAATACTTGGAAACAAATATATTCTGAATGGTTCCCATCTAATCCTTACGAACCGATAGCATCTGCAGAACTTGAAGTGTATTCTGAACAGGATCCATTTAGTCCTGATTGTTATTCTGAAATTTGGATACCGATTAAGTAAGAAAAAAAGGCCAAGAATGGTGATTCTTGGCCTTACGAATTTATTGTATTAAAGCATAAAGACTAGTATCATCCGATGTTTCAGCTTCGGACGATGTTCCTACATAACTGAAATTTAACTTCTCTAATACTTTTATAGAATTCTTATTTGCAGACTCAACTTTTGCTTCAATTTTTTTTATGTTCAAAGTCGTAAAGGCATAATGAATTAAAGCTGTAATACTTTCCTGCGCAAAACCCTTTCCCCAATAAGCTTTCGCAAGCTCATAGCCAATTTCTGCGGTATTGTTCTCCTTATTAAATGAATTAAATCCACAAGAGCCTATAATCTTAAGAGATGTTTTTTTCAATAATTGAAAAACGAATGGCTTTTTGTTCTTTCGCTAATTCATCAAGTAGGGTAATCATCTCTTGTGCCTGTTTAACATCCGTTAAATTAATAATATTCATATGTTTCGTTACGTCTGGATCTGACCAAATTTGAAATAAATTATTGGCATCCTCTAATTTCATTTTTCTTAAAAACAGTCTTTTTGTGATAATTTGTTCTATCAATACTTTTACCTCCAAGTTTTTCATTTTGTTTGGATGAAAAATATTGCTATCTGCGCATAATTCAGTCCCTTCAAATGTTTTATACTAGACGCATTTTCAATAGTAAACAACAGTTCTACTATTTACAATATACATTATAATAATAAGATTGGGGCAAAAAAAATGGTAAAGGTAAAAGTAGATGATTTTAGGGTGATAAAACAGACTATTAAAGTCGCACCGACATTCGTCTACAGTGTACTTGAACAGATAATAGAAGGCAACATTTATTCTGACAATGCAAACTATCATATACAGACAAAATCGGGAAATGGCGATTCCTCTGACCTATTGTAAGTAAAATTGTACCGCTACTACAAGAATCGCATGAACTCAACAAACGCTTCACATTAATTTTGCTTTGATAAGAGAATGTTTATAATGTGAGGGAGAAACGTCATTTAATAGATTTTGAATGCTCTAAGATTAATCAGCAATATATTGAACATAGTATAGAATTTACTAATCAATACTATCAAGAATATTGGGATATAACTAGTAATTTTCTTGAAAATGGTTTTGGTTTTTGTCTTCAGCATGAAGGTAAAATGATTAGTGAAGCAGTTTCCGTTTTTAAATCAATGCGATATGCAGAGGTGGATATACTGTAACTGACCCGAATTATCGAGGAGAAGGTTAGCAAACCTGATTGAATATGAAGCCTTGCTGGAATGGTGATATTGATAACCATACCCGTATCATTTAGTCACTAAGCTGGCATTACAAATCCAAGAAAATACACAGTTTATACTAAATTATAACTGGTTGAAAAAGCTCACAGTGTAGAAATACAATGTGAGCTTTTCATGTTAAAAGAAGCGATTACGTACCTCGAAAATATTGTAAAATAATTTAGCATCTCTAGCCATTTTATCATTTGTCTGCATATAAGGCCGTAAGCAGTTTTGAAACAATTCGTCACAAAGTTTTGTACGACCGTATCGAGCATAGCATTCATCATGTTGCTTACAACATGCATCTACAGCATTCGTTGGTGCACCTGGTCCTGAACAACCTGGTCCACAATATTTATAGCCTGGGTAACAAAAACCGAGCTTGCGCTGTCTATTCATCGTCAAACCCCTTTCTAAAAGAAATAGTTATTATAAAATATGAAATTTTGAATTGAAAAAGGGGATTTAAAACTAGTAAAGGTGAAAAAAAATGAAGGTAATACCGAAAAATAATTTGTAAGGTTACTGTAAGCTTTAAAAAAAATAGATGTAAGGATGGAAAGCTATGATAGCAATAGCACAATAAGATTAAGGGGTACAAGCAAATCCTGCTGTCGATTCAATTCGGCTCTAAAAAAAGTTTGAAAGATAAGGAGTTTTACTGTATGAATTCATCTGTTACACAAAAAGAAAGAATAGTTTCCTTAGATATTATTCGAGGATTAGCACTGTTTGGTATTTTATTTATTAATGTGGCTGCCTATCAGTTAATTGTAGAGGGAGGACCGATGCCTGACTATAGTGGAATAAATGGTCTAATCGATAGACTAATCGATATGTTTATTGAGAAGAAATTCTTTTCAATTTTTTCCTTCCTGTTTGGTGTAGGCTTTTATATTTTTGCTTCTCGTGCAGAAGCTCGAGGTGATAAACCAAAATGGCGTTTTGCAAGACGTTTATTAGCCTTGCTTTTAATAGGCATTATTCACATTTTTATTTTCTGGGGTTCGATTCTTGCCATTTATGCCGTAATAGGTTTCTTTTTATTACCTTTTTATAATGCAAAGGTTGCAACGATTGGTAAATGGCTCTTTGCGTTTATAACTATTCATGTGCTTGGTATTCTGGGACAAATTTTTATGCCGAATAACGATGCTCTATCAACAGCATTTAGTCTAGTTGGAAATGATGCAGTGACTATTTTTATTATGTTTTTAACTGGTTTTTTAGTAGCAAAAGCAGGGTGGATTAATCATGTAAGTGACTATTCCAAACAAATAAAATGGGTACAATTTATAACATTCCCTTTCTTTATAGCAATCTCGATATGTATTTGGTTTGCATCTCAAGGGGATAATGAAAATCTTTCATTACTAATAGGCTTAGGTGTCATTCCAACCACTTATTTTTATTTAGCTTGTTTGTTTACTATTTTAGAGAACAAAAAAAATTGCTAAATTTCTTCAACCCATTGGCAGAGTTGGACAAATGGCGTTTACCAATTATTTAGCTCAAAGCTTTATTGGACTAGCGATTATATCTTTAATGGGATTAGAGGTTGTTTCACCCTCGGATATCGTGCTAATAGCGAGCCTAGTCTTTGTGATTCAAATAATCTTTAGCGTTATTTGGTTTAAATTCTTTAAAATGGGTCCGTTTGAAAAGTTATGGCGCTTTATGACATACGGAAGAAAGGGCACTACAAATAATAAATAAAGCATATAAAAAATCCCTAACAGCTAGTTTTTGAGACTGTTAGGGATTTTAATAATTAAGAGTTTCTTCTATATATATATGCGTTATTCTCTGTAGTTAATTAAAGCATTTCTGAAGTTGTTTTCGCTTGCATATGAAGCTGTAGGTAGTCTGGGCCACCAGCTTTTGAGTCTGTACCTGACATGTTGAAGCCACCGAATGGTTGGTAGCCAACGATGGCACCTGTACAGCCACGGTTGAAGTAAAGGTTTCCGACATGGAATTCTTCACGAGCTTTTTCTAGGTTCATACGGTTTTTCGTGATGACTGCACCTGTTAAGCCGTATTCTGTATCGTTTGCGATGTCAATGGCTTGGTCGAAATCTTTCGCTTTTGCGATCGCTACAACTGGTCCGAAGATTTCCTCTTTCATAATACGTGCAGATGGATCTACGTCTGCAAATACTGTTGGTTGAACGAAGTATCCAACTGAATCGTCTGCTGTACCACCAGCTACTAGACGACCTTCGCCTTTACCAATTTCGATGTACTCAGTAATTTTATTGAAGGCTGCTTGGTCAATCACAGTCGCCATAAAGTTGCTGAAGTCTGTTGGGTCACCCACAGTTAAAGCGTTTGTTAATTCAACAACGCGCTCTACTACTTGGTCATACACATCTTCTACGATCACCGCGCGTGAACATGCTGAACATTTTTGACCAGAGAAGCCAAATGCTGATTTCACAATCGATTGTGCAGCTAGCTCTAAGTCTGCTTCTTTATCGACAACGATTGTATCCTTACCGCCCATTTCAGCGATGACACGTTTGATCCAAATTTGCCCCT
>BBDJ01000037.1 GCA_001312325.1 Lysinibacillus pakistanensis | reverse complement strand
CCTCTACCCCATCTACCCCTTACCTTTTATCCCTTCTCATTTCCTTCTGAATCTTGCGTAGAGCTTTTTTTTGAGCCACGATCGATATCATGCTGAAGCTTGCGTTCTTTATAGTCTACAAATAATGTTTCCACATCATAATCTTCAGGATATAGTTCAGTTGCAGAAAGCTCTAATACCAAACGCTTAATATTTACCTCCATAAACTGTTCCTTATAATACACGACTACATTACAGTAATTATCTACTTCTTTGTAGACAAGCCCAACATCATCATAATCTAATAATTTCACTCGATCCCCTTTGGAAAATTCATGGTTCATCTTTGTGCCCTCTTTTCCTATCTTGGGCCTTCTAATTTTACTGTCATGAACCTTTCTAGCTGGTAATCCTTATTGTCCAAATAGTCCTTCGCACGCTGTAATACTGTTTTACGAATATTCATTTTCTGTGAAATCCAAAGCGCATTACTTTCGCCAGAGGCACCAATCATTAATTGATACAATGGCTCCAATGTTTCGCCATTAAAACGCATAGCAGCATTCATAAAATCACTATGCATTTCAGAAAAACGTTTTATTTCACCGTAATGGGTTGTAGCAACTGTTATACAGCCCATATGATAGAATTCCTCTAAAATAGATATAGCTAATGCCGCTCCTTCGTTTGGTTCCGTCCCACTGCCAATTTCATCAAAAAGTAATAATGTATGATTATTCGATGCCATCATAATGTCCGAAAGATTTTTCATATGAGATGAAAATGTACTAAGGGCATTTTCAATACTTTGATTATCACCAATATCTACGAAGATATTATCAAATACAGCTATTTCGGTTCCTTTTTCGGCTACGATATGAAAGCCTGACATGGTTGCCAATGTTAAAAGGCCGATCGTCTTGAGGACTACCGTTTTTCCACCAGCATTAGGCCCTGTTATAATCAAGCTTCTGTAATCTTGACCGATTTCAAACGTTAATGGCACCGCATTTCCTGGTAATAAAGGGTGCCTCCCATTGATTAATTTGATAATGCCATATTCGTTCAAGCTTGGCTCAATGCCTCCTATTTGCTTGCTATACTTAGCTTTAGCAAAAACCATATCATACTGACTAATCAACTCCATATTAATCGTGATTTCGCGAATATTTTCCATCAGAAGTCCTGATAATGAAGCTAAAATCTGATATTCCTCGATAGCTTCCTCAGCTTTTAGGGTCGCCAACTCTACATTTAATTTTGCGACTGCACTAGGTTCTATAAAAACTGTAGCACCCTTCGCTGAAATTTCCACCACTGTTCCCTGCACATGATTTTTATAGGACGCCTTAATAGGAATTGTGTAACGATCATCCTTTTTACTAATAAAAAAATTCCTGTATATAGGTTTTATTTGCACTACTGTTTAAAAATTTTGTTAAGCGTTCTTTTATTTTCTCCTCTGTCGTATCAATATGGTTTCGAATGCGCTTTAGTTCTCGACTAGCTGCTGAATCTACGCGATTAGCTTTAATCGCAAAATTTATTTCCTCTTCTACACTTTTAAATTCAGCCATTGAAAGAGCATAGGAAGCAAGAACTGGCGCAAAAAACTCCTTCTCCAACATAAATTTTTTTTATTTTGCGACATCCACGTAAAAAATCGGAAATGCTTATTAACTCACTTGGGTCTAAAATAACCCCTTTTTCAAGCTTTTTGATGGTACTGTCAATATTTGTTACGCCTAAAAAAAGGAATATGCCCCTCTGCATCTAAAATGGCCCGTGCCTCTGTCGTTTCGTTCAATCGATTTCTCACAACAGATATGCTAGAACTTGGCTCTAATTTATCCAATAACTGTTTACCCAATCCACTCACACAGTAGCATTTTACCTTTTCCTTCAGTTCATTATATTGTAACTTCTCAAGAGTAGTATAATTCATTGTTAATTGCTCCTCACTATGATTTTTTAGAATCATTCATGAAGATACCTATTATTAGATAGCAATGATTTTATTAAAATAAAAAAAAGCTGCGGGGATACCACAGCTTTCACATTATAAAGGGTATGTAATAAGCATCCTGAAAAAAACCTCATCAACATGAAGTTAGTCAGTACATTACACGCTTTATAAAGTATTGTAGGTATCTTCATAGGTATTGAAATAAACGCATGACTAAATAAGGGGTTACTTTTCCATAAATCCCCTGTCGTCAATCATTTTATTTCGATGTAATTATTCCTATTTAGAACCTACTACACTCACAAAAAGCACCTCTCAATATTTTTCATTGTTATCTAATTTGTCATTATCTTACTATATGCAATAAAAAAAAGTAAAGGTGCTTTCATCTTCTTATAAGACTGAGTTATGCTCTTGGCTAACTGACATAAATGTAACAAAGAAAAACCTGTAGAAAATTTCTACAAGTTCTTAAAAGCAGATTTATGATGAGCCTTTCTCGTTTCAATGATTTTCGAGCCAGAAAACAGTAGTAAAGCTCCCCAAATAATACTAAATGCAATTAACTCTACCTGACTAAACGGCTCTTTATATAACACAATTCCTAAAATTAATACAATAGTCGGTGAGACATATTGTATAAAGCCTAGTAAATAAAGCGGAATATTTTGTGCACCTTTTGCAAATAAAATTAAAGGTATAGCTGTCACCAAGCCACTAACTATCATCAAGATATCTGTTTTTACATCAACATGTAAGAATGAGGCTTGCTGCGTTGTGAACAGATAGACGTAATAGCCTAATGCAATTGGTAAAATAAATAATGTTTCTATAGCTAGTCCTCTCGTGGCATCAAGTGAAATTTTCTTTTTCAATACACCGTAAATGGCGAAGGATAATGCAATAAGCAGTGCTACCCATGGAACGGAACCATAGTTAATCGTTAAAATAATGACTGCAATAAAAGCAATTCCTGTAGCTACCCATTGTGCACGATTAAGCGTCTCTTTAAAGAAGATAACCCCAAAAATAACTGAAAGCAGCGGATTAATATAATAGCCTAAGCTGGTCTCAATTAAATGGTTATGTGTAACTGCCCAAATATATAAATACCAGTTCATAGAAATGACAAAGGATGCTCCTGCCAACTGCCAGAAATGCTTTTGGTGTGACCATAAATACTTTATATCTGCTAGAAGATCCTTACGCATGCCAAATAGGACTACTGCTAATACCGTAAAGACAAAGGACCAGATGACTCGAGATAATAATATTTCCATACTCGGTACATGCTCGAGTAATTTCCAATATAGAGGAAAGGCACCCCAGAAAACATAAGCCAAGAACGCTGCCAAAACCCCTTTTTTTTCATTTGACATTGCCTCTAATTCTCCTACTCTTGTTGAAATTGATTACGACTTTGCGCAATTTTTAAAGAATAGACTAATTATAGGACTTAGCTCTGGAACTGTAAATGCTTAATTTACAGCCTTTCTATATGGATGCTATGCATTATTCTCAGATTCAAGCTCAGAAATATAGTTACGCACCATTCTATAGCTAATATCTGGATTAATTTGCCGTTTAATACGAATATGGATTTCCTTAATACCTACACCCTGCTCCCGCATATCACGAATCATTGATTTGAGAGGACCTGAAAGTGACTCTCTCGACAATGCAGTGTATTTACTTAACTCAAAAAGTAGCTCAGTATTTTGTCTACGAAGCTCCTTCAGCTCATCAACTGCACAATTATATTCAGTCAACTTCTTTTGTAATACCACATTTTTCTGCTTTAATTTTTGCACTTCTTCCGCCAGCTGTAAATTTTGTTTTTTTTAATAGTTTTCGCTCCTGCTCTAAAATATGATGTTTCTCATCTATATCAACATGCATGGCATTATACAGCTCTTCTATATGCATTAATCCCTGATAGCGATTTTGTGATACGAGTATAAGCGTTTCCGTCATATTAATGGCAAGTGCCCCATCTTTTAATGTTTCACAAGACAATCCAGTTGCATTTACTTTGCCCATTATCGTTTCTTCACTCCACTACTAAAATCTTCGTGTAATGGTATTGCTGTAATAACCATCTATCCACACACTTTCTCTATTGATAATCATTCTCATTCATTTAATCATAATCACTATTTTCTTTTTTTGTCAAAGACAAATCCAGGAGAGATCTGAAAAGTAGCTTAAATTCGTATTCAGCTCACCACCTATTGAGATGGGGGACTTCTGTATCTGCCGCTGTCGCTATGCTTACGCGCATAAAACATCTGCTGCTGCCACTACGCTTACGCGCATAAAACATCTACCGCTATCTTTCGATACAAAATGAAAAAAGTTAAATATCTTGCGCAAGAAAAAGCTTCTTGCAGTATGCAAGAAGCTTTAAGGTTACATTTTTTTTCAGTTTTTCATATTCAAGCTGTAGGCGTTCTATACGTTTTCGGCCTTCCTCACGATTTCTCGCTGTCTCCGCTTGAATTTGCTTTGTTTCTTGAATACCAGCCATAATTGTTTGCCATGTTGTTTCAATTGTTTCAATTTTTATGCTTGGGCTACCTGCAGAACGTGCGATATTAACACTATTTTTACTAATATTCTCTGCGTTTCTCACAAGCATTTCATTTGTACGACGGTCCAGCTCACTCATTGAATCTGAAATAAGCTTTTGGCGTTTTAACGTTACAGCATGAATAAGTCCTTGCTTAAAAATCGGTATTGTTGTAACGAACGCAGAGTTAATTTTAGCAATTAAATGGTTATTCCCTTGCTGCATCAATCGAATTTGTGGAGCAGACTGGAATGAAACTTGCTGTGCCATTTCTAGATCATAACGACGTTGCTCAAGTAACTCCACAGCACGGAGCAATGTTTCATATTCCATTGCTGCTAATTGATCACCAGTTTGAGCTTTTTGTTCAAGCGCTGGTAATGACGCACGTACTTCGTCAGTTCTTACTTCAATCGCGGCAACAAACTTACTCAACGTTTGGAAGTAGTCTAAATTTTGATCATAAAGATTTTCAAGATCAACCGTATTCCTTTTCATCTCAACTTCATATT
The DNA here is from genome assembly GCA_001312325.1 of Lysinibacillus pakistanensis. Next base: position 47,115 of record BBDJ01000037.1, on the reverse strand, counting down.
TTTGAATCTCACGATAGATCACATCAACTTCCTTATTCATGCTGTCATATTTGGATAGAAACTTTTCTAATTGTTCCTTTCCTTTTGTAAATAGCCTTGATAGGAAGCCTCCCTTTTTGTCCTCCGCAAAATCTTGAGGATCGAATTTATCCATAATCCGATTTAAGTTATTTAATAATACACTTGATTCCTCAAGCTTACTCGTTTTCATTGATGCAAGCATTTTATCTGAAAAAGTAGAAATGCCATTCGCTGTTTCTTTTCCAAGCTCTAGCATTGCAATTTGATCTTTCACATCAATTTTTTTGTGCTAATGCATGAACCTCAGGATCTTGCTTTAATGCCAACTGATTTTGAGCAATTTGAGATAGCTCTTGCTCAGAAACAAGTACTGGTTTTTGCTCTTGCTCCACTTTTGCTAATGGATTAGGCTGTAATAATGGATTTTCTGATGCGAATGGATCTTTCGATTTTAATAGGTCATTGTTGAATTCAGACATATTGATTTACCCCCTGCGATTTATCTTCTACTATTTACGATTCCAGTACAAAAAAAGTTTCATTTATTCAAGCATTGCAAAAAATGAGTTTGTCAATCTATAGGAACCCTCCAAATGCTCAAGTTGAAGTCTAAAACTTGTTGGATTAGAACTATCGACAAAAACCTGCAATTGCTCACGATTATTCAAGATTGAGACTAATTCATCACTCTTAGGTACCTGTTGCTTAAGCTTGTCAAAAAAAACAGTTCCTTCTCTTCCTTTGATGCTGGACGATAATTTGATTTTTGTTTTAAAATAGCATCAATTTGTGCTTGCGATAACATAGTTTCAACCCCTTTTATAAATTATAGCTTGTTTTACGAGGAAATTCGACAGAATCCACTAATTATTTGACATTGTTTTCTATGTTTGACATGCACACACTAAAAAAAGCAGCTATACTCTGTAAGATTAACTACAAGTAATTGTACATTAGGTCTTATAAGATCGTATTTGTTTTATAATGTTTCACATTTAATATAAAATGCACATGACTAATTTATGTGTTGCCATATACACTCCACACATTGTGAAGAGGTTGCTTAGTTTGGAATTAAACTGAATAATTCGATATGAAATAGGGTCATTTTATCAATAGCGATAAATTGATCCTTTTTGATTTGACAACTTATTATTCTTTGTAGTCTCACAATACTATTGATATTCAGATTTAGGAATAAAAATAAAAGCAATGTCTCCTGTTGTCGCTATACACACCGTCACTTCTTTTTATATTTAATATTAGTGTGTAAAGAATGGAAATTCATGATGTAGGAAATACTGTAGTTCTCTTTTGCAAATAACAAGTCAAAATAAAACCAAATCAATACGGAGGTAAAAAAAATGAATGTCCTTGATTGTATCATTATAGGTGGAGGTCCTTCTGGGTTAAGTGCTAGCTTAACATTAGGAAGGGCTAGGAGAAACATTGCAATATTTGACGATGGAACGAATAGGAATAGAGTGACACAAGCGTCACATGGATTTATTACTCGAGATGGGATAAAACCACAATCGTTTAAAGAAATAGCGTTAAAAGAGTTGGTTAATTACCCGTCCGTTTCCTATCTTAATGCTACAGTTACTGAAATTATAAAGGGTATAGGTAATGAGCGATTTACTGTCAAAACATCTACTAGTCAGGAATTTGTTTCAGAAAAAAATAATACTCGCCACCGGTGTTCACGAAATATTTACTATACCAAGTATAAGAAAGTTTTATGGGAAAAGTCTATTTAGTTGTCCGTATTGTGATGGCTGGGAGCAAAAAGATAAGCCATTGGTGGTTATGGCAGAAAAAGAAGAGCATGTACTGCATTTGACTAAGTTAATTTATAATTGGTCGCAGGATTTGGTTGTCTTAACGAATGGAGTTCAATTATCTAAAGAAGGTAAAATAGAGTTACAAAAACACAATATCAAAATTATTTCGGAAAAGATAAAAGACCTCATAGGTAATGATGGGTACTTACAAAAAATAGAGTTTGAATCAGGAGCAACCATTATAAGATCGGGTGGATTTGTTGCCCCATCTTATTATCGCCCAAATCAATTTGCTGAGAAGCTTGGCTGTGAAATTCATGAAAATGGAAAAGTTATAACAGATGGTGTCGGTAGAACAACCCAAAAAAAACGTATATATTGCTGGGGAAACAGAAAGATCTAAACCATCCTCTTTAATGATTTCAGCTGCTAAAGGTAATAAAGCTGCGGTTTCAGTTAATACTGATCTAACGATGGAACGCTTTTGATTACGTCATAACATCTTCTGCTTCACCTAAATAGGAACTACACATCAGCGCCAATGTGTTGCCACATATACTTCAAACATTGTGTTAGAGTTAGTATAAGAATTTACGAAGAACGGATTTTGATTTTAGAATTCGTTTTTTTCTTGTTGTTTAAAAAGATAGAAGGTTTTTTGTTAAAGTTATTGAACTAACGGCACAGCTTAGTTTATAGGCTTATTCTACAATCGGGCGCTATTTTTGAGGAAAACTTAGATAATCAAACGACTTTATAGTTATTTTTTTAGTGTAGTGAAGAATCTTACATCTAAAATTAAACAACTATATTTTTAACCTCGTCCTAAATTTAGAGCGAGGTTATGCTTGTTTGAGCTTTTAAAATTAAAAAAACTTTATTGTCATTTTACAGCAGGTTCGTTCAATAAGAAAATAAATAAGGCTGTACCGAAAAATCGATTAACATCGACTTTTCGGACAGCCCCTTCTTGAATTACAATAAAATGTTTAGCATCTTATCGCAACTTAACTATTTCAATTTGTTGAACGCTTGACTTTTAATAGCTGCTTCTATCATTTATGTTGTCACTTTTAAGACCGTTTTAATTTTTTTGGATCACGCCGCCTGTGCTATAAGTTAAAACACTACGCTTATAAAAGGATAGGCTAAATAAATAAGCGACAATAATCGTTGCTACTAAAATACCTAATGATAAAAGTGGTACCATCACCCCTATATCAGTAGCCCCAATGCGCATCGGCATAACCATGCCAGATGTAAATGGAATATAGGAGAATATCTTAATAATAAGCGTATCTGGATTTCCGATACCAGATAGCATTACATAGAAGCCGATTAATGTAATCATCATTGCAGGCATTAATACCTGGCCCGCTTCCTCAACTTTGGAAACTAATGAACCGAATAGAGCCCCTACAATTAAATAGAGGACGATTGTCAAGAGTAGGAAAAGTATTGCATAAATAACGTATCCCAGCGACAATTCCTTTACAATGCTTGTAGCAGCATCCCAAATAACTCCATTCTTCACAAATTTAGCATACACAAGGAAAACCACTGCAATAATTCCCATTTGTGTTAAAGCTAATAACAATACACCAGCAATTTTTGCCTTAAAATGGGTAGCTGGTTTGACACTCACTAAAAGCATTTCCATTGCACGTGAGCCTTTTTCGGAGGCAATCTCTGTTGTGATCATAGATAAGAATGTGGAAATAAAGAAGTAGATTAATATACCAACTGCATAGGACACCCATAGTCCTGATTGCTTTTCCTCTTCACTTTTACCACCAGAAGATTCTTCATTTAAATTTTTATTGGAGATAATTGTTTTAGCACTCATAATTTGCGCTGCTTGCTCAGATGTTAATGATAATTTTTGAACAGCATAATGCTGACCCGCATATTGCAATAACGAAGAGATAGTAGTTTGATCATTTAGTTTTAACGGTGTGTACGTAGCTATTTCAGCATGTAATTGACCATTCTGATCTGTTATTTTAACGATTGCATCAAGCTTCTCGTCCTTGACCTTTTTCTCTAGCTTCGATAAATTGTTTTCATTCTGTAAAAATTCCATATCATCATTGGAAACAAACAGCCCACTTAAGTCGCAGTTGTTTCATTTACAATGGCTATTTGCTTTGCCTGATCATTACCTGTAAATAATTCCTTTATATCCGACCAAAAAAATTGCAACGGACATCGCGAGTATATAAAGACATGTCATTAATACAAAAGACTTTGATTTTAATTTTGATCTATATAGCTGTTTCATTAATAAATTAAACTTCGACAATGTTGCCACCAACCTTATCCTTAAAGATCTCATCTAACGATAAGTAATCTAAACTAAATTTCTCAATATATTCGCCATTGGAAAGCTGTTGGAAAATGCTCTGTGCAAAGCTCTCGTCCTTCAAAGTTAGCACTGTTTGCTCTTTCTCAACGCGTACATCTTTCACACCCTCAAGTGTCAGCAATTGAGTGGTTGACCAATCTGTACGTACAGCCAATTTGGTTTTCCCGTATTGTTTCTTCAAATCCAGCAAACTACCTGAAAACAGAGAGACACCACGTTTCAATAAACAAAGGTGATCACACAACTCCTCAACATTATCCATTTGGTGACTAGAGAACAAAATCGTTGTACCCTGTTCTTTTAAAAGTAATATGGCATCCTTCAGTAAATCTTTATTGACAGGGTCAAGTCCACTGAATGGTTCATCTAATATTAAGAACTGTGGCTTATGAATAAAGCTCGCAATTAGCTGTACTTTTTGCTGATTCCCCTTCGATAGTGTTTCCGCTTTATCTTTCCGCTTTTCCTCAAGCTCAAATCGGCTTATCCAAAAATCAATATCTCTCTTTAACTCCGCCTTTTTCATTCCACGAAGCTCACCAAAAAAGTATAATTGATCCTCAACCTTCATCGTTGGGAATATACCCCGTTCCTCAGGTAAATAGCCGAGAACATCACGGTTAATAGCATTCACTGGTTTACCATCCCATGTAATCGTCCCCTCTGTTGTTTCTTGCAAATCCAAAATCATACGGAAGGTCGTTGTTTTACCAGCACCATTTTGCCCAATTAACCCAAAAATCTCCCCTTTTTCTATGTTGAAATTAAGATTATCTACTGCTGTAAAATCCTTATACTTCTTTGTGACATGCTGTAATTGTAATGTCATTCTTTTTCCTCCCTATTAGTCTATGTAATACTTATAAGCAATCTGTCTACCTCTAATCCTCATAAATATGAGTAAGCAATTTTAATTTCTTTTTATGTTTATGATTTCTATAAATCTCGATCGTTAATAAGGAAATTAAGAAGACATTCAATAAACAAATCCATGGGAATGCTTGGTTAACTTGATGTGTAAGCATAATTGGTGCAATGTTCAATAACACTGCAAATGCATTTATCAGACAAGCCAAGATAAACAATGTATTAATACGGGATAAATATTTTATTTTTTCTGATTTCCCGGAAAATATTTCGAAAGGCCCCTCCTCTTTCCTTTTTCTGAAGTACGCCCATACCCCAAATGAATTTACATGTTCAATATTCATCGTATCTAAAAAATCGAAATAATCTTTTTTTTCGTTTTAATACCATTTCATTGCGATAAATATATTGGTCAGATATGCCATTTTCAAATAGAAAAACGAATGGCCAAAACTTTTTTTAAATGCCAGCCTTGTTCTGCCATATTATTAATCCATTGTTCTTCTCGTTCATAATCAATAAAAAAAACGAAATTTAAACTTTTTCATAAAGTTACCCCCTTCCTAATCTGAAAATACATCCAGTTCCTTCTTCAAAATTTTACGCACTCGCATAAGCTTAAGGATTGGTCCGACTAATAACATAACGATAAGAATATTAGTACTATTCAATAGCAACTTCAGCATATCTGTATGCTGCCCTCCGGAAATACTAATAAGTCCTATTATTCCAAAAAAAACAAATTCAGTAGGAGAATTAATGATAGCAACGTAATTTTTTTTGGACAAATTACTGATTTTAGTTTTTTTATCAGAGTAAAGTTCAAAGGGCCCTTCATGAGCAGGCTTTCTAAAGAAAACAATGTTTCCAGACCGGTCTACTTGTTCTATCCCAGAGGATTTGAGAAAATCTAGGTACTCATCCTCATAGGTAGAACCAAATCGCTCCAATTCATCATGGCGATAAATATAGCTACCCGGTTCATCTTGCTCAAATGTAAAACGAATCCAAGTAAATTTTTTTAAATGCCAGCCTTGACTAGCCATCTCATTAACTCTTTTCTCAATATCATACGGATTCATCACTAACCAATATTTATGCAAAGTTCCCATCCTCTTTCGTTATACGGATACCATTATCAAAAAGTTCCCTTAATCTTAAAATTTCATAGTGCACAACTTCTTTTCCACTCTCAGTGATTACATATTCCTTTTTTTCGCCCATCATCTTCTAGTGCTTCTATCCAGCCCCGTTCCAGCAAGGTTTTTATCGCACCATAAATTGTTCCAGCCCCAAGCCGAACACGACCATTACTCATTTCCTCTACCAATTGCATAATCCCATAACCATGCCTCGCATCAAATAAAGCTAATAAAATATAATAAACGCCTTCCGTTAACGGCGGATGCTCTTGTGTCATACAAATCCCCCTCTATATCGCACAACAATATATCGACATACGATATAATAAAGAATATATCAGCAGACGATATAGTTGTCAATGTTATTCATTGATTTACAAATTAATGACTTGGGTCAGCGCGCCGACTAGGTTCATCTTCATAATAATTTCAAGGTTATTTTTATGTTTATAAAAGGAATTCTTCTTGCTTGAGTAGATTTCGATTCTACCTGAGCAGTTCTCGGCACCCGAGCACTTTTTAATTCTAATTTTATTGCATACGAAAGCACTCTATGCTAGCATGTAAGTAATCACTTGCATGAAAGGAAGTAATTTTATGTCAACGAAAGGGACCGCTGATCGCATAATTGAAGCTGCATTACATCTTGTCAGTGAAAAAGGTTATACCGCAGCAACAACGAAGGCTATAGCTGAATTAGCTGGGGTTAATGAAGTAACCATTTTTCGCCATTTTGGTAGTAAGCAGGGCATTTTAAAAGCCATTATTGAAAAGTTTTCATACTATCCTCTAATGCAGCAGGAGCTCACTACAAATGTGACATGGGATTTGGAAAGTGATTTAATGAATTTCTCTCTAAAGCACTTTAATTTTTTAATGTCCATCAAAGACTTTGTCATGATTGGCTTTAAAGAAGGCATACAATTTCCAGAAATTAATGAAGAAATTGCAAGTATCCCGCTTCTTATTAAAAATGAACTTGTTCATTATTTGAAGGAGATGCATCAAAGAGGAAAAATTAGAGAAATCAACTTTGAGGCAGCTGCATTATCACTAATCGCTATGAATTTTGGACACTTTATGTCACGTGCACGCTTGGGACTATTGTTTCAGAGATGCCAACAGAGGAATTACTTCAGACAAGTATTGCCATTTTTCTAGGGGACTCGTTTCCTAGAAAAAAAATTTTTCCTATCAATGCAAGTAAGTACTTACTTAAAGGAGGCCTATGATGAAAGGTTTACAAGCTTTATTTCGTATAAAAGAAACATATATTGGTATTGTTGTTACCATCGCTTTTCAACTTATCTTTTTTTTCAGTTTGGATGACTGCCTATGATGGTGTAAATGAGAGAGCTGAAAATTTAAAAATTGGCGTTATTAGTGAGGATGCTGAGATGGGTCAAGAGGTAGCAAATGGACTGAAAACATCACTACCATTTGTTATCGAAGAATTCACTTCAATTAAGCGGGCTGAAGAAGAGTTGAATAAACGCCATATTCAAATGTTGTTGCATATACCAAAAAACTTTACTGCACAAATCCAAGCAGGAAATGAAGGAAAAATTACTTATTCTATTAATCAAGCTAGTGCAGGTATGGTTAAAAGTATGATGGAGAGTACTGCCAAACAACTAACAGAGGAAATCAATCACAATATTTTTCCACTGAAGCAAGAAAAGTCGTTTAAAATGTTTTCCCAAAAGTTCGCCCAGCTTCCGTTAGAACAAAATATGGCACTACAAATTACAGACTCGGTTGAAGCTACAATTTTGCAGATAAAAGATCGTTCAATTGATTCCACAATTATTAAAACAAATAATGCAGATGGATTTGCGGCAAACTTTGTACCATTAATGGTCATCATCTCATCATTCGTTGGTGCGATGGTAATGATTATGCAGCATCAGCAGGCAGCACAACTAGTGCAAACTTTCGTTTCAAAATGGCAATTGTTCCTAGCAAGGCAAATTATAAATATTGGAGTAGCTTTTGTCTTACCTCTATTAACGATTGCGTTAATGCACCTCTTTAATATTTCAAGTGAGGTAAGCATCCTAACTATCTATCTCTTCCAAGCATTTATGTTCTGGGCATTCCTATGTCTCGCACAAGTTTTTGTCATGATTTTCGGCAATTTAGGTATGATTTTTAATATTTGTGCTCTTTCCCTACAGCTAGTAACATCAGGTGTACTTGTACCAAAAATCATGCTTTCTGATTTTTATAACAAGCTAGCTTCCATTCTTCCAGCCACTTATGGAGCAGATGGCTATTACACGATTATTTTTGGCGGAAGTGCTGAAAACCTTCAGCAGAACAGTAATGCATTAGGGATCATTATTGCTGTCACATTGATTATTTCCTCTATAGCCGTTGCTCTACAGAAAACAAAAAAATAAAGAAATAACATCTACTACTGTTCAATAAAAAAATAGTAAATCTGCTTTAAAGCCTTCTTGGATTTTTACCATTATGTCAATTCTAATTAGTTGTCAATAATCTCTTCCAGTGCTGCTTCTTAAATTTCATAGAGGGCCATATCTTTAATTTTGCTCTCAATCAATATTGGAATGAAGCATCATTAAAAATAGAGGGTTTAACATTCACAGCTCACAAACTTCAACTCCCTTCTATAATAAATGGCCGTATTATAGAAGGGTAATATCTCGCCTCTCATCTAACGAGAACAACAGTTAATGACCAAATCGTAAAATTGCTGCTAATTGTTTATTTAATGTGCTTACACTATCTGCAAAATCGTTACGATACCATTGAATAATTAGACCAATAATTGCATTCGCCTGATATGCACTGTAATAATCAATAGCTATTTCATCATGTAACTTATGCTGAGCTGTAATGTCTCTTTTGAGAAGCGAATAAATTCCATCAAACAGCATGTAATAATAGGTTAGCGGAACATTTTTTTGAAAAAAACGATGCGGTAAAACATTTTAAAGCGCTCAATATGATGAAAAATTCGTATGGTATTTGGGTCTAATTGATTCTTGTCTAATGTCGTTACTGCACGGTATGGCTCCTCATAGGAATTATATAAATCCTCCATAATTTCCTGAAAGTACTCCTCAAATAATCCTTCCTTCTGCTCATAGTGCAAATAGAAGGTTCCTCTATTTACGTTTGCAACTCGGCAAATTTCAGCAATTGAAATGTTTTCGAGTGGCTTTTCACTTAATAAAGTCATTAATGCATTGTGCAATGCTTGCTTTGTTTTGACAACTCTTAAATCATTTGCTTTCAAATTTTCTCCCCCATATTCAACAGATTTTTTTATATGTGTTCATTACTAAACAGTTCTTTATATATTGCTTATTGAAATCGCTTACAAAAATATTATATTATTTTAATGAACACATGTTCAATATCCAACTTCATATATTGGAGAATTGTTCATATATACAGGGATAAAAAACACCATATGTAGGAGGTCCTTAAGATGAGATTGGAAGGTAAAGTAGCTATCGTAACAGGTGCAGCATCAGGTATGGGAAAAGCAATTGCAGAAGGTTATGCAAAAGAGGGCGCAAAAGTTGTTGTTTCTGACTTAAATTTAGAGGGTGCACAAGCCGTAGTTGATAGTATTCAGGCAGCTGGTGGATCCGCAATTGCGGTACAAACAAACGTTGCATCAACAGATGACCTACATCGTTTATTTGATGAAACTAAAAAGGCTTATGGACAATTAGATATTTTAGTAAATAATGCTGGCATTATGGATGGTATGGAGCCTGTGGGCGAAATATCTGACGAACGCTGGGATAAAGTATTTGCCGTGAATACTACAGCCGTTATGCGTTCCATGCGTATGGCTACAGAAATTTTCCTAGCACAGGGTCATGGAGTATTTGTAAACAATATTTCTGCTGGAGGTCTTTATGGGGCTCGTGCAGGTGCTGCTTATACTGCATCTAAACATGCTGTCGTTGGACTAACAAAAAAAACACAGCATTTATGTATGCAGATAAAAACATTCGCTGTAACGGTATTGCCCCAGGCGCAGTAATGACCAATATTGCCTCTACTATGACAAATATGAGTGAAGTTGGTGCTGCTCGACAAGGACTTGGTTTGGCCATTAATCCCCGTGCTGGACAACCAGAGGAGATTGCACAGCTTGCTATTTTCCTTGGTTCAGATGAAGCGAGCTTTGTTAACGGACAAGTTATCGCTGTTGATGGTGGCTGGACTGCTTATTAAAAAAATGTGATAAGACACAACTCGATCCGAATTAGGTGGAGTTGTGTCTTATTTTGTATGAGGAATAGAAGAATGTGTTCATCCATCTATCGTAAAGCTACGAATTTTTGCGGGCAAATGCTCTTGTTGTATAACCAACTTCGTTATATGTGACATTAAACTTAAAGTAATAGTAATATTTAATACTACTGACCTGTAACATTATTTATTACAAAATCGACTAAATGAAAAAAAAGGTGGATGGTCATGAAAAAAATATATGTTGTTTTATTCTTTATTTTAATAATTTCTGGATGTGATGTTCCTAATCAATCACAGGATATTAATATGGACCCCGATATATTTCCTTATCCTCAGTTGCTAGAAGATATAAATGACAAGCAAGGTGAAATAGAGAATAAAGAACGATTTGAAAAGTTTTATAATAATGTTCAGCAAAATAAATCAGATCGTATAAGATTAGTTAGATATACACATGAAGGTAATCTGGTGTTTTATTACCTTGAATACCAGAAAGAAATAATTTATTTAACAATTGATACTCGAAGCGATATTAATGAGCAAAAAAAGTTATATTCAAACAAATTGTGACTCACTTAAAAAAAGTTCAAACGAACATTAATGAAAAATACTCACTTGAAGGCTGTGACCAACCTATCGACAACAACCTTTTAATTATTGAGAAATAGTAGCTAGTCTTTTATTTGAAACTATTCAGCTAAAAGGATACTCAATTTTTAAAGAAGCCTCAACTATAGAAGATTTGAATGAACATTTGTAATATAAGAAAAAGACACACGCTAGGATCAAAAATCCTGCATGTGGCTTACTCCATATTAGTTAATACATACTTTTAACCTTTCTTGAAGGGAATATAGAGCCTATGAAGGCACCTAGTAGAGCAGGCAATATCCATCCTAAGCCAATATCATAAAAAGGTAGAAAATCTGAATATAGCTGTTCAACTGCTTCAAATAGACCAAATTTTACTGCTGGTATACTTGTAGCTAATGCTCGATAGCCATCGATTAGACTTATGAAAAAAAGTGAAGAATATGGCTGTTAAGTATACAGCCTGTTTATTTTTAAATAATGAAGAGCCTAGTGCTAGTAAAATTAGCACAATTGCAAGTGGATATAAGAACATAAGCACTGGGACAGCATATTGAATAATATTCGTTAAACCAAAATTAGCGATTGTAAATGATACTAGACACAGTATGAACACAAACCATTTATAACTGATTTTAGGGAATACTTCGTGGAAAAACTCACTACAGGATGTAATTAAGCCAATACTTGTCTTTAAGCAAGCAAGGACAATAATGATTGCCAATAAAATAGCCCCAAATGAGCCGAAATAGTGATCGGCAACTGCTGCAAAAATTAAACCGCCATTCTCGTATGGACCAACCGCTTCCATACTAGATGCCCCCATATACGTGATTAGTCCGTATATGAGCATCATTAATGCCATTGCAAAGATTCCTGATGTCCATGTGGCCTTCGCAATCTCCTTTCGATCCGTAATTCCTGCACTTTTAATGGCATTAATAACAACAATCCCAAAGGCTAATGATGCTAAGGCATCCATTGTGTTGTAGCCTTCTTTAAAGCCTGTCATAAATGCAGCATCTATATAGTCACCCATTGGCTGCTGAAAATGCCCCATCGGCTTTACAATACTTGTAATAATTAAAATAAATAACACTATTAAAAAAAGCTGGTGTTAAATATTTACCGATATAATCCATAATTTTCGCTGGATTTAATGAGAAGTAATACACGATGGCAAAAAATACAAAGCTAAATAATACAAGTAGCAGTGTTGTATGCTGTGCTTGAATATATGGTTCAAAGCCAACAACAAACGGTACTGTGGCTGTTCGTGGTATTGCAAAAAATGGACCAATTGTTAAATACAGCGCTAATGAAAAAGTCACCCCAAATAAAGGATGAACACGACTCGCTAAATCACGTAATCCATTGCTACCTGATAAACCAATCGCTAGTATACCTAAAAACGGTAAACCAATTGCTGTTACTAAAAAGCCTATTAATCCAAACCAAAAGTTAGTGCCCGCTAATTGCCCAAGCTGGATTGGAAAAATAAGATTCCCCGCTCCAAAATACAGTCCGAAAAGCATTGTACCGATGACTGCATAGGTTGAGAAAGGTATTTTCTGTTGCATTTTTGATGTACTCCTTCGATGTAATTGACGATAGCAAATTATTTTAATCAAATGATTTTTCACTACAATTCAATCATAGTATCAGGCATTTATTATAAAAACAATAGTTTTTTCGTTTATCCTTATTATCCCACATAAATGGGCATAAAGGCTTACGCCAAGGAAAAAGAACCATAGTGAAAATTACATTCGAAAAGCTCCTTGTTTCTTAGTCCAAAAGAAAAGAGCTGTCATCAGACAGCTCTTAGTTTGCTACAGACCACTCTACATGATCTAAAAATTTATAAACATCCTCATACACTTTATCACGCTCTTTATCTAACGTAATAATATGACCGGAATTTTCATACCAGATAATCTCTTTATCATCTGTTTTTACTGTATTTAGAATAAAAGGTGCACTCTCTTGATACAAATCATCATCTAAAGAACCTTGCATGACTAATGTTGGTGCCTGAATTGTCGATAATTCTTCTCGCGTTTCAGTAGTTAAACGTGTCACACCATCTAATGAATCTTTAGGTGTAATACGCAGTTCATGTAATTCTGAAATAATTTGATCCTTTGATTTATTTTCAAAGTGTTTATATAAACGAGCATAATGGTATAAACGAGTAAATAAGCCTTTTGAGTTATCGCGTGTAATTGGTGCACACATGGCAACACATGCTTTTACAGGAAACTTCTCGGCTACTTTTAACGAGAAGACGCCGCCAAGTGAAATTCCTACTACTGCAATTTCTTCATAGCCTTTATTTTGTAGGAAGTTATAACCTTCCACAACATCGTTCCACCAGTCCTCTGGTTTTGTTTCTAATAATGCTTCTGGCTCTACACCATGCCCACTATATATTGGTGCATGAACGGTATATCCACGTTTGGATAAAAATTCTCCTAGCTTTTTTTACATCTTTTGTGCTACCTGTAAATCCATGCAGTAATAGTACGGCTTTTTTTGCTCCCTCAATTGTTAGAGGTTGTGGCTTTATAAACTTCATTTTATAATATCCCCTTCACGGAAATTTGTAATTGTGTATTTTATGTGTCTATCTTAACACCCTTTATTCATAATGTACAATTTATAGTTTTTATCATATCAATGCATTTTACGCATTAACGATGTGAGGTTAAAACGTATTAAATAGCCTTTTCTTCATACTTTGAAAGTGCAAAATTTGGATTCGTTTATTTTCAGTACGAATTCTTTTTAAAAATTTTTATGTTACCTATACTTCCTACCCTTTTCTCGTTATAATGCAGTTAGCTCAAAAAAAATACGGGAATAGAGGTGTTGAGTAAATGGAGTGGCAACAATTAGAATATTTTGTAACAGTTGCAAAGCTTGAGCATATGACACGTGCTGCGGAAGCATTAGCGATTTCCCAACCAGCATTAAGCCGTTCAATTTCAAAGCTTGAAGAAGAATTGGGTGTTCCTTTATTTGACCGTCAAGGACGTTCCATTATGCTCAACCGATATGGGGAATTGTTTTTATATCGTGTTCAACGAATGCGAAAGGAATATGAAAAAGCAGTTTTAGAATTACAGGAGCTTAATAACCCTGAGCTTGGTGATGTCTCACTCGGTTTTCTACATACTCTTGGAACTAGCATTGTACCAGATTTAATTCGTGCTTTTCGTCAACAGCACCCCCAAATCCGCTTTCACTTTACTCAAAATTACTCACACTCACAACTTAAGCAATTACTGGCTGGTGAACTAGACCTATGCTTACTTGCAGCAATTGACACAGAACCTCCTGTTTGCTGGAGGGAGTTATGGCGTGACGAGCTTTTTATCATGGTGCCCATTGATCATCCGTTTGCTCAACGTACAAGCATCAAAATGAAAGAACTGGAACAGGAAAATTTTGTTCTTATGAAAAAGGGATATGCATTACGTAGAACAGCAGATCGCTTGCTAAATGCCGCTGGGATTAAACCTAAAATTACGTACGAAGGCGATGAAGTATCAACAATTGCTGGTTTTGTGGGTGCCGGACTTGGTGTCTCACTACTACCAGATGACGAAGATTTAAATCCAAAAAAAATTAGCTAAAATTCGTGTGGAAGATATGGTCTGTGAACGTATCATCGGGATGGCATGGATTGAAAATCGTTATCTCCCTCCTTCAGCAAGACAATTCCAACAGTTTGTTTTTGATTTTTTTAAGAAAAGATAAAAATAAGCGGCAGGTTGCTAAGTCAACCCACCGCTTTTTATTACTCTCCTATATATTTTACTCGATATGAATGAATATCTGAAAAATCACCGTCAACCTCAAAAAGTCCTTGCTTTGCTAGAGCTTTCAAGCGATTTTCGATAAATTCTTCATTTAAATAATCATCTATTGCACCATATGTCTCGCCAATGATGCGGACTGGCAGCAACCATTCCTCATTCTGGTGAACATGTACTCTTTTTGCGCACTCGATTATAATCGCATCTAATGCATCTTCCTCTACATGCACAATACCATCTTTCCATATACGTAGTGTACTTGGATGGTGTTTCAGGTTCTCCCATTCCTTTGCAAGCCGCTGACATTCATTTATAGAAAAACGTTTTGCCTCTGGACGAAGCTTCATTAACATTTCTGCTGAAAGCTCTCCTGTATGTCGTATCATCATGTTGGGCTGGATACGTTTCAAGCCTTCTGTGGCGTCAATTCCATAGACCATACTACATTTGTTGATAAACTCACTCATAACATAGCGTAACCCAATCTCTTCGTGTGTATTTTGACTATACCAAACCCAGACATCCACATCGCATGGTAATCTATCAATTTTCATCCAATCTTGATGAAAATCCTCATACAATTCAAACTCTTCATGATCCCTAAAAACAAAGTCTTTAAGCCAATTTTTTTCGTTCTTCTAGATTATTCAGAGGACCAATCGAGAACACATCATTAATACAAATAACCGACTCTTCTCGTTGTAAATGGTTTTGTCGGATTGCATGTTTTATTGAACCTTGTGTAGATAAGCTAAAGGTGATATGTAAAATTGCCATGAACAATTCCCCCTTCTACTGTTTACTCAGTGCAATTTTTATGCCAATAAAGGTAAAGATAACACCTTGCACCATATTTAATCTTTTCGCAATTGCAGGCTTCCCAATTATCACTTTTCTTACATTACCAGCAAAAATACTAAACAATGAAAATAGGAAAAGAGCTTGAATTAAAAAGATAATACCCAAAATAAGCATCTGTAAAGCCACATGACCATTAGATGGATTTACAAACTGTGGCAATAGTGCTAAGAAAAATAAGGAAACCTTTGGATTCAAAATATTCATTAAAATTCCTTTTCTATATAACGCTACGTAGGCCTGGGCATTTTGTTGGTCCAATGTGAATGGATCGCCTTTCGCTCGAAAAGATTGCCACGCTAAATATAGTAAATATGCCGCACCCGCAAATTTCACAATAGAGAAAATAACAGTCGATTGATAAATAATGGCTGATATACCAAGTACAGCAGCGCCAATATGCACAAGCAAACCTGTACATAAACCAAACGAAGTAGCAATGCCTGCCTTTTTGTCTTGTGTAATGCTTTGTGCTAAAACAAATAAATTATCTGGTCCAGGCATTAATGTTAATATAATTGATGCTCCTAAAAAAGCTAGTACTGTTGATAGCTCCAATAAAACTTCCCCTTCTCTCCATCACTTTTCAACCATTCCCAAAATGGTTTTATTGTCATTATACTACAGGACATTACCGTCACCTGATGTTAGTTTATGACTTTATCATGAATTTTGGAAGAAAAAAAATTATATACTTAATAATGCTCGTTATTGCAATACTTTTCTCCTTCAATATCTTATAATGAACATAAATATATTGAAACAAGGTGTATTGTTTTAAAGGAAGAGGTGTTTGTCGATGGCAGTAAGTGATATTGTGGAGCAATATGAAGATGAGCATGGAAATATCTATTATAAAATGAAAACACATGACATTGAAGTGCATGCTACACAAACTACAGGCTTAGCACCTGTAATTACCTATTGGATGGGTGCTAAAGAAATTACGGACGATATTCGCAATTTACGCTTCAGTCCTCGAGCCCCCTCAAGCTATATACAAGATTATGAGGAATTTCAAGCATTACTCTACACGAAGGAGCAGCGTGCCATCAACCAACTTTATGAACAAATGAGTATCAAACCCAGAAATATGTCTTCGGGGAAACAGATATTATGGAGCTTCTTTGTAATTGTTATAGCTATGCTTCCGCTACTAATCGCCGTTTGGTGGTTCAAGTAATATAGCTATGTTAAATCCTCGTTTACACACTATTCCTCTCTCGTTTATTCAAAATTTTCTATTAATTTCCCTATTCAGCTTGACAGCAACACGGAAGTAGTGCATTCTTTAGTCAATTACCAAAAAACTGAACTTCTTTATCAAACATATTAATATACTAACGCACGAAGACCAGTACTTAGCAACTACTTGATAAGAGAGCAATGTCCATAGGCTGTAAGGCATGTACAAGAAGACTAATGAACCTCCTTCGTGAATCGTCCTAGCAAAACTAGGCGCAGTCTCAAGCGTTATGAGTAAAGTGGAATGTCAATGATGTTCAATGTAGGTGGTACCACGGAAAGCAAGCCTTTTCGTCCTAGTTTCTAGGATGGAAGGCTTTTTTTATTGTGAAGGTGTGAACATTCGCTGAGGTGACAGAAACTAGTAAAAGCATAATTTAGAGAAATGAAGAAGGAGGAAAAAGCCGTGGAAAGAAAAAGGATTGTCGTTAAAATTGGAAGTAGCTCCTTAACCAACGCAAAAGGTGAAATTGATAAAATACGTTTAATGGATCATGTTCAAGCAATTGCTGAGCTAAAAAAATACGGTCATGAGGTATTACTAGTATCTTCAGGAGCAGTCGCAGCAGGCTTTAAACAGCTTGGCTACCCTTCACGTCCAGTAACAGTAAAAGGAAAGCAGGCCGCTGCAGCAGTTGGGCAAAGTTTACTCATTCAAACCTACAATGCTTTATTTGGGATTTATGATATTGTACCTGCTCAAATTTTATTGACACGTACTGATTTTTCAAAAAAAAGAACGTTATAAAAATGCTTGTGCCACTTTTGAGGAATTACTTGAGCGCTCAATACTGCCTATTATTAATGAAAATGATACAGTCTCTGTTAGTGAATTAACCTTTGGTGATAACGACATGCTATCGGCACTTGTTAGTGGTCTGGTTCATGCTGATCAACTCATCATATTAACAGATATCAATGGGCTATATAATGCCAATCCCATTAAAAACCCTCAAGCCAAACGGATTGATCGCTTAACAGAGGTGTCTGATGAAATGTTAGGCTTTGCAGACGGATCAAGCTCTAAGGTTGGTACAGGTGGCATGGAATCCAAATTGCTTGCAGCTAGAGCAGCCTTAAATGCTGGTGTCAAAGTATTTATAGGAACTGGGCACGGCGCGAATAAACTTGTCGACATTATGGAAGGTCGTGGAGATGGTACATATGTTGAGCATGATGCACTCGCAGTTCTAACAAATAATAAACAGTGGATTGCACTCACAGAGGTATCTGGTAAAATTTTTATTGATAGTGGTGCAGAGCATGCGTTATTAGCAAATGGTAAAAGCTTACTGCCTGCTGGTGTCTTTTATGTAGAAGGTGATTTCGAGAAAGGCGATGTTGTAGAGGTTTATAGTGAAAAGGGATTGCTTGGTCGTGGTGAGGTTTTATACTCTTCCCTTGAGTTAGCACATGCGATGGGAAAACGCACAGCTGAGTTGGCAAATTACCCAATTGAGGTTATTCATCGAGATAAATGGCTAAAAATTCAAACAAATCAAGGAGGAATTTAGATGACAAGCGAAGTTCAACTAAAAGGAAAACTGGCAAAAGCCGCGAGCTATGTGTTAAATATTAAAACTACTTGTGAAAAAAAACGATGCTCTTACAAAAATTGCGGATCAATTAATTGTGGATCAAGATACTATTATCGCTGAAAATGCGAAGGACTTAGCTTATGGTGAGGAGCAAGGAATGCCTGTTTCCACACTGGATCGTATTATGCTTAACAAGGAACGTATAGAAGCAATGGCAAACGCCATCCATCTACTTGTAAAATTAGAGGATCCAGTAGGTAATTTACTAGAAAAAATAGAAAAAGATAATGGGCTACTAATCGAAAAACGGTTGGTGCCAATTGGCGTTATCGGAATGATTTACGAAGCCCGTCCTAATGTAACTGTTGATGCGGCAACATTATCTCTGAAAACTGGCAATGCAGTGATTTTACGTGGAAGCTCTTCAGCTAAATTTTCCAATGTAGCAATAGTGGCAAGTATCATCGTGCACTTGAAAAAAACCTCAATTCCTGTTGATGCAGTACAATTAATTGAGGATACAAATCGAGAAACAGCAAAAGAATTGTTCCATCTAAAAGAATACTTAGATGTTTTGATTCCTCGCGGTGGAAAGGCACTCATTGATTTAGTAGTAAGAGAAGCCACTGTACCTGTCCTTGAAACAGGTGCTGGTAATTGTCATATTTATGTGGATCAAACAGCCGATTACATAAAAGCAGAAAAAAATTTGTTTAAATGCAAAAACACAGCGACCTTCTGTGTGTAATGCAGCAGAAAGCTTACTTATTCATCCAGATTGGTTTAAGGAGTATGGACCACAGCTTCTCAGCGCTTTGCACCAGGCAGGTGTCACAATTATTGGCGATGAATTCGTTTGTCAAGCGCTCGATTTCGCGCTTCTAGCTACGGAAGAGGATTATGCAACTGAATATTTAGATTTAAAGGTAAGCATAAAACTGGTAGAAAATGTGTATGAGGCAATTGAGCACATTAATAAATATGGTACGAATCACTCTGAAGCAATCATTACAGAGGATCAACTAGTGGCAGAAACGTTCTTAAACAGCGTAGACGCGGCAGCAGTCTATCATAATGCTTCTACTCGTTTCACAGACGGTTTTGAGTTCGGCTACGGCGCTGAAATCGGCATTAGTACGCAAAAATTACACGCACGAGGCCCTATGGGTTTACCAGCTCTTACCTCTACAAAATATTTCATTCACGGCAATGGGCAAATCCGCGAGTAACGAGTAGAGATAAAAAGTAAGCCAGCAGTTGATATACGCTGTTGGTTTTCTTTACTTTTCACGATTGATACCGCTAATTTTGTAGAACCTTTCCTCTTGGCCGAGCGAAGACTTTTCTTGGTCGAGCAATTCTCTCGCTTACCTGAGCGGGGGCTTCTCTTGGCCGAGCGACTTTTACGCTTACCTGAGCAGGGGTTTCTCTTGGTCGAGCAGTATTCACTGTTTCCTGAGTAGGTTCTTCCCTTGACCAAATGATTCGCTCAGACTGAACTTTAAAATGAATAGAAACTAACCTTGCCCACCTTCATCAAAAGTTAAAACATCATTATAAAAAATTTAGAAAGAAGGTTTTGTATGAACATTTCTGCGATTATAAAATTAACTGTTTCAATGGCACTTTTTGGCTCTATCGGATTTTTTTACTGTTCATACTGGCGTGCCAGCGACCGAGCTAGTATTTATCAGATGTATTTGCGCTACCCTCTTTCTAGGAGGACTATGGCTCATCACTGGTGGACATAAAACAGAGATATGGAATAAAAAAGAAATAGTACGAACACTTATTTGTGGCGTCTTTATCGTCTTAAATTGGGTATTTTTGTTTAAGGCTTTTGAAGAAATGTCGATTTCCATTGCGATTTCTATCTATAATTTAGCACCGATTTTTGTCTTAATTTTTGGTGCGTTATTTTTAAAAGAAAAAAATGACCATCCAGGCACTTCTTGCAACAATTACTTGTTTTATAGGAAGTATGTTCATTATCGGCTTAAATAATTTTCTATCACTATCTGAATTTATGAAATCAGGCTTTATTTGGGCATTACTGTCTGCCATATTTTATGCGTTTACAATGCTAACAAGTAAAACGATTACAAAGCTTAGTTCCTATGCATTAACCTATATTCAAACAGCAGTTGGAATTATTATCCTCCTACCATTTATAGATTTTTCACTGTTCGATGGCTTAACGACAACAAATTGGCTATATATTTTAGGGACTGGCTTTATTCACACGGGCTTTGTTTATTATTTATTCTTTGATAGCATTCGTAGTCTCTCTACAATTCTAGTTTCTGTATTAGTTTTTGTAGACCCAGTAGTGGCCATCTTACTCGATATGTTATTGCTCGATTTTATACCAAGCCTTATGCAAACAATGGGTATATTATTAATTTTCGGAGGGATTTTTTTATACCATCTATGTTCCAAAGAAAAAAACGTGTGTCCCATACGTCAACTTAAACCTAGAGGAGGTTTCTTATGGGGAAGCTTTATACCATTGGTGAATTGTTAATTGATTTTACACCTACTGAACACGATAGTCTCCCTACTGAAGTAGAGCTTTTTGCTAAAAATGCAGGTGGGGCTCCTGCCAATGTTGCAGCAGCTTGTGCAAAACTTGGGCAAGAGGCAGCCCTCCTCACACAAGTAGGTCAAGATGCCTTTGGAGATTTTCTTGTGAACATAGTAAAACAGGCTGGTGTCGATACAAACTATATTATGCAAACTAATGAGGGCGAAACAAGTCTAGCCTTTGTGTCACTGATGAAAGATGGAAACCGCGAATTTTTATTTTATCGACGTCATGCAGCGGATTTACTTTACAGCAAAGAGCAGCTTCCTGCTAATCTATTAACAGCGAAGGATATTCTTCATTTTTGTTCTGTAAATCTAGTGGAAAGCCCAATGAAAGAGGCGCACATAGCCTTGATCGAGCAGGCACATCAAGCAGAAAGTCTTGTGTCATTTGATCCTAATGTCCGTTTGCCATTATGGCAAGATGATAAGGCATGCCGTCAAACCATTTTAGAATTTATCCCAAAAGCCCATATTGTAAAGCTGTCTGAGCAGGAGCTTTTGTTTTTAACAGCAATCGAAGATGAAGAACAAGCAGTCCAAACATTATTTCAAGGAAAAGTACAAATCCTGATAATTACTCGTGGAGCAGAGGGTGCAAGTCTTTATGCTAGAAAGCTACATGTCAAAGTACCAGCTGACATGGTCCATACAATTGACACAACCGGAGCGGGTGATGCCTTCATTGGCGCTGTAATAAGCATTTTCCTTAATCAGCAGATAACAGTTGGAAAGCTAATCGATTTTTGTGAGCAATACGCAGTGCCACTCCTGAAATTCGCTAATCACTATGCTGGAGCCTCCACTGAAAAACATGGTGCTATCGCTTCTTATCTAACAAAGCATGAACTAGCATTTGACTATAATACCTTCTTTTAGTTTGTAAGGGGATGCTCAAGCTATTAAATGTAAATAGTGTGGTTTCAAGATTATTCAACCCCTTACATTAATACAATTTATTGGATATAAAAGCGCAAGAAATCAATTTAGAAACTTTGATTTCTCGCGCTTTTTGAGGTTTTGACTAACATCTACTTTTCACTTATAAAATGTTGAATGTCACCTGATAAAATGGCCGTTTCTGACGGATGCCAAAAATATGTATTACCGTCATAGTGAACACCGTATTTATAGGCTGTGGGTTCATCCGTATATAAAATGATCTGATAGCTTATTGGATCTCCAGCGTTTGTATTCGGTTGAAATGCCGGAGCGTCTTTACTATTCGATAGGATTTCCAGAAGATTCTCCATTTTAGCTTTATCCGAAATTGTAGCTATCTGCTGATTTCCTGTTGGTGGGGCTGATTTATATATCTCTATCTTTTTTACTTGGTCCAAAGATACATCCTCAAAATGCCATTTGTATTCTGAATTATCAATTGCAAAATATATACGATACCCATTTATAGCGGCTTTATCCTTGACAGCGATGATATTGTCTTCCCCTTTAATGGAATAAAGCTTTGTCCCCTTTTCATGAAACGCTGCATCTCCATCTTTTAATTGATAGGATGAATTTGTAACATTATCAGCCACTTTAAAGCGAACTTCCCCTATTTCTTTATCTATGAATGATGCATCGGCTAATTCACTATTCAGAACACCAGTATAATCATGATCGTTCCATTGAATAAAATCTACCCAGTCAATTACTGATTGACCGCCTATAAAAGGTTGACATCCTGTTAAGTAGATTATGAGGAAACTAAGCATTAACCATTTTTTCATCACCATCACCCCTTCAAAATATAGTAAGAAGTTGGTATAAGGGCACCTCAACCGTAATATAAAGATGCTGTTTGGTCTTACCTATACTTCCTTTTACTTTACAACGCCATTTCACCAATTCTTCTTCATGTCATTTTTTTATAAATGCTCGAATAGCTTTCGACGCCTGCCAATTTTTTTAGCGGACTTAACAGCAGTAAGTATTGCATCCTCCATCACTTTTGTTGCTAAGTAGCCTATATAGTCCACTGGATAGATTGTATTTCCTGTACCTAGTACAAAAATCGTATCACCATCCAGCATGGTATGAACAGGGTATATTGTTCGGGCAAGAGCATTTTGAGTGAGCTGTGCAATTTTCTTTGCCTCTGCTTTCGTAAGCCTGGCATTTACCGCAACTACACCAATAGTCGTATTTGTACCCGACAATGCTTCAGATTGCACATGCTCCTCTAAATATGCACAACAATCAATCCACTCCGCTTTTTCCTTATTCCATGCGCCAGCTAGCGTTTTTCTTGTAGAAGGATCTTTTATATCTCCAACAGCATTTACCACAACAATGGCACCGACAACTAGATTATCTTTGCCTGCCATAGAAGCACTACCTAGTCCTCCCTTCATGCAAAATTGAGGCCCTGCTAATTTCCCAACAGTAGCACCATACCTAGCACCTGTATTGCCATTTAAAAAAAAGCCAACCCGAGTTATTTTTAGCGGCTTCATAGCCCATTGCAGCAGTCGGTCTTGTTTTAGGATTACCAATAAACAAATCAAATAGCACTGCACTTGGAACAATAGGTATTTTGGCAACTCCTGTATCCACTCCAATATCCTGCTCTTCTAAATATTGCATGATTCCTGTAGCTGCATCCAGCCCAAATGCACTACCACCAGATAAGCTAATAGCGTGTACACGGTCAATTTCATTGATTGGATCTAATGCATCTGTTTCACGGGTGCCAGGAGCAGAGCCTCTTACATCGACACCACAAACTGCACCATTCTCTACTAAAATAGCTGTACAGCCTGTTATTCCTTCCTTATTTTCCACATTTCCCATCTTTACGCCGGGTACATCTGTAATATTTCCAAACATCCATAGTCACCTCTACTTCAAAAAAAACTAAATATTCGAATTATTTTATACAAACTCTCTTTCGTCGTAGAAGATAATTAAGGAAATCATCATTCCACTAGAAGTCCTGGAGGATAAATGGGGTTAATTTCTATAACCTCACTATTATTACATGAAATCCTTTTCATATTTCCAGTTCATTCAATGATATCATACAACTTTGCTGAAGATACTAATCAGTGCTCAGGAAAAACGTTGCTTCGATTTGTAACACATGATCTTACCTTGTTTGTTCATCAAAATTGAGCGGCTACAACCAATTATTAACCAAATTCCTCTCTTTTTTCACTGGTTTTCACCATCTTTTCGACCGCCCCTCTCTCTTCTAATTTTCAAAAGTAAAAACCAACACCATATTTAACAAATAATTGTTCAAATAGATGCTGGTTCATATAGTTATTATTGACGTGATTCAGTCATTTGCTTCCACACAGAGCCTTTTGCTTCCTCGCCCTGTTCGATTCGAGCAATCGCCATTTTCACTTGTAGCTTTACCTCAAACTCTTTATCGTCTTCTGCAGCCTTTAATGCAGGTAATGATTGCTCAGTACCTACCTCATATAAATACATGGCTGCTCGCCAGCGAACAAGCTTGTTTTTATCTTGTAAAGCATGCTGCATAGCGTTTTCAAACTCCACAAATCCAAGGTCACTCATACAATCCCCTGCTGTTCGGCGTACGGCTGCACTTTTATCCTGTAATGCCTTTTCCAAATACGGCACAACTGCTACATCCTCAACCATACCTAAATATACAGTAGCCAATCGTCGAATCGACATCTGCTCATCCTCTAAAGCTAAATCTAGCAGAGGTAAGTCATCCAGCTCAGGGTCAGCCATTTGGTCGAGCAACTGGAAACGCTTCTCCCATTCTGGTTGCATAAACTGCTCAACTGTTACTTTTCGCTTATCTGTTTTTATAACTGTTTTTTCATCATCATTAACGGCTACAACTATTTCTGCTATACGTTCTGAAGAATAAGTGACATCGATCTCCTGTTTGACCGCTTCTGCAATTTCCTCAAGCTCACCATAACGCACACCATAGTCAATCCACTTGCGTTGGAAGATATAATTCTCATCGTCTGCTGTTTCAATAATTTTATCGAAAGCTTCCACAAAGCGTTCACCACAGCTTACACGATACTCTCGTTGATTATCAAATACCTTTACTTGTAGTGGCACCTGCTTATAAAATTGTACATGGACATAAACTTCTCCATAAAATTCATTTGCAGCATGTATTTCGTTTTCTTCTTGTACATTATCTTCCCCTAAAACTTGACGAATGCTTGCTAAAATACCTTCCCATGCATATTTCGCATTTCGTTCAACCGCAAAAAAATCAGCCACATGATAAACGCCCTTGACCCCTTCGATTGCCAAAATTGCTGCAGCTTCACCAGTTGCTTCATTTTTATTATCTTTTGTAAAATTATAGCTTTTTCCAAATGGTAATTCTGTATCCACGACAATCTTCATTGAATTAGGGCTTGGTGTCGGTTCAATTGTTATAATCTTCATGTCGAATCGCTCCTTATCCATTCACAATTTCTTCTAAATAAGACCATCTTTCAATCAAATTTTCGTACTGAGCATTAAGCTCATCTAGCTTTGCCGTTAATTCCTGTAGCTTCGTGAAATCAGAGCCAGCATTCGCAATTCCTTCTTCAGTCTCCATAATGGCAGCCTCTGTTTTTTCAATATCGTCTGCAATCGTTTCCCACTCTTTTTGCTCTTTAAAGGATAGCTTTTTCTTGTCCGATTTTGGCTTTTCCGTTTTAGGTTTCTCTGTCTTCGGCAACTCTACTTTTACAGCAGCTCCTGCTCACGTTTTGCCAAATACTCACTATAAAGATCCAGTGTCTCCTCTACCTGACCCTGTCCATCTAAAATCCATAGCTTTTTAGCAATTCGGTCAAGGAAGAAACGGTCATGAGAAATAGTGATCACAACACCAGGGAAATGCTCAATAAAGTCTTCCAGCACGCCCAATGTTTCAATATCCAAATCATTGGTAGGCTCGTCTAGTAATAGAACATTCGGCTGCTCCATTAATAAATGTAATAAATGAAGGCGTTTACGTTCCCCACCAGATAATTTACCGATTGGCGTCCCATGTGCATGGAGCGGGAATAAGAATCGCTCCAGCATTTGAGCAGCAGAGTAACGGACCCCCTCTGCATCTGTAATATCATTGGAGGCTTCACGAATATATTCAATCATGCGCTCATTTTCATTCATTTTCGGTAATGTCTGCTTGAAATGTGCTAGCTTTACTGTTGAGCCAACAAGAATCTCACCTATGTCCGGTATCAGCTCTCCTGCTAGCATGTTCAATAATGTTGATTTTCCTACTCCATTCGCACCAATAATACCGATACGATCACCTTGTTGGAGTATAAATGAAAAATTTTCAAGAATTTTTTTGCTGTCCAAATGCCTTTGAAATGTTTTCAGCCTCTAATACTTTTCGACCAAGTCGTGTAGTAGCTAGCCCCATCTCTAACGAAACATCCTCAGTTTTATGCTCTAGGTTTTCTTCAAGTTGTTCAAATCGTTGAATTCGTGCCTTTTGTTTTGTTGAACGTGCTTTAGCGCCGCGACGAATCCATTTCAATTCTGAGCGATAGCGATTGCGGTCTTTTTGGGCAGAGGCTGCTCTCATTTCTTCACGAATAGCACGGGCCTCTAAATAGTCCCCATAATTCCCTATATGACGATACAACGTTTGATCAGCTAGCTCGTAAATATGCGTAGATAATTCATCTAAAAAATAACGATCATGGGTAATAAAAATAACGGCCCCTTTTAATCGTAATACCATTTCTTGCAACCATTCCGTCGATTGTACATCTAAATGGTTAGTAGGCTCATCCAATAAATACAGATCTGCAGGCTCAATTAACACCTTCGCTAAAGCAACCCGCTTTTGCTGACCACCTGACAGTGTTAATACTTCTTTATCGAATGTCTCAATGCCAAGCTTCGTTAGTGCTGTTTTTGCTAGTGCATTGACATCCCATGCTTGCTCCTCATCCATACGCTGCTGCAAGCCAAACAACGTTTTTTTGTAGATTTTCTGAGGTAGGGTTTGAAGCAAGAGCCGCTACTGTTTCCTCATATTCACGATTTAACTTTAAAATGGGGGAATCTCCTGCAAACACAGCCTGCAAAACCGTTTCTCCACTAGCAAATGTAGGGTCTTGTGGCAAATAAGCAACCCGATATTTATTAGGTCTATCAATATTCATTGAATCTGCCTCAATCTGCCCAGCTATTATGGACAATAAAGTGGATTTTCCCGTTCCATTAATACCAATTAAGCCAGCTCGCTCTCCCTCATAAATTGTAAATTCAATATTTTGAAAGAGCGTTTTATCGCCCACTGTTTTTGTTAAATTTTGTATAATTAAATGACTCATTCCACTATTCCATCTCTTTCACGCTTAATATGTAGACGTATTATTGATATCCATTATTAATCATAACACCAAACGACTGGTAAACAAAGAACAACAAACTGAAGAGTGTAGGTCTATCATGAGTGTGCTGATTGATCGTTGTCTATTTTTCTTTATAAAATTTCGGGACACTGGTGGCGGAATTCTTTTCGAATCATCTTCTATCATCATGAGACTATACAAAATTTTAATATACTACTTAATCAAAACTATATAAAAAATAAGGCATAGGTGTGCAATTTTAATGCGACACCTATGCCTTTTATCATGATCCACCATTCTAATCCTGTTTGAACTTTGGGAGGCGAAGCAAAAAGAATATGGGCGTTCCATTTCCCGTAATGTCCAGATTAGTTTCAAGCAATAGAATCGCTGATTAAATGCTCTTCACCTTATTGGCCAATCTCCTTTTGTAACTGCTGTAAAAAGCCTTCCATAAACTGATGGCGCTCATAAGCCATTTGCTTGCCTTTTTCAGTTGTCATTAAATCCTTTAAGAATAAAAGCTTCTCGTAGAAATGCGTGACTGAGGATGTATTTTTAGTGCGATATTCCTCCTCCGTCATATTTGTTCGCGCTTGCTCTGCTGTATCATACAATTTTCGCCCCTTTGCACCACCATAAGCAAATGTACGTGCAATTCCAATAGCTCCAATGGCATCTAAGCGATCAGCATCTCGTACTATTTTTGCCTCAATAGATGTTGCTTCAAGCTCATTCCCTCCATTAAATGATACTTGAGCAATACAATCTTGAATATGCCGCTTTTTATCATCACTTAATGCTAACTCAGCAATTAGCTGATTTTCTTGCTCTTTATTATTGGTATACTTTTTATCACTTACATCATGCAGCAGCACTGCAATTTTTACGACTTCCGCATCTGCTGCTGGCTCATTATGTAAAATGTCCATTGCATTTTGGTAAACGCGTTCAATATGCTGAAAATCATGACTGGCATCAAACTGCTCATAAATGCTTCGTACTTTATCCATTAAATCGTTCATGTTCTTCATTCAGTCCCTTCTTTTGCTATTATACTGATAAGTGATATTCTGCAGCAATAAAATTTAGATAAACAAATCATTTCAATTGACTAATTTTTCAGAATATTATATGATACATTTACAGAACAACTTTCTTGTTCTGTATCTCACTATTTCAATGTACGGTAACTATGTTCTTCACAGATTAATGACTAACTTCAGCGGGCTTACAATTGAATAATGTGTTACAAGATGATGTATGTAAACATTCACCAATCATCTAAGAAAAAATAAAAGTGAACACTTTCCCTTAGAAATTCTTTGTTTTAACCCGCATAGTGTTTGTACAAATTGAAATAGGTGAGCAATCCGTTAGGCTTGTTTCCACAACCATGAAGCTTAATTCATATGTTGCAAGTGTACATTATTTTTGTCATTAATTGATGTTTCCTTCTTTTATTCAATGACAGAATAAGTATGAACGTAGCTTCTCTCTTTAATGAAAAAGGTGTACAATCGTTTGCTGACATTATGTAAATAGCTGGCTTATTAGAGTTGTGTGAACAATAATAGATAATTTATGTAGGCAAATTTTTTTCGAGTTTCATTTAAGCCATAGAAGAAGTATTATGCTATGAAGGAAGTAGGAACAATTTTTATGTACAGTTATACCCACCCGCTGAAGGACAATAAAAGCTGCCCATCTCACTTACATGTAGATGATGGCAGCTTTTATTTATTAGGTTTTCGTTCGATATTTCCTACATTTTTATAGAACCTTACTAATAATCATGTCAATTTCCTGTAGCAGCTCGGCATTTTTCATTGTTGAGCTTAAATATAAATGGCTTTGATCAACTTGAATAACAGCTATATGCATGCCTTCTTTAATGCTAGCACTTGGTACTGGCACCATCCTTTCAATATCAAATGTCATCATTAAATCTGGAAATCTCGATTGAATCATTCCTGCCTTTGATAATGTCATATATTCATTCCAGAAAGTTAAGTTAACATCCTCAACAGTTAAACTACCAACGTCAAAGCCATTTTCCTTTAAGAGAGAAAAATCCTTCACTTTTCCAGATACGATATGCTTGCCTTTTAATAAATGAATAATATTTTTTTAACTTTTCCTCTATTGTTCGCCCTTTTAGGAAGCTATATCCCAGCTCAATAGCGGCAGATATTGCTTTTGGTGCACCGTGCTCCTTCAAATAGCCTATTGTTACTGGATTACGAGTCACCGCTACCAATCCTCCTGCTAAAATAGAAGCATGACGAACTGTTTTTGCTGTGTTTTGTAAGTTTCCTTCAGCAAATCCTTGAATAGCGTAATTCTTTTTCCCACCGGCATAAAATTGAACCGATTGATAATCTAGCTGCTCATGTAGACTTAAGGAACCCATAATCCCAGTCGGGTGGGCTCGTCCATTACAGGGAGCATCAACGACTGGTACGTTTAGTAATACCGATTGTAGCCAGCCATTAATTGTCGTTATGGCACCATTTTCATTCGTAATAATTCCTTTTAATCGATAATCCATATACGCATTCATTTGTTGATAACTCCAGCATAGCTGTTTATTGGATACATATTGTTCTTCCGCTGAAGGTGCTCCAACCATTGCTACGCAGGCTACTAAATCTTCATGATTTAATGCCGTTATATCGATAAGCTGAGGTTTTCCAGCAGCGAAAATTTCCTCCACTAACTTTAACCCTTCGTCCAGAAGGCCACCACCGCCGCTCCGAGGATTGCACCTCCATAAACAGCGGCTAAGCCATCTTCATACGTTAACACCTTTACCATTTGCTCTGACTCCTTTCTATTTTCCTATCTTAAGAATAGAAGAGAAGAAGCTATATAAAGCGTCTCCAGCTATAACACCTGCTGCAAAGACGGTCATTTCAGACTCTCTCTTACCTTTCGTTACAGAAGTGAAAATAACACGAAGTAAAATACCGACTAATACAGCCCAACCAGCTATAGGATTAATAAGTAATAAACCAGTTGCAAACAGAATACCCATTTGTCTCTTTGAGCCACCAATTAATTGAATCAATGCCCCAGGAATCGCCCATAGCAATAGCTGCTTCGCTACGTCTCCAGTCACTCCTGATTGGATAGTAGCTGCATATACATGATTGACAGGTGCTACTAAATCCTGCGCAAAATAAGATTGATACGATAGTAAAACAACAACTGCAGAAATTGAAAAGGCTAGCATACCTGCAATCATTTGCTGTTTACGCCCTTCTTTTTCTAATGCAGGATCACTACCGTTTCCGCGTAAAATAAAACCTGTTTTCAAGTCATAGCCCATATCAGCAAAAGCTACCCCTGTTGCTGCACTATAGCCAGCTAACAAAGCAAGAGCGGGTGCCGGGAAACCTATTAATATGCCGACAATTAGCGTAATAAACGCTACTGCGAATGCGGGGAACCAGCCTGCATGCATCGCAGCAATCCCAACGATAAGCTCATGCACAAATGCTGCAATTGTTGCAAAAATAATAAAGCCTATTAACATCCCAAAGGACATATGTGAAATAATACCACCAAATAAAGCGATCAATAATGAAATCGCTAAATAAGCAATAAAGCCTACACCAAAACCTTGTCGAATTTCTTTTGGATCTTTCGAATAGATTAATTCTTCTGACTTTTCGGTCGATCTTTTACTTAGTAAAGTAAAAGCAACCTGGAAAAGGGCTACAATGCCCGCTCCAATCATAATGCCATGTGGAATATAATATTCATTTAAATCGACATTAAATAATTGGACAGAATATCCTCTTAATAAAAGACCAATTCCAAACATTGTAAGCGCCCAAATATTTCCGATAAACGCTACCCCAAAAGCTGACATTGGAATTTTAAGAACAGACCCCACAATACCGATCAACACCCCACCAATTAATACCTTTGCATTTTTACCGCCTTTATCGCCTGCTTTAATGGCTTCAGCTGTTGCAATCCCTGGTGGCCAAGTACCTGTTGCTGGGAAAATCTTTGTATCAAAAAAATTTATATAATAATAAAGCATCCACAAACATCGCTAAAATAACACCAATAAACAAAGGCAATACTAAATTTTCATAGCCTAAAACATACGGAATACCGATTGGTAACATTAGGCTACTCGCTGCACTAAAAGTAGCCGATGATATCGCCGTTTGTATAATATTTTGTCTATGCACGGATTTGAAAGCAATTAGCTTACCAATTGGAATTCTTCCTAAAATCATCGCAAATATAGCCCCAATGATGGATGTATTAGCAGAAATCCCTAAAGTCGTAATCAGCTGTATCCCAATAATTGCCCCTACGACAGATGTTAAGACGATCATTAGTAGAGTTACAGGCTCTAAAGCCCGCGGATGCAATACTTTATTATTCATAGTGTCAGCTCCCCTATTGTTGTTATAATTTAGATATGTGAGATTGAATTTGATGAGCAATTTTCACTAACTGTTCAAGCATGTATTTCTCCCTTTGTTCGTCAATGTCATATACTAATCCAGAAATCGTCAAAGATGCGATGATTTCTTTCTTATGATTGAACAATGGTACACTTATACCAAAAGCATGTTCATTATACTCCCCTACAGTAACACACCAATTGTTTTGACGTATGGTTTCCAGTTCCTCTTGTAAATTAGCAAGAAGTTTTTTTATGTTCCTCATCAGACTGCTTTTCATGAAAATAGGCTAACAATTCAAGCTGTCTTTCTTCGTCTAAATAGGCAAACATAACTTTACAAGAAGCACCGATATAAAGTGGTGTTTTTGTACCTAATGACACCGCATACTTTATATTTTTATTACTTTCAGCAATTTTTGTTGTAACACCATACTCATTATCCATATAAGTTAGAAATACGGATTCATTGATTTCACTCGCAAGACTTTGCATCAATTCATAAATTGTAAAATGCGGATCACTTGTATTGGAGAGCGCATTATGAAATATAAACATTTTATAACCTAATTTATATTTTTTTCGTTGCTTCATCCTGTAATAAATACCCTGCTTCTGTAAATGTATTGATTGTTCTTTGCACAACACTAGTATGCAATTTTGTCATGCGTGAAATTTCACGAACACCTAATGAGCTTTCTGTCGTTGCGAAGCATTCTAGTATATCCAATGAGTTTTTTAATGTCTTGACAGTCATTTATATATTTCTCCTTTTATGCGTTTTGGTAACCGTAACGTTTTTTTAGCTACCTCTAAAGAAATATATCCATTTACCAAATCTTTTTCAATCGCTTTCGTACTTCTCTCTTTTGGATTGCCATAGCCACCCCCTGTTGCTGTGACAAGCTCAATACGATCTCCTTTCTGTAATTCATAATTGGCGAGTACTCCTACTGGCCCCACCTTTGTACCATCTTTTTTTATGAATAATGAGATAGTTATGTGAGCCTTCCTCGCCATCATTTAAGCCAAATGGTGCAAATTGATGTCTACCTAAGTTGACAGAAACCTTTTGACCACCATGATTAACGGTATAAACTCGGCGTACACCTAAGCCGCCTCTAAATTTCCCAGCACCAGCACCATCGCAATTTAAGCTATATTCATCAATTTGAATACCATATTTTGTCTCCGCAATTTCAACAGGAAGATTATACGTTTCTCCATCTCCCATACAATATTGCCCGCTTTGACCATCCTCATCATTTGACGCTCCCCAACCACCTACTGAAGGTTCAACGATTAAGAAGGACTCATTATTTTCAGGATTTTTACCTGTTAAGATAAATGTACAAACCGACTGTAAATGTCCTGCTGGTAATCTCTCTGGTAAATATGGCGCAAGAGCCTTCCAAATTAAATCTGCCGCTCCAATACGTGCCTCAAAGTTCATGGATACTGGATGTGGCGTTTAGCCGAGACAATGGAATTTTCATCCGTTAAAATAGTTAAACGTTTAAAGACTCCCTCATTAATCACATCAATATCGCCGAGTAATGCTAAAAACATGACACGAACACTAGCCATTAAGCCAAATTGTGAGCAGTTTACTGGCACATTCACAGCAGGATGTGAGCCTCTAAAGTCACAAATAAATTCTTCATCACTAATCGTTACTTTCACTTTTATTGGATAAGGTCCACCTTTTAATGGATCACCTTCAATAAAATCCTCCGCATAAAATTCACCCTTTGGTAAATGCTGAAGCTCAAGCTCTACAATTTTTTCACCCTTGTCCAATAATTTCTGAATGGACAGCTTCACAGATTCAGCACCAAATTTCTGACAAAGCTCTGTAATTCGTTTTTCCCCTGTTTTTAAGGCTGCTACCTGTGCAAACATATCTCCAATGGATAGCTCTGGTAGACGAACATTCGTAGAAATAATTTCATATATGCCTTCATTGAGCTCGCCCTTTTGATAAAGCTTCACCCCTGGTAATTGGAGACCTTCCTGATAGATTTCGTTCGAATTACTTGTAAATGAGCCAGGGTCCATTCCCCCTACTTCAGTCCAATGTGCTTTATTTGCAGAATAAGCAATAATTTCTCCATTGTAGAAAATCGGTAAAACCAAACCTACATCCGATAAATGTGACCCTCCACCAACATAAGGATCATTAATAATGATGACATCTCCTTCGTTTAATTTTTTTCCATTATCATATTTTTCAATGACACGTTGAACCATTGGACTTAGCATCCCAATAAAACTTGTCACCCCATTGCCTTGGCTAATCAAATTACCCTTGGCATCCGTTAGACCACAGGCATAATCTAACACTTCATAGATAACGGGACTCATGGATGAGCGAGCTAATGCAACAAACATCTCATCGCCAATAGCCAGCAATGAATCCTGAATAATTTCTATAGCAAAAACATCTTTTTTTCATGTTTTATTTCTCCTCCATCTCTACAATTAGATTGCCGTATTTATCTATTTCAATAGATTGTTTTTCATTTATCACAACTGTAGATGTAGGACTTTCTACAATAGCAGGACCAGCAATCACATAACCAGGTACTAATTTTTGTTGATTGTAGACATTTACCTCTAGCCAGCCTGCTTCCTTGACGTATAACTTTCTTGTTGCTTTTATACAAGTAGAAGCGTCAATATGTGAGAAATCTAACTCCTTAAACTGGACCGCTTCATCTTTCCCATAAATTGTGAGATGTAAATTCACTAGCTCTATTGGCGTCTCTGGTAAATCAAAAGAGAACTCCTGTTTATGTTTGACATGGAATGCTTTCGCTAATTGACTTAGCTCTTCTTTATAAAGCGCAATATTTGATGCATTTAATTTAACGGCATGCTCCTGACCTTTATAGCGCAAATCGTAATTTATCTCGAAATAATAATGTTCGTTTGATAAAGGTGCTTCGGTATAAGCATTTTCAATTGCTTCATCAATATTTTTTTTGAATAGCAGCTAGATGATGATGATCAAAATTCATTAAACATGTTTGAATATAATCTTGTCGGTATTCTGTCATCATCATCCCTAGTGCTGAAAAGACCGATGAGCCATACGGTATAATGACTTTCTTCATGCCCAATTCCTGCGCTAAATTAATCGCATGTAGTGGACCCCCACCGCCAAAGGCAACCATTGTAAAATCTTCGGGGTCATAGCCTTTACGAATAGAAATTAGCTTGAGCGCATTTAGCATATTAGAGTTGGCAATATCTAAAATCCCTTGCGCAGCTTCTTCTGCTGTCACATTAAACGGTTTTGCGATTGCTTCAGTTAGTGCCTCCTCTACTTTGTCAATAGCCACTGGATTATCGAAGTTTTCTAATGATAATCTGCCTAAATAGACATTTGCATCTGTAATTGTTGGCTGTGTATTGCCTAAGCCATACGCAACTGGTCCTGGATTTGCACCCGCAGAATCTGGACCAACCTTTAAGGAGCCAAATTGATCGACACGTGCGATGGAACCACCACCATTACCGATTTCAACAATATCAACAACAGGTGTTTTAATCGGATAACCAGCAAATTTTTCATTTCTTTCAATATAGTAATCTGTTGTAACATTTACCTTTCCTTCTGTAATAAGTGAGCATTTTGCTGTTGTTCCGCCAACATCAAAGGCAATAATATTTGACTCATTTAAAAGCTCCCCTAGCTTGGCAGCACCAAACATACCCGCTACTGGACCAGATTCAACGAGATTAATTGGCAATTCCATCGCTTTATCAAAGCTTGTCGTGCCTCCATTTGATTGCATAATTTTCAAATGATCTGTTATTCCGATCGTGCTTAATTTTTCTTTTAAGTTTTTTTTAAATAAGCATGTGCAATTGGCTTAACATATGAATTTAAAACAGTTGTATTTGTTCTTTCGTATTCCCGATATTCTTTAATCGTTTCGCTTGAAAGTGTGATATACACCTCTGGCCAAAGCTTTTCAATTTCTTCCTTTAACTGTAATTCATGAATTGGGTTTTTATAGCCATGAATCAATGAAATGGCAATAGCCTCTACACCCAATTCCTTAAATTTGCGAACAATATCCCTAACTTCCTTGGTATTAAGCGCTTTCATAACATTTCCTTTAAAATCGATGCGCTCATCAATTTCTTGTCGCAAGTACCGCTCTACAAAAGGTTCAGGTTTTTTTATACTTAAAATTATATAAGTCTGGACGATTACCACGAGCAATCTCCAATACATCACGGAAGCCTTTCGTTGTAATTAACCCAACTACGCCCCCTTTTCTTTCCGTTAATGTATTAATAATGACTGTTGAACCATGAATAAATGACTCAATCAGTGAATCTTCCGTCACATGTCGCCCTAATACATTTAAAATACCATCCTCAAAATGACCTGGAGTTGTATGTCCCTTGTCAAAATGAAGATTTCCCTTCTCATCTGTATAAACTAGGTCGGTAAAAGTACCACCAATATCTGTTGCGATTTTCAAGTCTGCATCCCTCCGTGTTCCTATTATCGGAACAATGTTCCAATTAAGAATTAAATAAATTATATGTAAAAGAGAAAGAAAATTCAATGTATTTTTTTAAATAAAAATTCATTTGACAATTAAATTTATAGTAAAATTCCACTTTTTCTTACCAATGTTGGGTAGTTATTTATAAAAAGCACCAAATATTACATTATGTAAAATTGCCTTAATAGGTATTAAATGAAAAAAAGACCCTGGTCATCAACCAAAGTCCTTAACTTCATAATAAGTTTAAACTGCTCATATCCTTTTTAGGAGAGGATGATTATATATGAAGAGCCTTTTAGAAAATATAAGCTTGTTAGAGAACGTATATGAATTATCTATGGCCGTACTTCTTCTATGTTCCCTGTTTTCTGTAAGACTTTTAAAAAAAATAAAGCGAGAAAGAAAGCTTTCTGTCTTTGAATTTACAATGTATATGCTCATTCGAGTAGCCATTTTTTTTATGGCTAACTAGTTTCTTACTTATTCGATATGGTACCTATTTACCTTTGAACTTTTGAGAAATAGTAAAAGCTGCCCTTTCTAACTTAAATGGAGCAGCTTTTTTTGTATCTTTATATGCTATGATGTACAACCAAAAAAATTTTTAGGGCATTTTAGTTAATAAATCAATCCAAAGACAAAAACCAAAATTGCTACAATTCTTCCTGTTTTTTTTAATAAATATCAAATAGCCTTTTCCCTACTAAATTTGTAGATCCAGTAGCCAACAACATTTAATAAAGCAAATATCAGTATCCACCCAATAGTTAATCTTTTTTTGATGGTACGCATTAATCGTTGCCCAAATTGTAAATAAAACTGCATAAACTGCAACACCTATTAAGAATACTACAATCATCAGAATATCCATATGCCTTATTTCCATACTGATATACCATTCTGAATTTCCATTGCCAAATGGATATATATCAAAAATCCATTCAGGTGCCCATGCCGCTTTTTCAAGTTCATAATTTGGCACTGCATTATCTACATATTCAAAAATAGATGTATAATTTTCTGCGTCATGCTTAACATCTTGTATATTATAAATTTGAACTTTTATAATTTGATTTGTACTTTGTACTAAGTTTTCAATTTCTTTGCTTATATCCTCTGTGATGACTTTTTTTATTTTCTAAAATATCGAATATTTGTGAGGCAATAACTGCATTTTCATGTGATTTTTGCTCACCTATAGCCCACATAGATCCGAATACAGTTGAACTAAGAACAAGAATTGTTATTGCAAGATAAAGCACCCACTTTGCAAAGGTTTTTTTGTGCCCTAAACAATTGCCCTAAAACAGTTCGTATCTCCTGTTCTCCACCAAATCTCTCAATTGCAATTTCGATAGCAACTTCTTCTGATTTTCCTTCTCCCTTTAGCTCATGTACAGCCTCTAATAAATGACTTTTCATTTCTGCCTTTAATTCGATTATTTCTTTTTTTATTACCCTCAAAATTGTGATATACCGAATCTACAAACTCTTCGATTTTATTCATGTTTTTTTACCCCCTTCCAAAAATGTATCAATAATTGTTTTAACGAAATCCCATTCTAAACACTTTTCTTCAAAACCAACTATACCAAGTGATGTGAGTTTATAATATTTCCTTCTCCCACCCGGTCCTTGTTCATCGCCCCAGTAAGATTCAATCCATTTATTTTTTTTCTAATCGCTTTAAAGACAAATAAAGTGTACCTTCTTTTAATTCAAATTGTTTATCACTTTTTTTCTCGTACCATTTTAGCAAGTTCATAGCCATACATATCCTTACTATGTAGCAGTGATAGAATTATTGTGTCAATATGACCT
Source organism: Lysinibacillus pakistanensis (assembly GCA_001312325.1). The sequence continues at coordinate 8,962 of BBDJ01000037.1, read as the reverse complement.
TTTAAAACCTCTTTATTCACTTCCATTTTTTTACTCACCCCAATTCAATATAATATATAATACCTAATAATACAAGGTATTCATTTTTATAAAGAAATGAAAAAAAGCTGCTCCTATTAGTAAAAGGAGCAGCTTTAACATTTTATATTATTTAGAATAACCCTATTGCGTGGCCCTCATTATCCACATCCATACGCAATGCAGCTGGTGCTTTTGGTAAGCCTGGCATTGTCATAATGTCACCCGTTAAGCAAACTAAAAAGCCTGCACCTAGCTTTGGAATAACCTCACGAATTGTTACCGTGAAGCCTTCTGGACGGCCTAGTAAATTTGGTTGATCGGATAAAGAATATTGCGTTTTTGCCATACAAATCGGGAGCACATCCCAGCCAAATTTTTCTATCTGGACGATTTGTTTTTTTCGCTTGGTCGGTAAATTGTACATCTTTTCCACCATATACCTTTTGTACGATGGTACGAACTTTTTCTTCAATGGATTCTGTTACATCGTATAAAGGGGAGAAGTTGTTTTCTTCATCTAAAACAGCTAGTACTTGTTCAGCTAGGGCAAGACCGCCTTTTCCGCCCTCTTCCCAGACATTTGTACGAGCAATGCGCACATGATTCATTTCACACCAATTTAGTACTGCCTCTAACTCTGCTTCTGTGTCTGTTATAAATCGATTTAATGCGATAATCGGTTCAACGCCAAATGTACGAATTGTCTCAACATGTTTCGCTAAATTTTCGATTCCTTGTAGTAGGGCAGCAACATTTTCCCCTACAAGCGCTGTTTTCGCAACACCGCCATGCATTTTTAAAGCTCGGATCGTTGCTACAATAACAACAGCACTTGGTTTAAAGCCAGCTTTACGAGCTTTAATGTTCATAAATTTCTCAGCACCTAAATCAGAGCCGAATCCAGCTTCTGTAATCATGATATCCGCTAACTTACGAGCAGTTTGTGTCGCCATAATCGAGTTACAGCCGTGTGCAATATTAGCAAATGGTCCACCATGTATAATTGCAGGTGTGCCCTCAAGCGTTTGTACTAAGTTTGGTTTAAAGGCATCTTTTAATAATAGTGTTAAGGCACCCTCTACTTGCAAATCACGTACAAATACAGGCTCACGCTCAAATGTGTAGCCAATCACAATACTTGCTAAACGCTCACGTAAATCTTCTATGCTTGTCGCTAAACAAAAGACAGCCATAATTTCTGAAGCAACTGTAATGTCAAAGCCATCCTCACGCGGCATCCCTTGAACAGGACCACCTAGACCAACGACTACTTTTCGCAGTGTTCGATCATTTAAATCCATCACACGCTTCCAAATGATACGACGTGGATCAATGTTTAACACATTGCCTTGATGGATATGATTATCTATAAAGGCTGATAATGCATTGTTGGCAGTTGTAATCGCATGAAGGTCACCAGTAAAATGTAAATTAATATCTTCCATTGGTACAACCTGTGCATATCCGCCACCAGTTGCGCCACCCTTTACACCCATTACTGGACCTAGGGATGGCTCACGTAAAGCCACGACTACATTTTTATTTAACTGATGGAGGGCATCCGCTAGTCCAACGGTTACAGTTGACTTTCCTTCACCTGCTGGGGTAGGACTAATCGCTGTTACTAAAACTACCTTTGCATCCTCACCGTGTGCTGTAATTTTTAATGGATCAATTTTTGCCTTGTAGCGTCCATACTGCTCAAGGGCATCCTCTGGAATACCTGCTGTTTTCGCAATATCCGTAATAGGCTTCATAACCGCTTGACTCGCGATTTCTAAATCTGTTAATGGTTGATTTTTCGTTGTCATTTGGCATCCTACTTTCTATGTTGTTCAATTTCATTATAGACTTTATTGTGAAATAAAACATAATTAGTTATGCTAGCAATTCGACAATCAATTGACAACTTTGTTCAATTCATGTATGTTCTTAATGAAAATGCATTTTTTCACATTTTCTCGTGTCAGACTTAATTGATGAGTTTTACATTCAAGCGCATTGGAGGCGAATGCTTATGCAACAGGGAATCGTAAAGTGGTTCAATAATGAAAAAGGTTATGGCTTTATTGAATGTGATGATGGAGAAGATGTATTTGTACATTTTACGGGGATCCAAGAGGAAGGCTTCCGTACACTTGAAGAAGGTCAAAAAGTTTCATTTGATGTAGTAGAAGGCAATCGAGGACCACAGGCATCAAATGTTGTGAAATTATAAGGATAAGGAGCTGTTCTTCCACTGAACAGCTCCTTTTTATATTCCAAGTCAACGATTTACCCAATAAAATGCAGCTGGAAAAATAAGTGTTTCCTTTGTTCTATTTGCATCTTCAAGTGTTACCCCAAATGGACCCTCTTTTAAATGACCTAGTGTCATTGTACTCGCAGCGGCTTTCTCATAAAAATCCAAACGAATATTGGGCAATTGTAAGGATGTAAATTGAGCATGTTGCTGAGGCTCGGGTAATTCTAACACTTCCTGCCATAATGCAACCATAGTCTGTACATCCTTCACAAAAAAATTGAACAGACTCCATCGTTATAGTATGATTCGTATCAATCGCTCCACTTTCCTTGAGCTGCAAATATCGCTTCTCATCCTCTTCAGCCCACTCTATCAAAAATGGAAAATCAATCGGCAGCCTGGTTTCCCAAAGTGTAATAGCTTCCATTCTACAACAGAGCCGTCTGGACGCGTTCTGCTACAGGCATCAGGTCCGTAAACTTCTAGCCCCATTGCATGTAACCTTGCCCCTTGTTCTTCAATATTGTTAGTTCGTAATGCAATTCGTGAAAAACCATAGCGCTCTTTGTCATTCTTAAACGTATAATGTAAGGAATAAGGCAATTTTGCTGCCTGTTCAAATAAATCACGATCATAGATAGCAATTTGCTCAATATAGTTTAATCCAAAATAGCTTAACGTATTATATGTCCCCCACATTGTGTGTTGGCCCCCGTTTACTGTATGGATATTACGTTTGTTTAAAAAAACCCTTGAATTCTCTGGTGATTGAACTTGATGAACCAAATGATCAAAATACAAAGTCATATCTAACCCCCCTTTTTCTCTTTCATTATATACTTTACCTGTTAGTTTTGTTGGTTTAAATTAATATTAAAAAAAATTCAAATAGTTACGACTTCACTCTATTTTATGATTACTATTTTTAATGCGCATCGAAAAGGTTTTTCATTTCTAATAATTAATGGTATATTCACTTAATAATGAGGCGTTAATTCTTAAAAGAGATAAAATATCAAGAGGTGATTAGAATGTCAGACAAAATAGCCGCTTTTAAACTAGCATTAGGGAATTATCCTACAGGTGTTACAGTTGTCACTGCGTGTAATGATAAAAATGAACCAATTGGTCTAACTGTAAATTCCTTTGCATCTGTTTCTATAGATCCACTCCTAATTTTATGGTCACTTGATAAAAAATCGCAGCTCCATCCATATTTTACAGCTACCCAAAAATTTGCGGTCAATATTCTTGCAAGCAATCAGGAACATTTATGTACACTATAAGTAAAATTCCAGATCGTTTCGCACAGGTGAAGTGGTCAACTTCCATTCACGATCTACCGATTTTACATGATACAGCGGCCATATTACAATGTAAAACATTTCAGCAAATTGACGCAGGTGATCATACCGTATTTATTGGGCAAGTCCTTGAAATTGATGCTACTCAAATAGAGCCTCTACTCTATCATCGAAGACATATCGGTCAAATTCCAAAAAGCTTTTATGATAGATGATTTTGAAATAATGCAAAAAAAAACAGGATGATTCAACGTCATCCTGTTTTTTTCATAGTGTTGAAAAACTAAATGGTCAAGGGACTTTTCGTGAATATTTAGTCAAAATGAAGGTGATTTCCGTTCCAGGCTACTCGCTTTCCTGTGGGCGAGCGACGAGCCGCTTCCTGCGCTGACGCTCCGTGCAGGGTCTCGTCTGTCTCGCTATCCCACGGGAGTCGAGTAGCCTTGCACTCCAATCTGCAATAGTGTAGCATTTTAAATATTTTCTTCCTTCAAAAGTAAAGTAAAAGCATATTACTCACCATCATTAAATGGATAGAATAGTAGTACAATTCTATAGCTGTCAACTTATATTTTGTGCATAAAACTACTTTATAAATAGACATAAAGCCACTCATTGCTGACATAATGCTTTCGCATAGAAAAATGTTATCAGCATCATTTTTGCGAAAAATAGTGATGCTAAGACTTCAATTTATCACTATACATTTATGTGAAATGCCAATGAAAATACTATGACAATGGTTGATTGGAGTGTAGACTGAGTGACTCCTTGGGGATTCAGCGTCACAGAGGAGACCCTGGAGCGAGCATGCGAGTGAAGCGGCTCATCGGACGCCCCCAGGAAAGCACTCAGTCGGAACGGAGATCAACCCCTCGTTTTGAAAAAGGGCATACTTTTTAATTTGTCACCTTGATATCATTGACATAATAGTATTTCAACAACATGAAAAAAACAGGATGATTCAACGTCATCCTGTTTTTTTGTATCACTTTTTAAGTCCACCTTTTCCTCAACAATTCATTTAGGCAACTCCTACATAAGCTCAACACTTATTGACGCCAGATGTAGGGATCCATCTACACAAGCTCAAGTTAATCAGGGAGTTTTGATGAAAAGCATTCCGATTTATAATCTCCCCATAATACGTTATTTTTTCTGTGGAAATCTTTGCTTTTCAAGTCTGTTAATTTGAACGATGACACCGTCCTGAATCGTAATTTGCACTTCACCAAATTCTAAATCTTGAATTGCTTTGGCAATTGCTTCTATTTTTTTTGTCATCTACCTTTGCTTGCTGAGCCATACGATACACCCCTTCTTTTCATTCTTTTGTACAAAAGAAACCAACGCATCAAATTGATTGAAAGCCCCCTTATTTCCTTCTATTGGATTTGGCACCTACAATGTTGACAACCAAGGCTTCATGGGGCCAAGTCCCTCTATCTCTCTAGTTAAAAGTATTACGTTTCTTGGAAATAATTCTATAATTCTGAAAACCTAATGTCAATATAAATATTACAAAACTTAGAAGAATACTTTGTTATTAAGAAAAAGGGTTTATCTTTTGTAAAAAGTGGGCTTCTATTCATGGATTTCCTGTTATTTCTTTTTACCACAATATATATTCTATTGATCATCTATCTGCATTATTTCTCTATCCAACAGAGTATTTGACGCTAATTTATATATCGTTTAGTTTGAAGATGGAGCACACAATATTTAAGGGCATAATCAAACTATATTTCGGAAATGCTCTTGCGAAATCTAAGCCTTTAATTAGGGTCATTCGTCATCATTAATCTCCCCAATGACATTTTCAATTGCTTCCTTCCAAACGTCTTTGTAATTTAATGTGCTACCAGTAAGCATGAAATTTCCAATATTATCGTAAACCATTGCGAGTACATGTGCTTTTGCTTCAATATTTACATCATGGATAGCTTTAATTTGTACAGCATATTTCAATAATTCATAAAAACTCGCTAAAAAGGTAGTCTGTAAATCATATAATCTTTTCATATAGCTTTCATCACGAGAAGCTAACAGCATATATTGATTAAATATTTTATTAAAATATGGATCCTTCTTTTGTTCTTCAATTGAACTATACCCAATTTCTAAGAGCTTTGCCTTTAGATTACTTTTTGAAATATCATTGAAGTCAAAGGTAGTTTCAAGTTTAATTTCTTTACAGATTTCCTCAAATAAATAAGCTATTAATTGATTTTTGGATTGAAAATAATAGTAAATTGCTGGTTTTGATATTCCGACTTCTGCTGCAATCATTGCTAAGCTTGATTTTTCAAATCCCTTTTCCGCAAACATAACATATGCAACTTCTAGAATTTTATTAAAGGTTTGTTCTCGATTCCCCATGATATCCCTCCGTTTTTACCGACCGTTAAGTGAATAATAAATTATATCACTTTGTAAAACAAGAAAAAGCTATGTAGAGTTTTGAATATCTACACAGCTTAACGATTAGTCTTGTTGTAAGCATTCCATTAATGCCTTGGCCGCTTCCGCCTTACCTATCACCTTGATTGGTTGACCTTCTGCTGGAACAATCCAATGCGGTTCTTGTCCACCATATAATGATTGAGAGCTATTTGCTACCATAAATTGAGCATTGGCTGTTTGCATTCGTAGTCGGGCCCGTGATAATAAAAACTCCTCATCATCTGTTGCTTCAAGCTTAAAGCCCACTAAAGTCACATTGGGCTGCCAACCTTTTATTTGACCTAGTATCTTTGGCGCTTTTTTTAAAGTGAATAATAGGTGGCTCATCAGATGGCATTTTACCTGCTTCCTTCATTAAATTACCTGATTGATCATACACCTTGTCAATGACCCAGTCGGAACCAGCTGCAGCCATAATTACAATATCTATCTGTTCTTCTTGTACTGCATGACGAATCTTCTCGCCTAAATCCTCAATGCCCTCAAATCTGATTGTACGCATTTTATCTTTATTTGCTGGGAGCTGTGCAAAATAACCATGCATATATAGAACCGTGCGCCAGCAGCTAGTGCTGCCTCTGCTAAATAACAGCCCATTGTTCCTCTAGATAAATTTGTATGCCCCCGTACATGATCCCATTTTTCAAGTGTTCCCCCACTTGTAATGAGTACGGTTTTCCCTTGTAATGTCCCCATACACTCACCCATTTTCTTAAAAATCTACAAATACTATTTTAACGTAATGCTAGGAGATGCTTCAATGCTGTTTTTCTTGTTCTCCTACTCAACAATTATGCATAATTATTTTGCTCTTGAAGCCAAGTACTTAAAATTTCTGCAAATTTCTTTGTAACAGGAGATGCGTGGTGCTTCATCGCGATACCAATCGTACGATATCCGCCTTGCTTTAAAGGAATTGCCTTTAAAGTAGGCGGTAATGTATTTATCACTAGCTTTGGTAAAATACTAATACCGAGATGGTGGGAAATCATCGAAATAATTCCTACTTCCTCTGATAGCTCAAAGCGAATATTTGGCTTCACATGATATTGCTCCAAAATGACTTTCACATCATTTGTTCCTTTGTAAGAAGTCATGATAAAGGGCATATCCTCTAGTTCAATAATATCAATTACTGACTTATTGAATAATGGCTTTTATCAGAGACAATACATAACAGTGGATCCTGCTGAAGTTCTGTAAATAGAAATTGCTCTGATTTTTGCCCATTTAAAAATCCTACCTCCACCTCTCCACTTAGCAGCCATTGTTCAATTTCATAATAGTCTCCCTCACGCAATTCAACTTGTATCCCCGGAAATTGATTGTCCATAATTCGAATAATTTCTGGCATCCAATTGGAGGAGATACTTGAAATAACACCTATTCGTACTTTACCCCGAGTAACGCCAAGTATATGTGCCGCTTCCTGCTGTAGCAACTCTTGTGCATCGAGAACATGTCTCATAGCCCTTAGCATAGTATCTCCTTCACTTGTTAATGTAACACCAGCACGACTTCTATGAATGAGTGCAAAACCGAATTCTTTTTCTAAACTAGAGACGGCGTGACTTACTGCGGATTGCGTTAATCCTAATGCATCTGCAGCTTTTGTAAAGCTTGCCACCTCCGCAACCTTTGTTAAAATCTCATATTTAACTAAACTCATCGCAAACCTCTTTATACATGAATTATTTTAATCCTAATCATTATAAACATTCGTTTTACTAATCACAATACAAGATATATAGTAATTTTTAGTATAAAAACTGTTTTAGTACACAGATTGCAGGTGAACATAATGAGTATCCAAGGAAAAGCAAATTTATTAATGGTAATTGTGACAATGTTTTGGGGATTGTCCTATACCTTTATGGTGATGGGTCTAGAGACATTGGCTGTTTATAATGTAGTGGCATTACGTTGTATCATTGCTTTTGTCGTAGCAGGCATCATCTTTTATAAACGTATGATAAAGGTCGATGTAAAAACATTTAAATATGCAGCTATTCAAGGGTTACTATTATTCATTGTGTTCGCTCTTAGCTTATTCGGTCTTGAATCAACTTCTGCCTCAAATGCTGGCTTTATTTTAAGTTTAACGGTGGTCTTAGTGCCTATCTTTAGTAGTTTTATCGAGAAGAAATTACCTTCTAGAGCTGTAAGTTTTGCTATTGTATGTACAATGATTGGCATTACTGTTTTAACCGCACATGGCTCCTTTACTTTTCAAAAAGGTGATATTTTAGTGGCTATCGCTGCACTATGCTATTCAATTTATCTACTGTTAAATAGCTCTTTTACAAGAAATGTTGAATCCATTTCTTATGGAATTTACCAACTTGGTTTTGCTGGATTATATGCACTTGTTTTAACCTTCTTATTTGAAACACCTACGCTTCCAAATACGTCAAGCTCATGGATTGCTATTATAGGACTTGGCGTCATCTGTAGTGCATTTTGCTTTGTAGGGCAAACTGTTGCACAACAGTATACATCTGCTACACATACAGGTCTAATATTTTCCTTAGAACCGATTTTTGCAGCGATGTTCGCAATGATGTTTATCGGGGAAGGTTTGACGTTAAAATTAATAATCGGTGGTAGCTTTATTCTAATTGGAAACCTTTTTGCACAGTTAGAGCATCTTCATGTGCTACGTTTTCTTAGAAAGCATCAACATGAAAAAGCGATACACGAATAAAAAGACAGTGTGCTCTACACGCTGTCTTTTTCATGTCAAAGTATTGCTTTGCAGTAAAAATGAACCTATTTTTCTGCACTGAAGGTGGTCCGTTACTCGCCCACAGAAAAGCTAGTAATGATGGTCATTCAATTAAGCACTAGTTGCCTTCTATCAAGCGTAAATACCCTTCAATCATGCATATATTCAGATCAATTCAGCAATCCCACCCGGATAAGAGATTTC
>BBDJ01000036.1 GCA_001312325.1 Lysinibacillus pakistanensis | reverse complement strand
TTTGGGGACTATTTTTTTATTTTGGCTCTGTAAAATATCGAATAATAAATTAAGGAAGCCCTAACGAGTTCCTTGATTTATGGTCCAGAAATTCCATTTGCCAACAGTAACAGAAATATAAATATTGATAACGGTATCATAAATGTAATATTTGAAAGAATACTGAACACCTTTACAGTTATATTTTTAGACTTGATCCCTAAAATTAACGACACAATAAACCCAATGTCTATCAAAACATATAAGAAAATTGGAATCCATAGATTTATATTCGGAGACCTAAATACAAAGAAAATAAATAATGCAACTAAGAACAAAACTAAAGTTAAAATGATTGGATAAAACTCTTTATGTTGTTTCAATATATTACCTCCTTTCATTTTTTGTTTCAATTGTAATAGTAAATGTAATAACTTGATGAATTTTCGTAATTTTCTATTTTAAATAAGGACTACGCACTAAATTTTGATAGTCTCAAACTATCGTAGGTGTCAATCATTTCAAATACTAATAATGATAATAAAAATCTTTATTATGCTGATTAATATTTTCGTTTCTGCGACTATAAATAAGAACCAAACAAGGTAATTATCAAGATATTTCGTAGCTACACCTTTAAAACGACCTATTGACATTTTGGATGTGATACAAGCCCTTAATAATGTGCTTTCCATCGTTTGATTTAATCAGATAATACTCTAAGCCCTTTTCTTTTGCATTGGTTTTATAGGCTCTCCAAGAATCGGTTACAAGCACGTTTTCATTAGACAATTTAAAACTTTTGTTTTAACAATACGCCCCATACAAGCAACTTTTGAGACAGTTGCATTGGTTCGGCCTCTGGCAACGAGGACACAGACTTGTTCTTTGCATATTCCCCTATGTTTAGATTTCCCACCTCTTTTACGAGGCTTCCATTCAGTAATTCCATGTTGAATCCTAACATTTATCAAATATCAACAATTACCTTTAACAGAGCCTTTATTTTTTTAGTTCTAAAAGTATAGGTGCTATATTTAGCAAAATAGAAACAATTGTCAGAAACCATAACGCCTTTTCCATAGTAGGTACAACATCCAATAAAGCCGCCCAATCTTCAACTTTTACCCAATTAGATACAAGGCTATGTTCTGCACAGAGTGTCAATGCTGTAAATGATAACCCCATTGCCATCGCAAGTTTATAATCTTTACCTGTTGTATACATATAAAGATTTATAAAAGTTGCTACTATAGCAATAAGACCTAATATTAACCACATAATGATACCTCCCTTTTACAATATAGACATAAGTTGTAATCAAATTGTTCCCAAACGCTCGTTTGATAACGATTTGAAATGTTGTTATTCAATAATATGCCCTTTAATGAAAATAAGCGCCGATCCTTATTACAGTATCGTGCCCGATTGTTGAATAACTATTTTTATTATTAATAGCGTTTTCTCATATATTTCTATATCTATTTTAGGTAGTATATATACTAACAATTTTCTCGTTTAATAAAATCTCTTTTTCTTTTTTTTAAACCATTTTTTTATTGTGAACGGACTACATTCACGTTTAAAACATTGATAGTCATAGCAATGAAAGCACAAAAAAAATGACAGAAACATATCGTAGTTTACGTCTGTCGAAGTTTATTATTTAGTAGTTCAATGACTATTGAAGATACTTTTAATAAAAATTAGAGCCACAGTTTAGTGACTCTAATTTTTATGTCTATTCTTTACAGAAATCTACAAATTTTTTTTGCCTGTATTAAAGACATATCTGTTTGTTCTCTCACAAACTTCACTGCTTTAATTTCACCGACGGACTTTATTTTCTCTTTTACTAAGGCAATCAGTTCCTCATTATAGATTTTAGTATAATCCATTTTTCCGACCTCCTCTATCTATAATACCTTATACGACTACTCTAACCATTTAGTTTCAAATATATATTAACCACAAAAAGACCCTTGTAAAAATAAGGAAAAATTGATTGTGAGGGTTCATATTAATAGAACTCCTACCTTCGCTTTTTAATTGATTCAATTTTAACATGATTTATTCGGTTAAATGGCCCTTTAATGGAAAAAGATGCATTCTTTATTAAAGAATTGCGCCCAATTGTGGAATGAGCTACTGCATATGCCCTCGAATTGTTCAGTAAATATTTGAATGACACAGTTAAAGATATCTAATTTTAGAAGGAGTATAATTTTAATAGCTCATGAATTGATAAACGAGTAGTAGCTTCCATTTTAACAAAATATGGTGATTGCCACTTTTTAGTTGCTATTGCTTGTTTGCTGCTGGGAGTATCCCAACTAGGATAAACTCTAATAGCCATTTTCCCTTTTGTATTAGCCGTTTTAAGGATGTTTTGTTTTAAAAGAACTTCTTTTGGAAAAACAAATTGGCCAAAATCACCAGTATTATTAAAAGTGTTTATTACCAGTAAATCAGTGGCATTATCATATGAAAATGCTTGATTTTTATTAGCTTCATCCTTTTCCCAAAAGGAAACAAACTGTCCCACCTTGTTAGGTGTTATTTTTGCGACTCTAAATCTAACAGATTTAGAATTTAACTGAAATACCCCAGCCCCGTAATCAGAATTTTGGGATTCCTCTCGGATGTTTTTTTATAGTTAAATGATTCGGTTCATAAAGTAATTCATTTACAAATGTCAACGTTTTATTAAATTCATTCATAGTTTTACTCCTTATCTTATACTACGAATACCAATATATCATCTGCGGACTTGTTACCGTAATTGCTTTTTAAAAACTTTAGCTTTATTTCGTTAGACTCTTCATTTTGATTTACTGCCAATTTGTTTCAAGTAAGTAAGAAATACCACATAACTAAAGAAGACACAATTCTATGGACAGTTTTCAAATTGTTCATTAGTACTCCATTAGTTGTTAATGCCACTCAAACATAATTAAAAACTAAAAAGAGCCATCACAATAATTAACAAAGATCCTATTATAAGAAACATTCCCCAACCATTTTTTCCTTTCATTTTATATTCTTCAATTCCCATAATTGCAAAGAGAATTCCAAGCAATAAAGATGATATTGGACCATATGAAAAATCCTTTGTCATTAATCCGTACATTGAAATCGCTACTACAATTAAAGCAAGCATTACTTTAATAATTTTCAGCTTAGTTCCCCCTCAATTGAAGACAGACTTTAGTTTTAGTTCATTATTTCATAACTTTTTATATTTTAACATTAATACCCAATTATGAAGTGTATTGTTATGTCACAATCTGGCCCTTTCCATGAATAAAGACGCTTTCCTTATTACAGAAAAGCGCCCTTTAATGGAATAACTAAATACATTTTGTGGCTTTTAAGCGTGTTTCCAAAAATTAGTTTATTTATGTATACGTTATAAATCTTTGTTGCACTCAATCCCCTGTTAAAGAACTTAACTTTGTTAAAGTCTTTGTAATTAGTTCAATGGAACATCAGATCTACTGACAAAAACATCCCCTTTAAAAATTCTTCCATCAGATGTTGTGACCACTATTGTATGGTCACCAGAAGAACAGCTGATTGGACCCATGTAGTAGAACCATTAGCCACTAAATTATAAGTTTGCGTGTGACTATTCTGTTGAATTTGCACGGTTACATTTGTCCCTGTATTGTTTGTAACATGAAATTTAAAGTCCTTCGAATCTGATGGTTGTGTCCAAGACGTTTTATAGATACCATTTCCTTTAAAAATATCTGTATCAGAAATAATTAAATAGTTTTCTGTTCTTTGAAAATCTGAACCGGACGTCCAGTCCAGATTATGGCCTGGATCCTAGCGATATTGGCTTTTGCGATATTTAGCTTGCCATCCGCACTTAAACTTCCTGTAATAGCGTTTTGACCTTTCGTTTTTTGAGGAGCAGTGGGCTGGGCTTCATTGGCTCCACAACAGCATGTATTACTTCGCTCACAACCTAAACATGGTGCAGCTGCCGTCACATTAAATAGTTCTGCTAATTATTTAGGGGACGCAATCGGTTCTACGTTTGGGGGAATTGTCCTGTTTGCCGGTTTATCACCTTCTTATTTTCCTTTTGTTGCGGGCTGTCTTGTTTTAGTAGCATTTTTCGGACAATTGATACTAATGTTAACAAATAAAAAGGAAAGTAAAACTAGTTAAATTTCTGACAAAAGAGAAGTAGTTATTCCTAAAGTCTCTCACAATGAAAATAAAATAAGTGATGATATTTAACACCGTCCAATCTTCGAACGATGTTAAATATGTGAATATCATCAAAAAAATCATTACCAAAGCTAATATAGATTCTCTGAACCGTTTATACAAGACGATGAACCATAAAATGGACCTTGAATGCAAATAGACCCATTCCTTAATAGAAGCGCCCGATTGTTGAATTAACAAGAAATAAGTTTTATTGTTTAACGCTAATACTTACATCCCATAGTCTTTGAATGTTCAATAATTCGTGTTCATTAAATTCCATTCTATAAATATCAGGCTTTGATGTGCTATATAGAAAGTTCAAGTCATAGGAGCTATCGAAATATCCCATCATCAAGGTCATAACAGCTCCGTGGGTTCCTATCACTACTTTTTTTATTTTTAAAAGTATCTAATAGTTCTTTTAAAACTTTTATAGCTCTTGTTTGACATTCAGCATTTGATTCTCCACCATCTATAGAAAAATTAAATTCAAAAAAAGACTTTTCCAGAATCTGCTCCAATATCTGATCATCTAATCTTTTGTTTTCAGAAGAAAAATTTTCTTTCTTTTAAATCCTCATAAACTAATACTTCTTGTCCTATTTGTTGAGTAATTTTTTTCAACAGTCAGTATTGAACGTATATATGGACTTGAAACAACTACATCAATTTTTTTCATCTTTCAATATGTCAGCTACTCGCCCAGCATCTAAAGTACCTTTTTTTGGTTAATCCTCTGGTTCTTTCATTTCCTTCTTTTGGCGACTCACCGTGTCTAACCATATAAACAAAAGTACTCAATATATATCCCCCTTATTTATTCAACCCTAATGTTATTAATGCATCTAAACTTTATTATCCAATTTTTTTAAGGTTCATCACCAAAAGATGTGGTTGACATTTTTAATTGTAATAGTAATTGACTGGAACGAAGCCAGTGTGACTCCTAGGGGATTAAGTGAACTGGATGAGACCCTGGAGCGCGAGTAAAGCGGCTCATCTGGACGCCCCCTGGAAAGCACACTGGCGGAGCGGAAGTCAACCACAAGTTATAGTGAAGAGCCTTTTTTTAAATTTAACGATATAAATTAACAGAAGTTCCCAAAATCGAATTTGGAGTTATTTAAAAAAAATAAGTTATTACAATTTGGCCCTTTATAAAACTTTCTTTATTCAAGGAAAGCGCCCGTTTGTAGAACAATGATTACCTATTGGTAATTCATACTAGTTTCCATCTTGATTCTAATCAATTATGCTGTATTATTAACTTTTTCCCTTGTTTATCCTTACTTGGAGACTAAATATACCTGACGGGAAATTTAGCTCAACGACAGGCTCGATGGTGAAGGCCGACACAATCTGCACCGTCATGCCCCGCAGGCAAGTATTGCCTTTTTTTTCCAAAACGGGTTATTCTATAGACAGCTTAGTGATAAGCAAGTTCCTAAAACGAAGGGAGATGTTTTTAATGGCAACTACTAATATGGTGATTTGGTCTTAAAACTGAATAGTAGGCATACACTAAAAAAACGGGAAAATGCCCGTATTATTTGGTATGCCATTTTTTAAAGTAACCTTTCGTGAATATTGCTGTTTGCGTGATACGATGAAGGTCGTATCTTTTTTTGCGTCCTGATGCCGCGCGACAGCAGCTTCTTTAGAGGCTGCTTGTCCGTGGCATTTTTGCGTCCAAAAAAAACAACATTAAAGGAGCTAACAAAAACCATGATTGATTTAAAAACCTATGGCTACACAGAAATAGAAGCAATTCCCGACGAATTATTACCCGGCAGGGTAATTGAACTTCAGCGCGAGCGCCTCACTGTTGTGACTGAGCACGGGGAAATAACGGCAGTACTCAAAGGAACGTTCTATCACAGCGCGGAATCGCGTGTAGACTTTCCGTGTGTCGGTGACTTTGTCTTGTTGCACTATAACGAGAATGGAGATTCTCTCATCGTTAAGGTTCTGCCCCGCCGATCTAAATTCTCGCGTGCGGATTTCTCAGGGCATGCTGTAGGCTATGTCAAAACCATAAGGGAGCAGATCGTTGCAACCAACTTTGACTATGTATTCATCCTCTCTTCTCTGAATTGGGACTTAAACGTCTCACGTATCGTACGGTACCTGACACAAGCTAGGAAAAGCAGCGGCCAGCCGGTCGTCATTCTGACCAAAACTGATCTCGTTGAAGACTACAACTCCGCGCTCACAGAAGTTACACAAAGCATCCCTGATGTTCCTGTTCACGCCATCTGCAGTCATACAGGTGCGGGGCTAAATGAACTCAATCCCTACTTGATGCCTGGTAAAACAGTCGTCTTTCTAGGCATGTCCGGCGTCGGTAAATCGTCTCTGCTCAATGCGTTGATGGGACAGGACTTAATGAAGGTTCAGGCGATTCGGGAGGATGATAGCCGCGGACGACATACGACAACTCACCGTCAGCTGTTCATGCTCCCCTCCGGTGCGATGGTCATCGATACGCCCGGTATGCGTGAGCTTGGGCTATTTGAAGCCGATGAAGGTATACGCGCCAGCTTTACCGATGTGGAAGAATGGTTCCTAAAATGCCGATTTAAAGATTGCCGTCATCAGACCGAGCCGGGCTGTGCCGTCCTTGCTGCACTTGCTGATGGTTCGTTGCCGCTTGAACGGTGGAAGCAATATATTGCCCAGCAGCATGAGAACAAGTATGTCCAGAGTAAAACGAGCTACCCCATCGACAAGAGGGCTCGAAATAAAAGGATCACTACGCAGAGCAAGCAAACGAAGAGAAACGGAGGGTGGAAGAAATGATTATTAAATTCGAAACGCTGATCTATGCCTTAAGCCGACAGTTCAAGAAGGATATCTTCTATGCCGACTGCCAAACCACACAATTACAGGGCGGAACGGTGGGAAATGTGTACCTAATAACGGGGAACGCTGAAACCGCTGATGGTGAAAAATTGCCATACCGTATCGTGCTAAAAATTCAGAAGAAATGGGAGCGTTACGGAGATCCAGGTTCATGGCGACGGGAATATGATCTATATGCGTCCGACTTGGGTGCGACGTTCTCGAATACCTTCCGCTGGCCTACATGTTATCACGCTGAGATCAATGCCGATGAAAATGAATTCCAGCTGTGGCTGGAATATATCGATGGTATAACCGGTTTAGACTTGACCGGTGACATGTATGAACTGGCTGCGCTAGAGTTAGGACGGTATCAAGGCAAACTGTATTTAGAGCAACCCGCTGTATTGCAGAGCCTGAACAACCTGAGCCATGCAGATCTCATGAAGAATACGTATCTGCATTACCGGTCATGGCCGGTCGTCTACAATTATATACGCTCGGAAGACTCCGAATTGCCGCAACACTTACGACAAATGCTCATCGACATCGATAAGCACGCAGACGAGATACTAGCCCGCATAGAAAAACTGCCCCTCGTGCTTTGCCACCGGGACTTCTGGGTGACCAACCTGATCTATGCCGACGGGAAAATCGCGGTCATTGATTGGGACACAACCGGATGGGGTTATTTGGGAGAGGATCTCGCAAGCCTGATTGCGGATGAATCGGATATCAATCACATGATTGAATACTACCAGCGATGCGTCCCTGCATATTATAAAGGATTTTCGCAGTATGTGGATGTATCCCATATCGCTGATAATTGCGTCTATGAGATGATCCTTCTCGTATTCGGGTACAGACTTGTGGAGTCGTATCTCTACGCAGAGGACGATGACGAGAAGACAAATCAAGTCCTTACGCTCCAAAAAAATCTATGAAATGAAGGCCATCCCTACGCAGGGTTAACTCTAAAAAAAAGAAACTCCAAAAACCCTAGAATGTAGTGGGTTTTGGAGTTTCTTTCATTTACTCTCACTCAATCGTCGCCTGCGGCTTGCTCATGATGTCGTAGACGCCGCAGGGCATTCCAGTCGGTGAATCAACAGAGAAATTGATATACGTTTGCGGAGTCACATCGGACGATTCATGCGTTGAGTAACCCAACCGATACCGCTACAGCATTAAGAAATTACTTATGGGATATAGGAGGAAAAGGGAATATCAAAAACCTTTATTCAGACTTTATCCCCGTCAATTGGAAAAAGATAAGTATCCGCCATTAGTTGAAAACAATATTTTATACACCTACACTACTGAGAAAAGTCTTTTAAGAGGTATATTGTTATTTCCTATCAACAGATAGAGAGCACTTATTCATTGTCTACAAATACAATAACAAAATTCGCCTCAATTTAAATATATTTGGAATTATTCCTGCAGTAATTAAAACAATTGAAAATCCTTCTTATTTTTATCCAGGACCACTACCTTACAAGAACATTGCATATGTTGTTAACCCAAAGGAAAAGAAACATATAGAAATTATCATTGATGATATAAAAAAATGGTCTCCTCTTTAGTTAAAATGTACCCTATAAGATAGACACTTTTAAAAAGGTCATCTTATAGGTATTTAGTTGAATCTTTAAGAAAACAGCCTAATTTTAACAACTTGAAAGAGCTTTTCTACACACGAACTGTAGTAAGGCTCTGATTATTTTACTTCAAAAGTAACAACTTTATTATCCCTATACTCAGTTCAAAGAATCTGCCGAAATTGTCTCACACCCATTGAATAGTGCAAACTTTTGGAAACAACTGTTCAAAGCTGTTCGCAATTGTGTTGTTTGCTTCACACTGTTCTCGTACCAGATATTTTTAACAACGAGTGTTTCAGTTTTTCTCTCCGCGATAATCTCCGCTCGTCCAATAAAGCTCTCTCCATATAACAGAGGCAGCACATAATAGCCAAATTTTCGTTTAATTGCAGGCGTGTAAATCTCCCAGGTGTAATCAAAGTTAAACAATTCGTTGATAAGTTTTCTGTCCCAAATGAAATTATCTAGTGGAGCAATAAGCTCGCAACGCCATTTCGGCTCCTGATTTTGAAGAACGGCTTCAATAAGCGGTAAATCCTCCGCGAGGCAGTACAGCATATCCTTCATTTGCTCAACAGCAACAGCAACAATGCGAGCTTCGTGTAATAGCTGGCGGAAAACCTCTTTGCGTTGTGCTGCTTTCAGCCCCCAAATATTCAACCATGCATCTGACGCACGATTCCATAAGAGACCAACAGAGCCAATTCGACGTAGTACCCGCCACTTATGATGCTCAAGTTCATCAACCAGCGGCTCTGATGCATGCAGTAGATTTGGCTGTATATACTTCTTGGCTATATCGTAATATTTACGCGTTCCTTTTTTATGATGGATAATCAACTCACCCGTCGAGTACATCTGTTCCAGCACTGAACGAGATGGATTGTTTCCACTGCTCCAGTGGATGGCCGATTGCCAAGAGAAATCTCCATCCAATTTTAAATCATCCGAACATAGTGCACCTTGATTTTGGATATGAGCTCGGACTTGAGCTGTCAACGCCTCCATTTCGGGATAGCGTTCGGCATGTTGTCGGGCAGCCTGCCTGTATCGCTCAAAATACGGCCAGTCCTCAACAGGGATAATGGCCAGGTTCTTGTCGGGATAATCGACAAGGCTTCTATCCTCATACAGCAAATCGGCGAGCATTTCCTTAGTAAATCCTTTGATTCGCGACTGTAACACCAATTCGGCGTTTTTTTCCGCAAACATCGATGGGGTCGTATTGAATACAGCCAACCTGCCGAGCAAAATCCAGTACGCCCTGCTTCCCGCTAAATTTATATTCATCCAAAAGTCCGTGTTTCAACAACACAAATTGCCGTGCCTGGCGGTTTGTTAATTGGATCATGTACACACCTACCTCTAGTTTAGTTTCTTTTTATATTACAGTGGGAATGGTGGGGAAAAGAAAAACGAAGACGTGAAGGGAAATTTGTTTTACTTCCTCGCTGGGGCGTTTGTTAGACTTTTATTGGTTGGCTCGAGTCCAGTGCAATATCTAACTCAATCCAACCAATTAGCTGCATATTAAAAACTCTAACATTAAGTAATACTACCCAGGTGGGCATTTCCTTATTGCATTTCTTTTATTGGGTACATCACAGCGGGTACTGGTAAGCCTGTATGACGTAATAGCACCATCATTTGGCCTCGGTGATGTGTTTGGTGCTCAATTAAGAAACGAATAATAATACACCTTTTGTTGCAACACTCGCAATGCCTGTTTCTGATAGCAAGTCCACATCTGATAGCTTAGCTCCCTATTCCTTGACTACCTCTGCTGCTTTTTCGTAAGCTGCTATAATTTCTCCTGCTGTCGCTGGAACTGGTTCTTGACCAATCATTGGTGCAGTTAAAACTGCTAAATGGCTAAAATAACCTGTTGTTTCTACTAAAGCCAGCCTAACCAAGGTACTATGCCCTTCCAAAACACTTTGTCCTAATTTTTCATTTGTTACGACTTGTAATACTTGCAAAGTCCCTTCCACAGCCACTGCCCAACCCTTTAATAAATCATCAACTTGTCGATACTTCAAAAACTCATCCATAATCTTTCCTTTATTTTTATTATACAAAATATAAAGGAAAGACACAAACATACGTTCCAGGTAAAAGGTTCGTATAAAAAATCACCTTCGCTAAACTTGAATACCATCAAAAGTGAGATGAGCGATTTGAGTAACAATATTTGTTTAATACAATTTTAAAGCAAATTGGATATTGTGAGGATTTACACTTAAACTATTTGGCAGTTTAGTTAAAGCAGCAAGATTAATGAAATTGACTTTTGCAGAATCAATTCCATATTTATCTAGATAAAAAAAGCTTGATTACAATACTCTCTTAAAGAATTTATAAAATGGATCGTTGCATTCTTTCGTTCCCAACGATTTTTATAATTGGACTTGGCTTGAACTCTCCCTCTAATTCTAAGTGCCTCATGAAGAATGTCAGAATACCTTAAATTAAAGTCCTTTATCACTTCTGCACAGGCCAGTTCCTTTGATGTAATCTTTTCTGTTTTCAAAGTATAGTACACTCGACATAAGGTTAATACAATGAACTCAATCCAAAAATCGAATAAAAACAAATAGCTTCGAGAAGCTTTACTCGCTATATAGTGGTTAAGATTGTACTCCATCTCCTGCATAACATCCTTCCAATCTATATTTGAGTAATAAGTAGAAAAATTCGGACCGTAAATAGCATATGAATCATGAACAAGCTGATAAACGGCAATTTTCATAAGCCTTCTTTTTCCCTTACACTTTGTACCTTCAAAAAAACGGGTAAGATTTGTGTATATGTAATTGATTCTGCTCATCCAAGGATAAATATTCACATTCAAACTTTTTGGCCAATGGATTTTCAGCTCGAATTTTCTTATGAAGGTGCGATAGTTTTTTTCAATTCTTTCCCCGACAATTCTTGACTAAAAACTGTAACAAAATCAATATCACTGCGTTCAGGATGAAATGCATCTAAAACGGTTGAGCCATATAAATAGATACCTAGAACTTGATTTGGAAACACTTCATTCAACTTGCTACTATAAAGCATCATTACCTTCTTGACTTCGTTATGGATCATGTTTTTTTAACTCCTCTATGTTTCAATTAGCTTAACTCCTTGTTTAACAATTCCCTCCCATAATGGATATTTTTCAGGCTCAAGCATAATCATCGTAAATCCACTTAGGAAAGATAAATAAGCCCACGTTTTATCGCGAAGATCTTGTTCGGTTTCATTTAAACTAGAGCACTTCTTCAACAATCCAGTCATTCTCTCCACAAACTCATAAGTGATTGAAACTGCTTCTTGCTCTAGCTCTGGAAACCTACCAGATTGAGAAAATAAATATTGTAAAATTCGTAGGTTTGATGGATCTTCACGATATTTCCTCACGTGATGCCTCACCATCTGCTCTAATTGTTCTGACAGTTCTAAGCTTTCTGGTAAATAAAGTTGTCCTTTTCTAGTCTCTTGAAATGCTTCTTTAACGGTATTCTCAAACAAATCCTCTTTGCTAGGAAAATACAGTAAAATCGTAGCAGGATTAATACCTATTGCCTGTCCTATACTAGAAAGGGTAGTCTTAGAAAACCCCTCTCTTGGAAATTGCCTTTTTGCTTCTTTTAATATGATATTTCGCTTCTCTAGTCGCTGTTGATTGTTGACTGTTCTTGCCATTCATCATCCCTCACAATACATTAAATAAATAAACGTTTATTTATTTAATGTAAATGAATAACATACGGAAGTAAATACTTTTTAACGCACAAAGCTGATTTTTATTTATTAAACAAGCGAAACCGACCTTTTGTTTCGCTTTTTCAAAAGAATTAATGGTACACAAAAAACCTGGATATAAATAATTAAGAAACCCAGCTAATCTTCTCATGTGAAGGTAGTTAGGTTTTAAAGTTATATGTGCAAAATAAATCCTAAAGTGACACCAATTATCATACATTCATGGCACCTGTAAATGGCATTAGTGTTACAAATAAAACCATTACAACATAAAGGTACATAAGTGTCTTAATTACAAACACCTGTTTAGATTCATTTATCCACTTTTTATAAAAGAACAGAAAGTAAATCAATAAAATAATTCAATTTTTAACCCCTTTGTGTTTTCTTGCTTTCATGGTGTCTCCATCTTCACTAATCCTATTAAATCGTAGTTAATTTCACCATTTTCTTTTTTTCCAGGATAGTAATCTTTACATAATAAATCTCGTTAATAATTTTATTAGCAAAACTACATCCTGTTAGAATACTCAAACAAAGTTAAAATCGAAATTGATAATATTTATTTATCTCTCTTTACTTATCAAACATATTAATCTATATATTTTTTTTAAATCCATAAATCTACAGACGTATTCATAATAAATAAACTCTATAAATCTTAAAAATTTTCATTAAAAGAAATTAAGAAATTGTATGTATAATTCGAAAAGTCCTCTGAGAAAATGTGAAAAAAGGAGATTTTTTTACAGCAAGGAAAAAAATTTATTAGGCGAACGAATCAATGAATTTGATTATATTCGAGGATACGCATTATTAGGAATTACTTTGGTAAATGCCTTGTTGCTCGTTGAGTTACCAGAAAATCATACTATTGATACAAATTATCAACGATTTTTATATTTATTTGTTGAAGGTAGGTTCTATACTATCTTTTCATTCTTATTTGGTGTAGAATTTTATATCTTTCTGACGAGAGCTAACTCTAAATAGAAATGGATATTTACTTTTATTAAGCAGACTTATTGTATTGTTTATTATTGGATTCATTCTTCCCTATTTTTAGAGGGAGAAGTATAAAATTTTACGCAATAAACGTATAAAAATCCACCAGAATAATAAAGTATTAACAATTTGGCTCATAAATGAAAAGGCGCATTTCTTAAGAAACGCGCCCTATAATGGAATAATTGTGTAGCCTTCTATTAACTAGCTTAACTAAGTTAAATAACATAAACAGAGACTGTCCATGTGCCTTTTTTTCATTTCTTTTTAATCGGTATCCATATCTCACTATAATAATCCTCTAAAGAAGGGTCAGCATCACTTACGTATACCTCCATTTCTGGTCCACCAGTATGCTCATACCTAGTTGCTGGAAACCATTCGAAAAAGATCCTCTCCCATGCCCTTGGCATTGCATCGGGCATTGCTCCGTATACTGGAAAAACTGCCCAGGTTGCAGAAGGAATCTGTCTTTCTTCCCAGTCAAATGGGATTTGTTCAATATTTTTTTTCTGCACCGATTAAGTAAGTTAGATTTTCTTGTTGTTTGTCAAAATCCATGCTAATTCCGATTAATCCAAGGGAGCCACAGTTTTTAGCAAGCTCTCCTGTGAATCCATTCTGTTTCGATTCATCCCAGAAAGCAGCTATCTTTCGGTTGTTCTCTCCGCCTATTGTGGTTGTACGAATACTTTTCCCTACAACAGTAAATACGTCTTTTTCCACAATTTTGTAATCCATTTCCACATCACCCTTTAACTGAATTTGAAAAGAGAGTTTTGGATAAGCCTTCAAGGATTGACTATTTTTCTTAGCTTCTGATGGACTGATACCATGAATTTTCCGAAATGCTTTTGTAAAAGATTCTGGACTTTCATATCCATACTTCATTGCAACGTCAATCACTTTAGACCGGGAATTAACCAGTTCCTGTGTAGCTAATGTAATACGGCGATTTCGGATATATTCACTCACGGTAAATCCAGTTAGCATATTGAACATCCGTTGGAAGTGATATTTAGACATATAAGCGATTGCAGCAATATCTTCAATAAAAAGATCATTGTCTAAATTCCGTTCTATATACTCGATGCTATCTAGCATTTTTTTGAAGACCTTCCATGTGAAACTTACTCCTTTCTATATTCAGTCTATCAACAACGGTTTGGTCATTCCTGTTAATCCGTGCTCTATTATGACAGGATATTACGGCTTAATAAATATTATTGTTCCTTTAAATACACAATCTTCATTTATTTTAACATAAATACCCATTTAACTTACCCAAACTTACTCAACAATCTGGCTCTTTAATGGAATAACAAAAATATTACTGTAAACATCATGAATTTTGGCATTTAAAGTATTCAATGCTTTTAGTGTGACGCTTATATATTCTTTTACATAAAGAGCCTGTTTTGCTACATTGCGATGTGTGCACCACCTGTAATTTCTGGAATGATGCCATCAATGACACCTAGCCCTTTAAATCAGGTGCTGTTATACACATTGCTCTGGACCTTCACATTTCATGGCGAACAACATCTTTGGAAACCAATAGCGTCCCATTTCCCAAATAATTTTGAAGCATTTTCGCAGTCGTTGTTTTAGTAACATCTCGGTAAACAAAAGCAAATATCCATAGTTTATTATTCTATTAAATGGCCCGGATCGTAATCCAGATTTTTAAGGAACGTTTTCAATGGATATTATTGTTGAAATATAGAGTTTGATAAAGATTAACTCCATTTTGATCAATCTTTATTCTAAAGCTACATTTACTTATTTTTTATTTGTAGGTAAATCTTTATTTGGTTTGGATTTAACAGTATTGTAGCAGCAGCTAGGTTGCCAGCTACCACTATACACGGATTGTGGTACACACACTACAATTTTGATCAATAATGATTCCTGTGAAAGCATTGCAGAACGACTAAGGAATAAACCTAGAATAATCCATACAACATATGGGGCATTGTTAAGAGAAGATAAAATTATCGATATATTTGATCTTTTTTTTGAAAATAGGGCTAAAAAAAGTGGGGCTAGTTCATAACTAACTCCCACTCAACCCTCTTTATATAGACATTATCAAAGACATTATTATTCTAATGGTTCTAGAATAGCTTCAATTTCTGCGCGTTTTTCTTCTAAAAATGGTGGAAGATCTAGCTTTTTGCCAAGATCCTCGACTGCTGAATCAACTGTGAACCCTGGGCCGTCTGTCGCCATTTCAAATAAAATCCCATTACGATCTCTAAAGTAAAGACTTTGGAAATAATAACGATCCACTACACCGGTACTATCAAAGCCTTGCTCTTTAATTTTGGCGTCCCATTCCTGTAAGTCCTCGACTGACGCCACACGTAATGCAAGGTGATGAATGCTGCCTCGCCCTGGTTTTTCACTTGGTCCTTCTAATTCTTTGACAACAATTTCACCGAATACTTCTCCTGCAATAGATTGTAGCACTGCTTCTTTTTCACTTTCTGTAACAACTGTATAACCGAATAAATTCTTTAATAAATTTACTGTTCTCTGTAAGTAACGAACTGTTATTTCCACTGTACCCATTCCTAGAATACGATGCTCTTCAGGAATTTCATTGCCATCCCAAGACTGCCAATGAGCTGGTACTTCGTGACCGTGATGGTTTAAAAGGACCATCCTTAAACCTTCATGATCTTCAAAAAACAATGCATCCCTTCCTGCATAGGTTGTAATATCACTGTGTTTGACCTCTTCCTGTTGAAAACGTTCTTTCCAATATTGCAAACTCGCATAGCTTGGCACGAGTAAGCCAATGCGGGTAATAGCATTTGTGCCTCGAACTGTACGTCCTGCGACAGGCATCTCAAAAAACGTTAATTCAGTACCTGCTGCTCCTGTTAAGTCTCCATAAAATAAGTGATACATTGATGGCGAATCCTGATTCACCGTTTTTTTTCACTCGACGTAATCCAAGAATCTTTGTATAAAAGTCATTATTGCGTTTGCCATTTTTCGTTAGCATGGATATATGGTGATGTCCACTTAATTTGTTCATGATTCATTTCCTCCTTATTTTCACTTGACTAAGCAAGTGATAATCTAAAAAAATTACATTGGCGGTATTTTTTTTTTCACGACTATGCTTTTCAAGCTTTGACATTAGTGTATATAAAGATTTCATTTCTTCTTCTGTTAAAATCTCTTCAAAAAATGAGGATTGAAAGTGCATCTGACTTGGAGTCGCAGCATCGATTATTTGCTCGCCCTTTGCCGTTAATGAAATTGTCTTCGTTTTCCAATTTTGCTTACGTTCAATAAGCCCTTCTTTTTCAAGCCGCGCAAGCATTCGAGACATCCCGCCTTGCGTAACGGTTACTTTCTCTGCCAATTGTGATTGTGTAATCGGTGCAAAAGTCTTAATTTGAATAAGTACATCGAACTGGGCAGTTGTTAAATCAAAACGCTTTAAAAATTCATTTGATAGCTGATTACTTTGTGTTGTAAAGCGCATCATTCGAATCCAAGTCAGTGACCCAAGTGTATGTTTTTGCAACGCTTCATCCTCCCTTCATTTATCACTTTACCATGCAAGTGATAAACAAGCAAGAAAAATATCTCGAATTCAAGATAAAATTCAGTGTGAAGCTCACACTATATTATACCATGTGTAGTAATTGGATATAAACTACCTTTAAAGGCAAACGAAATCCTTCCTGTTTCTTCAGAAACCACCATAATTAAAGCATCACTTACTTCACTTAATCCTAATGCTGCTCTATGTCTTGTTCCTAATTTCTTCTCCCCCGTATAAAGTTCTGATAGAGGTAAGACATTTGCAGCCGAGTCAATTTGATTTCGATTTACTAAAACGGCACCATCATGAAGAGGGTTTCCAGGAAAGAAAATAGCTTCTAATAAGGAATGGGTTAACTCTGCCCCTATATGAACCCCTGGCTGTATAAGTGATTTTATAGGGTCTTCTCGTTCAATAACAATTAATCCTCCATGTCTTCTCATCGACATATTTTGTACACAATGCGATAGCTCTGGATATTTTTCGGTAAACGGGGAAAGATAGCAATTTAAATAAAACGTTGCAGCCTTCATTTCAATCGTAATAAATTTCTCTTTAATCTTTTCAAAATTCCCAAGCAAACAATTTGTATCTATATCCATGGCTTCAACACTTTGCTGTAATGTCATTATGACCTGCAACAGCTCATCTTTTAATGTTTGTTTCATTGGTGAAAAATCACAATTTATTGGATCCATAAAAGCATACCTCACTTTCAAATATCTTTTTTTAGTTTCTCTAGTTACATTGTTTTTATTCGTTCCTAACAAAGAAAAGGCAGTTTCTTGTTATGTAACCAAGAAACTACCCTTCAGCTGTTAAAAAGATATTAGTCGATCACTAGTATTTGCTAGTAATCCATAGCCTGGTGCAAAAAACTGATCAAAGGATGTCTCAACTACATTTTCAAAGGTACCTGCTGGGGTCGTGAGTGAGTAATGAATAGCACGTACATACCCTTGATCTTGAGTCGTTCCGCTTAAGCGTGTAATGATTGCTCCTTCCTTTAAAGGCTTAGCAAAAGAGTATTTGACACCATTCATGTCAAAATTAAAGGCTTGGTCAGTTTCATGGTACGTAATGTAGTAAGAATCCTCGGCTGTAAAATGATTATTGGCTGTTCTTTTGTAGACTCTATTGCCTGCAATATTCTGATATTCTAGCTTTTGTAGCCTCTCATTTGGTAAAAAGGATATAATCACTGGAGATTCATTCGGCATTTTTATGGCTATCACATTTTTAGGAACGGTATACATTTTTCCGTTTACTGCGATTAATGCGATATATTCGTTTTCTGTATAGAACGATACCTCATCAAATCGTTTCAGCTCTAGCTGTTGAGAATCATCTATACCTTTAGCAACAACACCATAGCGGATATAACGTTTGCCTTGATTATTCACAGGTTCTAATAGATTTGCTGGCATATAGCCTCTTTCCCCTGTTATGGATTGTACCCTAAGGTAACCATTGACCTCCATCCCTAAAGATTGAAAAGCAGAACCCTTTGGATAAACAAATTTATTCAGGGAATTAACATCATTTAATGTAGACGGTGGATTCCATTCGATTGCTCTAGCTCCATTCATTGGACCCATTAGCAATTGTGTATCTGTTGTTACTGCATAATAGCCTTTATCTCTTGTCGTTGTTTCTACAATTCTAATATCGGTACCATCAACAACACCATTTACTTCATTTCCTTCTTCTAAACTATAAAAGTAATTTAATTTTCCCTTGTCAAAATAAACCTCTGCCGAATAATTTCCTGGTACATGCTCATTCAATAAATGCTGTCCATATGCTAAATCTATTATTGGATATTTTTCTTCAAAATAGGCTTTTGTTCCTTGACGATTGCTCACAATATATGCAGGATTATTATAAAAAGAAGAGCGAATTTCAGTGGGCACTTCCTTAAAAATGACTAAATCTGTTGCTTGTACACGGTAGCCTGAGCTCATCCAATAGAACGTTTTTTTGGTCATATTTTTCAATATTATAGACACGGAAAAAAATTATTTCGTTTCACTGTCATAGAGTTGTATGTACCATTAGAATTTTTCTTATACACTTTGACATCCTTGGAAAATGTCATTTTACCTGTTTGTCCTTTTACGACTTCTGCTCCATCCCAGCTAACTTGCGCATTGGATTTGGTTGGGGAAATAAAGAAGACAACAATAATTAGCAACACTAGACTATATTTTTTTCATTTGTCCTCCTAATGTAGTACCTATTTTTTTATTTACTAGTATAGCAAATGAAAAATCACGTGTCTTCGCCAATTAAACAATGACACGTGATTTCATTTACATATGTCCAGCACGAATTTTCTTTACAATACTAAAGGTTGTGTAGGCTGCTGCAGGTGCAAGTACAACAATAAAAATAAGCCAAACTGTTAAATTATCTGTAGCTTTTAATGTTTCATAATTTGAAATAACAAAAATGATAAGACCAAAAAGTAATAAATAGCTCAGCACATTTGGAAAAATTACAATTAATCGTAAAAGTGCTGGTGGCATTTTTTTGCTGATTCATATAAACCACTCCCCTTTCACTTCATTATACGAAAATCATCTAGTAACTTCACTATATTTCTTGTTTATACCAAATGTTTGTCAACTATTTTAAACCTTATATCTTCCTGCTGAATGTTGTAAATTCTCTGCTGTTGTATTTAGTCTATCGATAATCGATGTCATTTTATTCATGCTCGTAGTTTGAACTTTAGCCTTTTGGGCAACTGCCTCAACACTTTCTGACGTCTGTTTTGCCAGTAATGAAACGTCTTCCATCGTAGCCGTCACTTCCTCTGTACTTGCTGCAATTTCCTCAGTAGAACTTGACACTAAATCTACCTGCTCCGCTAATACTTGCACATCGTTCGTAATGCCTTCAAAAGAATGCTGTGCTTCATGGACAATGACACGACCTGCTTGTAGAACATCTGCAGTTGAATGGATAACAGATACAATATTAGCTGTCTCTCTTTGAACGTTTATCACAACTTGAGATATTCGATCAGCCGCTCCTTTTGAATCCTCAGCCAATTTGCGGACCTCTTCTGCCACTACAGCAAATCCTTTCCCTGCCTCTCCAGCACGTGCTGCTTCAATAGACGCATTGAGCGCCAATAAATTTGTTTGATCTGAAATGCCAGTAATTACATTTGTAAATTCACCAATCATGCCAGATAATTTTTCTAATTCATGTGTACTCTCAACGGAAAGATTTGTTTTATCATGAATTTGTACTAATTGGTTTTGGAGATTATTCATTATTTGCAAACCATTACTTGCATTTTCTTCTGTATTACGAGAAATAGTAGATATTTCAGCGATTGATTCTGAAATATGCTGAATACTACGTGCCAACTCCTCCATAGAATGTGCACTATCTTCCGTATTTTTTTGCTGGTGAAACGACGCCTGAGCAACCTGACTAGACTCTTCCTGTATCGTTTCAGATGAATGAAGTGTTTGATGTGCATTCTCTTGAATTATGTATGTTGCCTCTTTAATTTGGCTTGCCTCTTGTTTTAGATCACGCATTATAAATTGGAAATTTTCCATCATACCGTTACAAGATGCGACTAACTGACCTATTTCATCTTTAGCGTTGACGTTGATACGTTTGGTTAAATCGGCTTCACCTTTGCTAATTTCTTCTAAGGAGTTGCGAACACTTAAAATACGAGTGACCTGCCTTGAAATGGAAATACCTGTTATTAAGAAAATAACGCATACAACGATAAGTGAGGCAACAATTGTCCCCATTAAAATATGTGAAAGTACTACATTAGAAACAACAACAGCTAAGTAGGTGCCATTAGATAGAGGCTTGACATATTGTGTAACACGAGTACCATCATATTTACCTGAAAACTCAGTAGCATCAGATGATGAAAATTGTGCTGGTGAGAAGCCAATCGATTCAAGATTTTTATCTGCCGTGGCTGTGATGGTCTCACCTTTGTCATTCACAATAGCTGCAAATAGAACAGTCGAGGATAAATATTTATTTAGCTGGTTTAAATAATACTCACTTCCAATGCTTTCCTCTAAATCTAATAATTGCTGTCCATGCCGTGCTACTTGCACAATCTGTGGATTTGCTGGATTCCAACTACTCACACCAACAAATTTAAAGAATTTATCATCCACATCACGAACTTGTGCCTTTTGTACAATTTCTTTGGCACGCCCATCTAAAAGCTGCATATATTCTGCTGCCTGTCCGTTTGGATCAGAGCCGAAGTTAAAGTCAACTGTTGGTGCCACAGAAGTGACAGTTGTATTTCCTTTATCATCCGTACTCCATATTTCATCCATCCCTCCACGCTCAGTAATAGCCTTTAAATCTTCATATGTTGCACCCTGATTAATAATATAGGAGGCCATGACTGACTCAGCAATCATTTCCTTTTCCATGATATCTTCTGCTTTTTCTCTTGATTGAATAGCACCCTCAATCCCCATAACAATAGAACTTGCAAGTGCCTCCCCATTATTTTTTTACACTTTTGTATGTTGCCTGATAAATATAAATAGAAAAAGCACCAATTATTACTATAACAATAACCATAATTTCTAGTAGCATTTTCCATTTCATAGATTTCCCCATATTTCTCCCCCTAAAACATACTATTATTTCCATTTCATCATACAATATCAATTCAAACGGTTTCATTATTTTTTTATTAAATCTAGAATAATAATTTTCTAGGTAAAATAAATTGTCACAATTTTGTAATAAACATTTTAATTTTTTTAGCTATAAAAAAAATCTAAATAGTTTGGGCTATTTTATATTTAAAGCTAAGTATTTTATTGAAGTGAATAAATTCAATTAAATTATGAGCTGTTGGGAGTTATTTAATAAAGGTATTCGTTATGAGTTTTTACCTAGATTTATCTTAATGAATAGTAAAAAGCACCTTTAAATGAAACTTCATTCGAAAGGTGCTTCCTCGTTTTTATATTATATTAAAATAATTTATTGTTATGCCATGTATACACTTCTTGATCAGATGTAAGAGCAGTTCGAGGAAAAATCGCCTGTGCCTCTGCTAAAAGCATTGGTAGATCCTGCGGCATAAAACGTGCACTCAAATGAGCTGTCCCTTAAATACTCGGTAACATAAATAAAACTATAGCTATTAGTAGGGAAGAACTTACCCATGTAATTAGCAGTTTCTTCTCTATTTTCACTGATGTTTCAATTAACTTATGTACCATAGATAAAACGAAAAGGTTTATGAAAAATAAAAAAATAGTAGACTACAATAAACATTAACCACGCATGTTTACTAAAGAACCCGCCTAACGGAGTCATAAAAAAATAAAAGAATAAATGTAAGAAAAGAAATCATTAGCCACAAAAGTAAGATAATGAACATTTTATTCCAGATAGGATGTTGCATGAATTTAGTTTCTTTTTTTTGCATAATTATAAAGTAATTGATTACATGCTAACAAAATTATTGAAATTAATAAAATGGTTACCAGCTGTTTTAATATGATATTCTCTATTACTAAAAACGAATTGACTATAAAAAAATTTACTGCACACGCAACTAAGAGTAAAAAAATAAATAACAATAACTGTTTTAACCAATATGATTTCATGATACATTCACTGATTTATTCTGGACAAAAATTTGTATTTTTCTTAAGCTCCATAACATAACCGTGACTACAAAAGCAGAGATAGTTAAGTTTATAAAGTTGCTCATTTTTATATTTTCAACAGTATAATAATTCAATACATATAGTAATGTTAGTATAAAACCTTGTGTAATTTTTGCTATGTTTAAAGCAAATTACTGTTATATAAATAGTAACTATTTTTTTTCATTTTATCTCCTCCATTTTTTTTAGTATACCACTTATCCTGGTATAAATTTCAATTTTCCAATTGTTGTTTCTTTAATAGAGGGTAATTGTAAATGTTAAAATAAAAATTAGGTTTTGTTTTTGCAACAACCACTAATTATGAAGTGTTCCACACCCCGTGTAACCAATCAAAGTGAAAAAAAGATTTTGACAGAATGTACAGGATTAGAATGGTCATAGTCATTTTTAAGATAGGGAAATTATTGAAATAATATTTTAAACTCTTGGTGTGACTTTACGGAATGTTGCTACAATTTTTTTTATGAATAGTAGAGGGTTCTTGACTTAACTGTTTCACAATTTTCAGATGGACACCAATACCATTCTCTAAATATAATAATATACAATTTTTTTACAGCTATTATGGTACTATATAAAAAGGAATCTTTTAAATGAAGCTTCATCTAAAAGGTTCCTTTTTCGTTACCATAAGTTATATTAAAATAATTCATTGTTATGCCAATTAAATACCACTTGATCAGATGTAAGGAAAGTTTGTGGGAAAATGGCTTGTGCATCCTCTAAAAAAATAGGCAAATCATGTGGTAAGAAACGAGCACTTAGATGATTTAAAAGTAAATATTTTGCTCCTGCTTGCTGAGCAACCTTTGCTGCCTCGATATTTGTAGAGTGTCCGTAGCTAGCTGCTAAGTTTGTCATAGTGCCGTCAAAAGTGGCCTCATGAACAACGATATCTGCCTCGTTAGCTAATAAAACAGCTTCTTGACAGTATTTTGTATCGCCTAAAATAGTCAGTGTAAAGCCTTTTTTTGGGCGGAGAGACAACATCTTTCGCATGAATAATTGTGCCGTTGTCAAGCTCTACATCTTTCCCACCTTTTAATTGTCCTAGTAAAGGACCTTTAGGAACGCCAAAAGTCTGCACTTTTTCCATTAACAATTCACCCGGCAAATCTTTTTGCTCAATCCGATAGCCAAAGCATGGAACAACATGTTGAAGCTCCCCTGCACTCACCTTAAAATGTGCATTCTCATAAATTACACCCTCATGAACCTCAATAAACTGTATGGCATATGTTAAATGAGTCTTTGATAAGGAAAACGTTTGCTCAATCCATTGCTGTAAACCCTTTGGACCGAATATTGTTAATGGCTCATCTCCACCCTGAAATGATCGAGAGCTTAGAAAGCCTGGTAAACCAAAAATATGATCACCATGTAAATGTGTAATAAAAATTTTCGTAACTTTACGTGGTTTTAGTGATGTATGCAAAATTTGATGCTGGGTCGCCTCCCCACAATCAAACAGCCACATTTCTCCTATTTCATCTAAAAGTTTTACTATTAGTGCACTTGTATTACGTTCCTTTGAAGGCATTCCTGCGCCTGTTCCTAAAAAATGTAGTTGCACATATGCCACCTCTCTTCTGTGTCTATCGCTTTATTGTACCTTATCGTTAACAATAAGAAAAACCTTTGGTAACAAGCTTTCTCCAAAGGTTTGAAAATTATTTCGGCTCCCATGATACAAGGGCCGCATGAAAATCATGGCGATAATAATAATGACCATTCTTTTCTTCAATAAAGGGCTTGAGCGACTCCTCAACATGCGCTCTATCAAATGTAGTATTTAGTATTTTTTTACTTTGAGTCGTGACAAGCTGCTCATAGCTTTCATATTCATAGACTCGTTCTAATGGTATAATTTCGCAATTTGCATAAATATCCATTTCATATAGCAAATTCAAAAATTCTATATAGTCTCTTCTTGGAAATTTAATATCATAGCCATACTTTTTGTACAAAATCTCATAATGGGGTTGAATTGGTCCTGTCGTCATACCAATAATCGCACGCTTTTTAGCAAGTCGATTCATCTGGTAAAGGGCCGATTTTATTTCATACATACGATAGAAACAATTGACGCCAATGACGATATCGTGAGCTGCCACCTCATTCTCAGCAAGGCTTTCCCATTTTGCATGAATATAAGAGACATGTTGCTGATCCTGCATGCAATTTTGTAGATAGCTTAGGATGCTATCTGAACTATCTACACATGTTAGCTGTCTCACATTTTCTGCTAGTGGAAAAGTATAATTGCCCCAGCCTGGACCAATTTCCAATACAGAGTCCTCTGGTTGAATATTCTTTTTTTATTTCTTGAAAAATCTTTGCAGCATAGGGATCTGTCTGTCCCGTTTTTTTACGTTTAATGGACTGTGCCCAGAATTGCTCTTCCAGCTGATCATCGACCATTCTTTCAGGCATTTGTCCATGCCAATCCTTCATACCTTCCTGCCATAATGCCTCATAATCAATGGCTAATGGTCCTTTTCTTGTCATACGGATACCTCTATATTCATGATTTCGTATATTTTTTTTATATCGAGATTCGCACGAACATGCTTAGCGAGCATATTATAGGCATCTTCCCGACGCTCTGCATCACTTTTAACATCACTTGCTAAAGCAGGTAGCCCTTTTTTTTATACGCAAATCATTGATAAGCTGCCGTGTAAAGTGACGGTTATGGAATAGTCCATGAAAATACGTACCTATTACTTGCTCATCAGCACTTACTGCACCATCTACTCGCCCATCGGCTAATTGTAAAAATGGTGACACTTCATCACGCAAAATCCTTGTTCGTCCAAGATGAATCTCATAGCCAGAAAATGTATCCTGACCTCTTGTTCCAGTCATTTGCACCGTTTTTTTTATCTCCAACGAAAACTGTTTCCATTGGCAATAATGCTAGCCCCAACGCTGAATCTCCGCTTCCTTCTACAGCCTCTGGATCTAATAATGTTTCCCCAAGCATTTGAAAGCCACCACATATGCCAATAATTTTTGTTCCTTGCTGGCGTAAGTTAGCGATTGCTTGGTCGAAGCCCTGTTCCTTTAACCAAACTAAATCATCCATCGTATTTTTTTGTCCCAGGTAGTATCAGTAAATCAGGCGTCCCTAGCTCTTGAACGTTACCAATTAAACGAACTCCGACCTCTGGCTCATCAAAAAATGGGTCTACATCTGTAAAATTTGAAATACGCGGCAAACGAATCATTGCTACATCAATGGCGAACTCTCCAGGTTTAGGCTTTTTAAAGCGCAGAGCAGATAATGCGAGGGAATCCTCCGCTTCAATATTGACATCGACATATGGCACAACACCCAATACAGGGATGCCCGTTTCACGTTCTACCCATTCAATACCATCATCGAGTAATTCTCGCAAGCCTCTAAATTTATTAATGATAAGTCCCTTCACACGTGCACGCTCTGCCTCATCAAGCAATGCGAGTGTCCCTACTATCGATGCAAAGACGCCACCCCGATCAATATCTGCAACTAGCACAACTGCTGCATCTGCTAAATGGGCCATTCGCATATTTGCAATATCACGATCTTTTAAATTGATTTCTGCAGGACTACCGGCTCCTTCAAGTACAATGACATCATATGTATTTTGCAAAGTTCTTACAGATTTTTCTACGATGGGCATTGCTTCCTGAACAAATTGATTGCGGTAGCTTTTGGCATCCATATTTAAAAAAATGCTTACCATGCACAATGACTTCAGATACCATATCCTGCTTCGGTTTTAGCAAAATAGGATTCATATCTGTCGTAGCAACAACCCGTGCTGCCTCCGCCTGTACTCCCTGAGCACGACCTATTTCGCCACCATCTTGCGTCACAAATGAATTAAGTGCCATATTTTGTGATTTAAAGGGTACTACCTTTAGCCCATCATCTGAGAAAATACGGCATAACGCAGTACAAATCATACTTTTTCCTACATCAGAAGCTGTCCCTTGAATCATGATTGATTTTGCTGGCATCATCTTTTCCTCCATCTTAATAATTGAAGCTGGTTTTTACACAGATTTCTGCTGCTTTCTATATTCTTAAAATTCAAGACCTTTGACAGCTGGAATTCCCTCATCATAATAATGTTTTGTCGCTTCAATTGTTGAAACTAAATCTGCCATGGCAATAAGTGCTGGATTTGCACTGCGTCCTGTTACGACTAAATGCATGGTAGAAGGGCGCTGTTGTATGGCTTCAATAACTTCTGCTATGGGTAGCACATCATCAATTGGAAATTTTGTAATAGCCAGTGCATTGTTCAGCTCATCTAATATAAGTAAATCAATCGTGTCGTCCTGCAGGGCAGCTTTTGTTTTCTTCCAAGCCTTTGCTAAAGCCGCACGATGCTCTTCTGGCGTTTTTGTCCAAGTAAAGCCAATACCAAGCTGCTCCATTTTCACGCCAAGCTTACTTAGGGCAATTTGCTCTCCATATGTACGCTCTGGTGATTTAATAAATTGCATATAACGTACATTCAGCCCTCTTCCAACCGCGCGTAATGTGACGCCAAGAGAGGCAGTTGTTTTGCCCTTTCCTTCCCCTGTATAAACCAAAAACAAGCCTTTTCTCGCCATTTTTTTAAGCCTCCCTTAAAGCCATGTTGTTTTTTTTCCTCAAATGGGGTACGCTTCTTGTCTTTAAGCTCCTGCTCCTCTGGATAGCCTATAAAAATAGTACCTACTACTTTTTGCGTTTGACCTGCTCCAATAAAGTTATGCATTCTTTCATCATGAACAAGCCCCACACCACGTGTACGCCAGACAAAGCCAAGTCCTAGCTCCTCTGCAGCAAGCCACATGGACATAATTGCACTACAAACAGCAAAGACGTTATCTTCAGTTGCATCAGCATCATCTTCCACAATATCTGCTGTCACCACAACGGCAACAGGTGTCGTTTGCACAACTTTCAATGAGCTTTCTACCAAATTTGGCTTAGTTGGAAAGCGTTCTAGTAAATAAGCATTTGCCATTTCCTCATAACGTTTCATGGCATCACCTTGAATGATATAAAAATGCCAGGGCTCACGCATACGGTCGTTTGGTGCATAAGTGGCTGCTTGTAAAATTTGTTCAATTTTCTCTTTCTCAACTGGCTGTGTTGTATAATTACGAATTGCTCGACGATTTTTTTAATGCCTCTATTATAGTCATGCGGTTCCCTCCAATTGAATCTTCTACGAAAAAGCAAGTCCCTGCTCTTCAAACCATTGAATTTTTTCTCGGACATTAACGACATCACCAACAATAATCATAGAAGGGTTATGATAGCCCTCTCGTTCAATAATGCTAGCAATTTCATCAAGCTGTCCTGTAATGGTACGCTGTTGATCTGTTGTGCCCCATTCAATGACAGCAACTGGGGTAGATGCCTTTCGACCATGCTCAATTAATTTTCTAGAGATATAGGCAATATTGCCAACACTCATATAAAAGGCTACTGTATCAATGCCTGTTGCGAGTGCAGACCAGTTTAAAAAGTCTTGTCCCTTTTCTTCACGGCCATGACCTGTTACGAGTGCAAAGCTTGTTGCAAAGTCTCGATGTGTAACAGGAATACCTGCGTATGCTGGGGCAGCAATTCCTGCTGTTATGCCAGGTACGATTTCATAGGCAATCCCATGATTTTTTTAATACCTCGCTTCCTCAGCACCACGACCAAAAACAAATGGATCTCCTCCCTTTAGTCGTGTGATAATCTTGCCCTCCTGCGCTTTTTCAACAAGTAATGTATGAATCTCGTCTTGAATAAGGTGATGCTTGCCAGGTAATTTACCACAGTACACAAGCTCCGCATCCTTTTTCGCAAATTCTAGCAATTTAGGATTCACAAGACGATCATAGGCAATAACATCTGCCTTCTGAATACATTCAAGCCCATATACTGTAATAAGCTTGGGGTCTCCTGGTCCAGCCCCTACTAAATACACCATTCCATCCTTCATTATGCTTCTCCCATCAGTAATTGTTGTAAGTAGGCTTCACGTCTATCAATCTCACCTCGACGTGTCCATTCTAGTAAGTTTGGTTCTAGTAATGCCTGTAACGCGGAACGTCTTTGCTGACCTTTTTCAAATTTTGCTGCAATCATTAATCGTGCCTGTTGTAAAAAGCATACGTAGTCATCATATATCTCATCAAATTGTTCTTCGAGATCGGCTTTAATTTTTCTTGCTAATGCTGGACTAGCACCTGATGTTGATACCGTGAGCACTAAAGGACCTCGACGAACAGTTGCTGGTGTAATAAAATCACTCTCAGCTTGTGCATCCGCACGATTGATAAGCTGCCAATGCTGAGCAGCTTCTTGAACAGCCTCATTTACTGATGTATCATTGGTCGCGGCAATAATCAGTGACGCATCATCTAAATCACGTGGTTCAAATTCTTTTTCACGCCATGTAATTTTCCCTGCTTCCACAAGTGGGAATAATGAGTCATCTAGTGTTGGACTCACGACAACAATAGTTGCTTTAGCTGGAATCAAAGATGCTACCTTCTGCGTTGCTACGTGTCCACCTCCAACAATTACTACGGTTTTGTATTCAATATTGATATGGATTGGAAAATAATTAGTCATGATTTTTCACCTTCTTACAAGCTGATAGCCAATTGTCAACAAGCTTTGGGTTTGATACGAAATGAAAATGTGTATAGCCAGCTACTAGATATCCTTCTTGATAGCCCTCTTGCTTTTTCCCAAAACGACCTTTTGTTTGATAGGCAGGCGTATTATGAGAGCCACTATATGTTGAATAGTGGAATTCATGTCCTTTAGCTTCTTCGTCTGTACCTATTAAGAAATTATGTTGAGTGCCAAAAATTTCACGGTAGCCAAGAGCTGCTAGCTTTGTTTGCATGGTAACTTCACCAGGAATAACACCTACCATATCAAAACGATTACCATCATTATTTGAAATAGCCTCTGTCAAATACATAAAGCCCCCACACTCTGCTAATGTTGGTAAACCTTTGGCAATTGCTTCACGAATCGAACTTTTGGCTTCTACATTGTTCGCCAGTGTTTCCGCAAATTCCTCTGGGAAGCCCCCGCCAATATATAGCCATCAGCCTCAGCAGGCACAGCTTCATTGGCAAGCGGTGAGAAAAATTGTAGTGTTGCACCTTTGGCACGTAGTAGCGCTAGGTTTTCTTCGTAATAAAAATTAAATGCCGCATCCTTTGCAACAGCAATGCAAATGTTTTGCGATGGCTCTTTTGCAAATAGCTGTCCTGCTTCTTGTAGAACAGGAGCCTTTGTTAGGTTCAATAATTGATCTACATCTATTGTCTCTGCCATTAACGAACCTAGCTTCTCAAAAAAAGAATCCAGTTCTCCACGTTCTATCGCAGGTACTAGTCCTAAATGGCGACTAGGGATATCAATTCCTTCCTCACGCTTTAAGTAGCCAATAACAGGGATACCACATTCCTGCTCAATCGCAGCTTTCGCAATCTCATAATGACCAACACTGCCAACCTGATTTGCAATCACACCAACTATATTTGGCCTATCTGATAGTAATTGGAAGCCTTTACAACTGCCGCAACACTTCGGGCCATACTTGCACAATTAACAATTAAAATGACAGGACTTTCTGTGATAACACTGATGTCTGCAGCAGAGCCTTCATCAGATAAAGGGCTTTTACCATCATAGAAGCCCATAACACCTTCAATAATGGCAACATCTGCACCCGTACTTGCGCGTGCAACAATATCTCGTACAGCTTGATGTGAAAACATCCAGCTATCAATATTCCGAGATACTCTTCCTGTTACGGCTGTGTGGTAGGTTGGATCTATATAATCAGGACCGCATTTAAAGCCCTGCACAACTTTCCCCTTATTTTGTAAAGCCTTCATCAGTCCAATAGTGAAAGTTGTTTTACCTACGCCACTGCCCGTACCAGCCAGTACAAAACGATTTGTTTGCATGGACTTCCTCCTTAAAATAGTATCTAGCAACAGAGATCGTAGCATTGCCTGATTTCTTCTTTTCTAAAATGAGCTCATTTACCTTAGCATAACGCATAGCAGCTGGTTCACTGACTCCATAAGCCCCTGTATATTTAAAAACTGTTTCTGACGGGGAAGGGAAATCTATTTCGTTTAATTCATCCGGTGATAGGTGACAAATTCCCAATCATAGTTTCTAGTAATGTCCAAGAAGCATTGCTCATCTTTCTTTAAATCTATTGTGCATAATGCCTTCACACTTTTTTTTCGAAAGCTTTAGCTCAGCCAGCGTTTCATCAATAACTTGCTCAATTTCATCCAGAGTTGTCCCACGATTACAGCCCATACCTAGTACTATTGATTTTGGTCGGTAAATCACACCATTTTCAAGCAGAACTTCTTCTTCAGGCTCTATCATGCGATCTGTAATTAGCAATGTCGCATGTGGCTTAGCCTTTATTGCTGCCTGTGTGGATGGATAAATTTTAATTTGTTCTGGCATTGGTGTATCGCGCATCCACCAATCACGTTCACCCGTCTCCTGAACGATAGCAACATGCTCCTCATTCACAACAGATGCGCTAACAGGTGTCAATTTATCTGCACTATCCCATACCCAACCAAAACGAGCACCAAATAAGTCAACAGGAATCGTTTTTTGTACATCGGAAGCTGTTGTAATTATTGGATTGGCGCCTAGTGCAGCAGCTACTTCATGTGTCAGCTCATTGGCACCGCCTAAATGTCCAGATAATACACTAATCACATTTTCTCCACGATCATCAATGACAACAACACCAGGGTCTGTTTTTTTATCTTTTAGTATTGGGGCAATCATCCGTACAACTGCGCCTAGTGAAATGATTAAAATTAAGCCTTTATATTGCTTAAAAAGAGTTGGTAATAGCAAGCGCACAGTACCTGTAAACAATTGTATATGCTTGTCTGCTTCATCGCCCTGCTCAAATTTACTCATATAATATAAATCACTAGCCGCGAAGGTATGCTGCAATCGACGTCCAATTTGTACACCATGCTTTGTAATAGCGACTACAGCATAAGGATTTCGTTGATCAACCTCCGGTAAAACGCCCTCTTGTAATTCAATCACTTGTCTTCACACCTTTTCTAAAGCCATGTGTAAAGGTTGCATCATATAATTTCGAGCGATATTGATCCTTATCATGAATAGTTGGATCTAAAGCCCAGCCAGCTAAAATCATCGCATGTTTCCGAATACCGTTTACACGCATAGCTTCATCTAATTCAACTAATGTTGTACGTACGATTTTCTGATCTGGCCAAGATGCACGTTGAATAACAGCTACTGGTGTATCATCTGCCCAGCCTGCACTTTGTAGCTCTTTGACGATTTTTTTTCGTTAAAGTTGCACTAAGGAATAGCGCAATTGTACAATGATGACTTGCTAAATCACGTAGTTTTTCAAATTCCGGTACAGGTGTACGCCCTTCTGCACGTGTTAAAATAAGTGTTTGCGTTAAATCTGGAATTGTTAATTCTGCACCAATTGCTGCTGCAGAAGCGAAGACTGAGCTTACACCTGGAATTACCTCATAGCCAATGCCTTCCTTCTTTAAAAGAGCTACCTGCTCCATAATAGCTCCGTACATGGCAGGATCTCCTGTATGCATACGAGCTACTACCTTCCCCGCATTAACACGATCCACCATAACAGCTACCATTTCTTCTAAATGCATACCTGCTGTACGGATTACCTCAGCTTCTGGCTTTGCTTTTGCAATTAGGTCCTCATTGACTAATGAATCTGTATACATGACCACGTCTGCTGTTTGTAGCATATGTAAGCCTTTCACTGTAATTAAATCTGGATCACCAGGACCAGCGCCGACAATATAGATTTTTTTTCATTATTTACGCACCACCATTAATGTTAAATATTCTAGCTCGACACCGTCTAGCTCACGTACATCCCAAATAATTTCCTCGTCAGATGTTACCTTTGTGACAACTGAAGCCTTATCAAGTAAATCTAAATCACGTAGCACCTGTAGCATTAGGTCAATAACCTTTGCCACTTTAATAAACACAACTGCATCATACTTTCAATGGCGTCACGCATTGCGTTATAGTCATCATGGGCAGGTATAATGGCAACTTTGTCATCCCCATCCGCAAGTGCAATTCCTAAGCGTGATGCAGAACCATTAAACGAAGAAATACCTGGAACTGTACGGATTTCAACCTCTGGGTGCTTGTCCTGCATTAGCTTCATCATATGAATAAACGTACTATATAATAGAGGATCTCCCTCTGTAACAAACGCGACGTCTTTGCCTTCTTTCAATTTTTCATAAACAAGCTCAACAGATTTTGTCCATTCACGCTCTA
This sequence comes from Lysinibacillus pakistanensis, assembly GCA_001312325.1. The sequence goes on along the minus strand of BBDJ01000036.1, from coordinate 22,349 downwards.
ATACAGCCTCATCCTTCGTCATTGGAAAAACTAGGCCTAGCATATCCTTTTCCTCTGGATTAATATAAACATCCACGATTCGATGTGCATAGCTTTTACTGCCTCTTAGCTTTTTTTGGATAGGCAATAACTGGAGATTCCTGGATAACACGAAATGCCTTCACTGTAATTAATTCTGGGTCGCCAGGACCTACGCCCAAGCCATATAAAATACCAAGATTACTCATGATTCTCTTCCTTTCGATAAGCCGTAATAATATAAATAGGATTTAATGGAACAAAGCGTGTCATATCTAAGATTGGTTTACTGCGAGCAAGCTGTGCCTGTAAAATGTCTACAGCAAGACCACATGCCTTAAATGCTTCCACTGCCTTATATAAATTTTCGATGGTTGCAGCATTTAGGACAATACGTCCATTTTGTTTTAAGCGTGTACAACACAATTGTAATAGCTCCACCATTTCTCCTCCTGTACCGCCGATAAAAATGGCATCCGGATCAGGGAAGTTTTCAAGTCCTGCTGGCGCTTTACTATGAATTGCGGTAATATCGACACGGAACTTTTGCTGGTTTTGCAGGCAATTTTCTAAATCTGGAGCATTTTTCTCCACTGCAAACACTTGACCTTCTGGCGCAAGCTTGCCAGCTCAATCGCCATTGAACCTGTACAAGTCCCAACATCCCAGATAATACTATCCTTTTGAAGCTGCATTGCCTGCAAACTTAATACACGAATTTCTTTTTTTTGTGATTAACCCTTTATCTGGCTTACGCTGTGAGAATTCTTCATCATCAATGCCAAGTGCATAATGCTTTGGCTCTGAAATTTGCTGAAGAATAACGACATTTAAAGGAGAAAAATCTGCTTCTTCTAATTCATCAAGCGAATACCAGCCGAATCTTTCATTGGTGCCTTGTAAGTTTTCCGCAACAAATGCTCGGTATTCCGTCATGTCAAAATGCTTTAAATAACGCGCTAGTGCATTCGGATTGTTTTCCGCATCAGTTAGAAGCGCCACTTTCTTTTTGCCATCAATACGCTGCGCTAAGCCCTTCATGGAGCGTCCATGAATACTCGTGACATAGGCATCCTGCCAGCTTTCCCCCATCTTTGCAAAGGCAAGCTGCACTGAGCTTATATATGGGTAAACCTCTATGTCTAGCTTTTTTTGCTAAGTAACTGCCGATTCCATAAAATAATGGATCACCCGATGCTAGGATAACAGTATTTCTTGTTTCTTCAGATAATCTAGTAACAAGTGTAGAAAGGCCACCTTTAATCATTATTTTTTTCGCCTTTAAAGGTCGGGAAAAATTCCAGAACACGCTCTCCGCCAACAAGTACCTCACAGTCTTCAATCCACTGTCTATATTGCGGCAGCAAGCTTTCTAGTCCGTTATCCCCGATCCCAATCAATTTCATTGATCGATGCAATGTCATCAGCCCTTCCTAATAATTGTCCCTGCATCGAATATATCGATGTGGAAAGCGTTAAACCGCCTTTAATATGGTGTAAGGAGGAGTAACAGCAAGCTTCACATAAATGATGGAAAAATGCATCATAGCCCTTTTCTGCCATAATTTCGCCTACCTGTGAAGCTGTATTGGCCTCCTGTACAGCAGCTATTGTGTCCTTATCTGCACCAATATCTGTAGCCAGTTGTGCTAAAAAAATTAAAATCTATCGGAGCACTTTTGGAATGCACCATCATCACACCTTGCGCCACTTTCGAGAATTTCCCCATCATGCCAACAAGAGAGACTCGCTTAATCCCAAGCCGTTTACAATGCTTTAACGTAAAGCCGACAAAATCGCCCATTTCAATAAATGCTTCCTCTGGTAGATTAGGGTATTGCACCATTCCATACTTTTCACTGCGTCCCCCTGTAGTTATGACTAAATGCTCACAGCCAGCTGCCTTAGCAACGCTATTGCTTGCACTATACTTGCCATATAAGCGGAACTCGAAAAAGGCACGACGGTTCCCCTTGTGCCTAAAATGGAAATACCACCTATGATCCCCAGACGACCATTTAAGGTCTTTTTCGCAATTTTTTTCACCATCTGGGACAGAAATAATAACATTGACGCCTCGCTTAATTTGAAAATCGTCAAGAACCCCCTGTACAGTACTATGAATCATTTTACGAGGTACGGGATTAATAGCCGCTTCTCCAACTGGTACTGGTAAGCCGGGCTTTGTTACCCGCCCGACACCAATCCCACCATCTAGATGAATGCCAGGTGTATCGGCCCAGCTCACTGTGCCAATAATAAGTGCCTTATGTGTAGCATCTGGATCATCCCCAGCATCCTTTATGGTTTCACACCTTACCGTATTGTTTTCAAACGTACAATTTTCGATTGTAAAGGTTGCATCTCTCCCAATTGGCAAATGAATTGTACTAGTTTCCTGCTCTTCATTTGTAATTAGCGCTAGCAATGCTGCCTTTGCCACCGCAGTTGCACAGGCTCCCGTTGTATAACCGTGACGCATGTCCTTGGGATCCTTTTTTTGGCTTCCGCTCCATTATTTTTTTCGCCTGTTCATCCGCTAAAAGTGAAATGGCATTCAAAGCGGCAACCGTCACTGTACTACCGCCTTTACGGCCAACATTTGTAATATACGGAATACCTTCTAATTTTAATAATTCCTCTTTTGACTCAGCTGCAGATACAAAGCCAACTGGCATACCGATAATTAGATCTGGTTTTGCTAAGCCTTCTTTAATTAAACGGATTAACTCTAGTAATGCAGTTGGTGCATTACCAATGGCATAAATTCCACCTTCATGTAATTTAGCAGCTTTTTGCATGGAGATAATAGCACGTGTTGTATTTTGTTTTTTTTCGCTTCTACTGAGACATCTTCATCTGCAATATAGCAATGTAGATCCCCACCATGCTTTTGGAAACGTTTTTTTTCCTGAGCCACTTTCGATCATTTGCACATCAGCAATCACATGGCGACCTGCAAGAATAGACTTGATACCTGCCTCAATCGCCCCTGGAGTAATAATAACGCTACGACCAAGCTCAAAATCAGCAGATGCATGAATAATACGACGAACAACCTTCCACTCATCCTCTGAAAAATCATGATCGCCCATTTCTTCTGCTATAATTGAAAAACTGTAATCGTAAATTTTATCCGGGTTTACCGTTAAAGGTTTGAAATCTGTTTTAAAATCCATCTGAATTGCCTCCTAAAGTGTGTGTTGTACTGCCTGTAATACTTTCGTAAATGTAGAATATTGCTGGCCATACTTTATATTTGGTCTTGCAATTAATATTGTCTCAATGCCACATGCAAGTGCTGCCTCTAGCTTTTCATCCACTGAACCAACCTTGCCACTTTCCTTCGTAATCATCAATGTCACATCATATTGACGAAAAAGCGCTTCGTTTAATTCCTTTGAAAAGGGTCCCTGTATAGCAACTATGTCCCTTTGTGCCACACCAAGTGCCTCACATTTTTCCATGTTATCGAGTCTTGGTAGCATACGTGCAATCACTCTTGTATTCTCCAGACCATGTAAAACCTTCGTAAATGTCTCAAGCGTTTTACTGCCTGTTGTTAGCATAATGACACCACGTTTTTCTGCTGCTAAGTGAGCAGCCTCCTCATAATCTTTTACTACTGTTATAAGAGGATGAGAATAATGTTCATGCGCGCGTTCATAGCGAATATATGGTATATTTGCTTGCTCCGCTGCTGCCATGGCATTTTTTTGAAGCTTCCTCAGCAAAAGGATGAGAGGCATCTACAACTAAACGATAGCCTTGTTCTGTCATAATTGCCGCCATTTCCTCAGCTGTTAACCGTCCAACTAAATGAGGTAGACCCACCTCAGCAAGGCTAGAGGCTGCTGACTCAGTAACAACTGTTGCTGTTACCTGATATCCTGCTGACTGTATTTCAAGAGCTAAGTTTCTGGCATCACTTGTCCCTGCTAACATGAAAATCATTTCACAGACTCCTCTTCATGGTGGTGGTCATGTTCGTGATGATGATCATGGTGGTCGTGATCATGGTCGTGGTCATGATGGTGATGATGATGCGCATGACCATGCACTGCTGCATAAGCTCGATAGTTTTCTAAATCCTGCATACCTGTTGATGTCCCATTTACAGCCTGCTCAATACGCTCAAGTAGCACATTTTGCAAGCGTTCATGATACCCAAAATAGTCAGCAATTTGAATATCACACTCTGGATATTTGTCGTTAAATTGTTGACACATACCATTCATGCGTTCCATTAGGATGCCTGTGAATAAAAAGTATGGAAGCATAATGATCTTTTTAGCACCTAGCTTAACACAGCGCTCAATTCCCTCTTCAACACGAGGATCCGTTACCCCCATAAAGGCACTTTCTACATATTTCACAGGCAATTTTTCCCACAGCAGACGTGTAATTTTATAAAAGTCTCCATTTGCATATGGGTCACTGCCGCCTCGTGCAATTAATAATATAGCTGTATCCTGTTGCTCCTCTTCAGCATTGAAGCCGATTTCAGCTAAACGATCCTCTAAAATTGCAAATATCTCTTCATGGACACCGATTGTTTGTCCATATGTGAATGTAATATGTGGATAATGTTCACGCGCATGCTCAATTTCTGCTGGAATATGTAGCTTTGAATGTCCAGCATGAAGAAGAATAATTGGAATCACATGCACCTCTGTTGCACCCTTCTTGACACAGTTTGTTATACCCTCTTCAATGTTTGGAGAAGCAAACTCCAAGAAACACGTTTCTACTAAGAAGCTATCATCAATACGAGGTGCCATTTGCTCGATAAATGTACGCACCTCATCATTTCCTGCTGCTAAACGGCTCCCGTGGCCGACAAATAAAATTGCTTTCATCTCATTACTCCTCACTAGTCACCGCATGGCGCGGGCTCTACTTTTATTTTTGAAGACATGTCCTGGTACGTAAAATGCAGAATCTTTTTCACACGCTTAAAATACTTAAACAAACGTTCATTTGGATGGGCATTTGCTTTATATTCTTCGATGATGTCCGTTATGAGCGGAATAAGTTGTTCAGGCTCTAGTCCCTCTACAACTGGCTGTGCAGCATGTGCTGTACGACCGACTGGCTTTGCCCCAATAAAAACATCGAACTTACTTTTACGATAAACAATACCAATATCATCAAATACTGCTCGATAGCATGCCATACCACAGCCATTAAAGCCAATATTCAACGTTTTCGGTAAAGACATTCCGCCAAGCTGCTTCTGAATCTCCTCGGCATATGGAATCGATTCAGCCTTTTCCCCATAACAGAAGTCACAAGCCTTTAATGATAGTACATCCCCAATCGGAGCGAGTAAGAATCCAACCTCAAGTAGCTTTGCTGTAATTTTTTTTCTGGCTCCGTTGTTGGAATTTTTAAATGGATTTGATGGTCTGGCGTGTATTCCATCGTTCCATCCTCCCCGACAACCTCTGCTAGCGTCATCATCTGTTGCGGGGTAAAAAAATTTATTGGCTACTCCTGGGCTCACAGCTAACTCAAAGATAGATTCGATTTTTTGTTGCACAAGCTTGGGCGTTACCTTTACCTCACTTGTTCCGTTGACCATCGCTAAGGCTGCTGTCGCCATCTCAAGTGAAGTTTTTTTTTGCTTTGGATTAGGAGAAATGGCTAAACTGGGCTCGATTCGATTAGCGTTGGGATCTGCCGCAAAGTCATTGCGTGCCTCCCCTGTTTCTTGATTCATTGCCCATGGTTCATTTTCTTCCCTTAAACGTTGGTGTGGACGTAATGGCTGCTTCTCCTCACCAAGTGTGTATTTGCGCTGATAGCCACGTGGTGTAATCATTTTATTATCATAGAAAAATGTTGATGAATTCCCGATAATAACCGTTGTCAGCATCCCAATATCATGGTCTAGCATTTCTGCTAAAGTTGTCATGGTAACCTCCTGACGGTCACGATAAGCGCTTTTAACAAGTCCCACTGGTGTATCAGGTGAACGATATTCTAATAAAATGCGTTGGGCCTCCACAATTTGTCTTGTACGTCGACCACTTTTTGGGTTATACAGTGCAATCACAAAATCCGCCATCGCTGCTGCTTCCACTCGCTTCGCAATTAAATTCCATGGTGTTAGGTGGTCACTTAAACTAATCGTACAAGCATCATGCATAATTGGTGCACCTAGTAAGCTTGCACATGAGTTGATAGCAGAAATACCTGGAACAATTTCTACCTCTACACCAGTTGCCTCCGTCCAACCAAGCTCGATTAATACCTCATAAACTAAACCTGCCATTCCATATACACCAGAATCACCGCTGGAAATAACGGAAACAATATTCCCTGCCTCTGCTTGGCGTACCGCTTCCTGCGCACGAGATACTTCCTCCGTCATACCCGTACTAACAATGGATTTTGCACTAACTAAGTCCTGAATTAGCTCTACATATGTTTTATAGCCTATGATCATATCACTCTGTTGTAATGCCTCCACAGCCCGATGCGTAATATGATTAAAATCACCAGGCCCAAAGCCAACTACGAAAATCTTCCCTTTTTGCGCCATTTTGTTACCCCTCTTTCACCTTTTCGATGCCTTTAATGGCTGTTGTTTGTGCTGTCCGCTGTAATGTGCCCTCACGAAGCGTAAAAACATGTTCATGGTGCAGTGACTCATGATGTAAATCCTGCACAAGTGCCCTCGCATGTTCAGTTGTTGGCACACGGTACCAATTCCCTTGCGGATAAGCAATGACAACACATGCATCCTTACATCTGCCATTACAACGTGTCCTGGTTGTATGTATTTTTTTTATCAAGTGCCTGCAACTGTATCTCATCACGAATGGCTTGCGTAATTTCCTCTGCTTCTTTTTTTCATACAGCTACTGCCATTACAAATAAAAAGATGTGTCTGCATCCCCTCTAAATTCCAAGTAGTCATCGTTGTTCTCCCCTCAATACGTTTAGGAACAAGAAAAACCTTTACTCTAATCGAAGAGTAAAGGTTTTGTAGAAGCCAAATAAAGTCGAATAAATTACAGGTATTCGCCTTTGCTTCAACTTCTCCCTCCGAAAAGTTTGCACGCATCATTCCATAAGCAGGTTTCCTGACTTAAGCTTCCATTTACTTTCGCGCCTTCCCAAGTTTGCACTAGTGGCATTTGCGATTTCATCAGCTATTACAGTAGCGGGGGCTGTATTGGACTTTCACCAATTTCCCTATTATCTTGAAAATATTCAAGCACTTATGTATGTTTTTATATCAAATTTGTATGTTTAACATGAATTTAAAACTGTCTCTATCATATCTTAAAATTTTAAAATTTCAATATTTCTCTCTAAAATTGTGACATTTTCATTAAAATTTCATCAAAAAATTCGTAGAAAAAAGAAAAATTTCTCTTTTATTTTATCAGAATTTTCTAGATTGTACCTCAATTTTAAAAATTTTTTTCTAAAAAAAGATAGCACCATGATGGAAAATTATGTTACACTTTGTCGTGAAATCTCACAACTTCATCTTTTTTCGGTGCGAAGTGCTTATCATTTCGCTTAAAAGGGAAGCCGGTTCAAGTCCGGCGCGGTCCCGCCACTGTACTAGGGAGTTTTATAGAGAATGTCACTGTCCAACGGATGGGAAGGCCTATAAAATGAGGAACTAAAGCCAGGAGACCTGCCGAAAAGAATGTGAACGTTTCAACCTACGAGGATAGGTGTGCGGCTTAGTAGAATCGAATTCTATTTGTTTTAGCTATGCACTTTTCCCATGGAGAAGTGTTTTTTTTATTTTTCGCACGCTAATTCAAAAACTATATGTAAGGAGGAGAAGTTTTGAAATTCTCAGGCTGGAAGCTTAGTTATTTCTTATTGGCATTTTTATTTGTGCCAAATCGTGCATTCGCCATGCATATAATGGAGGGCTTTTTACCAATTGAGTGGGCCATTTTCTGGTGGGTTGTATCTATTCCATTTATTATTTTAGGATTACGTTCAATTCGTAAAACGATCGATGCAAACCCTGAAACAAAAATGATTTTAGGACTATCAGGTGCCTTTGCCTTCGTCTTATCAGCATTAAAAATTCCTTCAGTAACTGGAAGCTGCTCGCATCCAACAGGAGTTGGACTCGGTACAGTTCTTTTTGGTCCATTAGCAATGAGTGTAATCGGAACAATTGTATTATTATTCCAAGCTTTACTTTTAGCGCATGGAGGGCTTACAACTTTAGGAGCAAATGCCTTTTCTATGGCAGTAGTTGGTCCAATTATTGCTTATTATGTATTTAAAGGCTCGCAAAAAAATGGGTCTTTCATTTTCTTTAGCTGTGTTTTTAGCTGCTATGCTCGGTGACTTAGGTACATATATTGTCACTTCTGTTCAATTAGCTCTTGCTTTTCCTTCTGAGGTTGGTGGCTTTATGGCGTCATTCACAAAATTTGCAGGTATTTTTGCATTAACACAAATCCCTCTTGCTGTTAGTGAAGGGATTTTAACGGTAGTTGTGATGAACTTCTTGAAAAAATACAATGTGAGCGAATTAAAAGCATTACGTGTTTTTTTCAACAAAGGAGGCACATTAGAATGAAAAAAAAACTTATTACTGCTAGCTATCGTTGTGTTATTAGCAATTATCCCTCTATTCATTCAAAAGGGTGCAGAATTCGAAGGAGCAGATGGTGAAGCAGAGGCAGCAATCGGTGAAATAAATGCTGACTACGAACCATGGTTTGAAAGCTTATGGGAACCACCAAGTGGAGAAATTGAAAGCCTATTATTTGCACTACAAGCTGCTATAGGTGCTGGATTTATCGGATACTTTATCGGCTTAATGCGTGGCAAACATAAAGAAGGTTAAGTATGTTACTCATTGATAAGTATGCATATATGAATAAGCTAGCGTCTGTTCATCCGCTAGAAAAAAATGTTGTTTTCTTTTGGACTATTATTATTGTCGCTTATCATGAGAGATGAACGAATTTCACTCATTACATTTATTGTAATGAGTGCTTTTATCATTATAGGCGCTAAAATCCCTATGAAATATTATTTAAAACTATTATTGTTACCCGGATTTTTTTTACTATCTAGCTTACTATCTATTTTAATTTCAATAACGCCAGCAACTAACGAACTACCTGCACATATTTGGGCATTTTCCTTCAATGATTGGACAATTTTTGTGGGCAATGCAAGCTTAGTTACAGCAAAGCAACTTTTTTTTCATCGTTCTAGGCAGTGTCAGTTGTTTATATTTTTTTTAATCCTAACAACATCTGTACAGTCTATTTGTCATGTGTTACGACAATGTAGAATTCCTGCCCTGTTTGTTGAACTAGTGGAATTAACATATCGATTTATTTTTATTTTTTTTAGACAGTATGCAAAAAAATTCATCTTGCTCAGCAGGCACGACTTGGTTATCATTCACCTGCCCAGTGGCTACGCTCTATATCTATGCTTATTGCTGCATTATTTGCTGAAATGTTCCAACGAAGCCGCGAACTTAATAATGCCATGCAAGCACGAGGTGGCGAAATGGTCTATTGGCAGGAGAATGCAACCTATAGCATGAAAAACTGGCTAGGTATTGCAGCAATCTTACTATTCCTCATCGTGTATGGAGGGTTTTTCTAATGACGACAGACTTTTACTTTGAACTAAATCAGCTTTCTTACGCCTATGCAGATGGAACAAACGCCCTAACAGATATTACACTCCAAATTCCGAAGGGCAAAAAAAATTGCCTTACTTGGTCATAATGGAGCGGGAAAATCTACATTATTTCAGCATCTCAATGGCATTCTTAAACCAACTACTGGAACGATAACCTTTTGCGGCGAGGAGCTACATTATAGTAGAAAAGCATTAAAAGAGTTACGTCAACAGGTTGGCATTGTTTTTCAGGATGCAGACAATCAGCTGTTTTCTGGTACAGTAAAGCAGGATATTGCATTTGGACCTTTGAACCTCGGCTGGACCACTGCAAAAATAGAAGAGAAAATTGCTTGGGCAGTTGCACAAACAGAGGTGGAAGCATTACTCGATAAACCAATACATTTTTTAAGTGTGGGTCAGAAAAAAACGGGTAGCTATGGCAGGCGTACTAGCAATGGAGCCATCTGTATTACTATTAGACGAGCCAACCGCAGGACTCGATAATTATTATGCTGCACAGGTTTTGCAATATTTAGCTCAATTAGAAAACGGAGATCGCACCATTTTATTGGCCACCCATGACATCCCATTAGCCTATGAATGGGCAGATCAAATAATCGTTATGGAAGGTGGAAAAATCATCTATAATGGGGACCCTGTTGAGATGTTTTATCAGGAGGATTTACTCCAACGTGCTCATCTGGAACGTCCCTGGGTCTTTGAAATGGCGCTTGCTTTACAAAATAAAAAATTATTGAAAGAAAACATTAAGTTGCCTCGTTCAAAAGAGGATTTACAGAAATTAATTGAGCAAATTTGAGGGTTTGTATCTGAGTTGTTTTTTTAGAAAATTGAAGTACTTTGCTTTGGTACCCTAGCTTTTTCTTGGAGGATGTTAGCTCTTTGACGTCTACCTGAGCGAGTCTTAAGGGAAGCTGTGCTCTTTAGATTCTTTCCTGAGCGAATTTTGAGGGGAGCTGAGCTCTTTGCCTTCTCACCTGAGCGAGTTTTAAAGGAAGCCAAGCTCTTTGCCTCCTCACCCGAGCGTGGCTTGAGAGAAGCCGAGCTTTCTTCTCTCCGATCTTAGCGTTTTTTTTATACTTAAATAAAAGCATCTTCGTCCATAACATGACGAGATGCTTTTTTCTTAATCAAAATACTTTACGTAATTACAATATTGATCTTGTTTCATATGGAGATTTTCGTATAGCTTCCGTGCATTAATATTATCCGCGGCTGTTTGAAGTGTGACATAACGAGCAGATTGCTGCTCACAATATTGAAATACCTTTTGCATTAATGCTGTGCCCACCCCTTGGCCCCTTGCATCTTCCTTCACATATATATCATTTAAAATATATGCACGCTGTAAAGCAATGGAAGAAAAAGTAGGATATAATTGCGTAAATCCAACTGCCCTGCCATTCTCTACAGCCATAAAAATAACGGATTCCCTTAAGGCCATTCGTAATTGTAAAAATGCCTTTGCACTGCTTTGATCTGATTCAATCCCATAGAATTGGCGGTATTCATCAAAAAGCATTGCTACCTCTTCTAATTCATTCATAGTTGCTTGAAATATGTCCATGCTACTCTCCCCTTATGTCTACCCATGATTGTCAAAAAATATGAATCTAGCTCTCATTATAAAGGAAATAATGGAATAAAGAAAAGAATTCTCCACTAATTCGAGCAAGTCTCACATTAAAGGGGCTTTTCCTGTAAATATTCAGCAACCTTTTTCACTATATGCTTCCAATTTAATTCTGTTCTTGCAAACGCTTGGAGCTGCTCACATGTATCTGCTAGTAATTGCTCCTGCTTTGTTACTTGCTTTAATGTTTGTGCTACACTTTCCCAATCATGTGTTGGGTGAATCGTACCAAACCGTTGATGATGGGTAATATCAGCGGCACCATCAACATCGGTCGTCACGATGTAACAGCCGTTTTTGGCTGCCTCTGCAAACACATGTGCATAGCACTCCACGAGAGAAGTTAAACAAAATATTTTAGCGCGCCTGTACTCCACTTCTAATTGTTCTTTATCATAAATAGGTCCTACCATAATTACTTTACTTCCTATTGGGCTTCCATCCGTAAGATTTCGTATTTCCTGCTTAAAATCCTCTGACATCGGACCCACTAAGCGCAACTCCCAATCTGAGAGTTGTGCGGCTAAAAATGCTTTAACGGCTAATAAAGTCTGTTTCTCAGGAGCATCTAATCGACCTACCATCAGTATCCTATTTCTCTTCTCAGTAAACAAAACAGGCTCTGTTTGGAACAACTCATAATAACCATTTGTTACATGCTTAATATCCAAATTCAAAAACTCAATGATAGATTTTTGAATGGCTTCACATTCCGAGGAAAGAACATCGCAAAGCTGTAGCAATTCTGGAAAATATGGATAGGTTTTTAATCGATTTAGCCAAAAACGATTGACATCTAATTTCATGTAAATCTTGCCATTTGGATGACAATTTTTATAGGTTTTTAAGATGGATAAATAAGAAGGATACGGACCTATAGCAAAAACAATATCAATTTCCTCGGCATGCTCCTTTAAATAGTTATTCATATTTGCCACATAATCATCTTCAAAAGGAATGTGCTGAAAGGTTACAGCTGGAAAGGTCTTTTTCAACAAGGCTTCATTTATTTCAGTCGTTAAAATTGTAACATCATAGCCTAGGTATTCCCCTAATAAAATTGGAACAAGACAAAGATCTTTGAAAATATGTGCATCGGAAAGCTTGTAGGATTCCACGCTACAAATAAAAGCAATTTTTTTTCGACATACTATCCCCCTTAAATGGCGTGCTCTCCCTACTTTATGAACTAGTCATTATGAATGTGAACAGATTAGTAGGCTCAGAAAAAATGAATAACATCGCCTCTAGCAAATAGGTAACTCCTTTTTGTATTCTCTCTCTTATTAATGTAAGCATTTGCCTATGAAGTAACTCTCTACAATGCATATTGTAATAAAGAATCCTTTACAATAGCATCCTTGCAAAAAGCCAGCAAAGTACAAATCCAAAAGAATTGAGGGTTTCCATGAAAATTAGCTTCTTATCCCCTGCCTATAATAGTGCGGAGTGGATTGTAACAATGCTTGACAGTATTCCAAAAGAATATGCCTATGAAATTATCGTTTGTGATGACGGCTCTACAGATCATACTTTAGCACTATTAAAAGACTATCAAAAAGGCTGTCCTGCCTTAAAAATTATTGCCCACCCACGTAATCTAGGAGCTAGTGTAGCTTACAACCGCTGTATTGAAGAAGCTACAGGCGATTATATTGCCATCATCGATAGTGATGATCATTATTTGCCAGCTATACGTAATGTGTTAGCACAGGTAGATGGTCAATATGATATTTATTATTACAACATGCTAACAAAGGCTGGTTATGCATTTATAAAAGATGACTCCAATCGTTATACATTACCTGGACAATTTAAAATTATTCGAAGAAGTTTAATAGGAGATGCGAAATTTACTATAAGAAAAGATATTGCTGGGGATTGGGATTTTAATTGTGCCTTAATGGATAAAAACCCCACTAGTAAATATACAAATGAATTAGCCTATTGGTATAATTTTCCGAGAGAAAATTCTGAATATGATTTACACCGAAGAGGCTTAAAATAACAGCATTTTCAAAATTGATTGAGGAGGTGTGACAGTCAAAACAATGTTTAAAGATAAAATTCTGCTAATCACCGGGGGCACTGGCTCTTTTGGCAATGCGGTATTAAAAAAAGTTTTTAAATACCGACATTCAAGAAATTCGTATTTTCTCTAGAGATGAGAAAAAAAACAAGATGATATGCGTAAGCTCTATCAGCATCCTAATCTTAAATTTTTTATTGGGGATGTACGAGATATTCAAAGCATCCATAATGCGATGTATAATGTCGATTATGTTTTTCATGCCGCTGCTCTTAAGCAAGTTCCTTCCTGCGAATTCTTTCCTTTAGAGGCTGTGAAAACAAATATTCTAGGAACAGATAATGTATTAACCGCTGCTATTCAAGCTGGTGTACAAAAAAATTATTTGCTTATCTACGGATAAAGCTGCCTATCCTGTTAATGCGATGGGCATTTCCAAGGCGATGATGGAAAAAACCTTAATTGCTAAATCAAGAATGGTTCATCAAGATCAAACATTGATCTGCGGTACACGATATGGCAATGTCCTGGCTTCACGAGGCTCTGTCATTCCTTTATTTATCGAACAAATTAAATCTGGTAAGCCTTTAACCATTACAGACCCAAAAATGACGCGCTTTATGATGACCCTTGATGAAGCGGTAGAATTAGTTTTATACGCCTACCATCATGCTGAGAACGGAGATATTATGGTACAAAAATCTCCAGCAGCCTATATCGAGAATTTAGCTCAAGCGTTACTAGAAATTTTCCAAGCTCAGAATAGCATACAAACAATTGGAACACGACATGGAGAAAAGCTGTATGAGGTGTTATTAACAAAGGAAGAGGCCGCAAAAGCCATCGATATGGGCAATTTTTATAGAATCCCTGCCGATAATCGCGATTTAAATTATGGAAAGTATTTAGAAGAAGGCTCGCCGAAAATAACATTATCGAATGAGTACAACTCTAATAATACAAAAATACTGACAGTAGCTGAAATAAAAGAAAAGTTACTAAAGCTCCCTCTTCTGCAAGAAGAACTACAACATTGGACGGGAGGAAAGCCTTGAAATATTTAGTGATTGGTGCTACTGGAATGGCAGGTCACATCATTTCCATCTATTTGAGTGAGCAAGGCCATGATGTGACAACCTATTCTAGAACTGCCTTTTCATATGGAAGAAATAGAACCGGGGATATAACAGATCCTATTTTTTTTACGTTCACTTTTACTAGATGATACCCATGATGTTGTCGTCAATTGTATTGGTATGCTAAAAAAATGCCTGTGAGACGAATCAGAAGGAAAGTATCTATGTCAATAGCTATTTACCACATGCCATTGTTTCCTTATTGGAAAATCGTCAAACGAAGCTTATTCATCTAAGCACGGATTGTGTATTCTCAGGAAAGGCATCTCCCTATCAGGAAAATAGCCTGCGTGATGGGGAAACCTTTTATGATCGTACGAAGGGATTAGGAGAAATAGAAAATTCAAAACACTTAACATTGCGTAATTCTATTATTGGACCCGATATGAAGGTGGACGGTGTTGGCCTCTTCAACTGGTTTATGAAACAGCAAAACATGATGAACGGCTATACTGGCGCGATTTGGACGGGAATTACTACTCTTACGCTAGCAAAGGCGATAGAGCGTGCACCATCTGAAGGAATAACAGGCATCTATCACCTCGTTAACAATCAGAGTATTTCAAAGTACGATCTTTTGCAGCTATTCAATAAACACTTTAAGGACAATCAGGCATCCATCCATGCATGTCATCTTCTGAACGTCGATAAAACGCTTATTAATACTCGAAACGATTTTTCATTTGTTGTCCCTAGCTATGAGGAGATGATCATTGAAATGAAGCATTGGATAAGAGGACATAAAGATTTATATCCTCACTATTTTAACTAATGAAAACTTTACTGAATCTACTAGCTTTAAGTTATGTAGGTTCTTTTTAATGAATAATTTTTCCTTCTGGTAAGCGCCCCTCTTTCATCCAATTTTCAACAAAATGATTAAAGAATGTTGGATTTGCGAAAGATACACCATGGCCAATATTAGATAGCACAACACCCTTACAATTGGGATTACGATTTACTAGCAGTCTAGCAGATTTTTTCATGATTCCCTTTTCCCTTTCACCAACGGTCACCAAAATCTGGCAGCTAGCTTGAGAAAAGTTGTCAGGGATTGCAAAGGACATATTTTCTTGCAGAATATTCATAAGTGTTTCTATTTTTATTTTTAAACTATCTTGATAATACTGCTGAAAATATTCTTGATTTATATACAATGCTTTAGCTTGAAGCTTTGCGAATGATTTATTTTTTTATGAGAGGAAAAGATAATGTAATGAATGGTCCTATCAGCTTTTTTTGTAATTGGAGAAGGTATAACTAAAGCACTGTTTATAATCGCATTATCTATCAATTGAGCATTTAAACTTAGCATTTTTACAATAATTTGTGCACCTAAAGAAAAGCCGACCACTGTGACATGTTTACCTTGTGCTTTTTCTTCTATTATTTTTAGAAGTTTCCTAGCACACTCTTCAATTGAAAAATGCATATCGTCATCTATTAATTCTGGCACAATACAGTGAAATTTGGAAAAATGTTGGATTTGTTTATCCCACATCCATCCCCAACGCCACCACCATGAATAAACATCATAAAAGTGGTATGTTCACTACCATATTCTTGATAATTCATAACCCAATCCCCCAATACTACTCATGATCATCTAAAAAATCTTTACTAAAGCTCGTTTGTGCTTGATAGCTTGGGCGTTTGCACATATCAACCCCTCGCTTAATAATGCCCTTCCCAAAGCATGCTTCGATTTCATCAATAATTTTTATTATAGGTTCGTCCTTGATATGCTCTTCAAAATTGAAAATAGAAAGCTGCCGTGAAAAATCTTTACGATCCACAACATTTGACACTGTCACGCCTAATAATCTAACAGGTGCCTCATCCCAATGCTTATCAAAGAGTTCACAGGCAACTTGGTAAATTTCTTCAAAGCGATAAATAGCATTGGATACCATTTTTGAGCGTGTATGATTATGCCAATCTGCATCACGGATTTGTATGCTTACTGTTGAACCCGCCAGACGTTTGGCATCTAATCGTTCCGCAACCTTTTGACAAAGTCCATCGATTGTTTTATGTAGAATCCGAATGTCTATTACATCCTCTGGTAAGGTTGTGGAGTTGCCGACACTTTTTGTATCAAAAATGGCATCTGAATCACCATTCTTGAATCCTCCCCATTCGCCCTAGCACGGAGACGTACACCATTCTTTCCTAAAATCTGCTTTATCGTATATTCCTCAGTTTAAGCTAAATCGCAATTGTAAAAATACTGTGTGCATTTAATTTTTTTGGCTGTACTAGTCCCAATGCCATGCATAGTAACAACCTCAATAAGCCAAAGAATTTGCTCAATATCTCGGATTCGTAATACAGTAATGCCCATTGGTTTTTCATATCAGAGGCTGTTTTTGCCAAAAATTTGTTTGGTGCAATACCAATAGAGCATGGTAAATCAAGCTCTGCATGTATTTGAACTTGTATTTCCTGGGCAATATTAAGAGCACATCGCTCCTTACTTAATTCAGTAACATCCATATACCCCTCATCAATAGAAACAGGCGCTACTAAATCGGTATAGCTACGTAGTATGGTAAATCAAGCCTCATAAAATTTTTAGGTACATGATTATCATTAAGATAACATAGATATATCTTCATTCTTCATAGTGTTGAAAAACTAAACGGTCAAGGGACTCTTTGTGAATATTTAGTCAAAAAGAAGGTGATTTCCGTTCCAGGCTACTCGCTTTCCAGTGGGCGAGCGACGAGCCGCTTCCTTCGCTGCCGCTCCGTGCAGGGTCTCGTCTGTCTCGCTATCCCACGGGAGTCGAGTAGCCTTGCACTCCAATCAGCAATAGTGTAGAACTTTAAATATTTTCTTCCTTCAAAAGTAAAGTAAAAGCACATTACTCACATTTTATGCATAAAACTACTTTGTAGCTTTACATAAAGTTACTTATTGCTGACGCTTCTTTCGAATAGGAAATGTTACCAAATCTCAATTTTGCGCTAAATAGTGGGTTAAGACTTCAATTTATCACTATACTTTTATGTGAAATACCAGAAGAAAATACGATGTGCAGTGGTTGATTGGAGTATAGACTGAATGACTTCTCGGGGATTCAGCGTCACAGATAAGATCTGGAGCTTCACAACGCGAGTGAAGCGGCTCATCGGACGTCCCCAGGAAGCTCTGCTCTGCGCGAAAGCGAAGCGTCAGCGGCAAATGTTTTCTGTAGCGAAAGCAAAGCGACAGCTACAAAGCACTCAGTCGGAACAGAGATCAACCCCTCGTTTTGAAAAAGGGCTATACTTTTTAAATTGTCACCTTGATTTCATTGACATAATAGTATTTCAACAACATGAAGAATATGTACAGTAATTATGTACATATTCTTATAATATCGTCATATTTTAGACATATTCTTTGTTTTTATATATCTAAAAAGATACTGGCACTTAATATTAAATAACTATAATTGTAGCTTTAAAATAAAGTTTGATAAAAAAAATCCCACAAACCATTATTTCACAATAAATATAAAGAATCCAGTTTGAAAAAAAGATTGATCATAATGGATTCTTTATCAGCAGATATTAGTTCGTTTTTAAAAAAGGTTGATCATTTCGTAATGGTGTTGCTCAACAATTGCGCCCGATTGTGGAATATCGTTTTCAACTAAAGCCCCTGTAGTTAAAATATAGGAACGATTAAAAAATGCAGGTATACACCCCAAGAATATGCATGATTTTATTCAGTAACGCCACCTAATGCAGCTTTACTCAAAATGCCACTAAATCATTACTGTTAATAGCTTTCTACTAACGTGCATAAAAAGCTGTATAAATAATATTCATAGGAAAAGTCATGAAACGTTGATTTAACAACATTTATGGCTTTTTGGTGTATTCAAACTTTCATTTGGGAACGGTTATTAGGTTTATTTTGTATACATAATAAATCATTGATTCACTAAAGTATCACGTTAGTGCATTGTATTAAGAACAATTTTTTTGTTAATTAGTGACGCTACTTTTAAAAGGTTAAATGTGTTGCTTTAAAAAGATAGACCAACTATAGTTTGAGAGTATAGCTCATTAACATCTATTCCATTTCTTCTTGTTTCATATAGTATTCCATCGCATCATTAAGCCATTTTTGTTCATTTTCTTCAAAGGAAGAAGGTATCATATTTTCAAGTTTTTGAATATCCAGTTCTTCTATATTAGTATCAGCTAGTTTTTTCATCAAATTCTCACCTAGAAATGAAAAAGATGCTTCTACATAGTTCTTAATCATCTCTTGTACTTTTGGGTCCTCTACTGGTTTACCATATAATTGTTTCACTTCTTTAGACAATTGAATAAACGTTTTATCTAAAGAGATTTTATCTTCTTCCGATTTCTTTGATAACTCTTCCACGACATCCGTTAACATATGGCGATTCATCCATTCTTCTTGTATATGTTCAGTACGCATACCATGAATAAGGCTAAATAATAAGGTGCTATCCACTTCTCCTTCTTCCTCGACTAATCTAATTACTCTTTTAATGGCTTTTATTGATTGTTCAATTTGTTTTTCTTCTTTTTCTAAAGCTTGCAAATGAAGGGACAAGCTTTTATTTAAGTCAACAGAAAAGCTCGATTCATTTAACAAATTAGTGATTCTATCTAGACTATATCCAAGAAATTTTAGACTTAAAATTTTTTGTAAAACTATAATATCTTGATAACTGTAAATGCGATGCCCTGAAGAAGGATTCTTTTCTGGTTGTAATAAACCAATTTCATCATAGTAATGTAAAGTAGGAATAGGGATTCCTGTCTTTTCTGAAAATTCCCCAATTGAAAATTTGTTATTCTTATTCATCAAAATTCCTCCCATCAAAGGTATAAGTTCATTATAAAACCTCAAGTAACTAGAGGTTCAAGAGGGAAATTTGAAAAGTAATTTAGTGCATGTAACAATTCTTATTGCATTATATCGGGTAATTCAAAAAGCCTCATTTCATTAAATGCCTTTTCCATGAAGAAGGACGATTTCCTTATTCATGGAAAGCGCCCGATTGAATAACTATTTTATATAATTAGGTAGTATATATACTAACAATTTTCTCGTTTAATAAAATCTCTTTTTCTTTTTTTCAAACCATTTTTTTATTGCTACCTTCTCTGAAGCAATGTTTTCATTTTGAATTAGGGCAATGATTTTTGGAAGTTTTAATTCATTTAATCCATGATCTATTAAGCAAGAGCCACTTCTGAAGCATATCCTTTTCCCCAATAATTCTCTTCAATCCAATATCCTACCTCTATATAATGTTCTTCTTCAACAATTTGAGGTACAAGTCCAGCATGTCCTATTTTTTTTCCTGTGACTTTGTCTTTTATAAGTTTTAAACCATAATTTCTATTCATCTTATAATGTTCTATAATCCACTCGAAAAATTTATTAGCTTGTTCTCTATTACGAACTTCTCCATTTCCTATGTACCTCACCATATTAGGATTACTTAGCAAGTTCTCTAAAAAAACTAATATCATCTTCTGTGTAATTAACTAAAATTAATCTTTCACTCTCCAACATTTAAACACCCTCTCCTTATTCGACTAAGAAACGAAATACATTTTCTATTATATGGAAAAATAAAAAAATGTGAAACCTTTAACTGATTCCTTTACTAGTTGATGTACATAGTTCCCAAAGCGTTGTTTGGCAACCTTTCATAAAAGAATGTTATTCAACAATATGGCCCGATTGAATAAGAAAAGATCCTGCATATCAACACAGGATCTTTAATTATAAATGATCAATCTTTTTTTATAAAACTACAATAATTTTATATATGATCATCCCAAAAATCTTTACTAAAACTTGTGTTTGCTTGATGTTTTCCAGTCGGTTTTACAATATCTGAACCTCTTAGAATTACACCTTTTCCAAATTTCTTCTCAATTTGATCTACAAGTTTAATAATTGGTTCATCTTTTATATGCTCTTCAAAATCAAAAAATGTTAACTGCTGTGTCATCTCTTTAACGTTACTTACATTTGAAATAGTCACACCAAGTAATCGAACAGGTTCCTCATTCCAATTTTTATTAAATAGACTCCACGCATGTTCAACTATATCCTCTTTTGAAAAAAATCGCGTTATTTATCGATTTACTCCGAGTATAGGTTTCCCAAGTAGCTGTACGAATTAAAATACTCACAGTCACTCCAGCAAGCTTTTTTTGCCTTTAATCTTTCTGCTACCTTTTCGGAAAGTGTTGTAATTATTTTATATAATTCATCTCTATCAGTGGTATCACGCGATAATGTTGTCGAATTTCCTACACTCTTGGTATCAAATATTGCTTCTGGATCAACAGGTCTGTCATCCTCGCCATTGGCCTTCTGTTTCAAACGAAGTCCGTTGATTCCAAATTTCTGTTTTAAGGTGTATTCATCAGCCGCAGCTAATTCTCCAATTGTTAGTATACCTAACTCTTTCAATTTTTCTGCAGTGCTTTTCCCAATTCCATGCATTTCTTTAACATTCAATGGCCACAAAACTGATGGGACATCACGTTTACGTAATATTGTAATACCCATTGGCTTTCTCATATCGCTGGCCATTTTTGCTAAAAACTTATTTGGCGCAATGCCTATTGAACAAGGCAATTGTAGTTCGTTCCAAATTCGATCTTGTATACCATGTACATGTTCTAATACATTTTGTCCTTCGATTATAGGCAATTGTATATAACCTTCATCGATAGAAACTGGTTGAAGTATTTCACTATACTCTTTCAGTAAACTAAAAAAAAGATTTTGAGGCAGCTCTATATCGATCAAAATTTGGAGGAAGTACAATTAACTCTGGGCATTTTCTTCTTGCCTCACCGACATTCATGGTTGTATATACACCACTTTTTCTAGCTTCATAGCTACACGTAATTACAATACCTCTACGTTCTTTTGGATTACCTGCAATGGCTATAGGTTTTCCTTTTAATGAGGGATCGTAAATTTGTTCCACTGAGGCATAAAAGCAATTAAGGTCAATATGTAAAATGATTCTTCCTTTATGCAATTTCTTTCACCCCATTTATTAAACTAAATTCCCTTGGAGGATAAGAACTAAAATTTATTATCGATTAACTAAATCTCTTAACGTATTATCATATAATCTATAAATAACAGACAAGATTTCCTCATCTATTTTCATCAACAGATTCAAATACTTGTTCATCAGGATAGTTTTCTTTCTTCTATGGCAAACGCCACCTTTTATAAAGACTAGGTCTATATAGCTTTGTTAAAATATATTGTTGTTTTTCAGGAATAAAATATAGGTACTCAGATTATATTACCACCTTTTTATCCCATTAATGAACTGTAAAGCAAATGAAATTTTTTTTAAAAGCTGCGTTTCACTGACCAAGCTCCTTGTGAGATATTACATGTGTAGGTTTATTCTTTAGTTAAAACAAACTTTATTACTCATAAAAATTAATTAAGAAATATTTCCCATTTCTCTTCGTCCTCTAACTTGGAAAGTGAAATGTATTATATCTAGCCTGCTTAAAACACAATAACTTCATCTTTGGTTTGTATGCTTTATTTTTAGTGTATCCATTTTACTTTCCATGCCTTTTCTCAGTAAAAAAAGACAACTATAAGCTAATCTTTTTATGTAATCTGTAATAAAAAAAGTAGCAATGATAAAAAAAAGTTTATCATTACTACTTTAAAGAAATATTCTTATTCAATAATATTCAGAAGTTGTTTTCGCTTGCATATGAAGCTGTAGGTAGTCTGGGCCACCAGCTTTTGAGTCTGTACCTGACATGTTGAAGCCGCCGAATGGTTGGTAGCCAACGATGGCACCTGTACAGCCACGGTTGAAGTAAAGGTTTCCGAT
>BBDJ01000035.1 GCA_001312325.1 Lysinibacillus pakistanensis | reverse complement strand
TTTCGATTGCGTTATCAGCAACCATTCTATTATAACATCTTTTTTTTCAATTGTCAATAACTAATTTATTTCATCTTATCAGTCATTCGAGAGACAACTCTTAAAATATATCATAATCAATTTTTGATGTCAACATCTTTTTTAGAACTTCATATTTTCGATGTCAACTCTTACGTCGTCTTAGCGACAAGTAATAATTTATCATGGTTCATTTAACAATGCAAGCAATTTTATAATATTTATTAAATCTCTGATTTTGCAAGCTATTTTACGTATTTTCGAGAGAGTCAAACTATTGTAAACTCATGTTACATATAATTATTTGTTTAAATATACATTTCTTTTATATAAATCTCAACTATTAAAAGTTAAAGAGCCTATTCTAAAATAAGCTGTACAATCACGTTTAGAAACAAAAACAGGAGTCATGGTGCTAATTAATTATTAACACCTCAGACTCCTAATATTTAAAAGCTGTTCATTCAGGTTTGCATCTTCTAATTATTTTGTAATATGACGCATAGTTGGGAATAATAGTACATCACGAATTGAAGGTGAGTTTGTAAGAAGCATGATTAAACGGTCGATACCAATACCTAAACCACCTGTTGGAGGCATACCGAATTCTAACGCTTCAATAAAGTCATTATCCATCTCATGCGCTTCATCATTACCTGCTGCTTTTTCAGCCATTTGTGCCTCAAAACGCTCTCGTTGATCGATTGGATCGTTTAGTTCTGTGAAAGCATTTGCGTGCTCACGGCGCACAATAAATAGCTCAAAACGATCTGTAAAACGCTCGTCCTCTGGATTTTTCTTTGCTAGAGGAGAAATCTCTACTGGATGACCATAAATAAATGTTGGTTGTACAAGTGTTTCTTCAACCTTTTGCTCAAAGAACTCATTAATAATATGACCCACCTCATGAGCTTCTTTAACCTCTACACCATGCTCTTTAGCAAGTGCTTGGGCTTGTTCTACAGTCATTGTCTGCCAGAAGTCTACGCCTGTCATTTCTTTTACTGCATCTACCATATGGACACGTTTCCAGCCCACAGCAAGGTTGATTTCATCTTCCCCATATTGAACTGTCGTTGTACCAAGAACTTCTTGTGCAACATGAGCAATTAGATTTTCTGTCAGGGACATTATATCCTTATAATCAGCATATGCTTCATATAGCTCTATCATCGTAAATTCAGGATTATGACGTGTTGAAATTCCTTCATTACGGAAAACACGGCCAATTTCATATACTTTTTCTAGACCACCAACGATTAAACGTTTTAAATGCAATTCAATTGCAATACGCATATATAATTCCATATCAAGTGCATTGTGGTGTGTAATAAATGGACGAGCCGCAGCACCACCAGCAATCGTATGAAGCATTGGTGTTTCTACTTCTAAGTATCCTGCGTTATCTAAGTAATTACGAATTGAACGAATGATTTTAGAACGCGCAATAAACGTTTTTTTTACTATCTTCATTTGTCATTAAATCTAAATAACGTTGACGATAACGTTGCTCTACATCCTGTAAGCCATGGAATTTCTCTGGCATAGGGCGTAAGGCTTTTGTCAGGAATGTAAACTCTTCAGCCTTTACTGAAAGTTCCCCTACTTGCGTGCGGAATACATTTCCTCGAACTCCAACAATATCTCCAAGATCAGCTTGTTTAAATAGCTCATATGCTTCTTCGCCAACATGATCTTGACGAACGTAAATTTGAATTTGACCACCTAAATCTTGAATATGTGCAAAGCCAGCTTTCCCTTTACCACGTTTAGTCATAATGCGACCTGCAATAATTACTTCTTGTAAATGTTCTTCTAGCTGTTCTTTTGTTTGATCTGCAAATTGCTCACGTACTTCCGTTGATAAATGTGTACGCTCGAAACGACTTCCAAATGGATCTTGACCGTTCTCTTGGATAGCCGTCATTTTTTGGCGTCTCACTAAAAGCTGATCATTTAACTCTTCTATATTTGACACTTATTTCACTCCTTATTAAATTGTCCGCGTTTACGTCCATAATATTTCTATTGTACACAATTTTAGTGCTGTAATCATCTGTTTGAATTTTTTTTCGAGGGCAACGGAAATGATTAATGATTCTGAAAATTAATTGCTGCAACAAAAAAAAGCGTCTCTTTCAAGCATTGAGACGCCTTCAGGTAATTACATAATTAATTCTTTTGCTACTGGTACAATTAACTTGGATTCATTTTCTTCATAGTCTTGCACAAGATCATTTAATAAGGCGCGAATCTCAGGTGCTGTTTCAGTTTGATTAATAGCATTACGAGCTTTCCCGTTTCCTCTTATCCCCTTCAAATACCACGAGGCATGTTTACGCATTTCACGTACTGCTACAGCCTCGCCTTTTAATTGGATAAGACGCTCGAAATGAAGTAAACACACATCAATCTTTTCACGAACACTTGGCTCTTCCTTTAACTCACCTGTTTCTAGGTATTGAACTGTGCGATAAATCATCCAAGGGTTGCCTAGGGCAGCGCGACCAATCATTACAGCGTCTACGCCAGTTGTATCTAGCATCCGTTTAGCATCTAAAGGTGTCTCAACATCACCGTTACCCAGTACTGGAATCTTTACATTTTCCTTTACTTGACGAATAATGTCCCAATTTGCTTTCCCTTCATACATTTGCACACGGGTACGTCCATGAACCGCTACCGCAGATGCACCTGCACGCTCTGCCGCTTGCGCATTCTCGACAGCAAAGATATGCTCGTCATCCCAACCAATACGCATCTTTACGCTGACAGGTTTTTCAACGGCATCTACAACTGCCGCTACCATTTCATATAATTTATTAGGATCTAAAAGTAAACGAGCGCCAGCTTCACATTTAATAATTTTATTAACAGGGCACCCCATATTGATATCAATAATATCAGCGGTTGTATTTTGATCTACATACTTAGCTGCCTCTACTAACGTTTCTTTATCTCCACCAAAAATTTGCAGTGACAGGGGATTTTCACGTTCATCGATATAAAGCATACCTAATGTTTTTTTCGTTTTTTTTGAACAATGCCTTTATCACTAATCATTTCAGCATATACAAGCCCTGCTCCAAATTCCTTTACGGTTAATCGGAAAGCAGAGTTACAAATTCCAGCCATTGGCGCTAATACGACACGGTTGTCCATAACAATATCGCCAATCTGAAACGGCTTCTCAGTTGCTTGACTCAATGGTGATTTCCTCCTTCGATGAGTTTTACATATCCTACAATGCTATGAAATGATTAATTATCCATACACACAATTGTTAATTGACTGATTGCACCATAACTAGCTTCTTAGACTCCAACCATAAGGCTACACCTTCGTCTACATAATTTAACTGTTGGCATACGTGATGTGCTTGTTGTAATTGTTCTCCAACAGGTACAGGTGTAATTTCTACCAACGGGACTAACACGAAGGCCCGCTCATACATCCTTGGATGTGGAACAATTAAGCTCTCAGTTTCAATATTTTCGTGATTGTATAGCAAAATGTCAAGGTCTATGATGCGAGGACCCCATCTAAATTCACGTACACGCCCAAGTTCCTGCTCAATTGATTGGCATATGGTCAATATTTCAGAAGAAGATAGGGTGGTTTTAATATGAACTGCAATGTTTAAAAAAATCAGCTTGATCAGTGTAGCCAACAGCAGCCGTTTCATAAACAGATGAAATACAGACAACCTCAATCCCTTTATTATCTTTTAAAAGCTCTACAGCATGTTGGAGATTTTCTAAGCGCTCTCCCATATTCGTGCCAATTGATAGATAGACATTATTCATTAAAACTCGCCCCTCGTTACTTCAACTGAAACTTCTTTATAGTAACCGTGTATGGGTGGGTCCGGTTTAATAAGCTCTACACGAACACCTTTCACTTTATCTGCGTATGTCTCTAGGATACTATTTGCTATTTTCATGACAAGTGCTTCTATTAGCTTTAAAGGCTCACCTTCAACGATGTCACGACACAGCGCATAAACTTCAGCATAGTTTACCGTATAGTTCAGATCATCTGTTTCCCCAGCCTCTGTCATATCTACCGCAAGTGAAACATTCGCTCGGAAGCGTTGACCAAGTGTTGTTTCTGCTGATAATACACCATGATAACCATAAAACTGCATTTCCTTTAAATGAATATAGTCCATTACGCTTCCTCCTTATAAGTACGTTTACCAACTAATACATCGGTCATATGGGTAGCTCGTGCCATTTCCTGTACATCATGCACACGAATAATATGACACCCCTTTTCTATGCCATAAACAACTGTTGCACTAGTGCCTTCTATCCGTTCCTCAACAGGTAATTTTAAAACATTACCAATCATTGATTTACGTGATGTTGCTAGCAAAACGGGATAGCCCATTGCCACTAAATCGGTTAAATGTTGCATCATTTTTATATTTTGCTCTGTAGTTTTGGCAAATCCAATGCCTGGATCTAAAATTATATGGCTATCAGGAACACCAGCACCATGAGCAATGGCGATACTACTCTCCAAATCTGTTCTTGCAGTTGTCCAAAAGTCTAATCCGTAATCAGTATTTTCACGATTATGCATTAAAATAATCGGAACATGTAACTCTGCTGCGACCTTAGCAATCTCGGGCTCAGCCTTCGCTCCCCATATATCATTAATGATATGTGCTCCAGCCTCTATTGCAGCACGGGCGACATTTGCCTTATACGTATCAATCGATATAACGGCTGGTACTTCAGCCACTAGGGCTTGAATCACTGGAACAATGCGGGCTATTTCATCCTCATCCGAGATACGTGTATAGCCAGGGCGAGTAGACTCTCCGCCAACATCAATAATTTTAGCTCCCTCAGCTACCATTTTTTTTCGCTTGTGCAACAGCAGCTTCTACGTTATTGTATTTGCCACCATCCGAAAATGAGTCTGGTGTGACATTTAAAATACCCATTACAATCGTTTCTTTTTTATAGTCTAAAGTAATACCATTAATCGTTAATGGTGTTATATATTTTTCTAGCATGATAACGCTCCTTCTATCCCTGCTCCACTTCTTTGATAAACGCTTCATGTATACTCGAATAAATAGGCCCTTCCTTTCCTAGCAATTGTTTGTTTACTAGTTTACGAATTGGCACAAGTTCTTGTATGGAGTTCGTAATAAAGCATTCAGAACTATTCTCGACATCTTCTTTAGCAAAGAGCCCTTCCTTTACATCTATGCCTAGGGATGCCGCCTTTCTGATCACCCATCCTCTGATAATACCGGGTAAAATACCTGTGTCCAAGGAAGGCGTATATAGTATATCATTTTTTACCCAAAAAAACATTTGATGTTACACCTTCAGCCACATAGCCATCTCTAGTTAAAAATAAGCCTTCCTGCTGTGCTAAGGACGGTATTTCAAAGCGACCAAGAACATTATTCCCATAATGATGTGACTTAACGCGGACTCCCTTTTCAGAAGTATTACGTGGCGTCTCTAGCCACTGTGCATTTTTTTCTGTACCCCTAGGTGCTGACGGTAATTCTTTACGAAAAACAATAACATTCGGTTGTTTGTATTCCGTAGGCTGTAGCCCAATACCATGTTCCCCTGCAGATACATTTAGACGGAAATAACCATCCTGTCCATTAGAATGTTTGTTTAAATGTTGAACAACCTCTAGTAAAACTTCTGAAGAATATGCCAAATGGATATGGTATTGTGATAAAGCAGCGTGTAATCTTTCCATATGCATGTCCCACTCAAATACTTTATCTCCATATGTCCGAAACGTCTCAAAAACGCCCAAGCCATATAAAAATCCATGATCAAATGGTGAAATACGTAAATCTTCCGCCTTTAGATACTCTCCGTTCATCCAACAATACATTTACTTCGCTCCCTCTACATACAATTCTATAAATTGGTGCAGAAGCTTTTTCCCTTGCTCTGTCATTATAGATTCTGGATGATACTGGACACCTTCAATAGGATAGTCCCTGTGGCGAATGCCCATAATTTCACCTTCATCTGTCCAGGCAGTTACTTCAAAGCATTCTGGTAGTGTTTCCCTTTCTACAATGAGAGAATGGTAACGAGTAGCCTGAAATGGATTTGGCATGTCCTTATGTAGACCTCTGTCAGCATGTAATACAGGTGAAGTTTTTCCATGCATTAAACGTTCTGCTTGAATAACATTTCCTCCAAATACCTGTGCTATTGCCTGATGCCCGAGACAAACACCTAAAATCGGAATATTTCCCGCGAAATATTTAATAATGTTCAGGCTTTCACCCGCTTCATTTGGACTGCACGGTCCAGGTGAAATAACAATCATATCGGGTGCAAGTTGCTCAATATCCTTTACTGTTAATGTATCATTTCTTTTCACAACAAGTTCATGACCAAATTCCCCAAAATATTGAACTAGGTTATACGTAAAAGAATCATAGTTATCAATCATTAAAATCATTTTGCTCGCTCCTCCGCCATTGCCTTTGCCTGCCACATAGCCTTTGCTTTATTCAAGGACTCTTGATATTCTCGCTGCGGCACAGAGTCAATGACAATTCCTGCTCCTGCCTGAATATGTGCTACACCTTGTTTTATAAAGGCTGTACGAATAACAATATTGAATTCCATATCACCTGTATAGCCAAGCCAGCCAATTGAGCCTGTATATAACCCACGTCTTACAGGTTCTAATTCTTCAATTATTTCCATCGTACGAATTTTGGGGGCACCTGTAATTGTACCGCCCGGGAACATAGCACGTATTACATCTGCATTTGATTTACCTTCGGCGATTTCTCCTCGCACGTTAGACACTATATGCATTACATGAGAATAGCGTTCAATAACCATAAACTCATCCACCTCTACTGTTCCATATGTGGATACTCGTCCTAAATCATTGCGCTCTAAATCAACGAGCATTACATGTTCTGCTCGTTCCTTTTCGTTGTCGATTAATTCCTTTGCCAATTCTATATCCTCTTGCTCCGATTTCCCTCTAGGTCTTGTACCCGCTATTGGTCGTGTAGACAATTCATTTCCATGACGCTTCACTAAAAGCTCCGGTGATCCAGAGACAACCGCAAAGTCGGGTGCTTCAATGTAAGCCATATAAGGAGATGGATTGAAAGTACGTAATGCTTCGTATACATCCATCGCTGATGCAGTTAATTTTTTTAGATTGACGAACAGATAAGTTCACTTGAAATACATCGCCTTGCGCTATATAAGATTGAATTCTACTTACTGCTTCTTCAAAGTCAGTTCCTGCAAATGATACTAGTAATTCACTTTCATCATTTACTATTTCTACTGCACTTGTTTTTTTCAAATTTGCGGTCATTTAAACCTGCTTCTGCCGCTACATGCCATACATTAGCCCAATCTTCTAAATTGACATCACTGCTCTCTAGCTTCATAAGCGTTACTTCATTTGTGTTCACATCGTGTACAGCCCAGCAGTCGAAAATATAAAAATATATATCAGGAACATGTAAATCGACCTCTGCGTAATCTGGTAATTCTTCAATTTTTCGCGCATAATCATACGCTACAAATCCGATTGCTCCACCTTGAAATACTGGAAGGGTAGCATTGTATGAAACTTGATATTTTGCTACCAAATCCTCTAATAATGATAGGGATTCACCCAGTAGAATTTCACTATCACCATTTCGCCACTTCACAAGTAGCCCACCCTTAACTGATTGCGCAATGGCTAATGGATTCCATGCGGCTATCGTAAAATGTCCTCCACGTCCACTTTCTAAAAATACATGTGCTTGTTCTGCTGCTACTTGCTTTTATAGCTATAAAAAAAACGAATCTGCATTCATCGTTATTGTTTTCGTTAGTATTGTCTTCAAGCTGCCATTCCCCTTTAAATCATTTGATGTGATACCATCTTAACTTGAATATTGCTGAGAAGCGAATATTTTTAAATCGTTCCAATAAATTTCATACATAACAAATGCTCTAAAATGTTTACATGTCTATTAACAACTCTGGTCGTTGAGAAACTAGCTATCTAAATCGAAAAAAATTCAGCCCTAAAATTCCCTTTAACAGAAAAAAAGACTCCTCGTTAAAGGAGCCTTTGTTAGCAAATCTTAGATTAGTCTTCAAATTGATATAAAGGTGTTGATAAATAACGTTCACCATTAGATGGAACAATTGCAAGGACATTTGAGCCTTTTCCTAAACGTTTCGCTGTTTCAATTGCCGCATAGATCGCTGCACCTGATGAAATACCACACAAAATTCCTTCTTCACGCGCTACTTTACGTGCAACTTCGAAAGCAATCTCATTTTCAACAGGGAATACTGAAGAATAGATATCTGTATCTAACACTTCAGGTACGAAACCAGCGCCAATACCTTGAATCTTATGTGGTCCTGGTTGACCGCCAGAAAGTACTGGTGAATCCTTTGGCTCAACTGCAATAATTTCAATCTCCGGGTATTTTTCTTTTAATACGGCACCTGCACCCGTAATTGTACCTCCTGTACCTACTCCAGATACAAATGCATCAAGGGTTAAACCATCAAATGCTTCAACAATCTCTGGGCCTGTTGTCAAACGGTGAATAACAGCATTAGCAGGATTTGTGAATTGTTGTGGTAAAAAGTAACCTTTTTCTGCGGCTAATTCTTCCGCTTTAGCAATTGCCCCCTTCATACCTGCTGGACCAGGTGTTAAAACAAGCTCTGCTCCGTATGCACGTAATAAATTTCGGCGCTCTAAGCTCATTGTCTCTGGCATTACTAAAATTGCTTTATAGCCTTTAGCTGCAGCGATCATTGCAAGACCAATACCTGTATTACCAGAAGTAGGCTCAATAATAGTACCTCCTGGCTTTAACGTACCGTCTTTTTCAGCTGCTTCAATCATCGCCAATGCTAGACGATCTTTTACTGAGCTACCTGGATTAAAATATTCTAATTTTACATAAACCGTACCTTCATTTTCGCCTGTTGCATGATTTAACTTTACAATTGGTGTTTTTCCAACTAATTCAGCTACCGAGTTCGCTAATCTACTCATTTATTAATCCACTCCTAATCCCTACTATTTTTATAGGTTTTACTTATTTTGTATTTTATCAATTTTTCCATTCGATTGTCAATAAATAAAGCATATATTTTCAGAATATTTATTGAAACATAGAAAAGAATCCGCCGAACTTTCGAGAATATGCCAATAAGCTGTTGACGCAAAACGTCTGCAGTATTATTTGGCTCACCTATCCCGCAGATTTCTTGCAGATTCTTTCCTAAACGTATTGGAGCTAGCTATTATTTATCTTTTTTCTCTTCTCCATAATACCAAGTTGCCTTGAATTCAGACCAAAATGCTTCTGGCGTAACAGATTGCGGTAATTGATCTAGCGCAAGCTCGCGTTCAATATGCTCTTTCACATCTTCATATGTAAAGGATTGTCCTTCTACGATTTCTTGGACTTGCACAATTCCATAATGACCGTTATTAAGCTTAAAGGCTTTACTTACCTCTTTAGCTTTTAATGCCTTTGCAGCCTTTATAATTGCTGGATCAACGTTTTCCTGTTTTTCTGTGAGGAAACCGATATCTCCGCCCAAACTAGCAGAGGCACTATCTAAAGAAATTTCTCGTGCTAGCACGGAAAAATCAGAGCTATTTTTTTAGCTCTTTTAATGCTTCCTCAGCAGCTTTTTTTGGAATCCACTTCTATGAAATTGGTGCGATAGCTTGTTTTCGTATTATACAGGGATTGATTTTCTTCATAATATTTTTCAATACTATCTTCTTTTATTACTACATCTTTTGTTAATACTTTATCCAAAATAAGTTGTGAGCGTATTTTTTTTCGCAGTTGCTCAGCAGACAGATTTTGCATTGCCGTATCAAATTTATCCTGGGCAGAGCGCATTAATGCAAGCTCTAAATCAATCTCTTGATCTGTAACTTTAATTTTATATTTCTTAGCTGCCTTCTCCATCACAGATTCATTTACTAAATTTTGTAGTGTCTCTTTACCATAGCGTTCTTCCATGGCAATCATCCACTCCTGACGAGTGATAACCTCCCCGTCAATGGCAGCGACCTGTTCATCGCTGCCAATTTCTTGACCTTTGTTTGGGATTAACCAAGCAATCAACCATAAAATATTTCCTAATAACAAAACGGCTATAACTGTTAAAGCTGGTTTCGTTTTTAAACGTCGTTGCAATAGAGGCGTTTGGTTTGGCGTTGCAGAGATTGAAGGTCGGCGATTACGCGTTGAGCTCATCAATATAACCTTCTAGTTCTTCTTTGGAGAAATGATATGTTTCTAAACAGAAATGACATTGTGCTTCGGCACCGCCATCTTCATTGATCATTTCTCGAATTTCTGCTGTTCCTAAACCTAAGATTGCTGCCCCAAAACGCTCTTTTGAACACTGACATTTAAACTCTACTGGCATGGAATCTAAAATCTGTAGATGCTCTTCCCCTAATACCGCTTCTAAAATTTGCTCAGGCGTAAAGCCTTTTCAATCATTTTGGAAACGGGCTCTAATGTTGAAAGGTGCTGTTCGATTTCATTAATTGTCTCTTCATCACAGCCAGGCATCAATTGAAGAATAAACCCTCCAGCTGCAAGAATCGTATTATCAGGATTTACTAAAACACCTAACCCAACCGATGACGGTACTTGCTCGGATGTAGCAAAATAGTAAGTAAAGTCTTCAGCGATTTCACCTGAGACAATAGGCGTTTGTCCAGAAAACATATCTCTTAAACCAAGGTCTTTAACAACCGTAAGAGCTCCCTCTGTACCTACACCCGCGCGAACATCCAACTTACCCTGCTCGTTTAGATCGAAATGGACGTGTGGATTTGTAACAAAACCACGTACATCACCTTTAGCATTACTATCGATAACCATTGGACCAATTGGACCGTTGCCCTCAATTTTAATAGTGATTTTTTTCTTCACCTTTCAGCATGGCACCCATCATTACAGCAGCGGTCATAGATCGACCAAGGGCTGCCGATACAACAGGCCACGTATTATGACGGTGCTGAGCCTCCCCTACAGTCGCTGTTGTACAAGCTGCAAAAACACGAACTTGTCCGTTGAACCTAAGCCTCGTACTAAATAGTCTTTCATAAATGAAATGTCCCTCATTTCCTATTGGTTGCGTTTATATAGCTTATATAACCTTTTAATGTTAAAAACGGATCAACCACATCAATTACCTGTGTCTCTCCAGCGATTAAATTAGCTAAGCCACCAGTGGCAATCACGAATGGCTCTTCCTTACTTTGTGCTTTCATGCGATTAACGATGCCCTCAACTTGTCCAACAAAACCATAAAATATTCCGGCCTGCATCGCAGAAACGGTTGTTTTTCCTACAATATGCGTAGATCTCAATATTTCAATACGTGGTAACCTAGCCGCTTGTGTATAAAGGGCCTCCGTAGAAATCGTAATACCTGGGGCGATTGCACCTCCCATGTAATCACCTTTTTCATTTAAGTAACAAAATGTTGTAGCAGTACCAAAATCAACAATAATAATTGGTGCTTTATAAGCATCAAGAGCCGCAATTGCATTCACAATGCGATCGGAGCCAACCTCACGTGGGTTCTCATACTTAATATTCAAACCAGTTTTCACACCAGGTCCTACAACAAGCGGTTTTTTATGGAAATATTTTTGACACATCGCTTCTAACGAAAACATTATTGGTGGTACAACAGAGGAAATAATAATGCCGGTTATTTGTTCAAATGAGATGCCTGCATGATTAAAGAAAGCTAAAACTTGCATTGCGTATTCATCTTCAGTCTTGTGAAGATCTGTCACCATACGCCAATGAAAGGCTAAATGATCGTTTTTATCATAAACCCCTAAAACGATATTTGAATTTCCTGCATCTAAAACTAATATCATAGTGACGCCCCCAATTTCTTGCACCTCATTGTCATTGTAACTGGCTCTATGCATTTGATACAACTATACAATGCGTAGTCGATAAAGTTAAAACACTTTTAAAAATGATACCATACTTTACACTCTACGAAATAGCATTCGTGCTCACTTTAAAAAGGAGCCACCCGTCTATTAAGTAGCTCCTTACAGTTTATTTAAAATTAAACTTTTCTGGATCAGGACCGCAACGTAATCCATCATGTAATGCATCTAATTGAGACATTTCTTTTTCAGTTAGTGCAAAATCAAATACATTTAGATTCTCTGACATACGTGCAGGAGTCATTGTTTTCGGAATGGTTACTACCTCATGCTGAACATCATAACGTAACACAATTTGAGCTGGTGTTTTGCTGTATTTTGACGCCAGCTCCTGAATCAATGCTTCTTCTAATAAAGCTCCATTCATCAGTGGGGACCATGCTTCTACTTGGATTCCTTTTTCTTTGCAATATGCACGTACTTCCTCTTGCGTTAGATGTGGATGAAATTCAATCTGATTAATAACCGGAATAACTGTTGCTTCCTTCAATAAATTTTCTAAATGATGTACATGAAAGTTACTAACACCTATTGATCGTACACGGCCATCCTGATATATTTTCTCAAGCGCTTTATAAACATTCATGTAATTATCATCGATTCCTGGCCAATGAACTAAATACAAATCTAAATACTCTAACCCTAATTTCTCTAAACTGCTTTCATATGCAGCAAGTGTTTCTTCATAGGAAAGCCCAGCATTCCATACTTTTGATGTGACGAACAGCTCCTCACGAGTTACCAAGCCTTCCTCGATTGCTGCGCGAATTCCTCGTCCAACACTTTCTTCATTGCGATATACTTGCGCAGTATCAATACTACGATAGCCCTTTTTAATAGCTGTTTTTACTGCCTCAGCCAAATCATCTCCTTCAGGTACTCGAAAAACACCATACCCTACTAACGGCATTACTAAGCCATTATTCAATGTTACATTCTCCATGTTTCTATTCACTCCAATCTCGTTTGCTATACAAGCGCCATAAGTAGCTTCCTCAAAATTTCTTTGATAACCAGACTGTTCTAGAATCCCTTAGTGAGAATCGCAAGTTGTAAAAACGTCTATCTTGAAATTTATATCTATATCCTAATACCTGTTAACAAAAAAAGGCAAAGAA
Organism: Lysinibacillus pakistanensis; assembly: GCA_001312325.1. The sequence goes on along the minus strand of BBDJ01000035.1, from coordinate 43,521 downwards.
AAAGACTGTTCACTTAATGTAAACAGTCTTTCTTAATTTAATCACGTTTTTCATCGATACCTTTTGGTGCATTATGATTGAAGTCCGTGCCCTCTTTTGGTAAATCAGCTGTTGTTGGATTTGGCTCTTTGCTAAGCAATTCCTTTTTAACAGTTGGCTCACCAACGATATCTAAAGTTGGTTTAGTTTCAGCTTTAGGAGCTTTTTCCTCAATTACCTCAACAGCCTCTGGTTCTGGTAAGACGCCGTGATCACGCAAATGTTCGATTTCTTGCGCATTCAATGTTTCTTTTTCCATCAAAGTATTGGCAATTAAATCAAGTAATTGGCGTTTTTCCGTTAAGATACGCTTAGTACGCTCATATTGAGAATCGATAATTTTTTTGCATTTCTTTATCAATCTCATAAGCAATTGAATCCGAGTAGTTTTGATCTGAATTAAAATCACGACCAAGGAATACATTTCCACCCTGACTTGAACCAAACTGCATCGCACCAAGGTTTTCACTCATACCATATTCAGTTACCATAGCACGCGCAATACTTGTCACCTTTTGGAAGTCGTTATGTGCACCAGTAGAAACTTCACCAAGCACAATTTCCTCAGCGACACGACCACCCAATAGTCCAGCAATGCGGTCTAACAATTCTTGTTTTGTTGTAAAGAAGCGTTCTTCCTTAGGTAACATAATCGCGTAGCCTCCTGCTTGACCACGAGGAACGATTGTTACTTTGTGTACTGTATCCGCTTCATCTAGTTCTAAACCAACGACTACGTGACCAGCTTCATGGAAGGATACAAGCTTTTTCTCTTTTGCAGAATATACACGACTAGCTTTAGCTGGACCAGCGATTACTCGGTCAGATGCTTCATCGATATCTGCCATATTAATTGTACGTTTGCTTTTACGTGCTGCTACAAGTGCAGCCTCATTTAACAAGTTTTCTAAGTCAGCCCCTGAGAAACCTGGTGTACGCTGAGCAACAGCTGCTAAATCAACTGAGTCCGCTAAAGGCTTGTTGCGTGCATGTACCTTGAGAATTGCTTCACGCCCTTTTACATCAGGATGACCAACTGTAATTTGACGGTCAAAACGACCCGGACGTAATAACGCTTTATCTAAAATATCTGGTCGGTTTGTTGCTGCAATAATAATAATACCTTCATTTGCGCCGAAGCCATCCATTTCAACCAATAATTGGTTAAGCGTTTGTTCACGCTCATCATGGCCACCACCAAGACCCGCGCCACGTTGACGACCTACTGCATCAATCTCATCGATAAAGATAATACATGGAGCGTTCTTTTTCGCATTTTCAAATAAATCACGAACACGAGATGCACCGACACCGACAAACATCTCTACGAAGTCAGAACCTGAAATCGAGAAGAACGGTACGCCTGCCTCACCCGCTACTGCTCGTGCAAGCAATGTTTTACCTGTACCTGGAGGACCTACAAGTAAGATACCTTTTGGAATACGTGCACCGATTTCAGTGAATTTGCGGTGGTCTTTTAGGAAATCTACCACTTCTACAAGTTCTGCTTTCTCTTCATCAGCACCCGCCACATCTGTAAAACGAACTTTTTTTCTTTTGATCATCGTATAGCTTTGCTTTGCTTTTACCAAAGCTCATTACTTTATTGCCGCCACCTTGCGATTGACTCATCAGGAAGAAGAATAAGAAAATGATAATGATGAAAGGAATAATCCCTGTAAAGAATTGAATCCATCCACTTGTTTCTGGTGCTGTTAAATAGCTAATATTACTATTCTTATCCTTAGCAGCCTCATCGATACGGTTCAATAAAGCTTGGTTTTCACGAGGGATATTTGTTGTAAAGCGTTGACCCTTCTCATAACCTTTCATCGTACCCTCAACGATATATACTTGTTTATCAGGTTGAATTGTAGCACTTGTTATTTCTTTCTTATCTAGAGCATCTTGAAACTCAGAATAAGTTAACTCTTTCGTTGGTGCATTTCCACCACTGAAAGTACCAAAAATACCGATAATCACTAGGAAAATCAGTAAATAAAATATGGTATATCGAAATATTCGATTCATCTCCAGCCTCCTCATTACAAACAGAAAAATTATAAGTAAAATCTTAACATATCATGATTTCATCATACAACGAAAAGCCTTATTTAAAAAAAAGTTTGGTTCGCTTTTTGTCGAAATAGAAACATATTTATGTCATAATCACTGCATCCCAGCGTAATTGTACCTGTTCCTGGATCTCAGCACAGCTAAACAATGTGTCAAGATTTCGAATTATTATTAATTCAATAAAAATCTGACCTTCGCTGAAGGCTTACTTTTCATAGCTGGGGTCTTTCGTTAACTCTTAGAAAGAATATACTTCCGGTTTTAAGATACCGATATATGGTAAATTACGATACTTTTCTGCGTAATCTAAGCCATATCCCACAACAAAACCATCTGGTACTTCAAATCTACATAATCAGCTGCTAAATTTACCTTACGACCTGACGGTTTATCTAACAATGTCACGATTTTGATGGATTTTGCTTTGCGGTATTTAAATAAGTCTACTAAATAGCTTAATGTTAAACCACTATCGATGATGTCCTCGATAATTAATACATCACGTCCCTCAACGCTTGTATTTAAATCCTTAAGAATCTTTACTTCACCTGATGATACTGTGGCATTTCCATAGCTAGATACATCCATAAAGTCTAGCTCAATGAAAGAATCGAAACGCTTCATCAAATCAGTCATAAATGGCATTGCTCCTTTAAGAACACCAACAGCTAACGGGAATGAATCTTTGTATTCTGCAGTCAATTGTGCTCCTAGCTCAGCAATTCTTTCTTGCAATTGTTCCTCTGTAATCATAATCTTTTCGATGTCATTTTGTAACATATCGATTCCTCCTCGTGTGTATCAAAAAATCTTCAACCTTTATGGTGAAATGTTTTACAAAGACCTTAGTCTACGATGAGCACTGTATCATCGTTTGGTTGCGGAGTGTTTGAAAAAAAACATACCCATACGCACACCAATTACCGCTACGACCTCATCGGATGGAGAAATCAGTAACGGCCAGCTATTTCGCTCATTTAAAGGAATCTTTTCATCTATAAAAAGGCGAGATAAGCGTTTTGGCTGATCCATTCCTTTTAACAGCATTCTATCCCCTTCCTTACGAGTTCTAACATAAAGAGGAAGTTTAAGTTTGCTAGCGTTAAAATAAAAAAAGTTGTGCAGTATCCGTCAGCAATTCAGACGATAAATCAAGCAACTTGACTACGCATAAACGTTCACCGTTTGTCAGTGTTGTCCACCCATTAGCAGTCGAAATAATTTTTTTTCTCAGGAGAAGTTTGACCTTCTAATGGTTCTTTCTTCTGAATCGATAATTTTCCGTAACGGCGAACTGCTAGAAATTCTTCTGGCAAGTGAACTTCAGCATATCCAGCTGTCGTATCACAAAGCTTTAAAATTGAAGCCAATAAAGCATAACTTTGTATCGTATTTGAATCTTTGTAAAGATAGTTTAATAGTATTAAAATGAGCCTCCTTTGTAAAGCAAGTGGTACCAATTGAAAGGCCTCAATTTCCATGCTATATGTATTTTCGTCTAAATTTTTTTACTGTTCTAGAAAATACATCCTCTGCTAATGTCATTAAATAGGCATCATCTTCTTGTAATTGTTCTGTAAAATGGGTCACCTGCTCGGTTACTCGTGGATTTTCTGCCTCCAATAATGGCACCACATGATGTCTAAAACGATTACGTACATAGGTGTCTTTTAAGTTGCTAGCATCTTCACGGTAATCTAAACCTTGTCTAAGTAAATATTCCCTTATTTCAGACTTTGTAACCGTTAAAAACGGACGAATTAATGATTTTCCTGCAAAAAAAACGCTGTGGCCGAATACCTTGCATACTGTTAATCGTTGCATTTTTAGTCAGGGCCATTAATACTGACTCCAGTTGGTCGTCCGCATGATGTGCAGTTACAAGCTTGCTTGCATTTGTTTTTTGCATAACCTCTTTAAAATATTGATACCTTTCTCTACGGCAAATAAGCTGTGTATTTCCGTTTTCTAAAGCCATAATCTCTGGTATTGGAATTGCTTTTGCATGTAAATATATTTCATGATTATCACAATATCTTTGGACGAAGGCTCTATCCCCAGCAGACGCTTCTCCTCTTAACATATGATCAACGTGAATTGCCTCTACCTTTATTCCCCATTTATCTTTTGTTTGAACAAAATAGTGAAGCAAAGCCATGGAATCTACTCCACCCGAAACGGCGATGAGAAGATGGTCGTCTTGCTGTATTAATTGCTTTTCTTCGATTAGTGATTTGACCCTTAATTCAAATGACAAACGCTTCTCCTCCCCTTTTCGCTATTATTTTAAACATTTAACTCATAGAATATTGAACTGGTCTAAAGACAGCCCAAGTAGGTACAACATGTGTTACCTCTAACATCAATACTGTACAATCATCTTCAATATCATAGTGCGTTTGGAAAGACTGCATGATCGTCGTTAATTTTTCCTGTATGGATTGGGTCGTACTTGCTACCTGCTGAGCATAAGCTAAAAAGGACTCTTCTTGTTCATCCCAGTCGGCAATACTTGAAAATAACCCATCAGAATGCATTAGAATGACATCCCCTGCTTTCAGTTTTCTTTTTTTCCGCCTCAATTGCTGAAATAGATAAAAACCCAACAGGTGCTGCATTACTTTCAACTTTTAGCACCTCTTTTCCACGTAAGATATACGTAGACATTCCCCCTGCCTTCCATGACCATAAATCGCCATGCTGTAAATCGACAAGGGCAAAATCCAGTGTTGCATACATATCATCCTGTTGCTTTAAGGACATCACATAATGCAATGTGTGCATTGCAGTCTCTGGGTTCATATTGTAATTTAAGCATTCTCGCATTAAATGTATGAGTTTTCTACTTTCATGCTGTGCTTCTTTACTCTGGCCCATACCATCTGACAGTAAAATTGCAAATAATCCCGGATGTAGTTGAAATAACGCATGGGAATCTCCAGAATATAATGTAGCGCCTTTTGACATACTATATATATCATACTCTACTTCAAAACTAATAGCTGAACTAAAGCTTACTTGAATGTGGCGAAATGGTACATCACACGCTAATACCTTTTCAATTTCAAACGGTTCTTCAAAAATATCATATAAAATCGGTAGTATCATCCTTTCTGCCAATGTTGTATCCTCTTCCCAATCGACTCGAGCTGGTGTGAGCGCACAGACAATTTTTCTTGCTCCAGGTTTATTACTCAGCACATCTAGCTGGAAGCATTCAATATGCGCCTCCTTGAGTTTTTGAATAATATCCTTTTCCACACTAACAAATGATACGGTGTCCTCCTTCATCTCTGCAATTAGCTGATTTAGATGATTGCTCATATCTCGTAGTTGAAGTGCAATCATTTTCTTTCCATGGAAATACTGTCCATTAATTCGCTCCCTATATAGCTCTGTTTCTAGCTCCTCGAAAATTTTTGTAGATTTCACGCATTTATAACGAATTTGGTCCTCTGCCCGATTTATTGCAGATTCCTTCCCTACACCCTTCATATGGAACCAGTCTGTCATCAGTTTGTCCATACCGTTATTTTGAGCACCCCAACAGCGATCATAACGAAAACAGCTTAAGCATGTATTCATTGGTGACACTTCCTTTGAAGCCTCAACAGGACTTGTCATAAAGCGCTCAAACACAAGTTCTTTCATGAATTGTACGAAATGCTGAAAATGCTCTAATTTACAAGTGACATGCTCCGTTAACCAATTTTGACGGGCGAGTAAGATTTCCTCACGCTGCGGAAATAGCTTGTCCCTTACCTTATCAGAATACTTTTTGGGAATGGTTAGGAATGCAATACTACCTACAGCAATGGATGTAAAATAAACGCTATCTAATGGTAATGTTGCGTCATAAAATAAAAAAAATACACTAGGTAAGATGCTACCAATCGCCACTCCAAAGCGACCTGCACGTGCCCCCATTCCTGCACACAGTCCAGTTAACGTAGCAACCGAAAGCATACCGGTAAAAGACAGCTTTGCGACACCTATGAGCGTTCCAAGCACTGCTCCAATTACAGTTGCTAATGGCACACTTCCCACTAATGCACCAAAGCATATAAATAGCTGCAATAAAAAAAATAGGTAGAGAGAAATAACTAATTACAACCGTTTGCATTCCAGTAAGCATGGCGGCAAAAACCACTAATCCAGAACCAAGCTTTTCATATGTCCAATGACTTGTAAACCATTCATAGGAATTAACAAAAAGGACTTGCATAAAAAGAGTCATAATAAGTGCTAATGCAGCTTCACAGCCAACATAAAATTGTACAAGCATGGGAGGTAAGCCCTGATACATAACCCCCTGCCATATCATTTGAACAAGCAATATGGCTAATGCAACTGAAATACTTTGAGGAAGCTTCCAATACCGAAAACGTATGATACACTCATACATGGCAATTTGTAAGGCTAAAATAACAACCTGTCCAAAACCAAGAAAAAAATCCTCCAATTAAGCCACCAAATAAAACATATTTAGCATATTCCTTATACTTCGTTCGTATAATTGCCCAAAAAGGAACCGAGAAAGGTACAGCTGCTTCAAATACAACAGACTGAGCTAAAAAAAAGGATGTTATAAAAAAATAAAGAGCCAATAAACAACTGCCTTCTTTTTACTCCAAATTTATGATCAGCTACGTTTGCTGTGTCAAACCAATCAATACTTGTCATTTCACTATCCCCTTTCCACACTTTCGGTTATTATAAAAAAATTATGCGTGGAAAGATTGTCTGACGGTGACAAGAAAAATTTTAAAAATTTCGACGAATACATATGCATAAATACGGGAATTGGCAGCAATCTCTACAAAAATTTTAGCTACTTTAACGATAATCTACTTTTTTTATTAAATTAAATCATCCTCACAAATCGTTTTCAGATCTTTAAAACTTAGCAACCATAGGATTAGGTATCACAATTTATCTTCGATCTTTAATGTTTTTCCACTTTTCGTCATAAATATAATGGTCAGAATTTACACTGATAAGTTTCTACTTAAGAACAAATTATTTGCTAAAATTCCCACTTATAAATATAAATCCTTCATAACTATAGCTTCTTACATTACAAATCTTAAACCATTTTTATTTTGTTAAGAAAGATGCATATTTATTAATATTTTTTATAAAGTTACTTGACACTAGTGATAAAGGCTTGTATTATTTAATTTGTTGCTTTAAGAGTTTGCGGAAGTAGTTCAGTGGTAGAACACCACCTTGCCAAGGTGGGGGTCGCGAGTTCGAACCTCGTCTTCCGCTCCATATTTATTTTTGGCGGCCTAGCTCAGCTGGCTAGAGCGTACGGTTCATACCCGTAAGGTCGGGGGTTCGATCCCCTCGGCCGCCACCATAGAGAGGCCCCTTGGTCAAGTGGTTAAGACACCGCCCTTTCACGGCGGTAACACGGGTTCGAATCCCGTAGGGGTCATCATAAAAAGGCGTCTCAGATTATTGTCTGAGGCGCCTTTTTTTAAGAGTAGAAAAACTGGGATATAAAAATTATTTAGTTATATTAGAATTGTAGAAATTACTTATTTTCTCTATCTCTGCCTACTATTAATATGGCATACTATAGAGAGAATAGAACATGATATTAGGAGGTTAATCCTTTGAGTTCATTAACAAAAGCCGCTTTAATTTGTGGTAGTGGCTCCATGATTATTCTTATATCTATTCTTATAAATTTACCATTTGTCGTACAGATATTTTTACTCCTTACTGGACTAGCCGTAAGTGCTTACGGTGTTCTATTACTTGTAAAAATGATAGTAAGGCCTACTGATAAATCCTCTGAGACTACTGTGGAAGAAGCAACCGTATCAACACTTAAAAAGAAAAAAAAGCCAACTTCAACATTATAAAAAAAACAGTAACTAAGTATCATTCGTTATTGAGGAAATGATGAGGGTGCAGTTTGTTTATTCTTGCACTAATTTTTTTATTGAAGTAATCCATCATTTTTATTAAATACTGGATCCTTTTTTTAATAAACAAAAAAAAGGATCAGCTCTTTTAAAAAGCTAATCCCAACTCTATTTCATACACTTTTTCTACGATTAAAACAGTCAGCAAACTACCCTCTTCTAGCTCCACGACCACCGCGTTTTGACTCTGTAGCACGTTTAAGCGTTGCTAGACGCTCATCACTATCTTTTAAGAAACGTGCCATTTTTTTGCTCAAAATTCTCTTTTGGCTGGTGGCGCTCGTTGCGATCGTTAGAACGATTGTCACGACGTGGGCGTTGAGGACGCTCTGGTCTCTCAACTTGAGGCTTTGCTTTACGAATTGAAAGACCAATCTTTCCATCCGCTTCAACATTCATCACTTTTACTTCAACTTCATCTCCAACTTTTAGATGCTCATTGATATCTTTTACATAATTGTCAGCAACTTCACTGATGTGAACTAAGCCTGTTTTGCCATCTGGCAGCTCAACGAATGCTCCAAAATTTGTGATTCCTGTTACTTTACCTTGTACCTTGCTGCCTACTTCAATTGACATAAAAAAAATGCTCCTCCTTAAAAATTAAGCGACTCTTTTGAGCCATGTAATCAATTTAATCAAACTTTTTACTACAATAAGTTTCTCTTTTCATTATATATAACAATAAAAGTGTGTCAACAATACATAGCTCTTCAGTCGTCTTTTTTTATCCTTCTTCTCAGGAATAATGAAAATAATTTCACCTTTTTCGGATAAGAAATACTCTTTACGTAACATCTTTGCGATATATTCATCATCTTCTAATTGCTTAATTTTAAGATTTAATGAATCTCGTTCATCTTTTAATTCTGTAAGATGCTGATTCGCTTCGTCCTTTTTCTTCTCTTTTTCAGCTAAAATTTCATTTTGATGGAAAAGTATATTAACGAGAAAGGCGATAATAACGACTGGTACAATCGCAAAAAAAAGACAATACGGCGTATTTTTCGTTTACGAGCTTGTTTTTTTACGATTAATGGCTTTATCCGTGTTACGGACATAGTCATTATCAAGCTTAGTAAAGTTTCGTTGGTCATCATTTGATGAATGACGTTTAGTCATGCCCGCACCTCCGAAAATTATTGTTGTTTCTTATTATACTTGATAAATTTAAATTTTTTATAAAAAGTGTTGGACAAATACGAATAAATTTTGACAAAAGGTCTTAAAACAAACATACAAACATTTATGACTATTTTCAAAATTTGTCGAATAATGGCGATTATTAATCGTACGATGAACCAGAAGGGTCTCCATGTTATATTTACCAAAATCCTTGCTATGAAACGTAAAAAAAGTTTGAAAAAAACGTTTGATACAAAAAAAATTCCAGCAATTTGCGCTAGCGGGTCATAAGCCCGCCAAGCGCCATCTTTAAGCCAAAATAGTAAATAATAAGTCAGCCCCCCCAGTAGAATCCAAGTAAGTAATTCAAATACCATCATCCACTTTCGAAGGCTTGACCTTTTTGGAGTTGAAAAAAACAATAAGCCTAACACTATCAATTATAAAACCAACTGCTATACCGCTCAAAACCATGACTAATAGCTGAACAAATTGTTCACTAACAATCATCCAAACAATCTATGAAGGAAACCTTTCGAGAAGCCACTTTCTTCCTCGTCATACTGTAAGGTTTTTACAGTTCCTTCAAGTGTCAATAGTCCTTTATCAACATCTAAATGAACGATATGCAGTTCCTCTCCACGGATTAACAAATGCCCTTGGGACGTCTTGATGAAAAATTCTTCCTGATCAAAGCGTTCAATTGATTTTACAGAAGTCATGTCCATTCTTTTACGATTACGAATCGTTAAAATATGTTCTCCAGATGGAATTGTGTAACGGTTACTTTCTTGATGTAGCGTCATTTTCTTCCTCCTTTAGTCGTCCTAGCTTCTGTTCACTTTATGCGGACAACCTTCAAAGCATGACAACTTTATAAAAGTTATCTACTACTAAGGAGGAATTCAGAAATAATAACTTCTTTCATTCAATTATTCCTCATCATCAATAAACTCTGGCTCTATTTTATCCAAACGCTCCTCTTTTAATATAGTAAACATTTTCGCAGCGTCTTCTTTTTTTCACAGTGTCTCGCAATTCATCAACACGTGCAGTGACAATTTTTTGCCCAAAACGAATAGCTAGCTCATCACCAGCTTTTACTGTACTACTTGCTTTTGCGACCTTTCCATTTATCGTAATACGACCCTGGTCCGCCACTTCTTTCGCTAGTGTGCGGCGCTTAATTAAACGCGATACTTTTAAAAATTTATCTAATCTCATAATTTACTCCTTTTCTATCCGCTTAGCTTCATTCCAGAAAGCATCTAATTGTTCTAAAGTATAATCAGAAAAAGGCTTTCCGCTTTCTTTTACCCTCTTTTCAACATAACCAAATCGTCTCGCAAACTTCTCATTCGCATGTAACATTGCCTCTTCTGGAGATAACTTATAAAAACGTGCTAAATTTACAAGTGTGAATAATACATCTCCAAACTCATCAAGGCGTGACGCATTTGTACCTTTTGTCACTTCATGACGAAATTCCTGCCATTCCTCTGAAAATTTGTCCCAGGCACCATCCACATCAGGCCAGTCGAAGCCTACTTTTGCTGCTCTTTTTTGATAATTAAAAGCCGTTTGAAGGGCAGACGATGACCTATATTCTTCTTCTAATAGTGGTTTATCGCTCTCACCTTTCTCCTGTGCTTTTATAGCTTCCCAATTGGCTACGACACCTTCCGCATCTTCTACAGAAACATCTCCAAAAACATGTGGATGGCGACGAATCATCTTTTCACTAATAGAAGCTAAAACATCTTCCAATGTAAAGTAGCCCTGATCTTCTCCTATTTGTGCATGTAAAAATACTTGTAATAGTACATCTCCAAGCTCCTCAATCATCGCAAAGTCATCCTCTGCATCCACAGCTGCCAAATATTCATGGGCTTCTTCAAGCAAATATTTTTTTCAGGGATTCATGTGTTTGCTTTTGGTCCCACGGACAACCGTTTGGTCCTCTTAGCGTAGCGATAATTTGCCTAAATGTTGACCAATCTCGCAATGCCTCTTCCTGTGATTTTACAGGTGGCACATAAACCGTTGTTAAATTATTCACCTCAACACTTTGATCAAGCTCGTAAAGTGGGACGGTTATCAATTTTTCTTGTGATGATCCTGCTGCTGTAACCACTGTGACAGGGTATTCATCATCATATTTTTCCATCAACGTAAGCTTAACTTCAGAGGCACTGAATGTGTCATATACTTGGGCAATTAAAATATGTTGATGCATGTTGATGTCGTGCATCGAAAAGCTAGTGCCATCAAGCAGTTGAAAGCCTTCAATTGGGTCAATTTTTAATGCCCCAAAGATTGGATCTAAGAAGCTTTGTCCACCCTCGATGACTAAATTTATTCCTCCAGTATCTGATGCAGCAATCAGTAATTGTACCGTTTGCTCAGCAACAAGTGGGTGACCCGGAACAGCATACATAACATCTCCAAATGTTGTTGCCTCCACAAGCCTTTCCACAATTTCTTCATATACAGGCTGGAATGAACTATGTTTTTCATACACAGCATCAAAGCTTTCAAACTGTAAGCCCTCTGCTGACAATGCCTCTAGTACAGGATGATCCACTGTACGAACAAATAATTTTTTTTGCTGCCTTTAATTTTTTTATAAACGCCCATTTGTAGCTGATCAAAATCCCCGGCACCCAAGCCAATCACTGTTAAAGTTTTCAATTAATCCACCTACTTCTTTCGATTTAACCATAACTGATAAACAGCCATTCTACGTCCAAACGGTAGTAAATACCATTCTTTTTCTGCTAACACTCGTAGCTTAGCAATCACTGTCATCATCACAAACGCACCCATACTCACCGATGAGAATCCAGCTATCACTGCCACCATTCGAGGCGATAAAAAGGCTGTAGCAATGCTGGTACGAGCTGTAGCCAAAGTATTACCACAGTCGTCATAGAGATTGCTGCAATGCCAAATTTTTTATAAAAACTGCGAGGTGCTAAATGCACTGCTGTCATTTTCTTCAAATAGAAAACAAGCATTAGGGCTGTAAACAATAATCCCACATTGTTAGCAACGGCTGCTCCCAAAACGCCTAACAACCGTATAGTTAGCACGTTCAATATTATTTTTAAGATAAAACCAACTATTAAAAATATAGCTGGCTTTTTTAATTTTCCATAGCCTTGTAAAATAGCTGTGAATGTCAAAATAATTGACAAAGGAACGATTTGTAATACATATATCATGAGTACTTCTGACAGAGCGTCCGTTTTAAAGAGCATTTCATTTATATAAGGCATAACTAGCACTAAACCTAAAGATGCTGCTCCTCCAAATAGTACTGATGCTCTATATGTTAGCTGTATAAATGGGATGGCATTACGCCCTTCCTTTTTCTTAGACATATGTGCAACGAGTGGCACAATTGCCAGTGAAAGTGAAGATGCAATAATGACGCCTAACTGTACCAATGGTTGACCACGATCATAAATACCTTTTGTTTCCTTAGCCATTGTTTGATCCATGCCACTATCTAATAACAATGAATAAATTGTAAAGGAATCAACTAACTGATAGCCAAGCAATAACAAGCCACTCATACTAACACTTAGGCTGAGCAGCGTAACCTCTTTAATAATTGGATAGCCAGCGAAACGCTGCTGTAATTGCTTATCTTTTAATAATCCAAATCTTTTTTTTAAAGATAAATGCTAACACAATAAAACCTACAACTTCACCAACAACAGTACCTATTATAGCCATTTTTCCAGCACTGTATAGCGATTTTGTCGTCGCCATTATCATAAATGTACCTGCTAAAATAACAGATACTCTGACAGCTTGCTCAAGCACCTGTGCATAGGCTATCGGCTCCATAATCCCCCTTGATTGGAAGCCCCCTTTCAAAACAGCAAGAGCTGGCATAACAAGTACTATAAATGAACCTGTCCGTATTAAAGGCGCAAGCTTGGTATCACCCATAAACTGTGCAATCATATCTGCTCCACCAAACAAAGCTGCAAAGAACAACAATGATAATACTGTTAAATATCTAAAACAATACGCATAATACTGTTTCTTTTTTTTATTCCGCTCCAGTGGGTCCACAATACAATCATTGTCTGCAAGCATCTTAGAAATGGCTACTGCAAAGCCACTAGATGTCCATACGACAAAAATAGAAATAACTGGATACACTTGCTGGTAAATATAAAAGCCTTCATCCCCAACAAGATTTTGAAAAGGCACACGATAAATTGCACTAAGAACCTTTACTATAAGAGCTGCAATCGTAAGTAGGGCTGCACCCTTCATGTAGCTTTTCATGCCAAAACGTTCCGACATAAATTGCCCTCTTTCCTTCTTTAACAATGCCAATAGTATAGCATATCTCAAAAGTTTGACGCGCCCGATAGCATCACTTTTTATTATCGACATAAAGACTATGTACAAAAAAAAGTTATTGTTCAGCCCAAAAAAGGTCAGCGCAATAACTTTAAATTTCAACTAACTATTCATTTGTTTAGCTAAGAAGTTTGCAGCCGTTTCGACAACTTTTACTTCTACTTCGCCTACAAAGTGTACTTTTGATAAAACGATAATACAGCCGATCGGATCACCATTTACCATTATAGGTGTTGCACAATATGACTTTACTTGCTCATATTGTCCAGGAACAATCTCGATAGTTGTTTCCATTTTTTTCTATTTTTGTTGAACGCTCGTCCATAAAACCTTCTGCAAAGGAGGTAATGCGACGATTAATGTATTCTTTTTTTACCGATACCTGCGACCGCTATTACTTCATCTCGATCGGTTACAAATGCAGGAGTACCTAACGTTTCATACAATGTTTCAACATACTCTCTTGCAAATTCCCCCAAATCATTAATAGGAGAATATTTCTTTAAAATGACTTCGCCTTCACGATCTGTATAAATTTCTAGCGGGTCACCCTCACGAATACGTAGCGTCCTACGAATTTCTTTTGGAATAACCACACGCCCTAAATCATCAATACGACGAACAATTCCTGTTGCCTTCATTCTTAATGCCTCGCTTTCGCTACAATGAAATTTTTATTCAACTATAGTATGGTTTTTTATAAAACAATCTATGCAAAAACTGAAGAAAAAGGATTTCACAGCCAACAACATTTTCCAAATACCTTAAAATCATGCTTAAAAGGCTATTTGCATGTAGAATTTAACCTTAATCATCTTTCCTTAGAATAACCATTTGAATAACTTTCTATTAGTGATTATTGAAAAAAATTTAACTCATTAAAAAAAGCTGATTGTTATCCTATGGTAAGATACAATCAGCTTGTCTTTTAAGGTTGTTTTTTTTGCATTAGAGATCATTTGCATCAATTCTTCTAAAATATCAAAAGGCAGATATTTTCCACACTTTCGTTCATCAATTGTTAATTTCAATTGCATGTTGTCCATACCAAAGCCAACAGCACGTTCAAATTTCATGGATTGCTCCACAATTTTACCACCATCGACATTTGCTGTACCTTCTTCTGATAATAAAATGGTAATAATTTTTTGCTTCTCCTTTACTGACATTACACCCGCATTTAAGCCCCATACCTTCATACGTGCAATTTTTAGTAAGCGCTCCGTCTCAATCGGAAGATCTCCAAATCGGTCTTCTAATTCCTCAAAGATTTCATGATATTCTTCCACCTGATCCATCGCTTTAATACGTTTATACATTTGAATTTTTTTGATAGCCATCTGGAATGTAGGCATCTGGTATATACGCATCAACACTTACTAAAATTTCAATATCAGGTCTTTCTTCTTTTTTTCACACCTGTTTGACGTTCTGCAATTGCTTCTTCTAGCATTTGTGAATATAAATCAAAGCCTACTGAATCGATAAAGCCATGCTGCTGGGCTCCCAGTAGGTTCCCAGCACCTCGGATAGATAAATCTCGCATTGCAATTTTAAAGCCTGATCCAAGCTCTGTAAATTCTTTAATTGCCTGTAATCGCTGCTCCGCTACGTCTGTTAAAACCTTATCACGTTGATACATAAAGTATGCATAAGCTACCCTATTGGAACGACCTACACGTCCACGCAATTGATAGAGCTGTGCCAAGCCCATTCGGTCAGCATCATGCACAATCAATGTATTTACATTCGGTATATCGACGCCCGTCTCAATAATTGTCGTTGTTACAAGAACATCATAGTCACCTTCTAAAAAGGCTAATATTACGGATTCTAGCTCTGATTCTGTCATCTTACCATGTGCATGTCCTACACGTGCTTCTGGTACAAGTACTTGAATTTCTTCAACCTTTCGAGCCATGTCCTCTACACGATTGTATAAATAGAACACTTGCCCTCCACGTGCCATTTCTCGTTCAATGGCTTCACGTACTAATGCTCCACTATGCTCCATTACATACGTTTGGACAGGAAAACGATTGGCTGGAGGTGTTTCAATGACAGATAAATCACGGACACCTACCATTGACATATGAAGCGTTCTTGGAATTGGTGTAGCAGTAAGTGTTAAGACATCTACATTCGTTTTTAACTGTTTAATCTTTTCCTTATGAGTTACACCAAAACGCTGCTCCTCATCGACAATAAGCAGTCCAAGGTCTTGGAACATTAAATCTTTCGATAAAATTCGGTGTGTACCTATTACAATATCAACTTGCCCTTCCTTTAACCCCTTTAGCGTTGCAGTTTGCTCTTTTTTTGTACGGAAACGAGATAGGAGACCAACATTTATCGCAAAGTCCTGGAAGCGCTCACGAATTGTTTCGTAATGCTGCTGAGCCAAAATCGTTGTAGGTACAAGAAAGGCTACTTGTTTTCCATCCTGTATCGCTTTAAATGCAGCCCGAATAGCAACCTCTGTTTTACCATAGCCCACGTCACCACATACAAGGCGGTCCATAGGGCGTTCACGCTCCATATCACGCTTAACTTCAACAATGGAACGTAATTGATCCTCTGTTTCTTCATAAGGGAAGGAAGCTTCAAAATTGCGCTGATCATCATTGTCAGGAGCAAATGAATGTCCCTTCTCTGCTTCACGTTTCGCGTAGAGCTTAATCAAATCATCAGCAATATCCTGCACAGCAGAGGATACCTTAGCTTTGGTCTTTTTCCATTCTGCCCCACCAAGTTTATGTAGCTTCGGTTCACGGTCTTCAGATGCCACATATTTTTGAATCAAGTCGATTTGCTCTACTGGCACATATAATTTATCATCAGCTCGGTAGCGAATGTGTAAATAATCTTTATGTGTACCATTTACCTCTAAGGTTTCTACACCTATATATTTACCAATACCATGATGAACATGGACAACGTAGTCACCAGCTTTAATTTCAGTATAGCTTTTAATACGTTCTGCATTGGTCATTTTTTTGAGGACGTGCTTTTTTTCTTTACCTGCTGCTTAAAAAGCTCATCCTCCGTCACAATGGCTAATCGTTGTAGAGGTAGCTCAAATCCACTAGAAAGCGTACCATCTACAATATAAATACCTGGCTCTGTCGGCTTACCATTTACTGTATGAATATCATATTCCTCTAGCATCTGCTGAACGCGTTTAACACGCTCTTTATCTCGAGCAACGATAAGTACTGTAAATTTACCAAGTAACCAACGTTCAACCTCACTTTGTAACAATGCCATTTGCCCATGAAACTGTTGCATTGGCTTACAAGAAAAATTCGTTGTCTTATTAAATGTTACACCTGCAAATGTTCGAGAAAATAGGGAGAAATACAATTTTTGCTGTGACAGCATTGCCAAAATTTCTTTTAAGGAGAAAGCTGGCTTTACATCATGGACCATTTTACCTTCTTCAATTAACGATAAAAACCATTCATCCTCTTCACGTTCCCAAGCATCCATCACTTCTTGAATACGACCAAGCTCATCAAATAACACGATTCCATCATGAGCAAAGTAGTCACCCAGATACGCTGTTTTCTCATACAACAACGAACCATATTTGTTTACATAGTCCGGTAAGTTGCCCTGCTGTAACAATTCAATATCATATTGAATATGCTGATACAGTAGCTCTTTTGTCTCCTGTTTTTTAACCTTCTTTAAGCTTGTTGCTAATGCGGTTTCTAGGCGACCAGCCAATGCCACTCTTTCTTCCCTTGTTAAAATCGCTTCTGAAGCAGGGAGGATGCGGATTGTTTGTAATTTATCAATGGATCGCTGATCATCTGCTGAAAATGTTCGAATTGAATCCACCTCTGTATCGAATAACTCAATACGAATTGGGGACTCTAAATATGGAGGGTAAATATCTAAAATACCGCCACGTAACGCAAATTCACCAGGTGTTGTCACCATTGAATTGCGGACGTATCCCATTTCCACTAATGTTTGTAGCCATTCATCAATTTGAATATCTTCTCCTACTGCAGTTTGTAAATAGTATTGTAGCCAATGCTCTTTTGGCTGCATCATTTTACGTAAGCCTGCAACTGGTATTACATAAACAGCCTTTTCACCTCTTGCTAGACAATCAAGTGTAGCTATACGTTCCGCACGTAACTCGGGTGACGCTACAGATAAATCTGCAGCAATAAATTCATCGGCAGGATAATAATGAACATACTCTTCACCTAAAATTCCAGCAAGCTCATCAACCATCTTTTGTGCTTGCAATAAATTTGGAGAAACTATATAAATCGGCTTTTGTACATATTCGAATAACGCATCGACCATTACTGGGCGTGCGCTCCCTGTTAGTCCTGTAATAAGCTGTGCTGCAGTATGACCGCTCTGAATCTCCTGTAAAAATGATGTAATATGTTTGTCCTGCGACACTAACTGTCGTAAAACTTCCACAGTCAAAAGCTCCTTTCAGCCGTAATTCTATCGCCATATACTATGAATCTAGTACGATAATACGTATCAATTTTTTTGTTCATTATATTAAATGGAAAAAGCTTTGAACGCATACAATGTGCGTCAAAGCATCTCTCCAATTATTGAATCCATTTATTGAGTGCATGATAATCTGGATATTGTCTCAGCGAATCCTCACATTGCTCACAAATGCAGTGCACAGTCGTGTGTCCATGTTGGTCTTTCTCAACATAATCATCCGCTTCTCCCAATTCGAAAATATGCAGCTTTCGAATTGTATCATCTGCATCAAATGGGAGAGTCCCTATTTCTACTTCACAATGCCGACATCGATAGCGAACTGACATCTCCAAATCATCCTCCTTTAAGCAACTTACTACTTAAAGTATAGACATTTCTAAAAAGGATTATGCACTATCCAATATCCACAAACATGAATGTTTTATTTCTTGGACTAAAAAAAAGAATAATCTTCGCTTTGTGTTGGAGACTATCAATAATACCACCTTTGGTATTTGGTTATCCGTTAAAATGGTTCATGACATCAAGAAATGGCTTTGTAAGAGATGCTTCAACAGCATTTACACACTTCTCAATAGCGTTCTGAATGGCACCTTGGTCTTCTTTCGAAAATTTTGA
Organism: Lysinibacillus pakistanensis; assembly: GCA_001312325.1. The sequence goes on along the minus strand of BBDJ01000035.1, from coordinate 24,856 downwards.
CAACACATAATCTGCGACCTTCATACCAGCAGGTGGGCGACTCACCCCAACACGAATACGATTAAACTCTTGTGTGCCTAAATGATGAATCAATGACTTAATTCCGTTATGTCCACCCGCACTACCTTTTTGACGAAGGCGCAATTTACCTGTTTCTAAATCTAAATCATCATAGATAACAATTAAGTTTTCCACATCAATATTAAAATAATTCATAAGAGGTCCAACACATTCCCCTGATAAATTCATATATGTTAAAGGTTTAACAAGTAGAACCTTTCCTTCTGGACGATGTACAGTTGCATACATCCCATTAAATTTTGAATTTGTTAAAGATGCACCCCATTTTTCAGCTATTGCATCAATAATATCAAAGCCTATATTATGTCTTGTATGTTCATAAGGTTTACCTGGATTCCCTAACCCAACGATAATTTTCATAAGTACCTCTCTTCTTTTCCATCTAATAGTCATTATTTTACCATATCGTACACTAAGAAAGCATTTTGTACATTCTTGCATAAAAAAATATTTAAAATCAATTTCGCCTTAGCGTAATTGTTGCTGTCGCTTCGCTTTCGCATAGATAAACAATGCGTCTGGATTTCGAATTGTGCTTGCACTATTCATTCCTTTGAAAATCCGTGACATCCGCCAGAGGCTTTATCTTCATTCAGTAGGCATTTGATACCGCAGAAAGGCCACATTCATCTCATGACCTGTAGAGATGGGAGTCTTCCGTATTTGCCGCTACGCTTACGATACAAAAAAAGAAGATAAAAAAAGGCTATTAAAGAAGTATAGCCTCTTTAATAGCCTAGCAGTATATTGTTATTCTTGTTCTTCTTCAGTAGTTTCAATAGTAGCCGGAGCCATAAGTGTGACCAAAATATGATCATCTTCACTAACAACATCAAAACCAATACTTTCACGAATTTCAGCAACTGTAATGGTTTCGCCAATTTTTAGATTCGTAATATCAATTTCAATTGCTTCAGGCAATTCAGCCGGTTTTACTTTAATTTTCATCTCTAAATTAGGCTGCATCAAAATGCCGCCCTCGCTGACACCAATTGACTCACCAACCAGTTTAATAGGGACATCTGCTTCTAATGCTTCAGACATATTAATAGCAAGAAAATCAACATGGTTCACTTCATCTCTTAAAGAGCATTGTTGGATTTCTGACACAACAACATTTACTTTGTTCCCTTCTAACTCCATCGAGAACACACTGTTCTGTCCATTTTTTTGAATGGATTTTTTGAATTCCTTCGCTGAAATAGAAATTGGGGTTGAATCTAAATTATAGCCGTAAATAACCGCAGGAATGGCTCCCCCTTTTCTAAGTTGGGTTAAAGTCGAACGATGCCCAGCTTCGCGCTTTGTAACACTTAATACTGTACTCATATCTATATCTTCCCCTTCCAAGAAAAATTATTTACGCCTTACTACGAATGTCACTACATTTAAAAGCTACGCATGACATTTGATGAAGGCTATAATAATATTCACTTCTCTCTTTGTTAGTCGTGAAATATTATTAAGTCACAATTACCATTATACCCTTTTATAAGAAAATTCACACAAAAGAGCCCTATAAAAAAAACAAATCTACCCGTAAAGATAGATTTGTTCTTTATTTAGCCATATATTTATTAATCAAATAGAGTACTTACAGATTTGTTTTCATAGACACGAGAAATTGCATCAGCCATTAATTTAGCTACAGAAAGCTCTGTAATTTTTGGCGATTTTTTCTCCTCAGCAAGCTGAATTGTATTTGTTACAACCAATTCTTTGATTGCAGAGTTTTCGATACGTTCAATAGCTGGGCCGGATAGTACTGGGTGAGAGCAGCAAGCATAAACTTCCTTCGCACCAGCAGCACGTAATGCATCTGCACCAATCGTAATCGTTCCCGCTGTGTCAATAATATCATCAATCAAGATTGCCACTTTACCATCAACATTACCAACAATGTTCATTACTTCTGCAACGTTTGGTTTTGGACGACGTTTGTCAATAATTGCAATCGGTGCTTTTAAACGTTCTGCCATTTTACGAGCACGTGTTACACCACCATGATCTGGAGAAACTACTACAATTTCATCCGCTGGAATACCTTTTGATTTGAAGTAATCAGATAATAAAGGTACCGCCATTAAGTGGTCGATCAAGATATCGAAGAAACCTTGAATTTGAGGTGCGTGTAAATCTAAAACGATAACACGTGTTGCACCAGCTGTTTCAAGTAAGTTTGCCACTAATTTAGCTGTAATTGGCTCGCGCGCTTTTGCTTTACGATCTTGGCGTGCATAACCATAATAAGGCATTACGACGTTTACTGTACGAGCAGATGCACGTTTAACTGCATCCACCATAATTAAAAGCTCCATTAAATGTTCGTTTACTGGTGCAGAAGTTGATTGCACGATAAACACATCACAACCACGAATACTTTCTTCAATGCTAATTTGAATCTCTCCATCGCTGAAGTGCTTAACAGAAGATTTACCTAATTCAACACCCATTTCTTGCGCGATTTCTTGAGCAAGTGGATTATTGGAATTAAGTGAAAATATTTTTAATTGTGAGTTTGCATAATGATACGGCATGATGGCTCCTGTTTAGTTGATAATTATTTTGAATTTAATTTGCTTACATAATTCGGTTTGTTTTCTTGTCTTGCACGAGCAATTGCAAGTGCGTCTTCAGGAACTTCTTTTGTAATTGTAGATCCTGCTGCAATAAATGAACCTTTTCCAACTTTGACTGGTGCTACTAAGTTAGTATTACATCCTACAAATACATCATCTTCAATAATTGTTTGGAACTTGTTTTTTCCGTCATAGTTGACAGTAATGGAACCACAACCAATATTAACATTGTTGCCAATTTCCGCATCGCCAATATAGCTTAAGTGCGATACTTTTGTGTCATTCCCTAGATTACTTTTCTTCACTTCTACAAAGTTACCAATTTTCACATGGCTACCAATAGTAGAAAGTGGTCGAATATTTGCAAACGGTCCAATCGCTGTGTCTTCTGCTACAGCGCTTTCACGCACAACAGAAGAATGCACTGTTGTACGATCGCCAATGCGGCTATCTATAATTTGAGTATTAGGGCCAATTAGACAGTCCTCTCCAATTACTGTCTTCCCTTCAATCATAGAGCCTGGTTGAATAACCGTATCACGGCCAATCACTGCATCTGCACTAATATACGTTGCTTCAGGATTAATAATAGATACACCATTACGCATATGCTGCTCATTAATTCTTGCACGCATCAATGTCTCTGCTTGTGATAAAGCAACACGATCATTGACACCAAGTGTTTCCTCGAAATCTTCCGTTACATACGCTTCAACAATCTCGCCTTGCTTTTGTAATATTTCAATGACATCAGGTAAATAATACTCACCTTGGGCATTGTCATTTTTCACAAGTTTTAACGTCTCAAATAACGCTTTGTTATCGAAACAGTATGTGCCAGTATTAATTTCTTTTACTAATTGCTGCTCTGTTGAAGCATCCTTTTGTTCAACAATTTGCTCCACTTGTCCATTATCGCCACGTAAAATGCGACCATAACCTGTTGGATTATCCGCGATTGCAGTTAAAATTGTTGCTTTGGCACCCTTTGCTTGATGATGCTCAAATAATGCTTGCATTGTTTCGGGGCGAATTAGCGGCGTATCACCACAAACAACTAATGTTGTTCCCTCTTCACTACCTAAAATAGCCTCCGCTTGTTGAACAGCGTGTGCAGTCCCTAGTTGTTCTGCTTGTAAAACATATTCACTTTTATCACCAAGCTGTTGTTGTACTTTTTCTGCACCATGTCCTACGACCGTTACGATGCGATTAACATCTAACGTTTGAATATGATCCACCACATGTTGAACCATAGGCTTCCCACATACTGGATGGAGCACTTTATATAATTTGGACTTCATACGTGTACCTTGACCTGCAGCCAAAATGACAGCAAAAATGTTGCTCATCTGTAAGTCCTCCAATACGCTCATTTTCTCTTATGACTATATAGCAAAATTCATCTATTTTCAAGGTATGTAGACTTGACAAAAAGATGAATTCCTAAATCAAATGCACCTTATGCTCGATTGTTTATATGTATGTCCATAAACTACCGCATTTCTCTTATTTACAAAATAAAAAGAACTCTCCGAATTAGAAGAGTTCTTAATAATTATTTTCACCAGTAATATGCTGAATTTGGGGCAGTTAGGCGATTTGGTAAATCGTGTAATCCTTTAATTGCTCCACACTTTACACAGCAGGTACTTTGATCAATTTTCGCATTGGTGTAATTGCGTCCGAATTTTGAATTGTGCCCAGGCCTGCACGAGGGCCACACGATGTCGACCATTTCGATAATGCCACAGGACGTGGCGTTTTTACCGATGCAGGTCAGTTAGCCGTTTTTCGCAGGATGCGGAGATTTTAGGCTAACATCCTTTTATTCATTCCTTTGAAAATCCGTGACTTCCACCGGAGGCTTTATCTTCATTCAGTAGGTGTTTGGGCACCCATCTCACCACCTGTAGAGTGGAAGTCTTCTGTATCTGCCGCTTTACTTTCGATACAAAAAAACATTTGCTGAATGAAGATAAACAATAGTATTTTTCTTGCTAAACGCCAATTCCTTCTAATTCTTCAGCTTTATCGGCCTCTTCTGATTCGCTTGAATTATGATACTCGTTTAAAATAATCTCCTGTATTTTATTACGAGTAGTAGAATTAATCGGATGCGCTATATCTCTAAATTCTCCGTCAGGCGTTCGTTTACTTGGCATAGCTACAAATAAACCAGTATTTCCATCAATTACTCGGATATCATGAACTACAAACTCATTATCGAGTGTAATGGAAGCAATCGCACGCATGCGACCATCCGTCTGAACACGACGTAATCTTACATCAGTAACTTCCATTTTCTCACCACCTCTCTTCTTAGATGCCTAAATGAAAATATAATATTCTTAATTACCGAATATTTTCCTTTTCATAGTCTATCAAATTTTCTAAAAAATTTGAATACTTATCAATATAATATTTTCTCTAATTTACGTAAATTTTGACAATTGTTTGTCAGCTCTAAAAAAAACTCGCTAAAAGATTGTTCTTTTAGCGAGCTTTCTTGTTTCTTATTTAACGATGGCAATAACTTCAATTTCTACTTTTACATCCTTTGGAAGGCGTGCAACCTCCACCGCAGAGCGAGCAGGTTTATGATTACCAAAGTGACATGCATATACTTCATTCATTGCCACAAAATCATTCATATCCTTCATAAAAACTGTTGTTTTCACAACATGCTCTAAAGATGTACCTGCAGCTTCTAATACTGCTTTTAAGTTAGCAAACACTTGATTTGTTTGAACAGTAATATCACCCTCTACCAATTCACCAGTAGCCGTTAACGGGATTTGGCCAGAGCTATAAAACATGCCGTTTATAATAATTCCTTGCGAATATGGTCCGATTGCTGCTGGTGCATTTGTTGTTGCTACTACTTTCATTTGTCATGTCCCCTTTTAGAAAAATAGTTACCTTCACTTAATGCAATTGTACGGTCTTTTTCGTTGACCTCGTGAAGCTTAACGAGTGAATAATAATCATCTACTAAAGTTTCATCTGCATGCTCTGCTTCTACAAGCACTGCGATACCTGCCAGCTGACAATCAAATTCCTCTAGTAAATTTTTCATGCCATTCATTGTACCACCGACTTTCATAAAGTCATCCGTAATTAGTACACGTTGTCCACTCTTCATACTTCTTTTTGATAATACCATTGTCTGAATTCTTCTGGAAGAACCAGAAACATAGTTGATGCTGACTGTAGAACCTTCTGTTACTTTACTATCTCTTCTAACTACTACAACAGGTACATTTAAATGTCTTGCTATAGCATGCGCAATAGAAATCCCTTTTGTGGCAACAGTCATAATAACGTCAATTTGTTGATCAGCAATGCCGATGCAAAGACTTTTCCAACTCGATTAATCAGATCTGGATTGCCGAGTAAGTCCGTCATAAATAAATAACCGCCTGGTAACAAACGATCTGAATGCTCAAGTTCTGCCTTTAAATCTTGAATCACTAAACGTACCTCAGCCTCGGACATTTTAGGAATATACTTTACTCCTCCTGCAGCGCCCGGAACTGTCATCAATAACCCGATTCCTTTTTCTTCGAAAGTTTCTTTTACAATCGTTAAATCTTCACTAATGGAGGATTTTGCAGATTGATATAATTCAGAAAAATAAGTTAGCGGGATCAGCTGATGTGGATGTTCTAGTAAATAATACGTCATATCCACTAGTCGTTCACTACGCTTCCATTTCATGCGACCCTCTCCTAAACACGAATATTTATAGGTAAAATTAACACAAATTTGCGGTTTTAAGCAAGCGTATTTCGTTCACCTAAAATACGCACAGCATATACCTCTTCACAAAAACCACGTAAGCCATTATAAATGCGGCTTACTCGAGCCTCGCTATCTACTAGACCAAAGACTGTTGGACCGCTTCCGCTCATCAATGTTGCATCCGCTCCAAAGCGCTTCATCTGTTCCTTTAACATTACTACTTCTGGATGTAGCTTAAATGTTACAGTTTCCAAAACATTCCCTAATGATGAACATAGTAGCTCATAATCTTCCCTTTCAATAGCACGAATCATTTGCTTTGTATTTGGATGCTCTAATCCTTCAACCTTTAGTCCTCCATATACTTCTGCAGTAGAAACACCTATTTTAGGCTTAGCTAAGACTACCCAACAGTTTGGCGGTGCAGGCAACTCCTGAATCTTTTCCCCACGCCCTGTGGCTAATGCTGTACCACCATAGACACAAAATGAAACATCAGATCCAATTTTTGCACCCAGTTCAGCTAATTCATCAATGGATAACCCTAAATTCCATAGCTCATTCAACCCCTTTAGTGTAGCGGCTGCATCACTACTTCCCCCTGCAAGACCTGCTGCAATTGGTATTTCTTTTTCTATAGTAATGGATACACCTTGTCCAATGCCGTATGTATCTTTTATTAGACGCGCTGCCTGATAAGCAAAATTACGGTGATCATTCGGCACAAAATTATCAGTAGAAATTATTTCTATTGTGCCATCTTCTCGGGATTCCAAACTAATACGATCTGCTAAATCGACAGTTGTCATGACCATCTCTACTTCGTGATAATTATCTGGTCTTTTATAAAGTACATCTAATGTTAAATTTATTTTTGCAGGCGCCTTTACATAAAGCATCTTTCTTCCTCCCTTATAGCTACACTTATCAATTATGCTTTGTCGCAATTATTGGCTGGCGCTCCTTCAGCTCTTCGCTTTCGCAACAACCCATCATCTTACGTACAAGATTATTCATTTTATTTTACCATAATGGGAAAGCGAAAATGGAAAAAAAAGAACCGTATACCCCTATTTGGTGTAACGGTTCTCTCTCGTCAGTTGTGTTGTTGTGTCAGCAGAAAAATTCCATTCCTGCTAAAAGAAATTATTTTTTTATAAGTTGGCTATTTTAGCAAAAATAGTCTACTTATTTTGGTCTTGCTCATTACTTGCTCGCTCAGCCATTTCTATGGCACGTTTAACCATATTACCAGCGTCACGAGCTTTAATGCCGCCCCAGCCTTCTCGTTGCACAACATCATAAAATCCAAGCTCTTTTGCGATCTCTTCTTTTAATCGAGGTGACATGATACCTTTTCTAGGCATATAAACTCCTCCTTTAACAACTGACGAATTTAGTATGTCCCGAAAAACGCAAAACACTCATGCAGTTTTTAACATACATGAGTGTTTCAAAATATAGAAATAAGTACTAGAAACTATTTTGCGACAGCAGCCTTCGCTTCGTCTAAAAAAAGTAATCTCTACTGCTTCAGTTAAAATATCTGTGTAGCTATACGATACGCGCTTGCACGTATTGTCCTCTTGATCAAGCTCAACTACAAAGATAGCACGATATGTCTCACGTAATATCCCTGCACACTCGACCGTTTTCTTGCGACCTCCGTTTGCTCTTAACTGCAAACGTTTACCCAAATGACAATCCAACGACTTTTTAATGTCCGCTAAAGTTTTTGGCATTTTCGCTTACACCTCACTACAAAACAGTATAAGCGATACGCCCAAAAATGTCAACAAAATATAATATTTTATCAGCCCTGAATAAATATTGTCAACTTATTTTTTTATGAAAAATTATGTTTTTTTTACTTGTAAGAAAAAAATGTTAACAAAATTTCTTACTTTCCAAATGTCGGATAGAGCGCATCTGCTAATTTTCCAAACTCTTGAATGCTAAGTGTTTCTCCTCGACGGGTTGGCTCTATATTGACTGCTGTTAAAGCCTCTAAAATTTTCTCTTTATTTTGCTTTCCATTTGGTAAACCCGATTGTAAATTATTGAAGATTGTTTTTCTTCGCTGCACAAAGGACGCACGTGTCACGACAAATAAGAAATCTTCATCAAACACTTTTACAGGAGGTTCATCATGCTTAATTAAGCGAATGACTGCAGAATCTACATTAGGCTGTGGCATGAATACAGTTTTTGGTACCGTCATGGCAATATCAGCCTTCACATAATATTGGATTGCTATCGATAATGAACCATACTCTTTTGTTCCCGGTTTGGCCGTTATACGATCTGCAACCTCCTTTTGCATCATGACAACAAAGCCTCTTATCGGTAAACGATCATTTAGCAATTTCATTAAAATCGGTGTTGTCACATAATACGGCAAATTTGCTACTACCATAATATCCTCAATACCCGACATCTCTTCCTCAATTATTTTAGCAACATCTGCCTTTAAAATATCTGAATGTACAATTGTCACATTATTATATGGACTTAATGTATCTTCTAATACAGGTAAAAGTCGTTGATCAATTTCAAAGGATACGACCTTTTTTTGCACTTCTAGCTAAGTGTTCAGTCAATGCCCCAATGCCAGGACCCACTTCAATTGCACCACTATTTTCAGTTAAATTTGCATGACTAACAATATTTCTTAAAATGTTGGGATCTATTAAAAAATTTTGACCTAAGCTTTTTTTTAAATGAAAATCCATATTTTTTTTAAAATTTCTTGTGTTCTAATTGGTGTTGCAATATCCTTATGCATTGTTTTCCTCCTGATCTAGCTGTGCGACAGCCGCACCAAATTGCTGTTCTGTAATTTGAAACATTTTTAATCTTTTGTGAAGCTGCTTACCATTTGTTGCGCCAATATTCAATAGCTCCCCAAGACGATCCCGACGATATTTTGCACGAGGATGTCCAATTAAACGTGCTGTCATTAAATCCTCTAATGTAATATCATCAGTTATCGGCTCTATACTACTTGGCGTATAGACCTGTTGGAGCGCCTTTCGTATATCTTCATCTGCTGCGTGCTCAATTCCAAGCCCTTTACCGTTTTTGGCAATTGTTTTTGCTTTTGGTAAGAAGGCATGCTTAACCCCTTTCACACGCTCTTCTATAATTGCACGAATTCGACGTCCCGGATAATCAGGATCAGTAAAAACGATGACACCTCTTTTATCCTGAGCATGCTGAATTCGCTTCAGCGTTTCTTCAGAAATTGCTGATCCATTTGTTTCTATAGTATCTGCATGTACAGCTCTTTTAATGGCAGTTGTATCATCTTTTCCTTCAACCACAATGATTTCTTTTATTTGCAAAAAGGCTCCTCTTTTCTACCTTATCTTCAGACCATTTTACAACTGCACTGTTTGATTGTACAGAAATACACGGTTATGTATCCTTGGACAAAGTATTTACATTCTTCCTATAAGGTACAAACTTTGTCCACTAAATAAAGATAAAAAGCTTTCCCGCCAGTCAAAACAGGAAAGCTACAATTAGTGAAAAACATTTTAGATTAATTTTACAGTTTTTTTAATTTAATACTTTTATACGCACTTTCTTTACGCCCCACTTACTAGCTTGGGCATCAGATTGTACAAGTATATCGATCTTATTACCCTTAATTGCGCCACCAGTATCCCCAGCAACCGCTGTTCCATAGCCTTCAACCCATACTTTTGAGCCAAGCTTAATAACAGATGGATCTACCGCAATTACTTTTAATCCAGCACCTGAACGTAAATTAATGCCAGTGGCAGATGTACCTGAACATCCCTTACAATACGGTGTATAGGCTGTTGCCGTAACGTAAAATTCTTTACCGTTAGCTGGCTCTGCTGAACCACGTGATACAGTCGCTGCACTTGCCACAACAGTTTTAGTACCTACTGCAACCACTTGCTTCTTCGGCTCCTTTAGAACCTTTTCAGTTTTTAGATTTCTAGCTACCTCTTTACCATTTTCTTTCACGACTTCAAACGTTCGAGAAATAGAACCTTTCTCGCCCGTTGTCATTACTTTTTGTTTGCCCTTCTGCAACGAAGCATCTTGCTTCTTTTCAACTGCGAAATCTAAAGAGTCTTCCACTACATCGATAACCTTTTCTACGCGAACTACTGTGATTTTACTCTTCGGAGTAAGAACGTCCTCGAGGTTATTTTCGACACGATCGAATTCATTAAGCTGAATTCCTTGTTGTTTTAAAAAGTTAGCGACCGTAGTCGAAGTGGACCATACTTGTCTTTCTTTTACACCATCGACAAGAGCTACTGGAAACGCTTTTTGAATATCAATTTTGTTATCTGCTCCTACTTTTGTATCCAGACCTTGTACTAAAGAGTCGTGCTCAGATACTTGAATATTCGCTTCTTTCAAAATGTCTTTCACTAGTGTTTCAGTTGTCCAAACTTTTGACTGATTTCCATCAACTGAAATGGTTACTTCTTTTGCCTGTTCCCATGAAATTGCTAATCCATTAACAATTTTGGTGTTCAGAGAGGGTGATATTTTGTCATGCTCTGCTATGTCTATATTTTGATCTTGTAATAATTGTTCTACAGTTTTGGCATGTGTTGCTACTTCGATTTTTTTTCTCCGTTTGCTTCAAGCGTTACGGTTTGTTTAGTACCTTGATAAAGTACAAATGAAATTACAGATACAAACAGGACAAGTGAAATAATTCTTATCACTGTTTGCTTACTCCTCAATGATCCTAAGAACAAGTTTTTCATGGAATTATTTGACATGAAAAACGCCTCCTTAATACAAGGTTGGATTATACGGACTAGATTTGGCACTGTCAACCCGAAAGTATTTCTAAGAAAATTGACTTCGCCATTTTGACCAACCACAAACCCAATATTGGAGGCATCTCAGCTAGTTAAACGTCAATCCTAAAAAAATTTTTTTTCGCATTGGCTGTTGTTACCTGTGCAATTTCCTCAATCGTTAACCCTTTTAAACGCGCAATTTCTTCTGCCACTAATGGCACAAATGCTGGTTCATTACGCTTTCCTCGATATGGATGAGGCGCTAGATACGGTGCATCTGTTTCAATCATCAAATGCTCTAACGGTATTTCTGTCGCCACTTCCTTGGGCATCCGTGCATTTTTAAATGTCACCGGCCCACCAAGGCTAATCATAAAATTCATAGCAATACATTCATGTGCTGTTTCTACACTGCCACTATAACAATGCATAACGCCTCCAACAGATGCTGCATTTTCTTCACGTAAAATTCGTACAACATCCCCTGTTGCATCCCTGTTATGAATAATGATTGGTAAATTCACCTTTTGCGCTAAATGAATTTGCTTGCGGAAAAGTGCTTGTTGAACATCCTTCGGAGATTTATCCCAATAGTAGTCCAACCCAGTTTCACCAATACCAACTATTTTTGGATGTGCTGTTAATTCCTCAATCCAATTCAAATCTTCTTGTGTACAATCAATCGCATCAACCGGGTGCCACCCTATGACACCATAAACAAAATCATATTGTTCAATCAGTTGCATAGTCTTTTCAATGGTTTTTCGGTCAAATCCAACCACAACCATTGTTTCTACCTTTGCCTCAAGAGCTCTATCAATAACCTCTTGTAAATCTTCTGTGTACTGATCTGCGTTTAAGTGTACATGTGTATCGATGAACATCGTCATTCTCCTAACATAGATTTTATTAAAAAAATATTATTTCTTTTTTTGCGTAAGTATTACAAATATATTACAAACAATTTAGTATTGTGACATTACACATAATCCTAAATGCCTTATTCACTACCATTTACCTATAAAAATACATAATTTCCCGCCTGTAAATTATCTTAAAATAATACTTACTGAGAATTGCTAAAAGATTTTAAAAGCCTGCTGAATTTTTACATTCAGCAGGCCCCCAAAAATTCTTTACTTAACTTTTGCTCCATTTTCAAGCTTTGGATCGACGGAAGCTAATTTTAAAATTCCATCTTTTTCACCAGCTAAAATCATACCTTGAGATAATTCACCTCGTAATTTCACCGGTTTCAAATTAGCAACTACTATCACCTTTTGACCAACTAATTCGTCAGGAGAATAGAACTTAGCAATGCCTGAAACTACTTGTCGCTGCTCATATCCAAGATCAACTTGAAGCTTTAATAATTTATCTGCTTTCGGAACCGTTTCACATGCAGTTACCGTTGCTACACGCAAATCGATTTTCATAAAATCATCAATTGAAATTTCAGGAATTTCTGGAATTCCAGAAGTTTTCGATTGATCTTTAGGCTCCTCTTCCTGCAACGTCTTCACTGAACCACGCATTTCATCACGAATATAGCAATCTCTACTTCACTCTCTAAGCGTGGGAATATTGGAATACCTTTTTCTACCACTTTAATGTTTGCTGGAATAGTATTGCCGAATGTTTCAATTGTATCCCATGCTAAGAATCTGTCATCCAAGCCTAATTGTTCAATTATTCGTTTAGGTGAAGATGTCATAAACGGTTGTAACATGACGGCAATTTGGTGTAAACTTTCCGCCAAATTTCGCATAACAGCGCCTAATTTTGGTTTATCTGTTTCCTCCTTTGCTAGAACCCATGGTTGAGTTTCATCTATATATTTATTCGTGCGTGAAACAAGTGTCCATAAGTCTGCCAATACAACACTAAATTGCATTTTTTCCATACTTTCTTCATATTTAATACGCACCGTCTCAGCTTGCTCTTTTAAAGCCGCATCAAACTCTGTTGGTAAAAGATTTTCTGTAGGAATAATACCATCGAAATATTTATTAATCATAGAAATTGTACGATTCAATAAATTTCCTAAATCATTCGCAAGATCAAAGTTAGTTCGTTCCACAAATGATTCTGGTGAAAATACACCATCAGAACCAAATGGTAGCTCGCGTAATAGGAAATAACGTGTCGCATCTAGGCCATAACGGTCGATTAACATTTCTGGATAGATAACATTGCCCTTCGATTTAGACATTTTACCATCCTTCATCATAATAAAACCATGTGCAAACACTTTCTTAGGAAGCGGTAAGTCTAGCGCCATTAGGAAAATTGGCCAATATATTGTATGGAAACGAACAATATCCTTTCCAACTACATGTACATCTGCTGGCCAATATTTGTTGAATAATGTCTCATCCTCTGAAAGATAGCCTAAAGCAGTAATATAGTTCGTTAAGGCATCCACCCAAACATAAATAACATGCTTAGGATCACCGGGTACTTTAATTCCCCAGTCGAATGATGTTCTTGATACAGATAAGTCTTCTAGCCCTGGTTTAATAAAGTTATTGATCATCTCATTTTTTCGAGATTCAGGTTCAATGAACTCCAGGTTTTCTTCATAGTAAGCTAAAAGACGATCTGCATATTTCTTCATATTAAAGAAATATGATTCCTCTTTAACTTTATGCACTGGACGACCGCAGTCAGGACAGTTTCCATTCTCTAGTTGTGTTTCGGTAAAGAATGATTCACAGGGAGTACAGTACCACCCCTCATATTCACCTTTATAAATATCATTATTATCTAAAAACTTTTGGAAGATTTTTTTCGACAGCTTTCGTATGTCGTTCTTGGGTTGTTTGAATGAAATCATCATATGAAATATCCATTAAAGCCCATAGTCTTTTTGCAGCATCTGCAATTTCATTCACATATTCCTGTGGATGCTTGCCCGCTTCAGCTGCTTTCTCTTGAATTTTTTTGCCCATGCTCATCCATTCCAGTTAAAAAAACGCACATCATATCCACGTAAACGTTTATAGCGTGCAATTGTATCTGATGCTACAGTTGTATACGCTGTACCAATATGAAATTTTCCACTTGGATAATAGATTGGGGTTGTTATATAGAATGTTTTGTTTTGTTCGCTCACAAGAACTGCCTCCATTGTTTCACAGTATACTATCTATTCTAACGAAGTACGAAATTCGTTTCAATGAAAGTTTGAATCGTACGCGAAAATTGTCGAATCATATATTCAATCCATTAAATGTCTTAAATAAGAAGCTTTTTTTACTATAAATTAAAATATATAATAAAAACCTTTTATAAAAATCAATATATCTGTTTTCTCCTCAAAAATTTTTTTTAAAAACAATAATATTAGTGCATTAATTAATTGACGTTTATGGCATTACTTGGTATGATAACTATCAGACAAAGAAATTATGTCGAAATTTGACGAAATACCAATATAACTTTTAACATTAGGAGGAAAAATAATTATGAAATCAACAGGAATTGTTCGTAAAGTCGATGAGTTAGGTCGTGTAGTAATTCCTATCGAACTACGCCGTACTTTAGGTATTGCTGAAAAGGATGCTTTAGAAATCTATGTGGATGATGATAAAATCATCTTAAAAAAAATATATGCCTAACATGACATGTGCAGTTACTGGCGAAGTATCTGATGATAACTTCCGTCTAGTTGGAGGCAAATTAATTTTAAGTCCAGAAGGCGCAGAAATGTTAGTGAAAGAAATTCAAAATAACTTAAAAAAAATAAATGACTTAGTTTTTAATATACCCAAATTAGGAGACCCTTATAATGTCCATGTCAGACCTTTCACATTTTAAGGGTACTATTTTTTTACAATTATTATCAATTTAAACATTTATAATTAATAAAAAAAACATAATTCCCAACTTGGTTAAATATACAAAAGAGGTCGCCTCTCTAAAGGCAACCTCTTCTTTTTATTAGTTATGATATTCATTATATACATCTCGTTTAGATACTTGACGTAGTTTGGCTACTTCTTTTATAGCTTCTTTTGATGTAACACCTTCCTGAGCAATAATATAATCGACATGTTCAACAAAGGACATTTTTCCCCAATACACTTCCTCGTTATCCTCTTCCTCAAAATTGCTGTTTCCTTCAAGGATAATACAAAATTCTCCTCGGATTTCCTCATTTTGAGACCATTCCACCGCCTCATTGAGACTCCCTCTTAAAAACTCCTCGAATTTCTTTGTCAACTCACGTGCTAATACAATTCGACGATTTCCAAGAATAAGCTCCATATCTTTTAAGGTTTCCTTTAAGCGATGAGGTGCCTCGTAGAACAGTATTGTTTCCTGACGTTTTTTTTAGCTGCTCTAATTGCTGTCGACGGTCCTTTTTTTCCGCGATTTAAAAATCCATAAAAGAAAAACGGCTGAGGTGTTAATCCAGATGCAATTAAAGCAGATAGTGCTGCATTCGGACCCGGGACCGGCACAACCGGAAAATTCTGAGCGATTGCCTTTTCAACTATATCTGCTCCTGGATCAGAAATACAAGGTAAACCTGCATCACTCACTAATGCTATTGTTTTTCCCTCCTGTAATAAAGCTAATAATTTTTCTCCTCCAACGATTAAATTATGTTCATGATAACTTATTAAAGGTGTTTCAATGTCAAAGTAGTTACACAGCTTCTTTGTATTTCTAGTATCTTCTGCTGCTATGATATCTGCTTCTTTTAAAATGCGTAGTGCACGGACGCTCATATCCTCTAGATTTCCAATAGGTGTTCCTACAAGATATAAACAGCCTGTCTGATCGTGTATGGTACTTTTTTTGTGATTTCACGATTCACCCCTCCTTATATAATTAATTTTTTTGTGCTCTTGTTAGTTGCTTAAAAGCATATTCTGCACGCATTGCCTCTTGTTTTGTTTCGAACTCCTCCATATAAATACATTCCACTGGTCCTCTGGCTCTTGTATATTTTGCCCCTTTACCAGCATTATGTACAGCTACACGCTTTTCTACATTGTTTGTATAGCCTGCATAAAGTGATTGATCTGCGCATTCTAGCACGTAAAAGTAGTGATTATTGTTCTTTTCCATAAAGAATTTCTCTCACCTCAGGTGTATATTCATTATTGACATTATAGACATACAGCGGTGGTAAAATTTTCAAATCCGGTTTTCCATCTTTTATTCCTTCTATTAATAGTGTATTGGCCTCTTTCCCTTCTTTGGGATAAATAAATTGCATTCTTTTTGGCTCTAAACGATTTGCACGCATAGTTGTAACAATGTCTAATAATCGCCCTGGACGATGCACAAATGCTGCCTTTCCACCTTGTTTTAGTAATTTACTAGCTGATTGAATTGCTTCTTCTAATGTTAAATATAGTTCATGTCGTGCAATGGCATGATGCTCACTTAGATTTTTATCACTTGCCTCATGTGCTAAAAAAATAGGGCGGATTACAGGTAACAACATCATATTTTTCAATGCCCAATTGTTTTGGTATTTCTTTTACATCTCCAAGGATCATTTGAATTTGGTCTTCTAACTGATTGTAATGAATGCTTCTTTCCGCCATATCAAATAAACGCGGTTGAATCTCTACTCCCGTTATTTGTCCTTTAGTTCTAGCACTTAAAAAGAGAGGAATGACTCCATTACCTGAGCATAAATCAACAATGTTCCCTTTATAGTAAGGAACATTGACAAATTTCGAAAGTAGTACTGCATCCAAAGAGAATGAAAAGACAGAGGGACTTTGTATAATACGTAAATTCTCTGCCAACAAATAATCTAGCCTTTCATCATCCTTTAACCAATCATCCATATTTTTCTTCCTCCTACTATACAAAACAAAAGACTGATACCACCGTAGTGGCAATCAGCCTTCTATTACACATTTTGTTTATTTAAGAATGATAGACAAAACAGACAGTCTTCACCTTTACGTGAACTTCCGAAATGAACATGACATACATGGAAGCCCTCTTGGTACAAACGTGCCAGGTTATCATAGCCCTCTCCAATATCTAGTGAAGTCTCTTTCTTCACATCAGCAGCCTGTATGGAGTTATCTTTAGCAAGTAGTTCTTCTAGACGTGTACGAAGGTGATGATTTTCTGTTTCAAGTGCCTTATGCTCTTCCATCATTAACGCTACAAATTGCTTCAATGCACCAAATTGCTCCTGCATTGCTTCGAGCTGTTGTTCGAACTCCATAACGGTATCTAAGAAATTACGGTCCTTCACCCAAGCCACCTCGTTAAATTCTCTATCTTATATAAGATTTTTTTTCGCATGCTAGCAGTTCTTCTAGTGTATACTCAACTGTGCGTTCCTGCTCTTGTAAATAAACTTGAATGAGTCTCTCCAGCACATTTAAACCTACAACTCTACCGCGTCCGTCTGGTGTCATCGTCATTTCACCAATGTCAGGCATGCCCTCTTTTGCTTCCTCATATTCATCATTTTCATACTTTAAACAGCACATTAAACGGCCACAAAGACCTGAAATTTTTGAAGGATTTAAAGAAAGATTTTGATCTTTTGCCATCTTAATAGAAACTGGATCAAAGTCACCTAAAAAAAGTTGAACAACAGAGCATTCGTCCACATGGACCTATACCGCCCAACAATTTTGCCTCATCACGTACACCAATTTGGCGAAGTTCGATACGTGTTCTAAATACCGAGGCTAGATCCTTTACTAGATCCCTAAAGTCGACACGTCCTTCTGCTGTAAAATAAAAAAATAATTTTATTACGATCAAATGTATATTCAACATCTACTAGCTTCATTTCTAGATTATGCTCTATAATTTTTGTACTTGCCAGTTCAAATGCCCGCTTTGACTCAGCTGCATTTTCCTCTACCTGAATACGATCACGTTCATCCGCTGGTCGTAGTACTTGTTTAAGTGGTAATACAACATCATTATCCCCAACAACCTTTTGTGGGACAACTACCTTACCATATTCTACACCACGAGCTGTCTCTACAATGACATATTGACTATCTTCTAGTAGATATGATGCTGGATCAAAATAATATATTTTACCCGCTTTTTTAAAGCGGACTCCCACTACATTATACAAATGTGTATCCCTCCTGCAGATTTAGCATTAGCTGCTCCATCAATAACGTCCTATTCATGTTACGCTGTAAAGATGCGCGCGCCTGTAAAATAGACTCCATTTGACTAGATAGGCGTTCATAAGTCGAATGTAACGCAGCTTCTTTAAATGTCTGTAACATGTCTGGATAAGTACAAGCTGCCTCGGGATTAGCTTTTATTGACACTATATCACGGTAAGCAAATAGTAGTAAATCCAATGCTTGTTCCATTTCACTTTTTTTCTTTAAAAAGTGGCAACCATTCTTCATGCACAACTAGCATTGCTTCGTGTACATTTTGGCGAATTACCTCTACTAATTTTAACACTGTTTTTCGAGCAAGTGCAAACTGCTCGTCATTTGCTAAAAATATTGCTGTTTCGAGCTCATTCGTCATCATGCTCACTGTACAAGACATTGAATAAGAAATATTGCTTTCTTGCAAATGATTTAACAATACATGACGAGGCATTTTTTTGAAACTTTATATGCTGACATCTAGAGCGAATCGTTGGTAATATTGACTGCATTTGCTCAGTTAGCAAAATGGCAGTAACCTCTCCATCAGGTTCTTCTAAAAATTTTAGAATCATATTTGCGGATGCAATATTAAGTCGATCTGCATGATGAAGTACATAAATCTTTCGCCCTTCTTCAACACCCATCATCTTCATCTCAGCTACTAAATCACGTATTTGATCAATTTTAATAAATTGACCATCTGGATATATTTGATGAATATTAGGATGATTGCCAGAATCAACACGTCTGCAATTTCGACATGTTTCACATGGAACATTTAGATTTGGTTGCTCACATAGCATTAATTTGACAAAAAAACCGCATAATATCTACTTTGCCTGTCCCTTTTTCGCCATCAAAAATGTATGCATGTGCTAATCTATTTTTGTCAAAAATCGTTTGAAGCTGCTTCATTACGACAGGTTGTAGTGAAAATAGCTCTTCAACATTCTTGGCCATATATTTAAATTCCTTCCTATAACAATTACAAATAGATATAATTGTTTGCGATTGCTCTCTTCTCGATACAGAATTACTTATAATAATTCGAAAAGATAGTTAGTTTCACAATATTTGTAACAATAAGCAAAATATATTTGAAAAAAAGCCCGCGCCTACAAGAGAACGAGACACGGGTTTTACATATACAGATTAATTAATAAGCCTTTTATCTCACCGATTTTATCAAGAAGATCAATTGCTTCTTTCTCTTCATCTAAAATATCTTGTGCTAACTCCACAAGGCGAGAATCAATCGTTTCGATAATTTTCAAACGTCTTCCCTCACCGAAACGATTCCAAGTATGTGATTGCTTTAATTCCATACCATGTTCAACTGTTTCTTGTAGAAATCTTTTAACAAGCATTTTAAAACGAGCAAGCTCTCGTAAATTTCGTGATCTTGCAACTC
Source organism: Lysinibacillus pakistanensis (assembly GCA_001312325.1). The sequence continues at coordinate 5,121 of BBDJ01000035.1, read as the reverse complement.
GGTCTCCCGCAGTAGAAATATCCCCTAGCAATCGTGTAAGCTGTTCAGTCTGCAATTTGGTTCCCTGCTTGACGACCATATCTCCAAATCGGTTATTTTGATTATTATTTTGTAGTGGCTCTTTGCGATTAGTATTTAACCCGACACGTATATCTTGATTGATCTTCAAGCTGTATTCGCCCCCACTTGCTTTCTTTATCGATACACAAAAGCTAATTTAAATTTCGTTCTGAACTAAAAATGATGAAACTGCTCTATTGGTAAAACAAAAACTGTCGCTCCTCCTACTTCAACCTCTACAGGATAAGGTATATAGGAATCTGCATTACCGCCCAATGGTGAAACGGGTGCCACCATTTGTTCCCGAGCTCGACAATTATCTCGAATAATATCTAAAACTTTGGGTATAAGAGAGTCTTCCGTTCCAATAAGAAACGTAGTATTTCCAGAACGTAAAAAAACCTCCTGTGCTCGCTAACTTAGTTGCGCGAAACTGATTCTTCGTTAAAGCATTTGATAAGCGACTGCTATCCTGATCCTGCACTACAGCTACGACTAACTTCATTCGCACTCACCCCTTTTATAAAATTAACCTAGATCATTTTTTTGTTACCATTATCTATAGGAAAATTTCAATTTAATGAGCGTTTTTTTTCTCATTAAATAAAATAATAGATGTTACCATTATATCACAATGTGTTAGACAACTTCATGCTTTTACTGCAATGCATCAAATAATAATGCCCATACATCTTCTACAACACGCTCAATATTTTGATCCGCATTGACAACATGTATTCTCTCCGGGTAACGATCCACTAGTTGTAAATAACCTTTACGAACTTTCTGATGAAAGGCTAAGCTTTCAACATCTAATCGATTTACCTCTCGTTCACCATGAGCATGAATACGTGCTAAACCAATCTCTGGTTCAAGGTCAAATAAAATTGTTATATCAGGCAATTTCTTACCGATTGCAAACTCATTAATAGATAATACCTCATCCACACCGATACCACGTGCATATCCTTGATAAGCTAATGAAGAATCAATAAAGCGATCGCAAATCACCATTTTCCCCGCATCTAATGCAGGTCTAACCTTTTCAAAATAATGCTGACTTCGGGCCGCTGCGTACAATAACGCCTCTGTTCGTTCATCCATTGCTGTATGTGCTGGGTTTAAAATGATTGTCCGAATTTTTTCAGCAATCTCTATACCACCAGGTTCTCTCGTTGCTAATACATCAATATTCTCCTGAGCTAGTCGCTCAGCTATTTTTTTGAATGACTGTTGTCTTTCCGGCACCCTCTGGACCTTCAAATGTTATAAATAAATTGCTTTTCATCCTGTAATTGCCTCCAACTATTTCATGACCTCAATCATTTTTTCTTCTAAACGGTGATTTCCTTGGAATGTTGCACCCGTAGCCAACAATTCCTCAAGCTGGCTCAATTTTGCCACTGTTATCTTTTCTCCTGGAACAAGTAATGGAATGCCTGGAGGGTAAGGAATAACCATGCTTGATGAGATTCGCCCCATTGTTCGCATATAAGGTAACCATTCCTTTTCCGATTTTTCAATTTCCTCAATAGAATAAGCTGGTTCGGTAATGGCTACAAAATTATAGGCTGTATGTGGAGCTGTTATTATGTCTGCTCTCGGTGTATTTAACAGTATTGTTATCGCATCCTTAATACGGACACGAATTTCTGCAAAGGGATAGTTATGCCCCTGTTTTAATAAAGGTAGTACCAACAAAACCTGATTTGCATCTGCCAGCTCTACATATACTTGTTTTGTCTCCAGTGCCTCTTGTAGTTGGAAACCACTATAGCCCTCTACACGGAGTAATAATTTTATAGGATCATCTACCTCGATAACTTTCAAAGATCCAATTGCCCGTAATGCTTCTACCCATTGATTCTTTTTTTCTATTATATATGCACCATCACTCTCCATATATGTCTGTATATAATAGCGTGCATCATCTAAAGATGCTAATAAAAGATAGGATGGGCTACTAGATTGCAGCATACGTAGATAGTAATTTATTTTATCGACATTAATGATATCTGAATTAACATGCAAAAAGGATGCCATTGTCATTGCAGGCAGAGTTTTATGTGCAGACTGTACCACTATATCTGCACCAAACGTCAATGCTGATGGTTGGAATAAGGCACATGCACTAAAATGGGCTCCGTGTGCCTCATCTACTAAGACAGGAATCCCCTTTTCATGACAGTAGGCTATCTGCTGCTGAATTTCTTTAGATGTCATACCATAGTAAGTAGGATATGTTAAAACAACAGCCCGAGCCTCTGGATAATAATCAACCGCTTCTTTTAAATCCTTATAGGAAACATGCGTTGCTGTTAGTGTTTGATCATCCCACATGGGTGAGACAAATACAGGTCTTGCCCCAACCAGCTCAATTGCATGAAAAATAGACTTATGAGCATTACGTTGAACAATAATCGTATCATCCTTTTTACAGGTAGCATAGATCATTGCTAAATTCCCAACTGTAGATCCACCTACTAAAAAGAAGCTTTTCATTGTCCCATATGTATCTGCCAATAAATTTTCTGCTTCTAATATCATTTCCTCAGGATGATGTAGGTCATCAAGACCTGATAACTCCGTTACATCATATCGCATAACATCTTTAAAGGCCTGAGGAAGATGAGATAGCTCACCGTGTTTATGCCCTGGGACATGAAAGGAAATATTTTGTTGTTGTCGAAAGCGCTCTAACCCTTCTACAATCGGCTTTTTCTTTTGCAAAACAAAACACCCATTTCCGTTATATTCTTATTTAATTATAACACGATAAAAAGCTATCCCACTCAGTAGGATAGCTTTTACATCAGATTGACATAAAAACTATTTATCAAATAACCTTTCTACCAACCCAGTGAGCAAATAATGCAATTGGTATTAATAATAGACAAAATGGTAAGCAAATAAAAATGATGTTCCATGTTATAACATTATTCGTTAATAGTGAATGATACAAAATTAAGCTATATGGAATAATGATAATTAACGATGTGACTGCACCAGGTGTTATAGAACGAAGAAATATTGTCTGCCTAGATGGGTAAAAGCATGAAGAAAAAAAGGTTAACGTAACAATAGTGAATATATAAATATTCCCTAATTGTCCTTGATTCACAAATTGACTGGCACTAAAAGTCGAACCACTAACAAAGAAAAATATGACCACTACAGCTACTGCAAACTGTGCTGTTGACATAGAAAATTGCTTAATCACTCTATCAGCTGCTTTTGTTGGTAGTTTTGCATACAAAATTGAAGATTTATTATTTAACCACTTCTCAACCATAATAATTTCTTCAAAATCATGGAGGATAAACATAATAGGGAATAACCAAATAAGTGTATAAATATCAATCCATTGAAGCATAGATGTACCTTCTTTCACCGAAAAAAAATGCTGAGTATTTACTCAATTTTTTTTCAAAAAAAATTTTTATGTATTTTGAATACCCTTTAAAATAACTGTAACTACCTCCTCAATATATTGATTTACTAATAGATTGTCACCCATTTTCCTTTCTTCAACTAATACATAGGTTAATATCGACGAAAGAAACATTGAGGCTGCTGTATCAATGACCTTTTTCTCAACGGAACATAGAATAACTCTTGATATGAATACACTAGCATGTTCACGCATTATAGAAATAAAATCCACAATCTCCTCACCTACATCTGAGTTTTGTACGATTTCTGGAGACCAAATAAAAATTAAAAAAACTTTTATTTTGTGACAAAAAAATTTGCATATAATCGTCCAAATTGAATTAAAGCAGGATATGGCTCCATCTTGGTTAACTCCATTATTTCTTTTTGGAGAGAGCCAATAAAAGAAAATTCTCGAATGAGTTTATAGAGAAGATCCTCTTTATCTTTAAAATAATAAAAGATTAGACCCTCTGCCACACCGCTGGTTATTGCGATTTCTTTAGTAGTCGTTGCATTAAAGCCCTTTTTAGTAAATAAATCAAATGCTGCCTCTAGAATTTTATCCTTTTTCGTTGCCAAATATCTTCACCACTATTTTCTTAAAATTTGAGTATTTACTCAAATATAAATTTTATAAATAATTTTGTCAAGTTATTCCATAATATTTAAAGACAGACCTAAAACATTTCTTTAATGCGACATAAACTTACCTTAGATGATAACTTACTTTCAGACATGCAATGTACACCGCAACTTAGAAGACTGACATTGGCTATCCAACATAAAAAAAATCATTGCTCTCTAAAGCAACGATCTTTTCAACTTATTAGATATAATCATTCTTACAAAAACTTAACTGCTCTAAATAGTTATTCACTTTATTGGCTTGCTTTAATTGCCATTTTTTTGTACTAGTTGCTCTACCAATTGTGGAACAAATTTTTCTAATATAGGATTCATCATTCCGGCTAAAAAACCACTAGCTTTCATTGTTAAATTTCCTACAAGTTGACATGTATCTCCCTGTTCTTGTCTAATTTCAAAAAAAGCCATCGCCGTTTATAGGGTCTGATAATCCTATCAAATCAAACATAACTTGATTTGTAGTGGATTCCTTATATTTAAGTTCCACTTTTACAGCCTTTTGAATAAGGCCAAAATCACCTTGAAACACCCAAATCATATCTTGTTCATTTGGAAACTCATGATGTAAGTAACCTGGTATAAGTTCAGCCCATTCTTCTTTATTTTGAATGAATGCTTGTAATTTTTCTTTCTCAATTTGAATTTCCTTGCTATATAAGCCAGTCGCCATTTTAAGCACCCCTTTATTTTGAAAGCTACTTAAATTTTAGCATTTTATGGTATGCGTTTGAATAGGAAAGTAGCGCTTTAGTTCAACTGAAATTGAGGAGTTCAAACTATGACATATGCTAAAAATTTTGACGATCTCAGGTGATTAATTTGTTTCTGATGAATACAAAATTAAATAGTTAAGCATCTACCTTTCGTGAATTAATTTAATTAGTATTACTACTCTATTATTCCAAGTTTCCACTCAACTAACTTCATATTGATAGCCAATCGTATAATAAAAAAACCACTGATTTCTCAGTGGTTACTGTG
>BBDJ01000034.1 GCA_001312325.1 Lysinibacillus pakistanensis | reverse complement strand
GATTATATTTTCTTTTAATATAGCTTTTTTGTATGAGCATTTTACAAAATGTATGGATATCCAAGGGTTTGCATTGTTTTTAATAGCTACTTGAAAGCGTTTTATTACGCTAAAATAGTGAGATTTGCTTGAGAGGCATAAATTTTTTGCGTTGACTTTTAATTTTTTTGAATATTAAGCTAAAAAAACGTAAAAATTATTTGCGCCTTAAAAATTCAACAAAGGAAACAGGTGCAAAAAAAGGGGATGGGACCATGAAAAAAGAAATTAATGCTCTTTGGGCACTTTTAACTTTTGCAATTATGATTATTACGATGCTTATTACAGTAGTTGTATTAGAGCAAAGCCCTCACGTACCTCTTCTTGTTGGCACAACAGTAGCAGCAATTGTTGCCAAATTACATGGATTTAAGTGGATGGAAATTGAGGAAATGATGTATAAGGGCATACGTCTAGCTTTACCAGCAATTGTCATTATTATTTTAGTAGGTTTGACAATCGGTGCATGGATTGGTGGCGGTGTCGTAGCAACAATGATTTATTACGGCTTAAAATTAATTTCTCCAGCATGGTTCTTAGTAACAATTATGCTGTTATGTTCAATCGTTTCATTGGCGATTGGTAGCTCATGGTCTACAATGGCAACAATCGGTGTTGCTGGGATGGGGATTGGCCTAAGTATGGGAATTCCGGCAGCAATGATTGCTGGAGCAGTTATTTCAGGTGCATATTTTGGTGATAAGATGTCGCCTTTATCCGATACGACCAATCTTGCAGCAGGTTTAACCGGTACTAATCTTTTTGATCATATTAAGCATATGCTTTACACAACAATACCGGCTCTTGTCATTGCGCTTGTTGTCTTTGGCATTATGGGAAGAAAATTTGCAGATGTCTCTATGAAGTCAGAAGAAATTTTAACAACTTTAAAAGTAATGGAGGAAAGCTTTGTTATTTCTCCTTTGCTATTACTTGTTCCAGTTGGTGTTATTGTATTAGTTGCAAAAAAAAGTGCCAGCAATTCCTGCTTTAATTATTGGGATTATTTCAGGTTTCTTATTACAAATTTTTGTACAAGGTGGTTCAGCAGCAAGTGCTGTACAAGCATTACAGGCAGGATTTGAAATCTCAACAGGTAATCACATGGTGGACGAGCTATTTAACCGTGGTGGCTTGGACTCAATGATGAATACGGTTTCAATGACAATCGTAGCGATGACGTTTGGTGGTATTTTAGAATACTCTGGCATGTTAAAAGCGCTTATGAACGTTATTGTGAAATTTGCTAAATCAACAGGTAGTCTAGTTGCTTCAACGATAGCAGCTTGTATCACAACGAATGCTACATGTTCTGAGCAATATATTTCGATTGTAGTACCTTCACGTATGTTTGCAGGTGTTTATCAGCAGCGTGGTTTACATTCTAAAAACCTATCTCGTGCGTTAGAGGATGGGGGAACATTAACGTCCGTATTCTTCCCTTGGAATACTTGTGGTGTGTTTATTTTAGCAACATTAGGCGTAAGTGCAATGGAATATGCACCGTATGCGATTCTTAACTTCACTGTACCTATTATTTCAATAATCTATGCTTACATCGGGTTTGCAATAGTAAAACTAACTCCTGAAGAAATTGCAGAGGCAGAGAAGCGTAAAAAGGAGCAAGAAATAAACGATGCGAATATGGTGGCAGTGGACTAATTCTATCCCATCTACTAGCTAACAATAGTCTCGCAGATGCCAAAAGTATCTGCGAGAATTTTTAATAAATAGCAAAATTCAATTCATAGATTGTGCGTGGGCGACCTTGCTGATGGGTCATTTCTTCACCTACAACTTTAGCATAGCCATTGTCTACTAGTTTTTTTATAATACGCTCTGTTGTACGTCTTGTCACTTGAAGGTATTCTGAAAGATTGTAAGCAGTAAATTGAGCTGATTGCCGCTCTCGACTAAAGTCAATGATTTTAGAAATATTTAATGGACTTAGGCTTGTTAGCTTTGCCATTTGTAAAACGTAAGGATCATCCGTTTTTAAAGCAAGCTTGATGTCCGATTTTGGAAACGGACCTAGTAAATTTTTATGTTCATCAAGTATAAAGATTTCATAGGGTTTAGCAAAGGATAATGCGTTATTTGCATTTTGGCTCGCTTCAGGAATGGAGTGGCCAAAACCAAAAGCAAGCTTAAAGGGTATTTCAATTTGTTGCATTAAACTTTGCAAATTTTCTTTTGCGAGGGTATTTTGCAAATATCCTGCTGTTGTATAAAGTTCAAAAGAATTTGCCGTAATTTGTTTATAGGTTGAATGTGTGGCTGCAGTGATCTTCGATAAAATATAGGTGTCTAATGAATTGTTCTCTGGAATTTCTAATATCCCTACAACGGCTTTCACAGACTCAGATTTAGATAAAAGTGATTGAGACCTTGTTTCTTCCAAGTATTGAACAATAGAGTTTGTAGCGTCTATCATGCGCATAGCGGGTATTTGATGTTTTTGTAATTCATCAAATACACTATGAATACTTGTAATAACAAAATCAATGCTTTGGGCATTCCATAAAGCAATATGATGCTGAAGTATTGCTTGAGTAGGTCTCGTAACAGCGATTTGCTGAATAAAGGGTCTTGGACCAGAATACTCAATGTCTTGTAAAACATTTTCAATAAAAATTGGATTCATCACATCGATAGAAATTCTACTTAAAGATATTGCATAATTGGACATGACTGATAGCAATGTTGTAGAAATAGCAGTCTCGTCTTGTTTTATATAATTCCAAGGAATTGGTATTTCTGATAAAGACGATTGGGCATGTAGATAAGGCAATGTTCCGCCAAGCAATAGCGCATCACATGGTCTAATTTGCTTTAATAAAATAGGTGCCTCTTCAGGATGGCTGTAAGGATAAAATTCTAATTGAATATTCTTAATGTTTTGTGCGATACTAGTAATACGTTTCATAAATGCTTTAGAGCAAATAACTGCTATTTTAGTAGACATAGGTAACATTCCTTTTCTATAATGTAAAGCCTCTGGCGGATTTCTGACTTAATAATGCCGGGGCATAATTGATTAACAATTAGCGACATATTACCGACAACTAAATTATATAGGAGATTGATAAAAATGAAAATCCAACAAGTAGAAATTTTTGCAATTCATTTACCATTAATTGAACCATTCGTTATTAGCTATGCTACATATGACTCAATGCCTTCTATTATTTTAAAGGTTACGACAGATACCGGTATTATAGCTACGGCGAAGCAGTGCCAGATGAGCATGTAACAGGGGAAACATGGGAAAGCACATATGCTGTTTTAAAAAAATCAGCTAGTTCCTGCGATTATTGGAGCGAATCCACTTGAATTTGAAAAAAATCCACGATAAAATGAATAAAATTGTCAAGGATGTACCTGCCGCAAAAGCTGCAATTGATATAGCTTGTTTTGATATTGCTGGGAAAGCACTGCAGGTTCCAGTATATCAGCTGTTAGGTGGACGTTATCATGAGAAATTCCCAATCACACATGTGTTGAGCATTGGAACGCCAGAAGCTATGGCAGATGAGGCAGCAGATCGAGTAGAAATGGGCTATCGTTCATTTAAAATGAAGGTAGGAACTGAAGTTGTACGTGATGTTGCCCGTATTAAAGCGGTGCGTGAACGGGTAGGAGATAACATTGCCATTCGAGTAGATGTTAATCAAGGATGGGGGAATGCATCCACTACATTACAAGGTTTACGTGCAATGAAAGACTTAAATATAGATTGGTTAGAGCAGCCAGTAGATAGTGAGGATATTGACGGAATGGTTGAGATTAAGTCAAAATCCGATGTTACACTAATGATTGATGAAGGACTTCGTGGCGTACGTGAGATGCGTGAAATTATTGCAAAGCGTGCAGCAGACAAAGTAAATATAAAACTAATGAAATGTGGTGGCATTTATCCTGCTATGAAGCTAGCGGTAATGGCTGAAATGGCAGGCATTGAGTGCCAGGTTGGTTCAATGGTAGAATCATCTGTTGGCTCAGCAGCAGGGTTCCATGTGGCATTCTCTAAAAAAAATTATGACAAGTGTAGAATTAACAGGTCCATTAAAATTCTCTAAGGATGTTGGAAACCTACATTATGATGTTCCATTCATCTGTTTAAATGAGAAATCAGGTTTAGGTATAGATGTAGATGAAGAGATTCTTAAAGAATTATGTCAATTTTCAACGGTTGTAACGGCCTAAGGAGATACATTATGGAAAAAAATCTATGAAGGAATGCTTGGAGAAACACCGTTTTATGTAACAATCCTAGATGTTCACCATTTACAAGAAATTGAGGATTTACAAGTTGAGGTTTATGAATCGTTAGTTGACCAAAGTATTTTACAGCCACTTACTTCTGAAGAATTTGAATATATTTTAAAAGGCAATGGCATGATGATAGGTGCTTATGTTGGGCAGGACCTAATAGCCTTCCGTGCGCTCTTAAATCCTCCTGTAGATAATGAGCATCTTGGCTATGATTGTGGGATTACGGAGGATGCATTCAATCGTGTTTTATATCAAGAAATCTCGAATGTTTCTCCTAAATACCGCGGCTTTGGCTTACAAAAAATATTAGCCAATATTATAATGAGTCAGATTGATTTATCGAAATATGATTACGTTTGCTCAACTGTTAAGCCGTATAATATCCCTAGCTTAAAGGATAAATTCGCGCAAGGTTTAGTGGTGAAAGGGTTAAAGATTAAGTACGTTGATAAATTACGCTATATTTTCTTTAAAGATTTACGACAGGAGTTACCAATTTTTAAAGAAAAGAAAACAATATCGATGGATGATACGGTTGGTCAGCAGCAACTTTTAAAACAGGGTTATACTGGTACTTCCATGTATGAAGACCAAAATGATTGGCTCGTTGTTTATGAAAAGTAAATAAAATATAAGCCCTGTTCTTCACAGTTTGCGAAGAGCAGGGCCTTTTTGCAAAGGTTTGTTATTTTTTTATTGGGCAAAAGCCACAAGCCATTAAACCAGGTATGTCCTTGGAAAAACAACACGATTTTCGGACAGGGACATTTACTAAATTTGATGGACTTTGACCGCCTGTATATTGTGTCCACCAAGACTTGTTTGAGAAACGTGCCCAAGTTTTAGGATCCTCTAATATTTCAATATCATCCATCGCTTGGTCTGCTAAGCCAGGATTCGATAACAACATATGATAATGCCACAGAAGATAACCAAAGAAATTTTCCCAAATTGTCAAAGGCGAAACAGATGTCACTTTACGAAGCTGTTGCACAATAACATGCCCATCGTATAAGATCTTCTCGATAACTGACTGACGTTCATCCTCATCCACGTAACGCCAATCATTTGGATTGACAAACATTGCGACTGTATAGCTGTTAAATTCCTTTGCTGCATCAAAGCGAAGCTCAATTGGTTTTCCATCCCACACCTCGTCATAGGCAGCTAGCATGTAAAACTGCATTGCGAAAAACATTCCATAGCGGCGTCCAAAATGGGAGATGGCTGCTGCTTCTGTGGCTGCGTCCGTAATACCCATCATCAGATTTAAAAAGTCAGGATGGTAAAAGTCCTTATGTATATCGGCTAATGTAAATAATGTTCGTTTCGGCTCTGTCGTATAAATGCTGTAGGAATTTAAATGTCGAACTTGATCCATCGTTAATGCTGGCATTGTTATCACCTATTCTTTCAATCGTCTGCTATTTCAATTATAAATTATTCAATTTTGCTTCACAAATGGAAAGCAATATAGTAAAATACATTAAACGTATCAGAATGGTAGGTTTTTTTGATGTCATAGCCACGTTTACAGGTATGGTAAGCATTGCTTCTTCAACAGCATAATCGGCTTTTGTGTAGGAGGCTTTTTGCATTATCGCTCGTTGAAGAAGGCATTATAAAAAAATTAATAATTAATTTTCAGATTACTGTTGACATTTTAATTGATAATGATTATCATTATCGTATAAAGATTATTCCTCCTCTACAATACAGTGTAGAGAGGATGAACTTTAGCTACTTTTCTCCAGAAGTTTGCTAGTTCATGATAACGCTCCTAAAACCCCCCTCATTTTTTGGGAACGTAAAATCTCAGAGCAACTTATGCCTTTATGGATAAGTTGCTCTTTTTTGATTGTCTTTAAATAGGGGAAATAAGTAACAGAATGGATATGGTATGATAAAAATGGGAACTTAATTAGAAATAATGGAGGGAAATGAATGAAGAAATATATGATTACTTTGCTCATCGTGTTAGCCTTTTTTACAAGCCCATCATCATCTAAAGCAGCGGAAGCACAGTGGGATGGGGCACAAGTTGTGAAGGGGCAAACGGGAAAAATGACCTTTACAAAAGATGTGAAAGTATATAAGAAGAATGCAAACGGAACATATAGCTCGATGACAGTCAAGCGTAATAACTATTTCCGAGTGTATGATATTGAAAAGTATGACAACAAAACATTTTATTGGATGAGTTCGGGTTACCGTGTCCAAGCGACGGATTTAGTTGTTTTTAAGAAAGTACCTCTGAACATACGCGCTTCGCTTTATGATAATCCCGGTTATATCAACATCAATGGTCAAGCCTCAAACTTAAACTATGGAACACATTATTTAAAAGGATTTGAATATGGGTCCCCTAGCTATGATATTGTTATTGGTGAAAATCTATATTACGATTATACGTACCATCTGAGGGAAATATTAGAGGGGGCTATATTGATGCCACAGATATTCGCATTGCCGAAACAATAAAAAGAGATGAAGGACTCTATAAGCTAACAGCTGATACACGGCACTTAAGAGGTCCAATGGCTGGAGGAAATGCGGGAGGAAAATATTCAAAAGGAACTGTTTTTCAATCGTTAGGAATTGAAATAAATGGATATATTAGAATGCAAGAGCTAGGGACATGGGAGAAGATTTTATTTTTACATATATTCCTGTAACATTACTCCAACCTGTGCAAGCTCAAGAGAAACGCTATATTCGATATGGTGTAGTTGGTAAAGGTAAAAAGTCAAAAGAGCTAAAGCGTTTTGATGAAGTAATGTTATTGACTGAAAAAAATATGACAGCTTGGATTGAGATAGATGGGGAAACGTATTATGTACCAAGAAAAGTCTTAGCTACCATAAAACCGAACGAATCACCGGTTATTACAACGTCTTTTTTTGCCAAATGATACGCTTCAACAACTAGTGTATACGAATGGTGTATATAAGAAAACGAATAATAATCGTTTTGAAGTGCAGAGCAACAATCAGTTCATTGACTATCATGAAACAGAACAAACCTTTAATTATGAAAAGGATGGTATCAAATATATATTTGATAAGCCAGTTACAGAAGGCTCAAAAGTGACTAGAGTGGAGAACGGAATGAAAAATGAAGGGTTTGTTCGTGCCATTCATTACACATTTACAATACCACCAATTACGTTTAACAATGTTGTGGAAACGTCCTATGGTGAATTTTTTTGCACCAGGCTATGGTTATATCGATGGATATAGCAGCGAACTAAGGTCGTATGAATAACAAATCCTTTACTTTTTTTGCTTGAAGGGTGAAAATCTTAATAATAGAAAAACAGGTGAGGAAAAAGAATTGTTTTTCCTCACCTGTTTGATTTTAGGGCTTTTATTGCCTTCAACGAAAGATAAAATACATGGCTATAGGGATTAAAATTTTTCAACAGTATGAATGTACATCACAGAGTAGAGCTGTTATGAGAGGTAGATTGTTGATTAGCACCTTTTTTTCCCTAGCACCATTGTGTAGTAGCTGTGTAAAAGCATACCCACAATAATGACACCTAGACCTGCTAAAGCTATTGGGTCCGGGAAGCGATGCCGAGTAATAATACTTCACCAATAATAACAAAAAGAATTTCAGTCGATTGTGTTGCTTCAACTGCTGCAAGTTTACCTTGATGGTCTCGCACTCGGTCGGTCGCAATGAAGAATAAGATTGTGGCAATAACGCCTGAGCTGATACCGACAAGCAAAGATTGCAGCATTTGATTTATTGAAGGCAGCCCAACTGTTGCTAGGGCATAGATAGCCATAATAATCCATGCTGGCATAGAAGCTACTGTCATACCGAGGACTCGCTGAAATGTATCAATACGACCTCCACATATTTCCATCATCTTGCGATTGCCAAGAGGGTAGGCAAACGATGCAACTACTACAGGTAGGATGCCAAGCATAAGGCTTTTCATTGGAACAGATTGTGCCTGCGGTATTTGAATAAGCAAAATACCAGCTAAAATAACACATGAAATCAGTAATGAAATAAGTGGTATTTTTTTGACGCACTGTTTTTCCCGCTACGATCGAAACAAAAAGGGGAGCAAGTAATACACCAGCAACGATTGTAAACTGCCATGTTCCAGAAACGAGCCAACCTGGACCAAAGGCTGCTGCAAATGTTAGAGGTGCATAAAATAATACGAACCCAACAAAGCTCCATAGTAGCCATGCGATAGGCTGTGCTTTCATTTCGCCAGATAATTGGGGAAAGCCCTTTCTGTAGAAGACAATTACGAGTAAAAACGGAAGCATGAAGAAATAACGAAGAGATGCGCTCCATAACCAGCTACCACCCTGCATTTCCATTGCATGATTTAAAATAAAGGTCACGGCAAAGAAAAGTGATGCAAAAATGCCTAATGCAATTTCTTTCATAAAATCACCTCAGTTTGAGTTTTAGTTCAATTCTTTTATGTAATTAGAAAATTCAGTAATTAATGCTGAAAAAATTACGAAGAAAGGAAAAAAAACCTTTCTTCGTAACTATAACATTATCAATTATGTCCCATCGAGTCCAGATTTTTTTGACTTTTATTCAATCTGTGACATTTTTACAGATGAGTGGATCACCTAATAAATACCTATTATTTTGCTTGTTGTTCAAATAGCTGAACAATTTCAATAATAACCTGTGTTGCCTTTTCCATTGTTTCAGCAGATACATATTCAAATTTCCCATGCATATTTTCGCCGCCAGCGAATATTTGGTGTTGGTAAGCCCATATAAGATAATTGTGAGCCATCTGTACCACCACGAATCGGCAAAGTATTAGGTGTAATATCTAATTTTTCCATCGCAGCACGTGCAATATCAACAATTTCTTTTACAGCTCAATTTTTTTCGCCCATATTATAGTATTGATCTTCAATTGTAATGCTTAATGCATGTTCTCCAAATTGTGCTTGAATTTTAGCTGCAGCATCGCGCATTAATTGTTTTTTTCTCTTCGAATTTTTGGCGATCATGGTCACGCACGATATAGGAAAGCTCTGTATGTTCAAGAGCCCCTTTAAAGCCCATTAAATGAATGAAACCTTCATACCCTTCTGTCTTTTCAGGAACTGCATCAGCAGGCATTTCATTTTGGAAGGCGATAGCCATTGTGATGGCATTGACCATTTTGTTTTTTTGCAGAACCAGGGTGTACGCTAGTACCTTTTGTCACAATCTTAACACCTGCAGCATTAAAGCTCTCATATTGTAACTCGCCAAGTGGTCCGCCATCCATCGTATAAGCATAATCGGCTCCAAAAGCAGCTACATCAAATTTATGTGGACCACGGCCAATTTCTTCATCTGGTGTAAAGGCTACACGTAATTTACCATGCTTAATAGAAGGGGTGTTTTTAAGGTATTCCATAGCCGTCATAATTTCTGCAATACCAGCTTTATCATCTGCGCCTAATAATGTAGTTCCATCTGTTGTGATTAATGTCTGTCCTACATAATTTTTAAGCTCTGGAAAATCTGTTGGTGACATTACTAAATTTTCATTTAACTGAATATTTCCGCCGTCATACTTGTCAATACGCTGTGGATTGACATTTGTACCCGTATAATCAGTAGCTGTATCGACATGAGCTAAGAAGCCGATAGTCGGTACTTCTTTATCTGTATTTGCCTCTAAAGTAGCAAATAAATAACCATTTTCATCTAATGTAATATCCGTTAAGCCTATTGCAGCTAGTTCGTCTTTAAGAATGTACAATAAATCAAATTGCTTTTGTGTAGAAGGAGTTGTTTCGCTTGTAAAGTCGGATTGTGTATCAATTTTTGCATAACGAATTAATCGCTCGATTACTTGTTCTTTCATAAAGTATGGCCTCCTAATGTGTATGTTTAATTTCTATAAGCGGGTGTCCAAAGTCTAAGAACGTCACGCCCTGTGGCAATTTATCTGTGCGAAAGCGAAGGAACAACAACACACGACTGAGTGACCAACATCAAGTTAGCCCAAAGCCCGCAGCAGATTTCACGGGATCGGACGCTTTGTTAGCACTGCGCTTTCGCACAAAAAAACATCTGCGGACCTAAGCACAAAGCGATTCCAGACGCAATTATGCCGAGGCATAATTGATATTATTGTAACACTTTACTTCGGATTTCGGAATATTGAAGGATGCTTAAAGCAATAAGTAATTGAGCACTGTAATAGGTCAGCATAATTATCTCATGTGAAAAGGATAGGGGCATTACAAATTTATTAATAGCTAAATAGGAATCCGATGCGATAAATAATAGCGCCCCGATTATCGCAAAAGTGGAACCTGTGCGAATGGCAGTCCAACCCATCAACAAGATAATGGATATATATGCGATTACTGCAATGCCTAGGACAATATCCCCGGAGGAAAGCACCGTTCCAGCAATCCACACAGCCATACTTGCCCCATAAACAAGTAAAATTACTTTTGCCCATGTCGGTACTTGGCGTTCATTAGTAGACGAAAAGGCAAAGATATAAAAAATATGACCGATTAAGAAACTTGTTAGTCCAATGAGGAACCACTGTAATGTATAATCACCCACCATACAAAAAGCAAGACCAACAACAATTAGTAGCTGGTACTTTTTAAAGCCTTTTTGAGAAGCAGCTAAAATAATAATTAATAGCATAGGGATAACTTTAAAGATTAGCTTTAGATTTTCTTCTATATGGGAGTAGAAAAAAAATATAATAAAAGCCAAACACAGCGATGACAGGAATTAAAAATTTTTTAAACAAATATTTCATCTCCTTTTCATTGAAATTCTTTATCTATGTTAAAATTTCCTTTATAAAGTCCTCTTTTTTTAATAAAAATCATTAATTAAGAAAGCATGTTCCTCAGGCAATGTATGAAACTTTTTACGAATGCAGCCGTAAATAAGTAGATAGTTACCTAAGAAAGGGTGAATAAAATGACCAAGCTATTAATAGCTTCAGCAGTCATTGCACTAATTGCGAGTATTTTATTAACACCGCTTATTACGAAGAAGCGAGAAGATGGAAAATCAAAAAAAAGTAATTGGATACTTTTTTATAGGTGTGTTTGTACTAGGATTTCTAGCTACGGGCATCACAGTATATGTCACAAAGATGGATGTAAACTGGCATGCATTTTGGCCAGCTATTATTCTATTAACATTAGGCGGGGCGTTCCTTGCAAGTGGTATTGAAAGAAAGATAAAAGGTGTATTATTTTTAGCTAGTTTAGGGGTCGCCATATATGTATTATCAGCTCCTTTATGGAATGCTAACGACAAATTTACATCAGCTGAGATGAAGGAAGAGGTAGAGATAAAGCCGTTTGATGAAACACAAACACCAGCTAGTGTACCTCCAAAATTTGCACGTAATAAGATGAAGAAAGCATTTGGTCAAGTGCCGAATACGAGCTATTATGAATTAGGGCGCTTACAAATTCAAAAAGTAAATGGTGAGTATGTGTATATTGCACCAGTTGAATTTTCTGGCTTTTTTAAATGGATGAATGGTGGCTCTACTCCAGGTTATTTTATGATGAGTGCCACAGATTCAGCAGATAATCCAAAATTTGTAGAGCAAGCAATGAAGTATGTGCCTTCAGCTTACTTAAATTCAAATTTAGAGCGTCATATTCGTCTTCAGCATCCACTCCTTATTTTCTATGGAGATGTACAACTTGAAGTAGATGATGATGGTAAGCCCTATTACATTCGTTCCTATGGTGAATTTGTTTCAGCACGTAATGGCTTTGATGTAAAAGGGATTGTATTGGTGGATGCGTTAACAGGAAAATCCGAAGTAGTGAAGTTAGAGGATGTTCCAGAATTTATTGATGGAGCTGTTTCACCTGAGACCGTGAGCTTACAAAACAGCTACTTTGGAAATTATGTTCATGGATTTTGGAACAGTAAATTTGGTAAAAAGGATGTAAAGCTTCCTTCAGATGAAGGAACAGAATCAAATGTTAGCCCGGTTTTTGATGAAAAAGGTGATATGTATTATTTCACAGACTTTACGAGTCCTAAAGAGGGTGTCGATTCGATGCTTGGTTATTCTTTAACAAATGCTCGAACAGGTCAAGCAACTTACTATACTGGAAATTTAGATTCATCTTATATGGATTCACAAGGGACTTTACAAATTATCGAGAAAAAAATTTATCGAGAAAAAAATGGTCTGGTGAAATGCCTGTATTATATAACTTTTACGGGGAAGCTAGCTGGTTAACTGCAGTGCTTGATTCAAATGGTTTTTTTACAAAACTATTTCATTGTCTCTGCAGCAAATCCTGAAATTTCAGTTTATGCAACAACTCCTAAAGAGGCACTAAAACTATATAAAACAGCACTGAGCCGTGGAGGAAATACGGTAGATGGTAGTTCAAATGCAACTGAAAAAAAATGCTAGTGGAAAAGTATTACGCGTATATAAAGAGCGTTTGGGTGACTTTACCATTGTCTCGTTTTTATTAAGTAATGGGGAGAATTATTTAGTGAGTGCGGAGACGGAACCACTTTCAATTTATTTACAAGAAGGTGATGAAGTCATTCTTACTTATGGCGATACAGGTGAGCAGTTCCTACCTGTCCGAAACCTTATCATTAAAGGTCTACAATAAAAATATGCTCAAAAAAAGACGATCTAGTTGCAAATATGCTGCGAGATCGTCTTTTTATGTTGGTTGGGATTGAATATAGTAAAGCATCTTTTCCTGATGATTAATAAATAGTGTTTTTGCATGCTCGTTTAAGTCGAAAATTTCCTGAATATATTCATGAAGTAGCTTTTGTTCATATTCAAAAGAACACGGATCTTCATTTTCTAATACATATGATAATAAAAGTGTATGTAATACTAATACTTCTAAGTTTTGCGTATTGGTAATAAATTTTAAATTGAGGATAGTGGTATGGGAAATAAATTCATTAACATAATCAATAGCATGCTGATAAACAGTCATATCTATATGAGGTTCTAGCCTCTTTCTTAATAACGTACATTTATTGTTTAAGTCTTGAATTTTTAAAAATAAACCTCTAACACTTCGTTTATGCTGTTGTTCTAAGGTACGAGCAAGGTGTTTATTGACATGGGACATTTGAACAAAGCTCCTTTCCACGTAAAGTCATCCTCTATTAATATGAATGGAAATGTTGGAAAAGGAAAGAGTCTTTTCGTTTAATTTGCACCTTAATTTAACATAATAGGAGAGACAAAAATACTAATTGCAACATGATGAGATATTTTACATATAAAAAAAGTAGAGTTAATATCATGCGATAGTAACCCCACTAATATAATCTAGATCGAATGCTATTTCCAATTAAAACCTTTTTTTAGCTAAGAACTCATTAATATGTGGACGACGTTGTTCAATTAAAAAAATCAGCCATTTGCTTTGTCCAGTTGTCAATTTTTCTATTGGAAGAACGGCTATTATAATAAGCTTCTAGTGTTTCGTTATAAATTGGTAAAAGCTCCTCATATTGTTGTACATTGTATTCATTTTCATGTAGGATAGCAGCGACTGGTAATCGAGGCTTTACCTCATTACGGCGAGCCGGAACCCCAATTGTTAAGCCGAAAAGTGGGAAAACATAATCAGGTAAATTCAATAACTCACTTATTTCCGCTGGTTTGTTACGAACACCACCAATATAGCAAATACCGTATCCCATTGATTCTGCGGCAATGACAAAGTTTTGAGCAAATAATGCTACATCTGCAACCCCAACAAGCACGTTTTCGGCTGTATCTGCTACAATTTCCACACCTTCTAGTTTACCAGCCATTTGTAGACGTTTAAAATCCACACAAAAGACAAATGCAGCCCCAGAGGTTTCATATTGACGAGGGTTACCGGAGAGCAAGCCGAGCTGTTCCTTTTTCTCCTCATCTGTTACCCAAATAACGCTATAAGCTTGTACAAAATGAGATGTAGCAGCCATTTGCGCAGTAGTAATTAACTCCTCTATGATATCCTTCGAAATTGGATTACCATCATAAATACGAACTGAAGAGTGGTTGCGTAATAAATCTTTAACCATTTAATATTCTCCTTTTCCCCTTATATATGAAAAGCATATCACGCTTTTTCTTCAAAATCGAATGTATTGGGCGTTTAAATTATTTTCGGATAATTTATAAATGCATAAAATTTCTCGAAAAACGAAATATTTTCTTTGATATAGATTAAATATTCTAGATAGTATAATATTATTTATGCGATGGTTTATTTGGTTAAAATTCTAATGTTCGGAAATAGCAACGAGGTATCTACCAAGTAATCTAGTTGAACAAAAATAAAGTGGGATGGAGGAATAAGGAATGGAAGAAAAGTTAGCGAAAAAGCTTCGTAATGAACAGCTGCGAAGCAAGGTTGTCACAGCAGAAGAAGCAGCATCTTGGATTAAGGATGGTATGGTACTTGGGATGAGTGGTTTTACACGTGCTGGAGATGTTAAAGTTGTGCCACTTGCACTTGTTGAAAAAGCTAAAAAAGAGAGCTTTCAGGTAGATGTATATACAGGTGCATCATTAGGCCCAGAAGTTGACCAATACTTAGCTGAAGCTGGCGTTATTCGTAAACGTGGTCCTTTTCAGGCGGATGCGGGAATTCGTAATAAAATCAACAGCGGTGATATTACGTTTGTCGATGCGCATCTTTCACATAATGCAGATTGGTACGTCAGGGCATTATAGGTCCTATTGATTTTGCGATTATCGAAGCGGCTGCTATTACAGAAGATGGCTTACTAATTCCTACAACTTCAGTTGGTAATTCTCCGATTTTTGTGCAAGAGGCCGATCAAGTTATTATCGAGCTGAATGTGGCTCAGCTAGATGCATTAGAGGGAGTACATGATATTTTTGTTCCAGGACCACAAGGAAAACGTGATCCAATTCTATTACAAAAGGCTTCAGATAGACTCGGAACAATTGGTATTCCACTAGATTTAGAGAAAGTAAAGGGTATAGTAATTTCAGACATTTTAGATGCGCCATCAACAATTGTTCCAGCTGATGAGGAAACAGATATTATGGCCAATCATTTATTAAACTTCCTTCGTGATGAAATTAAAGTAGGCCGTTTAACGACAAGTTACGTCCAATCCAGTCAGGAGTAGGCTCCGTGGCAAATGCTGTATTATTGGGCTTCAAAGACTCCGAGTTTGAAAATTTAGAGGTTTATTCAGAGGTGCTACAGGATGCTGTATTCGAATTAATTGATGCTGGAAAAGTAAGCTTTGCATCTGCTACTTCTATTACCCTGTCAGAGGAAGTTGGAAACCGAGTTTACGGTAATTTTGATAAATATGCTGATAAACTAGTTTTACGCCCACAGGAAATTTCCAATCAGCCAGAAATTATTCGCCGACTCGGGCTAATTTCAGTCAATACAGCGCTGGAAGTTGATATTTACGGGAATGTGAATTCAACCCATGTTTCAGGCACAAAAATGATGAATGGTATCGGCGGTTCTGGTGATTTTGCACGTAATGCACGATTAGGTATTTTTGTTACAAAATCTTATGCAAAAGGTGGAAATATCTCAAGTATCGTTCCGATGGTATCACATGTGGATCATACAGAGCATGATGTAGATGTAATCGTGACAGAGCAGGGGGTTGCTGATTTACGTGGACTGGCTCCAAAAGAGCGGGTTGCACTAATTATTGATAACTGTGCACATCCTGAATACCGTGAGCAATTATGGAAGTATTTTAATGATGCTAATGAAGCAACAGGAGGACACCATACTCCACACGACCTAAAGAAAGCGCTTTCATGGCATGTGAATTATGCAAAAAGTGGTACTATGAAGGAAGCAGCATTATCAAAATAATAGAATAGGTATAATAAAAGCCTTGTAGGATAATTAATGATTCCTTCAAGGCTTTTGTGTTGATTATGGTATCCAAAAGAACAGTATGGGTTGCGCAGAGAACTAATCAAGTGCCTCGTAGAACTGCACAGGTCCCCCGGAGAACTGCTCAGTTGCCCTCGAGAATTGCTCAGGTCGCTCAAAGAACCGCTCAGTTATCTCAAAGACTTACCCAGATACCTATTAAAATACTTAGGGGCTCTATCTATTTACAATAATCCAATCCATTTCCAATAAGTTGCGGAGAATAGAAGTACTAGGATGAAACCAATAATGGTTAATGGAATACCAGATTTCAAGAAATCCTTTGTTGTAAACGCTCCTGTACCATAAGCAAGCATATTTTGCGGTGCGCTTATTGGTAAAAGGAAGCCAAAGCTAATCACAAATTGCTGTACGATAACGAAACCAACTTGGTCAACGTTAGCCGTTAATGTGGAGGCCAAAACGATAAACACAGGTACAAGCGCTGATGCTAAGCTTGTCGCACTGGCAAAACCTAGGTGAATAAGAATATTAAATAGTGTAACCAATGCAATTGTTGCTAGAATCGGCATAGTATCTAGACCAAGTGAACCAAACACTTTGTCAGATAACCATGATGCACCTTTCGTATTCAATAAAACTGTGCCTAGCATAATACCTACCGCAAAAACGATAATGGTTCCCCAAGGAATATGAGGCTCTACTTCCTTCCATGTATAAACACCGATTTTCGGCATTAATAGAATAGCGATAGCAATAATTGTGACTGTTGTTGTGTCAAATGGGTGTAGCTTGCCTTCAGTTGCCCAGAAAAATAATAAAATCATTGACGTGATGATTAAACGGATCTCGGGAGCTTTTAATGGGCCTAGTTCTGCAAGCTGCTTTTTGATTACCTCTTTACCGCCTTCTATGTTACTAGTCTCAGGCTTAATCAGAGAAATCATAATGAAAAATAAAGCTATAGACATGATAATCGAGAAGGGGGCAGCGTAGAGTAACCAGGCACCCCATGAAATATCCACATTAAATTGTTCTTGAATAAAATTTAAAGCGACCATATTTTGAGCAGCAGCTGTCTTAATCCCAATATTCCAAATGGAGACGGCCTGTACGGAGGTAATGACAAGTAACGCAGCAAGTCGGCTATCACGCGGCAAACCAAATGCAGCAACCATTCCAAGTAGTATTGGGACTACTGCGCCAGCACGTGCTGTAGCAGAAGGAACAAAAAAATGCGAGTGCTATAGATACTAAAATGGCACCAAAAACAATTGCTTTTGTTTTAGTCCCTACAAGTGAAAGTATCCACAAGGCGAGTCGTTTATGTAAGTTGGTGATTTGCATTGCTGCTGCTAGAAATAGAGCTGCGGCTACTAGGGCGACTGCAGAATTACTAAACCCGCTTAATGCTAATTTTAGAGCACCTGCTGTTCCTAATTCTGCTGTTGGATCGTCTATTGACGGAGCCAGTCCTAGTAAAACGGTTACCAGTGCAATAATCATGGCGGAGCTGACGGGATATGAAACTGCCTCTGTTACCCAAAGGATAACTGCGAAAGCTAAGATGGCTAAGGCCCGTTGACCTGCAACAGGTAAATCGCCGTTATTAGGTAAAAAAATAATGATGATTAATGAAGCAAAGGCTAAAGCAATCCAAAGTGGCTTTAAATTACGTTTTTCGCCTGCTTGTTGAAGTGTAGACATATTTTCTCATCCTTTCTACGATAAATATGACGATTATTATCTATAACATCGGTCAGTAAAATGTTTTATTAAGAAAATAATTTGTCTATTTATTGGAGAAAAAATTAGTATGTGAAATACTCTGTTTTTACAGCATTAATAGTAAATAAAGAGAAAATATATGGTCATAGAAAAGACAAAAACATCCAAAAAAATTATTATTTCTTTTTGAAAGCTGAAGTTACTTTAGGCTCTGTTCCTTTGACTAATCGTTTAATATTTTCAATATGCAAAATAATAGCTATTCCAAAAAGTAGCAAAGCAATGATCGTTGGACCCATCCCAGGAATCCATAAAAAAAGTTGCTGTACAAAAAAAACAAGATAAAACTCTAAAACACCAACGATTAAATAGTTCGTTGCAAAAGATAAAATGACAAATAAAATAAGTGCAAATAAACCAATTTTCCAATCAACAG
Source organism: Lysinibacillus pakistanensis (assembly GCA_001312325.1). Next base: position 41,922 of record BBDJ01000034.1, on the reverse strand, counting down.
CAAGCAATATCCCTATGATGGAGGCTGTACCTTTACCCCCGTTAAAGCCATATGGAATGGGAAATTATGACCTAGAATGACACCAGCTGCTATGAGATAGGTGAAGAGCCAAACTTGTACCTCTGTGTATTGTGATGTATCTGCAAGAAAGAAATGTGCACCGATAATTGCTAATACACCTTTACCAATATCAATAAGCGCTACTAGTACCCCGTATTTCCATCCAAGGGAAAGAGTTGCATTGGATGCACCTGCATTCCCATGGCCAGTCTTTTTTTAAATCTACCCCAGATAAAAACTGTGCCACTTTAGAGCCATGAAGACAGCCAATAATATAACCAACAATAATAAATAAAATGATGGTTTTAATCACAAAAATCCTCCTTTCTAAATAAATATTAAAATAGTGTATGCGTTCATATTACGTAAAGAAGCAGACTGAAGTTTCGGAAAAAATAAAATTTTAGTGTTGACAGAAAAAAATGTCTATGTTTATACTGTGTAACAACGATGGAAATTGAATCTCAATACTCTTATCAAGAGCGGCGGAGGGATAGGCCCTATGATGCCCGGCAACCAGTAAGTGACGAACTTGCTAAGGTGCTAATTCCTACAGATTCTTACTTGGATCTGGCAGATAAGGGGAGGAAAACTTGCAACCGCAACCCTCTTCTTAGCTGAAGGGGGTTTTTGTTTTCTACTAAAAAAATCCTCCTCATCTCCGGTACCATCGTAAAAAAATAACCATTTGGAGGTACAAAATGACAAATTTTAAACCAGAAACATTGCTGTTACATGGTGGCCAAGAGCCAGACCCAGTAACAGGATCTCGCACCGTACCTGTATATCGCTCAACGGCTTTTGTTTTTAAAGACACTGCTCATGCGCAACGACTTTTTGCCTTAGAGGAAGCCGGCAATATTTACACACGTATTACGAACCCAACTGTAGATGTTTTTGAAAAACGCGTCGCTTTATTAGAAGGCGGTACAGCAGCAGTAGCACTTTCATCTGGTGCAGCAGCTATCGCATTTTCAATTTTAAATCTTGCAGGAGCAGGGGATGAAATTGTTGCCGCTAGCTCTTTATATGGTGGTACCTATAACTTATTTGCCAATACACTACCAAACTATGGTATTAAAACGATTTTCGTAGATGAAACAAATCCTGAAAACTTCAAAGCAGCAATTACTGATAAAACAAAAGCGGTATTCGCTGAAATTTACGGTAACCCAAGTTTAAAAGTACTAGACATTGAAGCAGTGGCTAACATTGCACATGAAAGCGGCTTACCATTAATTATTGATAGCACATTTGCTTCACCTTATGGCTCTACACCAATTGATTTCGGTGCCGATATTGTCGTTCACTCCGCAACAAAATGGATTGGTGGACATGGAACTACTTTAGGTGGCGTTGTAGTTGATGCAGGAAAATTTGATTGGACTCGTGGTCGTTTCCCAGGATTTACTGAGCCAGATGCTTCTTATCATGGTTTACGATATGGCATTGACACAGCAGCTGCTGCATTTGCTACAAAACTGCGTGTGCAATTACTACGTGACTTTGGACCAACATTAAGTGCTGATGCAGCCTTTAATTTTTTTACAAGGTTTAGAAACGCTTCATTTGCGTATCCCTAAACATAATGAAAATGCTTTAGCGGTAGCCAAATATTTACAAAACCACCCATCTGTGGAATATGTAAATTATAATGGCTTAGAAGATTTCCCTACACATGATTTGGCTAAAAAAATATTTAAGAAATGGCTTCGGTTCTGTGCTTACATTTGGCATTAAAGGTGGACGTGAAGCAGGGCGTAAATTAATTGATAGTGTGAAATTATTCTCCCATGTAGCTAATGTAGGGGATGCTAAATCATTAATAATTCACCCAGCTTCTACTACACATCAGCAACTATCAGCTGAAGAGCTAATTCAAACTGGTGTAACCGAGTCGCTCATTCGCTTATCAATCGGTTTAGAGGCAGTAGAGGATATTATTGCAGATTTAGAACAAGCTATTGAGCAAGTAACAGCTTCACAACAAAAGGTTGAAGCCTAAAACATAGGCTAATGTTGTGGCGTTACGTATTTTCTCATTCGATAAGCCTCATTTGGTAATGCGTAAAACGTTGCTACATCAAGCGCTTATCTCATTCGATAAGTTATCAGAAATTTTTCATTAATAATACCTAGTAATTTTATAAGCATTATTGACTTAAATAAAACCATGCTATATACTAGGGTATAAGTTAAATGTTCGAAAGGCTACCAACCTAGAACTAATTTTCGACACCGGTTTTTGCCTGATTCGGTGCTCCAAATGATACTTTGATTCCATTCGTTTTCATAAGTGCTCCCCCACTTTTGAAATATATATGAGTAGCTGCCAGCCAGCAGCTACTTTCACTAAAAAACTGATGTTAAAGGAGTGTTTTAAATGGGAAATGTTTATAGTGCACAAAACATTGCATCTTATCTTATTTATGAACTAAATGAAGGTCATGTGTTTGTGAACAACATGTCCATTCAAAACATACTGGCATCAGTTGAACGTAAATGGCAACAAATTTTTGGACATTCTGCTTTTGAGGAAAACGTTTATGCAAAAGAGGAAGGCTATACAGTAAAAGAAGTTTTTGAGGCATATGAAAAATATGGAGCAAGTCATATTCCTCTACCTGCCACAGAGTTCTATTTAAAATATGGCACATTTCAACTAGTTGAACGTACGTATGCTATACCAAATTTTACACGAGATGAGATAGGACTTGTTCAGCAAGCAATCACAGAATATCGTTATCAATTATTAATAAAAGCTAGTTAATTCTCCCTCATATATTTGAGCTCATTCTCTGCTGCTACAGGGAATGAGCTTTTTAATTAACAAAAAAAAGGGAGTGAGTTATTTTTGTAAATAATTTTATAATTATCTATCAAAAGAACAATTTTTATAGATGTTGTAACATACATATATAATAGAAGAAAGACAATCCTTTTATCAATTTCTCCTTGGCGTAATTGTAGCTGCCGCTATGCTTTTGCTACAGATAAACATTGCGTCCGGATTTTGAATTGTGCCTGCACAATTTATTCCTTCTAAAAACCCGTGACATTCGCCGGAGGCTTTATCTTCATCCAGTAAGTGTTTGGACACCCACTAAAACGGAACCAAAACCGCATTTATCTCACCATCTGTAGAGGTAGGAGTCTCCTGTATCTGCCGCTGTCGCTACGCTTACGCGCATAAAACATCTGCCGAATGAAGATAAAAAATCGTCAATAATTGTTCATAGATTATAGAACATCTTAAAAAAACGTATAATAAAGGGAATGAAACCGATTTCTTCTGCACGTCTAGGGAAAACAAATGTCCTTCCTAGAAAGATTTTTCTTGTGCAATGTATGTATTTGCGTTACAATTTTCTTTAAGTTAAATTTTGAATTATTTGAATTTGTGTGCTTGTCAGTTTATCTCCATAAGACAAATTTATTCATGACTGAGCGTGAAATATCAAATATTTATACAAGTTACTTTACGGGTGTGTGCACAATTCAGAATTAGTACGGATGAAGCTAACGCTTAAATATAATGAAACTGCGGAATGTAAGTTGGAGGGAATAACAGGAATGGCAACTATAAAGGCAGCGATTTTAGGATTTGGAACGGTAGGTCAAGGGATTTACCATATATTAAACGAAAAGCGAGAAGAGCTTAGACATAAATTAGGCATTGAGTTAGAAGTAGCAAAAATTTTAGTGACAGATGCTAGCCGTGAACGTGTACCAGGCACGGCACATTTGATGACAACTAGTATGGATGATGTATTAGCTGAACCGGGCATGCAGGTTGTGTTTGAGGCAATCGTGAATGAAGAGCCAGCATTTACGTATTTAAAGCGTGCAGTTGAACATAAATGTCATGTCATCACTGCTAACAAGGTAATGTTCGCTAAAAAAGGCTTAGAGCTACAGGATCTTGCGAAAGCAAATGGCGTTTTTGTAGGCTACGAGGCGACAACAGCAGGCGGAGTACCTGTCATTAAAACAATGAAAAATATTTTACTTGTCAATGACGTAAGCCGTATTCAGGGTATTTTAAATGGAACTTGTAACTATATTTTAACGAAAATGCGTGCAGAGGGATGGTCATTTGAGACGGCACTCAAAGAAGCGCAAAATTTAGGGTACGCAGAGGCAGACCCATATAATGATATCTCAGGTCAAGATTCCTTCAAGAAATTAATGGTGTTAAGTGCATTGGCATTCGGTGAGCAACCGGATTGGGCAGATGTAGAAGTGATTGGCATTGATAGTATTTCTGCTGAACAGGTAAAGGAAGCAACTGCAAAGGGTCTGCGCTATCGTCATGTTGCAGAAGTAGAAAAACTGGCAGGTGGTAAGATTATAGCTAAAGTAGAGCCTTTATTAGTAGACGCAGAACATCCATTGTATCCTGTAGATGATGTCAATAATGCTGTTGCCTTAGACACGAACTATATCGGTACTTTGACGCTTGTAGGACCTGGTGCAGGCATGTATCCTACAGCAAGTGTTATGGTTGAGGATTATGCTGAAATTATTGGTAAGCGTGCTGGATTTCTAGTGAGTATTTAACTTCTTTCATCAAAAATCTCCCACCACGACCTCTATAGGTGGTGAGATGAATGCGAAATTAAGCTACTTTTCAGTGGGTGTCCAAACACCCGCTGAAATAAGTTAAGCCTCCGGCGGATGTCACTGAATCGAAAATGTTAGCCTAAAATCATCGCAACCATGCGATAACGGCTAACTGACCTTCGTCACGCAGACCTAAGCACAAAGCCGATTCCAGACTCGATTAGCTGGGGCTTAATTGATATAGTAAAACGCAAAGTTACAAGGATTGTTACTTGTTAACTTTGCGTTTTTCTTGTTGAACAACGTTAATCCTCGTCCTTCACATCGATATCCTCAGGTATTGGAGTATTACGCCAAATCTCTATTTCTTCTTTAATACGCTCTAACTGATCAAAGTAGGTATTAAACTGTCCGCTATTAATTAAAATTTGGTCTCCATCATATACAGATCGAATACGTCCCTCGTAGACTAACCGTAGAATTTGATCTTCAGATATGCCAAGATCTATCGCTGTTTCTTCAACTGTTTTATACATAAGTTTCGCCCCTTTTATCTTGATTCAGCAAATCTTTACTGTGCGAAAGCGAAGCGACAGCAGCATATTTTTACTGTGCAAAAGCAAAGCGTCAAGTAAAGATGCTTTCACCCCATAGTAACAGGATATTTCTATTCAGCGAGTATAAAAAAAGCCCGCTGAAATAGAGGAACTCAAGCTAAGATCTTCACATACGTGAAAACGCCTGAGTACCAACACCGTGTTGGTTTAGAGCCACTGATGGGTGTACGAATTTTGAGGAGGAGCTTTCCGAACAAGCTCGAAAAAAATCCGGACGCAATTACGCTGGGGCATAATTGATCGCTTTTATTATAACGTCCTTTTCTAAGAAAAGCATAATCATCACTTAGGTAATTGAAAAATGGTAATTGTTTGATTTTGGATAAATCTGTATTATTAAAGGTGATGATGTCTTTTTCGATGAGGAAGGAGCTATTATATGATATTTTCATTTTTTTGTCCTTCTGACTACTTTATTATTGGTATGTAACGATTTGTTCTACCATTGGTGGAGGGTTATTTATTAAAAGCTTAAGAAATTCTTCATTTTTATAATAAGTGGTTTTTAAGATTTAAACGGTACAATATTAATTGAGAGCGAGGTGTATATCATGACGAAACTAACAGTTCTTGTTACAGACGATGATCAAGATATTCGTGATGGTATTGAAATCTATTTAAAAAAATGAGGGCTATAATGTAATAAAAGCTGCTGATGGTTTAGAGGCGCTTGAAAAGCTAAACAACAATGAAGTACATTTAATTATTTTAGATATTATGATGCCCAATATGGATGGCATAACAGCAACATTTAAAATTAGAGAAGAGCGCAATATTCCAATTATTATGCTTAGTGCTAAGGCAGAGGACGGTGACAAAATTCATGGATTATCTGTTGGTGCAGATGATTATGTCACAAAGCCTTTCCATCCTTTAGAGCTACTGGCACGTGTAAAATCACAGCTTCGTCGTTATGTACAGCTTGGGACGTACAATGAAGGGGCAACAAAAATAGAAATTGATGGACTGGTATTAGATGAAGATGCTAAAGAAGTAATTTTAGAAGGAGAACCAGTTCGATTAACACCAATTGAATATAAAATTACGGAATTATTAATGAAAAATGTAGGGCGTGTGTTTTCAATTCGGGAAATTTATGAGCGTGTTTGGAATGAGGAAGCCTATAATGCAGAGAATATTGTGGCTGTTCATATTCGAAAAATACGTGAAAAAAATTGAAGCAGATCCGAAAAATCCACGCTATTTAAAGGTGGTATGGGGCGTTGGCTATAAAATGGAAAAATAAAATTGAACAATATGTAACAATAATTGGTTTCGTAGCAGGAGTTATTGGGTTAATTTATTTTGGTATCTATGCCTATCAAATGGTAAATGCTCGCTCTTCTGAGGTACTACAATTACTTGAAAGAATTTTTTTAGAGGGGAGTGTGCAGCATGTTGAAAAAAATGGAGAACCCTTCTTGCACTTTTGTGTTTAATTTGGGCTATTTTCAGTATATTTACATTCTCTAGGATAGGGTATCAATATATTGGAAAATCTTATTTTCAATCTGAAAATTTTCAGCATGAAATTGATAATTTTCAATCACAGTTAGGGCCATTAGTGTTAAATTTACCAACTGCTGACGATTTAAAAAGTAAAATAGAGGTTACGCAAGATGAAATAGAAGATCACCGCAATTATTATGGGTCTTTAGGAGAACAGATCGAGAATATAAAGACTCAATATGAGAGTCGCATTCAGGAAGCTACCAATGTGAATGCAACGGATTTAAAAACAAAGCTTGAAAAAGAACGTGATGAAAAGATAAAAGATATTACAGCTAATTTTGAGGATGATGAGCATGTCCGAAAAAAATCCTTGCTCAAAAAGAAGAAGTCATTGATCAATATATAAAGGCAGCAAAAGATGAAGCAAAAAGTTTTGTGAAAAACTATAATTATTGGTCCTATGAATTAACAAACACAGATACAGGTGAAATATATCGTTCAGGTGATGTTTCTGAAAGCAGTGCCTATAAAATAAGATATACCCCACAGCATCCATTAACTACCTGGAATATTAGTGATAATTTAAGCCATATTTTTTTATCGAACAGATACTAGTGTTGAAACAGAGACTTTAAGAGAAACGTCTGACTACACAGGTACTATTACGATTTCTAAAAAAATTAGCTCAATTAGCAGGTATTATGGAAGGCTATGAGCGGTTTACACGAAATCAGTATATTTTCTTCTTTATTTGGATAACAGGTATTTTAGCAGCTGTTTTTGCATGGAAAGGGCGCAAAGAAGTGCTACAGGTGGTACAGGGTATCAAGGAAAAAGAAGCCCTTGCAAGGATGAAAATTGATTTTCAATTAATCATTTTGTTTATATCTGGCTGTGTATATTGGGCGGCATCAGAAATTGCCTTTGAATCCATCGAATATCACTACCAAAATAATTATGTAAGCTATGTACTCGATTTTTTATTTAAAATAGGGGTACTGTTTATTGTTGGTATTTTGTTCTATGTCCAGCTGATATGGTTATACGATCGGGTGAATACAGCCAAGAAATTAGAGGGGAATTTAAAGTCAAGCTATTTATGGGCATTAGGGGATTCGATGACTGATTTATTTATCAATCGATCCATCGCACTACATTCTATTGTCATGATTAGTGCAGCATTTTTCGGTGGTGGTAGCCTTGTTGCTTCCATTTTAATGGGTAGTAGATTCCCAGTACTAGTTCTGGGTATTTGTACAATTATAGGGGTTCCGTCCCTTGTTGTCTTCCTATCTAGAATGGGCTATTTAAACAGAATTATGAAGGATACTAAGGATATGGCAGAGGGGCGCTTAAACCGTGATGTCAAGGTAATAGGCAAATCGCCACTTAAGGAACATGCAGAAAATCTTAATCATTTAAGAGAAGGTGTTCGTACATCTATGCATGAGCAGGCAAAAAGTGAGCGTTTAAAAACAGAGCTTATTACAAATGTTAGTCATGATTTGCGAACACCACTGACATCCATAATTACTTATACCGATTTACTAAAAAATCCTGACATTACAGAGGATGAGCGCAAACAATACATTCATATACTAGATAAGAAATCAGAGCGTTTGAAAGTGCTGATTGAGGATCTTTTTGAGGTATCGAAAATGGCAAGTGGCAATATCGAGCTTCACCGAAGTAGAGTCAATTTAACACAGTTAATACAGCAGGCAGTAGGGGAGCATGAGGAGGATTTAGTACAGGCTCATTTAGATTTACGAATGACTAAACCAAATGAACCAATATATGCTTATGTCGATGGGCAAAAATGGTGGAGGCTAATCGATAATTTAATTGTCAATGTTTTGAAATATTCATTAGAAGGTACAAGGGTTTATGTAACATTGAAACGTACAGCAGATGGTGATGCTGAATTTACGGTAAAAAAATGTAGCTAAATATGAAATTAGCGAGGATGCTGAGGAGTTATTTGAACGATTTAAACGAGCAGATGCTTCCCGACATACGGAGGGCTCAGGGCTGGGCTTAGCAATCGCTCAATCCATCGTAGATCTTCATGATGCTCGAATGAGTATAGATGTAGATGGTGATTTATTTAAGGTCATCGTTCGTATTCCAGCAGTATAGTTAAAACAGCGGCAAGTGATTTGCCGCTGTTTTTTATAAGCCTAAGTTTTTAGCTATAATTACTTTCATGACTTCATTGGTTCCTGCATAGATGGACATAACAGGGATATCTCGGTACCTTCGAGCAATTTTATATTCTTCCATATAACCATAGCCACCATGTAATTGCATGCATTGGATTGCAAGCTCACGTGCATTTTCGGTGATCCAGTATTTAGCCATTGATACTTTTGTGACTACATCATGTCCTGCAATATGTTCTTCAATTAAGGATTCTAAAAAGGCTTTACCTAGCTCGATTTTTGTGGCCATTTCGGCTATCTTAAATTGAGTATTTTGAAAATGACCAATGGATTTGCCAAATGCTTCTCTGGATTTTACATAATCAATTGTCAAGGCTAACATATCCTCAGCAGCCGTCTGTGCAGCAATAGCTACCGCTAAACGTTCCTGCTGTAGCTTTTCCATCATATAGATAAAGCCTTTTCCCTCTTCACCAAGAAGGTTTTCTACAGGCACTCGACAGTCCTCGAAATATAGTTCTGCTGTATCCTGTGCATGCATCCCAACCTTATCAAGTTTACGCCCTTTTATGAAACCTGCTGTGTCACCCTCGATGATAGAAGGCTTATGCCACGATGTTTTTTTTCAGCCTGTGGATTCGTTTTCACTGCAACAACTGCTAAATTTGTATGAATGCCATTTGTGATAAATGTTTTTTGCCCATTCACAACATAATGATCACCGTCGCGAATAGCTGTTGTTTGAATATTTGCTAAATCGGACCCTGCTCCTGGTTCCGTCATTGCAATGGCAGTTATATAATCGCCTGTAACACATTTAGGCAACCAGCGTGCTTTTTGCTCTTGTGTGCCATATGCTTCGATGTAGGGCACAACAATATCATTATGCAGCCAATGCCAATAAGACTGGAGCCTATTCTTTCCAGCTCCTCTTGGATGATGACGCCAAAGCTAAAATCCAATCCAAGACCACCGAATTGCTCTTCTACCTGTGGACAGAGATAGCCCATTTCTCCAAGCTTATGCCAAAAGCTAAGTGGTATGAGGTGGTCCTTTTCCCATTGTGCATAGTTTGGCTCGGCTTCCTCTGCTAAAAACTTACGTATAGTTTTACGGAATAACTCATGCTCTGCTGATTCAAATTTATACCTTGTCATTTGAATAACACCCCTTTTAGCTAGTAAATACGTAAATATACTTTCTTGTTTGTTATAATACTGGAAAAAAATGTGAAAGTGGAAGTGCTATATTATATTGAGTAATTTATGAAAGATGACGAAAATGTCACTAATTCCATGAAATTGTCATGTAAAACGTGAGAAAAAGTAGATAGACATAGGTACAATTTAATTGGCAATAGACACTCATTTTCTCTAGAAGTTTATCTTGACTTAGCAGATCTTTATTGTGCGATAGCGAACATTAGGTACAGATTACGTTCCACCACTATAGGCCACGAGATGAATGTGATTTCCTTTCTTATTCAGCGTTCGTTTATGCGCCCGCTGAAATAGAGGAACTTTAAGATCCTCACATCCTGTGAAAACGCCTGAGTGACCAACATCGTGTTGGCCTAAGATTTGGCGGATAACGTCAACGTTGGAGTAATTGATTACAAGTGCTTATTAAAATATGAATGGTAAAGATAATGCTATAATCAGTTAAGAATAAATGAAAGTAGAGGACTAGGACATGCCAAAAGTAATCGGTGGAATTCTTCTATTAAGTCTTTATAGTGCATTAACATTTTACATAGGGTGGGGATTGAAGCAGTGGCTTGTTTCACTGGGATGGTTTCGATATCCCATACTCTATTGGTTAGTACTGTTTATTGCTGCTTTTAGCATTGTTATCGGAAGACTACACGAATCTTTAAAAACATTCTCTGTAATAGGTAATTATTGGATGTTCATTTTTGAATACGGATTATTGATTTGTTTAACAGCACATCTAGTAATTTGGTTAAGCCCCTTTAAAAATGTGCAGATAATTGGTAGTATAGCAATTGCTGTGTTGTTTGTACTAAGCATTGTTGGTTCCTATTTAGCGTACTCACCTGTAGTCCGTCATTTAGAGTTCACGATGGATAAAAAGACTAGTGGGTTAGATACGTTGAGAGTTGTTGTGGCATCGGATTTTCATTTAGGTGTTCTTTCACATAAAAGACATTTAGAACGCTTTGTTACATTATCGAATGAGGCAAAACCAGATATTGTTTTTTTTAGTTGGAGATATTGTGGATGATGATCCTAAATGGTTTGTAAATGAGGGAATGGCTGGTGTAATGAGGCAGCTAACTGCTACATATGGTGTGTATGGCGTACTGGGCAATCACGAATATTACGGCAAGAAAATCCCTGAGTTTGTGGAAGAGATGGAGAAAGCCCATGTGAAAATTTTACGAGATGAAACTATTCGGATTGATAATACGTTAATAGTAACTGGTCAAGAGGATTTGACTAACAAGGAAAGAAAACAACTTGATGCCTTGAAGTTAACAGATAATCTGCCATGGTTTGTAATGAATCATACGCCAAATGATTTAAAAACACCTGCAGATTTAGGTGTAGACTTTCATATGTCAGGACATACACATAAAGGTCAGCTTTGGCCTAATCAGTATATAACATCTCGAGTATTTGAGCTGGATTACGGTTATAAGATGAAGGAGCAAATGCATACACTTGTTTCATCAGGTTTTGGCTTTTGGGGCCCTCCTATGAGGATAGGCAGCCGTTCAGAACTATGGGTAGTGGATATACATTTACAATAAACTATAGCAGTAGCTATTTGATGTTCTAATCAATGATAATCAGTTATATTCAAAAAAAAGGTAAGGTGACAACGTGGAAATCATAGAGTTATTAAAGGCACTTATTTTAGGCTTTGTAGAGGGTATGACAGAGTTTGCGCCTGTTTCGTCGACAGGTCATATGATTATAGTAGATGATATGTGGTTAAAAACAGAGGAATTTTTAGGGATGTATCCCGCTAATACGTTTAAAATTGTTGTACAATTAGGATCTATTTTAGCCGTCGTCGTTGTAATGTGGAAGCGAATGTTAAATCTTGTTGGACTTTATAAAATTGATGGTCAAACAACATCAGTAAAGGGACACTTCAACTTATTGCATGTAATCGTAGGGATGTTGCCAGCAGTTGTGTTAGGTTTTGCCTTTAAAGATTTTATTGATGATCATTTATTTAAAGTAGAGCATGTTATTTATGCATTAGTGGCTGGGGCACTTTTAATGATTGCTGCAGATAAGCTTGCTCCAAAAAGACCAAAAGTGGATTCGCTGGATAAAATCTCTTACGGCTTAGCATTTAAAGTAGGTCTAGTCCAATGTTTATCACTGTGGCCAGGGTTCTCCCGCTCTGGGGCAACAATTTCTGGTGGTGTACTATTTGGTATGAGTCACCGTGTAGCGGCAGATTTTACTTTTATTATGGCAGTACCCATTATGGCTGGGGCTAGCTAGTCTCTGTATTGAAAAACTGGGATACATTATCTATGGATTATTTAGGCTTCTATGTAGTAGGCTTTGTTAGTTCATTTGTCTTTGCATTACTTTCAATTAAATTCTTTTTAGCGCTCATTTCTAAAGTGAAACTGATGCCATTTGCTATTTACCGCTTAGTGTTAGCAGCTGTATTAGCCATTATTATTTTTATGTAAATTAGATAGTCACTCTTCTTTTAAAAAGATGAGTGGCTTTTTTTATGTCAATTTAACCGTACTTATGTAAAAAAATTTAGGATAGAATCCAAAAAGATGACTATTACACAGTAAAAAAAGACCTCGATATTATTAAATTAAATGGGTAATTAACTCGAAAACGGACAGAATTTACCTATATATTGTAACTTTTATGGATTAGACCTTATAATAGATGCAGATGTAAACTGGATACTTGTTACTTTTAGATGATGGTTAGTAGGATAGATATAGTATGGCCAAGAACATATGCATGAGGTGGAGAGAATGTTTCATATTGGAAATAGGCCTAAGAAAAATACAATTGAAATTAGTAATGAATCAAGTATAGGGGTTATTATTCAAGATCAGGAACGTTTGTTACAAATAAATCTTATAAATCTGACTAGACAGGATTTACGGTTGATTAGGAGTTTAAAGCCTTATATCGAACGCAATGTCGTAGAGGTAGTAGCAGCATTTTATCAAGCTGTAGAAGGTGTGCCATCCTTACTTGAGGTAATTCAAAAGCATAGCTCAAGTGAACGTTTACGCCAAACTTTACGCCATCATATTATAGAAATGTTTGAAGGGCGTATTGATGAAGCCTTTGTGGAGAAGAGAAGACGTGTGGCAAAAATGCATGTAAAGATTAATCTATACCCTAAATGGTATTTAGCTGCCTTTCAAAATCTTGAGAAATCATTAAGAAAAATAGTTTATGAGCTTCAGTTATCAAAGGGCGATGAAGAAAAATTTTGTGAAGCTATCAGCAAAATTTGTAATTTAGAGCAGCAAATAGTTTTAGAGGAATATGATAATTATGCAAATATATTGATGGAAGAGCATCGAAATAGTGTACGCGCACATGTTAAGGATATAATTGGCGGGATCTCAACACAACTAGAAACTCAATCCCAAAGCACGAACGAGACCGTTACGGAACTTATTTTTAGTGCTAAGGAAGTTAATAATTATTTGAAGGACAGTATTAAAGAAGCGAAAACAATGCAAAAAGTATCCAATGAAGGTTATTCCAAAATAGTTTTAATGAATGAGCAAACTGGAAAAATTCATCATAAGACAGTTGATATGGCAGGAATGGTAGGAGAATTAGATAAGTCTTCCTCTAAAATTAAGGATGTTGTCGAAATAGTTAAAAGTATTTCTGGTCAAACAAATTTACTTGCATTGAATTCTGCGATTGAGGCTGCGCGTGCTGGTGAGCATGGAAAAGGTTTTGCTGTTGTTGCAAATGAGGTACGAAAGCTTGCAGATCAAACCAGACATTCAGTGGAGCAAATTGCTGATCTAATAAAAATGTCTAATGGGATAACAAATCAAGTAGTCCATGCAATACAGGAGATTCAAGAGCTAGTGAATAATAGTATAGAACAAAATGCAGAATCTTTAAAAGCATTTGATGCAATATCCGGCTCAGTAGAGGGCTCTATTACCAACTTCCAAAATGTTGGACGACAAATAACAGAATTAGCTACTATTATCGAAACGATTGGTGAATCTTCTGAGGAATTAGAAAAAGTAGCCAATCGATTAGAGACAACAATAAGAGATTTTTAAATGGTAAAACTATGCATCAAGTCTTGCATAGTTTTTTATTGGTTTGGATTCGATAAAACTGCTTTTTAGAAGGATAGACCTTTTATAGACGGATGAACATAATAGTCAGAAAGAAAGAAGACGTGAGCAAATTAGCGAAGACAAGAATTACCTAGAAAATGCGTGTACTAAGTGTTACGCTATAGGCGAATTGGGGAAATAAAAAGAGGGGTGATCGGAAAATGAAAAAGAAATTATTTATTACACGTAAGTTCCCTGTGCATATTGTGGAACCATTACAAGAATATTACGAAATCGAACAATGGGAGGAGGAAGAAGCGGTTATACCACGGGAAAAATTATTGACGGCTGTTACCGATTGCGAGGTACTGTGGGTCACTATTGAAGATCAGGTGGATGAAGAATTGTTATCGCACGCACCCAATCTTAAATTAGTAACAAACTTAGCTGTTGGCTTTAATAATATTGATGTTAAAGCAATACGCAAACGTGGCATAATGGCAACTAATACCCCTGGAGTCTTAACTAATACCACAGCAGATTTAGTATTTGGCTTATTGCTTGCAACGGCAAGAAGAATTCCGGAAAGTGAACGATATTTACGTGAGGGTAAATGGAAAAGCTGGTATCCAATGCAATTAGTAGGAAAAGACGTATCTGGCGCTACTATTGGAATTATTGGTATGGGGCGTATTGGTCAGGCGGTAGCGAGACGTGCAAAAGGCTTTGATATGAAGATTTTATATAATAATCGAAGACGTCGTCATGAGGCAGAGGAAATGTATGGATTTAAGTATGCTTCATTAGAGGAGCTATTAAAGCTATCGGATTTTGTTGTCATTATGACGCCATATAATAGTGATACTGTGGGTCTTATCGGGCAGAGGAGCTTGCCTTAATGAAGGATGACGCAGTGTTAATCAATGCATCACGTGGGGGTATTATTGATGAAAATGCTCTCTATCATACACTGAAAAATGGTAAGCTGTGGGCAGCGGGGTTAGATGTTTTTGAGCATGAGCCTATTGCACTAGATCATCCGTTATTAACGCTACCAAATGTTGTGGCACTTCCACATATTGGGAGTGCATCGCTCGAGACAAGAACGGCTATGTTTATGCTGAACGTGAGGGCACTTACCGCTTATGGACAGGGCAAGGCTGTTTCGAATAGAATCGATTAATGATACCTAAGTAAAATAAAAAGGAGCACATCGTAGTTAGATGTGTTCCTTTTACTTGAAAATAGATATTATTTATTAAATAAATCAAATAAACCGCCAATGCCGCCTTCACCTTTAGATTGACCGCCACCGCCTTGTGAAATTGGGGCTGCTGCGAAGACACGACTTGCTAATCGGCTGAATGGCAATGATTGAATCCATACTTTACCGGGCCCCTTTAAAGTTGCGAAGAAGATACCTTCACCACCAAATAATGCCGTTTTTACGCCACCAACCATTTCGATATTGTAGTCCACATTAGATGTCATAGCGACTAAACATCCTGTATCTACGCGTAATACTTCACCAGGTTGTAGAGTCTTTTCATGAATAGCTCCACCTGCATGAACGAAAGCCATACCATCACCTTCAAGCTTTTGCATAATAAAGCCTTCACCACCGAAGAACCCTACACCAATTTTTTTCTGGAATTCGACACCAACTGAAACGCCTTTGGCAGCAGCTAAAAATGCATCCTTTTGACAAATAATTTTTCCGTTTAATTGACTTAAATCCATTGGGATGATTTTTCCTGGATACGGAGAAGCGAAATAAACATGACGTTTGCCTGAACCAGCATTCGTAAATGTTGTCATAAATAAGCTTTCACCAGTAATAAGTCGTTTACCTGCACCGAGTAGTTTTCCCATAATGCCACTATTTTGGCTTCCTTTTGAGCCATCACCGAAAATTGTTTCCATATGGATTGCATCATCCATCATCATTAATGCTCCTGCTTCAGCTACTACTGTTTCTTGAGGGTCAAGCTCAACTTCTACGTATTGCATGTCGTCGCCAAAAATTTGGTAGTCAATTTCATGATTATTCATAATAGGATTCCTCCAAAAGTAATTTTGTTGTTACTGTATACGATTATAAGGGACATTAGTTTCATTGCAAAATTAATTATTTTAGAAAAAAAGGGAATAACATAGAAAATGTCGAATATAAAAAACTAGAATGTGTATTATTTATTTTCATTTAGTCAAGTGCCTAAGTGATTGTTAATATAATGATTACAAAAGGTACCTTCTGTGAAAGGTTTAGCAATGTCTTTTCTACGGAAGTTAAGCTAAAGGAAAATAAGGCCTCTGGCGGTTGTCACCGATGTTGCTAAGTGGGAGAGATGTTTGGTGAAAATTCGGAATTTTGACATATTTAATATTGATTAAATAGAGTGATAGATAATACCTGCATGCGATGTAACGATTTAGCAACGTAGCCGAGGCATCTAGATTACTTCAGGGGGTGTGAGTATTGGAAATCAAAAACTTTATCGGTGGTGAATGGGTAACACATTCCCATTTACAAAGTATAGCAGTGACTAACCCTGCGAATGGAGAGGAGCTAGCAACTATTCCGCGTTCCACAGTAAATGAGGTAAATGAAGCGGTAGCGTTTGCTAAGCAGGCACAAAAAAAGTTGGGCATTAGTACCCGCGCCTAAACGTGCTGATTATTTATATGCAATCGGTCAAAAAAAATGAAAGAAAAGAAGGAATATTTGGCGACCGTTTTAACGAAAGAGATGGGAAAGGTAATTGAAGAGGCTAGAGGTGAGGTACAAGAAGGGATAGATATGGCTTATTATATGGCTGGTGAGGGTCGAAGATTGTTTGGGGAAACAACACCGTCTGAACTTGCTAATAAATTTGCAATGAGTGTCCGGGCACCTATAGGGGTCGTCGGTTTAATTACTCCTTGGAATTTCCCTGTGGCAATAGCAACATGGAAATCATTCCCTGCCATTGTTGCGGGCAATACATTTATTTGGAAGCCTTCCAATGAGACACCGATGATGGCCTATGAAATGGGTAAAATTTTTGAAGAAATCGGTCTGCCGAACGGGGTAGCAAATATTGTATTTGGCAGTGGCCCAACAGTAGGAACAGCCTTAATTGAGCATCCAGATGTTAAGGTCATTTCATTTACTGGCTCAACAACTACAGGAAGTAAAGTAGCGGAGCTGGGAGGAAGGCATCTGAAAAAGATTTCACTAGAGATGGGTGGCAAAAATGCAGTAATTGTTATGGACGATGCTGATTTACAGCTGGCTACAGAAGGGATTTTATGGAGTGCATTTGGCACAGCTGGTCAAAGATGTACAGCATGTAGTCGAGTGATTGTGCATAAAGATGTAAGAGAAGAACTAGAAAAACGTCTATTGGACGAAATGCAAAAGTTAACAATTGGGAACGGCCTAGATGAGCAGGTAAAAATAGGACCAGTAATTAATAAAGCAGCATTAGAAAAAATCAATCACTATGTGCAAATCGGTAAACAAGAAGGAGCGACATTGTTAGCAGGTGGCAGAATATTAAACGAAACACCCTATGATAAAGGATTTTATTATGAGCCAACACTGTTTACTAATGTTAAGCCAAACATGATTATTGCACAGGAGGAAATCTTTGGTCCTGTCGTTTCAATAATCGAAGTAGCAAGTTTAGAGGAAGCGATCGAAGTAAACAATAGCGTGAAATTTGGCTTATCCAGCTCAATTTTCTCACAGAATGTGAATACAATTTTCCGCGCCCAGCGAGATTTAGACACAGGGATTGTTTATGTGAATGCAGGCACAACAGGGGCAGAAATCCATTTACCATTTGGGGGCACGAAAGGTACGGGGAATGGTCACCGTGACTCAGGAGTAGCTGCCTTAGATGTTTATACCGAATGGAAAAGTATTTATGTAGACTATAGCGGTAAATTACAAAGAGCACAAATCGATACAGAGTAACAGATCAACGAAAGGGGATGTTCTTGATGAAGGTTGTTGTATTAGGTGCAGGTTTAATGGGAAAAGAGGTAGCTCGTGATTTAATTAAAAATAATAGAGTAGAACGTGTAATCTTAGGGGACATAGATGTAGGGGTGGCACAGGATTTTGTGAACACGTTAAACACAGATAAGGTTGAGGTAGTGGAGCTTCATGCAGAGAACGATGAATCTTTAATGGATGTCATATCTAAAGGCGATGTGGTCGTAAATGCTCTTTTCTATTCCTTTAATGAACGTGTAGCAAGAGCAGCAATTGAGGCTGGCGTACATTCCGTGGATTTAGGTGGACATATCGGTGGGGTAACGGAAAAAAATTTTAGATCTTCATGAAGACGCAAAAGCTAAAGGCGTAACAATTATTCCTGATCTGGCGTTGCTCCTGGAATGGTCAATATCTTAGCGGGCTATGGTGCATCAAAATTAGATGAAGTCGAATCTATTAAGCTATTTGTAGGAGGTATTCCAACAGAGCCGAAGCCACCTCTTCATTACACGCGAGTATTTTCTTTAGATGGGGTTTTTGATCATTATACAGAGCCTTCAAAAGCCATTCAAAAAGGAAAACTCAAGGAAGTTCCATCTCTATCAGGTGTTGAACCTATTTATTTTGACGATTTTGGTGTGCTAGAGGCATTTTATACATCAGGTGGAATTTCCACGCTGTATAAGACATTCCCAAATGTCCGCACATTAGAGTACAAAACAATTCGGTATAAGGGGCACGCAGAGAAATTTAAGCTGTTAGCTGATTTAGGTTTCCTTGATTCTACAAATAAGGTAGAGGTAGATAATCAAGAAGTGCCTGTTCGAGCAGTTGTGCGAGAGGCACTTAAAAAGAAGCTTGAGCTTGGTACAAAACCGGATGCTGTACTGCTGCGCGTCATTGTTGCTGGGGAAAAGGCTCAGCAGCAAGTAACATACGAGTACGAGATGGTCGTTAGAAAAGATATGACAATAAATGAAACAGCTATGGCTCGTGCAACGGCTAATACAATTTCTGTAGTTGCGCAAATGATTGGTGAAGGGACAATTACAAAGCGCGGTGTATTTGCGCCTGAATCAATTGTTCCAGGAGATACGTATATAGAAGAGATGGCAAAACGGGGTGTTGTCATAAAAGAGACATCCCATAAATCTGCAATGATTGTGAAATGGTAGGTGTCAACCATGAATTTTGACTTTACCACTGAGCAGGAGCTACTACGAAAAACCGTTCGACAATTTGTAGATGATGAAATCATGCCGAATATTGCAAAGTGGGATGCAATAGGAGGCTTTGATGCAAAGATTTGGTCAGGACTTGCTGAGCTTGGCTTAATGGGCGTTTGCATTCCTGAAAAATACGGTGGTAGTGGTATGGATTATAATGCACTTGCTATTGTTTGTGAGGAACTCGAAAGAGGAGATACGGCATTTCGAACAGCAGTTTCTGTTCATACGGGCTTGAATAGTATGACCTTAATGCAGTGGGGGACAGAGGAGCAGAAGCAACAATACCTTGTTCCACAGGCAAAGGGTGTTCGAATTGGGGCATTTGGTCTAACAGAGCCTGGAGCTGGATCAGATGTAGCGGCAATGTCAACGACTGCTGTACGTGATGGAGATTTTTATGTTATAAATGGGCAAAAAACATGGATCTCCTTATGTGATATAGCTGATCATTTTATTGTTTTTGCCTATACAGACAAATCAAAGAAACATCACGGTATTAGTGCATTTATTATAGAGCGATCAATGGCTGGCTTTACCTCGAAGGCTATTAAGGGGAAATATGGTATTCGTGCTGGTAATACTGGTGAGCTCTTTTTTTGAAGATTTACGTGTACCAGTAGAGAATCGACTAGGAGAAGAGGGCGAGGGCTTTAAAATTGCCATGTCTGCTCTTGATAATGGTCGTTTCACGGTAGCTGCTGGTGCTGTGGGACTCATTCAAGCATGCCTTGAAGCAAGTGTGAAATATTGTCATGAACGTGAAACATTTGGTAAGCCTATTGGTGAACATCAGCTAGTAGGGCAAATGATTGCCAACATGGAGGCAGGCTATCAAATGAGTCGTCTACTTGTCTATCGTGTTGGTGAACTAAAAAACAAAAGGTGTTCGAAATACGAGAGAGACATCTCTTGCAAAATGGCAGGCCTGTTATTTTGCTAATAAAGCAGCAGATGATGCGGTGCAAATTCATGGTGCCTATGGTTATTCAGACGAATATCCAGTTGCCCGTTATTTACGTAACTCCAAAGCACCTGTTATTTATGAAGGCACACGTGAAATTCATACTATTATGCAGGCTGATTATGTATTAGGGAGACGTCAGGATAAACCCTTAGGTAAAATGCTACCACCATGGCCTTTTCATGAATAAACGAGAGGAGAGTCTTCCTCTCGTTTTTCTTATGGAGTAATAATAGAATAAAAAAAATTTCTGAAAAATGTAACTTTCCAACTTTCCAGCAGTCTAATTGATAAACATATGAAAGAGAGGAAAAAAAGATGAAAAATAAATGGATAGCAATTATGGTTATTGCCATACTCGCCATTTTACCAGGGATTATTACGTTGACGATGACCCCAACGGTTGTAGCAAAAGCAGCTAGTGTTAGTATGGCCACTAAAAGCTGGCAAGCAACTTTTACGAAAGCCTTGAAAGAAAGCAAGATAACAGAAGAAACTGTTTACGTTACAAATAGTAAGGATCAAAAGGTAGAAGCAGCTATTACACTAGGAGAAGATAAAAAGACATTAATTGTTAGTGATTTAGCACCTGGTAATTATAAACTACATGTTCAGAAGGACGCTTTTGTACTTGGTGGACCGAAAGCAGCCTCACAAGTAATTTCTTTTACCATTATTGAAAAACTCGAAGCAGTAAAATCTGAGAGAGAGTTACAGCAATATTTTGACACTCTTTTAGCTAACCCAGATAAGGAAGTAAAATATGATTCAAGTAGAGAAATGGAAAACAAGGCAGATAGCCCAAGTGTAAGCAGTAATTCTTCTATGACAAACAATCAAGTAGAGGGGGTTGAAGAAGGTGATTTAGTCGTTGTAAAGGATGGTTTTATTTATTCTGTAAAAGAACATAGTATTACAGTGGTAGATGCAACCAATCCAAAAAAATTTAGCATTAGCAGCGACTCTAAAAATAGAAGATTCAAAATATATTTCAAAGCTTGCTTTATACGATCATTTGTTAATTGCAATTGGGGATAAATATTTAGAAAAAGCAGGCACGAGCATGTCAACAGCTACTTTGTATGATATCTCAAATCCTAAGAGCCCCAAATTTTTACGTGAAGTAGGGCAAGAGGGATATTTACAGGATATTCGTATTACCAATGACACATTATATTTAATTGGGAACATGTTTCCAAATTATTGGGCGCTTCGAGATAACAAAACCATTGATTTAAAGCCAAAAACATATGATAGTAGAGGAACGAAGGAATTCCAAAGCCTACCTCTTGAGAAAATATCTATTTTACCAAATACCCTGGATGGAACATATAGCTTAATAACGGCTCTAGATTTAAAGAATGGTGCAAAGGCAACTGCCAATACAAAAGGTTATTTGGGCGGTAGTAGCGGTCTGTATATGTCAGAGGATGCACTTTATCTTACAACACCAGTCTATGATGGCGGTGCAGTCGTTCCTGCTGAAAACCGCATTATGGATATGAGGATTTGGATGCCAAGAGCAACAAATACACAAATCTTTAAATGGAATGTTGATGGCACTACCATGAATTTTGTAGGTAACACGGAAGTAAAGGGAACTGTGTTAAATCAATATTCAATGGATGAGTACAAGGGTAATTTCCGTATTGTAACAACTGAAGGAAATACGTGGGATGAAAAAAAATATTTCACGTAATCATCTCTTTATTTTAGATAAAAATTTAAAAGAGCTTGGCACAGTTAAAGACTTGGCCCCAGGAGAAAAAGTGTATTCAGCACGCTTCATGGGTGAAAAAGCGTATGTGGTGACATTTAAACAAGTCGATCCGTTATTTGTGATTGATGTAGCAAATCCTCAAAAGCCAACTGTTCTCGGAGAATTGAAAATCCCAGGCTTTAGTAATTACTTGCATCCATTAGATGAAACCCATTTAATCGGAATTGGCTATGATACAGAGCAACGCTATGATACTTTTTCAAAAAGAAATTTTACAGTAACAACTAATATGAAAATGTCATTGTTTGATGTTTCAGATTTCAAGAATCCAAAAGAACAATCATCAGTAAAAATCGGTGGTAAAGGTTCTTATTCGGATGTTCAATATAATCCTAAGGCATTGTTCCGCAATAAGGAATACAATTATTTTGGCTTCCCAGTTGTCCTTTATGAGGCAGGAAAGGGCGATGAAATTGTTTACAAAGGTCAGGGAGCTCAAATCTATGAAATTACAGCAGATAAAGGAATCGTGCTAAAAGGCAATATCATTGAAGAAAGCACAGATGAGCCATATGAAAATTGGGATCAGCTTGTACAGCGTGTTGTATATATAGGAGATGCACTCTATACAGTAGCTCCTAAAGAGGTGAAGAGCTATCAATTAAAAGACTTCCTACCGTTAGATAAACTAATAATAAAATAAAAAAAAGTCCAATAAACTTAATTTTAGTTTATTGGACTTTTACCTTTTTTGGATACAAGCAGTACTTGAAGGGTTATTTATTGACGATAGGGAAGAATCTCTGAGACTGTTACAAATTCATAGCCTTGCCCCTGTAAATAGGCAAGTACGGCATCCAGTCCATCCGCAGTGGATTGATGAATATCATGCATTAAAACAATGGCATTATTGTGTAGATTATTTTTTACATACGGTAATAGTTGCTGTGCATTACGATGCTTCCAGTCTAATGTGTCAATCGTCCATAGTACGACAGGAATTGGTATTTGCCCGTTAATAGCATCGTTTGTTGCGCCGTATGGAGGTCGAAATACAGTAGCATCTTGATTAATTGCTTTCTTTAGTTCTGCAGAAGTTGATGTGTACTGCTTCAATACCTGCTCTTGTGAAAGCTTTGTTAATACAGGATGATTCCATGTATGGTTACCTATTTCATGACCACGAGCAAGTACATCCTTAGCAATATCAGGATAATACTGTACACGACCACCAAGCATAAAGAAAGTAGCTTTTGCATGGTATTTATCAAGTGTATCTAATATTTGTTCAGTTACCTTTGGATGTGGACCATCGTCAAAAGTTAAGGCGATACGTTTCGTATTGGAATCACCTGTGTTAGTTGGCTTCGTAGGTTTTATAGTCTCCATAGCAATTTGAAAATCAGAGGCTAACAACGGGTTAATTAGCGAAAGAGGAAGCTTCACTATTGGTGCACCTGCTGCTCCACTAGCAATCTCGTACTCATCGAAATAGAATTGTAACGAATCCTCTACAATGGAGAAGCGATTGAAGTTAGACCATTTAGGCTCTGTTGCTTTTTCAAGCTCATCTGTAAAGAGATCATCCTTTAATTGAAGATTTTGCTGTAAATCTTTACGTACTTGAGCTGCCAATGTAGCTAAGTTGTTTTCATCGCCTTGCAGTAATGTTTTAATGGTAATTTGTTTCCCTGTTTCGTTATTGATGAAAAATGTCTTGGTTGATACCTCATGATTTGCCCCACCTAAGTACACCATTTTTGTTAGTACAAAGGAATAATAGTGCTCACGGTACGGGAATGTTTCTAAACTAATGTTAAGCTCGCCCATAGCCTCTTTGTTTTTATTTTTTTTCATTGATGACAAATAGGTTTCTTTTGAATCCGATATGTACTGTAAAACGGCTTCATTAAATGCTTTATTGTCAGTCTGTGGATAATGAATAGCAAAAGGTGTTTGTTTATCATTAGAAACGTCTGTTACAATACGTATACCTGGAAACGCAGAGCTTTCTGTGGATAAATTACTAGGTACTGATTCTGTCTCTTTTGAGGCACTAATTTTTTTGAAACTTAAAGTCATCTTTCGATAGGATAATAACTAAAATAATAGTTGTTAATGTAATAATGAGGCCGATTAATAGAAAATCAATCATCGGGCCGCGTCTTCTTCTGCGTTCCGGCATTTTTATGGATACGCTCCTTTCCTAAATTATTTTTCTATACAATCAGACGTGTTAGCCATTGAAAAAGTTATACGAATCTACGAAGTTTTGCTATCAATTTATGGGCAATTTATTTTCATATAAAATCAATTTGCTTTAATTAGCATATTACAGCCAAAGTATAGAATTAATAATTGAAATTTCAGTTGAGTTTTTTTGGGCAGTTCGATACTATTGGCAAGGAACCTTTTGAAGGAGGCAGATAGCTGTAATGGTTTTACATGAAGCGGATAATGAATTTACGATTGACTGCTTATTGCTTGCAGGGCGTATTATGATTGAAAGTGGTGCAGAAACATACCGTGTGGAGGATACGATGCTACGCATGGCACATTCTCAAAATATGCTTGATGCGCAGTGTTATGCCACACCAACTGGGATCATTTTTTTCGTTAGGCAAGACACAGCCAACGAGAATTACATCAATTTCCAATAGAATTACAGATTTACAAAAAATAGCCTTGGTAAATTCAGTATCTCGGAGACTCACATCTCACATGATAACATTAGAAGAGGCTTATGACGAGCTAAAGTCGATACAAAAAAAACAAATTATTTTTTACCAACCTATTTACAAGTCGTAGCAGCAGCTCTTGCAAGTGGATGTTTTCTTATTATGTTTAAGGGTGGATGGCTGATTTCCCGATTGCTTGTTTAGCGGGAGGGCTAGGCTTTCTAGTGCTTGTTATGATAAATAATTTAACCAAAGTAAAGTTTTTCTCAGAATTTACAGCATCACTCGTTATCGGATTTGTTGCCTTCTTTGCAGTCAAGTATAGCTTCGGAACAGAGCTTGATAAAATTATCATTAGCTCTGTCATGCCTCTTGTACCAGGTATATTGATTACAAATGCAGTGCGTGATTTAATGGCGGGGCATTTTATGTCAGGGATGGCAAAGGGGGCAGAGGCCTTTCTAACAGCCTTTGCCATTGGTGCAGCAATTGCTGTCACTCTAGCATTTTAGGAGGCGCACAATAGCATATGATGGATATTATCATTCAATTAGTTGTTAGTTTCTTTGCCACTGCTGGGATTGCTGTTATTTTTAATGTACCTAGAAAAACACTACTTCATTGCGGCCTTGTTGGAGTTATTGGCTGGATCATCTATTACCTTTTAACAGAAAAAGGAATGGATGTCGTCAATGCTTCTTTCTTCGGATCATTTGTCATTGCGATAGTTGCTCATTTATATGCGCGGCGCTTTAAGATGCCGATGATTATTTTTATAGTAGGTGGGATTATCCCATTAGTGCCAGGTGGTATGGCCTATAATGCCATGAGGAACGTTGTAGAGGATGATTACTTACAAGGTCTACAGTATGGGTTAAAAGCATTTTTAATTACAGGAGCTATCGTTATGGGTCTTGTTTTTGCAGAGGTATTTATGCAATTAATATTCCGGTCGATTCGTTCAAGTAAAGCAAAATTACAAAAAGTCTATAAAAAAATAAAATAAAAGGAGGCTCCGTTTGAAAAACAACGGAGCCCCTTTTATTTTTCTATTTTACAAGCAATGCTTCAATTTCCTCTGGAGTAGCAGGCTTACTAATATAATAGCCTTGTATAGCGTCACAGCCATAAGTAATTAATAGGTCTGCTTGCTCTGCGGTTTCAACACCCTCTGCTACAACCTTAAGTTCCATTGATTTTCCAAGCTGCACCATGCCATGCATTAGCTTTTGTGTCTTCTCAGATTTTAGTAAGGAGCTTGTAAATGTTTTATCAATTTTTAATGTATCTATCGGTAAGATTTGCATGTATCTGAATGAGCCATATCCAGTACCGAAGTCATCTAGTATAAAGGAAATTCCCTCGTTCTCTAGCTTACGCATTTGCTGAGTAATGAAGCTAGCGGCCTCTGCCTCTAGGGCAAACTTTTCTGTAATTTCAATTTGAATGAGACTGGCAGGGCAGCCCGTTTTAGTTAGCTTTTCTAGAATTGATTTTGCCATATTTTTATCACGGAATTCGCGAACAGAAGAGTTTATAGATACCTTCATGTCTAGGCCAGCTTTTTTCCAAATTAACGCCTGCTCGCAAGCTTTTTCTAGCATAAAGGAACCAATATTGTTGATGAGACCAGTTTCCTCAGCAATTGGAATAAGCTCATCCGGTGCTACAACACCGATTACTTCATCCTCCCAACGGACTAATGCCTCTACAGCTGTGATTTTCCCAGAATAAACATCGATTTGGGGCTGATATAATACTTTCAAATTCTTTTGATCTAGAGCCTGAAGTAAACGTTTTTCAATTAAAGCTTTTCGATTTAATGCCTTATGAGTAGCTTTAGATAATGAGACAATTTTATCGCCGCCTGCCTCACGAACATTAGAAATAGTTGCAATAGATGCTTTCATTAGTTGAGAGAATGTTGTTTGATCTTCCGGGAATCTTGTAATACCACCGCTAATAGAAATTGGTACAGCAATATTGCTGCTATAAATTGGATGCTGTTGTAAATAAGACAGGAAACCTTGGATAAACCATTCACTTAAAGGTGTGATGACAACAAAATCATTTTCATTAATGCGTGCCATTGTACTATCTTGGAAATACATTTTTATACGGTTTGTAAATTCTACAATAAGGCTTTGATCGATTTGCTGATCATGTAGCTCTTTTAATGTATAAAATTTATCGATACTTAAATAGACAAAAGAAAAGTGTCTATCATCCTCAATCATATTGGAAATGACTTTTTCAAGTCGATGTGCATTCATAAGACCTGTTTCAGTATCAATATAAGCGATTTTTTTCCAATTGATGTTGGATAGTCTTTGATTTCGTGATATCCTTCTCGATTAACATAAATTGTTGTTCATTTGTTTCTAGGCTAAACGTTGGGATAGCTGTTAGAAGTACCCAATAAGATTGACCCGTTTTCGTAATTTTTTTCAACCTCACCTTGCCACGTATGACCATTGTTTAAATTACGCCAAATAGTGTTTGTAATCTTTTCACTTACCTCATTGTCAGGGAATAGCTGCCAAAACGTTTTGCCAATGACACGCTTTGGAGTCCACTGACTTGTCTTTAGAAATTCTGCATTACATTCTAAAATAAAACCATCATGATCAAGTGTAACGGTCATAAATGAGTTGTCTAACCCTTGCTTTAAATTAATAAGAGTACCGCTATTTGACACAGAATTAATCATTAACTCCGGCAGCATAAATAACAGAAGAATATAAGGCTCCCCTTGCTCTATAAATGGTTTAGCTAGTAATGCTGTAGTAATCTTTTCATTTGTAAATGTGACTACTTGAACTTTATCGATATACGTACTTTCATCAGTGTGTAAAATAGCCTGAAACGTCTCGTATGATAACTCACGTAGTAGATTTTCGTTTATGAATGGAGTAGTATTTCCTTTAATATCAGTCGCTGAAATACCAAATAGTTGTTCAGCAGGTTTTCCAAAAATAATTGCTTGTCCATCTTGATTCACGACAATTGCAGGAAAAGGAAGTGAATTTAAATAATGTTCATCAATCGTAAATGATTTATGCATATGACTCATGATTATTCGATCTCCTTGGGTAATCAATATATACTAATATTATAGTTAATTATCGGGAATTAGTCATTATGAATATATTTGTAAATATTTGATGATGAAAAATATTAGGACTTTTCTAGTGAAATGCAAGAAAAGTTTTGAAGAAAAATAACATTTTTTTAGTACGTATATAGGAAGCAGGAATTGTATGGAACGTTTAAAAGGAATAATATTTATCGTTACTGGCTCGATGTTATGGGGTGCAACTGGGCCTTTAATGGAATGGTTACTTAGCCATACACCATTAACAGTGTCTTTTATGTTAACAATTCGTTTAACAGTTGCAGGTATACTTTTGCTTACATATTTATTGTTAACAGGAAAAGATATTTTCGGTATTTGGCAGCAAAAACTGTGGAGTAGACAGCTTATTATATTTGGTATCGCCGGAATGTTGGGCGTGCAGTTTGCCTTTGTGGCAGCAATTAATGCGAGTAATGCAGTATTAGCAACCCTATTACAGTTTTTAGCACCAATTTTTGTTGTTGCTTATGTCTCCCTTAGTTTAAAGAAATGGCCCCCTAAATATCAAGTGTTAGGATTATTGGTACACTTATAGGTCTTTTTCTCCTACTAACGAACGCTTCATTTGACGCTTTATTAGTTAGTAATAAAGCCTTATTGTGGGGAGTAGCCGTTGGTCTAACGTTTGCCTTCTACACTTTGTATCCAGCCCGTCTGATGAAAGAGTGGAATGTTCTGCTCGTTGTTGGCTGGGGGATGTTAATAGGAGGAGGAACATTGGGGATAATTGGCCGTGCATGGCAGTCAAATTTATGGCATGTCTTTACAGATATAAAGATAGTCGGGTTAATGCTAGCACTCATATTCTTTGGAACAGTAGCTTTTGTGCTGTTTTTAAGTAGTATGAGATATATTACAGCGGTTGAGACTAGCGTACTATCTAGTATAGAGCCCTTAACAGCTATAGCTATTTCAGTCATTGTGTTCGGTACAACTTTAGGTTTTTGGCAATTAGTTGGTGTGTTTGTTATGCTTGTTTGTGTAACATGGCTTTCAGTAGCCGGAGAAAAAGCATAAAAGTATTATCTAGCCAGGTGTTTATTACTATATTCAAAATTCGAAAAATTCCTATAAGTAACGAGGGGGAAGAATATGAAAGAAATTTTTTTCCTATGTAAAGCCTTATAAATGGACAGCATTTATAGCGTTATGTTTAATGCTGCTAGAGTTATTTGTTGAGCTAGTACAGCCACTTATTATGGCTAAAATCATAGATGATGGAGTACGAGCTCAGAACCAGGGGATGATTTTTCAATGGGGTGCTATATTATTAGCTCTTTCCTTTGTAGCCTTTTTTGCTGGTGTCATTAACTCATATTTTTCATCACATACCGCACAAAGCTTTTCTTATGATTTACGAAATGCGATGTTTGAAAAAAATTCAAGCATTTACATTAGCCACCTATCAAAAATTTTCAACAGCCTCATTAATTACTAGACTAACGAATGATGTGACACAGGTTCAAACCGTGCTTTTTATGAGCCTGCGAATTATGCTTCGGGCTCCGTTAGCTGTTATTGGTAGTATTGTAATGGCCTTTTTTTGTCAATGCAAAACTTGCTTTATTTTTAGTAATTGGTGCACCCGTAATCTTTATTTTTCTTATTTTTATGGTGACAAAGGGCGTGTCTTATTTTGGGCTTGTTCAAAAGAGGATAGATCGTTTAAATCGTGTACTGCAGGAAAATCTACAGGCTATTCGGTTGGTTAAGGCTTATTTACGAGGTACCTATGAAGCCTCTCGTTTTGATAAGGTAGCTTCACGCTTAAAAATAGATACAGTTAAAGCTTTGCGTACTATGGAGTATATAATGCCTGTGCTATTATTCATCATGAATATGAGCTTACTTGCCGTTTTGTGGTTTGGGACAAAGCAAATTGCTTCAGGTACAACACCACTTGGTGATATTGTGGCGATTGTCAATTATACAATGCGTATGACAGGTTCATTTTCAATGTTTGCGTTTATTATTATTTTTTTATGCTCGTGCCAAGGCTCAACAGAGCGTATGGCAGAAGTTCTGTCTACTGAAAATGACACTGAGCAGTCATCATCTGTAGAAAGTCCTTCTAGCGGAAGGTATTTTGGCGAACTGGCCTTTGAAAACGTTAGCTTTAAATATCCAGGTGGAGACTCTCCCGTATTAGCAAATGTAAGCTTTCATGTTAAATCAGGTGAAAAATTAGCCATAATGGGTGCTACAGGTGCAGGTAAATCAACATTATTACAGCTCATTCCTCGCTTTTATGATGTCACTGAGGGGAGAATCTTAGTAGAAGGCAAGGATATTCAGCAATGGGACTTACAAGAGCTAAGAGAGATTATTGGTTATGTCCCACAGCAATCCTTATTATTTACAGGTAACATTGCAGATAATGTTCGGTGGGGTGACGCTGATGCTGAAATGGCTGCTGTGCGACAGGCAACAATGCAAGCACAAATACATGCTTCTGTAGAAGATTTTCCACAGGGATACGAAACAAGAGTTGGACAGAAGGGCGTTAATCTTTCAGGTGGTCAAAAACAAAGGCTATCTATTGCAAGAGCGTTATTACGAAAAGGCCATCTATTAATGCTAGATGATAGTACAAGTGCGCTTGATGTAAAAACGGAGCAGGCATTATGGGAGGCACTGAGCGAAGAACCAGCAACTATGCTCGTTGTCACTCAGAAAATACGTACGGCTAAAGGAGCGGATCGAATATTATTAATCGATGCAGGGGAAGTAGTGGCATGTGGCACGCATAATGAGCTATTACGAACTTCTGAGCTCTATAAAAAAAATCGCAGTCTCCCAACAGGAGGTGGAAAAATAATGGCATTTTTCCAGAAACCTTTTGGCTATGAGCCGATTTT
The DNA here is from genome assembly GCA_001312325.1 of Lysinibacillus pakistanensis. The sequence continues at coordinate 11,223 of BBDJ01000034.1, read as the reverse complement.
GACAACAGAGGATGTACAGCAGGTTGTCAAGAAAAAAAAGGGTCCCCGTGCCACAGATTGGCGAAGTACATTGTTGCGATTATGGAAAATTGTCGATGAACAACGTGTACTTTTAATAATTGTGCTTTTACTTGTTATGGTAAGTTCTATTTTAGCTCTTCTTGGACCGTATATAATCGGAAAAATGATAGATATGTATGTAACGCATGGTGAACTGGCAGGTCTAGGTAAGGGCATTATACTGTTAATCGGCATTTATGCTCTTTTAGCTGTAGCGTTATTTTTACAAAATTACTGGATGATTGGTATTGCTCAGCAAACCATTTATAGACTGCGTACAAGTGTCTTTGCACATTTTCAAAGATTGCCCATTTCATTTTTTGATCGTCGACAACATGGAGAGTTAATGAGTCGGATGACAAATGATATAGAAGCTGTAAATTCAACATTAAATAGTTCCTTTATACAAGTGTTTTCAAGTGTTTTAACGCTAACGGGTACTGTAATTATCATGCTAAGCTTAAGCCCTTTGCTAACTGTATTAACGATGACCATTATACCGATTATGTTTTGGGCAATGCGCTGGATTACACGAAGAACGGCTCCATTATTCAAACAACAGCAGGTGGCTATTGGTGCGCTTAACGGTATGATTGAAGAGACAATTTCAGGTCAACGTATTGTGAAGGCATTCTCACAAGAGGACAGAATGCTGAAGGAGTTTCGTGAGAAAAGCTTGCGATTAAAAACAACAGGCTTTTGGGCACAGACATATTCGGGCTATATCCCAAAGGTCATGAATTTCTTAAACAATATGAGCTTTACAATTGTAGCTGGAATTGGGGGCGTACTTGCTCTTTATGGTCACGTGTCAATTGGGGTCATTGTTATTTTTACTGAATATGCACGTCAGTTTACTCGCCCATTAAATGATCTAGCCAATCAATTTAATACAGTTCTATCAGCAATTGCTGGTGCTGAACGTGTATTTGCACTACTGGATGAAAAGCCTGAAGTAGAAACTGCCTCAGCACAAAAGCATAAGCTATTAGGACAGGTGAGCTTCCAACATGTCTATTTTAAATATGAACTAGAAGAGGAAGCTTACACGTTAAAGGATGTTAATTTTAAAGTAGAGCCAGGCCAAACAGTAGCTCTTGTTGGAGCGACGGGTGCAGGAAAGACAACTATCTTACAGCTTATTGCTAGATTTTATGAGGTAACAAAGGGTGAGGTTTTATTTGATGGTGTAAACGTCCAACAAATAGAACGACAAGCATTGCGTTCTCAAATGGCCTTTGTGCTACAGGACCCATTTTTGTTTGAAGCGTCTGTACGAGAGAATATTCGCTATGGTCGATTAGATGCAAGCGATGAAGAAATAGTAGAGGCGGCAAAACGCGCAAATGCTCACGACTTTATCATTAAGCTAAAAAAATGGCTATGATACTATTCTTGCAGCAGATGGTCGAGAAATTTCACAGGGACAAAAGCAGTTGCTGTCAATAGCTCGAGCATTAATTGCCGATCCTAAGATATTATTGCTTGATGAGGCTACAAGCAGTATTGATACTGTTACTGAGCTTGCCATTCAAGAGGCCCTAGACACGCTAATGCTAGGGCGCACGAGCTTTGTTATTGCTCATCGCTTAAATACTGTACACAATGCCGATATTGTACTCGTAATGCACAGGGGCGAATTAGTGGAAGCAGGTCCTCAACAACAGTTAATTGAATCTGGTGGCATTTATGCACAAATGTTACAATCTTCTTCATATCATCTTGAAGAATAGCGCTATTTTATCTTGATTCTGCAAATTTTTGCTGTGCGAAAGAAAAAAATGTTTTTGTAAATCGTCCGCTGAATAAAGATAAAGCCTCTCTTGGGCAGATGCCACAGATTTTGGAGAAGAGCTTTTCGAGCGCACTTGAAAAAAATTCAGATGCATTACACTTGCCGTGATTGATTCATAGGAAGGAGTGATCTCTCTTTGGGATTGCTCCTTTTTTTAGGTTGAACATAAGTTAGAAAAATAGAAAAAGAGTCGTTTATCAGGCGAAAAAATCAAATTGAAATAAAGAAATTTTCTAATTCTGAAATGTAATTTATTTGTATAAATGGTATAATTATTAGGAGAGTTGAAATACTGAATAAGAGCGCTTAGTATGAATTTATATCTATAAATTATAGTAGTTTTCAGTTATTATAGTCATTAATGATTGTATAAATCCATTTATTTTCTTTATATTAATAGAAAAATAGTTGATTATTAGAAGTTACTATTATATTTTGTTGCAAGCTGATTTTCTTTCTTGCTACAATAGGGCAATAGTCTGATTCAAGAACGGAGTAAACGATGAATATTTCAGTGATGACGGTGTCTTTTCCGTTAGATGGGGAAACATTAAAAGAAGTAGCTTTATTATGTGAAGAAGCAACCGTACATGATTATCGTGTATATGAAACTGCGCTGGGAGTTCCGATGGCGGGATCTTTTGAAACAAAGGGCTTTATGGTCCTTGCTTATGAAGATGATAAGGATGTGTTAGTAGGAGTAGCAAGTGCTGTAGACTTAATGGGGCTACATACATATGAATGGTCCCTGGTAGTAACGCCTACGTATCGTCAAAAAGGAATCGGAACCACTTTAGTGGAAGCTTTACAGGCTGGTCTTCAAGAGCGTGGAGCAGAGGGGCAATTGGCTGTAGTAATAGATGGATCACCCTTTGGTCATACGTTTATTGAGAATAAAGGCTTTATATATAGCTTTTCAGAGGCAACTTTAGAAACAAGAGCAGAATCAGTAAAGTTAAGCAAGGATGTTGAAATTACTCCGTATGCAGGTGAGCAGGCAGAGTTGATTGCCATTTATAGTGAAGCATTTGGAGATTTACCAGAAGAGTCTGAGGAACTAATAGCCTTTAATACATCTACAAATGGCAGAAAGCTATGGCTAGCCCGCAAGGACGGTGAAGTTGTTGGAACAGTGACAACTGCTCAGGAAAATGAAATTCAATGGGTCACAGCATTGGCCGTACATCCAAATTGTGAAGGGCAGGGCATTGGTACAGCAATGCTATCCTTTTCCAAGGACTATGCAAGTAAAATAGGAGCAAAATTTGTGATGCTTGATGTAGAAATTGATAATGGAAAAGCCCTTTCTGTTTATGAAAAGGCTGGCTTTATGAAGGCACAGCAAATCGATTATTATGTAAGGCATTAGAAAGAATGGTAAGGAGCAAAAGTAAAAAAAACTCCTTACTTTTTTTATATGAAAGAATTTAACACTGCTTTTTTTATCATAAATACCTACTATCCTCATATAGTATTAATAACCCTATGAAAGGAGTCGTTACTCGTGCGCATGCCAGCATTGCCTAAAAAGAAGTCTCCTCCAAAGGAAGCACCTAGCTCATGGTGGAAAGTTATTAAAGCGTATTTAGCCCGAGGGAAGTTTTACCGTTTACCACCTCGGAATTAATAAAGGAGCATTTTAAAAAGTCGCCCAAATAGCGACTTTTTATTACGAATGGGAATTTTAGCTTTCTAAAAGAAACGCTTCTTTTGCTGGACCGATTAAATAGAGTTCATGCATTGCTCGTGTAAGTGCCACATATAGTAGCTTTCTGTCAAGTTTTGTATCATAGAAAGGTGTATCGAACGCTGCGATGATGACTGCATCAAATTCAAGACCCTTTGCTAAATGGCTTGGCACTACAAGTAATAATTCCTGATCAATGGAATCGTTTTCTGTTAGCAGTTGGGCATTTATCTTATGGTCAGTTAAAGTTTTCTGCATTTTGAGCGCCTCTATTGACGTTTTACAAATTAACGCAATGGATCGATGTCCTTTCGTTCGTATTGATTCAAAAATTGATTTAATTTTCAGAGCATCGAATGTATTTGCTTGTATGAAGGTTGGCGCATTGCCATGACGAACTACAGGCTCCACAAGGGGTAGCTGTTCTTCCATTTGGGCTAAAACCTTATTTGCGACCTCCATGATTTCAATGGTTGTACGGTAACTTTTTTTGAAGTGTTCTAAAGCTTGCACGAGGAAATAACTGTTGGACAGGCTCCCAGGCAGTTAGTGAACGATAACTATGAATACCTTGGGCTAAATCACCTACCATTGTAAACATATCTGTCTCAAGTCCAGATTTTAAAGCAGCAAGCTGGAATAAACTATAGTCCTGTACTTCATCAATAAAAACCACCCGCATTTTCCATTCATCTGAAATACCCTTTAAGCGAGCCTGTAAATAATACAATGCGGCTAAATCTTCAAGAACCCATTGTTCCTTTAGATGAGCCTGTAAAAACTGCTGTTGTTCAAGGTAATGCCACTCCGGTGCAAGCTCTGCTAAAAGCTCAGCTTTTGTAAGTAGGGTGCGATATAGTGTTTTTATATTATGTTTAGAGAAACGACGCATATAAACAGTTGCTGTGGATTTAGCCTCTTTTTCGATGGCGGGTATTCGTTCATCCCGCTCATCAATAAATTTTGTTACGACACGACGACGTTTGTCATCATCTCGAATTCCATTCAAAGCTTTGCCAAGAGCTTCATCATATTTCTTATGCAACATATGTAAGACGGCTTGCTTCTTTTGGCGCACATGGCTAGCTAAAATCTTTTTAATATGATCAAGCCGTTTTTCAATAGGCATATAAGAAAATTCATATAAGAATAGCTTCTTTAGATGGGAAGCGCGCATAATACAATATTTTTCGATGAATACATCCTCAAATTGCTCAGCGATTCCCTGCTCCAGCTTTTGAACATAACGCTCTATAACGTCACGATAATAAAGTGAGCCCTTCATCTCAGATATCCAAGCAGTGGACTGCTGAGATTCACCGGCAACAAGCGTTTCTAACTGCTCATTAGGGTTTTGAAGTTTTAGCTTAAGCTTAGTGGCAGCAAGGACATAATCCGAAAAGGTTGTTTGGCAAATTTTATCAACGCCAAGTTCTGGCAATACGTCACCAATATAATCGATAAATAGCTTATTTGGTGCTAATATCATGAGCTGTTCAGGGTTAAAATGCTCGCCCATAGTATAGAGGAAGTAAGAGATTCGATGGAGAGCTATCGTTGTTTTTCCGCTACCAGCAGCACCCTGTACGATAATAGGCTGACGAAGATGTGCTCGAATAATTTCATTCTGTTCTTTTTGAATAGTTGAGACGATTTCTGTTAAACGTACATCTGCCTTACCAGCTAATGCTTCTTGGAGTAATTCATCATTGGTCGTTAAATCAATATCCCGAATATCAAGCAATTCACCATTTTCGATTTTATATTGACGCTTGGCAAATAGGTGACCTTTATGGATTTCCCCTCGAACATCATACTCCATATCACCAAGTCGCCCATCGTAATAGACGTTAGCAACTGGTGAACGCCAATCTACAATAATTGGCTCGTGTGTCTCTCGATGGAATAATGAGGTTTTGCCGATATAAAGAAACTCCTCTGGATCACCAGTCTTTTGAAAATGGATTCTGGCAAAATACGGTTTCTTTTGAACAGCCTCTAAGCCTTCTTTCTGGTTTCGAGCCATTTCAAAAAAATCGGGCGTTGGCAAGGATATTTAAATAACTCAAACTAGAGTCTAAGTAATCAAGATCTGCCATTGATTTCCGGATATTTTCCTGCGCTGATTGCAAATCTCTTCGCGATTCACTTAAAATTTGTTGCATATAATTTTTAGTAAAGGTCAGCCATTCCACCTCAGCCTGAAAATCTGGATGTTGTGCAGTCATTTTTAGCACCTCCTAAGTACTTACAATTTCAAAGTAGATTATCATACTACTATATATAATATTTACCATCAAGTGAAAGCGAAATAGGCTAATTATGTTACTATTAGATTTAGGGGCAAGAAAAATTGTTCGAACATATAATTGGCAATTTTATCAAATAAAAAGATATCAAAGGGGGGTATAGCTTTGGATATTTTCGCACATAGAGGCGTTTCTGCACATTACCCTGAAAATACGGCTGCTGCATTTCGCGCAGCATCGAGGCTTCCCATTGCAGGTATCGAGTTAGATGTCCATGTAACAGCTGATGGCGAGCTAGTGGTCATTCATGATGAAACAATTGATCGGACATCCAATGGCTGTGGCTATGTTAAAGATTATACCTTACAGCAGTTGCGCGGATTTGATTTTGGTTCATGGTTTTCTGTGGAATTTGAAGGTGAAAGTATTCCAACTTTGAGTGAAATACTTGAACTATTTGCAGGTACAAATCATCGTATTAATATTGAGCTTAAGACAGATGTGATACCATATAACGGGATTGAAGCTCTTGTAATGAAGGTAGTAGCTGCACATCAAATGACAGAAAGAGTGATCATTTCCTCCTTTAATCATGAATCGATACAAATTATCTCACTGATGGCACCCTATATTGAAACTGCAGCTTTATTTGCTGAAGTTTTAATTGATTTTAACGGCTATGCTGCTCAAATTCCAGCAAATGCAATCCATGTTAACTTACCAGCAGCATATTGTAAATCTGTTGATAAGGCTTTGCAGGAAGGAGCGCTTGTACGGGTGTATACAGTGAATGATGTCGTGCAAGCTGAGCATTTACAGGGACTTGGTATAGGAGCAATATTTACAGATGATCCAGAGAAGATTATGACTGGATTAAGTGGGCAGAAAAAGGCATGAATGTGGGAGAGAGCGCTGATATATTTTAATATCAGCGCTCTAAATCCTAGCAAATTACCATTTCGCACGATGCTCTTCGATACAGCCGAGCATCTGTCGAATGATAAGTGTTTCTCCGTTGTCTAGTAAAACCGAACCGTCGTAATAGCCGAACATTTGATGTACCTCAGATTTTACAAGTCCCGCATTTGTTGTAGAAACTCGCTCGAAAAATGGGGAGAACGTAAGTGAAACTTGATTGGAAAATTTAGTTTTGACTTTCCAACGTTGCATATAATCCTCTTGATCATAATGGAACAATAAATCTTCATGAATTTTAGTCATTTTACCATCGACGAAAACGGCATTCTCTGTCATGCCAGTTCCATCGGTCCATTTTCCGCCTAAATTTAGACCAATACGTCTACCTCGAACACGTTGCGAAGCCATTCCCCAATTCCAAGTAGCCTCACGCGGCCAAATTCCTCGACCATAATCTAAAACCGCAAAGTTCTCCTCTGGAGAAAATGTATAGCGGCGAGTACCGATTGTCACAACACCTGAAGTAGGAAGTGTATGATGCTTTCCTGTAAATTGAAAGGTTTTACGGTTCCAAGGGATGACTACATTTAAGGTTTCATCTGTAGGTGGATGCTGAATGATAAGCTTTGCACGTAAAAGATCTCCATCAAAGTTTGGGATTGAAACAGATAGATGCGTTTCATTTTGGATATAGGTCATATCAATCATCATTTCACTATTTTTGAATGTTACTGATTCTACACTTGAGTAGGCATTTTTAGCTTTCCGCCCAATGGTATCGTTATCGTTTTTTCAAAGTAGCGCTGAGTTTCATATTCAAGGAAATAGACGAAGCAGACCGCTGCGTAGTCTAGATGACTGATAGTCGCAGAGAATAATATTTCATCACCGTAGACACACCAATAGTTCCATTTCTTTTTGCGCATGATATGGCCACTTAAATTGCTGTTTATAAGAGGCTTTCGTGCAAATCCAATGGCTGCTGGATTTAAATTACCCTTTTTATCGCATAAAAGAGTGGTTTGTAAAATCTCCTTTTCAGCATGCTGCTTCACATTCAACATCCCTTCTGGTCATAAAATAAAAGTCTATACTTCGTTACCCTTATTGTAGCAAAAACTATCTTAAAATTGGAAAAGATAGTGTTAAATCAGACCTCTTTCATCAATTATGCGAATAAGGACCTAATTAATAGAAATCCCACTGTCTACATATTATGAACAGAAGGAGGGAAGGCGTGGCGAACATGTATAACAGGCAGGCTGCTGTACAGTACGCAAATTTATGGTGGAACAGACGAAATCCGGCATTTCCAAACTTTACGGTTGATTGTACGAATTATATATCCCAATGCTTACTTGCTGGTGGAGCGCCTATGCGAGGAGCACCGAGTAGGGATAGAGGCTGGTGGATTCAACAGGGCAATTGGAGCTTTAGCTGGTCTGTTGCACATTCCTTGAGATGGTATTTGGAAGGTTCAAAAACCGGACTGAAGGGAAGGAGGGTTCAATCCGCTGAAGATTTGGATCTTGGTGATGTGATTTTTTTATGATTTCCAGGGGGATGGAAGAATTGACCATTCTGTTATTGTGACAAGTATTCAGGATGGTGTTCCTTACGTGAATGCTCATACTTCAGATAGTATTAATCGATCATATCTTTATGAGGATTCTACAGCCTATACACCAAACATGGCTTATTATTTCTACCATATTGATGATAGTTTTGCTTAAAAAGATAGCTGTTTTAAAGCTCATCATTTTGTGATAATGTGGAAGATAGAAGAGATCCATTATAATACGATGTAATGTTATAGAAGGAGATAGTATACTATGAGCGAACAATTTTTGTCTGTTAGGGATGCTATTATTCAGCGTCGTTCCATTAAAAAAATTTAATGGGCAGCCAGTAGATCGTGAAGACCTATTGGAGGTTATTGATGATGCAGTATGGGCACCCAATCATGGGAATCGAGAGCCATGGCGTTTAGTTGTTGCATGTGGTAAGGAGTTATATGCGCTTCACGATTTATTGCGTGATTTAACGGTACCCAAATGGCAAGAGCTTTCTAATGAGGAATTAACAAAGCAAATGACAAAATTCACATTAGCAGGGGGCTATGCTTTTATCATCGTTCCAGAGGATGCTCGTCAAAAAGAGCGTTTAGAAGATTACGCTGCAGCGAGTATCTTTATTCAAAATATTCAATTGCTAGCATGGGATAGAGGGATTGGTTCTTGCTGGAAAACACCTGCTTTCTTAGATCAACCAAAATTCCGTGAGGCTTTAAAAGTGCAGCCTGGTGAACGTGTCATTGCAATGCTGCAAGTTGGCTATTTTGATGAAGTCCCAAAAGGAAAAGAACGAAAAAAATCAGAAGATATTGTGACGATTTTTGGCCAATAAAATCATAAAATCCCCTCGCTTATAGTGATGAGGGGATTTTGATTTTCTTAAAGTTATTTTTGTAATGCAGCCACTTCAAATAAATAATCGCTTAAAACGCGCAGTCCTTTATCGAAGTTTTCTAAATGGAAATGTTCATTTGGTGCATGGAAGTTTTCACTAGACAAACCAAAGCCCATTAATACGACTGGTAATTCTAAAATTTCATCAAAGGCTGCCACGATAGGGATTGATCCACCGCCACGTGTATAGGCAGTTGTGACATTATAAACTTTTTCATATGATCGACCAGCAGCTTGGATGAATGGGTGGTCAAATGGTGTTAAGAATGGACGCCCTTTATCGAATTCAGAGATTGCCACTTCAACACCAGTTGGCTTATGTTTTTCAACATGCGCTTTAACAGTGCTACAATTTCTTCGGGTTCTTGATTTGGCACAAGACGGCATGTGATTTTAGCGCCAGCCTCAGCAGGAAGGACTGTTTTAATGCCCTCGCCAGAGAACCCACCAAATACACCATTTACCTCTAATGTCGGACGTGCCCAAGTACGCTCTAAATAGGAATAACCAGCCTCACCGAATAATTCCTTGACGCCAACCTCATTCTTCACTGACTCCTCATCGAAACCAAGCGCACGATATGCTTCACGTTCTTCTTCAGTTAATGGTAATACTTTATCGTAGAAGCCTTCAACTTGAATGGTGCCATGCTCATCACGGAAGGATGCCAAAATTTCTGCTAATGCATGGATAGCATTTTGTACGCCTCCACCGTAAAGACCAGAATGCAAATCACCTTTAGCTCCACGAACGTCAATTTGAATACCTGTTAAACCACGTAAACCATAGCATACTGCAGGCTTACCAGGACCATAAAGTCCAGTATCAGAAATTAAAATTAAGTCTGCTGCTAATTTTTCTTTATGCTCTTCTACAAAGGCAGGTAGATTAGGACTTCCGATTTCTTCTTCGCCTCATAAATAAATTTAACATTGACGGGTAAAGTCCCTGTAGTCGCAAATAATGCTTCAATCATTTTTAGATGCATAAACACTTGCCCTTTATCATCACTGGCACCACGAGCAAATAGCTTATTGTCTCGAATTGTAGGGTCGAAAGGGTTACTATCCCATAAATTTAATGGATCCACAGGCTGTACATCATAATGACCATAAAACAGAATAGTCGGTTTGCCTTCAGCATGAAGCCAATCAGCATAAACAACAGGGTGTCCAGCAGTTTGAGTGATGGAGATATTTTCTAGATTTAGCTTGTCAAACGCATTAGCCAGCCATTGTGCGGCATTTTGAATATCACCTTTATGCTCAGATAAAGAGCTAATACTAGGAATACGTAAAAATTCCTTTAATTCATTCAAATGCTCCTCACGTTGTTCTGCGAAGTAAGCATCTAATTGCTGTAAATTTGTCATCTAACATCCCTCTTTCTAATTATTTCGATAATAGAAATAGTATAGCATAATGTGGTTGGGGAATCTTGTTATAGCAATGGTTTCCGCCATATACGTTAATGATTAGCCCCAATTTTAGCCCCACTAGCCTGTAAAGTTTGACTAAAGAATGATACAGATTCAGCTTCTAATTCCTTTAGAACATGGCCGTATACATCCATTATCATTTTGGGTGTATTGCCTAATCGTTCAGCAATAACTTTCACATTGAGTCCACGGTTTAACAAGATAGTGCAATGTGTATGCCTTAAACCATGTATTGTTGTTTTTGGCAGTCCAGTCCGATCTAAAATTTTATTAAAAGCATAAATAGGACTTGTTGGAGCAACGGACTAAGGGTGAATGTGAAATTCCTTGATAATGGTAGGCGTGGAATTATTTTTGCTGTGGACTTAGATGTAGAAGTTTAATGATTCCATCGTTAATACCGATAAGACCACTCCATGATAGATGGCAATAAATAGGCATTATCAAAACATTTACTTTGATAGTTATTTTTTTCTATTACTGGAATTTGATATATAATATTTGTAAGTGAATTGGGAGGTATTATATATGGAAATTAGAAAACCTAGCAACACAGAACTAGAAGAAATTATAGCTCTTTCACCACAAGCTTTATTTGATGGTACACT
>BBDJ01000033.1 GCA_001312325.1 Lysinibacillus pakistanensis | reverse complement strand
GAAATCGAAAAATTTTAAAAATTTTCATAAAAGAGTTGAATTTTTTTTATATTAAGCATATATTTTTCCTAAGGGAAACAAAATATCGTTCGAGAAAGAAGAGTGACTGAATGAAAGAGTTAGATGATTTAAAGCTGACGATCCTTCCGTTGAGCATTTTACTAATTCTTACACTTTTATGGGAACTAACAGAGTCTGTTGGAGCGGGAATAATGATAATTGTTTTCTGGATAGGCTGGCGTCGGCTTATAAGAAAATTATTATAAATAAGGCATCGATGATACTACTATATGACAGCAGCTGCTTAAGCGGACATAACGAAGTAGTGGAAACAAGTTAATGTCCGCTTCAAATAATCTATAGCAAGGATCATCATGTCTGAATATAAAGAAAGAAGAGGTATTTATACATGAAACGTTTTTTTGGGTGTAGTTGTTTTTTCACTCTCACTTCTACTTTTTGGTTGTTCTACTGATACAACTAAAGAGGATAGGGAAGGGGTCGTTGTTGCAACAACCGGGCAAATTGCGGATGCCATTAAAGCAATCAGTGGGGGTCACTTACAGGTTTCAGCATTAATGGGACCGGGTGTTGATCCACATTTATACAAAGCAACGCAAAGTGATTTATCGAAACTGGATAAGGCAGAAGTTATTTTTTTATAATGGCTTACATTTAGAGGGACAAATGTTGGATATTTTTGAGCAGATGTCAAAAAGCAAATCTGTACTTGCCGTTGGAGAAACATTAAATAAGTCGGATTTACTAGCAAGTGATGATGATGCTATGTTACATGATCCTCATATTTGGTTTGATATCGAGCTTTGGAAGGGAGTCGTTCAGGCGATTGGCACCAAGCTTCAGGAGGAATATCCAGAATTTAAAGATGATTTTGTAGCAAATGAGAAAGAGTATTTAAAACAACTTGATGAATTACAAGTATATGCAAAGAATAGAGTAAATGAAATTCCGGAAAAACAACGTATTTTAGTAACAGCACATGATGCTTTTAATTATTTTGGAAGAAGCCAGGGATTTGATGTGCGAGGTTTGCAGGGACTAAGCACTGATTCCGAATATGGTGTAAAGGATGTACAGGAAATGGTGAATTTTTTAGTAGCCAATAAAATTAAAGCCATTTTTATCGAATCAAGTGTCTCCGATAAAGCCATGAAAGCAGTAATTGAAGGGGCAAAGGAAAAAGGGCACGACATTGTTATTGGAGGAGAATTATTCTCAGATGCAATGGGGGCAGAAGGAACAAAGGAAGGTACATATATCGGTATGTATCAACATAACATCGACACAATTGTCGATGCATTAAAGTAGGTGAAGAATATGTATGCATTAACAGTAGAAAATCTTTCAGTAGCTTATGATAAAAAAACAGTTTTAGAAAATGCTAGTGTTTCAGTTCCGACTGGCCATTTGTCTGCAATTATTGGTCCGAATGGAGCGGGAAAGTCAACCTTTTTAAAAGCAATCTTAAATCAACTACCAAATAAGGTAGGGAGAGTTGAGATACTCGGTAAGGTTTTTGAGCCGAAAAGCTTAGTGGTTGGCTATGTTCCTCAGCGCAATGCAGTAGATTGGGATTTCCCTACAAATGCACTGGATATTGTGTTGATGGGACGTTATGGTCATACGGGATTATTTAGAAGACCATCTAGAAAGGATAAAATTTTGGCGCAGCAAGCTCTTGCAAGTGTAGGGATGGAGGACTTCGCTGATCGTTCCATTGGTCAACTTTCTGGTGGACAGCAGCAACGGGTATTTTTAGCACGAGCACTTGCCCAAAACGCAGATATCTATTTTTTAGATGAACCATTTGCTGGAGTCGATGCCGCAACGGAAAAAAAACGATTATTGATATTTTAAAAGATTTAAAGGCACAGGGCAAAAGTATTTTTGTCGTCCATCATGACTTACAAACAGTTAAAGACTATTTTGATTATACAATTCTTTTAAATAAAACGATTTTAGCATCCGGTGCAACGGAAGAAGTTTTTACACCAGCGCAATTACAAAAAAACATATGGTGGTAAACTTTTCATGATGCAGAATGTGTAAGGAGGGGACAATATGTTAAGTGGTAACTTATTGTGGGTACTTTGTGGAACCATGCTACTCGGGATAGCAGCTGGTATAACGGGCACTTTTTCCTTCTTACAAAAACAAAGCTTAGTTGGCGATGCTGCGGCACATGCAGCTCTACCAGGGATTGCACTCGCATTTTTGTTAACTGGACAAAAGGAATTACCAATCTTAATGCTTGGTGCAGGAATCACATCTGCTTTGTCCGTGTATTGTATACAGTGGATTGTTTCTTTTTCAAAATTGAAGGCAGATGCAGCAATAGGCTTAGTATTAACTGTATTTTTTTTGGTATTGGCGTTGTCTTTTTAACGGTAGTTAATCGCAGCCCTTTAGGTAATCAAAGTGGGCTGAACAATTTTATTTTTGGTAAGGCAGCAACAATGACAAAGGCAGATTTAATGTGGCTTTTTTATTAGTGCTACAATTATTATTTTAGTCAGCCTCCTACTCTATAAAGAGTGGAAGCTACTAATCTTTGATCCAGTGTATGCTAAAGGAATTGGTTTACCTATTGAAGCATTAAAGGCAACACTTACCGTTTTAATTGTTATGACGATCGTAACAGGTATACAGGCAGTAGGTGTTATACTCATGTCAGCATTATTAATTATTCCTGCTGCAAGTGCAAAATTATGGACGAAAAAATTGAGTTCTATGCTTATGCTAAGTGCCATTATTGGTGGGGTATCAGGCATTACGGGAACCTTTATTAGTGCTATGCGCACCGGCTTATCAACTGGACCAATTATTGTATTAGTAGCGGCTGCTATATTTTTTCTTTCTTATTTCATAAGTCCATCTGGTCAAATTAGTAAATATCGTAGAAAAATGCAGTTTCGAAAGCAAGGTGAGCTAGGATGATAGAATTTTGGGTTGTTTTAACTGGCATTTTAGTTGGTATTACCTGTGGAATTGCAGGGGTTTTTCTAATCTTGCGTAGAATGTCAATGATTGCTGATGCGATTAGCCATACCGTATTGTTTGGTATTGTAATGGCGTATATTATTACCCAAACATTAAATGGTTTTTGGATGCTAGTCGGCGCAGCGGTTGCAGGGATTTTAACAGCCTACCTAGTGCAATTGCTACATTCTTCAGGTATACAGGAGGACGCAGCCATTGGTGTGGTCTTTACGTCCTTGTTTGCAGCCGGTGTGCTCCTCATTACTTTATTTGCGGGTAATGTCCATTTAGATGTGGAGCACGTATTAATGGGAGAAATAGCTTTTGTTCCTTGGGATAGATGGACATTTCTTTCCATCACATTGCCAAAGGCTGTATGGATGCTATTGCTTGTGCTCCTCATTAACATAGGGTTCCTTCTATTATTCTTTAAGGAAATGAAGCTCACTACCTTTGACCCTGTATATGCTGCCTCCATTGGTGTTCCCGTACTGTTTCTGCATTATGGTTTATGACATCAATCTCCTTTACAACGGTAGCTGCCTTTGATAGTGTTGGTGCTATTTTAGTTGTTGCTATGCTAATTGGACCTGCAGCTACTTCCTATTTAATAAGTAAATCAATTAAGCAAATGTTTTTATATAGCATGGCTTTTGGTGCTGCCGCAGCAGTTATAGGCTATTATTTGGCAAAGTTTTGGGATACGTCCATTGCAGGGATGATGGCGACTATTGTAGGTGTTCTATTTGTGATAACATTAATCAGTCAAAAAAATCATCGATCAACGTAGAAAAGCGCTTGTAAGTAAATTAGAAGTATAAAAGGATCATATTAAAGGAATCGAGCAATCATTCTCGATTCCTTTTACTATTTTTCTTTTATTCTCGTTTTATTCAGCTTACATTTAGTTTACATGAGGCTAGATCCATTACGTGCGCCGTTTTTTAGCATTAAAATATTTAAAAATTTATATATTTCTATATACGAACTATTTTCATTTTGTTAAGATGAGTGATATTAATTGAATCGAATATAGAACAACAGGGGAGATACAGCATGTGGCGCAATCGGAATGTATGGATTATTTTACTAGGTGAATTTGTCGTAGGTCTTGGCCTGTGGGCAGGCATCATTGGAAATCTCGCGTTTATGCAAGAGGTTGTACCTTCTGATTTTCACAAATCTTTAATTATTTCTTGTGGTATATTAGCAGGTTTAGTAGTTGGTCCATTGGCTGGACGCATTATTGATCGATCGAGGAAGAAAACCGTTGTACAGCAGGCAAGTGTTGCTCGAATTATTAGTGTCCTTTTTATGTTTATAGCACTCTACACAAATTCTGTAATTTGGATGATTCTTTTTTTTAATTACCTTGCAAATTGCGGCAGCCTTTTATATGCCTGCCCTCCAATCAATTATTCCGATGATTGTTAAGGATAAAGATTTAATGGCCTTAAATGCATGGCAAATGAATGCTCGGACAATTTCGAGAATTATTGGTACTGCTGCAGCAGGATTTATGTTAAGCTTCTTTGAGCTGAAATGGTTATATATTATTTCATTTATTGTCTATATTATTATGTTTATTATTACGAGTTTCCTACAGTTAGATGAAACCGAAAATCCATCTTTAATGAATAAGGAAAAGGGTAACTTCAAAGAGGTTCTACCAATGGTAAAGGAGCATCCTATCGTCTTGATGACTCTTGTCCTAATGCTTATTCCAACGTTATTTTTAGGCTCCTTTAATTTAGTCATTATGAAGATTTCCGAAATTCATCAGTCAACGACTATCTCAGGATTATTATATACAGTTGAAGCATCGGTTTCATGCTGGGAGCAGCTGGCTTGAAAATGATAGCAGAACGAGTGAAAATAGGGACCTTGCTCTTCACTTTAGCATTTATTATTGGTTCAATGGAGCTCATGCTTTTATTAGCTGATATAGAATTCTTTGCACTCCTGACATTTGGCATTTTTGGATTTTCAGTAGGATGCTTTTTCCCAACTACTATGGTCATTTTTCAAAAGCAAGTGCCTAAAGATTTCCACGGTCGATTTTTCTCCTTCCGCAATATGATTGATTCTGTAATCTTTCAGATTGTCCTGTTATCAACAGGTATGATGCTTGATTTAATTGGACTAAGTGGGATGGGGCTTGTTTTTGGGATTATAAGCTTGAGTCTAACGATTTCTTTTTTTACTCTATTCAAGGAAAAAAAATGTTGTAATGCAGGTACAATAGTGAAGAATAGTAAGAGTCCATTTTGAGTTTGTGTCAAAATGGACTCTATTTTATAGGCAAAGAGAGCCTACTTAACCCTTATTCAAAGACAATCATTTCTCCAACTTCTTTAAATCCGAAGCGTTTATAAATATTTTTTCCATCTTCTGATGCCTGTAAGACTACTGGCTTTTGTTTATCGATTGTTTGATTGAGTAGAAATTGAAACATCTCACTGCCATAGCCCTTGCCTCTAAACGTTTCTTTTGTCATCACATCATAAATACCGTAGCTATTGTTATCTTCGATTAATAAACCCGTAGCTACAGGCATTTCCATTATACAACCAATATACATCCGAGCATTTGATCCTAATTTTTCCTGTGAGAATTCACGAAAATAAATTTCCAGCGCATCTCTTTCCGGTGAGCCTTCAAATAAACTTAGAAAAACCTCTTTATATTGAAGAAGCCCTTCCTTATTGCTTACTTGTGTAATGTTAAGATGATTGGAAATTCGTTGACCAGTATGAAGTGTATGGTCAAGCTTCATCATAATATTTCGTTCAGCTTCCTTTAAATTATGTTCCTTTATCAATTGTAGCCAGTCATTGCTTAGATTATGAGCATCCACCCACGTACTAAAAGGAAGCTTTTTTTACAATAAAATGATTGATTGCTTGTTTCATATGGTTTTCGTTGCGAACCGTAGGGGATTTTGCCAATAACATATTAAATGTATCAGTAGGAATCTCTGTGTTGGCTATTACATAGTTAGCTTCCTTTATCAATTCTCCAGAAACTGCATGAGTAAATAGCTTTAGTTTTTCCTCTAAATTACTTATCACTAATTGTTGACTTGTTTTCATATTTTTCAACCTTCCACTTTTTAGTAGTGCGCACTCTATTTCATTATAAAGTCAATGAAAGATAAAAAAATACAGAGTTCACTGTTTTTATATCCTCCCATAATTTTCTGAAAATATGTTTAATAATTGTTCCTTTCATTTATTAATTTAAGTCAACTGAACCTCTTCCTTGTTTGACAAAAGGTTGTGTTAAGCTTAAAATTCAACTATTCAATAAATTAATTGAATAGTTGAAGGGTGGTTTGTTTGTATGGTGGACGAACGAAATTTAAAGGACTTATTATATCAAGAATTTGCAAGGATAGGGAAATGCTTATCAAGTCCAAAACGATTAGAAATTCTTGATATTTTATCTCAAGGCCCTAAATCTGTGGAGGCATTAGCCAAAAATACGGATATGTCAGTAGCCAATGTATCACAGCATTTGAAAGTACTATTTAATGCAAGACTAGTCATATTTGAAAAAGAAGGAAATTTTGTTTTTTTATGAACTAGCCAATGAAATCATAGCCGATTTTTTAACCACATTCCATGCATTATCGGAAAAACAACTTAGCCAGGTTCAACAAATAAGGGAAGAGTTTTTAAATAATCAACTTGGATTAGATGGAATCACCCTAACAGATCTTGCTAGCCGTATGGATAAAGGGGAGGTATTGTTACTTGATGTAAGACCTAAGGAGGAATATGAAAAAGCCCATATTCCAGGAGCGGTTTCGATTCCTATTGCGGAATTAGAAGCGCACCTAGCATCGTTACCAACCAATTGTGATGTTGTTGCTTATTGTAGAGGACCTTATTGTTTAATGTCTGCCGAAGCGGTAAAAATTCTGAAGGCAAGTGGAATAAATGCTTTTCGATTAGAAGAGGGCTTTAGAAAATGGCAGCAATTAGCAAAATAATCATATGAAATTAGGTTTTATTATAGAGACATAAGAACAAGAGAAGGTGTGCGAATGCTACATGAATAAAAAAAGTAAAAATATTTTTATAGGAGAAGCTGTAGAATGTAAAAAAATTGAACATCCAAGTTTTAATGTGAAAGTGCTAATGAATAAATTTGGAGAATTGGCTTGTGGAACATGCTTAAAGTCGAGATAACTAGTTGAAATCGAATGGGCTGACAAAATGATTCCGTTTTAACAATTGAGAATAATAGAAAGTAGGTGTTGTGAAGTGTTTAATCAATCACAAGATTCTGTTGAACAGTATATAGAATCACCCGAAAAGCTACAAAGTCTGTATAGGCGTGTGTTGATGGTTGTTAGTCTATCTCAAATATTCGGTGGAGCAGGACTAGCTGCAGGTATTACGGTAGGGGCTCTTTTAGCTCAACAAATGCTGGGAACGGATGCTTATGCAGGAGTACCTTCCGCTTTATTTACGTTAGGGTCAGCAGGTGCTGCTTTCATTGTAGGAAGAGTATCACAGCGTTATGGGCGTCGTACAGGCTTATCAGCAGGGTTTATTGTAGGAGGTCTAGGTGCTATAGGTGTCGTGATGGCTGCCATGATGAATAGCGTTATTTTATTATTTGCTTCCCTTTTAATCTATGGAGCAGGAACCGCAACTAATTTACAAGCTCGCTATGCTGGAACTGATTTAGCAACTAATAAACAACGAGCAAAGGCTATTAGCACAACCATGGTGATGACTACATTTGGGGCTGTCGCTGGTCCAAATTTAGTAGAAATTATGGGTAAATTTGCTGTATCCATTGGTGTTCCATCGCTAGCAGGTCCATTTATCTTATCAGCAACAGCATTTATCATAGCGGGTTTTGTCCTATTTATTATGTTGCGTCCTGATCCGTTAGAAATTGCGAAAAGGATTGAAGCATATAAACAAAAGTCTGCATCTGAAACTAATACGCAATCTATCCATCCCACAAACAATAAAAGAGGTCTAGCAGTCGGTGCAACAGTTATGGTACTTACTCAGATTGTCATGGTTGCAATTATGACGATGACACCAGTACATATGAAGCATCATGGACATGGTCTGACGGAAGTAGGCATTGTTATCGGATTTCATGTAGGCTCCATGTATCTTCCTTCTCTTGTAACAGGAATTCTTGTTGATAAAATAGGGCGCACAGCATGAGTATTGCTTCAGGCATTACTTTGTTATTGGCAGGTTTATTAGCAGCATTCGCACCAAGTGATTCGATGGCGTTATTAATCATTGCACTTTCTTTACTAGGATTGGGCTGGAACTTTGGCTTAATTAGTGGTACTGCACAAATAGTAGATTCAACAGAGCCTTCCACTCGTGCAAAAACGCAGGGGAAAATGGATGTTTTAGTGGCACTTGCAGGAGCTTCAGGTGGTGCTCTTTCAGGAATGGTAGTAGCAAATGCAAGTTATGCAATACTATCTTTAGCAGGAGGGCTTTTATCCTTAGTACTTATTCCAGTGGTTATTTGGTCTAGAAGAGCTTGAGATGAGTTATAGGACACTAAAGATTTTAATCTAATACTAGTTTCAAAGCAACCAAGGCAATTTTTTTTTGAAACATGTAGTGAAATCAAGAATTTAGAGTGAATTTAAATATAACTTTACACTAGCGTCGCATTAAAATAATTCAACGTTTCCATTAAGTCTGAATTTTCTGTAATTCAATCCTGACATAAAAAAAATCCTTTATAATGGTTGGGCGGTAGTAAACCATCCAAATCCAAAATAAAGGACATACACATGGACAAGTTTACACGAAAAACATCATTTGAACAATGGGTTTTACCGATTTCTACCACACAAATGGAGAAATTAATTGAATCCTATCAATTAAATTACTATACAAAGAAGCTTTACATCACTTCATTCTTGAGATTATTACTGTTTGCACAGCTAAATGAAACGGAAAGCCTACGTGCCCTCAGTGACACGTTATTTTCAGACGACTTACAAAAAGCAACGAATTTAGCATCCATCAGCTTTTCACAGCTAGGACGTCGGTTAAACCAAGTGCCAACTGAGTTTTTTCAACAGATTTTTCTAAACTTAGTCGCACAAATTCATACGAAATCAAATTTTGAGCAACGCCGAAAAACAACGACACCACTGAAAATAATTGATTCTAGCACGTTACCACTGAATCTAAATAATCATCAGTGGGCTGAATTCCGCAAAACAAAATCTGGTGTGAAGCTGCATTTACGCCTTGTCTACTTAGAAAACGGCTATTCTTACCCAGATAAAGCTGTACTGACAAATGCGAAAGAACATGATCGTGGTCAGCTAGAAGTGCTGGTCGATGAAAAAGAATGCATGTACGTCTTTGACCGTGGTTACTTAGATTATGAGCGCTTCGATTGCATGACAGATGACGGATTTTTCTTTGTTTCACGTCTGCGTAAAAATGCGGTGATACGTGTACTTGAGCCATTTGAGCTGCCTACAGATTCTATAGTGTCATCCGATGAAATGATTGTGATTGGCACGACGCAAAATCGTGCTGAAAATCTGTTCCGTCTTATCAAAGTGTTGGATACGAAAGGTAAGGAGCTGCATCTCATTACCAATCGTTTTGATATAAGCGCTGACGAAATTGCGGAGTTGTATAAATCGCGCTGGGCAATTGAGTTATTTTTCAAATGGATGAAGCAGCACTTGAACATCAAGAAATTTTATGGGCAAAGCGAGCAAGCTGTGCATAACCAAGTGTACATCGCCATGATTGTCTACTGCTTAAATGTGATAGCTCAGCTGAATACGAATAGCAACCGAACGTATTTACAAATTAGTCGATGGTTAAAAGCTTCCCCATGGAAACTCGCACATATTTGGATTCAAAAAATCGAAGGAAAAGCGATTCCATAAAGGTTTTCACATTTCTGTCGCCTGCCAAAGGATATAGTAAAAAAATGGATGATTACTACCTCAGCTTAAGTGTCTTCATTTTTATTATTAAAAGGCAGAAATGAAAAACAGAAAATTCAGTTAAAATTAATGCGACGGTAGTGATAACTTTATTAAAAAAACAATATAATTTAAGGTTCTTTTGTTGGCATTCGGTACTCCGAAATGTGTATCAAAAGAACCTTTTCCTTTTAATTGATAACAAATAAAGTAGTTTTAAAACAAGAGCCTAAACTCGCATTTTATGGTTTTTATTTTGGCAAATTTTTATTTACTAACTCTAAGGTGTTTTTAATGTAATTGTGATAAGGTGTTTCGGGTAGCGAATCTATATTATCAGCTGCCCTCTTTGCAAAAATAAGTGCTTCTTCTACCTTTCCTAGCTGTAAAAGACAATAAGCCCTATATGCATCTGCTGTGTAGAGAATACATAATTCAAGCGGGTAACTATTTGTATTTGGCATCTCAAATTTCTCAAATTCTTTTAATGCTTCATCTACCTGTTTTTTTCCCTAATAACGCTTTACCTCTTTCAAGGTAATAAAAGTCATTTCCAAGATTACCATTCATTAAGATAGCGTACTTATTTAAATAAAAAAGAGCTTGCTCATAATCTTTTGGTATTTGATTATAATAATGAGATTGCAGTAATAGTGTAAAAGCTAAGGACCTATTATTATCACTAAAAATAGCAAACTGTTCAGATTTTTTTATAAAATAGGAAAAGTCCTTTTCATTGTTATGAAGAAGTGCTTGGAACGCTGCTATTCGGAAGATATTATCCATTTTATAAAAGACCATTTTTCTTTTTGATATTTCAATTAATTGATTTAGTTTATCCTTTCCAGATTTATATTCACCAATTCCAAAGAGTAAGACCATTTCAACGAAATTTGCTTCTATATCAACAAACAAATCAATTACTATAGCCTTTTCCTCATATTCTTTTTTAACACTTCGTAACATTATTAGAGCTGCATGATACTTGCCGTTTTTTGCAAGGTATTCTACTTCATATACTTTAGCCGCCAAGCAATGGCTATAAAGAGATAATCGTTCATAAATTGTTATTGCCCAATCTATCAACTTTTTTCCACGATTTTGATCTGTCTTTATTATTACTCTTCCAGAAATATCTAATATTCTGGCAGATTCCAATGAAATAGGAAACTGTTGTTCAAATATATTTTGAGTTAGATTAATTATCTGTTCATCGTTGTTTTTATCAAAGGCTTCCTCTAATTTCTTAAGTAAAGACTTTAGTTCATCAGGAGTAGGGTTACCTAACAAATACTGAGGATCACAGCCTAACTGACGTGCAATGAATTTTAAGCTCTCCATAGAAGGGTTTGCACGTCCATTTTCAATCATACTTAACATTCCTTTTGACATTTTATTATCAGCTAGCTCTAATATTGTCATTCCTTTTTCTATTCTTAATTTTTTTTATTCGTTTCCCTAACTCATTCATTTCCAACATCCTTTGTAATTCTATGATTTTAGTTCAATTATATTAAACTTTGTGTTGAAAAGAAAATTATTACATGCTAAGATGAGTTCAATCAAATTGAACTTTTTGAGATGAACTAAACAGGGGAGAAGATGAGGGATTGAATATGAGTGAATTTATTGAGGACAAAGTCGAACAAAAACTAGATATAGGTGGTATTGAATTATATTATGAAATATTAGGGAAGCAGCATGGAGGTCCTACATTAGTTTTCGATTCAGGATATGGAGTAACTTTAGATAACTGGAATCCGATTAAAGATGAAATATCAAGTTTTTCAAAAATGTTCATTTATGATAGAGCTGGTATTGGAAAAAGTGATATAGATGACAGATCTCGACATAGTAGACAAAGTGTAGAGAATTTACGTATTTTACTAGTAAAAGCAGGTATACAACCGCCATATGTATTAGTAGGACACTCATTCGGAGGATTAAATATAAGATTATTTGCTAGTACATATCCGGAGGAGGTTGCTGGAGTAGTTCTTTTGGACTCAACTCACGAGGATCAAAATAAAATATTGCCTTCTTTATTTTCAAAAGAAGTTCAGGAAGCTTATTATAATCAATTTACTTTAGAAGGCACTCTTAATGAGGTTGAAGAAAGTTTAGAACAAATTCGTACTTCTAAATCCTTTGGAAGTATTCCATTGATAGTCGTTACTGGCGGTCTGCAGCCTTTTCATACAGTGGAATCTATGGCTGCTTGGATTAGATTTCAGAGGGAGCTTGCTAACTTATCAACGAATAAACGACATATGATTGTTGAAGATGCTGGACATGCAATACATATTGATCGACCACAAGTTGTTATTGATGTAATAAGGGATTTGTTAGCTACAGTAAAGAATAACAATAAGAATTTATGACGTTAATTTTTAAAAATTTATTGCATTTAGTAATAGTATATTCATTATGAATATTAACTACCTTAGATTGGTAATCAATGACTATACAGTAAATATATTTCATTCCATAATTTCAGTAGTTTAATAGAGGAGGCTCAACAAGACTTTATTTTAAAGTTAATGGGCTTCCTCTATTAAAATAATTATACAAGTAGTAGACAAAGCCGTATCCTAATTTATGATGACAAAAAACTTTTTGTTCAATAGGTCTCTTTAGGAGTGAACTGGCCGATTCCCTTTAATTTGGAGTCGAAAAATTCAAGTATTAGTTCATTTTCAGTTTCAATGCAATATAATTTATCAATATCAGCTTTACCGCGTTGCACAATATTTGCCAGTATAGGAGAGAAAAGCGGTAAATCGGTCAAGCTTAAATGTTTTGCCCCTTGGAAATGAACCGTATATGCATCTTTGAAGTGCTCATTATTGAGTTTGTTTGCGATATAAATGGGACTACTATCGAGCTGTCTCCAAACATCATCAGAATAAATGTTAAGAAGTGGGGTCGTAAAGTCTTTGTTATTTGCTACAAAATCATCGATTTCTTTCTTATAAATAAGTTCACTAAAGAAAGAGGCATCGATATTTACTACTGCACTTACATCATTGCGTGCTCTACCTAGCCACACACTTGCAGCACCTCCCATTGAGTGCCCAAACACACCAATCTTCTCTGTATTGATATGTTGATAAATAGGGTTATTGTCACTTTTGGCTTTTGCAAGTATTGTATCAAGGACAAAATTCATATCGTCTGTTCGTAGTTTCATCCATTTTTGGATAATATTATAGCGTTCTTCATTCGAGTAAACACCTTTATTTGCATTTTCCACTTCATTTTTAAAATCTGAATTGATCATAGTGACTTTTCCATCCTCTGATTGAGTATAGAAGGAATGATAAGGATGATCGATGGAAACGACTATATAACCATGGCTCGCCAGCTCAGTAAATGTAGAGGCGTTACTTTCCTTGATACCATATGCTCCATGTGAGAATACCAAAAGCGGATATGTTCCATCTGCCTTTTTTGGATACCAAAATTCCACATTCACGAATCTGTTTTGCTCCGTGTCTACAAATTCCTCGATGCGCTCTTCATCGTAAAATGTCTCAGTAGCGGTTGCGACTTCATATTCGCCTGTCACTTTTGGTGATGGGTACTGTGGAAAAATAATGACAGGTGAAAGTACAAATACAAATGTCACTATCATCATTATCGACTTCCAGACAATGCTAGAAGTTTTGTATGGTTTGTTATTTGTTTTCTTAAGGATAAGAGCTACTGTCCCATTTAAAGCTAATAAGAAAAGTAGTATAGCAAGCATTACCCAGCTAAAACTCCAGACAATCATTGATGAAACAATAAGTAACACAAATACTATAAATACAGCAATCCTAATCCAATTCTTTATTTTGTTATGGTTTTTCTTAGTCGCTATGCAGTAGAATGCAAAAGCAATCTCGAAAATCAAAGCCATTAATAGTAGTAAAATTCCCATTGTTGTTCCTCCATCTCATAATTTTTATGAAATCATCATAATAAACGGATGGAAGGATGTATATGGAAAAACAGTAAGTTGTATTCACAAGCCAATAAGATGCAAAAAAAACGGTAAGCTCTAATGCTTACCGTCAATAATTTGTTATCTGATAACTAGTGATTTTCTTGATTATTCACCTAATTCTTTCTTCATTAATTTTAGTTTTTCATTGATTTTTTTTACATCTTTTTTTATCATTTTGCCATGACAGTAGACGAACAATAATATAAATTACCGCAATTTGCAGTGCTAGAGAGATTACACCTAATGCATCATTTACAATATTAATAGCGCTGCCTAGGACGATCAATAAAATCTCCAAAGTGAAGAAATGAATAATAATTCTTATACGCATTTTCTTCTCACTAAGATCATTAGGAGAATATAAAATAAATCCAGTTAATGCACTTAAAAGTGAAAATGACATAATGATATAAATTGACTTTAAATCAAAGGCCATATTGGGATAATATATTTGTCTTAAAAAAAGTAATAATAATAATTATCGATGCGAAAATAATTAAGAAATCCTTAATGATGTCTCGTACAAATTCGGAAAGTTTCATATATGTATCCACCTTTTACAATCCAAGCATTTTTTTTAGAACAGGCACATACTGCCTTGAAATAACAGTACGTTCTCCGTTATCCAGCACCGCTTCGAATCGACCACTTATCGTCGGATAAACAGATGAAATTTTAGTGATGTTCAAAATTGTTGATTTTGATGCGCGAAAACAATTGTTTCCTCTGCATAATTCTTCTAGTTCGTATAGTTTTTGTTTCACCTCAAAGACGTTGTCTCTGCAGTAAATAAAAACTTTACCCTCGACTGCTTCAAAATAATAGATATCACTAAGCTTAATGCGGTGAATACGATCATTTTGATGTCCAAGTAGAATAAGATTTTCAGTTTTCAGCTTGTTTATGATTTCATTTATTTCGTGATCAACCTCATGACATCTAATAATAATCTCTTCTTCTTCTTCTTGGCTTATTTCTTCTATTGAAATTTTCAAATCATCACCCACGAAAATTCAAATTATTTCTTTTGACTATACCTTCAGACAATCCTTTTTACATTTTATCAGATTAAAGTTTGGGATAGTAGTTAGAATTCTGTAAGTAAGAGGAGGAAAAAGGGCAAGTGAGAACTACTAAGGGAAATCAATTTCAAAATTGGATTTACTACATGAAAAATTACAGTTCTTTTTATGTTTTAAAATTGCTGTCCTTTTGACATTCAGCTACATATTTCATTGATAAAGTGAAGGCTAAGCTTAGTAAAACACTAAGCATTTTTAGATGAAGATGATGCTGAATTGAATTTTTATAAAAAAATTTGTTAATATAAATATACAATTATGAGAGGACTGATGGATGAACAATGATTAACTAATCTATATTTTAAGTTGAAATCAATAACTTCAAACTACAAAATATAGGATTAGTCTGTCCATTTTTATCAATCAATCAGTTTTTACTTTATTTGTCATGATTCCTATGGCAAAAAAGTCCTTATTCAATACCAGTGAAAGACTAATCCTTCCAATGACAAATTGGGAGGATTTTTTTATCTTTATTCAGCTTTCTGGATGTATTGTTTATCTGTAGCGAAAGCAAAGCGAAATTGATTCTCTCATAGTCAATATTCTGTCAAATCTAATGAAAGGAGTGAGAAAAATGAGCGATTCAGACACAATTGTTACACACGTAAACCTCCGTATAAGTCGTTAATATCCATCAAACTTATACGGAGAAGTATTACACTAGATGGATGTACCGACTTTGTATTAATAGAAAAAGTGTTGATATACAAAGGAGGAATTTTCATGTCAATGATACAAGTTCAAGATTTAACTTTTTCCTATCCAGGTAGCTTTGATAATATTTTCGAAGGCGTAAACTTTCAATTAGATACCGATTGGAAACTTGGGTTTATCGGTAGAAATGGTCGAGGTAAAACAACATTCTTTAACCTATTATTAGGAAATTATGAGTATAGTGGGAAAATCATTTCATCAGTAGCATTTACTTATTTCCCATATCCCGTTTCAGATAAAAATAAGTTTACTTATGAAATTTTTGAAGAAATTTGCCCACAGGCAGAAGATTGGGAATATCTTCGTGAAATATCCTATTTAAATGTTGATGCTGAAGTTATGTACCGACCTTTTAAAACATTATCAAATGGAGAACAAACAAAGGTGTTGCTTGCTGCACTTTTTTTTGGCTGAGGGTCAGTTTTTATTAATTGATGAGCCGACCAATCATCTAGACACGGATGCTCGTAAGGTTGTCTCTGATTATTTAAGGAAGAAAAAAGGATTTATTTTAATTTCACATGACAGGGTCTTTTTAGATGGTTGTGTTGACCATATCTTATCTATCAATAGGGCAAATATTGAAATTCAAAGTGGTAATTATTCTTCTTGGAAGTTAAATTTTGATAGACAGCAGGAACACGAAGAGGCTACCAATCATCGTCTACAAAAGGACATCGAGAGATTAAAGCAGTCTTCAAAGCGTTCAGCAGGCTGGTCTAGTCAAGTGGAGGCGTCCAAAAATGGCACTACGAATTCAGGCTCTAAGTTAGATAAGGGCTTTGTAGGACATAAAGCAGCAAAGATGATGAAGAGAGCTAAGAACATAGAATCAAGGCAGCAAAAGGCTATTGAGGAGAAGTCAAAACTGCTAAAAAAATGTGGAAAAAAACGGAGACCTTAAAATTAGAGCCATTGGTCTTTCAGTCAAAGCAACTACTGGCTTTGGCAGATGTGTCTGTACAATATGATGGTCAGCTAGTGAATCAGCCAATTAGCTTTAAAGTTGAACAAGGTGATCGAATTGTACTTGATGGAAAAAATGGTAGCGGGAAAAGTAGTATCCTAAAACTTATTTTAGGGAATCCGATACAGCATACGGGCTCTATAAATCTTGGGTCGGGGCTTATTATTTCCTATGTCCAACAGGATACGTCTCATTTGAAGGGAATGTTAGCGGACTTTATTGAGGAGCATAACATTGATGAAACGTTATTTAAATCCATCCTTCGTAAAATGGATTTTGACCGTATTCAGTTTGAGAAAGATATCTCTCATTATTCTGGTGGACAAAAGAAAAAGCTTCTAATAGCCAAAAGTTTATGTGAAAAGGCTCATTTATATATTTGGGATGAACCATTAAATTTTATTGATATTTATTCACGTATGCAGATAGAAGAGCTAATTCAAAAATTTAATCCCACAATGGTATTTGTTGAGCATGATCAGGCATTTCAACAAACTGTTGCAACAAAAACGATCACTATGTAGCTGATAAACAAACGTTTTTATTTCTGTTAGATAGAATCCATTTTGATTAATCTTTTTCAAAATGGATTCTTTAAGAAGATATTTTTTTGGTACTAGAATGAAAGAGGACACACTGAAGCTTTACTCAGTAGTTAGAAGATTTTACAAAAAAAGAGAATGCAAGGTAAAATAAATACAATCCAAAAACAGAAGGGAAATTAGAATTTTATGCTAAAACTTATAATCGCAAATTAAATTCCAATGAATTTAATAATAAGGACTATTCTGTAATTTTGAAAATTATGGGTTTATTAGTGATGTCCTTTTGCGATAAATGAGAGAAGCAAATTTGTCTAATCCAATAAGCAAATAATAAAGTATTAAATCAGACTGAGATATAAGGTTTGCTTTTTAATACTTTAGTTTGCATATAAAGAGACTTTATGGGTTTTTGCTCATAAAGTCTTTTGCTGTTTTTAGGAGGTGATAATTCCCATAAAATACATGCAATGCAAAAAAAAGCAATTGAAACAAAAATTGGAGGGAATTTAAATGGTAAAATATGAATTAGTAAGTGATTATCGAAATAATGAAAGCTTGAAGGAAAGTTTTAATGCCTTAGCAATGAAAACATTCAAATTAGATTTTCGAGGCTGGTATAACAAAGGGTATTGGAATGACACTTATATACCCTATTCATTTGTAGATAAAGGTAAGATTATTTCAAATGCTTCAATTAATAAAATGTCAGTAATTATTAATGATAAAGTGTATAAAGGCATTCAGATTGGTACTGTAATGACAGATGAAAATTATCGCAATCAAGGCTTGGCGAAGCGATTAATGCTACATATTATGAAAGAACACGAAAATACCTGTGATTTTATGTATCTTTTTGCGAATGATACGGTTTTGGATTTCTATCCGAAGTTTGGCTTTACACGTCTAAATGAAAGTGAGTTTAGTTTAGATTTGGCGAAAAGTTCCATTCAAATAAAAATGGATGTAAAAATTAAGCAGCTTTCTATTGACAATGATCTTGAATTACTTGAAAAATTTGCGAAAAATCGCCATGTTAACTCAATGATTTTAGATGTTGAGCATAATGAAAGTTTATTAATGTTTTATTTTACGATAGTATTTCATGAGGCTATTTTCTATGTGGAGGATTTGGAAACGATTGTGCTAATGGAGGAAGAAGGAGATACGTTGCATATTTTCGATATCATTTCTTTAAATGCTCACAATGCGGAAGCTGTATTAGCAAGTATTGTAAAGGAAACAACAAAAAAAAGTGGTATTTTATTTTACACCTGGTTTTACAATCAAGGGCATGACAGCAACTATTATGCCAAATGATGATGATGCGTTATTTGTTTTGGCGAAAAAAAGGATTGCTAAAGGGTAACTTTATGTTCCCGTTAACATCACATTGTTAATTGGAAAAGCAAAACCTCATTTTAATCCACAAAATGAGGTTTTTTTCTTGGTGCTAATATAATCAACATAAAATCTTTTTGCTTGATTTACTCTGAATTAACTATTGTCTCAAGAACATAGTAACGGAGCATTGTTATTAGCTTTGCATTCCATTTGCTCGTTTTCAAAGCCTCTCAATCATAATTTTCCCCATCAATAGTTACATCGAGTTAGCCGAAGAATCGCTCCAGACAAAGAAGAAATTGCTAAGGTGAGAGTAGAATCGCTCCGGACCGGGTCAGAGAAAAATTCGCTCCGAATCAAGGTAAATCTGCTCGGGTCAGAGGAAGAATCGCTCCGGTTCAAGTTAAATCTGCTCGGATATTTTTTTCAGTTTTATCTCTTTTTTCACAAGGTCCACATCTGAAGAACGAAAGAGTAATATAAATTTCTTGATTTTGTTAAAAGAATCAATTAGTATTTACTTACCGGTCGGTAAATTCGTAAAATGAGCTTTTAAAATATACGACTGGGGTTTTGTTTGCAGTTAGAAGATTTAGAGGATGGTTAGGGAGGAACGTTTATGACTAAACAGTTACAATCAAAAAGAATTGAAGGGTTAGACTTTGCTAGAGCCTTGGCTATGTTTGGAATGCTTATAGTAAATTTTAAAATTATTATGGGAGCGGTAGGAGATGGGCCGAGTTGGCTTATATGGTTTACTGGACTTTTTGAAGGAAGAGCGTCGGCTACTTTTGTTACGCTAGCCGGTATTGGGGTTGCTTTGATGACAAGAAAAGCTAGAATTGGGGATAATTATTCTTATGTGAAAGATAATAGAGTGAAATTATGGAAACGTTCCGCTTTTCTCTTCATTCTAGGTTTACTTTTATATGTGGCAGATTGGACTGGAGATATTCTACATTATTATGGTGTTTACATGCTGATTGCATCATTTCTTATCGCAGCCTCTACAAAGTTTATGATTATCATATCTAGTCTTTTTTTAATAACATCACAAATCCTACAAGTGATGATGAATTATTTAAAAGGATGGCATCCTGAACAACCATTTATGGAATATCTTGATTTTTGGACAATTGAAGGTTTTTTTAAGAAATCTTTTGTTTAATGGGTATCATCCAGTATTTCCTTGGATATGTTTCTTTTTACTTGGGATGATCCTTGGCAGACTTGATTTATCAAAGAAAACTGTAAGAAATAAAATGATGCTTATTTCTTTATTTTTACTTATAACAATAGAGGCACTTTCAAAGGTGTTAATGGGATTATCGCGGTCGGTATTAGATGTAAGCAGTGCAGAATATTTGTTTCAAACTGGACCAATTCCACCCAATATTTTATATATCTTATCAAATTCCGCTTCGGCGATAATTGTCATCGTTGCATCTATTTATTTCGCCGAAAAGTTCGCTGAGCAATGGGTGACAAAATCACTTATTAAAACAGGACAATTAACATTAACTCATTATGTTAGCCATGTATTTATTGGTGTTGGCCTATTAGCCTTAATGAACAGATTAGAGAACCAAACGTTAGCATTTTCACTAGTATTTACGATATTGTTTTTTTGTGGCAAGTATTTTATTCTCTGTTTTATGGAGTAGAAAATTTAAAAGAGGGCCTATAGAATGGGTTATGAGAAAAATAACGAATTAATAGTTTAGTAGTTGAGAGAATTTTACATAAAGGGGAGAACAGAAAAGCGTTCTTGTTAAACAGGAACGCTTTTCTACAAAAGAAATAGGTTTTAGTGGGTCATATTCAACCAACCATAGGATCATCGGCAAAACTCTGAAGATAATTCATAAACAAGCTTGCATGGTAGCCATCACAAACAGCATGGTGCATTTGTAGAGAAACAGGAAGACAAATAGCATTTTCCTTGCGTACAAATTTACCTGCTGTAATTATCGGTAAAAGGTACTTATTCTCATTATGAATGTTAAGGTTAAAACCAGTAAATGAACACCATGGAATCATTGAAATGTGAAAAATATTTTCGGGAATTGGGGATTTCGGAAATAAACGTAACCTACCGTTATAATTCGTTACATCACTTTCGTAATCTTGATGGAACTGACTAAAATTATCCGATGTTTCTGTCCAAATGCTCGAAAATGTCTTTGTCTCCTCATTAAAAATCGTGTAACTTGGATTTAGTTTTTCCCAATAGCCTAACTCTCCTTGGCTATTAAAACACGTTCTAAATGCAATATTAGAATTGATAGCTTTTGTCACTAGATAGATAAATGCTGGGTAAAACTTGAAATTATGATCTTTTATGTTTTTATAGAAAATACTAATATCTATTTCAGACGTCATACTAAACGTTGTTTGTTGGGTCATATAATGCTCAAAATACTCGTGTCGCTGCCAGTTTTTCCGATCAATTTTATTGAAAATCATTTTTCTTTGCCTCCTAAATATTCAAATTTTTATTTAGGAGGCTATTTTCACTGTTTTTTTCATACATTACACCTCACTATTGATGGTTATATCCTGTTATAACATTCATTATTAATAGCAATTTTTTTAGCATTTTTGACGATAGCTAAAATCTGTCAATTGATTCGTCAGCTTATTTTAGCACGTGATACTTTTGAAAGCTGTCTTTAAATTATTTTTTTATCAATAAGTGATTGAATATAGATTTCGGTCATTTTAATTTGTTCTTTCCATAATGAAATAATCCATTCTCTGTCCTCCAAAGAGATTAAAAAAAGTCGCAAATCCATTTAAATAAGTCACTATTAAATCATTTATTAGCTCAATGTCAGAAGGAGTTAATTGATCCCCATAAAAATCATTTAATAAAACCTCAAATAAATCAAACGGTGTCTTATCTCTGTCCTGATTGAAGATAAGTTCATCAAACTCTTTATCGTATGAAGATTTCACAACAAATTGTAATTGAACATTAATTAGATGTAAGTATTCTTTATTTTTTTTCATCAATAAAAAAAAGAAAATATTTTAGCATAATATCTGAAAAAGAATCTGTTTCTTTAGATTCATTATAAATTTGTTCTAAAGCTTCATTCATGAGTATATCAGATAAAATAAAAGCCTCTTGTTGAATCGTTTCCATAGAACCGAAGTGATGAAATACACTTGCTTTACTAACATTGGCTCTCTTTGCAACGCTGCTTGCACTTAGCGCCTCTATACCATTTTCGGCAATTAAAGAAATAGTAGCATTTAGTAATGCCTCTTTTGTTTTATTTCCCTTTTTTTCCCTACCATCTATCATTATAGATCCTCCCAACAGAATGGTTGTTACATTTATTAATTATTATATCATAAATTAATATACTTGACCGGTTGGTTAGTTTTATGTACAATTTTATTGACCGTTCGGTTAGATTTTAATAAACCAATTATTAAAAAGTGTTTGTATGAAACTTCATTTCTAGTAAAAGATAAGGAGACAAATAGATGGAAAAAAAGAAAGTTACTTATTTTTGCGATATTACTTGCATTGTTAACGTCTTTTATAAGTTTTAGTCAATTTTTAAGTCCTTCTCAAGAAGAAGTAGGGGAAACAGAAAAGGATTTTTCATCGGACCGAGCTCTAAATTTTTTTAAAAGAAGTAGCAAAGGAACCACATCCTATAGGCTCTTCTGCGAATAAAAAAAGTAAGAGATTATATTGTAAAGCACTTTCAAGATTTAGATATTCCTGTTGAAATTCAATCGAAGCCAGTGAAGGAAATTAGGGATGAGGAGTATGCTAAAGAAATAGGTGCAAAGAATGTTGAAAATATTATTGCAAAAATCCAAGGAACATCCAGTGATGATAATGCGATTTTATTAACAGCTCATTATGATTCTGAAATAGAAACTCCTGGAGCATCAGACGATGGTTATGGCGTTGTTACAATTATGGAGGCAGCAAGAGCTTTAAAACAACTGCCAGCACCTAAAAATACAATTTATTTTGTTCTAACAGACGGTGAAGAGCAAGGTTTACTCGGAGCGAGTGCTTTACAAGATCGAGCGGATATTTTAGACGAAGTACGTGTTATGCTAAATTTCGAGGCAAGAGGTAATATAGGGGTACCGATTATGTTTGAAACGAGTTCAAATGATTTAAAGTTGGCGCAATTTTATAAGGAGACTGTTCCATATCCTGTAGCATACTCCTTTGCCTCTGAAATGTATAAAAAAATGCCCAATGATACAGATTTTACGGAATTAAAGATAACAAAAAAATTAGGGTATAACTTTGCAAATATGGGTGGTTTAGAGGCATATCATGCAGCGATAGATCGTGTAGAGAATAGTGACGAGGAAACGATTCGTCACTTTGGGGACTATGCTCTTCCTTTAGTGAAAAGGTTTATGATGATGGACGAAAAAGAGTTTCAGGCTTTAGAAGATAGTAAAGGTAATGCGATTTACTTCCCAATAATGAAAAAAAGTATTAGTTGTGTACTCCGAAAAGCTTGTAATTCCGTTAATGGTTGTTTTACTTATCTTAACAGTCGCAATATTCTTCTTCAGCTTTAACAAGCAAGTGACACAGATTAAAGGATTAATTTTTAGTTTAATAGCGTCGTTTGGTAGTCTTGTCTCTATTTTCATTTTCTATTTCCTTCTAATTCGTCTACTAACAATTGTATTCAACGTTGGAATAGATGAAGATGGTATAGTTATGTTTGGTACTTATGATTCGTTGATCCTTACATTGCTAGTAATACTTGCTATTATGCTCTCGTTTTTTTTGGCGAAGTGGGTTTCAAAAAAAATCTAGAACCTTGAATTTCGCCATAAGTACGCAAGTGTTATGGATTGTATTGGCTGTGATTTCGAGTCTTACTTTCAAAGGGATTAGCTACGCATTTACAATTCCAGCAATCATTAGTTTACTGTTGATTTTACCAATCATAGTAAAAGCAAAATGGGCAAAGGGTATGTATCATTATGTAGTAGTTGCAGGATGGACAGTATCAAGTATTCTATTGCTCGGGCCAATTATGTATATTATTTTTATAGCAAAAACAATTAGTATAGCCCCTCTAATAACAGTTGTTACTGCATTAATTACATTTTCTATAGTAGGAATTGTGAATTGGTTAACGGAAAATGCTTATTATAGCACTGGATTTCATAAAGGAAGCAAGGACTACTTGAATTGATGGACTGCTCAGGTTCAAGGGAAAAATGATTAGGTCAGTAAAAGAACTGCTCGGATTAGCCCTAGAACTGCTCAGGTGCAAGAGAAAAGTGATCAAGTCCACTAAAGTAAGGTTTCGAAGTGTCCTTTTTCATTATGAAAAGTCTTGAGGTTCACACTGTGTGAACCTTTATAATGTTCTTTAATAATTTCCTGATTGGTGAAGACTTTAATCAATAGAGGATAAAAAAATTTCACTGATTAAAGTTTCACCTGATTTAAGAGAAAATTTATCTTAATTAAGCGAAGGGGTACTGTTAGTGCATAATTAACTATGGCTAATGTTAATGGAGCTTATGTGGGATCTAAAGGTTTATGAAAAAATAAAGAAGCTTTATAATACCCTTTATCTAGTGGTTATTTTTTTGCTATTTAAATAGAAATTATTCCTAAAAATTGTATATTTAAGCATAGTATTTAAAGGAGAAATGCAATTATGAATGAAAGAGAATTTGATAAAATTTTCGCTCTAATGGAGGAATCGTTTCCAGAAAGTGAGCGAAGAACTTATACGGGACAGAAGGAGCTGCTGGCCGATGAACATTACCGTCTACTTACGGAAACAGATAACAACAATCAAATTGTAGCTTTTTTTAGCAGCATGGGAATTTCCTTCGTTTCGGTTTGTAGAACATATTGCTGTCGATCCAGCTTTGCGTGGTAGTGGAGTAGGTGGAAAAATGTTGA
This sequence comes from Lysinibacillus pakistanensis, assembly GCA_001312325.1. The sequence goes on along the minus strand of BBDJ01000033.1, from coordinate 35,834 downwards.
CCGCTTATATGAAAGAGTCAAAAAAAGTCCATTCTCTTAGAGGTGGAGTATCCTGACACGGAATTGGCTCAGCGGAGAATAGGCTTTTATGAGCGATTAGGCTTTCACCTTAATTCCTTCGAATATGTACAGCCTCCTCTTCACAAGGAACAGGATAATTTACCGCTAAAAATTATGAGCTATCCACAACTTTTAACGAACGAGGAGTTTATTTTATATAGAAAAATCTTGTATAGAAATGTATATAAGATAGAAGATTAATGTTGTGCTACCAAGGAGGTGTTTTGCTTGTATAAAATCGGGGAATTTTCACGGATTAATAAAATATCTCAAAGAATGCTTAGATATTATGATGAGAAAGGTTTATTAATTCCAAAAAAAAGATGAAATGAATGGTTATCGATATTATACGAACGAGGATATTTCTAAAGGGAATAAAATAAAATTATTGCGTAAATACCATTTCTCCATTGATGAAATAAAAAAATGTCTTGGAAATGGATTCCACAACACTTAAAGAAAGTTATGAACAAAAGATTGCTGAATTGTATGAAAAAAACAATTGAATATTATCAGCTTATCGAAGAAATGAAAGCTTATATAGAACCGAAGAACAAGATAAAGAGGGCTTAACACCTATAACGTGTTTTTGGGAGTCAGAAAATCATTTCATGCTATCTGTATAAGAAAAATTGTTGATGAAAAGGCTTGGAGTTGTTAATTGATCAACTTCTTATATCCATAAATAAAACCAATCCAATTTTGGTTGGTAAACATTTGGCAATTTTTTTATTCAATGGAGGGGGAGAATTATTCGCAGTTTGATGTAGAAGTATGCCAGCCAATAATAGTAGATGAGGAAGTAAAGGATACGGAATTAAATTTTTTTGAGGAAGAAAATTATATCTATACCATACATATAGGTAATTATGACAGTATCAGTTATGCATATAGTGCCTTATATGATTGGGCACATTTAAATGGATATTGTTTAGATGGACCATTTATTGAAAAATATTATACAGATGCATTAATTACACTAGATAGAGTGAATATGTCACAGAAGTTAGTATTGCTATAAAAAAGCGCTAATGGAAGTGAAACCTTTGCTTCGTATAAACGTGATAAGAATGCATCACATCAATAAAGGTTTCTTTAAAAATTTGATGTTCACATAATGTAAGACTTTATAATGAGACTCTAACCTTATGGTGAAAAATTTTTTTAAGGGGTTAATTTATATGAATAGTATATGTAATCAAATGATAGATACAGCAATTCAACAATTATTTAACAACCTTTCACCAGACGAACCGGGCTGTGCTTATATTGCAAGTTTTGATGATGGTGTAACTTATAAAGGGGCTGTTGGTTTAGCTTCTATAGAAAAGAAATTACCCATAACAACAAAAACTGTTTTCAATCTTGCATCCGTCTCTAAACAGTTTACAGCATTCGCCATTTTGTTATTGGAGCAGGAAGGTAAACTAAGTTTAGACGATTCAATTTTAAAGTATATACCTTCTCTTGGGGAATATGCTGAATCTGTCACGCTAAGACATCTAATTCATCATACTGGCGGATTGGTAGATTATATGGAATTAGCTGAAAAAGCAGGGGTTTCGGATAAAGAAAAATTAACTGCTGAACAATCTCTAGAACATCTTGCTAGCCATCCAATTGCGGATTTTCCTGTTGGAACAAAATTCGAATATAGTAACACGGGATATTTTTTTATTATCTTTAATAGTTGAAATAGCTAGTGGAAAATCTCTTCGTGAATTTTCGAAGGAACGTATTTTTGGCCCTTTAAATATGAATGATACAACAATCGTGGATAGCTATCCGACTAATATTCCGATTGCTCGTGGGTACACGAAGAATGAGCAAGGTGAATTTGAAATTTATGAAAGTCCTTGGGAACATACTGGGGAAAAGGATGGGTGAGGTAGGGCCAAAAACTTCTTCAACTGGTGAGCTAATTATAGATAATGAAGACTATGCTTTTGGCTTGTCTATTGGTAAAGATTTTAATAGTTCCTACTTGGAGCATTCTGGACTCTGGGCTAGCTTTCCTTCTCACTTCATCTACTTCATAGAAGAACGTTTAACGATTGCGGTGCTAAGTAATGTTGAGGATTTTGATAGTGAAGAATATGCAATAAAAATGGTAGAAATTATTTTGGGGAAACATGCAAAGAAATAAATACAAGATTTATTGTATGAATCTCTGTTACTTATAAACCTTTGTCTTTTGCTAATAAAATAGGAGATTAAAAAATGAATATAACGCTTACTAATGTGGATAAAAATAATTATGAGGATGTTTGTGACCTATCTGTAGCAGAAAGTCAGTATGATTATGTAGCAGAAAATATGTGGTCACTCGTTGAATCAAAATTCAACCCCTCCTATCAAACACGCGCAATTTGCTTAGATGAGAAACCTGTCGATTTTTCATGTGGGTCCCTGAAACAACTAAGAGAATATCAATTTGGATATTTATGGTAGATGAAAACTATCAAAACACAGGTATCGGACGAAAAGCTTTACAACTAGCGCTTAACGAAATTAAACAAACAGATGGATTAGAAGAGATTGAAATCTGCTACAATCCAAATAATCCTGTAGTGAAAGATTTTTACGGAAGCTTCGGTTTCGTGGAAGTCGGTATAGATCCAGAGGGTGAAGATGTATTAGCCATTATAAAAATTTAGTCTCTACCTTTAATAGTGGTGAGATAAATAACAAATTTTAGTTTCAAAAATCAAAATGGAGCATGTTTTTATCAAATCATAAAAACACGCTCTTTTATTTTATCTTCATTCAGCAGAAGACTCCCAGATGAGAAGAATGCTGCGGTTTTGGTTTCTTTTCAGTGGGTGTCCAAACCCCTACTGAAATAGTGGAACTCAGTCTAAGAACGCCACATCCTGTGTCAATTTATCTGCGCGAAAGCGAAGCGGCAGCTACAATTACGGCAATACGAAATTGATTTATTGTACATTCCTATTAGATGCTTTATTTTCATTTTTGTAAGCGAACAACCGAGCTGCTAATAAAAGTGCCAGTAAGATCATTACAAGTCCAGACCAGCTAAGATTGTCTATAGAAAAACTGCTAATCACCAGCCCACCGATAGTCGAGCCAAGAGCGAAACCGAACTGGATAAATGAGGTATTGACGCTAAGAGCAATATCTGGTGAATGTTCTACTAAGGAAACCAAGTACAACTGTTGTGCTGGGGAGGTCGCCCAAGTAGCCACCATCCAGATCATAATGAACGGGATGATAGCATATATCAAGCCCTCTGCCCAATTTAGTAGCAGTAGCATCACTGCTTGGAAGGAAAGCCCCGTGTAAATCATAAACTTCGGACCTTTAGTATCAGCAACTATTCCTCAAATTTGGAGCCGAAAAAAACTGCAAAGACCAAAGAGTAACAGAATTCCAGAAAGTGCTGCACCCGAAAGTTTCGCGTTTGCTTGTAAGTAAGGAGCGATGTAAGTAAACAGCGTAGAATATCCGCCAATATAGAACAGTGTAATGGTAAGAGCAAGAACAATTTTTTTTATTTTTCAAAATCGACAGCTGCATTCCGATTGTAAAAGTTTTTTCCTCAGTAATAGATGGAACCTTGGTAAAGACCACCAAAAGTGGAATCAACGTTAGTATTCCTATAAGGATGAATAATATTCTCCAGCCAACAATTTCGCTTAGAAACGTCCCAGCAGGAACACCGAGGACAAGAGAACTGCTTAAACCCATCAAAATAGTTCCGATAGCTCGACCTCGATTCTGTACATGAACTAAACGAGTCGCCACAGCCATTGCGATAACAGTAGCGGCTCCTCCGCTAATGCCTTGAATCACTCTTGCCAATAAAATCATTTCAAAAGAGGGACTGAAATAGACTAGGAAGCTACTCAAAATAAAAATACCGAGCATAATTAACAATATTTTTTTTACGATCCATCTGAATGGTTGCTGCAATTACAATCGGGGCCCCTATCGCTGCGGAAAGGGCGAAAGCCGAAACGAGCGCTCCAGCAGAGGCTGTTGTTATTCCAAGATCAGTTGCTACCATATGAAGGATTCCGCTTATAATGTATTCAATTGTACCAATAAGAAAAACTGCTAGAGCAAGTAGATATACAACCCATTTATTATTCATAGACGAATCCCTTTTCTACAATAGGAATTTGAATTTCGATAAGATGAATATCCGGCTCCCCTGAAAGCGGAACATAGATTTCTCTTCCCGGTCTGTCACTTCGAATTCGGTAGCCGTTGTGCTCAATCCAAGTAGCAAGGTCTATACAGGCTGTTTCCGAAAATGCTGAATCCGAACGGAACAATAACGTGGCTACTTTCTCTGCGGGTAGGAAACGTTGATTAAGATACTCAGGCAGCTTAAGTATGTCCGTTTTCACAGTATAACCAACCTCAAGCTCAAAGGCATGAGCTGTGCTGCCTGGAGTGTTCCATAGCACTATCTGTGGACTAGATAAGAAAGATCTTAAGCGACTATCGAGAAGTCCATTGAAAATTTCGAAAAGGGTTGGGATATCGTCAAGTGTTCCTGGCGAAGCATATGTAATCATGTGCATTTCTTCAACACACTTAATAACAACTTCTTGGTCTTTATCCATCCTACCTTCACGCTCTACAAGCTGTATTCGTTCTTTAATCTGGGAAAGCTTGGATCTTTCGATATCATGCAGTCGCTCGATTTCACTTTCTTTAAGTCTAAGCATGCCACGAATCTGTTCAGCAGATATTTCTTCTTGAAGAAGATGCGCGATTTGCTGTAGTGTAAACCCTAATTCTTTAAAAATGATGATTCGGTTAATCTCTAGCAGCTGTTCAGCAGAGTAGTACCGATACCCAGTGGATTCATCCGTTTTGGTAGGCTTTAAGATTCCGAGATGATCATAGTAACGCAACGTTTGTAGTGGAATTCTGCTAAGTCTGGAAAATTCACTGATTTTAAACATTTTTTTTCACCTTCCTTCTTTTATTCGTTATGAGTATATACCCTCTAGTTAGGTATAAAGTCAAGAGCTACATCAAACCTCCACGAAATCTTGATGTAGATCGCTTTACTTAAGTGATTGCAAACTTAATAGAAGAAATCAAATATCAGCATTTGTTAACAGCAAAAATTGTTTCAAATGGTTATCTATCACAAGGGAGTCCTGTTCGTTTTGACCGATTCCAAAGCAATGTCCCCACTTGGATTCGATTGGTTGAAAAATAGCATTAGGCATATGTTTCACTTCATATGCATTATCTTCCGGGGGGAAAAACAGATCGGTCGAGCCTGGCATAACAAGTGCTTGAGCGGCAATACGGTTTAATGCCTGTTCAAAATTTCCCTTGTCTAGAGGATTGGCGCTAATATCCCCGCTGATTCCAGTACGGAGCACGGCAATTAAGTCGTTGGCATCGAAGGAAAGGAACACTTGATCCCAATAATCTTCTAGATATGCCTTTAACGTCGAGTATCCTTCTTCCTGATAGAGCTGTTCTAAATAATAAGACTGAGAAAACCCCCAAGGAGCATAGGCACGTCCCATCGCAGCAAGTCCTCTTGTAGGCTGATGGCTATAGAATCCTTCCTTCCAGTTAGAATCCGCTTGCAAGGCTGCGATAAGCGCCTCAAAAACAAGCTGTGCATGTGGCCTCGTCTTTGCTGTTCCGCCAAACGGTGCAATTCGCTCGACCATCTCAGGATAGCTTGATCCCCATTGAAAGCTTTGAAGTGCTCCGAGTGACCAGCCAACAACTAAAGCAATCTTCGTAATACCAAATTTCTCGGTTATGAGCCGATGTTGTAGCCGGACATTATCATAAATCGTTACAAGCGGAAAATTCCCTCTGTCAAAAGGGGCTGGTGTATTGCTTGGTGAGGAAGATAGACCATTTCCCAACATATTAGGCACAATAATAAAATATTTGTCCGAATCGAGAGCTTTACCAGGTCCAATCAACCACTCATTATCAGTATGCTGACCAGCAAACCAGGTAGGATAGACAATTACGTTTGACTTAGTAGAATTTAAGGCTCCATAAGTTTTATAGGCAAGGAAGGCTTGGGGCAGCTTTTGACCCGATTGTAGCTCGACATCTCCCAATGAATAAAGTTCGTAATCTTTCATTATACAATTCTCCTTTGTTATACAAGATTTAATGTTGTAGCTTGATTTTCACTCTACGATACTGCTAACATCAAATCAACGAAACGTTTTTGATCGTAATGTTCAATTTTTTTTGAATGAAGAGGTGCTGTCTTAATGGAAATTCGCCAACTTAAAACATTTTGGACGCTTGCTTCTACACGTAGTTTTAGTAGAACTGCTGAAGTATTGAACTATGTTCCGTCTACTATAACAATGCAAATCAAGGCTTTAGAGGAAGAATTAGGAGTTAAGCTATTAGATCGACTAGGGAAGAGTGTCATTTTAACAGATGCAGGTCATCGTTTATTGCCCTATGCCAATAAAATTTTAAATGATATAGAGGAGGCTCGATATGTCTCTAGTGAGAGCGGAGAATTAACTGGTACGATTACAATCGGTGCAGACGAAGTGCTCTGTACATACCGTTTACCCGCATTACTCCGGGTTTTTCGCGAACGATATCCACATGTCCGTCTTTTATTTAGACCCTTGTCTAGTCACAATTTGAAACAGAGTTTGAGGGAGGGGAATGTGGATGTGGTCTTTATGCTGGATGAACCTAGCGTATCTACGGATCTTCATACCGAACTTTTAATGGATGAACCTTTTCTTATGGTAGTTTCCCCCAACCATCCATTAGCTGCATGCTCTACATTATGTATAGAAGATTTTAACAGAGAGCAGATTCTACTTAGTGAAAAAGGTTGCTCTTACCGAACTTTCTTCTACCACACGTTATTGAGAAAAGGGGCAGACAGCTTGACTGAACTTGAGTTTAATAGTGTAGAGGCCATTAAACAATGTGCAATGGTTGGGTTCGGCATTGCCTTACTTCCTGAAATGTCACTTAAGGGAGAGTTAGAGCGGGGAGAACTAATCACTTTACCATGGGATTTATCTGAAATACAATTTGCTACTCAAATGCTGTGGCATCAAGAGAAATGGATTTCACCATCAATGAAAGAATTTATCGAATTGGCAAGAAGTGTACTAAAATTAAAAGTTTCATAAAAATAGTTCATTTTAAGGGGAAGAGGAAAAGGTCGAATTCAGGGGTTATTGAAAACTCTGAATAGAACTTTATCCATCATCGTTGTTCCAAAACGATTGGCTTAGCGATCATAAAGCCAATTTCACATGCAGTAAAAAAATTCACTGAGATTACTGAGAACTGGGTAAAAAAACTGAGCTATAGTTGATTAAAAAAAAGTAGCGAGATTTTTCTGTTTTTATAAAGCTTAAATAAAAATAAATAACTGGTAAAAAGGTTGAAATACACTATAGTTCTTGATAGCTAGAAAACAGTGTAATAATATTTTAAATTTTTTTATAAATCTGCCTTTCCCTTGATAAAAAAAACTTGAGATTCACACTGTGTAAAGCTTTATAATACTACTAATTCGTGCTAAGTATTTTTTTTAGCTAAATTTCCGAAAAATGCTTGGCCGATAAAATTTAAAAAGATAGGGGTGCTTAGTCACAATTAGATGCAGATGTTACTAATAGAGAAAATAAATTGAATTCCAACTACAGGGAGGGAATAAGTATGCCTTTATTTTCACAAACGATAACTGACTTTTGGAAGTCACAATTTTTAAATGGAGACATTATCTACAACGATAAAACCTTTACTGTCACCATCAACCACGACCTGAGCGAAGACAGTCGGATCATGGTGCTGGAAACAGCTGACGGCCGGGTTATGGCAGTCTTGACACCTGAAATGGCTGAAATGTTAGATCTTTCTAAAGGACAAGAGCTGTCTGAGCTAAATTTCCGCCAGAAATTGAATGAAGGGGGAGTCACACTGCATGGCGCAGATTATCTTTTTTTATTTTTCGGAAGCAGAAAAGAACGCCTTGCTGCAAGAAAATCAGGAAGGGACATTGCGCCAATTAACCGAACAGGATGATGCAATTTTCTCAGCGTTTGAATCCTCTGCCTCTGAACAAGATTTGGATGACGCTTATGTAGAGTTGGATCATTGGGCAGTATTTGGCTCTTTTGAACAAAATCGCTTGGTTTGTGCTGCTAGCATGTATCCCTGGGGAGAAGATGTACAAATAGCGGATCTCGGCATATTGACCCTGTCAGCTTATAGAGGAAAAGGTCATGCTCGTAAAGTGGTGCGTTCAATCTGCAAATATGCCTATGAGCAGGGATTCGAACCACAGTACAGATGCCAGCTCGGTAACGAGGCTTCAACATTGTTAGCTAAAGCTGCAGGTTTAACACTGTTTGGAAAGTGGGATGTAATTTCCCCTGATTGCACTATCAGAGAATCCAAGTAGGATTGGAGAATTGTGGTTGATTTAAACAAAGTACCTGGCCAAAACCTAACGCGAGAACTCAATTTCAGGAAAGCTATTTTGGGACGGATTGTTGCTTTCAATTATTATGTTTGGTGATTGGCTTCAACCTAGAGGTCCAATGAGAAAAATTAAAACACCTTCAAGAGAATGCTTCTATATTGGTAGATATAGAGTAAATCTTGCAGGTGTTTTTTTCAATTGTGGTTAGGTGTAATTTAACCACGGATATAAACATTGAGAAAATGTTTAATTACAGAAAGAATGAAGAATATTTTTTTCAAAAACATTAGATCAGATAAACTATGCCTTACTGAATCATTATGAAGAAGTACTTGAATATAAGTTAACGCCAAAGCAAGCGTTGATAATGGAGCATATTCATGTTCATGGAATTTTAACAGTAAATGAATTGGCTGAAAAGATGAATATGTCAGCTAGTGCAATTAGTCAATTATTATCTAAATTAGAGGACGGGCATTTCATTGAGCGAACAATTAATCCTGAATCCAGACGTAAAATTGATGTAACACTTGGCTCTAAAGGTGAAGAGCTTTATAAACTATATGAAGAAGTGGATAAACAGGTCGTGTCAAAATACTATTCTAAGTTAGATGATGAAGTAATCGATCAATTTGAGTATGTAGTGAACAAGATTTATGAGGTGATAGTAGAAGAACAAAACAAAGTTAAGGGGGAGTAGCTTTTATGAATTGGGTGTACATGATTATTGTATTTATTATCTGCATACCTGGTATTTATTTTATGTATCAATCAGAAAAAATTTATCTTAAAGAAGATGATATAACTGATCGGCAACGATTAATAATCCATGTTCTAACAGCCATTATTTTTTTCAACGATAGGTGCTTTTATTGTGCCTAAGATTGAGGTAGTACAGCAAATCGAAGCTATGAAGATTATTAAATATGGTTTCGGTTTAGGAATTATTTGTTCTATTGGTCACTTACTATTCTACTATATGTACTTTGTACCAAATTTAACTAGAGAAGAATATTATAAAATTGAAACTTATTATGTCAATGCAGGTATATTAAGTCGTTTATTTTATGGGGGAATTATAGAGGAAGTCATATTTCGATGGAGTTTACTTAGCTTGTTTCTTTGGTTGTGTCAATTAGTGAATGTAAACAATGTCACTAGCGAATGGTTAGCTATTGCTATTTCAAGTTTTTTATTTGCACTCATCCATTTACCATCTATAAAACTTGTTGCTAGCAAGCCCGAAAAATCCATGTATGTGTATGCTATTATCGGGAATATTTGGGTTGGTATTTTTGCAGGAGTAGCTTTTGTTTATGGAAGTTTATTAGCAGCTATAATAGTCCATATGCTTTTCCATTTACTATGGTGGCCCATTCAAACTCGTGAATATGCTAAATTACCATGATCTAAGTTAAAGATAATTATTAATATTAATGAAACTTTCTATAAGAGAAAAAGTATAGGAAATTGATTACAAGGATACTGGGAAGCAAGGTTCACCAGCTATAAAGCTAAAGTAGGGATCCTATTAAAGAAGGCTTTAATCATCATAGACCTGATAAATAACACAAAGGGTCACACGGAGGCTAGGGACCCTTTGTAAACATTAGAAAGGAAAGGTTAATTTCTTTAATTTTATTCATTCTAAGACGCTATTGGCTATTATTAATAAGCTCTTACAAAACTAGTACCAACAATAATTAGAAGAATGAAAAGAACAACAATTAGTGCAAATCCTGCACCAGAACCATAACCATTGCCATATCCTTGAGACATAATAACTTCCCCCCTTTCTATATTTCTATAATATGAACGGTTGTTAACATGAACTGCGATAATTATCTACTAAATTAATTTATTTAAATTAATAGCTTCATCTAGAGGTCTAATGAAAAAAAGGTCACTCTTTTAAAAGTGACCTTGTCATGAGGTGGAGTAAAGCTAGATGATTTTTACTCACTATTTAATTCTAAAGCAACGGAGACTTTTTAGGTAAAATACATGAAAGGCTTTTTAAATTAATACATGAAAGATGCGCCGACAATAATCAGAAGAATAAATAAAACAACAATTAGGACGAATGATGAGCCGTTATAACCGCTGCTGCCGCCATAATAGCAATTGTTATTTATGCCTCCTACATTACCATAGTATCCCATAAAGTATCCCTCCTTTTAAATCTATAATATGTTGAGTTGTAGAAATTACAGAGGTATTCATCCAATAAAAAAAAGGATTGTTTTTTTTGCTGAGAGGGTTGTGTTCAAGGGAATATTGGCGTGGCTTTTTATTATGGGAATGCAATACATTAAAAAAAGACAATGGGCGAGATACAACCTCAGACCCATTGTATGTAAGGATAGATGTAAGTGGAAATCACAGTAATTTGTAAAGGGGGTACTAAATGCATGCGCTAAATTTTTCACCAGTCAAAGAAGTAACTTAACAATGAAACCAACGTTCCTCAGGTCAGTTTTTGGTATTTAGTTTACTTTCTCATTTTCTGGCTCTAAATGGATAAGGATATTGGCATTCTGAAAGATATTTTTAATCCTTTCTTCTATACGATCGCAGAGATCATGAACTGTTTCAATGCTATTTTGCGATTCTACTACTAAATGAAAATCGATATATTCCTCAGCACCCGACCGTCTTGTTCTGAAATCATGGTACTCAATATATTCATCTTTAAATGATTCAATGATTTGTATAATTTTCCCTTCTTCTTCATTTGACAATCTTGCATCCAATAGTGGAGGAAATGCTTCTTTTATCATTTTAAAAGCCTCTATCATAATAAAACAAGCTAATACAATACCGATAATAGGGTCTAAAATATACCAACCAGTTAAATGAACAATTAATAAACTCAAGGCCACGCCTAATGAAGTATAGACATCTGTAAGTAAATGAAGTGCATTTGATTTCATTGCTACTGAATTAGTATTTTTAGCAGTTCTATACACAATTCTAGATACAAAGATATTAATTATAGCACCTAAAACCATGACAATTATGCCTAATAGCGGAAGTTTTATTGGAGTAGGTGTAATAATTTTATGAATACATTCATAAATAATCCAAATTCCTGCAACAAAAATTAAAAGGGTTTCAATTGTTCCAGAAATATTTTCAACCTTACCATGTCCGTATGGGTGCTCTTTATCAGCTGGTTTATTGGATATTCTGACAGAGAAAAAAAGCAATTAAAGAAGCAAGCAAATCTAGAAAAGAATGGATTGCCTCTGATAAAATTGCTACCGATCCTGTGAATAAACCTACAATAATTTTTAAAATAACAATAGCAGAATTACTAATAACTGATAAAAATGCGATTTTTGAAGAATTCACATTGAAATACCTCCTAATGAATATGAAATTATGATAACAGTCATACTCCGTGTGGGTCTATAGCAACGTTTTTTCCCAATATCTATTAATTAATGCAAACGAAAAAAATGTTGGACTAGACAAAGTTTTTTTTGAATAACAATAATTACCCATAAACCATGATCTCAAAATAGTAAGAACAGTGCTGGAGGTTTAAAGTTTTAAATTGATAAAATATCCACAAAATTAAAATGGTTGAAAGGTATCCCTTTAAATGCATCAAAAGACTTATGTATCCTATTAGAAACTTAATTGTGAGAAGATAGTTTAAGACCGACCCGATATAAAAATTCAACTATTCAAACTGCCACCAAACATAAGAGTATAAAGACAAAATAATTACCCAACGGGAGGAGTGAATAAAACTTCTAAAACTAAAGAAGAAATATTTCTTTCAAAATAACTAGCTTCAACCACCACAGATAATATTCGTTGCTATATGTTAAAATGGAGGTAATTTGATTGTTACGTATTCATCCTAACCTTCAATACTGTGGAGGATACTAGCAATTTTACTACTTATCCTTATTGGTAGTTTGATAGAAATGGTTCATAAAAAATCAAAAGCATTATTTTTGCAGCAGTTTATTTTCCTAATGGAGGAATAGGTTGAATGAAAAGAAACATTGGAATTTTGCTAATAATTGTCTCGATTATGTGGGTACTTCATACATTTTCAAAAAATTTTATGGTTGATCCTACTTTTGAAAAATTTATTTCTAAAAAGGATTTACTTCTTGCTGATGAATCACTATGGATATTCATGATACGACTTCATATTTTGCTGGCTATTATTTCGTTGCTTACTGGTCCATTAGGGGTTATGAAAAAAATTCGAATTAAATCGATGACATTCCACCGTTGGAATGGTCGATTCTATGTATTGTCCATTATCTTAAATTTCATTCCTGGTCTCTATGTTTCATTTTTTTGCCACTGGTGGATGGCTCAGTACAATAGGATTCCTTATTTTAAATAGTTTATGGCTTGCAACAACATGCCTTGGCTATTGGAATATCAAGAAACAAAAAGTAATGTTACATAGTCAATGGATGATTCGAAGTTTTTTTCCTTTCCTTTTCAAACATGTTGATTTATATCATTGTTGCCATTACATATAACTTAATTAATATGCCCTACGAAATTTCCTATATCATAGCAGTCTGGTTATGCTGGATGATTAATCTTCTAGTAGCGGAGATAATTATTAGGAAGAAAATATGCTTATAAGCCGTAGTAAATGTAGCTAAATTAATCGTAGTAGATTTATGCACCTAAGCTATTTCTGTGTACAGTGAAATCTGTTCATAGAGATGGCTTTTTTTAACTTTGCTTGAAAAAAATTCAGTTTCCTTTCATTTTTGACGCCTACAATGAAAACAAAGGGAGGGATTGATAATGAAGAAACTAAGTTTAGTAATCGTACTAATTGCCGCAAGCTTTACTACAAATGGTATCGTCGTACATGCAGATGATCACAAGCATGAAGATAAAAAATATGAGAAGTATAAAGACTATGACGATGATGATGACGATTATGAGTACGAATACAAGTACGATGATGATGAAAATGAAGGTGAAACTTATTATTTTCAAGATGCAGTAAGTGAAAAAGGGACCTGGAATATTTGGACTCGAACTGTTACCGCAGATAAAGAAATAGTACCTTTCACAAATTCTCAAAATGTTACTTTCAAGTTAGACGGAACAAATAAGGAATTGAATGTTTTTGTTATACCTAAAGATGGAGAATTTTTTGTACCTGGAAAAGCAATAGCACAGGTTTTAGGAGCAAAAGCAACCTTTTATCAAGCAAGTAAAATATTAGATATCCAAGATCAAACTAATGAATTAATTTTTCGTGCTGGAACAAATGTAGCCTATGATAACAACGTTAAAACACCTATTCCTGCACAAGCATTTTATGTAAATGAAGAATTGTATGTACCGATTAGTACAATCACGAATGGTTTAGGCTATATAGCTGAATGGCAAGAAAGCACTCAGACATTTATTGGTCATTCAATTACAAAATAGGAGGGTAGGATTATGAAAGATCCGAAAAAGGCAAAATGGGTTTTAGGTACATCGGGGATACTATTATCCGCAGCATTACTAACTCAAATAAATAACCCCACACAGGCTGAAACATCACGCTCAAACAATATACAAAATTTAGATCAGGAAAATATGACAGAAAGAGAACGAGAGCTCGTACAGCTTGACTGGACAAATTTTGAAATTACAAGTCAAGCAGCTGTCAAGAGCGAGCGAAAAACGAAAAGAACTTAATGGAGTTGGTTGTGTGGAGACACTAGCTTTGCAAATAATGAATACGGAATTTTATATTGCTATGCCCAAAGGTGTACACTTTTTGTGGAAGGAAAAAGCAAATAAATGGCTGCAATACGTAGCAAAAGAATGGTCACGGTTTCAACCAAACAATGAATTATCGCAATTAAATGATTTAAAAATTGGAGAAACCTTATGCATAAACTCTATGTTATATGATTGTCTTGTACAAGCAGATACCTATTTTGAGCTTACTCATGGTTTATTTTCTCCATATCTTAAACTGCAAATGGAACAGCATGGATACAATCTGTCATTTCCGTTTGTAACCATTAAAAGCAATATCTATCAAAATAATTCTCTGGTTGTGGAGAAACCATTCCAATTTCTGGGGAATCAGCAAGTTATGAAAGTAGCAGAACAGGAAATTGATTTGGGTGGATTTGCTAAAGGATATGCTATAGAAAAATTGGCTAAATGGCTGGAGGAAAAGATAGCTCCTGATTTTGGTCTAATTGATGGGGGCGGGGATATGCAAATGTGGTCTGCTGGAGAAAAGACTTGGACAATCGGTGTTGCAGATGTCTGGAATATCAATAAGGAAATTAGTTCGATTAAAATGAAAACAGGTGCTATTGCTACATCTAATCGGGTATTCCGGAGCTGGATGCTAGGGACAACAAAGAAACATCATTTGTTGAATGGCCAAACGGGTGAAGTTGTAGAGACAAATGTTTTACAAGCCTCTGTTGCAACCCCCTCATTATGTGATGCGGAGGTTGGGGCAAAACTTTGCTTTCTATTGGAAGAAGCTGAGTTGCAGCAATGGTTTGAGAAAAATTGTATGAAAAGTGCACGCTTTATTGTGAAAGAGGGGCAAACAGCTACTTGGAGGATGACAGGAGTGAACTAAATGCTTACAAGTACATGGGATTGGATTCGTTTATTAGGGTTTTTAGCGTATTTTTACTTTACTGTTTCTATTATCTTTGGCTTGTTGAGAAAATCACCGTTTGTAAAATCACATAAAAATTTAATTTATCATATACATCAAAATGCAGGGTGGTTAGGATTAATCACCGTAATAGGGCATATGTTTGTGCTGATGATAGATCACTATGAGCCATATCGTTTAGGAGAGATTTTATTTCCTTTCACCGCTAACTATCAATCTTTATCATCGGCTCTTGGGACAATTGCATTTTATTTGTTTTTATTTGTAATTCTGACATCTGATTTATGGATTCGAACGATGAATCGCTCTATATGGAAAAAAAATTCACTTTCTTGTGTTGCCAGCATGGGCATTATCACTTGCCCATGGGGTGCTTATTGGAACTGATTCAGAAAACCCTGTAATTCTTTTGTTTTATTTATTCTCTGCTGGGCTTACACTGTCGATTTTGGTAGCGAGAACAGTAGGTCAACTGACGAAAAAGGTAGACGTTTCAACGTCCCATCATAAATAAAAAAGCATCAGCTTATCTTCTAGAAAAAGAGATAAGCTGATGTAAATATGTCACAAAGGGAATTCGATATGGAATGTAGTACCTTTACCAAATTGACTTGTTGCATAGATTTTTCCATTATGCTGTTCAACAATTGTCTTTGCTATAGCTAGTCCTAAACCAGTGCCATTTCGTTGACGAGCAGTATCACTTCGGTAAAATCGTTCAAACACTAAAGGTAGTTCCTGATCGGTTATCCCCATGCCACTATCCGTAACTGTAATTTTTACAATATCTTGATTTTTTTAAGAGCGTAAGTGTTATTTTTCCGCTATTTGTATATCTAATGGCGTTGTCTAATAAGATATAAAGCAACTCTTGTATTTTTGAAGCATCGCCAAGGAGCTGTATGTTTTCTTGAATGTCAGTTGAAAATTGTATAGTAGGTGGCATGATCCTTTGAAATTTTACACTCACTTTTTCAAGTAAGCTAGATAATGGTATGAATTCTTTGTTAGAAGAAACCTGCTGTTGGTCGTGCCTTGCTAAGAAGAGTAGTTTATCAATTAGCTCTTTCATTATTTCTGTCTCATCTTTTAAATCCGCAATTAATTCCTTCCCTAGAGGCTTAAATGCTCAGCTTCTTCTGCCTCTAAAATTTCAAGTGAACTATAAAAAATACTGAGTGGTGTTCGTAATTCATGAGATGCATCAGATACAAACTTTTTTTTGCTTATTGAAGGACCATTGAATCGGTATCATTGCTTTACCAGCTAAATAATAGCTCAGTAGCCCAATTAAGACCGTGGAAATACAAGTTAATACTATTAGTAAATATCTTGCATTTTGGAAAAAGTGCTGCTGTGACGTCACGGATTTACCAACGATAATATAACCAACTACCTCATCGTTGCTGAAAATTGGCTTTTTTTTCAAGTAAAAAAATGCTCCTCCTGCCACTCATAATGTTTCACAAGGTTAGCGCTTGGACTGCTATTCTTGAAGACCTTTTCAATCTGTTGCTTTAAGCCCTTATAGGATTCATCACCATGGACAAACAGACCATCCTTTGTGTAAATATAGTAAAAAAAATTACGATTTGGATCATAGCTTAACATTTTTTTTGTTTGCATGAACATGCTCAAAAAAATCATGTTCCTGCTTTACATAAAAGTCCTCTAATTCTTTCATTTGTTGATTTTCCATAAGTTTAACGAGTGAAAAATAAAGAACAATAACAAAAAGTGAAAATAATAGAAAATAAAGCGTTGCATTTATATAAGCTAATTTTTTTTCTCGTTGTCTGAAACATTCATTATCCCTCAATTTATAGCCAATACCTCTTACATTCTGAATATGTGATTTGGATTGACCATCATCAATTTTTTTTCGAACAAGTTTGACTAATGCGTCCAAGGAATTATTCGAAACATCATAATCATAGCCCCAAATATAAATACAAATTTGTTCTCTTGTTAGTATACGACCCTTATTCATAAATAAATATTCTAAAAGTAAGAATTCATTTTTAGTTAGGTCAATCACTTTATTATTGTACAAAAACACACGGGAATCTACATGTAGTTGTAAATGATCAATTTGGATGACCTGTTCAATGACTTTATCTTTTCTTCGGAGCAATGCTCGAACTCTTGCTAATAGTTCCTCCATTTTAAATGGTTTTACGATGTAATCATCTGCACCGCTATCAAGACCTTTGATGATATCATCGGTATCATCCCTTGCTGTCAGCATTAAAATACTGCCATTAAACCCAGTGTTTCGCAGCTGTTGACAAACTTCAATTCCACTTAGTTTTGGCATCATCCAGTCTAAAATAACAAGATCATATATCTCAGTATGAGTATGGTCTAGCGCGTCCTGCCCATTCTCTGCTTCTGCAACATGATGAAATTCCTTTTTTTAATATATAGACAATATTTCTTCTAAGCCTTGCATCATCTTCTGCTACTAATATTTTCAAGGTTGTTTCCTCCCATTTGTGCTTTTTAGTTAAAACTATACGTATGAAAAATGACATGAAACTGAAAAATTCGCTAATTTGTATTCCATACTTCGATGAGAGTTGAAGCTTTTCCTATCTATAATGTTCTTAAATATAAAAAAAGGAGGAACATCAATGAATATTTATAAATTTATTGCATTATTAGTCCTAACTACATTTTTAATGGGATCTTCCTTTGCCATTGTTAAGTTAGGCTTGCCTTATTCATCGCCATTATTATTAGCTACACTCCGATTTCTACTAGCAGGAGCAATCATGGCTGTTATTGTAATAGCTTTCAGGAGACCTCATCCAACCTCAAATGGTAGTTGGATAAAGATTTTAATAATTGGAGCTTGTCAAACAGCAGGTGTTATGGGCTGTATTTTTTTTAAGTTTGCGCACAATTACAGCAAGCGAATCTTCCATTCTAACGTTTACAAATCCCTTACTCGTTGTGATATTTGCCACTCTTTTTACAAAGGCACGTTACCGCACATATCAATGGTGTGGTGTTGTGCTAGGATTAATTGGCGTAATGATTACAATGGGGGCACAGGTTACCATTCAAATCGGTCTTATTTTTGGTATTCTTTCTGCTGTTTTTTTGGGCAGTGGCAACATTGCTAGCTAAAAAATGGGGTGTTTTATTTGATACTTGGGTTTTATCAGCCTATCAAATGCTTTTTGGTGGTTTCATTCTATTACTAGCCAGTTTCTTGCTTGAGCAACCATTTTTTATTGTGAATCGGACTTCTATCTTTATTTTGTTATGGTTAAGTATTTTCTCATCGATCGTTCAATTTGCTGGCTGGTACTATCTTCTACAAAATAGTGATCCTGGCAAAACGAGTGCTTATTTATTTTTGGCCCCTTTTTTTGGAGTATTAACAGGCTGGGCATTGTTTGATGATCCCCTTAAGCTTTCATTAGTAGTAGGAGGTGTCTTTATTATTGCTGGAATCTATTTAGTAAATCGTAATTTTACTGCAAAAGATAAGAAAAATCTCCGCGATAAGATGGTAGACGATAAAAGCCTAGGCTAGGTTATATCCATGTTAAAAACTTCTTTAAAGCCGGTTCGTCCTTTTTCAGTGACTTTAATAGCTCGGATGGATGGGACACGCGTAATCCATTCAAGGTTTAGAAAATGTGTCAGCAGTCCGTGACCGAGTGCTCCACCAAGATGATATCGCCGTTCGCTCCAATCTAAGCAGGCATGAGAAAATGAACGACGCATTTTTTTTAATTCATCTAAATCCAGACCGAAATCCGCAAAAAAACTTTTCACCTTCAGTTGTAATGACAAACTGTTTTTGGTCTAGCTCTAAATAACTAGCATTAAGCAATGATTCTGTTAATTGCACACCTAATTTACCAGCTAAATGGTCGTAACAGGTTCTTGCATCCTGTAGAACTTTCATTTGACTGGATTGCTTTAATGAACGCACTTCTGGTGGCGGAGACATTGCTAGGAAGGATTCCAGTAATTGTGCAATGTCTTCACCTGCTAGCCGAAAATATCGATGACGACCTTGCTTTTCTACTTTGACAAGCTTGCCATCCACTAACTTAGCGAGATGAAAGCTAGCTGTCTGAGGTTTAATGGCGGCCATATATGCTAATTCACTAGCTGTATGGAAGCGGCCATCCATCATACTAGCAAGCATTGTGGCTCTTGAGGTTTCACCTAGAAGGGAAGCAATTTCAGCAATATTTGGATTAATCCCCATTTGTCACAATCCTTTCTCAATCGATGTTTATTTTTCGTAACAGTATTTATCGTTTACAATAATACATATAGAGGAGGGAGTAAATACATGGAAACGTATTATGCTGTAATTTTTACATCACATAGAACCGAAAAGGATGGAGCGGGCTATGCTAAGATGGCAGAAGTTATGGATAGCCTAGCACAAAAGCAGCCAGGCTTTATTCGTGTAGAAAGTGTTAGAGATGCCGAAGGGAAGGGAATGACGGTATCCTATTGGAAAACGTTAGAGGCTATTCAAGCGTGGAAGGAAAATGCCAAACACTTAGTAGCACAGCAATTTGGGAAAGAAAATTGGTATACGCAATATCATGTGGAAATTTGTCAGGTCATGAAAGAATATTCTTTCACCAAATAATGAAGCCTTTTGTAGAGGGAGTTCCTATATGACTACGTTTATTTTAGAAGAATGGCACGAACAACGGAAAAATTTCAATCCATCTGACCCAGCTAGCATAAATCAAATGCATGAATTTAAAGAACAAGTTAAACTTGATGAACAAACAGAGGGAAATGTAAGAATACTTGTAGAAATCTACTGTTTGCTTAGAATGTACCCTGAGGCATATAAGCTTTTTACCACAGTAATGGATTTGGAGAATAAGAAAGATCGAAAGAAATATCCAGCCCTGAAATATTATATGGATAATCCAAATTATAGTAGGCCTTTGTATCCTTGTAAAATACGAGAGGGTGAAACAAAAACTGTTATACCGAAGTTTAAATATCTACCATACCCACTACAATCAAAAATTTTTAAAGCGCAAAAAAATTGTTACTTGTGATTGCTGTAAGGAGGAAGTAGATGTTTATTATTCTGGAGGTATTTATGCCATTGAAAGGGCTGAGTATCTTTGTCCGACATGTATACATAGTGGTGCAGCCGCTAGAAAATACGATGGTTCTTTCCAGGAGGATCTCATAAATGATGAGAATGTTGTAAATGCAAATTATACTGAGGAAGTCATGTATAGAACACCTGGATATGTTAGCTGGCAAGGAAATAATTGGGTGGCTCATTGCTCGGATTATTGTGCCTTTATTGGCTATGTCGGTTGGCGTGAATTATTGGAGCGAGGCATTACAGAGCAATTTGAAAATTTTACTGCTTTTTCTACAATAGAGTTATCCGAATCATTGGTGAATGATGGTCATCATCAAGGGTATTTATTTCAATGCTTAGAATGTGGTCATTATGTTCTGTATTCTGATTTTAGTTAAATGAATGCAGTTTTGGTTTTTTTTCAGTTGGATGTCCAAACACCTACTGAATAAAGATAAAAGGCGTCTACTAAGTTAATCACTTAGTGGGCGTTTTCAATCTAATTGCGGTTTATATCATAAAATGATATATTGTTTTGTGATATATCATTTTGTGATATATTGGAGGTGTAGATATTGAAATCTTTAGAGCATTTAACAGACTCGGTTTTTTTATATTATGGCAGCATTAACCGAGCCTCGTCATGGCTACGCTGTTATGAGCTTAATAGAGGAAAAGACAAGGGGAACATTTATCGTTGGACCAGCATCCCTATATACCATTATCAAAAAACTAATAGCTGAGCAGCTAATTCAAATTCATGATGACACAGATTCTCGTCGCAAGGTCTATATCTTAACTCGTAAAGGCCGTGACATATTACTTCAAGATATAGAAAGAAGAAAGGGCATGATTTATATGGCAGAGCAGGGATTACAAAGGGGGCATATTTAGTGTTAAAGAAGAGATATATGGTATCAAATGGTTTAGCTTTTTTTTGAGGAGCTCGATATGAAGAAATTAAGTAAAAAGGCTGCAAAGGGTTGGCATTTAAAAAGATTTCGATTTGCTGGCTATGAGCTCGAGAAGGGTGATGCAGAAGACGTTATTTATAATATTGATTACCGCACATTACCCGCAGATGAAAAAGATGAATATTTTGAGCTATTTGCATTTGGTGGGTGGACACATGTTTGTTCAAGCGCAGATATGCATATTTTTAAGGCAACACCGGGAACGACCCCTATCTATAGTGATGTTGAGTCTGCAATCGATAAATTAGCCCGTCTAGCAAAGCCTGTTAATATCGTGGCATCTATTATGCTGGCAATCTCAATGATTCTGTGGATATGGATGACAGTATCGTCAGGAACACTTCATCACATTGCACAGCAAGGATTTGCCTGTTCTCTTATTATCACAGTTCCAGCGTTGATGACTTCTGGTGGGGTTTACTATCATATGTGGAAGAGTTTACGAATAAATTCTAAAAGATTTATAAAGAACAGCTGAATGAAAAGCTGTTCTTTTTTTCTTTATTCAGCAAATGTTTTTATGTCGAAAGTATAGCGGCTGCTACAATTACGCCAAGGCGAAATTGATATTTTGCTGAAAACTATTGAGTCCATGAAATAAAGATGTCATAGTTACTATAATAAGCGCTTCTTAGCTCATATCGTACGATGTTAGTATGAGAATGGAGGAATGAAAAATGTCAATTGAACAATTAGGTGAATGGTTACAATCCTCAAAAAGGACAGTTATTTTAACAGGGGCTGGCATGTCAACAGAAAGTGGTATACCAGATTTTCGTTCAGTATCAGGATGGTGGCAAAATATTGATCCTCGTGCAGTAGCCACTACTGAGGCATTGGCACAAAATTATACATTATTTCATGAATTTTATAAAATGCGCATTGAACATTTAGAAAATGTAGCACCACATGAGGGGCATAAAATTCTTGCGGATTGGGAAAAGCGTGGCATTGTATCTTTAGTGATGACTCAAAATGTAGATGGGTTTCATCAATTGGCAGGTAGTCAGAGGGTGGAAGAATTACATGGTTCGATTCGCTTGATTCGCTGTCACCGCTGTCAGCAAGCCGCTTCAATGTATTGTTTTTTGAATAAGGAGAGCTGTAGACATTGTAATGGAAAATTACGGCCAAATGTTGTACTTTTTGGTGAAAGTTTACCTCAAGAGAGCTGGCACAGATCGATGGATGCTATTCAATCAGCGGGGCTTGTACTTGTCATTGGTACCAGCCTTGAAGTGTATCCTGTGAATCAGCTCCCCACGATGACAAAAGGGAAAACTGTCTATATCAATTTAGATATAACACAGCACACAGTACCGTTTGATTTAATTATCGAAGGGAAAACAAAGGAAGTGTTGCAACAAGTGCAAATTTAAAAGAGGGCGCCAAGAAATCGACAGGCGCCTAAAACATTTGTGGTAAAAACTCCTTCATAAATCGTTGATTTTTTTTCGTAACCATATTTTCAAAACCATTCGATGTGTAAGCAGTCTTTGTCTTTTATGAGGTCTAGCTTTTGCTTCTATTAAGCTTCGCAGTAGAATACTTGTTTCTGTTGCAAATAATTGTGGATCAACAAGAACATCAAGCTTATAATCGATTAGCTGAGCGGCCTGAACTTTGGCGAGTAACTTCGAAAAGAGGCTATTCATTTCCTGAAAATTTTCTTCTAACTCTAAGTCGATTAAGGTATATAATGTTTGTTCAATTTCAGTTTCAAGTATTTGTAAATCGTATGTTGAAGGTATCAAAAAATCATCCCTTTCTTATACCATATAAAATCCAAGTGTCGCACAAAGTATTCCAAGCAAAATGGATGAACTCATATAAATAATCGCATGGCTCCATTTCTTCTGTTCAACGAGTTGTAGTGATTCAAAGCCAAATGTTGAAAAGGTTGTATAGGCCCCTAAGAAACCAATTCCAATAAAATGCCATAGCCAATCGCTTAGATGTAACGCAAACAAAACTCCAAGTGCGAAAGAACCTGTTATATTGATGAAAAATGTTGCCCATGGATATGTATGAACTATCCATTTCCCTAAATAAAATCTAGTCAATGCACCTAAAAATCCACCGATACCAATAAGAATCATTCGAAACGCCCCTTTGCCAGCTTATGTCCTAGCCATGCACAAATTAATCCACCAACAACACTTATGAGACCATAAAGTAGGGCTTGTATCCATTGATGATCTTGAAGAAGTAATAGGGTCTCCAAGGAAAATGTCGAAAAGGTTGTAAAGGCACCAAAAAAAGCCTGTCCCAATGCCTAACACTATGGGGGAACGCTTTGGAAAAGCTGTAAAAAGCCATGCTAAAAAGAAGCAACCTATTATGTTAATACAAAGTGTTGTAACTGGAAAACCACCTGTATTGGGGAAAAATAGGCTAAGACTATAACGACTGATAGCCCCTAAAAATCCTCCAATTCCCACTGCTAAAAATGATTTCAAAGTTAGTCGCTCCTTAATTTTATCTTGTACAAGCAGGCAGTAATTTCATCGTCAATATTTAAATAAGAAGTCACCAAGTTGTCTCAGGGGTCTACGCGATTTAAAATTCAAATACTATAAAGATTTTATCATGAGTGGTTCTGCAATGCCTACTATTCGATGAGCATTTGAAATCACAGAATAGTAATTCATTGCTTTAAAGCGTTAATTATTTCTTGAAAAACGTAAAAAAAATAACAGGAAGATAGTTGACAAATATTTCTAAAGTGTGATAATCTTCAAGAACACTATAACAAATCAAGTAAAGGAGGGCATGACAATGTTTAATTTAACAGTATCATTTCAAAACACATTTGCATACATTGTCCGTGCCTAACTTTTTTTCTATCGCAGTAAAAAGGCATGGTTTACACTTTGCCTTTTATAAGAGACACATGCTCTTTTTGGGGGATGTGTCTTTTTTTGTTGCGTAAAAAGTTGTAGTGATAACACAAAAAGGAGTGTAGATAGTATGCGAAGTACAGGTCAAAACGTGATTTTCAACAAGGAATTTCTGGATAGTGGGTAGCAATGCTTTAACAGCACGAGGGAAAGAAGGTTATAATGTATGTTTGATGTTTTAAGTAAGCTAAGCTGGTTTTTTAAGCAATACTGGAAGCAATATACTGTGGCAATCGTATTCTTAATAATAGCCAGTGCTTTAGAGGTAGTACCTCCGTATTTACTAGGGTCCATTATTGATATATTGACTGCTGGGGAAATGTCACCAGCTATTTTATCAAAGTATATTTTGATATTTGTGGGGATCATTATAGGTGGTTATGCCCTAAATTTTGTGTGGCAATTCCGACTATTTGAAGGGGCTATTAATCTAGAAAAAAATATTACGTCGGAATCTTATGCA
Source organism: Lysinibacillus pakistanensis (assembly GCA_001312325.1). The sequence goes on along the minus strand of BBDJ01000033.1, from coordinate 11,271 downwards.
GCATTTTTTTACGTATGACACCAACGTTCTATGAAAAAAATCGCACTGGGGATTTAATGGCTCGTGCAACGAATGATTTAAACGCCGTATCATTAACTGCTGGATTTGGGATTATGACCCTGATTGATTCGACGATTTATATGGGATGTATTATTTTTGCCATGGGCTATATGATTTCATGGAAGCTCACATTTTTTTGCCATGCTCCCTGTTCCAATCATGGCTATTCTTATTCAATATCTAGGGAAAATTGTACATGAGCGTTATATGAAGGCGCAAGATTCATTTGGAGAGCTGAATGATAGTGTGCTAGAGTCGGTTGCAGGTGTACGAGTTGTACGTGCATATGTGCAAGAAAAAAAAGGATGAGACAAATTTTGCTGAGATGAGTGAAATTGTCTATGAAAAAAATATGCATACAGCAAAAATTAACGCTTTATTTGGACCAATTACAAAAGTAGGTACTGGCATTAGTTATGTTGTAGCACTTGGCTATGGTGCCCATTTGGTTGCCACTGAGGCGATGACAGTAGGGCAACTTGTGACATTTAATGTTTACTTGGGGTTAGCAGTTTGGCCAATATTTGCCATCGGAGAGCTTATTAATGTGATGCAGCAAGGAAATGCTTCTCTTGATCGTGTACAGGAAACGCTTAACTACGAGGCTGATGTTCAAAATATTGCGAATCCACAAATGATTGCGACACCTAATGGAATTGGCTTTGATGATTTAACATTCCAATATCCTATGAGTCAGGTGAAAAACCTTCAACGGATATCATTGTCGCTGAAAAAAAGGGCAGACACTTGGCATTGTTGGGAAAACGGGAGCTGGTAAAACAACGTTCCTACGACAATTATTACGTGAGTATCCAATCGGTGAGGGACAGCTATCAATAGATGGAGTAGATATTACTGCACAAACGAAAGAGCAATTACTCGATTGGATTGGTTATGTACCACAGGATCATGTGCTGTTCTCACGTACAATTCGGGAAAATATTTTATTTGGAAAAGAAGATGCAACACAGGCTGAATTGCAACAGGCAATTCACGCTGCATACTTTGAAAAGGATTTAGAAAATTTACCAATGGGTCTTGAAACACTTGTGGGTGAAAAGGGCGTCTCCCTTTCAGGTGGCCAAAAGCAACGTGTGTCCATTGCACGTGCTTAATTAAGGATCCTGAAATTTTAATGCTGGATGATTCATTATCTGCTGTAGATGCTAAAACAGAGGCAAAAATTATTGAAAATATTCAACGGGAACGTCAAGATAAAACGACAATTATTACCACACATCGATTATCAGGCATACAGCATGCAGATATAATCATCGTGCTAGATGAAGGTCAAATTATTGAACAGGGCACACATGAGCAGCTTCTTGCACTACAGGGATGGTATAAAGAGCAATTCGACCGTCAGCAGCTAGAAGGAGGTGCCTCATGAGTACGAGTCAACGTTTAACACGCTACGCCATGTACTTTAAAAAAACCAATTTTCCTTGGCTTATTTTTCTTAACAATTGCCGTATTTACCGAGCTTGTTGGGCCATTTATCGCCAAACATATCATTGATAATTATATGACAATCGGTCACATTGAAATAAAACCAATTACATGGCTGTTACTAGTATATTTAATTTTAGCAATTGCTACTGCGGTATTACGCTATTTTATGTATATTTATTTGCAAATTGGTGCTAACCGCGTAGTACAAAAATTGCGTAAGGATGTATTTGAGCATATTCAAACACTACCAATACAATATTTCGATAATTTACCAGCTGGAAAAATTGTAGCCCGTGTTACGAATGATACGGAGGCAGTTCGAAATTTATATGTACAGGTACTATCTAATTTTGCAACGAGTTTCATTTCAATTATTGGTGTTTACATTGCACTTTTCATTTTAAACTGGAAAATGGCTATGTTAGCCTTACTCATGATTCCAGTGATTTATTTATGGATGATTTTATATCGTAAATTTGCTTCTAAGTATAATGATGTCATTCGGACCAAAATTGCAGATATCAACGCTATGATCAATGAATCCATTCAAGGAATGACAATTATTCAGGCATTTCGTCGAGAGCAGCAAATGACAAAGGAATTTGATGATATGAATAATGAGCATTATGCGTATGAACGCAAGCTGCTTGTTCTTGATTCAGCGACTTCCTTTAACCTTGTTAATACATTAAGATTGATCATGTTTACAGTCTTTATTTTCTACTTTGGTACACAGTCCTTTACGACAACGCAAGTGATATCCGCGGGAACCTTGTATGCCTTTGTGGATTACTTAACAAAATTATTCAATCCTATCACAAATATTGTCAATCAGTTTTCTCAGCTGGAACGTTCACTTGTTGCAGGAAAACGTGTATTCGAGGTGCTGGATATTAGTGGTGAGCCTGTCTCTGAAAAAAGCATACCAAGATATGAAGGAAATGTGGTTTTCGAAGATGTTTCCTTTGCCTATAAAAACGAGGAATATGTATTGAAAAACCTTTCCTTTGAAGCTCATCAAGGCGAAACAATTGCCTTAGTAGGTCATACTGGATCTGGGAAAAGCTCTATTATGAACCTATTATTCCGCTTCTATGATCCATCTAAAGGAAAAATTACTATCGATGGTATAGATATTACTTCGGTGCCACGACAAACAATGCGTGAGCATATGGGCATTGTTTTACAGGACCCATATTTATTTACGGGAACGATTGCTGCGAACGTTAGTTTAAATAACCCTAAAATCTCACGTGAAAAAAATAGAAGCTTCATTGAAGGCTGTTGGTGGGGAACGTGTTTTAGCTAATCTACCAAATGGCTATGATGAGCCAGTGATTGAAAAGGGGAGTACGTTGTCATCTGGACAGCGGCAGCTTATATCCTTTGCTCGAGCGCTAGCCTTTGACCCTGCTATTTTAATATTAGATGAGGCTACTTCAAATATTGATACAGAAACAGAGGAAATTATTCAGCATGCAATGGATGTGCTGAAAAAAAGGGCGTACAACATTTATCATTGCGCATAGACTTTCTACTATTAAAAATGCAGACCGTATCCTTGTATTAGATCGAGGTAAGATTGTAGAGCGAGGTACACATGATGAATTATTAGCACAGGGCGGTATTTACGAAAAAAATGTATCAGATGCAGGCAAATTCATTGCATCAATAATTAGGTTGGATAGATGGAAGCCCCACTTTACAAAAAAAAGTGGGGCTTTTTTTTAAGATGTGCTTTTTACATATTTAAAGACATTAACGAAGAACAATAACACAGAAAGACCTACAGCAATACCACCACCTGATACAAAGAGCTCAAATAACCAGTGAGGTACATCAATATATACCATCATCATGCCGACCAATAGAAATGGCAATCCGATATTATAAAGCCAAAATTGAGCTCTTGCAAGCCCTGTTTCGGCTGCATCCTTATAAATAGAATAAATTAAACCAATGAATCCAGTTGTTAGCCAACCTACTACACCAATATGAGCATGTGTTGCTGTCCATTGAAGCTGAATTGTATAATGCATAAACAGTCCAAACGCCAAAACAATCACTAAATACATGACTGAAATCTTTATCCATTTGGCACCCATTATCACCAACTCCTTTCTTTAAAAGTGATTTAGCTAGCTATTTCAGTTTATTCTTGTCGAAGAAAAAAAGGTGACATGGCATTCTTTGTAAAATAATGAAGGTGTTTCATTGTAAAAGGCAAATTTTTTTCCGTAGAATAAAGTGATAAAAGTTGAAATTTACCAATTGGAGGAACTATGAAAAGGAAATTTATAATTTGTACAATGATCTTTCTGCTGTGCTGCTTTCCAATCACTTTTATGGACAATGTGGAAGCAAGTGAACAAACAATGACAACAAAAGTGAATAGTATTATCTCAAAAAAACTGGAAGAATAATGAGTACAGTATTACCGTACGAGATATGGAGACAGGAAATATCCTTTACAACAAAAACGGTGATAAAATGATACGTCCTGCTTCAACACATAAGCTTTTAGTGAGTGCTGCTGCATTGGATATGCTTGGATCAGATTATCGATTTGAGACAAAGGTCTATGTCGATGGACCAATAGAAGAGGGTGTTCTTCATGGCAATATTTATTTACAGGGCGGAGGAGATCCAACGCTTTTACCAGCTCATTTAGAATCATTTGCTAATGGACTAAAAAAAATAGGAATTTCAAAAATCACAGGCTCCTTAATTGCCGATGATACATGGTTTGATAAAGATCGTTTAGCAAAAGGCATTGTTCCTCAGGATGAAGCACTATCCTATGCATCACGTATTTCAGCATTAACGATTTCACCAAATGATCAATATGATATTGCTACTGTGCAAGTAAAAGTGACTGGCTCAAAGATTGGGACTATGGCAAATGTTCAGCTTGCCCCGTTTGCTAGTACAATTCCCATTGTAAATAAGACTAGAATCGTTAAAAAGGGTGAAAAAAATACCGTAGCCATTACACGAGAATATGGTACAGACCGTATTGTTGCTAAAGGAAATTTACCAGCTGGTACAGAGAAAAGTACATATGTGACTGTTTATGATCCAACTTTGTATACACTTGATGTATTTCGGGAAAAATTACTAGCAAAGGGAATCCAAACAATGCCTCTGGAGGTTGGCGAGGTACCCGACAATGCAATGAGAGTAGGAATTTCCTATTCGAAGCCATTAAAGGATATTAATTTTCGATTTTTAAAACTAAGTATAAATGGTATGGGGGAAATGCTCACAAAGCAACTTGGACGGGAACTACTTGGAGAAGGAAGCTGGTCAGCAGGCATTCAAGCAATTCGTACATATGGTAATGATAATGGACTAAATATGGAGCAATGGTATTTTGAAGATGGTTCAGGTCTAAATCATCAAAATCGTGTAAGCAGTATGCAAGAAAGTCTACTGTTGTATAAAATTCGAAGTAAGTCTTGGTATTACTCCTACTTAGATGCATTGCCTCATGCAGGAAGAAAAGGCAAGCTTGTTGGGGCGACATTAGAAAATCGCTTGCAGGGATATAGTGTATCTGCTAAAACTGGGTATATTTCTGGTGCTCATGCCTTAAGTGGCTATGTCAAAGGGAAAAGTGGTAAGTGGTATATTTTTAGTATTTTAACACAGGCCAATAAAACGTCAGCTATCCCAACCATAGATGACATTGTCAAGCAGATTGCAAATGAATTATAAAGCTTCGCGATAATCACAAAGCCGATTCTGGGCGCAATTATACCATGGCAAAATTGATTGGACTGTGATCAATTGCCAAAAATTATCGATACAGTGATAGAAAAATACGGTAAACTAGATGTGCTAGTTAATAACGCCCATGCGCAATACAAGTTACAATAGAAGATACGACACAGGCTGATCTTGATTTATCATTTGGGATAGGATTTTTTTATTCAATGTAAAACAGCATTACCCCTATTTAAAAGAAACAAAAGGAAATGTTATTAACTATGCATCTGGTGCTGGCTTACAAGGGCATGAAACACAGTCGGCTTATACGGCTGCGAAAGAGGCAATACGGGGTCTGTCTTGCGTTGCAGCAAATGAATGGGGACGTTTTGATATTAAAGTAAATAGTATTAGTCCACTTGCATTCACCAGGTTTACAAGCATAGGCAAAAGCACAACCCAAGATTATGGAGCTGTTAGAAGTTAAATCCCGCTAGGTCGCTTCGGTGATGTTGAATAAGATATTGGTCGTGTAGCTGTTTTGATGCGCAATATATCACTGGCCAAACCATTATGGGGTGGGGGTTTAGTGATGCTTCACTAATTGCTTGGGGCTTCGAGGAGGATTTTTTTGAAACAAACAAATATTTTTAAACTCATTCATATGATTGAGCAAATGAACAATGCTAATATTATTCGTTTTACAAAATCATTTCCCTATCCATTAGGGATTTCACCAATTCTAGTTTTAAATGAGCTTCAGACAAAAGGACCTCAAAAACAAGCTGAATTAGCAGAAACGATTGGCTATACAAAAGGAGCAATGACGAATATTGCTGAAAAATTAGTCAAGCTCGGGTTAGCAGAACGACTATATGATCCATCTGATCGTCGTACAATTCGCTTACAAATTACAACAGAAGGTGAAAAAGCCTTATCAAAAGCCCAATCCATTGGACAAGAAGTTTTTATACAGCTTTTTGAAGTATTGAATGAGGAAGAAATTGCACACTATTTACTGATTCAAGAAAAATTAGTGCGAGGAATACAAGACAAAAATATATAGATATAGGAGTCACTTCATTATGAGGTGGCTTTCTTTATTGTAAAATATATACATAATTTAGCTCGCAGGATTGAAAATTATGTAGATACATTTTATAATTGAATTGTGGTTCTAATATAGAGACATTCGAGGTGAAAAATGGCATTAAAAACATTAGATAATTCATTAGAAGTGTTAAAATATTTTAGTAAAGAGAATCCAGCATGGGGCGTGCGTGAATTAGCAAAAGAAATGAATATAAGCCATTCTATCATTTACAGGATTTTAGCTACCTTTGAAAATCATGGCTTTTTAAACCAGAACCCTGAGACCAAAAAATATGAATTAGGACTACGTTTTTTAGAATATGGGCAAATGGTAAAAGAAAAATTGAATCTTTCTGATTTTGTTTTACCAATCATGAAAAAACTATCTGAGGAAATAAAAGAATCCGTTTTTTTTAACATGGCTTGACGGAGCAGATGGTGTAACGGTTGAAATTGCAGAAAGCTCGCAAACAATTAAGTTCTCTGTTTCAATGGGGACTCGTACACCGTTATACATAGGTGCTTCTTGTAAGACCATTATGGCTTACCTTCCAGAAGAGAAGCAGAAGGACATTATGAATAGTGGCATGAAAAAGTTAACAACTGAAACAATTACAGACCCTGAGGAACTGTTAATTGATTTAGAAAAGATTCGAACACAGGGCTGGTGCTTCACTACAGGAGAGTATGCTCATTCAGTATTTGGTCTCGGTGTACCACTATTTAATAATAAAGGTGAGATTATTGCTTCATTAACCATTGCTGGCCCTAATTATCGTAAACCAGTAGAGGAAAAGCTACCTGATATGGTCAAAGTGCTCCAATATGCAGCGATGAGTATCCAACGATATTTCGATCAATTTAGCTTTAAATTATATCATGAGTAATCCACAAAAGGCTCAGATGTTTTCTCTATGCTGAGCCCTTGCTTTTGTTATTTATCGAAATTCTTTTATCAATGAAATGGCATCATCAATTTCCTTGAACGTATTAAAATAATGTGGCGAGAAACGAGCCATCTTATTGATGTTGTTACGTTCCATAATTGTATTTGCCATAAAGGTGCCTGCCTCAATAATAACTCCATGCTGTGCTAAATAATTGGTCACATCATCTGGTGAAATACCTTCAATATTAAAAGGGGTAATTGATAAACGGTTTGCTACTTGCTGGGGCCCATATATGATCATACCTTCTATAGATTGAAGCTGCTCTAGCAAATAAGTAGTTAGTCGCTTTACTTGCTGATGAATGGCATGAATCCCAATATCATTAGCATAATCGATAGCTGCACCCAGTCCTAAAATACTAGGGATAACAGGGCATCCAGGTTCAAAGCGTTTGGCTGTTGCTACAAAAGAATAGTCATCGTTGCGATAGTCCCAATTGGTGCTTCCCCACCCAATCATAATCGGTGTTAGTGCTTGGATAAGCTCTTCACGAACATAAAGAATACCTGAGCCTTCTGGACCTCGGAGCCACTTTCGTCCACTGGTAAGTAAAAAATCACAGTCAAGATCTCTGACATCGATAGGAATCAAGCCCACTGTTTGGTTAGCATTGATTAATGTTAAGATATTCTTTTTCTTGGCTAGCTGACATATTTCCTTTGCCGGCTGAAGAGCACCTGAAGCATTAGACATATGTGCAAATGCTATCATTTTTGTTTTAGGTGTTATGAATTTTTCTAATTTTTCTAGATCCACCATATAGTTTAAGTTTGTTTTAAAAACCTTCAAATGAACTCCTTGTTGCTTAAGTGCAAGCCAAGGCACATAATTACTTAGCATCTCTGTATCCAAAACAATGACTTCATCGCCTTTTTCCCATGGCAGACCACCTGAAACAAAATTAATAGCCATTGAACCGTTTGGGACAAAGGCAATTTCTTCTTTTTTTTGCGCCTATAAATATTGCTGATTTTTCACGAACGATATCAATATTTTCATAAGTTTCCTGACGAAATGACGGCAAATAGGGGCCAATGCTAGCTTGTTTCTGTATATAGCTTGTCATGGCATCTACTACTGGCTGCGGCATTGCAGAAGCAGCAGCTGTATTAAGATAGATATATTTGTCCAGTAGCGGCATATCCTTTTGAATCTTTTTTATATCAATTGTCATGTCTATCCCAGCCTTATAAATTGATTAATTCTTTGGAAAACGTCATTAAATTTTCATAGCCATCTTCTGTGACGATTAAGTTATCCTCAATACGGACACCGCCCACATCCTTTACATATATCCCCGGCTCAATGGTAAAAGCCATCCCAGTTTTTAAAACTACCTTATTTTGCTGCATTAAATAAGGTTCCTCATGAGCACTTAGTCCGACTCCATGACCTAGTCGATGAGTAAAAAACCTTCCATAGCCAGCATTTTGAATAATAGCTCTTGCAGTTTCATCAATTTCATGAGCCGTTATTCCGGGTTTAATAGTCTCAATGGCAGCTTCATTTGCTTGCTTAACGATACTATAGATTTTTTTCTAACGTTGGTGAAATTTCTCCTACTGCCACTGTTCTTGTTATATCCGCCACATAGCCTTTATAAATCGAGCCAAAATCTAAAACAATTAATTCACCAGCTTCAATTGTTTTCGTAGAGGCTCTACCATGTGGAAGTGCACCTCTATAGCCAGAGGCAACAATTGTCCCAAATGGTGTTCCTTCAGATCCACGACGTCTCATTTCATACTCTAATTGCGCAGCCACCTCCATTTCTGAAATCCCAGCTTTAATCATTGGTAATGTTGCTTTGAGACTTTCCTCTACGATGTTCACAGCTTGTCTCATTAATTGAATTTCGTTGCTATCTTTATTTATACGAAGTTCTCGAATCACTTCTCCTATATCATATAAATGCTCATATGTAAGTCCTTCAATTGTTCTTTGCTCTTTCACATGCATGGAATCGAATTCTACTCCCACAATACCCAATAAGCCTATTTGTTGCTTTAATTGCTGAAGCGCATGAAAAGGTCCTTCTTCATCTGAATAAGAGAAAGTAGCGTTACTGTTTTGCGTATCCATTTTATTTAACTCTACTTGCGGCATTAAAAAAATATAGTTTTTCGTCTTTCGTGATTATTGCTAAAGCTATGCGTTCACTTTGTTTTAAATGTAAGCCCGTAAAATAGTACATATTGGGTCCTGGAACCAATACAGCCATGTCGATAGAGCTTTTCTTCATAAGGGAGACTAATTTTTCTCTTCTTTTTGTATACATTGAAAATACCTCCTAAATGTTAGTAAAATCACTCAATGTTGTTTCGTTTATAGAGACAATGTATCTATAAATTTTAAAAATAGTATATATCAACAATAATGAATTTTCAATTAATCAGAAAATTATTTCATGTTGATATGGTTTACAAAGATTTTTAAATCAGGCAGTAGGTATTTAACTTTTCAAAAGATTGGGTAGATAACTACCAATTAAGGAATAGATTGGCGTATAATTAGCAAATACTAGTGTACGTCTTTTTTTTCGTCCAATATGCATATAAATAGACTATATTAACTTTTTTCCAACTTAAAACGTCAAAAAGAGGGGTAAACTTTTTTAGCAAGAAAGGACTTATGTATGGAAAAAATATGAAGCGCTCTAAAGAGAAAAAGAGCAAGAAGAAAATATGGCTTTGGATATTAGGCAGCTAGTAGCAATTTTTTTTAATTTTTATAGGTACTGCTTATTATGCCATTCAGAAAACGATGAATAAAATAAATACACCCTTAATTGAAGCAGCGGATAATGAGGGGATAGAGCAAAAAACAGTAACAAAAAAAGGAACCATTCTCTGTATTACTGCTTGGAGTGGATGAGCGTAAAGATGATAGTGGACGTTCAGATACAATGATTGTTGTAACGGTTAATCCTGAAAAACAAACGATGAAAATGCTTAGTATACCACGAGATACACGGACGGAGATTATAGGTCATGATTCTGTTGACAAAATTAATCATGCCTATGCATTTGGGGGAGTTCCCATGGCAGTTGATACGGTAGAGCATTTTTTAGATATTCCAATTGATTATTATGTGTTTATTAATATGGATGGCTTCCTTCAAATCATTGATACGATTGGTGGCGTTACCATCGAAAATGACATGGATTTAACCTATAATTCCTATCATTTTCCAAAGGGAGATGTCACTTTAACAGGTGATGAGGCACTCATTTTTTCTCGCATTCGATACGAAGATCCGCGTGGTGATTTTGGTCGACAAATTCGTCAACGGCAAATTATTGAGGCAGTTATGAAAAAGGCTTCTTCCACATCATCTATACTAAAGGCTACAGATATGCTGGAAGTTGTCGGGGATAATGTCCGTATGAATTTCACCATGAAAGATTTAATTCAATTACAAAGTATTTATAAAAAAAATGGATCGCAATATTGATCAGCTGTCATTTGAAGAGGGAGATGGGACAAAAATCAATCATATATGGTACTATATTCCAAATGATGCAGAGCTTCAAAAAATTCAAGCAGAGTTAAAAGAGCATTTAAAATAAACGGGAAGGAGGTTGATAGGTTATTTTTTGAGTAATGTAGCTGTAAAAATTTATGATCGTGAAGGGGAGGGAGATGAATGAATGGGAGGACCCAGGTGCTTAGGTATACAGCTCTCAATAATTGCATGCAAAGCTATGTACCTAAACGTAAGGCTCAAAAACGTCCAATCAGATCTTCTATACAGCAGTTACAACTATTGTGCTTAAAAATCTTTATGTAAACATAAAAAATCATTCAGGTAGGGTGCATGCCTAGTTGAATGATTTTTTTCTTTTTTTATCTTCGTTCAGCAGAAGACTCCATCTCTACAAGTGGTGGAATGAATGCGGTTTTGGTTCCTTTTTGGTGGGTGTCCAAACACCTACTGAAATAGAGGAACTCAGGCTAAGAACTTCACTTCCTGTGAAAACGCCTGAGTGACCAACATCATGTTGCTGCC
>BBDJ01000032.1 GCA_001312325.1 Lysinibacillus pakistanensis | reverse complement strand
CTAATTTTTGTTCATCAGAAATCACTAACTGCCCCCCTTATATTAGATTTTTTTAAGTCCAATATTTTGGGTGCAGTTCATAGTGAGACAGACGAGACCCTGCACGGAGCGTCAGCGCAGGAAGCGGCTCGTCGCTCGCCCACTGGAAGCTTTGCTCTGTGCGAAAGCGAAGCGTCAGCAACAAACCGAGTAGCCTGGAACGGAAATCATCTTCATTTTGACTAAATATTCACAAAGGTATCCTTGACCATTTAGTTTTTAAACACTATGAAAAGCTTCTATTTGTAGTATCAACAAATAGAAGCTTTTGGTTTGAAAGAGCCTGCTCATACATTTCGTTTATAATTCTTTGTGCCATCATATGAATATAATACAGGCTTACCCTCAACATAGGTTTCTAAATGAACAGGACGCCCCCAAAGCTGGTAAATATATGGTAGGACATTTTCTAAATAGTGTGGATCTAGCTCCATTCCCTCATAGCCATGTACTAAATAAAGCTCCCCATTTCGAAGATAATCTCCATTTTTGACGACAATATAAGGAAATCCTCCATTAACACGCATAGAAACGAGCTGATCCCTTACCATCTCATGTTCCTTATCTGTAATACGGTATTCATTCCCCTTTTTCTGGAACAAATAGAGATCCTCTTGTTTTGCTAAATCCTTTGTTAAATAGTTGCGAATAAAGGAGATATCTGATTCTATCTCCCTTACCTCAAACATTTTCTCCCTACCTGAATTCGGTTGAATACCTAGCTTTTTCATATCTTCTGTTGGATGATTATAACGATTTTCAATATCCTCAAATATTTTCACACCTAGATAATAAGGATTTATAGACGTCTTTGAGGCTGCACTACGCCCGCATTTAATTTTGCATATTCGATTGTTTCCGCTGTTGTGAGTTTAAGCTCTCGCATTATACGCTGATGCCAATAGGAAGCCCAGCCCTCATTCATAATTTTTGTTTCTAACTGTGGCCAGAAATAGAGCATCTCTTCTCTCATCATCGTCAACACATCTCGCTGCCAATTTTCTAGCTCACGGCTATGCTCCTCTAAAAATAATAATAGATCCTTTTCTGGCTTTGGCGGAAATTGCTTTATTTTCCGACGAATTGGACTTGATTGTTTTTCCTTATTGTCTAAATTCCACAAATCATCATAAGGCGATTTTGTGGAGATAATTTCCTCTTCAAATTCTTCCTCTGTATCCCAAGATAGCTTTGGACGTAAAATAGATGGATCGATATGCTCCTGAATTGCTAAAACTGCATCCAAGAACTTTTCAACCTCATCCTTGCCATAGTCTCTTTCATAGCCAGCAATCCGTTCAGCTGTGGCCGTCATACTCTCCACCATATCTCTTCTAGTATTAGAGAAGCGTACATTATTTTTAAAGAAATCACAATGTGCCAACACATGAGCAATAATTAGTTTATTCTGCGTTAAGGTATTTGTATCAAGTAAAAATGCATAGCAAGGATTCGAATTAATCACTAGCTCATATATTTGACTTAGTCCTAAATCATATTGGAGCTTCATTTTATGAAACTGTTTCCCAAAGCTCCAATGTGAAAACCGTGTAGGCATACCATATGCGCCGAAGGTATAGATTATATCTGCTGGACAAATTTCATAACGCATTGGAAAAAAATCTAAGCCAAAGCCTGAGGCAATTTCCGTAATTTCATCAATCGCTCGATGCAGCTCATTCATCTCCATTTTTTTCTGCCCCCTCCTTTGAACATATAGGCTTGAAACATTTCTGATTTATTCCTCATCTTTTTTGAAAAAGCTCTTTAAGGCATCATACACATCGCCTTTCTTTTTCAAAATATGATACCTAAATTTCGGATCATCTATCTTTTTGTAGGTGTACATTAGTGTAGAAAAACGATTATGCTGATTCACTTCACCATATCCAAACATACTCGAAACTTCCATTAACTCATTAACCAGCTTCAAACATTTTTCATTATCCATTGAAATGTTCTCACCATCTGAAAAATGCACTGGATAAATATTGTAGCGAGAAGGGTTATACTTTTCTCGAATTAGCTCCAGCGCTTTTATATAGGCTGACGAACATATAGTGCCACCACTTTCTCCCTTTGTGAAAAATTCTTCCTCCGTAACCACTTTTGCCTCTGTATGATGGGCAATAAACTCAATTTCCACTGTTTCATACTTAGAACGTAGAAATTTCGTCATCCAGAAGAAGAAGCTTCTCGCACAATATTTTTCAAAGGAACCCATCGATCCACTCGTATCCATCATCGCCAGGACAACTGCCTTGGATTCGGGCTTCTCTACTTCATCCCATGTTTTAAAACGTAAATCATCATTATGAATTGGCGTTATTTCTGGTTTTCCTTGCATCGCATTACGCTTAAGTGCATTTAGAATTGTGCGTTTTTTTATCAACATTTCCCATAAGACCTTTTTTTCCGAATATCGTTAAATTCGATTTTTTCAGTTTTAATATCTGCTTTTTCTTTTTGTTGTAGATTAGGTAGCTCTAGCTCATTAAATAAGACTTTTTGGACCTCTTCAATGCTTACTTCAGCCTCATAATAGTCTTGGCCCGGCTTATCACCAGCTTCCTTCCCTTTACCGGCAGCTTGATTGCCTCTGCCAGGCTCGCGAGCAACTAGATCCCCTACATTACTGTCTCCTTGTCCTTGCCCAACATGCTTTGAATTATCATAGTTATATCGAATTTTATATTCATCCAGTGAACGGATAGGAATTTTTATAACATCACGGCCATTGGACATGACTATACTTTCCTCACTAACTAAATCAGGCAAATTATTCTTGATTGCATCTTTTACCTTTTCCATATGACGTTGCTGGTCCTGGTGCCCTTTACGATGGAGGGACCAATTTTCCTGAGAGATGACAAAGCGTTTGTTTTCGTGTTCAGTCATTTTTATCCTCACCCATCTGCTCAAATTCGCTTTTTCTATACTATGCTAGAAATCCTCTTTCTTGAACATTTTTCGAGAAATCAATTATGTTCGTTTTTTTTAGTATGAAGATAAAAGGAGTGGCCCTTAAATTGGGACACTCCTATTACTCCTATCAAACTTGTTTATCGATTTAACAGACTACCTACATATTGCAGCAATTCATTAGCAGATGCTGTATTATAGCCATGCTCATCGACTAATCTTGCAACAACCTCATTAATTTTCTTAAGCTGTGATTCATCCGGCATTTTTGAAGATGTTGTAATTTTCACGACATCCTTTAAGTCTGCAAATAATTTTTTTCTGAATCGCCTCTCGTAATCTTTCATGAGAATTGTAATCAAAACGCTTACCCTTTCGAGCATACGCGGAAATCCGAATTAATATTTCCTCACGGAATGCTTTTTTTTGCATTTTCTGAAATGCCAATTTGCTCTTCAATTGAGCGCATTAATTTTTCGTCAGGATTCATTTCCTCCCCAGTCAACGGGTCTAAAATTTTATTTTTATTACAAAACGCCTCTACATTATCAAGATAGTTGTTCATCAATGTTTTTGCCGATTCCTCATACGAATAGACAAAGGCCTTTTGTACTTCGTTTTTAGCAATTTCATCGTACTCACGACGAGCAACCGCAATGTAATTCATATATTTTTCGCGATCCTCTTGTGAAATGGAAGCATGTTGATCCAATCCATCTTTCAGTGCCCGTAAGACATCTAATGCATTAATAGATGGTATCTCTTTGCGAATAATAGCCGAAGAAATACGATTAATGATATAGCGTGGATCAATACCGTTCATGCCTTCATTTGGGAACTCTTTTTTTAAGCTCCTCCAAGTCAACGGAATTAAATCCCTCCACATTTTCTCCGTCGTACAGGCGCATTTTTTTTATAAGATCCACACCTTGCTTTTTCGGTATTTCTAGTCTTGTGAGAACCGAAAAGATTGCTGCGGCCTTTAATGCATGTGGCGCAATATGCACATGGGACATATCACTTTCTTTTATCATCTTTTCATAAATATGCTCTTCCTGGCTAACTTTCAAGTTATACGGAATTGGCATAACAATAATACGTGAATGTAGTGCCTCATTTTTTTTATTGGAAATAAATGAACGATATTCCGTTTCATTTGTATGCGCTACGATTAATTCATCAGCACTAATTAATGCAAATCGACCTGCTTTGAAATTCCCTTCCTGTGTTAAAGATAATAAATTCCATAAGAATTTCTCATCAAGCTTTAACATTTCCTGAAATTCCATCATACCTCTATTTGCCTTATTTAGTTCCCCGTCAAAGCGGTAAGCTCGAGGGTCCGATTCTGAACCAAACTCTCCAATTGTGGAGAAATCAATACTACCTGTTAAATCTGCAATATCCTGTGATTTAGGATCTGATGGTGTAAATGTACCAATGCCTACACGTTTGTCTTCTGAAAAAGTTATACGTTCAATCATCACATTTTCAATACGCCCATCGTATTCCTTTTCTAGACGCATCGTATTTAAAGGTGATAAGCTTCCTTCAATTCTTATGCCATACTCCTCAAAAAATTCATTACGCAAATGATGAGGAATCAAATGTAGTGGATCCTCATGCATTGGACATCCCTTAATTGCGTAAACTGCGCCTTCTTCTGTTCGCGAAAATTGCTCAAGCCCGCGTTTTAACAAGGTCACGATTGTTGATTTTCCTCCACTTACGGGTCCCATTAATAACAAAATACGCTTCCTCACATCTAATCTTCGCGCTGCTGGATGGAAATATTCTTCCACCAGTCTTTCAATTGCTGTCTCAAGCCCAAAAATTTCTTGCCCAAAAAAATTTGTACATTTTTTTGCCCATCGCGTTCCTCTACACCAGCACTTTTTATCATATTGTAGACGCGTGAATGGGCTGTTTGTGCAACTTCAGGTCTTTCCTTAATGATGCTTAAATAATCTGCAAATGTACCTTCCCACTTCAGCCGATTTTCTTCTTCGCGATAGCTTTTCACTTTATCTAAAATGTTGATAGCCTTCCCTCCATTCAGGGCTTGATTTATAACATAGTATGAAGTAAATGACATTATGATACCCAATACTTTTTCTTTGCCAAAGTTTCTTCTTATTGTTCTATTTACCCCTGAAAATATTGGCTGCACGATATTAATTTATTTTAGTAACGGACTACAGCAATCCACTTCTTTTCCCACAAAAAGTACTGAATGAAGAAAAAAAATTCGGTTATTCTAACGTTAGAAAGGAGGTCCATTATTGAATCGCCATTTTATTTTTCTTTTATCATGCATATTATTATGGAGTTATACTAGCCCCACCATTGCTTTGGCAAATGATAAACCCTCAGAAGAAGAAATTATACAGCAACGCATGACCTATTTTGTCCAATTTGGTGAATTACTCATTCCTTGGCACTTTTTAGCAGCCATTGACCAATATGAGCGTAATCTACAATCCGTTCGTAAGGATATACCAAAAAGAGATGGTATTATCGCCATACAATTTTCCGATGAATATTGGTCAGGCGCTTTAAATCCTATAAAAGAGGATACCTCTCCCGAAACGATAAGCTATTTTGGAGGAATGGGTCTCGATGGGAATGGTGATGGTATTGCCAGTCCAGCAGACGATGCAGATGTCATATTTTCCATGGCTAATTTTTTAAGCAAATTTGGAACAACTGATGAGGATTTTAAATTAGCTTTATGGGATTATTATGGAAGTGAGGAAGCTGTTAATCAAATCTTCACCATCTCCACTATGTATAGACATTTTAAAACAACCGAGCTCGATGCTCATACCTTCCAATTCCTACAAATTACGATTACAGTTATCGAGGTACTTGGGGAGATAACAGAGGCTGGGGTGGACGACGCATCCATGAAGGAACAGATATTTTCGCTAGTTATGGAACTCCTGTAGTTTCTACTTCATATGGCGTAGTGGAAATAAAA
The DNA here is from genome assembly GCA_001312325.1 of Lysinibacillus pakistanensis. The sequence goes on along the minus strand of BBDJ01000032.1, from coordinate 55,368 downwards.
GGCTGGAATCAATTCGGTGGCTGGCGAATAGGCATCCGCGATAATCATAATTCATATCACTATTATGCCCATCTTGGTAGCTATCATAAGGATATTGAAGTAGGTGACATTGTCGAGCCTGGCACTGTTCTTGGTTATGTAGGAAGCTCTGGCTATGGCAAGGAAGGTACTTCGGGTAAATTCCCACCCCATCTGCATTACGGGATCTATAAATTCAATGGGCGCACAGAATGGGCATTCGATCCATATCCTTCATTATTACAATGGGAACGACTAGCCAAAAAGGCAAAGGCAAAACAATAATTGAGTAGCACTTGATGTTTTTGCAGCAAGTGCTTTTTTTATTTAGGTAGAAATACTTAACGAGCAGTGAATTTTTTTTAGGAATATTTTAGGAGCATATACATTTCACTACTCATGAAATTTTCCTCTATTTATTATTGTACTAAAAAAACTATTTTAAATTTTCCCACTAAAAGTACTTATTTATACACTGATTTAGTTATAAAATAATATTTGTACTATAACAATTTGCATGTTATGCGGATTATTAAACACGAAAAAGGATGGGAAAGATGAAAGGGATATTTCAGTTTAAAACACTTAAAGCAAGGATTTTAGGTGCATTTCTTCTATTGTTAGTTTTTGTTTTTTTGCTTCATAACCTATACTTACCTTTCTAATACTCAGATGGAGAAGCAGGCAAAGGGCCTAGTAAACGAAGATTTAATTGTTATGACAGCCAGTAAAAATTTAGCCATGTCTATGAGTGTTCGATTATCATCGGCTTTAAGCTATGTTGTATCAGGCGATGAAAAATACATAGAGACGTTCAATCAATACCGGCAAATTGCAGAGGAAAGCAATAGTATTGTAGAAAAATTTGAAAATACACCGGAGCGTGAAAAACTAGTAGCAATGGCACGGGAATGGAGTAATCGTGTAAATACTCAAGTATTTGATGTTTATAAAAGAGGTGATAAAGAATTAGCATTACAAAATTTAACAGCCATTAATGATCTTGTAACGGAAGTTCGCATCGGTTATGAGGAATTAGCCAATAATCGTTCTGAATCTATTACCAACGTAGGGAATGAAGTTGTCTCTACAAGTTCCAGTAATAAAACAATTGGCACAATAGCTAGTATTGTCTTGACGGTTGTTGGAATTGTTATCGCCATTATAACTGCAAGTAAAATTTCAAAGCCCATTACGATTGTTTCAGAGCGTATGGGGGAATTAGCAAATGGTAATCTTCGCCATGAGCCGCTATTTATAAATCAACGGGATGAAATAGGTCAATTAATGCTGGCCGCAAATGAAATGAATCAAAAATTAAAGCAAACAATTAGCTCGATTCATACTGTTTCAGAAACTGTGGCAGCAAGTAGCGAGGAGCTTGCTCAATCTGCCAATGAGGTCCAAACGGGAACAGAGCAAATAACCGTAACAATGCAGGAGCTTGCCTCTGGTACTGAAACACAGGCATCTACTGCAAGTGATTTAGCAGAAACAATGACATCATTCCAACGCAGTATTCATGATACAACAAAAGAGGGTATTGAATTGAACAAGCATTCAGGTCATGTACAAAGCTTAACTTCGACAGGTAAAAATTTAATGATCCATCTACACATCAAATGAACGCGATAAATGAAATTGTTTTAAATTCAGTAAGAAAAGTCGAAAGTTTAAACGAGCAATCGGCGGAAATTTCCAAGCTAGTTTCGGTTATTGATGATATCTCAAACCAAACAAACTTACTTGCTTTAAATGCTGCCATTGAGGCAGCTCGCGCAGGAGAACATGGAAAGGGCTTCGCAGTAGTAGCTGACGAGGTGCGTAAGCTGGCTGAACAAGTTCAATTCTCTGTGACAGATATTTCAACAATCGTTAACCGCATCCAAGGGGAGACTGGCAATGTAACAGCGGCACTCCAATCAGGCTATGAGGAAGTAAAAAAAGGGTTCAGCCCAATTAAATCAGACAAATGAAACCTTTGAACAGATATCAGGTGCTGTTGAGGATATGATTCTCAATATTAACGCCATATCAGAAAATTTAAATAATCTAGCTCTAAACTCTGAATCCGTCAATACCTCTGTCGATGAAATGGCCTCAATTTCTCAAGAATCTGCAGCAGGTGTGGAGCAAACAACAGCAACCATAGAGGAAACCGCAAGTACTATGGATGAAATTTCAAGAAGCGCAAGCCAGCTCGCTGGTTTGTCCGAAGAGCTAAACAGTCAGTTGCAACAATTTAAAATCTAAAAATACAGCGCTTCTTGATAATTGTTTTTGTTTGGCTGTTTCTTGCTGAGCAGTTCCCGGCATGCATGTTCTTACCCTACCCGAGCAGTTCTTGGGGCTACCTGAGCATGTTTTTACCCTACCCGAGCAGTTTTTGGGGACACCTGAGCATGTTCTTACCCTACCCGAGTAGTTTTGGGGGACACCTGAGCAAGATCTTGCCATACCCGAGCAATTCCTGGGGACACCTGAGCATGTTCTTACCATACCCGAGCAGTTTGCGGGGGTGCCTGAGCAATTTTTCAAACTCACCGAGCAATTCCTTTGCCCCTCAATTAACTTGTTGCTAAATCAAACTTTTATGAGAAAAAGCTATCCCGATTTATGTTAATGAATCGAGATAGCTTCTAAATTTTATTGCCAATGGCGAATGGGTACTCTTTCAAGCTCATAACGCTTGATAATCACACTTATCTTCTGATACCATTTTTCACATAGCTCCAAGGACTCTAGGTACTCGTCCTCCTCCCTAGAAATGGGCTCCTCTTCATCTAAAAAAACATATTCTAAAATAGGGTCTGATAAATTATCAGCTACAATTTTCAAAGCTAATTGAGAGACAGTATTATACGCAGGATCATCTTCATCAATCTCCTCTACTTCAACATCCTGCTCATCCTCTAATAAAGAACCACTGATTAAATGATTACTTGTTCTTGCAATAAATATTTCATCCTCCACTATTGCTACTTCATATATTTTATCAAAATGGATGACCTTTTTTTATCAATTCCTCCTCTAAATTTTCCCTACTTGCGAAATAAAGTGTATTTGTTGGTTCGTCTAACAATAAAGCACTTAAGCTATCCTCTGAAAGGATACACTGTGTATGGGGAATTGCCAGCAGCTCTCGCTCACTTGCCTCTCTCATATCTTCTAACCATTTTAAATAACTATTACGCTCTTTCAAGTAATGTATACTTCCGACAATTATTAGAACTATGCCTATAAGAAAATACAGCCTATTAAATAGAATTGATTCAACTGCATTTGCTAGTAATAAATAGATAATTCCTAGAAAAAAAGACAAAAAAAGGTTTTCACCTATATCCCACCCTCAAGAAGAAAATGATAGAACAATTACAACCATATATAGTAGAAATTCTATTCTACTCATGACCTTTTCATTCTTAAATATCAAGGGTATTTTAAGATAGAAGTAATAAAAATAGCGAACCTAAAAAAGATGATGGCTGCACAATACAGACATCATCTTCTTATAAAGTTGCCTAAAATTTTTAAAATTACTCCATTAACTCTTCCTTGCTTCCGACATCATCTAGGCTCTTATCTTGTTCTATCCTGTGCATTTCAAGTACATGCTGTGTAGGAGGAATAAGTAAACTCACTACAACAATGGTGATGCCTGTAATCACAACACCTGAGAAAACAGGAGCCTGCCATAACTCATTCAATAAGCCTAAGAAACCTTCAGATTGGATATTGAAGCTCGGAACATGTGTCAATGATGTAACGATATAGTATACCAGCCCAACTGAAATACTTGCCCAAACTGCTGGTGTACTTACTCGTTTCCAGAATGGTCCTAAAACAATTGGCCAGAAAATTGTTACGAATATAATGTCCCACGCTAAATACGCTAAATCAATTACTTTTTGGAAGCTCAATGCGAGCACTAAGCCTAGTAAAGCACTTGCAAGAATAATAGCACGGGAAAATCTTAATAGCTTTTTAGGATCAGGATTACGGTTAATAAAATCTAAATAAATATTTTTTTGTCACAATTCCTGAAGTGGCAACATAGCATGCAGCTACCGTTGACATCCCCATAGCAGCCATTGCCGTTAAGAAAATTGCCGCTAATAATGGAGGGAAATACCCTTGTGCAAATGTAAGCATTAATGTTTCTGGATTTGAACTATCAGGATAAATGGTCTTGAATGCCTCTCCTAACATTCCTGGAATCCAACTAATTGCAATAATAATTGATCCTGCAATAATCATACTACGCTGTGCTACTTTCGGGCTTTTGGCAGCAGCTACCCTTTGTCCTAAATCCACTGCTGGAATGTCGCCAAGTGCTAGTACAAGATAAAGGGTCCAAAACTCTGCCCCAGCCTTTTCGAATAATGTACTGATATTCCACCATTCAGGATTGAATGTAACATCTGGATAATAGAACAAAATGAAAATCGTTATTCCTAAGATTCCTGCTACTGCAAGAGCACCCTGCACAATTTCCGTATAGGCTACTGCCCACAGCCCACCAATCACTGAATAAAGAGCCGTTAGTGATACAAATAGTAATGCGGCAGGTACAAAATCAATTTGTAAAAGCTGCTGAATAATATATGTTCCACCCACAGTTAGCGCAGCCGCATTAAAGACCCCAAAGGCTATTGCCATCACGACTCCTGTATATGCACCTAGCTTCTTACTTCCATATCGTAATCCGTAGTAATCTGCTAATGTCCACCCCTTCAATCTTCGTAGTGGCTTTGTCCAGATAAGTGACCCAAGAATCATACAGGTACCTAAGCCGCCCATTGTTGCTGAACCTTCAAACCCTCCACTTGTATAGCCTGAACCAACAGCAGCAAAAAAAGAAGGGTGCAGCTAATAAGGCGGCAACTAAGCTTCCTGTTACGACAGATAGCGGCATGCTCCATCCAGCAACAATTAAATCCTCGGCAGTATTTACACGCTTATAGCCTTTATAGCCAATATAATAAATAAAAATTAAGTATAAGCTAAAGATGATTATATTTAACATAAGTATGGCTCCTTAGTTTTTCGCTTTATCCATTCATAACAACCCCACCATTAGGCGTTAAAAGCTGTCCTGTATAGAAATTGGCATTTTCTGAGGCTAAAAATAATACACTCTTTGCAATTTCCTCAGGTTGTGCTAATCGTTTTAAAGGATATTTAGCGGACTCCTCCTCTACATAGTTGTCACCAAATTCCTTAAGGATATCAGTAAATGTGCCACTAGGAGCTACTCCATTGACTAAAATAGAAGGAGCTAATTCTCTTGCTAAAGCTTTTGTAAAGGCGTTAATTCCACCTTTAGCGGCCGAATAATGCGTAAACTCTTCACAGCCTAGACTACCAATGTCAGAAGAGATATTAATAATTTTTCCACTGTTTTGTTCCTTCATTCTTTTTGCTGCTTCACGACAATTATAGAAGCAGCCATATAAATGTACCTTAATCATTTTATCCCATTGCTCGTCAGTCAAATCTGTAATACTTGAAGCTTGAGCAAATCCGGCGTTATTGACAAGAACATCAATTGCGCCTAAATGTGTATCCATATATTGATACATGTCTTGTACTTGCTGAGAATTAGATACATCAGCATTGAATTTAATTGCCTGAATACCAAACTTTTCTGCTTGTGCACGAACCTCTTCTGCTTCCTTGTCATCCCCAATATAGTTTATTAAGAGATTAGCACCGTGTTCCGCAAAGCCTAATGCGATAGCTTTGCCGATGCCTTTACTTGAACCAGTTACAAGAACATTTTTTTCCTTTAAAATTAATTTCCATATTGATCATTCTCCAATTTGAATTTTGAAACGAGTGCCTGCAATTCTTCTGCTGTTTTTCCTAATGAAGAAGATGCCTCTTTTACTTCCTGCATTGCTGTCAATTGATCTTGTGTTGCTGTTGAAACATTTGATGAGAATTCAGAAGACTGCTCTGCTGATAGTTTAATGTTATTTACAGATGCGGCGACTTCCTCAGATGAAGCAGATATTTGTTGAGATGCAGCCGAAATTTCACGAATTTGGCTTGCAACCTCCTCAGACGAAGTGAGAATTTCCTTAAAGATTTCTCCTACCTCATTGGTAAATTCCATACCAGCCTTTACATCCTCTTTACCCTTCTCCATAACCGTAATAGAAGCGTTTGAATCAGCTTGAATTGTACTAATCAAATTGTAAATTTCAGTAGCAGATTGTGATGATTGCTCAGCTAAACTTCTTACCTCATCAGCCACCACCGCAAAGCCCTTTCCGTGCTCTCCAGCTCTTGCTGCCTCAATAGCGGCATTCAATGCTAATAAATTTGTTTGATCTGCGATGGCTGTAATAAGGCTTACAATATCGCTAATTTTTTTTCGTATTGGAATGTAATCCATTGATGGTTGTGCCGATTTGTTCCACAGAGCCATTAATTAGCTCCATCTGTGTAATTACTTGCTGAACAACTTGATTCCCACGTTCGGAAGCTTGAGATGCAGCAATAGAAGATTCAGCTGCCGTATTAGCAGAGTCTGCAATTTGCTGAATGCCTGTCGCTGTTTCTTCCATTGCAGCTGCTGTTTCTTCTGTCATCACCATAGAAGCCTCAGCATTTTGTGTAATTTGTCTCATATCCTGAGCAATATTTGTAGAACTGTTATATGTCTCCCCTGCATGCACAGTAAGCTGATTAGCTGCAGAAGATACATTGTTTGATGTATTTCTTATGTTTAATATGATATGTTGCAAATTGGACACCATCTTATGTATAGATTCAGATAAATTTCCAATTTCATCCTTCGTGATTTCTAAATCAACATTCATCAATTCACCATTTGCGACCTGATTGGCTACATTTACTACTTTCTTTAATGGCTTTAATAAACGATCAATAATTATGTAAACTAAAATTAATAAAATAACAATACCAATAACAGCAATCACAATCTGTTTAGTGACACTTTTTTTTAATAATGGTGTTAATGTAATCCGCAGAATAATCAATACCTAATAATGCTATTAGTTGGCCGTTATCATCCTTAATAGGACTAAAAACTGTTCTCCATGAACCAAAAGGATCTTGGAAAATATCAGTTACCTCGGTACTGTTATTTTTAATAGCCAATTTAGCTGTTTCTACATGCTCATCTGCTAAATCCGTAAAAATTTCACCTGCCTCATACACATCATTTAAATTTGTCGTGTAACCTATCGGGTTGACGCCACCCTCATCCTTGACATCCCATATGTAGCTCCAGCTCATAATTCCTTGTTCCTCTTGGATCTTATCGAGCTGCTTTTGAATTTTTGTAAATTTAGCGTTGGTTTCCCCTTTTTCGGTCAATAAAGCTTTAATCTCATCACTATCAAGATTCATGGCTGTTAATAACCCAACACTTTTTAACTCTTGCTCTAAATCTACAGTCATTCGATTGTTTAATTCTCTAATACTTTGTGTAGTAATCACTGTTATTAGAAGTAAAACAATAATGCTAACTGTTAGTAAAAGTTTGTTTTTTAATGAAGCATTCTTTAAGAACTTCATTATTACTTCCCCCTTATCGAATTTTTTTATAAAAAAAATAACCTATTTCAAAAAAAGAAATAGGCAACAAAGAATATAACTAGCATTATATTACTTAACTAGCAATCTTTTGCAACCCAGCCATCATAGCATTTATTGCCTTAGACCTGTAGCTTTGCGTCCCTACTTTTCAGTAGATTTGCCTATCTTTTTCCTCCTCAAATTAACACAATGGGTAAAAGTAGTCAATGGAACCATTTTAAATTACGCATTTCTTAATACTTTTTTACCATCAATTAACAAACAATAGAATGATTAGAATGACATACGAACACATAAAAAGAGCAGCTACAAGTATTTAAAATTGTAGCTACTCCTATATTTTTATATTCACTTACCCCTAAGTGTTTATTCCTATTAAAGTAAACTATACGTTGTGTGTCATAAGTAAGACTGTTGGTATAAAAGATAAAACAAACATACATAAATACCATACTGATGTACGACGTAATGAAAAACGAACCTGTTTTTTTCTCTGCATAAAAGATGTCTAATATAATTGCAACAATGAGTGGCGTACTAACACATGCAATAGCAACTAATAAGATGTCAAAATAAACCATAAAAGCACCCCTCTGTTCGTAAACATTTATTTCCCCCGTTTGTGACAACTTTGTGTCATCTAAAGTGTACACAATTCCGTCACATTTTGTCAACTAAATTTCGAAAAGAAAATTTTGATTTTAACAGTATATTTACAACCTTTTAGAGCTATTTATGTAAGATTACCTATTAAAACAGCAGCTACAAAACTGTAACTGCTTTAAAATATCCATTTATTCTCTATATTTATTTGTTAGTCCTCTTAAAAAGTTTCTCACGAATCGATCGCCACATTCCTTATAGTTGCGATGACTTGGATTTCTTAAAATGGCACCTAATTCACCTTTCGAAACATTAACACCGCCATCATATAAAATATCCAACATATCCTCACTTGTTAATGCTAAAGCAATTTTTACTTTCTTTAATAGCATATTATTAGGACTTTCTTTTCCTGAAATCAGTTGTGCTCCCTCAGCTTGTCCAGGCTTAGATGGCTGTGGCCCTCGCTTGAATGTGATGAGCCCATTTAAGAAAGCTTCAAGCATTTTATTATTACATTTGATGTATTCTTCTGGTGCTTCTTCCTCATCATTAACTTTAATAAGCATGTTCAAAACTTCATCTTTTGTAAAGTCCATGCCCCCTAGCTTAAAAATTTTAACCATATCTGTATTTTTGATATCTAATGCATATCTTAAACGAATTAAAATATCATTATTCGTCATTTAATAACCTCCATTTACTTAGAAAAAACTAAAATTTAATTAAGTTTCACTTTATTATAGCAGAGACATTCACATTTTTAGCTATCTTTCCACAAAGTTACTTTACTATAGTAATTAGAATATGCATTTTCCTAAGTTAAATGTATGAATCGCTCACTCTCGACCATTCTAATCACAAGGAGGTGAGCAAAATGGCTATTCGTAGTTCCAATAAACTTCAAGTACCTGGTGTACAAGAAGCTGTTGATCAATTAAAGTATGAAATCGCACAAGAATTTAATGTACAGTTAGGGCCTGAAGCCTCTTCTCGCGCAAACGGCTCAGTCGGAGGAGAAATAACAAAACGCCTCGTGGAAATGGCTGAAAAACGTTCAAAAGGTTTATTATAATAACAATAAAAAAAGAACGAATCCCTTTTGTTTGGAATTCGTTCTTTCGTATTTTATTAATAATTAATTTTTTCATCACTCCAAGTTTTCTTGAATAAGTTCACTTAATTCATTATCGCCCTCAATAAGCATAAGTTTGTACATAGTTGACTCTCCTTTTTATGATGAGGGTAACATCTATTACAGGGTTTTATGAAATAGCAATAGATTGATCATTAACTCGGTAATTCAATAAAATTTTGAGCAAATTGATAGATTAAATGAGCAGGTACAGCTAAGTTAAGATTCTGACCATCATTAAAGCCTGCTGTAATCAACCCTACCAATCTTCCTTGCATATCCAATAAAGCACCACCTGAACTTCCGTTTGAAATGGCCGCCGTAAATTGAATCATAGACATATCTCGAATATCCCGAAACCCAGAAACAATACCATCAGAAACGGAATTAAATAATCCTAGAGGACTGCCAATAGCAACTATTTTCTGTCCTCGAACTAATGGACCTTCAACTTTAACAGGTAAAGGCTTGCTTACTCTATCTACCTTCAGAATGGCTAAATCATGCATATCATGATATTTTACAAACTGATGAGTTATATATTCGTTCGTATCGTTTTCATATAGTACAGAATAATATTCACCACCACTCACAACATGCAGGTTTGTTAAAATATACCCATCTTGATGAAGAACGACACCAGAACCAAAGCACAACACCTCATGATCCGCTCCAAACGTTTTAATCATTACAACAGATGTGGCTAAAGAGGCTAATTGCTCATAGCTACATTCTTCCGTCGTTTTATTCTGAACTGGAAGACTTATTGCTTGTTGAGATGGTGTACTCTTTCTAGGTTGAGGCTTTGGTATTACCACTTCCTTTTCGTAGAAACCGCGACACTTATATACAGTAGATGATGCTGCAATGATTGGAAGCAAATTTGGAATGTCTTCTTTAGGATTCATATAACAGATATCACAACCAAGTGTAGATAAGAAATATAAGAATAATAATTCATGCTGTGTAATGCTACCAACAAAAACAATTTTCTGCACTGTTTGGTTATCTTCTGAAAAAAATTTGAGGCAAATAATAATCCATCCAGTATAAAAATTTTACTGCAAAATTTTTTTAATAAAGTTTCATTGGCGTTTGGCTGATTTTCTTTATACATTTGGATGATTTCTTTAAAGCTAATTTTTTTTGTCCATTCAAGATGATCCTTCTGTAATTTACCACATAAAGGTGTCTCGTAAAGTAACGCAGGGTTATTAACCACGACTTGCCAATTCCCCCAAAGCTCTGAAAATCTATCTACATCTTTTTTTATTGGTGATGACCTCAAGCTTATGTAATCGTAAATAAAGCACACTTTCCTTTTTAGCATAAAAATACTCATCCATTTTTAAAATATCTTCTCTATAAAGATCGACAGATTCAGGTATACCGATATATCGAAGAAAGACAACTTCCTTTGTAAGGGAGCTTTTGTATTGAATGTTTTCCATAAACTCCTGAAGAGGATTTCCTGGTTTTTTATATTTAATTTTTAATGGTCTGGTTGTCACAATCATATCCTTCCATCTCCCACAGTACGTATATTTATTTAGCACTTATATACAATTCGTTTATATTCCTCTAAATCCTTTATTCAATTACATGAAAAAGAACGAATTCCTCTCAGAATTCGTTCTTGCTTAACTTCCCTTTGGCCTATTCTCTTGTGGAAGTGACATATCTCCATTTGTTGCTTAAAACATTCAAACAGCTCTAACTTCTTCTGTTTCAACACCACGATTTAAGATCTTTTCTACATCATTTTTTTAATTTTACAAGTTGCTCTGCTTCTTGAACTAGTTTTTCCATTGTATTTAACTCTTCATCGCTAATTCCAACTAACTCTTCAAACATTTCAACTGACTCTCGCGAAATAAAAGAAATATCCTTCATAGCTGCCACAATTTGAAGTGAGCTTGAAGATAATTCTTCTGTACTTGCTGATGAATTCGCATTATTTTCAGCAATAATTTTTGTTGTATCTACAATTTTTTTCAAACATTTCTCCTATTTCAAGAATTTTCGTATTTGTTTGTTCAAATTCTTCTGTTCCTTGCTTCATCGATATTACGACTTTGTTCGTCTCATCTTGAATATTTTTGACAATATTTGAAACTTCATCAGCTGACTGACGCGATTGTTCTGCTAATTTGCGAACTTCATCAGCAACTACAGCAAAGCCTTTACCATGTTCACCTGCACGTGCTGCTTCGATAGCTGCATTCAATGCTAATAGATTGATTTGCTCGGAAATTCCTGTAATTACTTTTACAATGTTTCCAATTTCGTATGATTTTTCTCCAAGTGTATTGATTGCATCAAATGTCGTATTAATCGTTTGATTAAATTGCTCCATTTTCACCAGTGAATCTTTTAACTTAACGTTACCCTCTTGCGTTAATTCTAACGTCGTATTCGATTGTTCTGAAATTTGGTTTGATCTTATAGACAGTTCTTCAATAGCTACTGTAATGTCTTCGATAGAAGTTGAGCTCTCTTCGGTAGCGACTAGTTGCTTTTTTTAATCCTTTACCGACTTCGTCAATTGCGGCCCTTACAGTATCAGCCTTTTCAGTTGCGTATTCCCCATGTTCAAAAAGATTTTCACCTTTTTCCTTGATTTTATTTGCGAATTTATAAAATTGTTCACCTATTTGACCTGCTGGTAATTCGTTTAGTCCTTTTTGTCCTTCATCATTTAACTGGGCATGACGTTTAAGTGAAAAATAGCGGTAAGCAAAATACAAAGATGTACATATTAAAACTACAATAATCCCTAGCATAATGGCTTCCATGAAAATATCTCCTATTCTACTAACGTATTAGTGATGAAATTTTATAGTTCTTTTACAATGATGTAAATTCCATCTGCTACAGTCGATGGAATACTGCTTAGATGTTCGTTGCTTTCATATTTATGAACAATAAAGTTTCCTTCTATGTCTACATATTTTGTCAGGTCATGATACTTCTCCATTAAACGCAATGACTTTGGATTTGTCGCTTCACCTAATACTAATCTTAAGCCCTCTTTTCTTGCTCTTTTTACTAATATATCGCCTAAGCCTTGTACAATATCATGACGATTATGCTCAGCAATTACACCTAATAAAAATAAATGTAACACCTCGCCATCTTCCATATCTTTTCCATAACGTTTTTTTTATAATCTTCTAAGAAACGTTTATCAATATCCTCTAATACATGCATGACTATATTCATATTAGAAAACGTGCCTTCAAAAATATCCTCTTCCATAATTTCAAGGACATTCGTATCTCCAACTAGTGCGCCTACGACTTTTCGCTCTTTATCTAGTGCAATAGCACAATATCCTGATGAACATTTGCTTCAATATATTCCTTTGTAAATTGATAGAAATCTTCGTACGGGAGTTGTAAGGCGTACCCGATAATCGGCTCTTGCACCCATTTACCGGCAACTTCTACTCCAATAAATGTTTTTGCTAAACATTCTGCTGCCTTTTCAATTAAATCTGGCTGGTCCTTTGTAAGGATTTCATATGTATATAATTCTTGAATTGTTTGCATCGTAAATTCCTCTTTTCAAAATGTGACTATAGCTAATTAAAGGTTAACGAATTGGTAATTGCGAAACATTGTCGACCACAGTTCCTGGGAAGTTAACTCTCTCTAAAGCATTTCGTACTTGAACATATCCTATTTTAGAGGCTGGGCTAACAATAAATAGTTCTTTAAAACCTAGTGATGCGTAAAACATTAGTGTTTCTCCTAGCTCTGTTGAAACCTTTGAAGGAAGGGGTGATTGATAAGTTGCATCAAAAACTAATGTATATGTATTTTTCTGTACTCTAGCCACTGTTTCTTCCAAATCTTTTAAATATTGCTCTACAAGAGCTGCTTTAATAAACCCTATTACTTGGACGTGAACTTCTTTTTTTTGCCTCATAAATCGCCATTTTATATTTTTCTTTATCAACGACTATCATCTCAAATCTCCTTTTTATTCTTTATTTGATATTGTTAGTATTATTTTATAAATATAAACATTTCAATATAATTACATCTATCATTACGATTGATTGTTGTCTGTTCTTTTATTTTTTTCAACAAAAAAAACTATCCTTGAACATAATTAGGATAGCCAAAAAAAACGCTTATTATTTTGGCAACCCGACTATCATTATCCAAGAGGATTTTAGACTCGTAGCTTTGCGTCCTTACCTTTCGATAAGTTTGCCTTTTTCTATTTTATAAAAATAATACTAACATCACATTGATATATTACAATTACATTATAAATGACTTGTCAATTTTTGTCGACATTTAGTAATTTACTCCTAATAACATCAGGAATTAGAAGCATTTTAAATTTATGTTATAGCATTCATCAACATTCTTTTTCAAAGCTATCAAGCAATGCACGCACTTCATCTGTTGATTTCGTGTTCATCAATTGATTTCTTAATTCACCAGCCCCACGGAATCCTTTGACATAGATTTTGAAAAAGCGATGTAGCCCTGTGATGGAACGTGGCAGTACTTCCGCATATTGATCTTGAAGATCGAGCTGCAATCTCAAAAGATCTAGATATTCTTTACTACTATGCTCTTTCGGCTCTTTTTCAAAAGCAAAGGGATTTTTAAAAATACCTCGCCCAATCATAACGCCATCAATCCCGTATGCTTTCGCAAGCTCCAGCCCTGTTTGACGATCAGGAATATCTCCATTGATGGTAAGTAGCGTATTCGGTGCAATACGGTCACGTAATTTTTTTGATTTCAGGAATAAGCTCCCAATGCGCATCTACTTGGCTCATTTCCTTTCTTGTTCGTAAATGAATAGAAAGATTGGCAATATCCTGTTTTAAAATATGCGTTAGCCACTCTTCCCACTCATCTACATCCTTATAGCCAAGTCGTGTTTTCACACTAACAGGCAACCCACCCGTTTTTGCTGCTTGAATAAGCTCTGCTGCAACGTCTGGACGTAAAATCAGGCCACTGCCTTTCCCTCTGGTAGCCACATTCGGTACAGGACAGCCCATATTAATATCAATGCCTTTAAATCCAAGCTCTGCCATGCCAATACTCATTTGCCGGAAATATTCGGGATTATCCCCCAAATATGAGCCACCATCGGCTGTTCATCTTCTGTAAAAATCAAACGGCCCCGCACACTTTTCATGCCTTCTGGATGACAATAGCTATCCGAGTTTGTAAACTCTGTGAAAAATACATCTGGTCGACCAGCTGCACTTACTACATGACGAAAAACAACATCTGTCACATCTTCCATTGGTGCAAGTACGAAAAATGGTCGTGGTAAATCACGCCAAAAATTATCTATCATTTCAAATCCAAATCCTCTCACTATAATACTGCTTCAAACTTTCGGTCAAAAAAATATAAAGCTTCTTTTACACTTATATCATGCTTAATAACTTATTATCAAACACAAGTACTTTTGGACATTTATTATTTGTAAAAACTATTATAAAAATCGCAAAAAAAGCAGATGATATAGATTTTTCTATATCCACTGCTTTTCTATTACGTCAACTCCAACCCAACACTTCTTCACAAAGTATCCAATGCCTTTTAATTCTTATCCAAAAATAACATATAAAAAGGCAATTCAAGATAACTCACATTTTCTTGAACTGCCCATAAATTGAAACTATTAATTCGATTCTACATTCTCATCTTTGGAATAATTATACTGAGAAGGATCAACCGGTGTATAACCTTTTGGTGTATAGAATCTCAATAAATCACCATTCACGACTTTATCAGACAAATACAACTTATGATCTACTTCATTTTTGATCGTTTTCGCAGACTCTAATTGACTATCATCTAGTAATAATCCTGTTTTATTATCATAAAACTTTTCATTAATTGAATAAATCGTTGGACTGACAAAATCGCCATTTCTAAATGGCACAATTTCATCATGCTCTTCTGATAATAAATCTGAACCAAATTGAACAAATTTTTGCGTATCAATTCCTAGTAAATGTAATACCGTCGGAAGAAGGTCTGTTTGGCCTCCATAAGTATGGTCAGTTCCTCCTTGCATTCCTGGAACATGTATAAATAATGGTACGCGTTGTAAATTAGCACTTTCATATGGTGTAATTTCTTTGCCAATCACTTGTTCCATCGCTGTATTATGATTATCAGAAATACCGTAATGGTCACCATAAAGAACAATCATCGTATTATCATATAAGCCTAATTCTTTTAATTGATTGAAAACCTGTTCGATTGCTTCATCGGCATAACGAGCAGTTTGGAAATAGTTATCAACACTAGGATCTCCAGTATTAGCTTTATCAATCGTTACTAAATTTTGATCCATTTTATATGGATAGTGATTCCCTACCGTAATTAATTTTGTATAAAAAGGTTGTGGTAAAGAACTTAAAAGACTTTGAGATTGTTCAAAGAAAGGTTTATCTAATACACCATACTCAGCCATATCACCTGAAGAATCTGTATTATAATAACTAGCATCAAAGAATTTGTCGTATCCAAATGATTTATAAATCACATTTCGGTTCCAGAAGCTTCCGTTATTACCATGGAATACAGCAGATGTATAACCATAATCTTTTAGAATACTAGGAGCTGCCTGGTACGTATTTTGTGCTTTTGTAATATAAGCAGAACCTTGTGGTAACCCAAATAAAGAATTTTCCAGCATAAATTCTGCATCGGACGTTTTACCTTGACCTGTTTGATGGAAGAAATTATCAAAATACATTGTATTCTTATCTTTAGTTAATGAATTTAAAAATGGCGTAACTTCTTCACCGTTTAATTTATAGTTGATAAGGAAGTTTTGGAATGATTCTAAATGTAAATAGATAACGTTCATTCCTTTTGCTGCACCAAAATATTTTGCATTAGGTTTGGCATAGTTTGATTTTGTATAGTTAATCACTTCTGTAATATCACTACTATCCGCCAAAGCTCTTTGTGAAGATGCTTTCATCGTTTCTACTGAATCATAAATCGTATAGTTATACATTCCTAAATATTTCACAATATAGTTTCTATCAAAACCTCGCGTTAATAGTTGTGGGCGATTCGTTTCGGCTAGTCCTAAATTTAGGAATGATACTACTAATGCAAATGCAATGATTGTTATTGCTTTTTTTATAGCCAACACGATTCGTTTCTTTTTTTAATTTTTCTTGAAAATCGTAGATAAAACATGACAAATACATCCACAAAGAACAAGATATCATAAGGTTTTAATAATGAGAGAACACTACCACCTAAATCTCCAAAATTCTGAGTTTGGGAAAGTGTAGGTAATGTAATAAAATCACTAAAAAAATCGGTAATAAACAATATTGGCATATAAAAGTATAGACATCAAAGTGTAAATTATAACAAGTGATGTATATTTTCGTTTTCCTCTAAATAAAAATGAAAATCCAAGAAATAGCATTGCTGAACCCAGCGGATTTATTAATAAAAGGAATTGTTGAATGACTCCCTCTACCCCTAGATCAAATTGTGATAGTTGACTAATATATGTTTTAAACCATAGCATTAAAACAGCTAATAAATATATTCCCAAAAAGTTGTGTAATAGGTCATCTTTTTTTACTTACTAGATTTTTCATTTTTGCACCTACCTTTTACTTATTTAAATTAAAATCTAAAATAAGTATTGCATTTGAAAAAAATGTTACTTCACAATAGTTTTTTTTAGCGACTAATGTATCTTACTCCCCATCTGAATTTCTGTCAAGTTGTTAACTATCATAAAGGCAATCGGTATAATTATTGCTAATTAACATAAATATTGACATAGAAAAAATACCATGAAAATGTTATGTTACTAACATTTTCATGGTATTTTAATCCGAGACTTTTTTTTATCTCCGTTAAGTTCAATCATGCAACCGCTTCACAGTGTGTTGAATGTGCTGGTGGGTTATAATTGATTCCGCTCTACTTTAGCGAAATACCAACATATTATCTCCAACTTTCCCTTACAAAAAGAGCATCAATCTTTTAATAAGCGACTCTTTGAAGAATTATTTCATTATGTAGCTAAGTTTGATTACCTCAAGTCTTTCTTTTTTTTCTTCTTTTTGATTCTTTTACATAATTAATATAGTTTCCTATTCCTTCTATTGCTGAAACTGCAATGATGGCCCATTCTAGTGCATTAACATCTATTAACGATTCCTTTCCATAGAATAATGTAACGCTAGCAATAAACCCATAGAGAATGGCTTTAGAAAAATACTCCCAAATAGGAGAATAATTTTCTATATTAATTTTTCCGTATATTTTATCTATTACGATTACCATTCCTAAAATTATAACTATGGTTATAATAAATTCCGTCTTCATAGTTCGCCTCCATAAAAAAATTTTACAACTGCTTCATTATAATTTCTTCGAAAATATCTTAATCCTTTATGTACCGAAAAAGAACGAATTCCCTACTTGAAATCCGTTCTTTTATCATTTCTTTATTATTAAATTAACTCCAACCACGCAACAGCTTCGCAATGTGTCGAATGCGGGAACATGTCAACTGGTTGAATTTCCTGTGTTTGATAGCCACCATCCTCCAGAATACGTAGGTCACGTGCAAGTGTGGCTGGATTACATGATACATAGACAACCCGCTTCGGACGTTGCTCTAAAATGGTGTTTAAAAGTGCCTCATCACAGCCTTTACGTGGTGGGTCTACAACAAGGACATCGGCTTCTTTGCCTTCTCTATACCAACGTGGAATTACTTCTTCTGCTGGACCTGCCTCAAAATACGTATTTGTAAAGCCGTTCAGTGTTGCGTTACGCTTGGCATCTTCAATAGCTTGTGGGACAATTTCTACGCCCATGACTGTCTTTGCTTTTTGAGCAAGGAATAGAGAAATAGTACCGATTCCACAGTAGGCATCAATTACTCGTTCATCACCCTGTAAATCAGCGTAGTCTAGTGCTTGTTTGTAAAGAACTTCAGTCTGTTCAGGGTTTACTTGATAGAATGAACGAGCTGAAATTTCAAAGCGTACATCTCCAATTGTATCGATAATAACGTCCTTGCCCCATAGATTTACGGTCTCATCACCGAAAATGACATTTGTTTTGTTACTGTTGATGTTTTGCATAATTGATGTAACATTCGGTAAAAGCTTTTGTATTATCGCAACGGCTGCTTCTTTTTGAGGGAACTTTTTCTTTTTCGTTACGAGTACAACCATGACTTCCCCAGTCGCACGAGCTGTACGAATGACTACGTGACGTAGCATTCCCTCATGTGATGTCTCATTGTATGGTAGGATACCCATTGCAGCTAACTCCTTTTTCAAGCCAGCAAGGATAGCGTCCGCTTCTCCTGTTTGAATTAAACAACGTTCCATATCAACAATGCTATGCGTCTTCGTTTTATAAAAACCTGCTATTGCTTGTCCTGCTTCATTTACGGAAAAAGGGATTTGCGCTTTATTACGGTAATGCCAAGGCTCTTTCATGCCTTTAACTGGAAGAACAGGCGCATTAATTTTACCAAGACGTTGCATAACGTTCCGTACCATATTTTCCTTCCATTTTAGCTGCCCCTCATAAGATAAATGCTGTAATTGGCAGCCACCACATTGCTGGAAATAGTCACAAGGTGCATCCACACGATCAGGAGACGGCTTGATAATTTCTACAGCTTTGGCAAAGCCGTAATTTTTTAAGGTTTTCAACACATGGATTTGAGCTGTTTCGTTAGGAAGTGCGCCCTGTATAAATAGCGGGTAGCCCTCAACCTTTGCCACGCCATTGCCGTCATGCGTTAAATCTTCTATATAAACTGTTAGTCGATCATTTTTTTTCACGGGTGCTGACATTCATACATCCTCCATTTCAATCTTCTTATTGTAGCATGTGTTGGCGCATGAAAAAAAGAACAAGGCTTGTTATTGTAGGAACTATCTTATGAGCAGAGTAAATCCGATTGTCGTAATTTACCTGAGTGGATACATCTGTGAGATGAGCGGAACTACTCTTTGCCTGAGCAGTTTTACGTGCTACCTGAGCGACTCTTCTCTTGACCCGAGCAGGTTTTTCTCCTACCTGAGCGGTTCTCCCCTTTGCCTGAGCAATTTTTTCTTCACCCTGAGCGGTTCTCCTATTTGCCTGAGCAGTTTCTTCTCCAACATGAGCAATTCTTCTTTCCTTTAAAAGAACAGACCTAATCAGCCTACTCTGCAGAAAAAGAGTCGCTATTCGCGACTCTCTTCCTGTTCTTTTGCTATATGACGATCTTTGGGTGCCCACCAAAACGCAGCGATAATTCCTAGAATTACTACAATAAATGGCGCATAAAACATAAGAAACTTTTCCATTATTCTTTCCTCCTATGCATGATTGTCTTCTTTTCCTGTCACATAATTTTTGTTGAATAAGAATAACTTTAGCAATAAAAATAGTGATGGAATAAGCAGACATAATCCCAAAATAAATGCAATCACGAGTGCAATCGCCATTTGAGTGCTGGTGAAGCTATCATAAATTGTTAAATATGGGTACAGTAAATATGGATATTGTGCGATACCATAGGCAAAGAATGCTACTGCAAATTGGGCAATCAATAGGCCTACAGCCAGACCATAATTTTTTTCGCATCGCTATTAATAGCACCGTAATAATAAATAGTACTGCTGAAATGGCAAAGAGCCACCATAAATCAACCATATGATTATAGCTCTCTGGTTGATGGATTTCATTTCATACATAATGCCAAGCGCACTAACCATTAAAGGTGCGGCCCAGATAAGCGCATATTTTCGCATTAGATTTGTGGCTTCCTTATCCTTTGCTTTATGGGCATACCATGTTAAAAATACAGCTGAAATATAAAGTACAGCAGCTATGCTCAAAACGACAATACTCCAGGCAAATGCACTTGTGTAGAGCGTCCAATAATTTAAGACGGGCTGCCCATTTACAATATCAACATATCCCCCACCAGCAATTGCAAATACTACGGATAGAGAGGCTGGGATAAGTAAGCCTGCTACACCATATGTCAGTGTGTATCCAATATGTCCCCGTGAGCCGTATGATTCAAACGCATAGTAGGAGCCTCGTATTGCAAGCAGCACAAGTGAAATACTTACTGGCACAAGTAAAATCGTTCCATAATAAAAGGCTGTTTGTGGGAAAAATCCTACAATCCCAACAAAGAAAAATACTAAAAAGACATTCGTCACTTCCCAAACAGGTGATAAATACCGCTTAATAATATTTGTTAAAATATGATTTTTCCCAATGAGTAGACTATAGGCATTAAAGAAGCCTGCTCCAAAATCAATCGAAGCTACAATGACATAGCCGAATAGGAAAATCCATAGTACTGATATACCTAAAATCTCTAATGTCATAGGAAATCACCGCCTTTTTCAGAATGGCGATCTTCAATTTCACGTTCAATTGGATTCTTTTTGAACATACGAACCAAAACCACAATACTCCCTATTGCCAATACAGCATATACACCAGTAAATAATAGCATCATTAAATCTACATGATCACTTGTAGTTGCTCCCTCTGGTGTTCGCATTAAACCATATAAAATCCAAGGTTGTCGTCCAACTTCTGCGAGCCACCAGCCAGCTTCAATAGCAATGATAGAAAGTGGTCCTCCTGCGACAATAACCCATCTAAACCAACGTGTGTGGATAAATTGCCAGCCACGTGCTTTCCCCAGTACGTAGAGCAGTGAAATAAGCACCATGAACATGCCGATAAACACCATAATATTAAAGAGATAGTGAATATACAGAGGGGGACGGTCTTCCTCTGCAAATTGGTCTAAGCCAATGACCTCTGCAGTTGGATTATTATAAGCCAAAATACTAAGGGCATATGGAACCTTTATGGCATATTTCACTTCCTCACCATCTAACACACCAAAAAGTATAAGTGAGGCTTTATCTTCTGTTTCAAAATGCCATTCAGCTGCCGCCAATTTTTCTGGCTGATATTCTGCTAAGTACTTTCCTGAAAAATCTCCGATAATTGCGGCTGCAATAGAAAAAAATCAGGCCAATCTTCATCAGTAATAATAATGATTTTTTATGATACACATGCTTAGAACCTCGAAGCATACGGTATCCAGCAATTGCTGCTAGGACAAATGCTGATGTCATATAGGCAGTCACAAGAACATGAGCTACCTTTGTTGGCATTGCTGGATTAAACATTGCTAAAAATGGTTGGATATTCACTAGTTGCCCATCTACAATATCAAAGCCCTGTGGTGCGTTCATAAATGCGTTGACAATCGTAATAAACACAGCGGACATAGATGCACCAACAGCTACAGGAATTAGTAGCAACATGTGCTTTTTCTGACTATCAAAGCGATCCCATGTGTACAAATAAATTCCCAAGAAAATGGCTTCAAAGAAAAATGCAAACGTTTCCATAAAAAGTGGTAACGCAATTGTTTGACCAGCAAGTTGCATAAAGTTTGGCCATAATAAAGATAACTGTAAGCCAATTGCAGTTCCTGTTACTACACCGACTGCCACAGTAATAACAAAACCACGCGCCCAACGTCTTGCCATTAATATATAATGCTCATCATTCTTTTTATACCCAGTCCATTGAGCAATCATAATCATTAACGGGACACCCACACCAATCGTTGCATAAATAATATGGAACGATAATGTTAGCTCGGTTAATGCTCTACTCCAAAAGACTGCTGATTCATTAATCATCTCATTGCCCCCTAACTTCCAAATATTCTTCCAAGAATGGAAAGTAGCATGATAATCGCAACACCGAAGCTTAGCCAAATGAGCTTTTTTTTCCTGTGACTTATACAAAGGCAACACTTCCTTTCCCTTAGCTATACCCCCATTTTCCACTATTACAACGAAAAAAACCTTTAAAACGGACCGAAATTTCAGCCTATTATAAAGGTTTCAAATTTTGTTCAAGTAATATACGCACATTTGCCAAACATTTTTCTTAATTCATTCACAATCAAAAATAACTAAGGATTTTTATCTATTTAAGTGCCGTTTTTTAGCACCATAAATGAAGAAGTGACCTAAATCAGGTGACATTTATCTATTAATGAGTAGTGTGGGTTTTTGAGTTTCTTCTTCTCCCCATGATTGAACAAAGAAGAACCAAACTCCTCTTAAGTAGTTTCACTTAAAAAAAGCTCTCTTGCACTGAAAAAGTACAAGAAAGCTCCTTGGTTTATTTATTCAATTAAAATACGATCTTCCTCACGAATATCTGCAAGTGGTACAAAAATTTCAATATGGCGTTTTAGATTTTCAAACGTGGCAGGTGCATCTCCACCATATTCGCCATCTAGGTTTAGATGTATTTCATCTTCTGTTGTCACTTTTACCACACTAGCTTTTTTTATAAATTACTCGATCATCATTTAAATGCTCGCCTCTTAAAGCCATTGCGGCTAGCTGGATAAATTCAGGGAGGCTTACTTTTTTCAATACTAATAACGTAAAGTATCCATCATTGATGCTTGCGTCTGGTGCAAGCTTTTCAAAGCCACCCACTGAATTTGTTAAACCACATAAAAACATCATTGCATCGCCATCGAAAACCTCACCATCATATTCAATACGCATGTGAGAAGCCTTGAGGGATGGAATCATTTCTACTGCTTTTAAGTAATAAGCTAGCTGCCCGAGCATTGTTTTCATTTTACTTGGTACTTCGTAGGTTAACTCGGTAATGCGACCACCAGCAGCAATATTGATGAAATAGCGTTCTCCATTTAATAAACCTACATCCACTGGCAACGTATCACCCTTTATAATAATATCTACAGCATCTTCAATATTTCGGGGAATATGCACCGCACGGGCAAAGTCATTCGTTGTGCCCATCGGAATTAAACCAACTTTTGGACGTTTTTCGAATGGACTCACACCTGAAACTACTTCATTTAATGTGCCATCCCCACCAACTGCAATAATGATATCAAAGCCACGTTCTACTGCATTTTTTTTGCCGCAATGGTTGCATCGCCTTCACAAGTTGTTGCATGACAAGATGTCTCATAGCCTGCTACCTCTAGTTTTTCCAATACTTCTGGTAGATGCTTTTTAAATACCTCTCGTCCAGATGTAGGATTATAAATGATTCTTGCTCGTTTCATAACATACCTTCCTGCTTCATAAGATTCTATTTCATTCAACGAATTATTCGCTGAAATGTTGCACTGTATAAATAGCAGATGCCTCTT
Organism: Lysinibacillus pakistanensis; assembly: GCA_001312325.1. Next base: position 31,802 of record BBDJ01000032.1, on the reverse strand, counting down.
AATTAACGACTACTTCAAAACTGATGTCACTTGTTTTTTAAAATCTTCATAAACAAATGTCCAATAGGATTGATTCGTTATATTTTCCTCACGAATTTCTGCATATAATGCCTTTTGAGCATCTTCAAATGTAGGATCTTCTTTATCGGGTAGTCCTGCTCGTTTGCTCACTACTAGTTCCTGTAATTGTGGTGCACGAGGTCCCCATTTGCCGATAACCTGTCCAGCATCATCTAATAAAAGATAAATTGGAATAGCGCGACCACCATTTGTTAAATAGCGATCAATTAAATCTGTATCCTCATCACGTAGTACAGCACGCATATCTAGGCCTGCCGCTTCTGCAATTCGGCGAATAATCGGATTGTTTAGCATCGCATCACCACACCAATCCTCTGTAATTGTTAAAATTTTAGGATGCTTGTCTTTTAGCAGCTTGACAAAGCCATCATTTGTTGGCACTTCAAAGCATCATAAATGCGAAAGCTCTCCTCTTTTAGCGTTGTCATGTTATCCATATATTGCTGAATTGATATTGCTTCATTAAAATATTGTTGCTCTGTTTTCATCGTTGGTATCCCCCTAATGTTTTTATTTTCTATTCTATATTTTGCTATGAATACTCTTTTTAGACAACTGTAAAGCTTTATCAATTTCGCACCTGTAGGGGTGGGGGTCTTTTACTGAATAAAGATAAAAATAATGAACTTCTTTATTTATAACCTATAATTTATAGATAAGCTATTATATTATAGAACATCGTACATAAGCGGTAGATAAAAGAGGAGGTATAAATTACCGTTGTGATGATCGAAAAACGGGACGATATTTATTTACCACAAGATCTACGGAGGGGTAACACTTGCAATGATTAAAGAAAATTAACCTAATGCTCAGCAATTGTATCGCTCTTCACTTGATCTGGATAGAAATTAAGTGTAAGCCAAACTATAAAAGGAAAGATGGTACTAAGCTTAGCCTAGCACCATCTTTTTTTTAACGCTTTGCAATTTCTTGTTGTAATAATTTATTGACCATTGGAGGGTTTGCTTGGCCTTTTGTAGCCTTCATAATTTGACCTACTAAGAAGCCGATAGCACGATCCTTACCATTTTTAAAGTCTTCGATTGATTGTGCATTATTGTCAAGAACCTCTGTAACAATCGCAAGTAATGCACCTTCATCAGAAATTTGAACTAAACCTTTTGCCTTGACGATATCTTGTGCGGAGCCTCCATTTTCAACTAATTCGGCAAACACTTTTTTTACCGATTTTAGAAGAAATTGTACCATCAGTGATTAATTTCACCATTTCAGCAAGATTTTCTGGCGTTAAAGCAGTGTCTTTAAGATCCTTTTGCTCTGCATTTAAGTAAGCAGAAACATCACCCATTAACCAGTTGGCAGAAAGCTTAGCATCTGCACCTTTTGCTACCATTGCCTCAAAGAAGTCTGAGATTTCTTTTGAAATAACAAGAACTCCTGCATCATATGGTGTTAAGCCTAATTCTTCAACGTAACGTTTTTTTACGTGCATCTGGAAGCTCTGGAATTTCCGATTTTACACGCTCTAGCCATGCGTCATCGATAGAAAGACGAACTAAGTCAGGCTCTGGGAAATAACGATAATCATCAGTTCCTTCTTTTACACGCATAAGGATTGTTTTTCCTGTTTTTTTCATCGAAGCGGCGCGTTTCTTGCTCGATGACACCACCAGAAAGAAGAACATCTGCTTGGCGTAACTCCTCATGCTCTAAACCACGACGAACAAAGTTGAAGGAGTTAAGGTTTTTAAGCTCTGTCTTCGTTCCAAATTCCTCTTGACCATATGGACGTATTGAAATGTTAGCGTCACATCGTAGTGAACCTTCTTCCATTTTACAGTCTGATACATCTGTATATTGGATAATGGATTTTAATTTTTCTAGATATGCATAGGCTTCATTTGGTGTACGAATGTCTGGCTCAGATACGATTTCTACCAGTGGTGTACCTTGACGGTTAAAGTCAACTAATGAGTGGTCACCAGCATGTGAAAGCTTCCCAGCATCCTCTTCCATATGAAGTCGCGTAATACCGATACGTTTTGTATAGCCGTCTACTTCAATATCAATCCAGCCGTTTTTACCGATTGGTTTATCGAATTGTGAGATTTGATAAGCTTTCGGATTATCTGGATAGAAGTAATTTTTACGGTCAAATTTCGTTTCTTGCTCGATTTCCATATTCAATGCAAGAGCTGCACGCATAGCGAAATCTACCACATTTTTATTAAGACTGGTAGGACACCAGGATATCCTAAGTCAATAACTGTTGTATTTGTATTTGGTTCAGCACCGAAATGAGCTGGTGCTGGAGAGAAGATTTTTGAGTTTGTTTTTAACTCAACGTGTACTTCTAAACCAATGACTGTTTCAAAGTTCATGTTATTTTCCCTCCCACATTTGAGGAACTTGTTTATGGAACTCCGTTGCTTGTTCAAAAGCATGAGCTACACGGTAAATAGTTGCTTCATCGAAGTATTTACCAATAATTTGTAAACCTAGTGGTAGACCATTTTCAAAGCCACAAGGAATTGAAATGGCAGGTACGCCCGCTAAGTTCATTGGGATTGTTAAAATATCGTTTGCATACATTGTCATAGGATCATCTACGTTTTCACCAATTTTGAATGCTGGTGTTGGAGATGTAGGCCCAATGATTACGTCAAAGTCTTCAAATACTTTGTCGTAGTCTGCTTTAATCAGTGTACGTGCTTGTTGTGCTTTTTTTGTAATAAGCATCATACGTACCAGCACTTAATGAGTAAGTTCCAAGCATAATACGACGTTTTACTTCATCACCAAAGCCTTGAGCACGTGTTTCTTTATAAAGGTCCATTAAATTTGTAACGTTTTCTGCGCGGAAACCATAGCGGATACCGTCAAATCGAGAAAGGTTCGAGGACGCTTCAGAAGAAGATAGGATATAGTAAGCAGCTAGTGCATATTTAGAGTGAGGAAGTGAGACTTCTTCTACTGTAGCACCTAAGCCTTTTAAAACTTCTAACGCATCTAGAACTGACTGACGTGCTGCTTCACCAACACCTTCACCAAGAAATTCTTTTGGTACAGCAATGCGTAAGCCTTTGACATCACCAGTTAGTGCTGCTGCATAGTTTGGTACTTCTACGTTTGCAGACGTTGAATCATTAGGATCTAAACCTGCAATTGCCTCAAGTAAAAGAGCATTGTCTTCAACATTACGTGTAATTGGTCCAATTTGATCTAAAGAGGATGCAAATGCTACTAGTCCAAAACGCGATACACGACCATATGTAGGCTTCATCCCTACCACACCGCAATAAGCTGCTGGTTGGCGGATAGAACCACCCGTATCAGAACCAAGTGAGAATGGTACTTCCCCTGCTGCTACTGCTGCGGCAGATGCACCTGAAGAACCACCTGGTACGTGGTTTAAGTTCCAAGGATTTTTTTGTTGTTTTATAGTATGAGTTTTCATTGGAAGACCCCATTGCGAACTCATCCATATTTAGTTTACCGATCGTTACCATTCCGGCATCACGTAGCTTTTTTACTACAGTTGCATCATATATTGGCATAAAGCCTTCTAGAATTTTAGAAGCACAAGTTGTTTCTAAGCCTTCTGTTACGATGTTGTCTTTCACACCGATAGGAAGGCCAAAAAGTGGTCCACGCTCTTCAAATGGTACTTTGTCCATTTCAGCTGCTTGTGCAGTTGCTTTTTCTTCATTCGAAGCAAGGAAGGCTTGTACATCGCCATCAAGCTTGGCAATTCGTTCATATGCTTCTTTTGTTAAATCAGCGATAGTTAAGTTACCCGCTTTAATGTCAGCTTGTAGCTCCTTTGCTGAACGTTCAAATAACGTCATGAGGAATCCTCCTATTTTTTTAGTATTACATGATAGCTGGTACTTTTACTTGACCATCTTCTTGTTCTTTTACGTTTAACATCATTACTTCGCGGTCTAAGCCTTTTGTTGCCACGTCTTCACGCATTACGTTTACTAGTGGTAGCACGTGAGTTGTTGGTTCAACATTCGTCGTATCTAGCTCGTTTAATTGCTCTGCGAAGTCTGTAATTTTACCAAGCTGTTCAGCAAATTTTTCTGCTTCCTCTTCTGATATAGCAAGACGTGCTAAATTTGCAACGTGCTTAACTTCCTCTTTTGTTAATTTTGCCATTTTCCACACCTCCGAATACACATTCAAATCATTGTTTTTCTTGATAACAATAGGGTTGAATAAAGTTAACCATACAAATAATCATAACATTTTTCCTATTAAAAATCACAACTTTCACCAAAAATATAGAAACTTTCACTACTATGACAGAGTGTTGTCTCTTATAGGTGTAACCATTTCTTCATTATTTCTATCCCTTCACTTTATAGCTGTTCTTTGGATGGATACATAAAAATATAGCCAGCGCAGAGCTGACTATATTTTATTCATAGATATGCACATAAGGTTCTTTATCATTCGGTTTCTTAATAATTAACGCCTCTGGACCGTTTATCGAAGTAATGCTTACCTCAACATTGATATTTCCGAAATAATTCATGAGAACACCAGTTAGATATTGGGTAAAACCAATAATTTCTGCTTGACCGAAGAATTGAATGGGTACTTCAATTTTTAGCTTTTGAATTTCTTTATTTTGATAGAAGCCTGTTCCTATCACACTCGTATAGTTAGAAAAATATTTATCGATATCCAGTTTAAAATTCTTAAAGTTTTTGCTATCCTCTCGATAAACATCCTTCGATTCATCTGTTGGGAATAGGACATATTCTTCATCAATCGCTTGCCAATCAGCTACATCATTTTGTCCAGCTTTTGCAACGCCATAGCTAAAATATGTCCCTGGAATAATATCATTATTAGCTTTCTGTTTAAATAAGCCTACTACAATCGGGACATCTTTCAATTCTTCACGAGCTCTTAAACGAGAAACAATTTCAGAAGCCATTTTCTTCCCTTGTTCAACAAGTGCTGATTCCGGTATTGGCTCCTCATAATACTCCCCATATTTTACTTTTTGATAATAATAAATAGAGTTTAAGGAAAGTCCTATTGAAATTCCACCTAATTTCACTTTATTATCTTTTGTTTTAGTTAAATAATTCTGCTCAACTATATGCGATAAATAAATGGGTGCCTTTTTTTGCACGTTCCTCTGCTGGCATAGATTCCGTTGCTGGAGGATTTAAACCATCCTTTTCTTGAGAACTACGCTTCAGCCAATTAGTCACAGTGCTTTTAGCTAAATATTGACCCTCCTGGAAGAAAAAAATTTTCTGTGTCAAACTCATTCTGAGAAAGGCGCATCAGGCCTGTTTCTACTTCCTTCATATCATATTTTGTATATATATTAGAAACTACCAAACCTCTACTAGCACTTTCTTTGTAGGGTGTTAGCAGCTTGTAATAGGATTCATCTATCTTGAAGCTTGGAATAATTGTTGTTTCCGCTTTTTCCTGTTGTGTCTCCTGTGTAAGCTCTGTGTCCTTCTTAGTAGGTACACAGCCGACTAGCATTGTAGCAGCGATCATTGCTGGAATGAGTCGAAATGACTTCATTATTTTAATACTCCTTTACTGAAATTCAATTTTGATGAATCTGAACTTATGGAACAGAAAGCTGGCATATGCAATTAAAATGCCTTAGCTTTCTGTCAAAGCTGTTAAGACAATACATCAAGTTACATCTAAATTGTTAAACGAGGTTGAGTTGTTCAATCAGGCTGTCCTCATTCCAAACCTCAATACCTAACTGCTCAGCTTTTGTTAGTTTAGAACCAGCATCAGCCCCTGCGATGACAAGATCTGTTTTTTTGCTGACACTCCCTGTAACAATTCCACCTAACTCTTCTATTTTCGCCTTTGCTTCGTTACGTGTCAATTGCTCAAGTTTACCAGTTAAGACAATTGTTTTACCTGCAAAAGGATTATCTCCTACAGTTACCTCTACCCTTTTACCTTTATACATCATATTGACGCCTGCTTCCGCTAGACGACCAATTACTGCACGTGCATCCTCATTTGAAAAATACTCGACAAGAGAAGAAGCCATTTTATCGCCAATTTCATAAATTTCAACTAGCTGCTCCTCTGTTGCTGCCATCACTGCCTCCATCGTTCCATATGTTTCGGACACTATTTTTGCAGCTTTTTCACCAACATGTCGTATCCCTAGTCCAATCAATAAGCGCTCCATTGAATTTTCCTTTGAGGCTTGAATAGCATGCACCAAATTTGTTGCTGATTTTTCACCCATTCGTTCAAGCTCAACAAGTTGTTCAACGGTTAAATGATATAAATCTGATACATCATGAATTAAATCCGCACGCAATAATTGCTCAACAACTTTGTCACCCAGACCATCAATGTTCATTGCATTTCGTGATACAAAGTATTTAATGCTTTCAGCAATTTGTGCAAAACATGCAGGATTTACACAGCGCAATGCTACTTCACCCTCGATACGAATCAGCTCACTATCACAGACCGGACAATTTTTAGGCATCTCGTAAGGCACTGAATTTTCAGTTCGTTGCTCCAGTAGCACTCCTACAACTTGTGGAATAATGTCACCAGCTTTGCGGATGATGACTGTATCCCCTATACGAATATCCTTTTCGCGGATTAAATCTTCATTGTGCAATGATGCTCGCTGAACTGTCGTACCCGCCACTTGAACAGGCGTTAAAATGGCAGTCGGCGTTACAACACCTGTACGTCCAACTGTTAAATCAATATCGAGTAAGGTTGTCACTACTTCCTCAGCAGGGAATTTATAAGCGATTGCCCAGCGAGGACTTTTTGCTGTATATCCTAGTTCATCCTGCTGAGCATAACGGTCCACCTTAATAACGATGCCGTCAATTTCATAAGCTAAATTTGAACGGTTTTCTGTCCATTTATCGATAAAGGCTAATACCTCCTCGATCGTTGAACAGCGTTGACGTTCCTTATTGGAAGGGAAACCTAGCCCCTCTAAATAATCAAGCATCTCTGCATGACCATCGATGCCATACACTTCACCATCGCCGCCAATAGCATAAATGAATGTTGATAATTGACGACTTGCAGCAATTTTAGGATCTAACTGACGTAAAGAGCCAGCAGCTGCATTTCGAGGATTAGCAAACAGCTCCTCACCATTATCAGCACGCTGAGCGTTTAATGCTTCAAAGGATTTCTTTGGCATATAAGCCTCACCACGCACCTCTATTGTGATTGGCTCCTTTAAACGCAAAGGTATCGCGCGAATCGTTTTTAAGTTCGTTGTAATATCTTCTCCTACAACGCCATCTCCTCTTGTTGCTCCTTGTACAAAAACACCATTTTCATATTTCAAGGAAATGGCAAGACCATCAATTTTCAGCTCGCAAACATAGGAAAAGTGATCACCAATTGCTTGGCGTACTTTTCGGTCAAACTCTCGTAAATCTGCTTCATTAAAAGCATTAGAAAGGCTAAGCATAGGGAAATCATGCGTTACCTTTTTAAAGCCCTCTACTACTGCGCCACCAACTCGTTGGGTCGGTGAATCTGGATAAATTAATGAGGGATTTGCTTCCTCTAGCGCAATAAGCTCATGTAATAATTGATCATAGACACTATCTGCTACGATAGGTTGATCCAACACATAGTATGCATGACCATATTCATGCAGTAATTTATTTAATTCTGCAATGCGTTGTTCAATTTCGTTCATTTTAGTTCCTCCGCTTACGCTTTTTCAATAGGTGCAAATTGTGCAAGTAATCGCTTAATGCCGATTGGTTGTGGAAAAGCGATATCTAGCTCTGTACTATCACCCTCACCTTTTACACTGACAACCATACCTGTTCCCCATTTTTTATGGACGGCTTTATCTCCAGCCTTCCAGCCAAATTGGTCTCCGCCTGTTACTTGTAAACGGGAGGTCGCAGGTTGCGTTCTTTGAATGTCTCCAAGTGTTCGCCTTTGATAATTGCCTGCTGAACGGTTTCTAGCAGTAAACGGAACTTCAGAGGTCGCGCCGCCCTTGGAAATAGATTCAATAATATCCTCTGAAATTTCACGTAAAAAACGAGAGGCATTGTTATAACTAGAACGACCAAAAATCGTTCGGCTTTGTGCACATGTCAAATACAAGCGCTCCTCTGCACGCGTGATGCCAAATGGTGATAGGTAAGTCTTTGAAGTAATCTCTAACTTTTCCCCCACCCCACACCGTGCATGCGAGTTTCCCCGCACACGGCGTTCCATCTAATCATCAATAGTCAATTTCGCATTATTTCAAGAAATGATAACCACATAATTTTCTAAATTTGTTCAATTGTTTTAGGTTGATATACGCAGGTAAATCTTTTAATTTCAAATGTTCATCATGTACGATTGATGTGATGTTCTACTCAACATCACAAGATTATTATAACTATCCGTACCACCCATGCTCAAAGGTATTTTATGATGTAAATGAATTTCTTGTGGGTCCATTGATAAATATGGTTTATCTAAAATCGGTTCTTTTTTTTGCTGATTCAATAAACTTGGAATGTAAATGATATTGCTGCTATTTTTCCCTGTTTTCGTTCGATTTTCAAAGAAATAGCTCAACCATTCTAGTGCTTTATATTCCGTTTGATTCGGCTCCCAATACTTGTGTACCTCATACATATAATCCGCTGTACTTTTTACACTATGTTGTCGCATCTCCCAAAGGTCAAGTAATTGCCCATTTACTAAAAAGCTAACATGGGGAGTTCTTACAATATCAATTTTAACATCGCCTCTTCGGCGACACCTTTTCTTTATTAGCAATATTTGAATTCTACTTATAAGCCACGTTAAATTCGTACAGATGTTGTAGTAATTAAATAACCCTCTCATATATACGATGAAGTAATCCAAATCCCTTTTCCAAAGGCACCATTCAAGACGACTTTTTACTTCCCTCCAAAGTTTCTTTTGGTCTTTTACCGAAATAATAAATGAATTTCGTTTGGTACTGTTCGTTTTTCGGTATTTATATCCTAAGAACTCCAGTTGTGCATCATCATGAATTGGTATTAACTTTGTTTTGTCACGATTTATTTCTAATTCGTTTTCTTTACACCAATCTTCTAGCATCATTATTGCATCGTATATATCATATTTTCCTTTGCTAATTAATACAAAGTCATCTGCGTATCGAATTATTTTAACTACCCTACGATTTTGCAACCAATTAAAATAAAACTCTCTACCACGTTTATAATTTTTGCCGTGGTTTTTATGAATATTTGGGTTTTGAATAATTTGGCGACCGTTTTCTCGCTTAAAGTCATTAATTTCATGAAGTCTAAGTTCAAAATCATGAAACATGACGTTCGCTAGTATCGGACCTAAAATTGTGCCTTGTCTTAACCCAATGCCATTGTATTTTTCTTTTGGCTGGATGAGGTCAATCCACATTAAACGTTTTATACACTTTAGAAATGCTAAGTCGTGTATATTGTGATTTATTTTAAGTTTATCGAGTACTTTGTCAATTTGCACCGTATCAAAACAATCTTTTAAATCACAATCATAGATGTGGCCCTCATGATTATACTGTAAAGTAGTTGCGATATAGGACATACATTCTTGAGCGTTTCGATTCTTTCTAAAACCAAAGCTTTCAGGATTGAAATGTGCTTCAAGAATTGGTTCTAAGATATTCCTCACACATTGTTGTGCGATTCTATCGAATAAGTTTGTAATACCTAATGGTCGCATTTTTCCATTGCTTTTTGGTATCATCACACGTCTTGCTTTTCCTTGTTTTGAACCATATAACCGATTTTTAATTTCTTTTATAACAACATCAATATCAAATTTCATGATGTCGTTATATGTTATACCATCTGGACCTGCTGTTTTCTTACCTTTATTGCTACCTATAATTTTAATTGAACAAATAATATTTCTTTCGTCTATGACATATTGCCATAAGTGGTTAAATCGTGTTTTTGTTAATGCTTTATCAAATAATATTTGCTCGATATCGTTAATTCCATATCGCCAAATATCGTTTTCTTTGACTTTCAATCGTATCGCCTTCTTTCCACATGGGATAGCGATTACTATTAATGTTAGACTTAGGGCCTTCCCTCCACTTCCATTACGAAGTTTCAACAGTACTATGCCCCTACTGACTCCCCTATTCATGCTCTTTCATGCGAATTGCAATCCCCAAGCGATTACTAAACGTTAGGGGTCTCAAACGTTCCAATATTACTAGGTGTATAACTGTACTTAGGTTCCACCTTTATCCCGACTATATCACTTAAGTAGAACAACCCATTAGTTCTATCCATCAGAATTCCGTACGATAAATCTTTTGGAATATAGTTAATTAGACAACATTTCTATTGCCCGCTTTACGAGACGTACATTCAGTGGTTCGTCATTAATTGTTTAAATCCTAACCATATACAGCTCCCCAGCCCGCACCATGTTCGCAGTATGTTTAACCTTTCCTCAGCTTAACCTGTTAGGCTACTTAGCGCGCCTTCACCCAACTTCACACAACCTGTTACCAGAAGTTGCATGTGGGAGTATTAGCTTCCATCTAGTCACGGAGATTATTTGGGTTCTCCGCCGTGGTGTCGTAATATCAGTTGTTGCTAGTAAATTTTCTACCAGCCCTGTCAAATCCTTCGCTCTAAGCGATTTCTGACAAACGTTTCATACCATACGCTAAACGCCGCTCCTCTTCCATTTCATCCATATCATCAAGTGAACGAGAATGTGGGAAGATATTTTCTTCCATTCCAATGATAAAAACAACAGGGAATTCCAAACCCTTTGCGGCATGCATTGTCATTAAAATGATATTGCCTTTGGATGTATCATCTTTATCTAATGCATCAATATCTGCAATAAGCGCTAAATCTGTTAGGAAGGCTATTAAGCTCTTATCATCACTACGCTCTTCAAATGCTTTTGTTACTGATAAAAATTCTTCAATATTTTCTAAACGGCTTTCTGCTTCAATGGTTTTTTTCATTTTGTAGCATAGCTCGATAACCAGATTTTTCGATCACCTGCTCTACCATTTCTGTAACCGATAAATATTCTTGCATCTCTGTAAAGCCTTTAATCATCGCATAGAATTGCTCTGCTGAATTTGCAGCCTTGCCTGATAGCCCCATAAACACTAGGTCATTCATAGCATCAAAAATTGAACGATCTTGTTCAATTGCGTAGCGAGCCATTTTTTCAAAGGAGGTAGCACCGATACTACGCTTTGGTTCATTAATAATACGTGCGAGCGATAAATCATCATCATTATTGGCAATCAGACGTAAATAAGCCAATAAATCCTTAATCTCTTTACGGTCATAGAACTTTGTACCACCAACAATTTGATAAGCTATATTGGATTTAACAAGAACTTCCTCCATAACACGCGATTGAGCATTTGTACGATATAAAATCGCAAAGTCATCGAATGAGCGATTATCTTTTTTTCATAAGCTGTTGGATTGTTTGTATAACGAACTGTGCTTCCTCTTGTTCGTTATACGCTTTGTACAAGACAATTTTTTCACCTTCTGCATTTTCTGTACGCAGTTCTTTTGGGTAACGTGTTGTATTATTCTGAATGACGTCATTTGCTGCTTTTAGGATGCGTTTTGTTGAACGATAATTTTGTTCAAGCATAATGACCTTGGCATTCGGATAATCCTTTTCAAAGGACAGGATATTACCAATGTCTGCCCCACGCCAACGATAAATTGATTGATCTGAATCCCCTACAACACAAATGTTTTTAAATTTTTTAGCCAATAACTGCACAAGTAAGTACTGGGATTTATTGGTATCTTGATACTCATCAACATGAATATATTGGAATTTATTCTGATAGTATTCAAGCACCTCTGGGACTCTCTTGAATAATGTAATAGTGGTCATTATTAAGTCATCGAAATCTAGGGATTGGTTGCGGCGTAGTCTTTTTTCATAGCCCTTGTAAACTCGTGCAACCGTTTTTTTCGTAGGGATTATGTTCATTGATTTGAGCGACATAATCATCTGCTGCAATACATTCGTTTTTTTGCTGCACTAATAGCATTTAAAATAGCGCGAGGTTCAAAGCGCTTCGAATCAATGTTTTCTTCCTTCATCACATTTTTAATGACTGATAGTTGATCTGTGGAATCTAAAATTGAAAAATTACGTGATATTCCAAGCTGATCAATATTACGTCGTAAAATACGTACACACATCGAGTGGAATGTGGATACCCACATACTATCGCCTGTCCCATTACCAAGAATGCCATCAATACGCTCTCGCATTTCTCGTGCCGCTTTATTGGTAAAAGTGATAGCTAAAATTTTTGATGGGTACACTTCTTTTTCAATGATTAAATACGCAATACGATGTGTTAGTACACGCGTTTTCCCCGATCCTGCACCTGCCATAATTAGAAGCGGCCCTTCAGTCGTTTTGACCGCATTCTCCTGTTCAGGATTCATACCTGCTAATAAGTTTTTTTGTTAACTGCTCCATTTCGCACCACCTTACAAACGTTTGTTCTTAAATTATATCGTATTTTTAACAGCCTTAACAGTTGCAAGTGCAGCTTTTAAATCATCATAAATAATATTACCAACTACAACTGTATCCGCATATTTTGCCATTTCGGCTGCTTGCTTTGCGGAAGTAACACCACCACCATAAAATAATCGTGTATTTTTAAGCTCCTGCTTTACAGCACTAACAACACTAATATCACCATATGTTCCGCTATACTCTATATAAAATACTGGTAGCTTAAAAAAAGTTTTCAGCCAGACTTGCATAAGCAATAATGTCATCTAACGATAAATCCGTTTTTGCATTTGTCACTTCTGCAGCCTTACAGTGTGGATTTAATATACAATAGCCCTCAGCAACTAGCTCGTCCCACACCATGATATCCCCATATTCCTTTATCGCTTCGTGGTGTAAGTTTTTAATCCATTTAGGATCATCACTATTTAACACTGTCGGAATAAAGTAATAGTCATAGCCTGGTGTTACCGAATCAATTGTAGAAATTTCAAGCGCTATCGGTACTTCAAAGCGTCTTACACGGACCAGTAAATCTAAAACACCATCCAATGTTATATCATCTGTACCTCCAACTAAAATGACATCTGTTCCTGATTCGCAAATTTTTTTCTAATGCTTCATCTGAAATTTCCTTAGCTGGATCGAGCTTAAACACATGTCTCCATTCTAAATATTCCATTTATTTTACCACCTATCATTTTCCTCTATTCGTTAACAAGTATAGCTTATGACTGACGACAAAAAAAATGAAAAAGACTGGGCAGAAACTCTACCCAGCCTCTTTACCTACTATTCTTTTGGTGCTTGAAATGGTTTTTCATCAGGATACAAACGACCTAGCATTTCATCATATGTATCGTTTCCATAATCAAAGCAACGTCGCACTCGAGAAATTGTTGCTGTACTAGCACCTGTTTCCTTTTTGATGGATTCGTAGGTTTTCTTTAAACGTAATAAATGCGCAACTTCAAAGCGTTGTGCTAGTGATTGAATTTCACTAATCGTACATAAATCATCAAAAAAACTTATAGCATTCTTCAATGTCTTTCAGCTCTAACACTGCTTTAAATAATTGATCTGTTTGATGCCCTCGAATTTTTTTCGATTTGCATGCAATTTTCCTCCCTTTAAGGCTGCGTTTTCACCATTGTCTGTAACCCTGGTGAAGCTGGTACGAAATGAACCCATGACTTTCCTGGTACTAATTTAACAAGCTCCCCAGATTCTTCAACAGCTATTGGTAATCCATCAATATTAGCCCATTTAACTTCTCTCATATAGCCATTTTGGAATACGTAAGCATTTCCACCAGAAGTTAAATCAATTTCTTGGCGTCCAACATTATCAATAGTTCGATGATTCATTTCAAAAAAATAAAACATTTGCCAATGATAATGCCTCGCCTGTTAACATATCCTTTGTGTCAACGCCAGCCGATTGTCGTCCATAATGATTATTTTGATGATCATACACATACGAATTATGGAAATACTCACTATTTCCGTAGTAAATGTCAACTTTACTTGTTTCAATGCCTATTTTACCACGTTCATCGGGTTCATAAAAAGCCTGACGCACTTTTTCACTGTAAATCATTGAAGCGCCTATCTTTTCAGCACCTTTTAATAAATTCTCTGATGTTATATAAGAATTATGCGGTGCAACACGATCCTTTGAACGTTTAAAAAGAGTACCATCATAATTCATGCCATTTATATTATCGATTACATTATTCTCAAGCATTGATTTAGCTTCCGGGCTATAGCCATGAGCTACATAAAATGCATCAAAGCCTTTAGCAATATCGACAAAATAGGATCTGGCACTACGAACAGGTCCAAAATTTTCTGGTAACTCACTTTGGTAGACTGCTAAAAAAACGAGTAACATCACCCTCTGCCAGCATTTCATAAATAATATCTGCCGCCGCTAATCCGGATTGAGGGCGTGCTGCTGGATGATTATTAATCGTCACGATGATTGGACGTTGTGTAATCTCCTCTTTTACAGCCTCTCCTGTTAAAGGAGCAAGAAATGCTTCCTCTTTTACAGGCTCCTCAATAACTGGTTCCTCTTTAGTTTTGTCTGTTTGGTCCTTTACTTCCGAGGAATCCTTTGAACATCCTCCTATTAACAAGGCACTAAATGCCATAGTAATAAATAGTTTTTTTGATTTTAACACATACATTACTTTCTCTCCTTTAAACAATCACACAAACTGTAATTGGGCTATGGTTACGCTATAGTGAAATCAAATCACAACTAGCGCATAACTGCTGGTAATAATAACTTATTCTTCATAACATCAAAAATCCCTTTTGGTGTTATACGGATATAAGGTAAATGTGTAGATTGTAAAAATAACAAAGTATAGATTGCATCACCTAGACGATAACCACGCTCAGCTAATGCTTGTTTTAAAGCTAGTTCTTTATTTGTTAATTCTTCTACATCTCCATCAAAAAGTAGACCACCTATTGTTAAAGGAATAGAAGCAATAACTTTTCCCTTTTCTACAAGGACAATGCCTCCCTGCATCGCTTTCATTTCCTCAAAGGCTTTTATCATATCCTCTTTATTTTTTTCCAATAAGTAAAATATCACCTGTATTGGAGTAAGAAGAGGCAAAGCTTGAACACTAGTCGCAAAGCCTTTGATCATCGTATTTACGTGCCAATTACCGTCTCTATTAATAAGCATTAAATAACACTCATCATGATCAGCAAGCTGCCCTTCCCTAGTAACTAAGGAATTATATGGTTTTGTAATAACATCGTTCACAAGCTCAATTCCAAATGGCATTGAAAACTGGAAATCATGGGAATTTAATGAAAATCCTAAATTAAACGCTGGAAGAGCTGAATAATCTATAGCAGCAAGTTTATGCACACGCTGTCCATCACGTTTTAACCAGACACCTTTGGATAATACGCTTTCAGGAACTGGATGCCATTCATCTTGTAATATATTCAAGGAAGCAAATCGTCCTGTCGCGATAAAACCATGTAAGCTAGACATATTGTAATAGCGTGCAACATTATAAGTAGCCATTTGATAGGCATCTATTGGTGAGACACCTGCATCTAAAGCTGCTTGAATACATTTATCCATCACACCATCCTGATGGAAAGAAGGCGTTGAACCGTCTGTTGTCATCATTAAATGATCAAAAATAGGAAGCCCTTTTTCTACAATTCCTTTTAAGAGATGTGGTAAATCTGGGCGAATCGAAGAATGACGTAGTGTCACAGCATATCCCTGCATAATACGTCTTTCCACTTCCTCCACTGTCATTGCCTCATGATCACCATCTGCCCCAAGTAGTTTCATACGGGCTAAAGTTCTTTCTGAAGCTCCTGGAAAATGGCCTTCTATTTTTTTGCCGTAGCCTTTAGCCATTTGCATACGATAAAGCATTTGGTCATCCCCATGCAACAATCTTGGCCAGCCTGTTAACTCTCCTCCAAGTAAAACATCATCCCGCTCTAACCATTCTAAGATTGATGTATTAGAGAAAATTTCTTCCTCCTGCTCCATCTCAGTTTGTGAATCAAAGCGTGTCCACCAGTAAAAAGAAAACGGAAGCTTTTTCAAGTCATTCAATATTGAAAACGCTTTCTTATTTTCTAAAGATAAAACAAAACTTAAATTATCAGAAATAAAAGCTGTTGTGCCTAGCTGTCCACAAAAATCAGCAAAAGATTGTGGATGATAGAGCTGGAATGGATGGACATGAGGTTCAATATAGCCTGGTACAATTGTTTTATTCGTACAATCAACACCTCTGTCCCCTCTATAAAAGGAGGCATTCTGTCGCCAGCATAGACAATTCGATCTCCTAAAATCCAAATGTTCCCTACTACCCATTGTTTGAGCATACTATGTAAATAACGTGCATTTTTTTAACACAATATCCGGTGCCTTTTTACCATCAATTACCGCTAATTGTTGGCGTAATTTTGTAATTTTCCATACTGGATCCATTCTATCCGCTCCTTCCTAAATTACGTAAAATTTCATTGTGTAATTCTAATGTGATATCACATACTACTATTGCATAAGCGCATTTTTTTCATTAAAATGCGGCAATTATGCAATCATCTTGTTTCAATCGTAACACAGCACTTTCATAAAGCAAAGTGCACCCCGCTTTATTTTTTTCCACAATGACTAAAGGAGGAAATAGTATGATGCAACAAGCTAATTTAAGTGAAAAAAAATGCCTTCTGTCGCTTTGCCATGGGTACAGGTATGACGGCATTTGGTATCGCTAGGGCTTCAAGAAATCCTAACTGTACGGGCGGTCGATTAATGATTGCATTAGGTGCTATGAAAATGGCTGAGGGTATCTTTAAGTATTGCCCGACAAAAGCTTTACTGAGTTCCAATATGCAAAATGCCGTGAATAGCTCTATGCAAAGTATGCTCGGTGGACAAAATTCTATGTCATCTAATCAATCTATGACATCTAATCAAACCATGTCATCTGAGCAAATCGGCAAGCTCATGAAGGATTTCTCCTCTGCCATATCTGGTAATTCGTCAGGATTAAGCGCAACTGCTTCAAAGCAATCTGACGCCAGCACTTCAAATCAAAATTCCTCAGACAGTAAAAATTCTACAACTAAAGCACAAAATCCTTCTTAGTCAAAGGAGCCGTCTCAACTATATGAGACGGCTCTTACCCTTATAAATCATACGTTTAATAATAAGAAGAAGTTTCAAAGCATGATAAAATTTTATTTAAATGTTCGCCAACCGATATCTTTACGATAGAAGAAATTGTTCCAATTTTCAGTCGCAATACCTGCATATACCTTTTCTTGCGCTTCTTTTAGGGTAGATGCTTTTGCTCCAACTAATAAAACTCGCCCACCGTTACCAACAAATTTATCATCTACAAGCTTTGACCCTGCATGGAATACAGCATGTGAAGCTGATAGATTCTCTAAACTAGGTAATGCATGCCCTTTTTCTACATCCCCTGGATATCCTTCTGCAGCAATTACAACACCGAGCATTGCATCCTCTGACCATTGTAATTCAAAGGGTTTTTCATCCATTAAAGCCATCATAAAATCACCAAAATCAGAAACCATACGTGGTAAAACGACTTGTGTTTCTGGATCTCCAAAGCGTGCATTAAACTCAATCACCTTTGGACCATTTTTTTGTTAATATGAGCCCTGCATATAAAATTCCAGTAAAAGATACACCGTCTGATTCCATCCCTTGAACAGTTGGCTCAACTATTGTTTTATAAGCTACGTCCACTATCTCTTGTGAAATTTGGGGTACTGGTGAATAAGCACCCATTCCACCTGTATTAGGACCTTTATCGCCATCATATGCACGCTTATGATCCTGAGCAATAACCATCGGATAAATCTGACCTTTATGGACGAATGACATAAATGAGAATTCTTCACCATCTAAGAATTCCTCGATAACAACTCTAGAGGATGATTCGCCAAAACGTTGATTCCCAATCATATCCTGAACAGCTTCAATGGCTTCCTCCTCTGTCATGGCAACAACCACACCTTTACCAGCGGCTAAGCCATCCGCTTTTATCACAATTGGTGCGCCTTGCTCTTTAATGTATGTGATAGCCTTATCTGCTTCTGTAAATGTTTCGTGAGTCGCTGTTGGGATATTGTATTTATTCATAATATCCTTTGCATATGATTTACTGCTTTCGATTTGTGCTGCTTCTTTTGTTGGACCAAATACACGTAAACCACGAGCAATAAAGAAATCTACAATCCTTCAGCAAGTGGTTGCTCAGGGCCAACAAAAGTCAAATCTACTGCATTTTCTTTTGCAAATTGTACCAAGCCTGCAAAATCCATCGTATCAATAGCAACGACCTCTGCATCGCCTCGCATACCATCATTGCCAGGTGCAACAAATACCTTACGCACAGATGGGGAATTACTAAATTGTTTAGCGATAGCATGCTCACGGCCACCGCTTCCGATTACTAATACATTCATCTTGGGAAATCCTCCTATTTGTAAGTAAAACCGAGATGAACCAACATCTCGGTCTTAGAATTTAATATATTTTGATTAATGCTTAAAGTGGCGTACACCAGTAAATACCATTGTAATACCATACTCATTTGCTTTATCAATAGAATCCTGATCTTTAATGGAGCCGCCTGGTTGAATAATTGCCGTAATACCAGCTGCCGCAGCTGCTTCCACAGTATCACTCATTGGGAAGAATGCATCAGATGCTAATGCAGCACCTTTTGCTTTTTCGCCAGCTTGCTCAAAGGCAATTTTAGCTGCACCAACACGATTCATCTGACCTGCACCAACACCAAGCGTCATTTGAGAATCTGTTACGACAATTGCATTTGATTTAACATGTTTGACAACTGACCAGCCAAGCTGTAATGCTTCCCATTCTTGTGCTGTTGGTTCACGATCTGTTACTACTTTGATATCTGCATTAGCAAAGCCGTAACGATCCGGCTCTTGAACAAGAAGTCCGCCTTCTACAGATACTACATTAAAATTATCTTGTTTTACTTGCTCAAAAGGAATTGTTAATAAACGAATATTTTTCTTTTGCGTTAAAATATCAAGGGCTTCTTGAGTAAAGGCTGGTGCAATAATAATTTCTAAGAAAATATGACTTAATTTTTCAGCCGTTGCTGCATCCACTTCCATGTTTAATGCGATAATACCACCAAATATAGATACAGGGTCTGCTTCGTATGCTTTATCAAATGCTTCCTCTAATGTTACACCTGTACCAACACCACAAGGATTCATATGTTTTACTGCAACTGCTGCAGGCATTTCAAACTCTTTTACAATTTGCAAAGCTGCATTGCCATCTTGGATATTATTGTAAGATAATTCTTTGCCATGTAATTGAGTTGCATAGGCTAATGAGAAATCAGAGCCAAGACGTTTTTGATAGAATGCTGCTTTTTGATGAGGATTTTCACCATAACGCAAGTTTTGTTTTAATTCATATGTCATTGTTAAGCTCTCAGGAAACTCTTCTTCAGTTAAATAGTTTGATATATAGGAATCATAGGCAGCTGTGTGACGGAAAACCTTTGCAGCTAGCTTGCGACGCGTTTCAATTGTTGTTGTGCCGTCTGCTTTTAGTTCCTCTAATACATTTGCATAGTCATTGCTATCCACAATTACTGTGACATATTGATGGTTTTTTTGCTGCAGAACGTAACATTGTTGGACCACCGATATCAATATTCTCGATAGCATCATCCCATGTTACATTAGGCTTTGAAATTGTTTCAACGAACGGATAAAGATTGACACAAACAATCTCAATTGGCTCAATTCCATGCTCATTCATTTGCGCTTGATGAGAAGCATCATCAAACTTACCTAATAGACCACCGTGAATCATTGGGTTTAATGTTTTTACACGACCATCTAATATTTCAGGGAATTTAGTTACTTCATCAACTGCTGTTACGGCAACATGATTGTCCTGTAACATTTTTTTTGTACCACCAGTTGATAAAATTTCATAACCTAATGCTACTAGTTCTTTTGCAAATTCTAAAATACCATCTTTATTGGAAACACTGATTAATGCACGTTTTGTCACAACAACATCCTCCTAATTTTTATCGTGTTTGCCACGAAATTGTCTTACAATTATTGATAGAGTAGAGTTAGGTATTCAGTGAGTAGCCCTAACTCTTCATCAATCGTTTACTTTAATAATTGCTGTAAAGCTTTCGTATATAGTACATGCTCTTGCTTATGAATAGCCACTTCTGTTGCCTCACGATCACCATCAATAACGGCAACTGCTGCTTGAGCAATAATAGGACCTGTGTCCATACCTTCGTCTACAAAATGCACAGTTACACCTGTTATCTTGACTCCATGTTCCATCGCTTGCCCAATTGCATCCTTACCTGGGAAAGCTGGTAATAATGACGGATGGATATTCACGATACGTTGTGGAAATGCTGAAAGTAATACTTCACTAATCAGTCGCATATAACCGGCGAGCACAATCCATTCCACATTACATTCCTGTAAAGCATTGATAATAGCTGTCTCGTAATCTGCTTTTGAAGCAAACTCTTTTGGATTTAAAGCTAGGACTGGAATACTAAAATTCTCGGCACGTGTTACTACAAATGCACCAGGCTTGTCTGTTACAACAAGCTCGACTTTTGCATGTAGCTCGCCACGTTCAATCGCCTCTTGAATGGCCTGAAAATTGCTACCACTGCCTGAGGCAAAAACGGCAATCTTGGCTGGAGCATTCATTACACTAAACTCCCATCATGTAAGCCATTAAATACAACACCCTCGCCACTCACAACACGACCGATTTTGTATGCTTTTTCACCATTTGCTTCCACAGTAGCAATTACTTTATCAGCTTCATCTGCTGGTACTGCTAAAACAAAGCCAATGCCCATGTTAAAGACATTATATAGATCCTTATCCTCAAGCTGGCCTTTATCTTTCAAAAACTCAAAAATACGTAATACTGGCCACGAACCTAAGTCAATTTCAGTTGCTAATCCCCTTGGCATCATGCGAGGAAGATTTTCATAAAAGCCACCGCCTGTTACATGTGCACAGCCATGAACGTCTGCTGCTTTTAAAGCTGCAAGTACTGGTTTAGCATATAATTTTGTTGGCACTAACAAAGCTTCTCCAATAGGGCCAAGATCCTCGTAGCCTGCCACAATCGCATCTACTGCATAATCATTATCCGCAAAAACAATTTTTCGTACTAATGAATAACCGTTTGAATGCACTCCGCTTGAAGCTATACCAACAAGCACATCACCCTCTACGATTTTTTTCACCTGTTACGATTGCTGATTTTTCACATGCACCTACTGCAAAACCTGCTAAATCATACTCATCCTCTTCATAAAGACCTGGCATTTCTGCTGTCTCGCCACCGATTAATGCTGCACCAGATTGTACACAGCCATCTGCAACACCTTTGACAATTTGTTCAATTTTCGCTGGTTCAGCTTTACCAAGGGCAACGTAATCTAAAAAAATACAATGGTTCAGCACCCTGTGCCACAATATCATTCACACACATTGCCACACAGTCTACACCAATCGTATCGTGCTTATCTACCATAAAAGCTAGCTTAAGCTTTGTCCCAACACCATCTGTACCTGAAATAAGAACAGGCTCCTTAAGATTTAGTTCTGACAAGTCAAACATACCGCCAAAGCCACCGAACGTTCCCATCACACCTAGACGGTTTGTGCGTTCAACGTGAGACTTCATCCGTTTTACTGCTTCATAGCCTGCTTCAATATTTACACCTGCTTGTTCATATGCTTTTGACACGCAGAGATCCTCCTTATCATCCTTAACGTAATAGTTCTTTTTCATGTGGTAAGATCGTATCTGGGAAAATTTCTGTAGGATATTTGCCTGTAAAGCAAGCTAGGCATAGTCCACGATTTTCATCTTCATATGGTCGTGCAATCGTTTCAACCATCCCCTCAACAGAAAGGAATGTTAGTGTATCTGCTCCGATTGCTTCACGAATTGCATCTACATTATGACTAGATGCAATTAATTCTTCATGTGTTGACGTATCGATGCCATAATAACAAGGATCTGTCATTGGTGGTGAAGAAATCACGACATGTACCTCTGCTGCACCTGCATCCTTCAGCATTTTGACGATACGACGGGAAGTTGTACCTCGTACGATAGAATCGTCTACCATCACAACTCGTTTCCCTTTCACAACTTGAACGACTGGAGAAAGTTTCATTTTTACTCCGCGCTCACGTAATTCCTGAGTGGGTTGAATAAACGTTCGGCCGACATAACGATTTTTAATTAAACCTAACTCATACGGAATACCACTTTCCTCAGCAAAACCGATTGCTGCAGAAATACTTGAGTCTGGTACACCTGTTACAACATCAGCCTCAATATGTGCACATTCACGAGCAAGTTGTTTCCCCATACGTTTTCGTGCCATATGAACATTAATTCCATCAATGTCTGAATCAGGACGGGCTAAATAAACATACTCCATTGCACACATGGCACGTTTATCCATCTCTGCAAAACGATCTGACTTTACACCTTCATCGGTGATAATTAATAATTCACCAGGCTCAACAGAACGAACAAATTCTGCGCCGATTAAATCAAATGCACAAGTTTCAGAAGCTACTACCCAGCCATCTCCTAGCTTTCCAAGAGAAAGTGGACGTAAACCATGTGGATCACGTGCAACAAGCATTTCATCCTTTGTCATAATTAAAAAAAGAATACGCACCCTTTAATAAAGAAAGGGCATTTTTCACCTTCGCACGGAATGGTGAATGCGAGCTTTTCTTAATAAGATGCGCCAGCACTTCCGTATCAGAGCTAGAATGGAAAATACTCCCTTGTCGCTCTAAATACTGTTTTAAATGTGTCGCATTGACTAAGTTACCGTTATGGGCAATTGAAAGGCTACCAGTTGAGGAGTGGAATAATAATGGCTGTACGTTTTCAATACCGCCACCACCAGCAGTCGTATAACGAACATGCGCAATAGCCGCTTTGCCGTTCACTGCCTTTAATTTATCTTCGTTGAATACATCATTCACTAGTCCTTCGCCTTTCACCGCGCGAAGATGCTGACCGTCTGAAACAACGATTCCAGCACCTTCTTGTCCACGGTGTTGAAGAGCATGAAGCCCGTAATAGCTAAGGTGTGCTGGATTTGGGTTACCCCAAATGCCAAACACCCCACATTCTTCGTTTAAGCCTCTGAGTTCAGCAAGCATGGGATTGCTCCTTTCCAATTAGAACGGAATTCCTCCACTGTACCTTCTACAAGCACACCTTTGTCCCCGTTGATTTTAACAAGTGCATCGTTTGTTACGACACCAATTTTTTTGTGCGTCTTTGATGATTTCTACAAATGCGGCTGCATTTTCTTCTTTCACTGTGACAACAAAACGAGATTGACTTTCACTGAATAATGCCGTTGTAGCAGAACCCGTCAATGTTACGTCAACACCTAGCCCATTTGCACCAAATGTTGTTTCAGCAATAGCAACAGCAAGACCCCCCTCTGCTACGTCATGAGCAGATTGGACAAGTCCAGCTTTAATAGCCTTCAGTAATGCTTGCTGACGTGCAGCCTCAACCTCTAAATCGATAGCTGGTGCTTTACCAGAGATAACTCCATTGTTTAATAACTTTTGAAGCTCTGATCCACCAAACTCAGTATTTGTCTCACCAATTACAAATACCACATCCCCAGCAGCTTTTACTTCTTGTGTTGTGACATGAGCTAAGTCTTCAATCAATCCAACCATACCAATTGTTGGTGTTGGATAGACTGCTTCACCTGAACGTTCATTATAAAGAGATACATTACCACCAATTACTGGGGCATTCAATGCCGTACAAGCAGCAGAAATACCATCAGCAGATTTTTCAATTTGCCAGAAGATTTCTGGCTTCTCTGGATTACCAAAATTTAAGCAGTCGGTAATCGCAAGTGGCGTACCACCAGTTGCTACGATATTACGAGCTGCTTCAGCTACTGCGATAGCACCGCCCACCTCTGGATCTAAATATATATAGCGAGAGTTACAGTCCGTCGTCATCGCTAAACCTTTATTTGTACCACGAACACGAATAACAGCAGCATCAGACCCCGGTTTAACAACTGTGGATGTACGTACTTGATAATCATATTGATCGTATACCCATTCTTTAGAGGCAATTGTAGGTGCTTTTAATAAAGCATTTAATGTCTCTTTGTAATCTGTCACTACAGGCTCTGTATTTTCAATCGCTTGGAATGCTGCATAGTAAGCAGGCTCTGCAGATGGCTTATGATAAACTGGTGCATCTTCTGCAAGTGCATCAGCAGGTACTTCAGCTACAACTTCACCGTTGTGTAATAGACGAAGCATTTTATCATCTGTTACTCGACCAATTGCTACAGCATCTAAATCATATTTATCGAAAATCGCTTTAATTTCATCTTCGCGACCTTTTTTTCACAACAAGTAGCATACGTTCTTGAGACTCCGATAACATCATTTCATATGCTGTCATACCTGTCTCACGTTGCGGTACTAAGTCTAAGTTCATTTCTACACCAGAACCAGCCTTTGAAGCCATTTCTGCTGAAGAAGATGTAAGACCAGCTGCACCCATATCTTGAATACCAACTAAAGCGTCAGATTTAACAACCTCTAAACATGCTTCAAGTAAAAGTTTCTCCATAAATGGGTCCCCTACTTGTACTGCTGGACGTTGGTTTTCTGATTCCTCAGTTAATTCTTCTGAGGCAAATGTCGCACCATGAATTCCGTCACGGCCTGTTTTCGCACCAACATACATAACTGTATTACCGACACCCGCTGCAATACCACGTTGAATATCCTTATGGTCAATTAAACCGACACACATTGCATTAACAAGTGGATTGCCTTCATAGCAAGGATCAAATTGAATCTCGCCACCTACAGTAGGTATTCCAATACAGTTACCGTAACCTGCGATACCAGCAACGACTTCTTCGAATAGATATTTACCACGTGCTGATTTTAACTCACCAAAGCGTAGGGAGTTCAGCATTGCGATGGGACGTGCACCCATTGAGAAAACATCACGAATAATACCACCCACACCAGTTGCAGCACCTTGATAAGGCTCAATTGCTGAAGGGTGATTATGTGATTCCATTTTAAATACAACTGCTTGTTCGTCACCAATATCGACAATCCCTGCACCCTCACCTGGTCCCTGTAAAACTTGAGGTCCTTTTGTAGGGAATTTACGTAGTACTGGCTTTGAATTTTTATAAGAGCAGTGCTCAGACCACATTACTGAGAAAAGACCTGTCTCTGTCCAATTAGGTAGACGTCCTAAAATACCCTCTACCATTGCAAATTCTTCGTCTGACATCCCCATACCAGCGTATAGCTTTTCATCTTTAATTTGCTGTACTGTTGGCTCAAACTTAGTTGTTGACATGATTTTCCCTCCACTGCTTCACAATTGATTTAAATACTGCTAGACCGTCTGCTCCGCCCACCAGTGCATCAACAGCACGCTCTGGGTGTGGCATCATCCCTAATACATTGCCGCGCTCGTTTATAATCCCTGCGATATCTTCTAAAGAGCCGTTTGGATTTTCACCTGAGTATGTGAATACAATTTGATTATTATCTTTTAGTGATTGTAATGTTTCCTCGTCACAGTAGTAATTTCCTTCACCATGTGCGATTGGAATATTGATGATTTGACCTTGCTCATATTGATTTGTGAATAATGTATTATTGTTTTCAACTTTTAGCTGTACTGTACGGCACATAAATTTTAAGTTTTTATTGCGCAGTAAAGCTCCTGGCAATAAACCAGCTTCCGTAAGGATTTGGAAGCCATTACATACACCAAGTACAGGTTTACCAGCATCTGCTGCCTTTTTAACTTCAGTCATAATGTTAGATTGATTAGCCATTGCACCACAGCGAAGATAATCTCCATATGAGAACCCCCCTGGTACTAATACACCATCAAAGCCACTTAAATCTGTTGCTGTATGCCATACATATTCTACTTCTTCACCTAGCTCGTCTTTAATCGCATGATACATATCGATATCACAGTTGGACCCAGGGAATACGAGTACTGCGAATTTCATGATTAGTTAGCCTCCTCGACTTCGTAACGGTAGTCTTCGATTACAACGTTTGTTAAAACCTTTTCACACATTTCTTTTACTAGAGTATCAATGTCACGCTCTGTATCTTTAATTGTTAGTTCAAGATATTTACCGATACGTAAATCTTCTACTTCACCATAACCCATTTTAGCTAAAGAACCTTGTACTGCAGAGCCTTGTGGATCAAGAATGCTCTCGCGTAATGTTACGTAAATTTTAACTTTTTTTCATTGTTATTTGCCTCCGAGTCTAGAAAGTATAATAGTATAAACTTCAGTTAAATTACCAAGGTCTCGACGAAAGACATCTTTGTCTAACTTTTGATTCGTTGTTGCATCCCAAAGTCTGCATGTATCTGGTGAAATCTCATCCGCTAATAGCACGTTTCCATCATGGTCACGTCCAAACTCCAATTTAAAGTCGATTAGCGTAACATTAACCTCCGCAAAGATTGGCTGCAAAACTTTATTAACAGCTAAAGCACCTTCGTAAATAGCTGTCACTTCTTCAGGTGTTGCAAGATCAAGTACGTCAATATGCTCCGTTGTAATGAACGGATCACCCAGCTCATCATCCTTATAATAATACTCAACGATTGGACGTTTTAATGGTGTTCCTTCCTCTAAGCCGAGGCGTTTTGCTAAGCTACCTGCTGCTAAATTACGAACTACAACCTCTATTGGAATAATATCTACTTTTTTTCACAAGCTGTTGTGTGTCAGATAATTGTTTTACGAAATGTGACGCAATTCCGTTTGCTTGTAATTTTTCGAATATTAATGAAGTAATACGATTATTTAAAACACCTTTTCCTTCAATTTCTTCCTTTTTCTCACCATTAAATGCTGTGGCACTATCCTTGTACTCAACAAGCAGCACGTTTGGCTCCTCTGTTGTATACAATTTTTTTTGCTTTACCTTCATACAAAAGTTGACCTTTAGTCATATCGTTATTCCCCCTGGATATTATGAAATACGTGCGGATTATCCCAGAATTGAACCGTACATTTAACGATTCAATTCTGATATATCCGCTAGTGGCTCTAACATTCATTTTAAGCAGGCTAAATAAATATTAGTTAAGTCCTAGTCGTTCAAAAATCATATCAACATGCTGTAAATGGTAGTTGTAGTCGAAGCACTCATCTAGCTCTTCCTTCGTTAAATACGATGTAATTTTTTTCACTTGCATCAACTAACGTACGGAATTGAACCTGCTCGTCCCACGCCTGCATCGCTAAAGGCTGTACTGTATCATACGCTTCCTCACGCACTAATCCTTTATCAATAAGGGCTAATAGGATACGTTGAGAATAAATTAAACCAAAAGTGCGACCCATATTACGTTTCATGTTTTCAGGGAATACGGTTAAGTTTTTCACAATATTACCGAAGCGATTCAACATATAGTTAAGAGTAATTGTTGCATCCGGTAAAATAACGCGCTCTGCAGATGAATGTGAAATATCACGTTCATGCCATAAAGCTACATTTTCATAAGCTGTTACCATATAGCCACGCATTAAACGAGACATACCAACCATGTTTTCAGAACCGATTGGATTACGTTTATGTGGCATTGCTGATGACCCTTTTTGCCCTTTTGCAAAGGCCTCTTCCACTTCGCGTGTTTCAGATTTTTGTAAGCCGCGAATTTCTGTAGCAAATTTTTCAATGGAAGTTGCGATTAACGCTAAAGCGCCTAGATACTGTGCATGTCGGTCACGCTGTAATGTTTGTGTTGAAATAGGTGATGCTGATAGTCCTAATTTATCGCAAACATACTGTTCAACACGAGGGTCAATGTTGGCGTAAGTTCCAACGGCTCCAGACATTTTTCCTGTTTCAATCACTTTCGCTGCTGCTTCAAAGCGTTCAAGGTTACGCTTCATTTCCTCATACCATAAACCAAGTTTTAAACCGAAAGTTGTTGGCTCAGCATGAACACCATGTGTACGCCCCATCATGACCGTATACTTATGCTCTTTTGCTTTTGCTGCAATAATATCAATGAAATTCACGATGTCTTTGTGTAAAATATCATTTGCCTGTTTAATCAAATAGGAAAGAGCTGTGTCAACTACGTCTGTAGAAGTTAAACCATAGTGCACCCATTTTCGCTCTTCGCCCAGTGTTTCAGAGACAGCACGTGTGAATGCCACAACATCATGACGTGTTTCTTGCTCAATCTCTAATATACGATTAACATCAAATGAAGCCTTTTCACGTATTTTAGCTACATCTTCTTTTGGAATGTCGCCTAATTCTGCCCAAGCCTCGCATGCTAAAATTTCAACCTCTAGCCAAGCTTGATATTTATTTTGTTCTGTCCAAATTGCACCCATTTCGGGTCTTGTGTAACGTTCAATCATCGCGTATCTCCTTCTATTCTGACCAAATGCCAGAACTCTCGATTTGTTGTAGTGTTTTCTCTAAGTCTTTTGTCATAATCGTTACGTGGCCCATCTTACGGTTCACTTTAGCTTCAGCTTTCCCATAAAGATGTATTGACCATTCAGGATATTTAGCAATTGAGTTACTAAGTGGCATGACATGCTGCCCTAAAACATTGATCATAATAGATGGTGCCCATAGCTGTGGTTTACGTAGCGGCCAACCACATACAGCACGAATATGCTGATGGAACTGTGAAACATTACATGCTTCTATTGAATAGTGACCTGAATTATGAGGTCTAGGTGCTAATTCATTAATCATAATGCCGCCATCTTCTAATACAAACATCTCTACTGCAAGG
The DNA here is from genome assembly GCA_001312325.1 of Lysinibacillus pakistanensis. The sequence continues at coordinate 2,763 of BBDJ01000032.1, read as the reverse complement.
GTTCCGACTAACTGCAAGTAATCGGCAATTTTCAAAGCTTCTCGTTCCGCAGCCTGAGCTGTTTCTTCTTTTATACGGGCTGGCACAATAGTTTCATGTAAAATATGGTGAACATGAATATTTTCCCCAACTGGCTGACAGTATGATTCACCATTACCATTTCTTTGGACTATTACTGATACCTCTTTTACAAATGGTACAAATCCCTCAGCTATACATTGGGAATGAGAAAAAAGCTCCCTCGCTAATGGCAGGTCTTGTGCTGATTTTAAAAGCTGCTGTCCTTTGCCATCATAACCACCTCTTGCTGTTTTGACTATACAAGGATAACCAATCGTATCAATATTGGCTACTAATTCCTCATAAGTATTTGCAACAATATAAGGTGCTACTGGACAACCAGCTTTCACTATCGCTTCCTTCTCAGTCACTCGGTTTTGTGTAATGCGTACTAATTCTGCCCCCTGAGGTACATAAGCCATTTGTGTTAAGCGTTTTAGCCCATCATAATCGATATTTTCAAACTCAAAAGTGATCACATCACTTACTTCTGCAAGCTCCTCTAAAGCAGCCTCATCGTCATATGGTGCCACAATACGGATATCTGCAACCTGTCCACATGGTGAGTCCATTGTTGGTTCAAGAACGGCAATTTTAAAGCCAACTTCTTTTGCAGCAAGTGCCATCATACGGCCAAGCTGCCCACCTCCAATAATACCGATCGTTTGCCCTGGATAAATAATCTTTGTCACACCAAGTCACCTGTGCTTTCCAATACTTGTTGCTTTGTTGCTTCTCTTCTAGCATCTAGTTTAGTAGCAAGTGCTGTATCTGTTGTCGACAAATTTGCGCTGCAAGCAAACCTGCATTTGTCGCTCCTGCTTTACCTATTGCAACTGTTGCTACAGGCACACCTCCAGGCATTTGAACAATTGATAATAGAGAATCAAGACCATTAAGAGCACGAGATTGTACAGGCACGCCAATTACGGGTAATGTTGTTTTTGCTGCCACCATTCCTGGTAAATGTGCAGCCCCACCTGCCCCTGCAATAATCACCTGAACACCTCGCTCACGTGCTGATTCAGCATACTCAAACATTAAATCTGGAGTACGATGTGCAGATACAACCTTTTTCTCGTACGGTAATTGTAATTCATCTAAAATATCACATGCATGTTTCATTGTTTCCCAGTCACTTGAACTCCCCATAATGACACCGATTTTCGGATTCATGAATTGTCGCTCCTTTTAAACGATAGAAAAATGATCAATATTTGTGCAATCTATTCTTCAAATAGCTACTGTAATTCTTTTCTTTATCAATTATGCCTCGGCATAATTGCGTCCGGAATCGGCTTTGTGCTTAGACCTGCAAGGTCAGTTAGCCGTTATCGCATGGATGCAATGATTTTAGGCTAACTTCCTTTATTAACTCCTGTCCGATTTCCGTGACATCCGCCGGAGGCTTTAACTCATTTCAGCGGGTGTCCAACATCCGCTGAAATAAGTTAAACAAAGAAAATCCCCAAATAAACTACTCTACCCTACACGTGAAAGCAGTTTACTTGAGGACTTATTAAGAAAAGAATATGCAAAAAGTACATTTCTGTACATATACCTTCCGTAACATGCCAAAAGCGCTTTCCCGCATAGTCCAGCATTTACGGTGCCGGGTAGAGACACTAGAGCCAATCCTCTAGCATATATGTGGGACCTTATTTGTTTTTCCTTCTCACATTTTAACAAGTGATTTCACTATCGTCAATGTAAAAATGCGAACATTTTATTTTAGTCATTTGCAAACGTTCGGATTTTAGTCAAATCTACTCAGAATCTTGATAGACCATTGCTTTAAATTGTATTTTTTTGACGTAAATACGTTGGTTCCCCGTTAACTAAGTGAAAAATCGGTTCTTCTTTTCTACCAACTGCTATAAAACCATCTTGACGCATTCTAGCCAAACAATCTTCAATTGACTCATTTTCTTCTACCTCATACCAAATTTGTCTTTTTCCCAAACTCTTCTTCCTTTCAAATTCCTATCCTTTTAACTTTCTTAGTTTGAATTCCATTATACCTAAAGATTATTCAATAAGTACTTATTTATAATTAATTTTAAGTAATATTTAAAATTTAGATTTACTAAAAATACCTGCAGCTACAAACTCTGCAGGTTATAATTATAGTTTTTGGAAACCGAATATTCTTATTAAATATACACCTAGAAAAAGGATCATCAAAAAAAGCATTGAGCACAATAAGTACCTTACGTATATCACCCTTAATGCCAAAAATCGCACTGAGTATTCCTAGTCCACCTAATACAAATGGTGTAAAAATGCTTAGGAAATTATAAAATTTTCCATACCATTTTGTTGGATCATAGCCAAACATAAAGAATGTTACTATTAATAACAAGATAGAGATGGCAGTAAAAATATAACGCCTCATAGTTCATGCCTCCAGATCATTGGATATTTAGCTAGTAAGGCTCTTGCTTTTCATCTTCCTTTGACAATAATTTTTTTCAATATTTTATATAGAGAGAAAGAACGATTTAAAATGATATTTAAGATTCCATTTATAATATTCTGCCTATCTGTTCATTAGTTCTATAAGTCATATTAGTTTTTCTATTTGTTTCTAGTATAATGCTAACCATAACTATTACTGCTACATCCTTTTAAATAATTATAGCACTGCAGAATTTACACATAAATAAAAAAAAGCCGAGGAATAAATCCTCGACTTTTTTAAAT
>BBDJ01000031.1 GCA_001312325.1 Lysinibacillus pakistanensis | reverse complement strand
GGCCTTCGGTTTCAGCTCGGGGGCTCCGCTGTTTCGCTCGGGGGCTCCGCTGTTTCGCTCGGGGGCTCCGCTGTTTCGCTCGGGGCTAGTAAGCTCAAGTCGCTCTGCTTCTTGAGCTTGCTACCAATCATTAGTTGTTCACAGTTACGCCACTATATAACCCAGGTCTGCGGTCATCATAAACTGGAATTCTGCCTCGGACTTCATCAACAATAGAAAAGTCTACGTCAATAACAGCCACTTCTTCATCATCAGCACCAACCCAAAGAACCTCTCCCCATGGCTGAATAATCATAGACTGGCCATTGAAGTTTTCTACCTTTTTTTGAAATACGATTTACCGCAATAACAAAGCATTGATTTTCGATGGCACGCGCTTGAAGCAAAGTTTTCCAATGGTCGATACGAGGTGTTGGCCATTGTGCTGGTACAAATAAAACCTTTGCTCCCTCTAAAGCGTGGGCACGAAGCCATTCAGGGAAGCGGATATCATAGCAAATTACTCCTGCTGCCTCTATATCTCCGAGCGTAAAGCGATTCATCTCATCGCCTGCCTCTAAATATAAATGCTCGTCCATTAAACGGAAGAGATGCGCCTTGCTATATTCACCTACTAGCTCACCATTTTTATCAAACGTATACATGGTATTGTAAAATTTATCGCCCTTTTTTTGTTGCAACAGAGCCGCCCACAATATGTACACTAAGTTCCTTTGCCAAACTTGCTAAAAAGGCTTTCGTACGCACCCCATCTTCATCCGCTAGCTCTGGTAAACGCTCAAGTGCATAGCCTGTATTCCACATTTCTGGTAGTACAATAATTTCCGCACCTTGATTTGCCGTTTCTCGAATCTTCTCCTCAGCTCGGGCAAAATTTTCATCTACTTTTCCAAAGCCTACATTCAATTGAATACAGCCAATTTTCATCTCATTTCCTCCTTTAGACATTTTTAAGTTTGTTTTCGCTTTTACACATTTCATTATACAATATTTAATTCTAGACTAATTTAAATTTATCCAGTTAGTTGGTCATTCGATGTTGCCAATTTGTCTATTATTTACAGCAAAAAGAAGACTCCATTTCAGATCGATCTTTTATACAAAGAGCTACAACTTACTCGACCAATTCCACTGTAAGTGTAGTAACTTCAATTGGTGCCGTATCTCTTATCGTACCATCGTAACTTATGATTTGGTCGCCTGTAGTTTTCAGAGACTTTCAAACCTTTTATAAATAAAGGGTCTAGACAATTAGTAAAAAAAAGTAATAGCTTTCAAATCACAAGTACAATTAAGTTTTGATGCTTCCAAAAGTGTTTATTGTAGCCCATTCTAGTCTACTGACTTTCCAATAGGTTACATCTAAAACCAAAGAAATCTGCATTTATCCGAGTGCTTGGTCGCTTTTTTTGGTCGCCAGAAGTCGCCTCTTTTTTTCTATTGAAACAAACTTTAAGACCACCCATCATGGAGTGGTCTTTTTGTGGTTTATTCAGCTAAGCCCAAGACATCTACAAACATCCTATCCACATGTCAATCAACCATAAAAAAATAGCCCCCTTATCAAATAAATAAGAGAGCTTTATATAATTTCTAATCTATCACTTATCTCCAACTGACTTTAATACATTCACTGGAAGCCAAATATTTAGAGCGTCATTTCCTTATAAGTCATCGGTTACATATATATAACCATTAATTTCAAGACCTTTTACAAAAACAATGCTTCCCTTTTCCATAATTTTTTTTCAGTTTTAGATTCTTTTAATGGAACACCTTTACCTTCTGCATTTTTTTGTTATCTCGTAACGCGTTCCGTATTTTCTTTCTATCCTCTCAGTTATTTTAAAATCTGTACTAAGATACCTATCACAATCTGTACCTTCATCTCCATCACTAAAACAATGGTCAACGTGACCATTATCTAGGAAAGTGAGTTGATATCTAAGAAAATAATATCCATACGAACCCATACCATTATCACGATTAATATTAATGTAAATTGGATCGTTATAGAAAGATGAACGAATTTCTATTGGTACTTCTTTAAAAACTACCAAATCAGTTGCTTGTACCCGATATTGCCCCATTTGATAGAATGTTTTGCCATCATATTTCTCAATTTCATACGTTTTAAAAAAAATTATTTCGCTTAACCATTAAAGAATCAAACGTACCATCTGAATTTTTCTTGTATACCTTGATGTCTTTTTTAAAGGTCATTTTTCCTGTTTGCCCTTTTACAACCTCTGCTCCATCATACATCACTTTCGCTTCTGATTTTGTTGGATTTACTGCCGCAAATACAAATGCTACTAGTAACACAATAAATATTTTTTTCATTATTCTCTCCCTACACAGTTTTATTTTAAAAAACATAATCTCTCAGTATTATATACTAGTAATCTAATATTCTACCAACAAATGTTAAAAATCCAACAAAAGTAGAGTGTTTTTCCATAACATTATTTCACCCATTTACCATTCCAGCCAATTTTCTAACGATAGTTCACCATGCACTATTGAATGTGAATGACTATCACGTTCCTCTAACCAATTATAGAAAGGCACTGGACGTTCTTTATAAGGAGTTTCTTCTATATGTGATGATTTATTCGACTTAATATTAGAACGCTCTACAGCCTTACTATATGCCCCTACAAATACGGCTCTTAATGTACTAGCAACAGTCAGTACACCTTCTTTAATATCCATAGCAATTTTGAATAGTACGTTCTTAGCTTTAATGAAGTCAGGTGCACTATGAACCTGAGTAGCTAATACAACCTTGTGCAATTCATCTTTCAAATTGTCAGCTAATGGCAAGCTATTCATGAAATCGAACAGCATCACTTGGTACTCATTCATGTATTCCTTATGAGCTTCTTTTTCATCGTGAACGTTATTATATATTTCCTGTAAAGAGCTTGTTTTTAAAAGATAAAAAGAACTAGATGGTTGGTTTTGAGATTGTGGAGGGCAAACGCTACTCTCACAAGACTTTACAGCATTTTGACGGTCGGACATTGACGGTGAGACATTGTAAGGCAAAATGATATAAATACTTGCACCTTGTCCACCTTTGCTTTTTACAGTCGTTTCTTTTTTTAATGATTCCAAGTGATTCTAATTTCTTGATAGCTCGATAAACCGTCTTTATGCTGATCTCCAATGCTGCAGCAATTGTCGAAGCTTTCAAGTGACAAGCCCCCGGATACTCTAAGCTGTGTGATGCAAGCTTGAAAACGATGACACGTTCTGATTCCGTCAAATCATAGTAGTGTGCCGCCATGTGGTCCTCAACACTCTTATCCATATCAGCAATGCTATTAAATGTTGTGTATTGTGCTAAGTATTCAAATGCCATCGTTTTCACCTCGCTTTCTAATTACGAACTTTCTAGGATCCATTGAATGAATATTGTTCGTCTTTTAAAAACTCAATCGAGAGGAACAAACAACCCAAGAATTACTGGAAGCTGGTTATACGATTGAAGAAATTAAAGCAGCCTTTGAGGAAGTAATTGAACAAGCTAAACAGTCCAATACAGATTGTGAGACAGATAACTAACAAAGTTGTCTGTTTTTTTGTATGTACTATTGTCAAAATTTACATAAAGTAAAATTACAAAAATCTGTAAGGGGTGCATGACATGGATACAATAGCAGAAACTATAAAGTTAGCTGGATTTGGAAAGAAAAAGATGATGGCTAAACAAATTCAATTGTTTGATGATAAATTCAACGATCAAGGTGAAACACTACTCGCTGTATGTGCATCTGTTAAAGGTACTGAGCAATTATATCTCACAGATAAACGTGTGATCCTTCATGAAATCAAAGGCATGGCTTCCAACGATGAAAGAAGCATTCCTTTACAATCAATTAGCAGCATAAACATTTCTAGTAAGCTTGCCAATTCAACTATTGAAATTGTCTCATCTAGAAACAAAGCTGGGATTGATAATGTGCTAATGCATGTGGCTACTGAAATTAAGAATGCTATTGAAAATTTCAAGGCGATTGAAAAGGAAACATCATCTGCACCAGTCGCTAAAAAAAGAAAAAGATATGTATGATGTTGCCGATGAAATCCGGGAATTGAAGGATTTATTAGATGATGGGATATTATCTCAGGAAGAATTTGACGCGAAGAAAAAGCAATTATTAGGAATATAAGAATAGGAGAAAAAAAGAAAGGAGATGCTCAAATGAGCATCTCACTAAATTTCTCAATAATATAAAAGCTGTTTTTCTACTTTTATATGAGCTAAGAATATGAAATTTTATCAATATATAGGATACATTGTGATTACAACTTTATAGGTTGTGTTTTCTATTTTCTTGTTATAATATATTACCCTTATTTTTGAATTTGTCGATATTACATAGGATTCAGCTTTAAATTTCCCGTCACCAGCATCTTCAGAAGTTGCTCCGGCAATAGCTTGTCCAGCAATATTCGCCATATCTGTACGAGATAGATTTGATCTAAATTGGGTTTTTCTTACACCATCAACAATTGCAGTTTCCATACCTGGATGAGCCAAATGGTAATACTGAATATGACAAGCACCCTCTTTAATATTTCCATTATACACCAAAACATTACCAAAACCATGTGAAACCCCGTTAGCATTACCAGAGTTACAATAGTCAGTAGTAGCTGCGTATGGTGCAAAATTTTGTTCCTCTACCTGGTTATAATCTTCCACATTAATTGGTTCATTTTCTACGACTGGCTCTGATGATGTACTAGCGTACGTAGATTGTGGTGATACTAAAGAAAAAGAAATAACTAATGTTAATGCAAGAAAAAAGCCTATAATTTTTTTTCATTTCTAAACCTCCATTTTTTTGGTATAATATATTTATAGCAAATATTAAATCCATATTCAACATTTTTTTTACATAAATGGTTATAAAATACCATTTTTCTAAAGAGGAGGAAATTGTATGTCAGAATACGAAACTTATTCATTTAGTCGTTTATTTTTAAATCGTGATATTGAATTCTTTTTTATATTAGGAGTAAATGATTCGGATAATTTTGATGAATATTGGGACGGAAGAACTAAAGAGGTGCTAGGTTACGCTGTAATTTTCAATAATTCAGAAACAAAAGAACAAGAAAACTTCATATTTTTAATTGATAAAGCAAATAGAAATTATGAAAATATTATTAAATATACAAAGAAGTTTATTGCACAAATGACTATATCAGAAGAACTTTCCGATAGTGAAAACTTTAAAATTATAAAAACCGAAATAACCGAAAGAGTAGTGACAAAACCATATGAACATTTTATTAAGAAAGTTATAAAAAATGAAATCCCTGAATCTGTTTTAAATGAATTAGATTAAATTCGTAAGTATTTTTTTATGTACATCACAAAATTTAATTATTACCTTATCCTTAAATTAATAATAAGTATTTATTTTCACAGAAAAAAGCCCAGGTACTCACCTTTTAATGAGTATCTGGGCATTTATATTATTTAGTGTTTCGTCTTTGTTGAATCGTAATATACAAGCCCATTAAACGGTCAGTGGTCATGGTTCCATTCTGTAAATCCTTCAAATGTGATTCCTGAATAATTCCATCTTTAACCGCCTGTGCGATAAAGTTTTCTGTTTCAGTTTTCATAGCTGGTGAACCAGGGTTCCATGTTTGAGTCACTTTGATTTCCTCATTAAAATTACGTTTACAATAGCCCATTCCTTCGACAAAATATTAGATAATATTTCCTATTATCCTAAATTATATTATAATAAGTTACAGATAATAGAAACTCTTTGTTATTTATTGTCTAATATTTATCGGAGGTGAGAAAATGGATAGAACCGGATTATTTATGAGTATTGAATTAAAATACGTACATCTTAACTGGGGAACTACGAGTACTTCTGGAACTAGAAAAAGAGACGAGTTAGAAGTATATATTCCTATTAAAATAGATGATGCACGTCGATTGAAACTCAAAAGAGGATTAACATTTTATGTTAAAGGTCAAGATTTTAAATTGCGAGCTAGTGGAAGTCAAGCTGAGGATTTAGGGAAAAATTTCCACAGCGAGGGGAATTTAAAATTATTGGGTTGGTATTTAAAAGAGGAATTAGGAGCTAAACCTGAGGATACTGTAACAATTACTTGGGAATCTAAGACCGAAGTTTCTATTACACTAAATTAAAAACAAACAAGGTCACTTATCTTTTTAAGATGCAGTGACCTTTTTTAATTGATACGAAGGTTCAATGAAATCATATTCAATTCCTGCGAATGTCTTTAAGATAGACTCAAATATTATCTGTACTCCTTTAGGAGGAACCGCCATACCTATTTGTTGCCTTACTTCTTCTTTTTTTTCCATAGAAAACATAATCATCAGGAAACGTTTGAATTCTTGCTCTTTCTCTATTTGTCAAAGCTCGTGACTCTTCCCAATGATATCCATGAGTACCACCCCCACCACTAGCAGTGAGTGTATATGAAGGTTTATCAGGGTGTAAACGCCGATATAAGTTACTTAATTTTAATCCTTTAACATTTAATTGAAATTGTTCAGGCAATTTTTCATACCAAACATTTTCACCTGCAGGAATATGATTTAATCGTTCTACCACACCTTGTTTATGTTTTGTAAATTCATGATTTGAGGCATTTAATGGTATGTTCTTTAGTGCTTCTCTAGCACCTACGAAATTTAAATTGTGGGTAGGTGCAGGAACTTTAAAAGTTAAGTTTAAATCTTTTCTTATACCTACAATAATAATCCTGTGTCGATATTGTGGAACTCCATATTCTTCGAATTTATATAAGTGTGGAACTAAATTATATCCTGTCCCTGCTTTTTGTAATTCATCTAAAATATTTTGAAAATCTGCTCCGTAATTTGAACTTTCAAGACCTGATACATTCTCTGCTAAAAACCATTTAGGTTTAAAATGTTCAATAACTTCAATACCATATTTATATAATTTACCAAAGTAACCATTTGTACCTTTTTGTTTCCCTACACCGCTAAAGTCATTACAAGGGAAACCAAAAGTAAATGCATCAATGTATGGCAGACTATTGATATTTAAATCCTCTACACTACAGTTAATAACTGATTCAGAATTATTTGGACAAATATTATTCCTAAAAGTATTACAAGAACTTTCATCTTTATCATTCGCCCAAACGTGCTGAATCTCATATATTTCATCACTTTTTTTGTATCGAAGCATTTTTAGCACCTAATGCTATTCCGCCTGGTCCACAAAATAACTCCCCTTTTAAAAAAAGTAGTCATAGTTATCCCTCCTAAATATAGGATAACATATTTAATGGGTATTTGCAGCTAATTTGTGAACTTTTATCTACATTTAAGCTTCCAATTTATCACAAAGTTCGTTTCACAACTGAAATTAGTAGTCCTAGCACTTCACATTCTGTCATTGAATCAACTTTTTCACTATGATCTACCTTCAAAATGCCCCTTTTATGTGTCTCTTTTAGTAAATCCCTTAAATCCTGTTTAGCTGTTGATGATAGTGTATTCGTCATTTTGTTTTCCTCCTTCGTTTTGTCTTCCACAATTAATTGGACTTGCATTTTACTATTGCTTGGAACAATTACTTTTCCTAATTTATAACCTGCAGGCATCTTCCAAGATGATTTAACTTCAAAGTGTGGTCGGTCAATACTACCAACCCAATCACCACCCCACGTAATACCTAGCTTTCTAGCAATGGCACCTACTCGAGTAAGTGTCGTTACATCATATAAAGACTGTGGAGGACCCACAGCAATATCCCAAGCTAGGCGTGATTTATGATTGCTGTCTAATGTCCATGTAACAATTTGCCCAGGTCTAGTACGACCCTGAGCATATAGGTATTTTTGGCGTTCCTGTGAGCGATATGTTTCAGTAATGAAGATGTTCTTAATGCCTGCCTTGTAGCACTCTTGAAATAATAATCGACAGGCAGTTTGTGCAGCTGGTAATAGTTCGGAAAAATCTCGACATGTAGTAGTTACACTAGTCATTGTTAATCCCCCTTTGGCTTGTCATAATCCATTGCTTGTTCACTGTCTGAAGCGCCTTTTGTGGTTGGGTCGATAATAATACCAAGCAATCCTAAAATACTTAGAATCGTCTCTGAAATGGCTGTTATTTGGTCATTGTAAATCTTTCAAACTTGCTGAATACATGGGGATACTCATTGTATTCGAACGGTTAGGGAATGCATTAGGATATTACAACAAACATTTTAGAGTACCTATGATTCATATCAATCAAGATGCTGATAGAAAATCTCAGATTTTTATTTGCAGTCATGAATTAGGGCACGCTGTTCAACATCCTGATACCAACACTTCATTTTTGAAAAAACATACTTTATTTTCTACTGACAAAATTGAAATAGAGGCTAATACATTTGCTGTTGAGTTATTGTTACAGATGAATTATTTAATGAACAATGTTGTTCAGGTTTTACCATCTACGATGCTATAGAAGAAAAAGGAGTTCCAATTGAGCTACTTTCTTTAAAAATCGTTGATGGTAAAAAAATTTTACCCTAAAAAGAACACATATTCCCATCAAAGGTGGTGATTGCTATGTGAAATAAAAAATAATTGAAGATTAAACATAGGAAGGAGAAATATTTATGGCAAGTTATAAAGAACTTGAACCAGCTAAAAATGGAAAACCACGTATCAAAATAACAGTTGAACTAGGATACGATGAGGAAACTGGTAAACGACTAAGGAAATACAAAACAGTAACATTAAATAGTCTTTCAGATCGTGCTATTAAAAAAAGCTATTTCAGAATTTGAAATCGAAGTATCAAAGTCGGATATTACTCAAGCTATAGAAAGCATAACATTTAAAGAATTTCGCGTTCGTTGGTTAGACAATTATGTAAGGATTGACTTATCCCCCCCGCCACTAAATCACATTATGTAAGAACTTTAAACACTGGAACATTTGATATATTTGATAATATGAAGATGAGAAAGATTAAAAAAATATCATATCATTGAATACTTCTCTGAGGAGAAAAAAAGCAGGAAATAAAAATTTAAGTAACAAATTTAGCGTATTAAAAAGTATATTTTCAAAAGCTGTTGAATGGGAAATCATTAACGATAATCCTATGAAAGGTATATAGCCCCCTCATGTGGAATCACGTAAAAAAAGACTTACATTTTTATGATGCTGGACAAATAGCACAAATGCTAGAAGCTATAAATAGTTTGAACCTAAAATATCGAATAATTTATAAATTAGCTTGTTTGGTAGGATTGAGAGAGTCTGAAATTGTAGCTATTAGCCTAGAAAAAAATAAACTTTGTCAATAACATAATCCTTATTGATCGAGCACTAAAATATGACACCGAAGAAAAATCAAAATTAGTGTTAGGTACACCTAAAAGTAAAAAAATCACGTATTGTAAATGTCCCCGAAAAGTTTATGCTTGAAATTAAAGAACAAGTTAATGAACAGAAAAAAATGAAAATTAGATCAGGAGATGCATGGAAACCTATGAAAGATGATGATGGCAATGACATTGATTTTTTAATTACATCTCAACGTCATTTAGGCTTCCCAATTGTTCCTTCTGCATTGTCTACTTCTTGGAAACGTCATTTAAAAAAAGCTAGAATTACCTGAGATTAACTTTCATGCTTTAAGACATTCTTGCGCGTCTTACTTATTAAGTAATAAAGCTAATTTTAAAATTATACAAGAACAATTAGGCACAGTGATGTTGGATTGACTTTAAACACATACAGTCATTTAACTAAAGAGGACAAACAAGATGCAATTGAATTATTTAATAAGATTTTGTAATTTGGTCGCTTTTTGGTCGCCTGTGGTTTTTAGAGCATTCCAAAGCCTTTGCAAATAAAGGGTCTAGACAATTAGTAAAAAAAAGTAATAGTATTTGCATCATATTCTTCAATAATAATTATTATATTCTGAAAAAGGTGAATGTGCATGGAATTCTCAAAAAAACTACAGCAACTCCCAACACAGTTTTTTGCAGCACTTGTGCAAAAAGTAAATGCTGCCTTGGCTGAGGGGCGCGATGTAATCAATCTTGGACAGGGAAATCCTGATCAACCTACTCCTCCACATATTATTAAGGCTCTACAGGAGCAGCCGAAAATCCTCTTAATCATAAATATCCACCATTTCGTGGCATTGCTGAATTACGCCAAGCTGCGGCAGATTTCTACAAACGTGAATACAATGTAGACATTAATCCTGAAACAGAGGTGGCTATTCTTGGTGGTACAAAAATAGGTCTTGTTGAACTACCTTTAGCTATATTAAATCCTGGAGATACAATGCTATTACCTGACCCTGGCTATCCCGATTACTTATCAGGCGTCGTATTAGGGGATGTAAATTTCGAGGTACTGCCACTTTTTGCAGAAAATAGCTTCCTCCCTGATTACGCTGCTTTACCTGATAATATAAAAGAAAAGGCGAAACTTCTGTATTTGAATTACCCTAATAACCCGACTGGTGGTACAGCAACAATTGAATTTTTCGAGGAAACCGTTCGCTTTGCAAAAGAGCATAATATCAGCGTTTCACATGATTTTGCCTATGGGGCAATTGGATTTGATGGAAAAAAACCTGTTAGCTTCCTACAGGCAGATGGTGCTAAAGATGTTGGAATAGAAATGTATACTCTATCCAAAACATACAATATGGCAGGCTGGCGCATTGGCTTTGCAGTTGGGAATGCTGATATTATTGCTGCTATCAATTTAATACAAGACCATCTATTTTGTAGTCAATTCCCTGCTGTTCAACAAGCAGCTGCGATTGCACTCTCATCATCACAGGAATGTGCAAATGAGCTCACAGCTACTTATGAACGGCGACGCAATGTCTTAATTGAGGAGGCTCAGCGTATTGGCTGGCACGTAACTGCTCCTAAGGGCTCCTTTTTTTGCATGGCTCCCTGTTCCAGTAGGCTATACAAGTGAACAATTTGCAGACCTCTTACTAGACAAAGCAGATATTGCTGTAGCAGCAGGAAATGGCTTTGGGCAATATGGCGAGGGCTATGTCCGTGTTGGCTTACTTGTAAGCGAAGAACGTTTACGTGAAGCTATAAATCGAATCGAACAATTAAATTTATTTATATAAACAAATTCAATAAAAACTGTTCTACAGCAATGCCATAGAACAGTTTTTTCATTTCTCAATCTTTCTTGGACTCTGTAAGTCTTTTTCTAAGGGATAAAATTGAATATGTCCTGTTTCATCATCAAATTTGCGTATATGCTGAATGTCCTGTACCTCTGCCAAAACGATATCGGCCGTAATCACAATATTTCCGCCCTTTATCAAATGTCCTCCCGCTACTTGACCCCATTGATCACTCATTGATCCATGAAGATGCGTCTCATAGTCTCCATCACGTTTACACACAACACCAGCACCTTGAATAAATTCAAGTGGTCCCTCTTTTTTTATCACTTCACTGAAACGGACATTGATTTTAGAGATCTCATCTGGTATTAAATAAACAAAACTACTATTTTGCAAACTACCAATACAACTAACAATGGTAGCTGACTCAATATCGTTCTCTTGACAGATAGCCTCTATTCCCTCGATAATATCAGTCCCCATTAAAATACGAGCACTAATGACTTTTCCAAATGCTCCAACTCCATAATTTACTCTTATAGACATCTCTACACCTCTTTTTGCTACTATATTTTCTGTGGCTTTATCTTGATTTAGTGGACAATAAACACCCGCTAAATAAAATAAAAAATCAAAATATTTATTGACTAATAATAACCTATAATTTATATTAGTTCTATCGGATTTATAAAAATACTATATATCTCTTATCAAGAGTAGCTGAGGGACTGGCCCTATGAAGCTCGGCAACCTCCTTTTTAAAGGAAGGTGCTAAATCCTGCAAACGATCATCGTTTGATAGATAAGAGAGGACGTTTTTTTCATGAGCCTCTCTTAGTTTATAAGAGAGTTTTTTTTATTTTTAAAAATCGATAAAACAAACTTTGGAGGTCATTTTCATGAAGAAACGAAACAAATTTTTATTAGGCTTAGCAGGTCTAACATTAGCAGCAGCGTTAGTAGGCTGCGGTACAAAAGAAGATAGTAAAGAAGACCAAGGTAAGGCTATTGATGAAAATAAGATCGTAGTAGGTGTTACTTCTGGTCCACATGAACAAATTGCAGAGGCTGCGGCAAAAGTGGCAAAGGAAAAAGGTTTAGAAGTAGAGCTTAAATCCTTCTCTGACTATGTTTTACCTAATACCTCGTTAGCTGAAGGTGATCTTGATGCAAACAGCTATCAGCACGAGCCTTTCTTAGATACTTTTAATAAAGATCACGATACAGACTTAGTACCAGTTGGAAAAACTATTCTGAATCCAATGGGTGTTTACTCTGAAAAATATAAATCTTTTGATGAAATACCAGATGGAGCAACATTTGGTTTACCAAACGATCCGACAAACGGTGCCCGTGCACTATTTGTTCTGCAAGAGGCTGGCTATATTACATTAAAAGAAGGTGCTGGGCTAACAGCGTCTATCCGTGATGTTGAGGAAAACAAGAAAAATTTAAAATTCATAGAGTTGGAGGCTGCACAAATTCCAAAACAACTTAGTGAGGTTGATGTAGCAGCTATTAATACAAACTTTGCGCTGGAGGCTGGCATTAATCCTAAAAAAAGACTCTATCCTTTTAGAATCTACTGACTCTCCTTATGTAAACTATATTGTAGTACGTGCTGAAAATGAGAATGATCCAACGATTAAAAAAATTTGTTGAAGCTTATCAATCTGATGAAGTACGTAAATTTATTGAAGATGAATTTAAGGGTTCTGTAATTGCAAGCTGGTAGGTAGCTTAAAAATAAAACAGGGTTTTCCCATCTTCCACTGATTAATCGTTGGAAAAATCGGGCCTATACCGCTGTTAGATTCCTACTCAGCATTATTTGTTCTTGAAGAGGGAATTTTCCAGCCCATTAAGCAGGATAAAATAAGAATCTGCGAGACTCCTTTGGGAAAACGAGCAGATTCTTGCTTTTTAGAAAGGAGACATCCAGATGATTCGATTAGAAAATATATCTAAAGAATTTAAAACAAAGAAAGGTATTGTCAGAGCAGTTGATGGGATTAACCTTCATGTTAGAAAAGGTGAAATTCATGGGGTTATTGGCTATAGTGGTGCAGGTAAAAGCACACTTATTCGCTGTGTTAACCTATTGGAACGCCCAACTGCAGGGAAAGTTTTGATCAATAATGTGGATATTACTTCTCTTTCCCTTAATGATCTTCGTAAGACTCGTCAAAAAATCGGGATGATTTTCCAGCATTTTAATCTCTTAAAAACCGCAACTGTTTATAACAATATAGCTGTCCCATTAAAGCTACTTGGCTATAACGATACCGAAGTGAAAAATCGTGTGGCGAAATATGCTGAAATTGTTGGCTTAACAGAAAAATTAGAGAGCTTTCCAGGTCAGCTTTCAGGTGGTCAAAAACAACGCGTTGCTATTGCACGTGTGTTGGCACAAGAACCTGAAATCTTACTAAGTGATGAAGCGACTAGTGCACTTGATCCAGAAACAACAGAAGCCATTCTTGAGCTTTTATTGAAAATTAATCGTGAGCTAGGCATTACTATTTTACTCATTACGCATGAAATGAATGTCATACAAAAAATCTGCGATGACGTATCTGTTCTTGAAGCAGGGAAAGTTGTGGAATATGGTTCAGCTATTGATCTTTTTGCGAAGCCACAGCATCCAACAACGAGAAAGTTCTTGAGCACGATTTCACAGCGCAATCTATCCCCTTCCCTTATTCAGCAGCTCAATGTTTCAGGGAGTGTTATTCGTCTAACATTTCTCGGCGAAAGTACTGGAAAACCGTTATTGGCAGAGGTCAGCAAAGTTTACGATGTTCAGCCAAATATTTTAACTGCCAATATTATTGAATTAAAAAACGGCATCGTCGGAAATATTGTCGTTCATTTAAATGGTGAAGCACAAATTGTACAAAAGGCATTAACGTATTTCACCGAAAATGGAGTAGCCGTAGAAGAATTAGGAGGCGAACAAAATGAATAGTATTCAAAGCTTCTTTACAGATTGGTCAGATGTTATTGGGAAATCAATTATCGAAACCTTCCAAATGGTCGGAATTTCTTTATTCTTTTCTGTTGTCATTGGGATTCCATTAGGGCTCTTAATTGTTTTAACACGTCCTGGTCAATCTTTCGAAAATAAATTTCTTTATCAATTTTTCAATTTATTCATTAATATAATTCGCTCCGTCCCATTTATCATTTTACTCTTCTTTATTTTACCATTTACAAAGCTAATTGTTGGGACAACTATTGGTGTAAAAGGTGTGATTGTACCACTTGTTGTTTATACGGCACCTTATATCGCACGACTGATGGAGACAGCACTTTTAGAAGTCGACCCAGGTGTTGTAGAGGCTTATACAGCAATGGGCATTAAACGCCGTCATATCATCTGGAATGTTTTATTACGCGAGGCTCGCCCTTCTATTATTTTAGGCTTAACCATTGCCACAATTGGTCTTATTGGGGCAACGGCAATGGCAGGTATGGTTGGTGCGGGTGGTTTAGGTGATCTTGCTTACCGTTATGGTCATTTACGCTATGAGGTCGATGTTATGTATGCGACCGTCTTTATTTTAATCATCCTTGTTCAGAGTATTCAATCTATTGGTAATCGATTTGCAGCAAAACTTAAGAAGGATTAAGGAGGAGCACTGTGACAAAGGAAATTTATATAGAGAAAAATGGTTATATAGCAACTTTAGTAATTAATCGTCCTGAGAAACGTAACTCTTTATCAAGGGAAATGTTTCAGGCTATTTTGAATGAGCTTAGTCATTTAAGTTCTGACCCATCTATTAAACTTTTAGTTGTCCGCGGCGTGAATGAAGTAGCCTTTTCTTCGGGGGCAGATATTAGTGAGTTTTTAGATATTCGTTATGCTGCTGACAACGCGAAGGCATATAATGATTTAGCATTAAAGGCAATTGATGCACTCTATAAATTTCCGCACCCAACCATTGCTATGATACAGGCTTAGCTATTGGTGGTGGCTTAGAGTTAGCAAACGCCTGCGATTTTAGAATTGCTACACCTAAAAGTAAATTAGGTATCACTGCAGCAAACATCGGAATTGTCTATAATCTTGAAAGTACAAAGCGTCTTATCAATATTGTTGGAGTTGCTAAGGCAAAGGAAATTTTATACACAGCAAACATCTTTACTGCTGAAGAAGGAAAGCGCATTGGCTTGATTACTGCCCTACATGAGCCAGAGGATATTGAAAATGCCACACTGCAATTCGCTGAGCATCTCTTAAGTAAATCATCTGTTGCCAATGCAGGCATAAAAAAAATTATTCAAGCTATTGTAGATGGAGAAAATGAAGAAAATGATGTGCTAGCTCAAATCATTCTCGACTCCTTTAGCTCAGAAGATTATAACGAAGGCATACAGCATTTTTAAACAAAAGAAAGCCCATTTTTAATAAATAAGTGAGGTAGTGACGATGACAAAAACAACTAATGGAGACCTTCTATTAAAAAAATATAACTGCCCAATCTCCCTTCCCCATTTGTTTTGACGATTTAGAGAAGGCTGTAGCGGAAAAAATGGAAGCTGGACCTTTTGGCTACATACGCTCCGGTGCAGGAGGCGAACAAACATTGCGCAATAATCGTGCTGCTTTTGAAAAGTATTCCATTGTGCCCCGCTTTTTAAATGATGTTTCAAATGTTGACACTTCGATAAAGCTTTTCGGAAAAACATATCCAACACCCTTTTTATTTGCACCTGTTGGGATGAATAAAATGGCGCATGATGATGGAGAGCTTGCAGTTGTTCGCGCTGCTCAACAATTAAAAATACCCTATATACAAAGTACAGTTTCTAGCTACGGACTTGAAGAGGTTGCACAAGCTGCTCCTACGGCTACAAAATGGTTTCAGTTATATTGGTCTACCAACGAGGAAATTGCTTATAGTATGGCCGCTCGAGCAGAGTCTGCTGGCTTTGAAGCAATCGTCCTTACAGTCGATACAGTTATGCTTGGCTGGCGTGAAGAGGATGTGCGCAATCAATTTTCGCCTTTAAAGCTAGGCTATGCAAGAGGAAACTATATCAATGATCCTGTTTTTATGGCATCCCTGCCAGATGAATCATTTGAATCCTACGTCCAGGGTGTGTTGCAAAATGTTTTCCATCCTACTTTGAATTGGGAAAATGTACGTGAATTAAAGCGCAGATCTAATCTCCCTATATTATTAAAAGGTATTTTACATCCTGAAGACGCAAAGCTAGCTATAGAAAATGGTATCGATGGTATTATTGTTTCAAATCATGGGGGGCGCCAACTGGATGGTGTAGTAGGATCACTCGATGCGCTTCCTGTGATTGTCAAAGCGGTAAATGGACAAATTCCAATCATTTTAGATAGTGGCGTGTATCGTGGTATGGATGCCCTAAAAGCACTTTCTTTAGGGGCAGATGCAGTAGCTATTGGTCGTCCTTTTGTCTATGGGCTGGCGTTAGATGGACAGCATGGAGTGGAAAAAGTCATGACGAATCTATATGATGAATTGAAAGTTTCCATTGCTTTAGCAGGCGCAACCTCCCTTCCAGCCCTACGAAATATTACTTTAGTGAAAAAAAGATGGAGTCGATGAAAAATGAATCAAGCATTGCAAGGCTTAAAAGTTGTTGATCTATCACAGGTGCTTGCTGGTCCATACTGCACAATGGTATTAGCAGATATGGGGGCTGAAGTCATTAAAATTGAGAAGTATCCCAATGGAGACGACACACGTACAATGGGTCCCTTTATTAATGAAGAAAGCCATATGTATATGATGGTTAATCGTAATAAAAAAAGGTGTTTGCTTGAATTTAAAAACACCTGAGGGATTAGAACTATTTAAAGAGCTTATCCAATCGGTAGATGTGCTTGTGGAAAATTATCGGCCTGGCGTCACAAAAAAATTAGGGATAGATTATGCAACATTAAAAGATATGAATCCTGGCCTTATTTATTGCTCTATTTCAGGTTATGGTCAAACAGGTCCTTATAGTCAAAAAGGCGGCTACGATATTATGGCGCAAGGACTTAGCGGCTTAATACATATGACTGGTGAAGCAGATGGCAGACCAGTAAAGGTTGGCTTTGCTGTAAACGATATTGCGGCTGCTCAAACAGCATTGCAGTCTATTTTAATGGCCTATATTTACAAGCTGCGTAGTGGTGAAGGACAATATATTGATGTTTCCTTAGTAGAGTCTGGACTGGCATGGACGGTTTGGGAGGCTGCAGCCTACTTTGGGCAAGGCCAGCTCCCTGAGCGAGCAGGTACTGCGCATCGTGTCTCTGCACCTTATCAGGTTTTAAAACACAGGATGATTATATTTTAGTTGGTGCAGGTAATCAAAAGCTATGGGAGATCTTTGCTACCAAAGTCGTCCACCGTCCAGATTGGCTGAGTAATCCACTATTCGCGTCAAACTATTTGCGGGCTCAAAATGTTAAAGCATTGGAGGAAGAAATCGAAAGTGAATTAGTAAAGCATAAAGCTGCATATTGGCTTCAGCTTTTAGATGAATATGGTGTACCATCTAGCCCAATCTATTCCTACGATCAAACATTGAATGATCCTCATATTTTGGAGCGTGGCATGGTCCTGTCCTATGAGCATCCAACGGCTGGACAAATGCGTACACTAGGCTTCCCAGCGAAATTTTCTCAGACCCCTGGACAGCTAACAAAAGCCGCTCCAACATTAGGGCAGCATAATGAGGAAATTTTAAAATCATTGCATGTGACAGATGAACGCATCAAACAGTTAAAAACCGCAAATATCATTCATTCAAAATAGAGCTTATCCATTTTGAGCGTTTTAATAGATTGATTCACTCTAGCTATCCATCACTTTGAGGGTTCTATCCGTTGATTCAGTTTACCTATCCGTCACTTTGAATGTTCTATCCATCTAAATATAAAAAAGGGTGCCTCACGAAGAGGAGACCCTTTTTTATTGAATAACGTCTAGTTCGCGACCTACTTTTTCATAAATTGCGAGTGCATTATCCAGCATTTCTTTTGTATGAGCCGCTGTAGGCATATTACGAACACGACCTGTACCCTTTGGAACCGTTGGGAAAACGATTGATTTCGCATAAACGCCCTCTTCAAATAAGCGTCTAGAGAAATCCTGCGTCAGCTTTTCATCGCCAATAATACATGGAGTTATTGGCGTTTCGGATTCCCCAATATTAAAGCCTAGCTTAGCAAGCCCTGATTTTAAATAATCGCCATTTTCCCAAAGTTTATCATGAAGCTCAGTGGAATCAATTAACATTTGTACTGCTGCCGTAATCGCTGCCACATCGCCAGGCGGTAATGCTGTTGAGAATAAAAATGGACGAGAGCGTACTTTTAGCCAGTCAATTAAGTTTTTCTTACCTGCAACATATCCGCCAACAACGCCAATCGCCTTAGAAAGTGTACCAATTTGGAAGTCGATTTCTTTTTCTAAGCCGAAATGCTTCACTGTACCCTTTCCTTTACCAGTAACACCCGAGCCATGCGCATCATCTACATACGTAATTAAATCAAATTCCTTTGCAATCTCCACAATTTCCGGCAGTTTAGCAATATCACCATCCATGGAGAAAACACCATCAGTAATGACCATAATTTTATTGTATAACCCAGATTCTTTTGCTGCTTTTGCCTTCGCACGTAAATCATCCATATCAGAGTGATTAAACGCAATGATTTTCGCCTTTGATAAACGACAACCATCGATAATAGAAGCATGATTCAATTGATCTGAAAGAATCGCATCATTTTTATCCATTACAGCTGAAATCGCTGCCATATTACAATTAAAGCCTGATTGATAGGAAATAGCTGCTTCTGTTCCTTTAAATTCAGCAAGCTTTTCTTCCAGTTTAACGTGTAGATCAAGCGTACCATTTATAGTACGAACAGCACCTGCTCCGACACCATATTTATCAATTGTCTCTTTGGCAATACGCTTCAATTCTTCATTTGTTGCTAAGCCAAGATAGTTGTTTGAGGACAAGTTAATAAGATTTTTGCCGCGCACCTGAATAACAGGTCCATTGGCTCCCTCTACTGGATCAATCTCGTTGTATAAGCCTTGGTCTCTTAAGTCTTGTAGGTTTTCGTCTAAAAATGCATTTAATACTTTTGACAAGCGTATCATCCTTTCCTAGGAAAACTGTTCTAGCTCCTAGTGTAGCATAAGCATGCCAATTGAAAAATTACTTTGTTAATCTTTCGAAAAGTGGAGCAGTTTTTTTCTCGCCAAAGTGAAGTAGATAAACAATGGTCCAATAAACGCCGAACAGTATACTCCGCTTCTGCATATCGCTTGGAGTAGCCCATCGCATCCTGTATAGCCTCTTTATACTTTGCACGAATATCTTCGATTAGAACTTCTGCATCCTGTGATAATGCGCAATGTTTCCCTATATCAAAAATTTCATCTCCCAGTCTGCCATCCTGTGGATCAAAGACATGTGGTTCTGTACTATCAAATATACAAAAATTTAATTCCGGGATAATGACCATATCAACAGAGCCTGCATCTAAACCGCACCAAATAATTTGTGTATCTAGCCCTCTCTTATTGGCTTCATCTGCTAAGTCCTTCATCAAGGAAGATTTACCTGTTCCCGGCTTACCTTTTATCATTAATCGGCGAGCTAAATTTTTAGTAATACTCTCTACTGTATTTTCAGCGCCTCTTGGTGTTAATGTTCCTAGTAAGCGATGTGTACGTAGTCCAGGTTTATTTAAAATGATTGATTGAAAAACGTTTGTTTTTAACATTTCCACTTGATCATTTAATGCTTGCCAATTCATACAGCTTTGTGTGACAATCTCCCAATCGTCATGAATCTTAATAGCTTTACTTAGCATAGCGATACATTTATCACGCCATAACTCTCGTTCCTTCATTGCCTCAGCAAGCTGTTCGCCAACTTTCTCGAGCTGGAGGTCCTCTAAACAATCATAAAATGATAGCACACGATGCTTTGTTCCAAGGAAAGTCGGTTCAATCCCCCATTCAGATGACCAAATATAGAGTCGATTACACCCTCGAACAAATACCGCCTCTACAACATCCTCCAACAGCGCGTCCTTGAACCATTCTACAGCAAAGCCTTGCTTGACATAAAAATAACCAAGCTCTTTTAAAAGCTCCGACCCCTTCATTGTTGGAGCACCCTGCAAAAGATAAACCAATTCCGCCTCATCCATCATTTCTTTATATAATTGTTTAATTCCTTGCCCTGTCAATGCGTGTCCAAAATAATAGGTCACATTTCCGTTCAATACCGCTCCTCCTTTACCCTATGCCCTGCATTATATGAAACAACCGCAAAAAAAATGAGAAGCTACTTCTATCCTTTATGATAAAAGTAGCTTCCTATTTAATAGAAAGGCTTCATATCCTCAATATTGCCAATACACTTCATTAAAAGCTTTCGACAATAAGGTAATGAATATTGCACAATATAGCCTGATGTTAAAGCAATCACCACTGTCCCAACACCCACAGGTCCTCCAAGCAACCAGCCGAAAATTGTCACTAGCACCTCTATACCCATTCTCGCCGTTTTAATGGTACCACCAAATTTTTCAACCAGAATCATCATCAATGTATCACGTGGTCCAGCTCCCATATTAGGTGCAATATACATGCCACAGCCAAAACTTAAAACAAATAAACCTATCACAAAATAAGTAACCTGTAAGCTATATATATTCGTTGATGGCAATAGCCAATTAAAAACATCTATAAATGATCCAATTAGTAGCATATTAAGCCATGTTCCTATCTTTGGCCATTGTCGTAAAACAATTGAGGTCGAAGCAACAATAAAAAAGGCCTGTTAAAATAGACCACGTCCCAATCGATAAACAAAATTTTGGAATAAACCCACATGCAACACATCCCATGGGCTTGTCCCTACAATCTTGCCCTTAATAGACATAGTAATCCCAAGGGACATAACTATTAAGCCGCCTATAAAAAATGCCCAACGCCACCCCATAACTTTTTGCATTTCATAACCCTCTCTATGTATGTATGATTGCTCTAACTGTACCATAGTTTCTATAAAAAACGAGGGGATGTGTCTTGCCTTCTCTTATAAAAATGTTTTGGTTACCTGAGCGGTTCACTTTAACAAAGATTTAAATCCAAATAAAAAAACTACCCACCTTTCATTCATGGGTAGTTGTAATCGCTTCCAGCTTTGCTTTCGTAATAGTAATTAAATCAGCTAATTGTACATGGATTTGCATTCCAATTTTACCAGCGCTAACAATAATATCGCCTTGCTCTTGTGCCGATGCATCAATGACTGTTGGATAAAGCTTTTTCATGCCTACAGGTGAGCAGCCACCACGGACATAGCCTGTATAGCTCAGTAACTCCTTGACAGGAAGCATTTCAATTTTTTTTCTCTCCTACAACCTTAGCAGCAGCTTTTAAATCAAGCTCTTGAGCAACAGGAATAACAAATACAAAAAGCTTTTGCGCGCTTGCCTTTGCCACTAATGTTTTAAAAACGCGAGAAGCTGGATGGCCAATTTTTTCAGCGACCGAAATACCATCTACTTGACCATCGCCGGTTTCATATTCAATTACTTCGAATTGTATTTTTTGTTGCTCTAACAATCGTATAGCATTCGTCTTAGCATGTTTTGGCTTTGCCATAATAAAACTCCCATCTGCAACATTAAGCTATCATCGAGAACGTAGCTTCATTCCCTAGTCGATAGCCGTTTTTCGCCATTTGGATATGGGTAGCATATTTTTCAGAAGCATGTTTAAATGTCAGTGCCTTGAATGCCTCCCCATAGCTCTTACCGAAAATTGTATCTGCAAATGGATTTAATATCAATTCCTTCGAAAAACGTTCTGGTACTTTGACCTCAATGACTTCATTAAAATAAGCAGGCTCGTTGTCAGTTATTACATTTTGATTGAATTCCTGCCCCTGTAATTGTGCCTGAATTTGTTGAATTTGCGCATTTGCACTTGCCGCTATACGTAAATCTTGGGTGGAAGGCTTTGCTGGTGTTAATGCTGCATTCCGTACCTGCTCTAAAATTCGCAAAGTATTTTCGGGATTTATTCCAACTACATCTTCATCATCTGATAGCTGGGAGGAGGAAATTGATTCAACCCCTCACTGCTGACCATCTTATTTGCTTGTTCATGAGCCAACACATTCTTTTTAGTTTGTTCCATCTCTTGAAAAATGGCTTGTTGGTGGGGCGTGACTTCCTGTGACTCCTCTTTTTGTTGCTCGTAGAGGTCTAAATCCTTTTGTCCTAATAATAAATTCTCAAGCTCTTGTAATATTGGATTTTTCTTTGGCTGAAAATACAAAGCATTTTTTCGATAGGCATCTCCTGCTTCTTTTCGCTGTAATACTTTCTTGCGATTTGAAGGTGAAATTCTTTCATGTTCTATTAAACTTGATATTTTCATATAATCACCTCTGCTTTCTTACTTTAATATGCAAGTTAAATATTAGATATGATAATAACCCTCTATTAACTATATCTCTACCACCTGAACAATTTCTGTACACTCATTATCGGAATTTTCTATATTAAATTCAAGTATAAATTACTACTAACCTCCTAAAGAAATAATCATTTTTCACTAATATAGGTATAAACACCTTTATAAAATCCTATATTTTCTTTTAATTATAATATTTCTACGAAACTTAATACTTTTTCCACTTTCCAAATAGTGTTAATTCCATATAAAAAAACAGTCTTTTGGCATAGACTGTTTCTAACATTTTTTTTTAGGTTTAATAAGGATACTTTTATAGGCTAGATAACCCAACCATGCGCCTAGCGTATTTAAAAGTAAATCATCAATATCTGCGGAGCCAACCGTAAAAATAAATTGTATCGTTTCTACTGCTAAGCTGGATAAAAAAACCTACACAAATCACTGCCCAAGCTTTACGAAACCTTTTGGACAACAAAGGCAACAAAAAACCCATTGGTGTAAATATTAATAAATTGCCGAGTAAATTAATAATAATGATTTCCAAATTAAAATACTGAGAGTAGTTTATATAGCGTAGAATAGTTTCAAAGGGTACAAAATTTGTGGTTAATCGCCAGTCACTATAATCAAACAGACCTAATTCAACGAGTGAGTTTTCGTCCTTCCATAAAACTAGGATGACATCTACTAGACGATCAATGACTAATTTATAAAAAGCAATGAATGAGTAGATACAAAAAAATTATCCACCCTATTATCTTTATGGGAAAATAATATGTATCAATCCATGAACGATAAGGCAATGGGAGTTTGGCATCACCTTGCATATTAGAAATATTATTTTTTTGCATGCCTAAACAACCCTACTTCCTTTAGATTCTTCCCATATTTTAATATGCCTCCCATTCCCATGCAAGAGATATATTAAGTTAGGTTTCTATTTAGGCATGTTTAGACATATTCAAAAAGCCGACTCATACCATTGAGCCGGCCTTGTCGTTTATCTACGGGATTTCCACACAAACCAAACATTAAGGGAAAGTCTCTCCAATACTTTTAAACTGGATTTACTCCATGTTTACGTTCCGAGAATAATAAGTATTTTGACATGTATAGCTCTAAACGTGATTCAAGTACTGTTCTTAAATCATTCGGCGCAATTACATCGTCAATGATTAGCTCTGATGCTAAACGATAAACATCAATTTCCTCCTGATATTCTTTGCGTTTTTCTGCAATAAAGCTTGCTTGCTCCTCTTTCGGAAGCTCTGCAATTTTATTGGCATATACAGCGTTCACTGCGGCCTCAGGTCCCATTACGGCTATTTGAGCATTGGTTAGTGCAATACAGCAATCCGGCTCGAATGCTGGGCCTGCCATTGCATACAATCCTGCCCCATATGCCTTACGAACAATGACTGTCAGCTTTGGAACCGTTGCCTCACTCATAGCAAATATCATCTTTGCACCATGGCGGATAATACCAGCTTCTCAACCTGCGTTCCAATCATAAAGCCTGGTACATCTGCAAGGAAAAGGAGCGGTATATTGAACGCATCACAAAGGGAAATAAATTTTGCAGCTTTATCAGCCGAATCGTGGAATAATACGCCTCCTTTTACACGAGGCTGGTTTGCAATGATGCCAACCGATTGTCCTTTAATACGACCAAGCCCAGTTATTAATTCGGGAGCAAATAATTTTTTTAACTTCACAAAATGAATCTTCATCAATAATTCGATCGATTAATTTATACATATCGAAAGGAACATTTTGATTTTCAGGAATTAATTCTTCAATGGACTTATCAAATGATGCTGGTGGTTTTGCCTCTTCGACCCTGCTACGTTCTGCATAGTTATTTGGGAAATAGCCTAAATATTTTCTAGCATATGCAATGGCTTCCTGCTCTGTTTTAACGAGTACATCTCCACAGCCAGAAACCGAACAATGCATTTTTGCACCACCCATTGTTTCTAAATCTACCTTTTCCCCAATAACCATTTCTGCCATACGTGGAGAACCTAAATACATAGATGCATTGCCCTCTACCATGACAACGATATCGCAAAAGGCAGGAATATAAGCGCCACCAGCTGCGGATGGTCCAAACAATAGGCATATTTGTGGTACTTTCCCAGAAAGTTTTACTTGATTATAGAAAATACGCCCAGCACCTCTTCGACCAGGGAACATCTCTAATTGGTCTGTAATACGAGCACCTGCTGAATCAACTAAATAAAGTAATGGACAGTTTAACTTTTCAGCTGTTTCTTGAATACGAATCATTTTTTTCCACTGTACGTTTACCCCAAGAGCCCGCCTTAATTGTTGAATCATTTGCTAATACACAGACAGTACGACCATGTATTTTACCGATTCCTGTTACCACACCATCGGCTGGCAAATCACCTGCTAAGCAGTTCGCATAGAGACCATCCTCTGATTGTAATCCATCGTCTAGTAATAATTCCAGTCGTTCCCGTACAAAGAGCTTTCCTTGTTGTGCATTTTTATCATGATATTTCGGTAAACCACCTGCTAAAATTTTATCCTTTAGTGTAGTTGAATTATCTGTCGAAATATTGCTCATGCTAATTCCTCCCTTTGCCCAATCAGTTATGCCATAATATCCTGGCACTTAGTGGCCTTTTGGTTTCTTACAAAAAAATCAATTTCGCTTTGGCGTAATTGTAGCTGCCGCTTTGCTTTCGATACAAAAGACATTTGCTGAATGCAGATAAACTATCTCCTACAATCCGCAACACCCATCCTTGCTGCATCTGTTTTTTTCCCGCCTTAAACAGCAGCAACAGAATGTTAATTACAGTTCCATATCCATATAGAAGAAAATTTTATTTCCCTGAGTATTGTGGTGTGCGCTTTTCTTGGAAAGCAAGTAAACCCTCTAATCGATCTTCTGTAGGGATCAGAGCACTATATGCGAGCGATTCGATTTTTAAGCCACTCGCTAAATCCACCTCAACCCCCTGATTCATCGCTATTTTTGCCTGAATTAAGGAAAGCGGAGCATTTTTAGCCATTTCTTGTGCAAGCTCTATTGCCTTAGCATGTACCTCACGGCCCTCGTAAACGTACTCCACAATGCCATAGTCCTTAGCTTCCTCAGCACTTAATCGACGCGCTGTATAGATTAATTCCTTTGCTTTTCCTATGCCGATTAAACGTGGAAGACGCTGCGTGCCACCTGCTCCTGGAATAATGCCAAGAGAAGTCTCAGTAAGTCCGACTTTTACATGTTTAGCAGCAATACGTAAATCGCATGCTAATGCTAATTCTAGACCACCTCCAAAGGCGACACCATTTAATACAGCAATGACAGGTTGGGAAAGTGCTTCTACTTTCGTTACAGTTGCACCAATTAACTGGACAATCTGCCTAACCTGTTGATCAGACATACCCTTACGCTCTTTTAAATCAGCACCTGCGCAAAATGCCTTTTCCCCAGCACCTGTTAATAGCACTACTCGTACTGCTGAATCTCCGTTGATGTGATCAAGTATTGCACCTAACTCTTTTAGTAGTTGGACAGACATCGCATTTGCAGCGTCAGGTCTTGCTAATGTTATAAGCCCAATGCTTCCTTCTACTATTTCAAAACGAACGAGTTGCGTCATTATTGAATCGCACTCCTTTCATTACGGACAATTGCCATCTGTTTAGATGCAACAGTCTTTCCAAGTTTCTTTTCTATAAAAAAATGCCGCCTCTAGCACTTTATTCATCTCTACACCTGTTTTAATACCCATTCCATCCAATAAATACAATAAATCCTCCGTGGCCACATTGCCTGAAGCTCCCTTAGCATATGGACATCCCCCTAGCCCACCAAGTGCACTATCAAATTTTGTTATGCCCATTTCTATGGATTTTAAGATGTTAGCGAGTGCCGTACCTCGTGTATCATGAAAATGCATAGCAAAATGCTCTACAGGGTACCTTTTTAGCAATTCATTTAATAAGCTTTCAACCTGAGTCGGCACGCCAACGCCAATCGTGTCACCAAGTGAAATTTCATCAATACCCATTTCTAATAATTTTTCAGTCACTCTCAAAACCTTTTCTGGTTGTATGTAACCTTCATAGGGGCAGCCTATCACTGTTGAAATATATCCACGCACATTTTTATGAGCTACCTTGGCTCCTGTAACTACTTCCTCTATTATCGGAAATGTGTCTTTAATCGTTTTATTTATATTGCTTTGATTATGGCTTTCACTGGCTGACATAAAAACGCTCACTTCATCTACTTCCGCCTGCAATGCCCGCTCTAAGCCGCGCATATTCGGTACGAGTGCTGCATACGTAATATTTTTTTTGCCGTTTAATAGCCTGAAGCACTTCTACTGCATCTGCCAATTGCGGTATCCATTTTGGATGCACAAAGGATGTGACCTCTATATAATTCAAACCTGTATGACTAAGTAAATTCACTAGCTGTACCTTGTCAGTAGTTGAAAGATGAGTCTTCTCATTTTGCAAGCCATCACGAGGGCCTACTTCCTTTATCGTTACATGTGTTGGTAGTTGCATCCAAAAGCCCCCCTCTTATTCAATTTCTAAAATATCATCATCAACATTAATGAAATCTCCTTCATTGGCAATGATTCTTGTTACCACGCCATCCTCTTCTGCCGCAATTGGAATCTCCATTTTCATAGACTCTAATATTGCTACATCTTGACCAGCTGTCACTTTTTCTCCTTCTGCCACCACGATTTTCCATACTGTTCCCGCCATGCTTGCTTTTACTGTTGCCATTGTCCATCACTCCTAATTTTAAGTAGGGCATTCGCACGGGTTAGAGGGTGCGAATGCTTTGAATATTTTTTTATTTTGACTGTGCTAATTGCGGTAAATAATATTCATCCACAAATTTGGTCGTTGTATTGCCTTTTAAAAATTGCTCATGTGTAACTGTCTTCAAGAGCATTGGAATATTTGTTTGAATTCCTTCTACTTTATAAGCTCGAAGTGCTTGAATAAGTCTTTCACATGCAATTGCGCGTGTATTTCCCCACACAATTAACTTGCTTATCATTGGATCATAGAAAGGTGTTACCGTTGAATCTGCCTCTACACCGCATTCATGTCGAATACCTTCCCCCTCGGGTAGCTCTAGCGCTGTGATAATACCTGGCGAAGGGAAAAACGTGGAAGGATTTTCAGCATATATGCGTACTTCAATTGCATGCCCTTCTTTTTCAATGCTCTCCCGTGTAAACGTTAACGGCTGTTTTGCTGCAATCTTTAATTGTTCCTCCACCAGATCCAGCTTTGTAATTTCCTCTGTTACGGGATGCTCCACCTGTAGACGTGTATTCATCTCTAAAAAGTAAAATTGTTGATTCGCATCTACTAGATACTCAATCGTACCAGCATTCACATATCCAATATGCTTTGCTGCCTTGACGGACGCTTCTAGCATACGCTCTCTTGTTTCATCTGAAATGAAGGGAGATGGTGCCTCCTCCACTACTTTTTGGTTTCTCCTCTGGATTGAACACTCACGTTCGAAGAGTGGTACAACATTGCCATGATGGTCTGCAATTATTTGAACCTCAACATGGTGTGGATTGGCAATAAATCGCTCCATATACATTGTGCCGTCTCCGAAAAATGACTGTGCTCGCTTTTGATTTCCCTCAAATGCCTTTGCTAGCTCCTCAGAATTTTCAACAAGCTGCATACCGATACCGCCACCACCAGCAGAAGCCTTTAACATAACTGGATAGCCAAGACGTGCAGCTATTGCAACTGCCTCTTCTACATTTGCAATAGGTGTTTCTACACCTTCTACAATTGGGACACCCGCTGCCTTCATCGTTTTTCTTGCCTCTAATTTACTTCCCATCGAGCAATAACCTCTGCACTCGGTCCAATAAATGTAAGCCTGCCTCTGTACAACGTTTAGCAAAATCGGCGTTCTCCGATAATAAGCCATAGCCTGGATGAACAGCATCCGCACCGCTTTCCTGTGCAATTTCAAGAATACGATCAATATTTAAATAGCTCTGTGCAACAGGCGGCTTTCCTACACAATATGCTTCATCTGCATCTTTAACATGAAGACTGGCAGCATCGGCCTCTGAATACACTGCAACTGTTTGAACATTTAGTCGCTTACATGTTCTTATAATCCGCCTAGCGATCTCCCCACGATTGGCAATTAAAACCTTCTTGAACATATCACCGCCCCCTTCCTACATTACTGTCGCAACAAAATTCTCACGTAATTTATACTTTTGAACCTTCCCTGATGCAGTCATTGGATAATGATCAATAAAGAAAATATGTCGCGGAATTTTATGTCTAGAAATTTTATCTCTGCAAAAATCCCGAATCTCTTCTTCTGTTGCTTGTTCTCCCTCTTTTAGGATAATCCAAGCAGCCGCTTCCTCCCCATAAACTGGATCAGGGACACCAGCCACCTGTACATCAGAAATTTTTGGATGCTTGTATAGGAACTCCTCAATTTCTCTTGGATATAAATTTTCACCACCACGAATAATCATATCCTTTAAACGCCCTGTTACTCGAATATAGCCCGCTTCATCCATCGTTGCTAAATCTCCCGTATGCAGCCAGCCTTGCTGATCGATGGCAAGATCCGTTTCTTCTGGATTTTTATAATAACCTTTCATCACGTGATAGCCTCTTGTGCAAAGCTCACCTTGCTCAAGTGGTGCAGCTTCTTCATCCGTACCAGGAACGACAATTTTAACTTCTAGATTCGGTAGGGCACGGCCAACTGTTTCTACCTTTAATGCGAGTGGGTCATCTGCTCTTGTTTGTGTAATTACTGGCGATGATTCTGTTTGACCGTAACAGATGGTAATATCCTTCATCCCCATTTTTTCGATAACAGCCTTCATCACCTCAATAGGGCAGTTAGAGCCAGCCATAACACCCGTACGTAATGTGGATAGATCAAATGACTCAAAATTCGGTAAATTGAGCTCACTAATAAACATTGTTGGTACACCATGCAACGCTGTGCATTTTTCTTTTTCAACTGTTCTCAGTACCTCAGCAGGTGAAAATTCCTGTACTGGCACCATCGTCCCACCAGTTGTTGTGATAGCCAGTGTTCCAATGACGCACCCGAAGCAATGGAAGAACGGTACGGGAATACATAAACGATCCTTAGAGGTTAATTGCATGCATTCTGCAATATTTATAGCATTATTCACTAGGTTATAATGCGTCAACATCACGCCCTTAGGAAAGCCTGTTGTACCAGAAGTATATTGAATATTAATAACATCATCGTAATGAAGCGATTGCTGTCTTTGATCTAATTGCTCCTCTGTTACTTGCTCAGCAGCAGCTAAAACCTCAGACCAATTAAGTACTCCAGGAAATTTCGTCTCACCGATTAAAATAACATTCTTCAATAAAGGCAGTCGCTTAGCTTGTAAATTACCAGGTTCACAATGCTCAAGCTCTGGACATAACTCTTGTAGTGTATTGATAAAGGAATGGTCGCGATAGTTTTCAATTAAAAAAAATTGTCTTTGCATCGGATTGCTTTAATAAATATTCCAACTCACTTGCACGATAATTTGTATTTACTGTGACGATTGGGGCGCCCATTTTGCCTGTACCAAATTGTAACTGTACCCATTCTGGAACATTTGTTGTCCATACTGCGATATGCTCGCCCTTTTCTATACCGAGAGCCATTAGCCCTCTTGCGACTAAACGACTTTGACGATTTAACTGCTCATAGGTCATTCGTAAATCCCTATCTGTATATACTAATGCTTCGTGCTGTGGATACTTCTCAGATTGTTCATCTAGCAATTGACCAATAGTTTGATACACAAGTTCTGCCATGAGAATCCTCCTTTATTATGCTATTTAACTCTTTTCAGCAAAGGTTTTTTTAACAGCCAATTAGACGAGAAATAACGAGACGTTGAATTTCTGATGTTCCCTCACCGATTTCCATTAATTTAATGTCACGTAGATGGCGCTCAACGTCGTATTCTTTCATATAGCCTGAACCGCCATGAATTTGAATTGCTTGATTACAAGTACGGAAGCCCATTTCTGAAGCAAATAATTTTGCCATTGCAGCTTCCTTTCCGAATGGTTTCTTTTGATCCTTAAGCCATGCCGCCTTATGTACTAATGTACGCGCAAGCTCTATCTCCATCGCCATATCAGCTAGTTTAAACTGGATAGCCTGTAGCTTTGATATTGGTGCACCAAATTGCTCCCGTTCTTTAGCGAATTTTAATGCCTTTTCATAAGCAGCCTGTGCAATTCCTACTGATAAAGCCGCAATTGAAATTCGTCCACCATCCAGCGTATTTAAAAACTGACTAAATCCTCGTTTTTCATCCCCTAGAAGATTGGTTCTTGGAACACGAACATTCTGTAAAACAATTTCACATGTATTGGAGCCACGAACACCCATTTTGTCGTAATTGCAATTTATCGTTACACCAGGTGTATTCGTTGGAACAATAATAGATGAAATAATTTTTTTACCATCTTCACGCTTACCTGTTACTGCTGTTACTATAATTTGACGTGCATAGCCTGCATTTGTGATCCAGCATTTTTCCCCATTAATGACGTAATCATCACCATCAATAACAGCTGTTGTTCGCGTACCACCAGCATCTGAACCTGCATTAGGCTCTGTTAAACCGAATGATCCTAATGTCTCACCTTTTGCTAACGGAACAAGCCATTCCTGCTTTTGCTCCTCTGTGCCGAAATTATAGATTGGTGATGCCCCTAAGCTAACAGCCGCAGCATAGCTTAATCCAGTACCTCCACATGCACGCCCAATTTCTTCGACTGCTAAAGCGTAAGACACTGTATCCCCACCTGAACCACCATATTCTTCAGGAAACGGAATACCCAATAAGCCTAGCTCAGCCATTTTTTTTAAAGCTCTCTATTCTCATTGTTGACGTCTCATCAACCTCACGAGCATACGGTTTAATTTCTTTTTCCGCAAAATCACGTACCATGTCTCGAATCATCACTTGTTCTTTCGTTAATTC
Organism: Lysinibacillus pakistanensis; assembly: GCA_001312325.1. The sequence continues at coordinate 30,099 of BBDJ01000031.1, read as the reverse complement.
AAAGTTCATCCCTAGTCCCCCTAATTTCTAATTTGCCATAGCAGATTGCTCAGATGACAGTTGCATGCATTAATCAATATCGCCTTGGCGTAATTCGTCCAGATTGGGCCTGCACGAGGGCCGAAACGATGTCGGTCATTTACAGGAAGTGGCATTCTTAGACTAAGTCCTCTACACCCACTGTAAAAGAACCACATCCTATTTATTTCACCATTTTCAAAGACGGAAGTCTTTTTCTGAACGAAGATAAATACCGACTAGTCGGTTTGTATAAACAATTAATAAAACCAGTGATATTACTGGCTACCCCTTTACCATAAATTGTTTTGCTTCCTCCATTGCTTGTTCCGTCACAATCGCACGTAATACCATATCAGTGAAGACCTCTGTAATTTCCTCCATTGTCAATGGACCCGTTTGTTTATACCATTTATATGTCCAGTTAATCATTCCAACAATGGCCATTGTGACAATTGTACACGGTAATTCCGTACGAAAATCTTTGGTTTGTTGGCCCTCTCCTATTACTTTTTGTAAAATATCCCGATATTGATCCCTTTTTTTATGAATAATTTCACTATATTCCTCTGGAAGTGAACGGCTTTCCTCATAAAAAAACAGTAATATGTGCCTGATACATATCAAATACTTGTGTCAGAGTTTGCAGCATGGCACATAAGCGTGTAATCGGTGTATCGTACTTGTCATAGGCATCCTGTGACTGCTTAATAACATACGAAATAAATACATCGTGAATTTCATATAACAATTCATCTTTCGATTTAAAATTATGATAAAATCCACCCTTTGATGCCCCAATATATTCGACAATGCGATCAACAGTTACATTGTGATAGCCATCTTGCTGAAACAGCACGACTGAAGCGTCTACAATTCTTTGTTTTAACGTTTTCTTTACCATAGGCATCTATCATCCTTCATCTAGCTCTTTACTCTATTACTCCTTATAATTAGAAAAAACATAGACTCAATTTAGCTCAGAAAGTCATGTTGATTAACTTTTTTTCCTAATTATAAAAATACTATGACAACTTTAATATAGCATTCATAAAAAAAAGGTGTCTAGCAACAATATAGATTTTATTCAAAATTACGAGAATTTATCATACATTAAGTAGAAATTTAAAATCAACAAATACATACTTACTGTATGATTGCTCTTTAACTTTCATCACTGATTTCATAAAAAAATCCCTATTGCCAATGCAATGGCAATAGGGAAGAAGAATTTTTTTATCTCACTCAAAAAAAGGGTATGTCCGCTGAATTAGAAAACGCATTTATCTTACTACCTTTGAATCAAGATAAATCTTTCGGTTTTCGTAGCCATGACATGACAACTGCTATAATTAGAGCAAAGCCTAAATAGCCCATTGTAGAATATACCTTACCAACCAATGTTGTAAACCCGACTAAGCTTGCTGCAAAGCCTAGTAAACCAATGACCACAATACCTAGCTTAAAATATTTATGCTCAGGCGCTATAAAACGCACTGTAAATGCATAAAACATACCAACAGCTGTATTATACATCATTCCTAATAAAGCGATGGACATTAACACCCCTACTACAGGATGAATTTGCTTAGCAAGCTCTAATGTTGGCATCGCTACCCCACCAACTACATCCATTTTTACGAACATAGCAATATTAATTAATATTATTAAGACACCTAGCATTAGTCCGCCTAGCATGCCGCCAATACCAGCAACTTTCCGTTCTTTTACAGTCCCACCCATAACAATTAACATCGCTGCACCAGCCGCAATATTATAAGATACATAAAGTAAAGCACCCATTAGCCAATTTGAAGCTGCAGACGTTTGCTCTTTTGCTAAAGCATTTTGCTCTGCAATCGTTAAGTCCATTGTGAATATGGAGTAAATTAAAATAATAAAAATAATCCCCATTAAATACGGTGTTACTAATGCTATTATATTAATAATATTTTTAACATTTAACAGTAGTGTTAAAATCGTTATAAGCATCATAAAGATACTACCAATCATTGGGTTAATACCGAACATTTGCTGAAATGTTGACCCTGCCCCTGCAAACATAACGACTGCAACGCCAAATAAGAAAAATGTAATAACAATATCTAAAATAACCCCAATATAACGCCCACCAATGTGATAAATAACCTCTTTATGAGATGTCGTTTGTAGATCTGTCCCTAATTGTGCTAGACTCATACCCAAAAATGCAAAAGCAATGGTTGCAACAATTCCTCCTACAATACCATACAAGCCAAAGCTCGTGAAATATTGCATAATTTCTTGGCCTGATGCAAAGCCAGCCCCAACGATTAATCCTACAAATGCGCCTCCAATTTGCCAACTTTTTTTTCATAGAACACCTACTAGTCTCAATTTCCTTGTCAACTTATTGATATGTTTTTTTTGCAACTGTAAATGATTCAATCGTTTCTCTATTAATTTCATAGCCAATTCCTGGTTGCTGAGGTACTTCTATATAACCATCCTTCACGATAACTTCAGGATCGATGATGTCTTTTTCCCAATAGCGATTTGAGCCAGCAGTATCACCTGGTAAAATGAAATTGGATAGTGTTGTTAATGCGATGTTATGAGCACGACCAATGCCAGACTCTAACATACCACCACACCAAACTGGAATATTATTGGCCTCACAATAATCGTGAATTTTCTTTGCTTCTGTCAAGCCACCCACACGGCCAATTTTAATATTTATAATTTTTGTACTGCCCAATTCTACAGCCTTACGAGCATCCTCTAATGAATGAATACTTTCATCCAAACAAATGGGTGTATCGATTAATTTTTGTAATGTAGCATGATCAATAATGTCATCTGATGCTAATGGCTGTTCAATCATTGTTAAATGAAAAGCATCGAGTTGCTTGAGTGTTGCAGCATCCTCAAGATTATAGCTGAATTTGCATCTGCCATAAATGCTGTATCGGGAAACGTTTCACGTAATGTACGCATTACCTCTACGTCCCAACCAGGCTTTATTTTAATTTTCATGCGCTTATAGCCTTCCCGTACATATCCATCCACTAGCATTATCAAATCGTCAATTGAATTCTGAATGCCAATACTGATCCCTACTTCAATTTTGTCCTTTTTGCCCCCTAGCGCTGCTGCCAATGTTTGCTTCGTCTGCTGTGCATAGATATCCCAAATTGCTCCTTCAATTGTTGATTTCGCCATATTATTTTTGCGGATAGGCTTAAATAGTTCATTTACTTCATCTGGATGCTGAATCTCTTTATTCAACAAAAGAGGTATTAGGAAGTCTTCTAACATATGCCAGTTAGTTTGTAGCGTTTCTTCATTGTACCAAGGAGAGTGAAAGGCAACAGATTCACCCCAGCCAATGATTCCAGATTCATCTTTCGCCTCTAACACTAAAAAATCTCTATCATGAAATGTGCCAAAGCTTGTTGTAAATGGTGCCTTTAATTTCATTTTGAGTTGTCGAATTGTGATTTCTGTAATTTTCATCTTATTTTTCCCCTTCCAGTGTAAGGCTGTTTTTTTTCGCCAGCACATATTCATTGTATTTTTCTTGTTGCTGTAATTTCACAACAGCATATCCTTGTGCAAATAGCTGCTGTAAAATATGGCGTGTTTTAAAACGCCAATCTAATGCCAAATCTGGATTTTGCACTTTCAATGCTTGAAAATCCTTCGGTACTGGCAACACATAAAAGTCTTTGTTATATTTGGAATTTTCAGTCATTTTTAAGCATAGAAGGCCTTGCTCATTTAGGCTACAGCTTGCCACAGGAACTGGATTTGTCACATCAATTACGATATCCTGTATCACATAGTCAGATGTTAAATGCCAACTTACCTCAAAACGATCAGAGGGCAGCCCTTTATTTAAACCATCCTGCATTTCACCGTAGCAATTTTCTATATACGTATAACAAATACCCTTTAATTTCGAAAGATTTAAATAGGCATTACGCGTTTCTAAAGGATCAAAGGTCCATACCATTAAATCATAGCCCCGATTAATCGCAATCTCTCTTTGTGCCAGCTTTAATTTTTCACCTATCCCCTGTGAACGATAATTTTTATCAATCCCCAACATATGTGAGCATAAAAAGCTTTTTCCCTCTCGAAATCCTGAAAAACCATAGCTAAATCCAACTAAACGCTCCCCATCATAAGCACCAACAACAATCCCTCCATTCTTCACTGCTGTTAAAGTTTGATGGAGAGGTATGGAAGGCATTCCCCATACCTCATATTCTAGTTGCTGAACATGCTCCAATTGATCGATTGTGTTTATTTCTTTTATATCAATCATGGCTCTCTCTTCTTTCTCTTTTGTTTCCCAAATTTATTGGGTAATAATTCTGCTAAAGCGCACGTAAAATCGCTCTTGTAATAATGTTTACACCAGTAAGTAGTCTATCTTGATTAAAGGTCATTTTGGGATGATGAAGACCTGGTGTTACACCACAACCTAACCCCAGCATTGTAGCTTTTAGATGAGGCCGCTCAAACGTATAAAAATGAAAATCTTCCCCACCAGGTGTCACAACAGGTGGTGCACAAGCCTTTTCACCGACCACATCGATTATAGCGGCATTCATAAGCTGTAATGCTGCATCATGAACTAATGCTGCAACAATATGTGCATCAACTTTAATGTCAATTTTAGCACCATACATTGCCTCTACTGATGTCCTTACTCGTTCTACTCCCTCTGTAATAACTTGCATTACCTCATTCGTTTGAGCTCGGGCATCAATGCTAAAGGTTGCTTTTCCAGGAATAATATTAGTGGAAGAGCCTCCAGCATTAAATTGCGTCATTTTGACAGAAGCTGAGACATTCGGGTCCGTCCAAATTTTTTTGTAAACCCTCTACAATTGCTGCACCAACCTCAATTGCATTTATTCCTAGCTCTGGTCGTGCACCATGAGCCTCCTCCCCGATAATGGTTCCTGTAAAGAGTTTGGCTGCACCGTGGTATAGTGCAGGTGCATATGTCCCATCCTCTAGCTCCTTTAACGGACGAACATGAACACCAAATAAATATTCTAGATTATCCACAAGCCCCTTCTCGACCAATGCACTTGCCCCTTGCGCTTTTTCTTCAGCAGGCTGAAATAAAATACGAACCGCCCCGGAAAGTAAATGCTCCATATCCTTTAAAAGAAGCGCTGTCCCAATAGCCATTGTCATATGACCATCATGTCCACAAGAATGATTAGCCTTAAAGACACCGTCCACCTCCTGCCAAAGCGCATCTATGTCGGTACGAAAGCCTACTTTGGGTTCTCCATTCCCAATATCCACATAAAGTCCTGTCATATCATCGAATAAATGAGGCTCCATCTGTGCCTCTCTTAATAAAGCGGCAATATATTGTGTCGTTTCATGCTCTTGCCAGCTTATTTCTGGATGTTCGTGAAGATGTGTAAATATATCAGCCAATCGCGGCTGTAGGTTTTGTAAAACTTGATTCATGTTGTTCAACTCCATCGATTTGCTAAAAAGCTATTTTGGAAATCATCATATTTTACGCGCTGATTTTCATAATAGTCATGATCATGTGCCGTCATCCCTGCAATTAATGTATTCAAGAATGATACTAGTGCAGGCATAGCGTCAATTGTTGACATCTCTTGCTGTTCGTTAACAAAGGTAATCGTCGAATATTGTGTAATTGGTGCAATTTGAGCATCCGTAATACCGATAATCTCACAATTTTTTTTCTTGAAGTTCAGCTGCAAATTGAATCGGTTCTTTAAAATAACGATGAAACGATAAAATGATGACAACACTTTCCTCATCAATATCTTGTATTGCACGAATGACCTCACTCGTTTCAAAGTTTAATAGCACAACATTTGGCCTCAAAAGATTTAAAGTAAAGTGTAGCCATTGTGCAGCTAAATAGGAGGAGCCATTACCAGCAATATATATTTTTTTTCCTTGTATGCAACAGCTTCGTGGCTTTATTAAAATCTTTCTCATTAATGCCCTTTGCCACCTGTAAAATATGCGATGCATCCTTTTCCATTGTTTTCTCATAAAACCGTGGATTTTCAAAAAGGACCTGCTTTGAATGCAAATAATTTTGCAAACTGCTTGTTTTCCCTTCATTGAATAAATGCAAGGTTATTTCTCGCTGTAACTGAGCATAACCAGAAAGCCCTATCGCATAGCAAAAGCGTATGACCGTTGTTTCACTGACACCGGCTTTTTCACCAACATATGCAGCCGAATGAACGCCAACTGTCTGCAAATTTTTCAGAATAAAAGTTGCTACTTTTTGTTGGCTTTTAGAAAGCTCTTGAAATTTATCTTGAATGACTTGTTGAATTGTTCGATCATCTCTCAAAGAAGTACATCCTTTTTTTTATTTATTTTTGAAGTTTAAACTTCATTTTATATGTTACATAGACTATCATAGTTTTTTTTGTAATTCAATATGTTTTCTGAAATTTCTGTTTTTATAATTAATTTTAAGCTTAAAATTAATTATACCTCGGCATAATTGTGTCTGGAATCGGCTTTGTGCTTACACAAAGTTAAAAAGCCCTGTAACTACGAACTTTTACAGGGCTGCTCTTATTAAATTGCTTCAACATAATTTATTCTATAAATGAGATCCACCACTGGCATCAAGTAATTGACCAGTTATCCAACGGCTGTCCGATGATGCTAAAAATGCTGCAATATCTGCCACATCTTCAGGCTCTCCCCATCTCTTGAAAATTGAAAGATCAGCCGCATATTTTTGTCCATCAGGATGTTGCAAAGTTTCAGCATTCATCTCTGTGTTAATAATCCCAGGCTGAATGGCATTGACGGTAATATGACGGCTACCCAATTGCTTAGCTAAAAGACGAGTCAATGTGTCAATGGCTCCTTTAGACATACTATAGGCGAATACACTTGGTGAAGCTACACGGGTTACAAAGGAAGAGATATTAATAATACTTCCCCCATCTTTTAAGCGTGGTAAAGCTTGCTTCGTAACAAAAAGTGGTGCCTTTACGTTTATTTTCATAACCTCTTCAAAGGATTCTTCTGTTGTCTCCTCTAAAGTGACAATTTGTCCAATTCCGGCATTGTTCACTAGAATATCAATTTGTTTACTGCCAGAATGCTCTAAAACACGATTATCTAACTTCGTAAATAAATCATGAATACCCTCAAGTGTACTCAAATCTGCACCAATGGCACAGGCCCTTCCACCAACTTGCTCAATCTGACGAACAACTGCTCCCGCCTCCATTTGCCCTTTTCCATAATGCACTGCTACAAATGCACCCTCTTGAGCCAAACGCAATGCAATACTACGTCCTATTCCTCGACTCGCTCCAGTCACAAGAGCAATTTTGCCAACTAATTTACCCATACACTCATCTCCCAGTTTAAAATAGTAGTAGAGGTTTACAATTTTTAAATTGGCTTCATTTTGATGGTCCTCTAGTACAGACAGAATCTTAACACGGCACAATGTTTAAAATGTTGCTCTCTTATTTTTCAAAGGTGTGAAATAAGGAAATAGAAAAAGCAGCAGTTTAACACAAACCGCTGCTTTCTAGAGTTATTCGTCTAATTTTAAACCCTTTAACAAATCTGCAAATGCATTATTGAGTGGCTCAGCCTCTTTCTCTTGCTGCTTCAAGTATTTCTGCACACTACGCTTATCGACTTTACCGCCACCTTCTTTTTTTTCGACGGGCTTCAAAAGCTGATAATTTTTCACGATATCCACATTTACACACAAAGATTTGCCCCTCACCTTCACCACGAAGCTCTAGCTTTTTCTTACATTGTGGGCATCGTGCGTTTGTGACACGAGATACATTTTTACGGTGGCCACACTCTCGATCTTGGCATACAAGCATCTTGCCCTTTTTACCATTAACCTCAAGCATTGGCTTACCACAATCGGGACAGGACTTTGTTGAAATATTGTCGTGCTTATATTTTTTAGCACTACCTTTTATTTCAGCTACAATTTCTTTTGTATGCTCTTTCATTTCATGAATGAACGCATCTTTTTTTTAATTTCCCTTTGGCAATCAACTCAAGTTTTTGTTCCCACTCCGCTGTCGTAGCAGGAGAACGCAATTCTTCTGGCACTAAGTCTAGGAGCTGACGACCCTTAGAGGTGATATAAATTTCTTTCCCTCCACGCTTTTCAATTAAAAAAAGAGTTGAAAAGCTTATCAATTATATCTGCGCGTGTAGCAACCGTTCCTAGCCCACCTGTAGATTTTAACGTATCCGCTAGCTTCTTATCATGGGTGTCCATATACTTCGTAGGATTTTCCATTGCTGATAATAATGTTGCCTCTGTAAAGCGTGCAGGTGGTTTTGTTTGACCTGATGTTTGGGCAATTAGCTTTGTTTTTAATACCTGTCCTTGCGCTAAACGAGGAAGCAGCTGCTCCTTTACATCATCAGTGGATTCATCATCATCAAATCGATTTTGATAAACCTCTTTCCAACCAGCATTTATTACTGTTTTTCCTCTAGCTATAAATTTTTCATTACCGATTTGGGCTTGTACCGTTAACTGCTCATATTCATGTGCTGGGAATAAAACAGCTAAGAATCTCTTTACTACTAAATCATAAATTTTACGCTCTTTATCATTGAATGCAGATAAATTTACATAGCCTTCAGTTGGAATAATGGCATGATGATCAGAAACTTTACTATCATCTACAAACGATTTATTCGCTTTAATTGGCTTTGTTAAAATTTTATTAGTTAATGAACGATATTCCCCAATGCCACATGCTTTGAGACGCTCCGGCAATGTGCCTACAAGATCAGATGATAAATAACGTGAATCTGTACGAGGATATGTCAGTACCTTATGAGATTCATAGAGCTTTTGCATAATATTTAATGTTTCTTTTGCCGAATAGCCAAATAATTTATTGGCATCACGCTGTAATTCTGTTAAATCATAAAGACCTGGGGCAAATGATTTTTTAGGCTTGCGGTCAAGTGCAACAATCTTTGCATCCTGGCTACCTAATGCTTTGACAATAACGTCCGTTTTTTTCTTTATTAAAGCTACGCGAATTACCGTTTGCGTCTTGCCAAGTAAGCTTTAAGGAATCTGTTTGTGCTTCAATACCATAATAGGTTTGTGGTTTGAAGTTTTTAATTTCATCTTCACGTGCAGCAATAATTGCCACAGTTGGAGTTTGTACGCGACCACAGTTCAACTGTGCATTGAATCTTGTAGTTAATGCACGAGTTGCATTTAAACCAATGTACCAATCAGCTTCCGAACGGGCAACAGCAGCAGCGTATAAATTATCATAGTTGTTACCCGGCTTTAAATTGGCAAATCCCTCTTTAATAGCTTTATCTGTGACAGATGAAATCCATAGTCGTTTCATTGGCTTCTTCACATTTGCTTTTGCAATAATCCAGCGGGCTACTAATTCACCTTCACGGCCAGCATCTGTTGCAATAATAATTTCTTTTACATCATTACGATTTAGTTGTGACTTTACGGCATTATATTGCTTTCCTGATTGCTTAATAACTGTTAAGCGAAGCCGTTCTGGCAGCATAGGTAAGTCTTCCAAATTCCATGTTTTATATTTCACATCGTAGCTTTCAGGATCTGCTAGTGTTACTAAATGACCAAGTGCCCAAGTTACAATATATTTATCTCCCTCTAAAAATCCGTTTCCTTTTTTTATGACACTTCAATACATTTGCTATATCGCGGGCTACTGAAGGTTTTTCTGCTAGTACTAAACTTTTAGCCAAATTGTAAACATCCTTTCGTCAATCATTGTGTTTAATATAGCACAAGAGCTTTATATTTTGTGATTTAAGAACACATTCAGGCATATGAATGTGTTCATCAAAAAAATATTGCATACTCTAACTCTTCAAACATATGTTGAATTGACAGAATATTCTTTAATTCAAAAAAAGGAGATGGTTAGATGGAGGCACGAAATTTTAGACCTCGAAATGTCATTTTTATGACTGTTGTTGTTTTTATTGCCGTGTTAATTGGTCATAGTATTTATATTCATTTTATTGATGTTCCTTTCCCTTAAGTTCATTATTTTTTTAATTGCTTAAGCAAGTACTTTTGATTGTTGAGTATACGAGGGTCATTCGGTTTGAATTGACGCGCTAACTCATTATGTTGATGTGCATTTTCATAAAGATGCAAGCGATTGTACAGCAGGCTTAGCTGTAAATGAGGAAGCCATGTAGAAAAAGCAGGCTTATGAATACTAAATAACTGTTCGGAAGTCTGCTGTAAGGCTTGTGAGTACCAATAAATGGCCTCTTTGTTTTTAAATTGCTCCATAAAAAAATTGACCCATTCGACAGCATGTTTCTGGTCTTGGTCGATCGTACAGTAATGATTGCACAATAACTTGATTCGCTTGTTTGACATCATGCAGCTCCTGATAGCAATCTGCTAAACTTATGCAAGCCTGAATTTTATCGTCAGCAGATCCTGTTACAGAATCTAGGAAACGATGATATTGATTAATCGCTTCTAAAAAAACGCTGATGGTTTTTTTAACTCATTGGCATAATGAAACGTATCTCTAGCTGAAAATGAATACCCTTCTTTCTTTAAACGTTCATAAATACGAATATTACGATGAACATCTCTTTTTAAAGGTAAATGTGTCACCGCTATATCACTATGATAAAGCTGGCCCGATACTTCTAAATATTCATGAACAGCACCATACCATTGAAAATGACATTGCCGCTTTACTAGACGATATCTTTTTTTCACGTGCCTCTACACTGCCATCAGCATCCAGCGCTATATCATAATCCATAGAAACAGCATCGACATTAGGATACAAAGAATGTTTAAGCTGCAGTAGCTTTTGTTGATGCTCACTTGTTATCACATCATCTGCATCAAGCCACAGGATATAATCTTTCGTAGCCTGCTGAAAGGAAAAGTTTCGTGCCCTCGCAAAATCATCACACCATATAAAATCATAAATACGTGAGGTATAGTTTTGGACGATATCTTTTGTACGATCAGTCGATCCCGTATCAATAATATTGATTTCATCCACTACACGCTGAACAGAATCTAGGCATCTTTCAATAATACATTCCTCGTTTTTAACAATCATACATAAACTAATCGTAAACATCTGTCCCCTCCTTTTATTTGTAGTAATATATGCAGGCTTATCAATTTATCGAGACATTTTTTTCAATTTATCACCCTATTTTTTTCTTTTATCACCTTTCTCTAAAAGCAAAAAAACGAACGCTAATCACGTTCGTTTTTGCTTATAAATATTGTTCACGCCATCGTAGCTGTTCTTTTTCTGTAAGCTGTTGCTCAAGGTCCTGATCCCATTGATGCAATAGGGTGTTCCAAACACGCGCAAACAGAATATCCTGCTCTTTATCATAAAGAACAAATTCAAGACATGGAATATCATTAATTTGCTTCGCATCTGCTTGAACAATTTTTGAGATTAATTTTTGAGAGATACCAGCTTCTTCGCCATCCTCTTGCTGAAGTGCTACTATTAAAGTAGCTTCTTCAAAATGCTCCTGCTGTTCTGCCTCTTTATCCACATAGCGATATAGCTCTGGTAACTCTTCATACTCCTCCATACGATCTACGTCAACAGCAAGAAATGCAAGATGGCATGGACTATAATATAAGGTAGCTGTCTCTAGCTCTAGCTCCTCCTCAAAAATGCCACGCTCCAGTTGCTGCTGTCCTTTAGAGGTAAGTTGATAAAAGCCTTCCTGCTTGTCAATTAAATTGACTCTAGACATTAATGACACTAAATCCGCTATGAATAATGGGTCAACAAGTAATAACTCACTTAGCTCCTGTGCACTACTAAAATTCGCTTCCCGTATGCTAGTTAATAGCATGGTCATTAAAACATCCATTGTCGAGCGACGAACAGGTTCATACGTCACTTCTACTGTGCGGATTGGAATACACCATTCATCCGTTTTAACAATTTTAATCATTCGATTTTGTTGAAGTTCTCGCAATAAGCGTTGCTGTAATTTTGACAAATCTACATCACCTGTCCTTCATGATTACGCAAGCCATTATAGGATTTTACTGTATTTAAGAGATTGCTATACATTTCTCGTGTATCCTGATGCTTGGCACGTTTCGCAAACATATCAGCACTTCCAACAAGTAATAATAGCTCTCGCGCACGAGATAAGGCGACGTTTAAACGGCGATAATCTCTTGCAAAGCCAATGTCTCCTCCTTTAGGTGTATTACGGACCATACTCACTAATATGACGTCCATCTCCATCCCTTGGAACTTATCGACAGTACCTGTTCTAAATTGAAGATGAGATAACTGTAATTCCTGCTGAAGAAGACGATTTATTTTCTTAACCTGCTCACCATAGAAACTAATGACACCAACGCTTTTTTTGTGCATCTTGTGGCATTCGACCAGCCTCTTTTGCTGCAATAACAGCATCATTTAAATCTATTAAAATGCGTCGGATAGTTTGTATTTCCCCCTCATTGAAGCGACTCGTCCCACCCTTTACCTGCTCCTCTAGATAAGGTTTCTCAGTAGGTATATCAATCCACAACAAATGGTCATCTCGGCTAACAAATTGACCTTCTAAGCAATGGTCGCGTGCAGCATCGGAATCTGGTAAACCACATTGTAAGCCATTCTCTTCCTTTGCATAAAACGGTGTGATACTATGCATAATTTTTTTCATGCATACGATACTGCAATGCAAGCATTTGCTTATGAGTATGAGGCAGATTATTAAATAAACGCTCAAATAAGGATTCACGTAGCAAGTTCTTTAATTCCTGTGCACCTTCAAAGTTTGGATTTTCATCCAGCATTGTCTTTAAGGTTTCCTCTAACGTATCATCTCCAAGTAATGGTGGTAGCTGATGATGATCACCCACTAAGATAATCTTCTTCCCCTTTAGCATTGGTAATAAAAGTTCTGGTGGTGTTGCCTTGGATACTTCATCGATTATAACCACATCAAATGTAGGATAGTTTTCCATAAACTCCTTACTTGCCGAAGCTACGCATGTTGTACCAATAACATTAGCATGACGTACATATAATTTACGAATTTCATCTAAATCATATTCAGTAGCGTTTTGTAGCTTATCTCTCCATTGCTCCTGTAATTTTTTTCCGAAGAGGTAGCTGCTGTTCCTTACGTTTCATTTCCTCTAAAGCTGCTTGAGATGATCTTATTGCTTCCTCTACTTCCTCATAAGTACGCTCTGGTGTTGATTGAAGGAGCTTAGTGCAAGCAGTGAGTTGCTTTTCCTTCTTTAATCCAGCAATATTTATTTCCTTTATGCCTTCGTCTATTTGTAAAAGCTGCTGTTCAACTTCTTGTAAGCTAGTTTGTGCTGTTTGAAGTACCGCCTTCTTTGGTAGGAGCTGTAAATTAGCCTGCTCAACTGCTTCTAGCTGCTGTTGCGCGGTTTGAAGGGAGGACTTTGATTGCGATATAAGTAATTTCAACTGCTCTACAGATTCCTCTGGTTCACCATCAATTTGGAATGTCTCAGCTAGCTGCTGGAGTCGTTCTGTATGCTGCAAAAATGGCTGCAATTGTCTCTGTAAGCTTTGAACATCAAAGCTCGTAATGGCACATTCTTGATGAATTAAAGAGCTAATACTTTTACGCAGCAATTCAAATTCTTGATCCTTATGCTGCTGTTGCTGTTTGAGGGCAACACCTTTTTGCCAGACAAAATCACGACGCATATACAGTCCCAGCAAATAGCTTTCAAGCAGCTCAGCTGATGGTAATTGCCCATCTTGAAAGGCTTGATTAAGCTGTGCAAAGACGCCTGTTAAATTTTGCAATGAAAACGACTGAACTGGCTGTACTCTACTTTTAGCAAGTGCGCGATCTCTAGCATCATCTGCAAGTAATGACTCAAGCTTCGGAATGGCCTTTTGTAGTCGTGTATTAATCGTTGCCCATGCATTTAAATCTTTAGCATCCTCTAAATGACGAATCCTTTCTATTTGTTGTGATAGTACATAGGAGGGTCGTATTTGATAATGCTGTAAAAAACGCTGAATTAGCTCATAGGAAAGTAGAGTACCAATATATTTTTGAGCTTCCTTCATTAAATGCAATCGATTGCTTTCTTCCTCATATTTCACTTGAATATCCTTAAACTGGTAAGCTAATTGTTGCTTTTGTTCCTGTAGCTCCTTATATTGGGCAGCAGCTTCTAGTTTCTCAATCTTTTGAGTAACCTCTTTTATCATATTCTGTAGCTGCTCAGCCGATGGATTTTCAGTAAGAACCTGTTCAAGCGACTTTACAGTAGGCTCAATTTGCGCCAGTTGTTTTTCGTAATGCCCTTTTTGCGCCTCACATTCCTGCTGATCTGCTTTTGTTGCCTTTAACTCCTTTTTTTTAATGCTTGAATTTCCTGCTGTAAAGTGGGCTCATCTATTGCAGCCTGCTCTTTTGCCGCAATCTCTTTTGTCAGTTCCTCAAGCCATGCCTTCAATTTGTCCTGTTCTTCACGAGCCTTGATTATGCTTGCCTTTAGCTCCTGTTCACGCTCTGTAAAGGCTAAAATTTCCTCTTTAACCGCTGCGAGAGTTTGCTCACGCCAATGGAGCGCAACATTTTCCTCTATAAATTTTTTTACCTTCTTCTTCAATGCTTTCTGTTCTACCATAGCGTAAAATTCGAATTTCCTGATTGGAAAGAAGGCGGCCCAGTGCATTATCAACCGCTAAATTCGATTGAGAAGCAACAAGTGTTTTTAAGCCAGCCTTGACATTTTGCTGACAAATTTCAGATATAACAGTAGTCTTTCCCGTTCCAGGAGGCCCCTGAATTACGTACAAATCTTCAACAGACAATGCCCCTAAGACAGCTCGTTGCTGATATTTATTTAAATGGTTATGAAAAGCGATATCCTCGCGTAGCTTTGCTGCTCGTACAGTTGGACGTCTTTCAAATAGGATTGTTTCTAGATGAGGATTAACCGCCTCGCCCTTTTCAAGCTTTGTAAAACCATTGCGTAATCGTCTTATTTGACTCAATGTAGCAAAATTACTAAAGCTTGCCTGCTTAGAACGTAATTGAAGCTGATTTTTACGAGCTAAATCCTGTACAAAAGGCTTTAGGTCAATTTCTACTGTTTGTTTCCCTGCATTTGTTTTTAATACTTGTCCAATTTCACCACGAACTCCTTGAATGCTAACACTTAAACCTTCAAGCTGCTTCCATTCTTTAGACTTTATATAAGGGCATACAATCGTAAGCCTTGTAAAATCTTCATTAAAATAGCTTTGTTTAAATTCTGTATGAATATCATCAATCGTTGCATCTCGTTCTTGAATTTTTAAATAGCCTTCCCAGCTCGAAATACGCTTTTTCACATATTCTGTGCGTTCCTCAGCGATTGGTAGCTCTCTAATCTTTGTATGAAGCTCAAGTGGAATGCCTGCACCATTATTGGGCTTTGTGATAAATTGTAATGCTGCTGGCAAACGTCGATTGGTATTAATCGGGCCATGCATATGGACAAAACGAATATTTGTAGCTAACAGGCCCTCCACCTTTAACACACAATCCATAATGGCTGTTTTTTTTGCTAGAATTTCGTTTAGTTTTTCATTATGCTCAGCATTAAAATAAACAGATAAAAACGTTTCGCCTATCGTTTTAGCTTTACGCTTTTCTATGTACACGGTAAAAGATTTTTGTAACGCAAAAAAAGGCATGCTCATTTGCCGAGCATTCCTCTACCGCTTCCTTGGCCTTATTTGTCAAAATAAGATTACAGCGTTGCTTTTCTAGTAAAGCGATGTCCTGCATGAGCAGCCCTCCTTTCCGATTGCTAAAATCCTATTTTATCACAATGAAAAAGGATACTTAAAAAGAAAAATCCCCTGCATAGTGATTTTTTTCCACCATGCAAGGGATCAATTTCGCCTTGGCGTAATTGCGTCCGGATTTTGAATTGTGCCCGCCAATTCATTCCTTTTAACATCCGTGACATCCGCCGGGGGCTTTATCTTCATTCAGTAGGTGTTTGGACACCCACTGAAAAAGAATCAATACCGCATTCATCTCACAACCTGTAGAGGTAGGAGTCTTCTGCTGGATGAAGATAAAGCTTTACTCTTAATGTTGGTCAATTGTTTCCTTTGGCAATGTTTTGCTCATTTCACAATACTGAACAAACACACGAGCTAGCTCACGTAAACGATTATGAACATCTTCATCTATAATATGATTGTCTGCATCAAAATGAGATGTATGTGTGTATACATAGTTAGGTGTAACAAGTGCACGGAAATAGTCTAAAATTGGCTTTAATTGATTTTCTACTACTAAATGATGTTGATAAGTACCACCATTTGCTACGATTGACACTGGCTTATAGCGCATTGTTTTCGGATGTAAGAAATCAAAGGCATTTTTCAAAACACCTGGAATCGAAGCTTGGAAAATCGGTGTAGCGATAATATATGCATCCGCTTCCTCAAACTTTTGAATCATTTCCTTCATATCATCATTTAACGGTGAACCGTCAACAATTTGATGCTTATATTGATTAAAATGCATAATTTCTAAATCGAAATTTGCATTTAATTCCTTAATATACTGCTCCACCTGCTTTAAAATAGCACCTGTTTTATGACCAAACATTGTGCCATCAACGAGTAAAATTTTCATTTTCTTTTTGCCTCCACAGTCATCTTCTACAATAATATTGTAACAAATGAATAAAGGCACGAAAAGCAGAGCAATAGCGAAAACCGCAAATTCAGTCTTTAGGCGGAACGCAAATACCTCGATTTGTTGATGGGGCATTTTTATTCATCCTCTCTATGATGAAAATTTACTTCCCTATCTATAACAGTTTCCTCAATTTTATATTTATCCCGATTTATGATGACTTCTCGGTTTACTTTATTGCCTTCATCAATTTCAGAAGATAGTTTGTGTTTTTCCCAATTAAATAAATTTTCTCGCGAAACATCCTCTTCCTTTATTTCTGGGAAATCTAGCGTCGCTAACTCTTGAGATTGATAAATAGCTACAGGCTGTTTCTTACCATGCAGTGCAATAACAATCATCGCCTTTGCAACTTGTGAGGCATCAATTGCCCTGGAACGTTTAAGCGGTCCCACTAATAGAGGTTTGGCCACCTTTAACACTTTCTCACCGGCTTTTTCACCCAAACGAAATTCCTCTCGCTCACCCACTAATAATGACGGGCGTATAATTGAAAGTCTCTGTAAGCCTAGCTCTATCAAATCATGCTCTAGCTTACCTTTTACACGATTATAGTAAAATGGAGAGCCCTCATTTGCCCCCATCGCTGTAATTACAAGCATATGAGGGATGCCCCGTTTTTTTTGCTAATGAGGCGATAGCCAGTGGGTATTCAAAATCAACTTTTTCGAACATTTCACGAGAACCTGCTTTTTTTTATCGTTGTCCCAAGACAACAATACAATTCATGTGCAAATTCTATATCCTTTTCCTCTAAAGTATCGAAATCACGGATTTTCACTTCAAGCTTTGGATGTTTAAACTCGGGCATTCTTCGTGCAATTACTAAAACTGAAACATACTCATCATTTTCACATAATTGTTCCACAAGTGAGGTACCTGTTAAACCTGTAGCCCCTACGACAATTGCAGCACGCATTCCCATTGGATGTACCCCCTTCACATTAGTAACTCTAACAAAACAATTCTATTAAGCTTCCTACTTTATTTATCGGTAAATGAAGCGTTTTTTATCACAAACTTTTTTAGATGAGAAAGCTCTAACTAAGGCTATTAGATTGAAAGAATTCATATTCCACATAATCTAATCCTAATTTTTACACATACTTGCCCTTCACTCGCCATAATTTAAATAGACAGATGAAAGGATGGGATACATTTGCAAAACGAAACTCAAGCAACAGAACTGAAAAAGACAATTGTTTTCATTATTGAAAGCTGTATTGATAAAGGGCTGTATCCTTTTGAACGGGTTGCAACGTTAGCCAAGTTATTTACAAATGAAAAAGTTCTCATATTTGTAAAAACCCCTTCAAATGATGGGATTCAAATTTTAATGCATGAAACCCTTTCTCCAATGCTATTCGACCATTTCGATGAACTATCTAAGCAAATAAAGGAACTACAACCAGATTTAATTGTAAGGGATGGTCGTAACTCCGAAAGCTGGCAAGTAGAGAATTTACGTCCATACTGCAAAACTATAATTCACTTAGATGATTTTGGTGATGGTGGTCAAGCCTGCGACTGTGTTTTACTAGCACTCTATCAAGAAGTAAGAGATTACTTACCATCACATTATATAGGTGGCAGCTTTGTTTATGCAGTTCCTGAAGCATATCAGAATTTCAACGATATTCCGGAAAGTAAAACGCCTGAAAACCCACCTCATATCGTTGTTGCCTTTGAGGATGGGGACGAGCATAACCTTACCTACCGCACTCTTCGACACTTAACACAGCTACAAATTCCACTACAAATTACCGTAATGATTGATGATAGCTATCGACATGCAATCGAGGATTTGCAAATGATGGTGCTCAGTCGTCGCAACACAGCTATCCTTCGTGATAAAAATGCACTCCTAAAACTACTACCAAAGGCTGACGTTATTATTTGTAATGCCAATTACACACCTTATAAAATTGCCTCGTATGGCGTTCCTTGTATTACCCTTGCACAGACAGAGGCCGAGCTTCTACATGCATTTCCTCGCGAACAGAACGGCTTTATTCATCTTGGCCTTGGCCGCAAAATGAAACAATCACAAATTCAAAATGCTGTCATGGAGTTCTTATTACATGAAGCTCGCAGTGAAAGAGCTGTCAAAAAAACAACGACAGCTCAACCTAGTCAGTAACAATGAAACACTGCATTCCATGCTATTAGACTTCGCCTACGATCGACATAATATCGCTTCAACTTAGTGCTACTTTGAAGGTGAATATGATACAATATATTAGAATTTTTCACTTATGTTTATCCCCTACTTACTGGTATAGCATTTGTGATGTCAAACATGATACGTACCCGATTGATTTTAACGAATAAGCGGTGGGGGATGGGAAAAGCCTCCATCGCTTTTATACGCATTCGCAATACAAATATGTAAAAGGAGCAATCATCATGCCAACAAAAAGCGATATTGAATACCAAATTAAAGAGCTGAAAATGGACTATATAAATTTACAGGGTGACATTGAAAAGCTTGAATCCACTGGTCATAATGATCAGGTGGCAAAAGCAGAGCAACGCCTTGCGAATATGGAAGCAAAACTAGCAGAGTTAAATAAACAATTAGCAGAACTTTAAGAGATAATCAGGATAAATAGGTGGAGGAACATATATGGCAATATTAACAGTTGAAAATTTAGGTCATTCATTCGGTGACCGTACACTCTTTAAGGATGTATCCTTTCGCTTAGTAGAAGGGGATCATATTGGACTTGTAGGAGCAAATGGTGTTGGTAAGTCTACATTAATGGGTATCATTACGGGCCAAACAATTCACGATACTGGCAAGGTAGAATGGCTACCAGGAACCCATTATGGTTATTTAGATCAGCATACTGTTCTGACGGCTGGTCGTACTATGCGCGATGCATTACGCGATGCCTTTCTTCCTTTATATAAAAAAGAAGAAGAACTAAATGACATTACAGGAAAAATGGCTGACGCTACACCGGAAGAATTAGAGGTGTTATTAGAGCAAATGGCTGAGGTACAGGATGCTCTTGACGCAGGTGATTTTTATACGCTTGATATGAAAATTGAAGAGGTTGCACGAGGCCTAGGTCTTGACGCCATCGGTTTAGAGCGTGATGTGGCGGCTCTTTCTGGTGGACAACGTACAAAGGTTTTACTAGCAAAGCTTTTATTAGAAAAGCCCAAAGTTTTACTATTAGACGAGCCGACGAACTATCTGGATGAAGAGCATATTTCATGGTTGAAAATCTATTTAAAGAATTATCCTCATGCATTCTTATTAATTTCGCACGATACTGAGTTTATGAATGAAACGGTTGATGTAATTTTTCAGCTAGAATTTTCAAAATTAACTCGCTATACAGCAACCTACGAAAAATTTCTAGAGCTTGCTGAAATTAATAAACGTCAGCATATTGAGGCTTATGAAAAGCAGCAAGAGTTCATTAAAAAGCAAGAGGATTTCATTGCAAAAAAATAAAGCACGCTATTCAACGACAGGTCGTGCAAAATCTCGTGCAAAACAGCTCGATCGTTTAGAACGTATTGATCGTCCTGAAACTGCAGTAAAACCTGAATTCGGCTTTAAAGAGGCACGTTCCTCAAGTCGCTATGTGGTAGAGGCTGAAAACCTAGTAATTGGCTATGACAAGGAAAAGCCATTACTTCCCCCATTGACTTTCAATATTGAGCGCGGTGAAAAAATCGCGCTTGTGGGGATGAATGGCGTAGGGAAATCTACATTGTTAAAAACAATGCTTGGTAAAATCAATCCACTTGATGGAAAGGTTGTTCGTGGGGATTACCTTTATCCTTCCTACTTTGAACAGGAGGTAAAGCTGATAAAATTACGCCAATCGATGATGTTTGGAATGCCTTCCCTTCCATGGAGCAAGCCAGGTGCGAGCAGCATTAGCACGCGCTGGACTAAAAACGGAGCATATTACGCGCCCACTGAACTCTTTATCCGGTGGTGAGCAAGCCAAAGTACGCTTATGTAAGCTAATGATGGAAGAAGCAAACTGGCTAGTATTTGACGAACCAACAAACCACTTAGATGTTGATGCAAAAGACGAATTAAAACGTGCCATGAAAGACTTTAAAGGGACAATCGTACTCGTTAGCCATGAGCCTGATTTTTATGAAGGTCTCGCAACTAAAGTATGGAACGTCCAAGATTGGTTTACTTCAGGACAACAAAGCTAGCTTAAAATTGGGGCAATTCCAGTGTGATGTATCTATCACTTGGGACTGCCTCTTTTATTCGATTGAGAATTGTTGAGCGGCTAACCTGAGCGGTACCTCAGCCTGCCAGAATCGATTCATTCCGCCGCCTGAGCAGTTTCTCTATTCACCTGAGCGACTTTTTCCATACCTGAGCTAATTTTCCTCTTACTTGAGCGCTTTCTTCCGCTACCCGAGCGGTTCACTCCGCTACCTGAGCAGTTTCTTCGGCTACCCGAGCACTTCCCCATTATCCACAACGTCTCAATACCCCAAAATTCCAAATTGATATATTTTTTTATGCATAAACGCCAATATTTCATCATAATATAATCAGTGGAATAGCAACTATAGCACTTCCTTTAATTCAGATTATCGTGCTATCTATTAGATTTACTTTCTACATCCTATGAACTTCATACATGAGTATTGGATAAACTTACATCATTGTAAGCTGAATTTACGAAACTTTTCGTTCTTTTCTGCGTATACTTTAATATAGTTGAAAAAAATAGCATTTTTCTATGAAGTTTTTTTTAATTAACTATTGATTTATATATAGCTTACTAGTAAGATATATGTATAACCTATTTAACTTACTAATAAGATATTTATAAAATATAATCTAAAAAAAGAAAGCGAGGAATGAAGAATGACAGTTACAATTTACTCACAAGCGAGCTGTTCTTCATCCAGAAAAGCACTTAAATGGTTAAAAGATCACAATATTGAATATAAAGAAAAACGTATCACTTCACATCCACTGACACTTGCAGAGTTCAAAGAAATTTTAAGTATGACAGAAGATGGAACAGACGAAATTATTGCAACAAATTCAAATGATTTTAAAAATTTAAATATTGATATTGATCAACTTTCAATTCAAGAGCTATTTGCTATTATCCAAGCTCATCCAAGAATGCTGCGTAGCCCAATCATAATTGATGAAAAACGTATTCAAGTTGGGTACAATGAAATGGACATCCGCCGTTTTATTCCACGTAAAGTACGTGCTTACGAATTAAATGCGATGACAAGATTGGCACAAGAAAGTTAAAACAGTTTTGGAGATGACCTATATGGATCAAGAAAAACAGAAAGCCATTACCTCGTTGTTTGAAGTT
This sequence comes from Lysinibacillus pakistanensis, assembly GCA_001312325.1. The sequence goes on along the minus strand of BBDJ01000031.1, from coordinate 7,987 downwards.
GTATTTTCCATTGAGCGTAAGTGGGCGAACGAGTGGAATAATCATAATGTACTCGGCTTTTCAAAATCCCATATTTTAATTTTAGACTATTTATCGCAGGAGGGTCCAAAACGCCCTTCTGCCATTGCTGATCGCTTAAAAGTGACCACAGGTGGTGTCACTGTTTTAACAAGTAAGCTAATAAATGCTGGCTTTATTGAAAAAACACAGCACGCTACAGATAGACGAGCCTCACAATTAGTGATTACTACGGAAGGCGAAAATATTTTAAAGGAATCCCGCCAACAAGTAAGTGAAATTATCAACAATATGTTCGGTATGCTCTCAGCTGAGGAGGTTCAAACGCTACGTGATATTTTTGCTAAATGCTTACTTGAGTTTGATCCAAATCGACAGGAATGACCTTTATCAAGTTTATGAAATATAAAAAGGATGCATCGCAAAATCATTTTTGCAATGCATCCCTTTTTTTATTTAGCCGTTCGAATACTTCCGTCTAAGTAATTGCGCTTTGCGGCCAATCCATACTATTATGCTGGCAGCACAGCTTCTACAATTGATACATCAGACATTAGCATTTCTTTTAAACGAGCTTTAGCACGGAATAAACGAGATTTTACAGTTCCAATGGAAACTTTCATAATCGTAGAGATTTCAGCAAGTGAATATTGGTCTATGTAGAAATACCATAACGTTTTTCGATAGATTGCATCTAATTGCTCCATTTTATCCTGTACTAATTTTGTAACGATATCTTTTTCAATTTTTTTCTTCAGTTGAAATATCATTGTTGGGAACCAAATCTAAAATCGGAACGTCTAATGTTTCAGGTTGGTTCATCATATATTTACTACGTCGTACTTTTTTTGCGGTAGCGATCTCTAAATGTATTCATCGTAATTGTTGTCAGCCAAGCTTTAATATGTTCCACTTCGGCCACGCTATCCTCATAACGAACAACCTTTACCCAAACTTCTTGCATTAAATCTTCAGCTTCTACATTATTGCGAGTAAGTTTTAAACATAAATGGTATATGTAACGATTAAATTCCTCATATACGCCTTCTAATTTTTCATTCATTGTGTATTCCTCCGCTTCTTGTTCTTGCTTCTATACACATTCTCGCAAAATAATGTATTACACTCTATCGTATTGGCTTTCAATTTCATTACAATCATGTAAGCTTAGGTACTATCACTTGTAATATTCGTAAAAATTGTTTTACTACTATATTTCTTATCCCTAAATAAACGTTTTATCATGCCATTCTTCCCTATTTTTTACTTTAGTTTCAATAGTATTCGTGTAAATCCGTATTTTTATTTTTCAGTTATTTTATTGTATTAGCCGTGTGTAGTTTCATTTATGTTTGGTGCCTCTTTAAAAAAAGAGGAACTTTTTTTATGCTTTGTCTTGTTTTTGTTACCTTTAATATAAGATCCTTCCCTTCTAACAGCTAAGCTAGGGGATAAGCCGAAAAGAACATCGTTTTATGAACCTCTAACTAATTTAACAGACCCAAGCGAAAAAAAAGAGGCTACAACCTGCGTACGGTTCTTATGAAGTATCAGTTTCTCCGATTACATTATGATATACTGTTTTATTATTAATGTGTAACGGAGGGAAAATGAATAATGAAGGAAGATACAACTCGCGATTTGATTATCCAAACCTCACTTAAATTGTTTAATAAACAAGGCTACAATCTAACTTCTATACAAGACATTATGAATGCAACTGGATTACCAAAGGGAGCTATATATAGACGTTTTGAAAACAAAAATGAAATTGCTATTGCTTCTTTTAATCATTCCTTGAAAATTATATGGGAGCATTATTTTGAAGCAATCCAATATAAAGCTTCGGCGACAGATAAATTATTAGCTATGTTTGAAATTTATCAAGACGCTGTTTATAATCCCCCGGTAGATGGTGGATGTCCCCTTCTTAATACGGCTATTGAAAGTGATGATAGCTTCCAAGAACTTCATGAGTTAGCTGCAAAAGCCCATAACAAAACATTACTTTTTATACAATCTATAATTGAGGAAGGAATTAGCTCACAGGAATTTAACCAAGATATAGATTCCTATTCTATAGCCTCTTTTTTATTTTCTACTGTAGAAGGTGCTATTATGCAAGTCGTTTATCTTTAAATAATGAACATATGCTTCATAGTATCCGACAAATAAAAATACTCCTACAATACTACTCAGTTAAGAACCAAGAGGCTTAAAACTCAATCCTCTTGGTTCTTTTATTTACTCTTCACAAGAATGTAACAATTATTAGATTGAAAATAATAGTAAGAACTTATAAGATTATTCCAAACCGGACGGTCCGGTCTTAAATAATCTTTAAGGAGAGATAAATGATGGAAGTTACAATCATGCTTTATGACGGAATTACAGCATTAGATGCAATTGGTCCCTATGAAGTATTTGCAGCTACACAGCAGTGTAATGTGAAATTTGTTGCTAAGAAAAAAGGAATTATAAAGCTTGATTCTAAAATGGGTTATTTACATGCAGATTATAGCTTTTCGGAAATTACATCTGCTGATATTCTTATCGTTCCTGGCTGTAGTCCCCCTAACTACAAAGATGCAATGAATGACGAAGAAACTTTAAACTGGATTCGTAAAATGCACAATACTTCTAAATGGACTACATCTGTATGCAATGGTTCTCTGATTTTAGGTGCAGCTGGGTTATTAAATGATGTTGAGGCAACTAGTCATTGGGGCTCTTTTGACATTCTTCAATCGCTTGGTGCAATTCCAACAGAAGAAAGAGTTGTTCGTCAGGGCAAAATAGTAACAGCAGCTGGTGTGTCAGCAGGTATTGATATGGCTCTTAATTTGGTTGCATGGGAATGGGGAGAAGATGCTGGCAAAGCAGCTCAGTTGATTTTAGAATACGATCCACAGCCACCTTTCGATAGCGGTTCACCTAAGAAAGCATCGCCTCAACTGTTAGAACAAGTAAGCGCTAAGATTAAAGAAATAGAAAAACAAAAAAACAGAAACAGATTGGTAAATGAAGAATATCACTTAATATATAACCCTTTACAAAGATGTCAGTATAAAAATAAACTAACAAAATTGAAAGGCTTTGGAGCTGTTCCTAAGCCTTTTTAGAATTTCAATGGAAGAAAAGTTATAAATATAGCATTGATTTTTTTATCACTAGCGTCGCATTAAAATAGTTCAACCCATAAATAAAATTGAATTTTCCGTAATATAATTCGTGCATAAATGGTTCGTTGGTAGTAAACTATCCAACTCCAAAATAAAGGACAATCACATGGGTAAGTTTACACGAAAACATCATTTGAACAATGGCTTTTCCCTTTTTCTACTTCACAAATGGGGAAACTATTTAATCCATTAATTAAATGCTTATACAAAAAAAGCTGCACATGGCTTCATTTCTGAAATTATTGTTATTTGCACAATTGAATGAAATCGAAAGTCTGTGTGCGGTCAGAATTCCCTTTCTGTTAACTCATTTGTGACAACTATGAACCTTCACCAAAGTCTAGGGTACTCCCTGTTTCTACCAAGGTCTTTGTATTACTTAAAATCATCACCAAGCCTTGTCACTGTTCTCATAAGTGGAATCGCCTTCTTTCCATTGGTCATGAATAAGTGTCAATTTCGTGCATGAGCCACTTGGTTCTAAAATATAAGTAATTCTTGACTCAAATGAATTATTATCTTTTACATATGACTTTCCAGGATAATGAGTAAATCGAAGTAGCTGAGTTGGTTTATATTCTAATACTTTTCCGTAAACGTGCACCGTTTCAGCCCCATCTACTCCAGGACCAACGTACTCCAAGAGATCACCCACTTGAAACGTAGATTTAATGACGGACCCATAATAAATTTGTTTTGTACCCTCAGGAGAGATAAGTGCCTTCCAAACTTCCTCTGGTGTACCTGCAATATAAAATTGATATTTCAAATCCTTCATAATTTATATGCCTCCTAAAAAATTAATTCTGAACATGTACATTATAAAAAGCTTTACTGACAAGTACGGTCAGTGAAGTGAAGTATTTTGATAATGATTGAATAATTCAAAGCTGATGGTTGCCAATTTTTCTTGTAATAATGTTGGCTCTAGTATGGTAATAGATTTACCAAAGGAGAGAAGGAAGTGAGGTACAAAGCTATGAATAGACTCTTTATCAACCTTAAAAAGAGCTTGGTCGTTTTTCCGTTCTATCAAACCATGATTAAATAACCAATGCTGACATAAATCATCAAGCGCATGTACATTCCCTTTGATACGTATAGAAATAAGTTTTTCTTGTTGGTTTGGATCAGGTAAAAGGCCTTTTAAAAAGAAAGAACGTGCTGAAAATTCCAAAGGCCGGTCAAATTTTTTTATCTGTTCTGGATAATGATTGAATACGGTCGATTCGAAAACTTCGAATTTCTTCACGTAGATGGCAATAAGCAACCGTATACCACTTCCCTTTCCAATAAACAAGACCATAAGGATCAATGTGGCGTAATTGTGGTTCAATTCCCCTATCCTTGTGATAAACAATAACTAATCGATAACTCTCTGCAACAGCAATTTCTAATTCTTGAAGAATTGATTTTAAAGCCGATTCAATAGTAGGATGGATGACTTCAAATCCCCTTAAATGGCGATTGATATGATTTAATTGTTCCTCGTTTGTATACATTTTTAACTTAGAAATGGCTTCATCTAACGTTTCACTAAAGGGATACCCTGCATCTATTGCGAATTTTGCAGCATGAGCAAGCGCCTTCTGCTCATCCAAGTTAAAAAAAATAAAGGTGCCTTTGTAAACTCATTCAATAAGCTGTACCCACCATTATGTCCTGCATCTGCAATGATAGGTACTCCACTTGCGCACAATGCATCAATATAACGATACACCGTACGAATACTGATTTCTAATTCCTCTGCTAGCTCCTTAGCAGTTAATTGTTTCCTTGTTTTGAGGAGCCATAATATAGAAAGCATATTAACCATTTTAGACATATAAAGTGACCCCTTTCTGAGTTTTCGATAGGCGTAAATTGTTAGCGAAACCAATGTTAATAATTTACAGCTTGCTCTAATGAACATTCTACTTTATTATAAAATATCCCGCTTCAGCTTTTAAATAAAGCTTGATAAAAACTAGTACCTCATAAACATTCAAATTTTAAAATTGGTTGAGCTCTTCTGCACAACGAGGGATTAATCTCCATTCCGACTGTGTGCTTTCTTGAGGACGTCCGCAATTGTAAATGATATTGCCAAAACCTGATGTGCCTTCCACTTTATCACGTTTTACTAATCCAATATTATCATTCCTGTAAGAAAATTATGCTATACTATTCTATTATTTTCAGGTTGCAAAGTGATACATGAAACAAGCTATAAGGATTTCAGCATTTTAACGATAGGACTTGACGTTTGGACATTGAAAGCTTATTAACTATTATTGCCACCTATCACGGAGTGGTCTTTTTATGACTTAACAACTTTTTAAAATGCATTGAAATCTTTCCACACCAGGACACTTTTCGCCCAAACTTGTAATCTTAAATCCATAATTTTTATAAAAATTCACAGCGTCTTTATCAGTTTCAGCAAACATAAAGGATAAAGAATATTTTTCCCAAATAAAGCTAATCATTTTACTCCCAATACTTACTCCTCTATGAGTTTGAGATACTGCAATATGTTTTATTTCACACCGGTTTGGACTTAAAAATTCTATTCCAATACAGCCAACAATCTCATCTTCAAGGTCATATCCATATAATTCTCTTACTGGAGAATGCATATATAATTCATATTCTTTCTCGACATTCTTTTCTGAGGTCGCAAAAGATAAAAGTTCTCTTACATTAGGTTCAATAGATATCGATTTAATTTCTTTCATAAAATACGTCCTTTCTTTCATTAAACTCTCAGGAATTTTAATAATACCTCATACCACTTTCATTTGGATAACTATCTCCATTTACCATTCCAGCCAATTTTCTAACGATAGTTTCATCATGCACTATTGAATGTGGAAGCTATCACGTTCCTATAGCCAGTTATAAAAAGGCACTGGACTCCACCAGATAAATAAAACTCCATTGAGTTAATAGCCCTCCTCACTTACTTTCTTCCACATAGCATAAGATGAAAGGAGGGAAAATTGTGCGCATAAATAATGAAAGTTGTAATTGTTTATCACCACAAATAGAATGCGAAAATTTTGGACCTTTTGTGGCAAAAAAATATTAACTGTATAAACTTTAATGAAAGTGGCGAAGCAAACGACAGCGGTTCAATAATCCCTTTTTCCTCGGGAATTTCAACTTCTGTAGTTACTATAGGACCTGATTTTGGATTAACGTCTAGTCTTATAGGATTCGGTACTGCTATTAATGGTGTGCCTATCTTAAACAATACTATAAATTTATCTGGACTTTTAAGCGAAGCCTTCTCAGTTCCACGCAATGGTAATATTACTGCTATTTCCGCAGCATTTAATTACTTTTTAGATCTTAACCGAGGAGGCCTTACTACTATAACAGCTCAAATCTATCGTGCGCCTGTAGGAAGTAACATCTTCACTGCTACAAATATACGTGTTGATTTAGCTCCACCTGTCGCTGGTGTTCCAGCAGGAATAACTTTTGGTTCAGCAAATGTTGAGCCTGTACCAGTATCGGTTGGGGATCGTTTATTAATGGTATTTTACATTTCATCAATAATAAATCCTCCTGCATTAAATTTCTCAGTTGAAGGTACTGCAAGTGCGGGTATTAATATTGTATAAAGAATTCCCTCTACTATTAATATAATAAATAAGTGTATGATTTAAAAAAAGGTTAAATTGCGTCATGCGCTTATTTATTGTTTATGAATATTCCTTTCCTCTAACCAATTATAGAAAGGCACTGGACGTTCCCTGTGCTCTTTGCCATCCACAGATGATGATTTATCCAACTTCATATTAGAACGCTCTACAACCTTACTATACGCTCCTACAAATACGGCTCTTTTGATATTTCTAGGAAACTTCAATCTTATTAATGTTTGAGATAATCCAAAATATATAATGAGGATAATTAAATGAACAGACTAGAACAAACAACTCAAGAATTACTGGAAGCTGGTTATACAATTGAGAAAATTAATGCAGCCTTTGAGGAAGTAATTGAGCAAGCTAAACAGTCCAATACAGATCATGAGACAGATAACTTATATTAGTTGTCTGTTTTTTGTATGTACAAATAAAAAAAATGACTAGGCACTTATTGGTGTTAATGTAATTCCCCTATTTGCCTATACAGTAATTATTTCAATGGCATATGTTATGACTACATGACAAAGAAAGGCGGAATTTTATGGATCCACGTTTAGCACAATTACTTCAAAAGGTAAGTTTATATGGAACTTTAGCAAATTACTATGAACATATTGATCCTGAAAAGCATATGTACTTTTACGAAAAGCATTTTAAGTATGAAACCCAACTAGTTCAACTTTATTGGCAACTTCATAGAGAAAATCCTTATATTTACTAATCTAAAAGACCAGGCACTCATCATCCAAGTGAGTCCTAGTCATTTGTCATTTTTAGTTTATATAAGGACTTCTACAACTGTAATTTCATACTTACTGTTCTTAAACTAAATCCCATTTTTTCATATAGTTTAATAGCATTATTCCCTACGTAAGCACTAAGTCTGACTTCTGAATAACCTGCCTGTCTCAATTGTTCAATGGCAACATTCATTAATTCTTTGGAAATACCTCTACCTCTAAATGACTCTTTTACAAATAGCTCATAGATAAACCCGTTTAATTGTTCCGTAAATTGGTCTTTATTTTCCCCAATCAGGATCCATCCCATTAATTCATTATTCTCTGTTGCTATCAAATAATAGCACCCTTTTTTTAGAAGAGGTTCTATAAGGTTTAAAACTTTTTCATTACTTGCGCTTACTCCACC
>BBDJ01000030.1 GCA_001312325.1 Lysinibacillus pakistanensis | reverse complement strand
AAAAGAGCTCGGTTCAACCGCAAAGTTGCTCGGTTTGAAAAGAAAAGCGCTCGGTTCAACCTCAAAGTCGCTCAGGTTGAAAAGAAAAGTGTTCGGTTCAACCCCAAAGTCGCTCGGGTTGAAAAGAAAAGCGCTCCGGTCAACTTCAAAAATGCTCGGTTTTATTAGTAAATCGCTCCGGCCTAAAAAAACACCATACTTTTTTTGAATAAACGCCACCTCCTTTGGATAATAAATCAAAACAAGGAAACAAACCCACCTTTATTTTCGTTATTGTATTTTAAAATGGGGGGATATTGTTGGATACGACAGAGAGGGTAGGACGGAAAAAAAGTTTACAGAAAAGTGCTTATTGTACTTGGTGTCTGGCTTTTATTTATTGCAAGCATTATAGGATATGGGGTTTATTGGTTATTTTTTTGATTGGAGTAGGTTTAAACAGGAATTGATTGCCGAATCCACTTCCCCTGATGGCACCTATACAGTGAATGCTTATGTTTCAGATGGAGGGGCCACTACATCTTATACGGTTTTGGGTGAATTAATGTTTAATAAAGAAAATAAGAAATCAAAGAAGATTTATTGGCAATATCGGGAGAATGCAGCGATATTTCATGGGTTGATGATGATACTGTCAAAATAAACGGCGTGATATTGGATGTACCTAATGAAACCTATGATTATCGAGATCATGAGGAAAATACCAATAAGCCATAACATGGTTGCTATGGCTTATCTATTAAGTTAACCAAGCTTTTTTTTAATAGTTGTACTCCTAAAACAATTTCATCTAGTTGCAATTTGCTAAAGCCTAGTTGAATGATAGGCACAGTGCTTGTTTGCCTAAGGAAAAAGGGGCTGGTTGGATATACCTTAACGCCATACTGTGCGGCATTTTCTATGAGTTGCTGTTCAGAAAGCTGCATATGTACTTTTACTAAAATATAGAGACCTGATTGTGCTCCTAATACTGTAATCTTGTCTCCAAATTGTTGTTGTAGCTCCTGTACTAGACGATTGATCTTTAGTTTATAGGTAATCCGCATTCGTTTAATATGCCTTGTCCATTCTCCCTTTTCCATAAATGCTGCCATTGTTAATTGATGGAGAGAGGAAGCATTATGCTCAAAATATTGAAAGCGTTCTTTATATTTAGAGACAAATGTTTTGGGCAGTACTATATAGCTTAAGCGAACTGCTGGTAAAAAGGATTTAGAAAATGTGCCAATATAGATAACACGTGATTTATCAATAGAGGCAAGGGCAGGGAATGGCTGCTGTGTATAGCGAAATTCGCTATCATAGTCATCCTCTAGAATATAGCCATCCACTTGTTTAGCCCACTGAATCAAGGTTTGCCGCTGCTGGATGCTCATTGAAACGCCATAGGGAAAATGATGGGAAGGCGTAATATAAATTAGACGTGCATGTAAATGTGTTAAGTGCTGAAGCTGTGCGCCGTTTTCCAAAACAGGTAATGACTGTATCTTGAAGTTATGTAATTTAAAGGCTTCACGCGCTCCATTATAACCGGGATCCTCCAAAATAATATTGTCAAAATCCTCTTTTAATAAAAAGCCTAAATAAATTAACAGTTGCTGTGTGCTGCTACCAATAAAAATGTCCTCGGCATCAACATGAACACCCCGAGCTTGTAATAAATAACCCACAAGCTGTTCCTTTAAACGAGGTTCACCAAACGGGTCCCCATATGTATAGCATTCTTCCCCATGTAATATTTGATTGGTCATTTGTCGCCAAATCTTTAACGGAAAATACTGTTGATCGACAGCACCTGCTCGAAAATCAATGGTGATATTTCCTGTGATTTTCTTTTTATTGGGAATGCTTGGTCCTGGCTCCTCATGTAAAAATACCTGCTCAAATTCATTGACAAAATATCCTTTTCGTCCTTCTCCACGTATATATCCCTCTGCGACAAGCTGCTCATAGGCAGTTAAGGTCGTATTGCGGCTCACCTGTAGTGTACCTGCTAGCCTACGAATAGAGGGAAGCGTATCATTTGTTTTTAAGCTACCTTGCTCAATTAAAGTTTTGATTTGCTGATAGATTTGCTTATATTTTGCCTCTTTATCTGTAAAGAAAAAAAATAAAATCATTCATAAGGCTCCTTTCTGACATGTTGAAATATTTATTTTTGTCACTTTTTATATGTCAGAATGTTTTTTTATTATCATACAAGAAAGACCGAAAAAAAGAAATGGAGAGATTTGCAATGGAAATGAAAACAGTAACACTTGCAACAGTAAAAGAGGTAGTCCCATTATTTAATGCCTATCGAGAATTTTATAATCAACCTTCAGATTTAGAGCAAGCTGAGCAATTTTTAAAGGAGCGTTTGCAGAAGGAGGAATCAATTATTTTCCTTGCGTATTTAGATGCTCAGCCAGTAGGTTTTGTCCAGCTTTTCCCTATTTTCATCAGTTGCGATGAAAAAAGCCTTTCTATTAAATGATCTATTTGTGGCAGAACATGCGAGAAAGCAAGGAGTGGCAATGCGTTTAATTGAAGAATGTTATGCATACTGTAAAAATGAGGATGCACGATATATAACCTTAGAAACAGCGACTGATAATAAACAAGCTCAAAAGCTATATGAAAAGCTTGGAATGAAAATAGATCATGAAGTTTTTCATTATATTAAATATTGGTAGTAGTCAGCTTAAAAATCTTAATAAGGAATATGATTGTTAAAACCTCACACACTAAATTGTGAAGGAGGTCTAGCATGAAGATAGTAGTAAAAAATTTAATGCTAATCAGCATACTTTTAATGAGCTTTGCACCAGTCGGCTATGCTAATAATGTCATTCAACAACATGCGAATGGAGAGGAAGGTCAGGTCATTTATCATGTAAAGTACGATTATAATGCTATTTGTAAGGTGCTCGGTATTTCGCAAGAGGTATATGATCAATACTGGAAAGAGGGTCTATCCATCGTTGATATGGCTGATAAAGTGGGTTTAGAGCGTCGTGAGATCATCAGCTATTTTGTGACTTTTCATTATCAAGAAATGCAAAAATGGCGAGAGAAGGGTGCCATGAACGAGCATCAGTATTTTACATTGGTTTATGATCTAAAGGATGAAATTACTGATTTTATTGAACGAAATCCGAATAAGCAATGACAGCGACTAGTAGTTTCTAGTCGCTTTTTTTATGATTAACATTCATTATTTAACCATTAAAATTAATTATTTAATGATTATCATTAAATTTATATTGATTTCCTCTCAATTGTTTTATATGCTTAACATGAAGAAATGACCAAGATAACGAAGCAGGAGGAAAAATTATGATTATCAACATTGCTATCAGTGCCATTATTCAAGTTATTTTATTTTCAGTAATACCATTTTGTTGGTGGTTTTTCACAGCAAGAGAGAAACAATCATTTTTATCATGGCTCGGTATTAAAAAGCCTGTCATCAAAAATAAAGGAAATTATACTGTTTGGTTTTTACTCACGATTTTTTTTATTATTCGCACCGTCTAACCTAATCGTCTTTTTTTTATATAGACAGCTCACTTTTAGCATCAAATCGTTTTGCAGGACTTGGCTTTGCGGCGATTATCCCCGTGCTTCTTTACGCAATTATCCAAACGGGCTTGTCAGAGGAACTGTTTTTTTAGGGGCTTTTTATTAAAAAGATTTGCACATACATTTGGCTTTCAGATAGGAAATATTCTGCAAAGCTTACTTTTTGGTAGTATTCATGGATTGATGCTATTTTCTGCCATTCCTTTTGGAGTTGTAGTGTTAGTTGTGATTGTAACGGGATTAGCAGGTTATTTAATGGGGTGGATGAACGAAAAAAAATCCAATGGCTCCATAATCACGAGCTGGTGTATACACAGCCTTTGCAATCTGATTGTTTCCTTCTTCGCTATGTTTAATGTGTTTTAATGCAACAATGAATAATAGTGTAGAACGTCATCTTGCAACTAGTTCATACAAGATCGGTTTAAAAACATTCTAGTAAGAAATCCAGAAAGGTTATGAAGCAAAGATGTCGAACTAGAATTAATGAAGGGGCAATCGAAAAGTTTTGAAACGACTTTAGGGTGGAAAAGTGTAACGTTTATTCTATGTTTAGCAAATTTAAAAAAATACATACAGGTGTAGAAATATAGGGAGGGATATGTTTGTTTTTAAAATCTGACATTTTATCATTAAGAAAAACTGAATTAAGAGATTTAGGTTTTGTTTGTAGCTTAGAATCAAATGAAGAAAATGCAAAATTTATTATCCAGTGGTCTAAAGAAAAGCATGAAAAGGCAATTGAAAACACTGATATAGTGCATTTGATTGTAGAAGATAGCCAATGGAATCATCCAGTAGGATATATAATTATTGCTGGATTAGAGAATCCCAATTTAAACCTTGAGTTGGTAAGGATTACAATTGGTGAAAAAGGAAAGGGCTATGGGAAGGAATCATGTAGGCTTATCAAAAATTGGGTATTTACGAAACATAATGCTAATCGTCTATGGTTAGATGTAAAAGTAAATAACATGCGTGCTTTTCATCTTTATAAAAAACAGGGATTTGTGGTTGAGGGAACATTAAGGGAATGCCTAAAAAAAATGAAAAAGGCTTCGAATCTTTACATATTATGTCTATATTAAAGAGTGAATTTGAAAATCAAGATCATTAAATACAATCAAACTTTTTTTATAGATATATTCAACGTAGTTACAAGGTTTGAAAATGGCTGCATAGCAATAGCGCCCCCTAAAACATGGGTAGCGCTTTTAACTTTTTAAATTACATTTTAGGAAATGAAAAATCGCCTTTCTGTTCTTTTGAATTTGGATATGATAGGAAAATAAAACATATACTCCTTTCATCTTTTTTACCATTTACTGATAGCAACATCTCAATTGATTGATCTACTTTATAAAGCAAGCAAATAGCATATTGACTAATTTGCATTTCATCCTTTTCAATTGCATAATAGCTTAGAGGTGTTAGGAATGAAATTTATCGAACAAATAGTAAAGGCTTGCTTAATTATTGGTTTAGTTTTAATGGGAGGACGTATTCTTACGGTAATACTCCATTACTTTCAAATAGCGTTTACTTCTTTTTTTGTTGATTATCATGTTGCATCCATCGTTATACTGTTGATAGGCATTATAGGTACAGAGATATTTAACAGTCGAAAAAGGAAGGGGCGGGCATAAATGACAGAATGGCCTAAGGGTGTAGCCAAGCCTGCTATACGAGCATTAAATGCAGCAGGATATACTCAATTAGAGCAATTGGAAAAGGTGAATTTATCAACGTTAAAGCATTTACATGGTATGGGACCGAAAGCACTTTTGGCTATAGAAGCGGCATTGAAAGAGAGTAGGATGCAAGATGAATAAGTTGACTTTATTTTTGCTGGCGATGGTCGTTTATTATATTTTGGTGGTTTTTATCATTAGCAAATTATTTATCATTCCGATCATGAAGTTTATGGCACTTGTATTCTTTATTGGAGCGGGCTATATCTTTTCTCGAAAAATGCGAAGGAAACTACAGTAGGAGGAATATATGAGGCTTGTAAAACTTACCCTTTTTTTATTTGGTTATTATTATACTAGCAATGACGCTATCACTAGCAGGCGTTCGTCTATCAATCTCACTTGCTATATTTGCGCTTATTGTACTAGCAATAATATATAGACATATACATATTTTATTTCGAACAAATAATATACAGTCGGTAGATAAGCTTGTGAAAGATCGCAAAAAAAGAGCCATTTTTTTGCTTATCTTTATGCGGTAGCTTATGAAACAAAGGAAGATCAGTTACAGTCATTAGATGTGGTTATTAAGAAGTATAAGCAGCCAGCAGTGAAGTACAATTATATATTTATAAAGGCTATCATGGAAGAGAATTTAGAGGAAGCAAAGGATGCAGCAGATAAAATAAATAAAGAGCCATTAGCAAGCTATGCAAAATGTTATATCGCTGCTCTTGAAGGACGAACAGCAGATATACGAAGTGCTAAGCTTACACAGCCATGGATGAAGCCAGCGATTGAAGCGATTTATGCATATACCATAAAAAAATGAAGACGCATTTCAGCAATATCAGACAGAAAGCATTAATCTGGCACGCGGTGTACAAAAATATGTATTAACCCATTCATTTAAAGAGATGCAAAAGAAGATGTAAAAAAAAGAATCTAAGCTACTTGACGCTAATTGGCATCAGGTAGCTTTTTTTTCTTGCAATCAAAAAAAATAAAGGTAATATACAAATTATGCTGTCTGCTTCGTCTATTATAGTGAAGCTAAAAAAATGTAGTAGAAATCGCCAGTTGAACGATGTAAGAGAGGTGAAAAGATGGAATTTGATGAATTATATGAACGATATTTTCAACGCATTTATCAATTTATTTATTATATGGTTTCAGATCCTAGTTTAGCAGAGGATTTAACACAGGAAACATTTCTACGGGTTTATAAAGGACAATTTCGAAATGATGCAGCTTTAGGTACTTATATCAGAAAAATCGCACGAAATATTGTCTATGATTCGTATAGAAAAAAAAGCGTTAATTAAATGGCTGCCATTTCAAAAAAAGTCATGAGGAACGAGAGACACATTATGTGCCACATGAATGGATTATCCAGTCTGAGGATCGTCGACTGCTCTATGAAGCCATCCAATTATTAAAGCCAGCGTATCGTGAAGTAGTGATATACAGAAAAATTGAAGAACTGACATTAGCTGAAACCTGTGAAATTTTAGGGTGGTCTACAGTAAAAGTAGCAAATACACAGCGAAATGCACTAAAAGCATTAGAGAAAATATTGGGAGGTGACGAATTTGGATTTGCACAATCGACTAAAGAAACTCAATAATTTACCAGAGGATCAGGCTGTAAAGTCGCGTGTTTATGAACGTATTCAGCACAAGAAGAAAAAGGGGTTAACGATCTGGAAGGAAGGTGTTTTACTATTAACAATGGCTGTGATTGCTCTATTTTTAATCCTATTACCACAAAATTCTCCATTACCACAGAGCGCCAATCAATCTATTCAAACGATTTATAAGTATTTTGGAGGAGAAGAAGGGAAATTCTTTGCACGAGGTTCAGACTTGTATACATCTGTGGAAAGGGTTAACGATAGAAAAATCTATAACTTTTTTTCAAGACCTTACACATTATGTTGAAGAGGGAGATGGTAGGCTAGGTAATTATATTACAGATGTAGTCGTTGTAAGGGATAATCAAGAGGAGCACTACCAGATTTCCGATACAGGCATGCTTAATATTGATAGTGGGCAGTTTTTTTGTGGGAACATCAGATATGTATGAGGAAGTATTTCAATTATTATATAGTGTAAATACAAAACCCTGGTTTTTAATCCTGCCTCTTGTCGTCATCATAGTCAATTTATTCTCAGCCTCCTACTATAAACGGCGTAAATTAGATAATTATAAACCACCTAAACCAAAATGGTGGCTGCTACTATTATTCCTCTCAGTAACTTTCGGTATTTTTGCTTGGGCAACTTGGGTGGGGCCTTTATACAAGCCGTTGATGCTTATGCTCGCCGTTTTCTATGGTGTCATCATTTGGTATAATCTCAAACGAGACATCCAGCATTATGCTATCTATAAAGTAGAAACCATAAAAATCAGTATTGTTACTGTTGCACTTGTTTTTGTGATTATGAACTATTAATCCTAGTAATATCAAAAACACCTTTTGTTGAAATATATCAACAGTAAAGGTGTTTTTTTAATGGAAGGCTGTTAAATTTTTTTTCCTAGTAAAACACCACGTATGATGCCTACGATGAAAATCACGCTTAATAAAACTAGAAAAAGATAGGCATGCCATTGCTGTAAAATACGATTATGGCCTAATGCAACTGTTAAGTCGTTGAAAAGTGAGTACGTAAAGTATAGTAAGATACTATTTTTAATGAGACAAAACGTTAAAATTCCATTTTGTCTTTGACCATGGGAAAGAGTCGGTTTATTTTTACGTAAAACTGGGTAGGCAGCCCTGACCTCTAAGTAATGTAGTAACAAAAACAGCATAAGTGCAACAAAAGGTAAATAAAAAATAGCGATTTTTGGACCAAACTGTGCATGTTCACTTGTAAAACTTTGTAAAACGGGTATTGAATCTGGCAGCTTATGATATTGAATAAGCGTTGCAGTAACACCCGCAAGAAATATAGTGCCGACAATCCATGTTAGTTGCATACAAAAACGTGGCGTAGGTGTTTTTTTTGTTGCCCGTGCATTGATTCACCTCGCTTTTCGTCATTCAAAATAGCATTCTGTTATACTGTATCATAGAATGACAACATGTGTGGTACAGAAAGAAGGATTACATGGAATACTTATTATTTTTAAGCATTGGAATTGCTGGTAACGTTATTGGCACATTGGTCGGAGGTGGAGGATTGATAACCCTACCAACCATGATGCTAATGGGAGTGCCCGTCCATTCAGCGATTGGCGCTAATAAGGTATCTAATATGGTAAGTGCTTTTTCCAGCTTTTATACAATTTATAGAAGAAAAGAATTGGCTTGGTCAGAAATGCGATCCGTTTTACTGGTGTCACTGATTGGAGGGACACTTGGTGGCTTATTTGCATCATTAATGGACAGTCAGACATTGACGCTTATCGCCATTATTTTATTAGGCTTTGCATTGATTATGTCATTTATCGGCGGGGCTGACTTTGGCGAAAGGGAGCAGTTTTTTTATGAATCGTAAAAATGGCCCTATTCTACTGGGTGTTGGTTTTTATGATGGAATGTTTGGTCCAGGGAGTAGTACACTGGCACTTTATACATATGCCCATGAGAAATTATCTTATATAAAAGCGGTAGGGCTATCACGTGTTGGCGTTTTTGCCATGTGCTCTGGCGCAGCGATTACGTATATTGCCACAGGAAAAATCGAATGGCCACTAACACTTATTTTAATGATCGGTTCAACGATTGGCGCCCAAATTGGTATTGTCCTTGCTCGGAAGGTCAATGCCAAACAAGTAAAGCTTTTGCTGCGTATTGTAACTATTGTATTAATATTACAGCTTGTCTATGATTTTATGAAACAGCTCTAAGGAGGCGATTCATATGTTTGACATCACACCATACCCAACCTTTTCGTGGTCACTTTCTCGTCATAAAACGTTAACCAGCTGTGCACGAAAATATGGCTATGAATATTATTTTTCACATAATGGCTGGCTAAGCTACAATGTGGAGCCTTTTCACCAACATGTTTATCGCTTAAAAAAAGCTACAATCCATGCCGATTTTATTTGGGCAAATTGTCCACCGATTTATCGAGCAGGCGATTAATGATTATTTACAAACTGGAAAGCCGCCAAGTCTAGAAGAACTTATACATTGGGCAAGGGGCCAGCTTAATGCTGCTTTTGTAGACTCTACACGCCATTTTGAATTATGGAGACAAAAGCCCACAAAGTATTATATGATGCAGGAAATCTACTATAATGGGAAGCTTAATCCTGAACTTATTCAGGACTATAAAGAACGTTTACGGCTTGTCTTTAACCATTTTCTGATGAGTGAAACATTCCGGCAAATTACGGCACAAAAAGGCTCTCTACGTATTGGAGAGCCTGAACAATTTCGTTCCATGAAAATAGACGATATCCAAGTATTTGTCGTAATGGATTTCCATTACTACGATGAACTTACGGATAAGTGGGTGATTGTCGATTGGAAGACGGGGAGTGAGTCTGACGATGACCGTCAGCAATTAGCGCTCTATGCCTATTATGTACAGCAAAAATACCGTGTATCACTTGAGCAAATCGAGGTATATAACGAATATTTATTAACAGGAAAACGCAAGAAATATGTATTTACTGACATCGATATGGATAATATTTTGTATACATTTCAGCGTAGTGTCTTGGAAATGAAAAAGTACCAAGCTGATATTTTTTTTCAAATGAGCCTCTAGACATTGAAGACTTTGAACAAACGCTTGAAAAATGGCATTGTCGTGGGTGTAATTTTAGGGAATTATGTGAGCAGATATGAAATGAAAAATTGAGCAAAAAGTGACCCATAAATTTAAATCATCGAAATGGTCGCTTGCATCATTTTTATATCTGGGTGATCTAGTTGCTCCTGTATGATCTTAAAATTTACATTCCGACTGACCATAAATGAGGCGTAAGAATGTCGTAAAGCGTGAAAATTCCACAATCAAGAGCGAATAATTGGCTTGAATGATCTAGAAGAAGGATTTTATAATCTCTTCGGTAGCTGAGTTTAGATTAGTTGAGAATAGAAAGGTGATATGATAATGGGGCAGATTAAAATTTATGGTGTTAAGGATAGATTAAATCCTATTAAGGAAACATTATCTAATATTATTCATGAATGTATGATTGAAGCACTTGAATATCCTTCTGATAAGAAATTCCACCGTTTTTTTTCCTATGGAGAAAGAAGATTTTTATTTTTCGAGTGAACGAACTGAAACATATACCATAATTGAGGTCAGTATGTTTGAAGGTAGAACGATAGA
The DNA here is from genome assembly GCA_001312325.1 of Lysinibacillus pakistanensis. The sequence continues at coordinate 52,016 of BBDJ01000030.1, read as the reverse complement.
AACAAAAAAAACAATTAATAAAGTTATTATTTGAACGGATAAATAGCCAATTGAATATTTCACCTCAAGACGTTGAAATTACAATTTTTGAAACCCAAAAACACAATTGGGGAATAAGAGGATTACCTGGTGACGAGTTAGTACTGAATTATAAAGTAAATGTTTGAGGCAATAGGTAGTTAATTAGTAACTGCTTTTTTGCTACTTGAATTGATGTGTCTTAAGTTAAATAATCCATAAAAGGTGGTCTTTCGCTATAAAATAAGTGACTGAAAAGTGACTAACAAGTGACCTAAAATGATTTTTAGTAAACAGTTAGTGATTAATAATGAAATTACTATGATTGAAAATCGTTAATAAATAGAGCTTTTGATTTACACTGAAACTTTTTTTTGAACGGTGCATTGAATCTTCAAAATACAAATAAAGGTAAAGGAAGGATTTTTGTTGAATGATAAAAAAATTTGGGATAGTGTTCACCCTTATATTCGGTAGTTTAACCCTTTTAATTGTGTTTATATTATTGTTTTTTTTCGTTTTTTTGGAGAAGAAATACTAGAATTCTTTAAAGATGGTTTTTCAGAGGATTATTAAACTGTAATTTAATTTTAAAATGCAAAAAGAATAGCTTATAAGACCGCTTAATCATAAGTGGTTTTTTTGTTTAGTCCATTAATCTGTAGTGAATACCATAAATAAACCGATTCTAGCTAACTGTTCATTGGATTGAACTATAATGGTTAGTTAGTGAAAGAAATTAAAATTTTGATTTCAATTTTAAAAAAATAGGTTGATAGATGGGGTTTATGTTATATTTTAATAGAATTGGAGGGTGATATTATGAATATTAGAGAAGCAAGTGAATTAGATTATCCTGATTTAAGGCGCATTTATCTGGAATCACGCCGCAAAAACTTCCATTGGGAAAATGCAGAGGAATTGACATTAGAAGATTTTGATAATGATACAACTGAAGATTATATAATTTTAGTTGAGGAAGACGGTAAAATTCTGGGGTTTGCGGCACTATACTTAGCAGATAACTTTATACATTGTCTTTTCGTTGACCCTACTTGCTCTGGTAAGGGTGTTGGTGGTTTATTATTGAATGCCTCCATCAATAAAATGAATACACCATTAAGTTTGAAGTGTGTGTCTGAAAATTTTAAGGCACTCAAATTCTATGAAAATAAAGGTTGGAGGAAAGTTGTTGAAGAAGGGAAACCTGGAGAAAAGTATTGGGTTTTGGAATACAATAATTAATGAATACTTGATTTATTAATTGATTCAAAACTAATAGATACAATAAAGAACGAGGAGAATAATGAAAAAATCATTTATTGTGTTACTAGCAGCATTTTTATTTGCAGTAGTAAATCCAACAAAATCAGAAGCAAAAGTGATGTATGATGGAGCAGAAGTTGTAAAAGGTCAAACCGGAAAAATGACCTTTAAAAAAAGACATCAAGGTATACAAGAAAAATGCAGATGGCACATTTGATTCGTTGATGGTTAAGCGCAATAATTTCTTTAAAACGTATGATATTGAGAAATATGATGGCAAAACATTTTATCAAATGGGGCAATATCGGGTACAAGCAACGGATTTGGTAGTTTTCAAAGAAGTACCTATCGATATTCGTGCGTCTTTCTATAGCAATCCGGCATTGGTCATGATTAATCATCTTGGAGTTGAAAATCCAGGATATCCATATTCCAACATCAAATATGGTGAATATTTAAAAGTTGGAAAACGTGAAGAGGTTTGTACTCCAGCATTATTACTAGTTTCTATTGAGAAGGGCAAATTATATCGCCATTATTGTGCAGGAGATATTGAAGGAGGACCTGTAATTAATACCGGTATTCTTGATAGCACCGATATTCGAATTTTTGAAAAGATAACAGGAAATGAAGGCTCCTATATATTAACAGAAGATACAGAGCTATACAATGGTCCGATGATTACAAGATACTCTAGAAAAGAGCTGAAGGGAACTGTCTTTTATTCACCAGGAATTGAGATCAATGGTTATTTGATGGTGGGAGATAAGAATTTTGATTTTATTCCTGCAAATCTATTAAAGCCAGTTGTAGATAAGTGATAGATTGTTTGGTTGACATAAATATAGGATAAATGCTTATGTACCCTGGTTAATAAATCGTAATAATGGCTCTCTTCTTGATTTAACTTGAAACAATGTGAAAGTATTTTTTAGTATTAATTCATTCCCATGAGTCAACAAACTTGGAGTACTTTAAAATCTCGAAAAATGACATGTAGAGTCAATAAATAGAAAGAAGAATTTGCTTTTTTCATCAATTTGTATTAAATTATACTAAGCTATTAATTGATAATGAGAGAGGAGCAAAAAGCCATGGAAACTGTTTTCAGAAGAATTGCAACGGAAGTAAAAACATTTTTACAACTTGATGATTTACTGTCCAAGGGACCAGTCTGTATTTTTTTAAGTAAACTTCATATAGAAAATAGCCGGAAGCTTTTTGCCTTTGTATTATAAAATTAGAACTTTTAATATTTGTGCATATACAAAGCAATTTTTAGACGCCGGATTTGATGGCGTCTTTTTGTGTTTTACAGAAGAAGAATCGCGATGGATACGATGATGAGCAGCTTGTCAAAATAGACAAAGATTATTGTAATCCCTCAATATATGATTTAGAAAGGGTGAGACTTGTTGTTTAAAAAACTTAGACAATTTAGGAATGTTTCAGTGTGCTATTCGCTTCTAATTTAAAAAAAATAATTAGAAGCGAGGATATAAACTATGAAAATGCAAAAAAATTTTTACACCATCATTTCTTTTTTTATTTATAAGTAATTTTTTTAATCTTTATAGGCTTTGAAATGTTATTACCAATTTTACCAGCCTATTTATTAAGCATAAATGCCTCTTCTATTCAAGTAGGCTTGGTAACAACTATATTTACGATAGGTGCAATTATAATAAGACCTTTCGTAGGCTACTATTTGATTGATAATAAAGGAAAAAGTCTTGCAATCGGAGCAGGTATGACTTTATTAATTATTACGATGCTGTATCCTTTTCTTAACATTATTTGGCTTTTCCTATTGTTACGATTTTTCCATGGAGCGGCATGGGGGTATCAACCACAGCCAATAGTACAATGGCTGTCGATTTAATTCCTAAAGCTAAATTAGGAGAGGGAATGGGGTATTTCTCTATTTCAACAACAGTTGGCGCTATTATTGCACCGAGTATAGGTATTCTTATCTATAATACCTTTTCCTTCCAAATATTAATTTATTCATCAGTAATACTTAGTCTGTTAGCGATAGTAGCACTTCAATTTGTCTCTTCCTCTACACCTGTTAAATATGAGAAGCAGTCATTTCGATTTGTAGAAGCGATTTTTGAAAAGGATGTAAGGTTCCAAGCTTTATTGACCGTTATTACGACACTTGGCTTTGGAGCGATTATAACCTTCTTAGTACTTTATGGGGAACAAAAGGATATAAAACATATTTTCTTGTTCTTTCTTATCAATGCGACTGTTTCCACTTTATTACGACCATTTACAGGAAAATGGTTTGATAAAAATGGACCATGGTCTATTATCATTGTGTCAGCCACATTAGGATTTTTATCACTTATCGTGTTATCCTATACCACAAATAATTTAATGCTGATCATTGCAGCGATTTTATTCGGAGCAGGTTACGGAACAATGATGCCATGCCTACAAACATGGACTGTTCAAAAAGTAGATGAAGCAAAAAGTGGGGCAGCCAATGCAACTTTCCTTTCTAGTTTTGATGTTGGTGTTGGCATTAGCGCATTTGTATTGGGAATTTTAGCACAATGGATGAGCGTAGAAGTGATTTTCCGTCTTGTTAGCCTAAGCTTTATAATAGTTAGTATTCTAGTTTACACAGATTTTATAAGTAATAAGAAAAACAAACTTGAATAAGTTTATAGTAACTAATCCAATCAAAAGGACCAGGTACTCCATTAGATGGAGTCTGGTCCTTTAACCATTTTATAGAAAAAAAAGAGTAATTAGCTTTTAACATTAACTTTGTTGAGTTGCTTTATATCCTGTGCACGTTCCCATTCAAAGGTAATTAATGTAGAGCTATCTAAATTCTCATCCATTAAGGAAACAGAAGAGATTCTACTATTATCATAGAGCTTAAAATAATAGTTTTTACTTTGTGAGCACATTGCTGACGTATAAATTGTATAATCCTTATTTCCTTCCTTTGTGAGCACAACACCCTTTGGAATATTAACAGAAGAAAGGATATGGAATAGGTTTGTTACGCCCTCCACTTCATTTTTAGCTTCTTCCGTATACTTCTTCCAGTAAGCAACACGTAGGAAACGAGCTGATGGAGTGAAATCGCCTGGAAGACCCAATGCACCTGCACCTTGTCCAAATGGTGTTAGCTCTAAATCACTCATCGTAATATCATTTGGTGGATAAGGATTAACACCAATATAAGCCCGCAGATTCGTCTGATGCCATTCATAGCCAGGGCTATTCGTCATTACACCAATTGTCTTACGGTGGACGGTAATTCCTGTTTTATCTGGCTCAATTACAATTGTTTCACCTGAAGCATCTGTGAAAGTAAAGTGCAGAGGAGGAGCGAATCCAAGTATGGCATTGGCTTCATTAATAAGTGTAAATGCCTCTAATCTTGTCAGCACATCATCAATGGTTACACAGTTACCTAAAATTTGTGATACTACATAAACCGGATTTATGCCTCTTTTACCTTCCTCAAGCTCCTCTGCATACGTCGCAAATGTTGCATAGTATAGCATTGCTCCCATTAAGCCCTTTTCATTAACACCATCGTATAGAACAGGGGATGAAATATCAGTGCTACCCATCCCAATGAATGCATATTGATTATTTATAACAACATCTTCCTTTTCAAGCAGTCGTATTCCATAATTACGTGGCACAATGATAACTTTACTATCTGGTTCCATTGTGAAATCCATTGTTCGAGCAAATAGATTTTTCTGATCTGTTGTGTGAATCGCTAAACTACTACAACCTAACATGAACACCACTCCTTTGAAATTATCCCTCAAGGCTTCCATTAATGAAAATCCTTTTATAGGAATTTTTGTAGGTTTTACCCTATTTATAGAGTAGCATAATTTATTGGTAATTCAAACACAAATGTTAAAAGTTAACAATAGTTTACAAAATCGTTAATAGAAGAATAAAATATTTGCTAGAAAATAAGGGGAGAGCCAATATTAGATTTAAAAAAAGTAGTACAACCATTTTTTTCATAGTCTGTACTACTTTGGGTATTTTTTTTAAGTGGTAAGATTCCAGTTTTCTGCGGCTTGGCGAATATCAATAAAGCGACGATATACACCTTTTTCTTTCATTAATGAGTGATGTGTTCCCTGTTGAATGATTTGACCATCTTCTAAAACAATAATTTGATTGGCATTCTGTATTGTTGCTAATCGATGGGCAATGATGATGGTTGTTTTTCCTTGAATTAATTTTTCTAATGCAGCTTGAATAAGTGTTTCGTTTTCTGGGTCGAGACTTGCAGTTGCTTCATCTAATATAATAATGGGTGCATTTTTCAAAATAGCACGCGCAATTGAGATACGCTGCTTTTCCCCGCCAGATAAAGAGGAACCAGCATCACTAAGAACCGTATCATAGCCATATTCCAGCGACATAATAAAGTCATGGCATTGTGCCTTTTTCGCTGCTTCAATAACATCATCTCTAGAAGCATTCGGATTCCCAAAAAGAATATTATTATAAATGGTTTCATTAAATAAATAGACTTTTTGAAATACCATACTAATCGATGATAATAAGTTGTTTAACTGCATAGAGCGAATGTTAGTGCCACCAATAGAGATTGCTCCAGAATCAACATCATAGAATCGGGCAATCAAATTGCAAAGAGTTGTTTTTCCAGAGCCAGATGGTCCAACAATCGCTGTAGTTGTACCTTCCTTAACTGTAAAGGATACATCCTGAATGATAGGTCTTTCATCATAGGCAAAGGAAACCTGGTCAAAGTGGATCGCAAATTGCGTAAGCTCAGTATCTTGACCCTCTTCGTCAATATATGTTGTATTTTCAATGGCATCAAGTTTATTGAGCGTATGATTAATCGTTTCCAACACATGTGTTGCATCGCTAATGGGCTCAATACTATCAAACATGACAAATGAAAATAACGTAATAAGGAACATATCCGCAAGTGCCATTTCTCCATTCATCACTAAATAACAGGCAACACATACAAGTAATATAGAAGCCAACTTTAAGGCTAGTCGATGGCCGACATTGAAAACACCGAAACCTTTCTGAATAGTTATATTAACTTGCTTGCTATTGCGAAAAGCATCCTGTATATTACGGGAAGCAATACCTTCCTGATTAAAGTTCTTAATAACAGACATGCCACGTAAGTACTCTAAAGTAGCACTAACAAGCTGATGCTGACTTTGCTGATGGAAGCTAGCATTTTTTTCGACTATGTCTTTGTAATAGTCGCAGGAAAATAGACGACACAACAATACCACTAATTGCTACGAGAGCCATAATTGGCTGATAGAATGATAAAAATAAAATCATTGTAAATGTTAGAATATAGCCATTGATAACGACATCAATCATTTTTATTCCCATCATTTCAAAGAAGGACAAATCTGTTGTAACGGTACTATTAATATCACCTATTCGATGCTGCTGAAAAAATCCAAGTGAGACCCTTTTCAAGGTATGTCCCATTTTGATTCGATGATCTGCTGTTATTTCATAGCCAATGCTCTCCTGATAACATGCCTTTAAATAGGTAAAGATAAATCGGCCGACAATGGCTAGCAATAATAACAATAACAGCAACCAGATTGCATCTATCTCTAAAGCGTTTTTTTCCATAAAAGTCATCAAGCATCATTTGCAAACCATGTGCAGTTATAACAATCGGAAGGGCAATACAAATAGATTGCAAAAACGACAGTATAAATCCAAGGTATAAACGTTTTTTTGTATGGGCCAATCCACTGGATAATTCTCATCATTATTTTAATCATTTAAAGATACCTCCTGAGATGGATTTGTATCAGAGAGGAGTCCATGTTCTTTTGAACCAATATGAGCCTTCCATAATGTTTGATAAAGTTCATTCGTTGCGAGCAATTCATTATGGGTGCCAATTTTATGGATACTGCCATCCTTTAACACGACAATTTGATCAGCATGTTTAATCGTGGATAATCTATGAGCAATGACAATGAGCGTTTTATCTTTCGCTAGCTCGTTAAAAGCTTTTTGTATTTCTGCTTCATTCTCTGGATCAGTAAAGGCTGTTGCTTCATCCAGTATTATGATTGGAGCGTTTTTTTAAGATAGCACGTGCTATGGCGATACGTTGCTTTTCCCCACCAGATAGCTTGTTGCCTGCCTCACCAGAATCAGTATCATAGCCGTTCTCTAGTCGTGCAATAAACGTATCACATCTTGCTAAACGTGCGGCATGATAGACTTCCTCATCACTAGCCTGTGGATTTCCCATTCGAATGTTTTCAAAAAGACTAGTTTTAAATAAAAAATTATCCTGTGCAACATAGCTAATCTTTTTTTGCCAGCTTATTAGGGTGAATATCTTGAATATTGGTATGTCCAATCGTAATGGAACCGTCAGTAACATCCCAAAAACGTGCTAAAAGCTTGGCAATTGTTGATTTTCCACTTCCAGAAGGGCCTACAAGTGCTGTATAGCTTTTTTTCAGGAATGGTTAAAGAAAGTTGGTGAAGCACATTCTGTTCATCATTGTAGCTAAACGAAATATCATTCAAGTCAATATCATAATGCTCCAAAGCTATTATTTCTTCCGTAATAGGAAGTGACTCTAAATTTAAGTATGCTTTTGTATCAGCAATAGCATATTCAATCGCCTTGAAATCATTAACAAAAACAGTGAATTTCATAAGTGGATAAATAAGCCCCATGGATAAAATAAGGCAAATGATTAATTGTGCAGGATTAATAGTGCCCTGATAATATAGCCATAAACCGATGGGCAAAGTACCTACAAGGGTAGATGGTAAAATAGCATTGCCTAATGTCATCCACGGCCATGTGCCACGAAACCATTGCAATGTATAATTTTTAAAATCTGTAATAGCATTCGTGAATTTTTCATAGGAAGCATTTGTTTGATTAAAGGTTTTAATGACCTCAATACCCTCCACATATTCTACGATAACACTATTTACATGATTACTTGCCTCCATATAGTGTTGATACTGGGTGTTGAAATTTCCCATCATAAAGGCATACACAATCAGTGCAAATGGAACTGTAATAAGAGAGGCAAGAGCTAGTCGATAGTCAATCGTCAGCATATAGATAAAAACACCTATAGGCAGAAAGAGATTTGAGATACCTTCTGGAATAATATGTGCTAATGGCAATTCTAAAGTTTCCACACGATCAATGAGGACATTTTTAATCTTACCAACTGGTTGATTTATAATATGACCTAGAGGTGCTCTTATTAATCGTTCAGCTAGTTGCAGACGAATTTCCTCCAAAATATGATAGGCAGCACGGTGAGAGAAATAACTAGAAATTGCATGAAATACTGTTAAAGCGATGTACCCAGCAGCTGCTATAGCAATCCAAAAAAAGAAGACGCTGCATTGTTTGGGTTCCTTCAATTAAAAGCAGTAGTATTTCATAAACAGCCACATATGGAACTAGCCCGCCTATGACACTCATAATGGCCAAGATAACGGATAAAGCAAGTGGTACTTTAGAGCTCCCTGTAAATTGGAGAATAGACATTATCCAATGTTCTTTTTTTTCAATCTGTTCCACCATTTCACACCCTTTGCTTGTTAAATAATGTAATGTCCTTAATCATTCCCTGCGATAATTTAATGGCTCCGTCACAGCAAAGTGCAATCATCTCAGGATCATGTGTGATGATGAAAACAAGCTTATTTTGGTTACGCAAAATATTCATGCAATTTGCAAATTGTCTCATATGATGATAATCAAGTCCGCTCGTTGGTTCATCCATAATCATCACTTGTTTATCTGCGGCAATTGCAGAAAGAATGGCTACACGCTGTTTCTCCCCACCTGATAATGTTAGTGGATGAGCGTCTTTTAATTCGGAGGCACCCAGTAAAGCCAGTAGATCTAATGCTAGCTCTTCATTTGGCTCGGGCATAGAGAGTAAGATTTCTGCTAGCACGCTTTCTGTAAAAAGCTGGTGATGTACGTCCTGCATAACAATGCTGCTAGCCCGAAGGCATTGCTTTTTTCTAAATTTCACATTATTGATGTGAAAGGTAGGGGAGGCTTTTCGGTTGAGACCTGTCAGGGATTTAGCGAATGTCGATTTCCCAGCACCATTGTGACCAGTAATAGCCATGATAGCAGGGAATGGAAGGTCAAACCCTTCGATTTTTAGCTGAAAATCATGATTGAAATAAGAGAGTGTCTCCAATTTAAAACGTGCTCCTTGATCCAACAAACGATCTTGCTGAGGCATCAATTCCTCAAGATGAATCGCTCGAAGCCCTAATTGATAAAGTGCTTCATTTGACATAGTGAGCATCTCCTTTTGGGCAAAAATATGCTTGATTTGCCCATCCTCCAAATAAACAAATCGATCAGCAAGATACTGTAAGTAATGAAGTCGATGTTCAGAAATAACGATTGTTTTCCCCTGACTTTTCCAAAAAGCAATCATTTCCCCAAGCTGAGCTGTTGCCTCATCATCTAAATTTGCGGATGGTTCATCTAGAATAATGATGGGAGGATTATGTATGGCAACAGATGCACAGGCTATTCGTTGTTTTTCTCCACCTGAAAGATGGAATAAATTTCTTTGTAAAAGTGTCTGTAGTTCAAACTGTTCTACCATCTTAGCTTTTCTATTTAATATTTCCTCAGAGGGCAAGCCAAAGTTTTCAACTGTAAAAACTAGCTCACTGTCAGTATCGATATTGTAAAATTGGGTTTTAGGATTTTGAAAAACCGAGCCTGTAAGCTTTGAAATTTCGTGAATTTCCATTGCTTGAATATCTTCATTGGCTAACCGAATAGTCCCTTGTAATTCGCCATTAATGTAATAGGGGATAAGGCCATTTAATAATCGAGTAATCGTAGTTTTTCCACAGCCCGACTTTCCACAGAGCACAATAACCTCTCCAGTTGAAATCTCTAAATCAATAGCGTTTAGCACTTTTTTTCGATTGATATTGATATTGAAAGGAAACATTTCGAAGCTGAATCATAAAAACACCTCCCAAATAAAAATAAGCCAAACGACAATACAAGTGGTCATTAATAGAAAATCCTGCAGATAAAACTGAAGCTGACTGACATTTGTTCTTTTGTTAGGAGCAGATAAACCGCGAGTTAAGGATGCCATTGTTAATTCATTACCAATCTTTGAGGCTGATACCATAAGTGGAATAAGACGATACTCCATTGCTTTTACTGGGTGCAGCAGCATTGAAAATCCTGTTAAGCCTCGGAATGCCATAGCTTGTTGTATATAAATATATTCATAACTTAGTGTTGGGAAAAACCGGAACATAACAGAGAGTGAAATAATGAATCCCCTTGGCATATGTAGTTTTTCCAAAGCTGCAACAAGTTCACTGATAGATGTTGTAGATAGAAGAAAATAGCCCATCATAATACCTGGAAGTAGTCTTAGGGAAATGGAGATAACCCCTAATGATAGAAAGAACAATACACCGTGTGTATAAGGGGCTACCGTGTACTGAAAAGTTGTAACGGATAATAGTAAAATCAAATAATAGGAGCTATTTTGTATTTCTGATACAGCAATAGCAAAATAACCGGAATTCCCCATAGAATCGGTAATATGTACAGAAACCAGCCACTTTGTGGAGCACTTACAGTAATGATATTAATTGTAACTGTCAACAGCAGCTTAGTACGTGGATCTATTTGTATCCGTTGTTTCATTAAACAATCCCCGATTTCTTGAAGTGCTTTGTTAATAATTTAGTACCAATCAAGCCTCCTATTAGACTTGTAGCAAATGTCATGACAATAAATAGCAATAGTGTCCAATCAGGAATATAGCTGTTTAATTTATTGGCGTATTCAGTACCATATTGAACAGTAATATTAGAAAAGTAAGTAGTTCGATGAAGATAAATAGGGAGATATAGACCAATTGTCCATAAACTAAACACAGCAAAGGATAATGTCATGGAAAATGTAGTTGATTTTAGCTTTATAAAAAGTATGTCTGCAATGAAGCCGCAAATTAGACCTGTTAGAAGGGGATAAAAGCCATTACCACCCATTAACATCATGATTAATCCACAAATAGTACCACTCATCGTAATCATGCCGAATTTCTCAGTTTTTGCTAAAAATAAAATAAAGGGAACACCTCCAAAAATACCGATTAGGGCTGGTAAGATAGCATTGAAAATGGGGATATACCTAATAGCGAGATGGTAAATAATAAGGCAAAATAGATGCTTGTATAAATGCCTACAGTCATAAAGTCTTCCGTGCGTAATGCGAGATTTTTTATCATATGAATAGCTCCTTTCGAAATGAAGAAATAATCATCACAGGTTATTTCCTTTTTTTTTGGAATATTTAGGGTTATACTCATGTCGAGTATATTTGAAAATGAGAATCATTGTCAATTGTTATTTTAGGTAAAATATTTTTTCAAAAATAACCAATAAAGACTATTGTATTTATTTTTACAATATTTTAGAATCTATGTTAGTGGTCGATAATGATAATCATTATCAATTAAATAGACTAAACTTTCATGAATTTGAAAAAACTTATAAGGTGTTGAATTTATGTGTTAAAAATTAGTCATATCCAGTGCAGGGTACATGATATTAAAAAGGCAGTCCATGATTATGAAAAAGCCGGATTTCAGGTTGAATGGGGAAGAGACCCTAAAAATTCGCTAAATGCATTTATCTGGTTCAATCAAGGTCCATTTATTGAACTATTTGAAATGAAGCGGTTTATGTCTCCAATACAATTCCCATTAGGGATTCTCTACGGTAAATCGATGAGAGAGCGCTGGGTGAAGTGGATGATTCAGCGTGAAGGGCTTATAGATTTTGCGTTAGAAGGCTATGAAGAGGATATTGCAAAGCAAGAGAATTTACATTTAGTGAGAAATGAAATCAAGAATTTAGGTATTTGTACTTCAAAGGTGTTAAATGGACGACGAAAGAAACCGACAGGGGAAATTGTGACCTATGGCTTCTTTTCGCTGTCCCCTTGCGATTTACCCTTTGTTGTATCAGCCTATAGTACACCTCAGAGGCCAAAGCAGATTGAGCATTCAAATGGCTCTCAATACATTCATTCCCTGATAATTAGCTGTTCAGATGAAATGGCAGATATATTAAATACTCTGCTCGTCGATAAGGCAATGCTAACAATCAAGGAATCTAATAAATTTAACATAGATGGTATTACCATTGAAGGACTGACAAACAAAATAGATACTAAATTACTACATGGAGCAAATTTAATACACAGAGAGTACATAGTTAGCGAAAAAGGTGAGGAGTGAAAATAGGATGCAAGTAAAAAAAGAAATAATCCAGTTAAAGGCACAGGGAATTGAGTTATGGACGAATCAGGGGAAGCTTCATTTTAAAGCAGGAAAGGAACAATTGACTGAAGAAGTGATGGCATTTCTAAAAACGAATAAAGAGGCGTTAATTACTGTTTTGGAGCAAGAAGCGCAAGCTAACACATTCCCATTAACCCCTATTCAATCTGCTTATCTACTGGGCAGTATGAACAGCTTTGAATATGGTGGTGTTTCCAGCCATATTTACATGGAGCTTGAATATGACCATCTAGATTGTGAGAGGGTTAAACAAGTATGGACAACGTTAATAGAGCGGCATGAAATGCTACGAACGACGATTCATCGGAATGGTTATCAAAGTGTCATGGATGACATCCCTAACATTGAAATTACATTTGAAGATTTAATGAGAAAAGGTGCCGAGGATAAGGAGCGACTACAGGAAATTAGGCGACATTTGGGGCATAAAATCTATGCACCTGAAAGCTGGCCGCTTTTTGATATTTCATTGAGTCAACGATTACATGGCACGACTATGCATATTTCCTTTGATTTTTTTAATTGTGGATTGGGCAAGTATTTGGATTTTATTAAAAGAATTTGAAGAGCTTTATTTTCATGAGGATGTTACATTACCAGCAAATGATTTCACCTTTAAAGAGTATGTAAAGATAGAGGAGGAGATGAGGTACCAGAAGAACTATCAAGAGGATAAAGACTATTGGTATAACCGAATTCAAACGCTTCCGCCTCACCGACATTACCTAAATTGTCATTAGTACAGGATGAAAAATTCTTTGAACGCTTTTTTATTCAATTAGATAAAGCCGTTTGGGATAAATTTAAATCTTCCATTTCCAATAAAGGTAAAACGGCTACTAGTGTTTTGCTCGCCTTATATAGCCAATGTCTGGCGAAATGGAGCATAAACAAGCATTTTACCATTAATTTAATTCTTTTAAATAGATTACCTGTTCACCCAAATGTTCACCGAATTGTTGGCGATTTCACTTCTATTAATTTAACAGAGGTTGATTGTAGAAGAGCTGAAACGCCATTTATAGATCATGTTAGTCAGATTCAACAGCAAATGTTTCGTGATTTAGATCATAGCAGCTTCTCGGGCGTAGAGGTACTGAGAGAAATGACAAGACAAAAAGGACAGGCATATGCTTTAATGCCTTTTGTCTTCACAAGTGCTATTAATCTTATCGATTCCAATGGATTAATCGGAAAAATGAATGAGTATGGTATTAGTCAAACACCACAAGTATTTATTGATTGTCAGGTCATGGATGATGACAATGGCTTGCGTGTGAATTGGGACGTGAGAAAGGGTGTATTTCCAGCCAATGTAATAGCTGATATGTTTTCTGCATTCGAAATCGCCTTATTAAAATTAGTCCATGAAGATCAAGCCTGGGAATCAGCAGCTTTGGTAAACTTGCCAAATGAACAAACAAGACAAAGAGCAAGTGTCAATAATACCTATTTGAACCAAGCAAAACATTTGTTACACCAAGGCTTTTTCGAACAAGCAAGTCAGCAGCCTACACAAATCGCGGTCATCGAAGGGGAGCAGGAATACTCTTATGCTGAACTAAGAGATAAGGTGTTTACTGTAGGAAATCTACTTCAAAAACATCAGCTACAACAAGGGGATAAGGTGGCCATCATTTCTGATAAATCCATTTATCAAGTGACAAGTGTGCTGGCTATTCTATCGCTAGGAGCAGTCTATGTGCCGATTGATAAGGCTCAGCCAATTAGTCGAATCAAGAAAATAATCGATCAAAGTCAAGTAAAGGCTATCCTTGTGGATAAACATCAGCCAATCTATGAAAGCTTAGAGGTACAATGCATTGCAGCTAATTTACTAGAACAAAGAGAAAGTATTTCCTATGATGTTTATGAGGGGGATCCCGATGAACTAGCTTACATTATTTTTACATCTGGTTCAACAGGAGAGCCAAAGGGTGTTGCCATGTCTCATGCTGCAGCCATGAATACGATTACAGATATTAATAGGCGATTTAGTATTACTAGCCATGATCGTGTTCTTGCCCTATCTAAGCTTAACTTTGACCTATCAGTTTATGATATCTTTGGTTTGCTAACTGCTGGTGGTACGATTGTCTATCCTGAACAAGGTCATTTGTATGATGCAAACTATTGGTTATCGTGTCTGCAAACTAAAAAGATAACATTATGGAACACAGTGCCAGCTTTAATGAAAATGCTACTAGCTGTTGATGAAACGGAGCAATTCTCAATAGATTCCATGAAAACGATACTGTTATCAGGAGATTGGGTACCACCAAAAATGGTTAAGCAATGTGCAACTGCATTTCCAAAGAGTACCATAATTGCCCTAGGCGGTGCTACAGAAGCGGGTATTTGGTCCAATTATCATATTTGCAGTGAAGAAGACTTTGAGAGAGAGTCTATACCTTATGGCTACCCGTTAGCGAACCAATGTTTTTATATTTTAGATGAACATAATGAGGATTGCCCGAATTGGGTTCGTGGAGAGCTATATATTGCGGGAGATAGTCTTGCGCAAGGCTACTATCAGAATACTGAAATGACAAATGAACGATTTATCACAACGATTAAACAGCAGCGTCTCTATAGAACTGGTGACTATGGAAGATATATGGACAATGGAGAAATTGAATTTATCGGACGTCTTGATAATCAAGTGAAGTTACGTGGAAATCTTATTAACTTAGGGGAAATTGAATCATTATTAAATAAACATGAGCAAGTAGACGCTTCCTGTGCAGTCGTACTAGATAATAAGCATCTTTATGCTGTCGTTCAACTAGCAGAGTATGCTCCAAACAATGTACTATGTAATGATTTCATTGATTATCTTGAACAGCTATTACCGTCCTATATGGTTCCTGTCAAATTATTTATTTTATCGAAGCTTACACTAAATGCAAATGATAAAATTAGATCGCCAATTGATCAAGAAACAGGTGCAGCAGCTAGTACAGGAGGTTCAGGCTGAAGGGAACCTACAACAGGCAGAAGTAATCACTCGATTAGAGGGAACACTACTACATTTTGCACAAGATGTTCTTCAGATAGAACATATTCAGGCGGATAAAAATTTATATGACTATGGAGCAGATTCCTTATCCTTATCACAATTGGCAGGGAAGATAAAAAAAGTCAATTGAGAATGAAAATCAATATCATAAAATTACTTTTGATTTTATTCTTCGTCAATTGTTAAATGAGCCAGTTATTAAATTACTCGCACAAAAAAATAATGCAACATACAGTGACAGGGACGCAGGAAAATCAACATATATATAAACGAAATCATGCCCAGGCGATAGGTTTATTAAAGGAGGAATCCTCCTCTCATGGTGAACCATACCGAATTGTCGTTCATGCAGGATTAGGGACAATGAATGCCTTTAAATATTTAAACAAGCATTTAGCACAACAAGATTTAGGAAAAGTTATCAGTATTTCTATTCAAGATATAGACCAGTATTTAGCCATAGATAGTGCCATGTTAATTGATCATTTAGCAGATGATTATGTACAACAAATTATGGTAAAACAAGTGAAGCAAGTTCAATTAATTGGCTATTGCATGGGTGGGCTGATTGCTCTTGAAATGGCTAGAAGGCTGGGGGAAAGAGGTGTGGAAATAATTGATTTTACGTTAATTGATAGTGCACCGGTTTTATATGATATCGAGGATTCTATAGCGCTAGAATTAATCTTTATTACAAATTTCTATATTACAGTTGAGGATGTTTATAATGAAGCATCCAATCAACATTTAATGGAAGCTATTATGCATATTTTCTATCAACATAATGAGAGTTTAAGCGCATCAAGTCTTGAGGAGCTTAAACATGTGGAAGAGTTTAAAGAAATTTACCGCTTTATCAAGAATTTATCACAACGAAGCAGAAAACAGCGCTTTCAGGATTATCGAGCTGCCATAGAGAAAAAAACTGGTGAAATCATTCCAGATGAGATGCTAGAAGGATACTATAACATCTATTTACACAGCTTTAAAGGGTCCAACGTGCGACCAATGGCATACTTCGGCGATATTCGCTATTTAGTGGCAGAAGAGGATATGGACTTTATTTTTACCGATAGACAGGACACGTTAAAGTTTTGGAAAGACCTGTGCATTGGGCATTTTGAGGAAATAGAAATTGCTGGGAATCACATTACATGTATTGAAGAAGATGACAATGCTTATCGTGTGGCTGACATCCTGCTAGCACCAATTCAAGTGGGGAGTATCAGTCAATATGAATAAAAAAATACGTAGGAATCATTGGCGCAACAGGTCAGGTTGGTGTGGGAGCTGTTAAAACTTTATTGAACAATTATTCAGCTTCATTATTACTAGGAGGTCGGAAGATAGCAAAGCTTATTGAACAGTTTGGGGAAGAGTCCGAGACCATGAAATACCAAGCAGTTGATGTCTTTAATGAAGCTAGTATTCAAGCCTTCTGTGAGAATTGCTACTTGGTTATAAATACGGCTGGACCCTCTTCCCTCATACTTGCACGAGTTGCTGAAGCTTGTCTAGTAACGAATACTACCTATATTGATGTATCTGGTGATAAAACAATGAAATTGGCAATAGAGGATGCTCTTGCAAAACACAATAATCCTATAACATGTTCCATATCTGCCGGTGTCTATCCTGGCTTGACAGAAATGTTTGTAGCATTTTTATTACGCAACCAAAAATGGGTCGAGCGTATTAGCTGCTATTTTGCTGGTAAAGGTAGCTTTTCTGAAACAGGGGCTTATGATATTATCTCCAGCTTAGAAAAAGATGAGGGCTATGGAATGTCCTATTTCAGTAATGGTGACATAAAGAAATTAACTTCAGGAATAGGGAGCCAAAAGGTTTTACCTGCTCCATTTCATCAAGTATACACACTTCCCTTGATGAACGAGGAGTTTATAGCCTGTGTAAAAGAATATAGAGCTGTCAATGCCTATTTTTATAATACCTTCGCTACATCTAAAATACTGAGTGATTTTATTATGATAAAGGCTATGCAGCTATATAAAACTGAGGAGGAGAAGCGCGCCTCTGCTCATCGTTTAATTGAGACCTACCATACTCAAGATGAACATGAGGGTTTTATTATATATGTTGAAACAGAAGAAAATGGTAAAACACAAACAAGTTACTTACAAAGTAATATGAATTGGAACTATGGCTCTGGAGTTGTAGCTGCTTGTGTGGCGATGCAAATGCAAGAAAGGAATGGTACAAATAAAAAAAGGGTGTTACTTTGCGCAATCAATAGTTGATGTGGAAGAGTTGATGCAACAACTCATAAAAACGGAATGTATTTCAATTATAGGGGAGAAGTAATGTGGATGTAGAAAAAATGAAAATCATTAATATGATACAGGGCTATTCTCACTCATATATCGTATATAGCGCGGTTGAGCTAGGCATTTTTAATGCATTGTTTTCCAAAAGCATGACAAATCATCAATTGGCCACAGAGCTTCATCTTTCTCCTTTATTATTAGAGCGATTTATGAAGGTTCTGATAGCAATGGATTTCGTCTATCAAGAAAATGATCAATACTCGTTAACATCTCTAGGTGAAAAATTATCAAATGATAGTGAAGATTCCATGGCTGCAATGATTTTATTTAATGGACGTATATGCATGAAAGCATGGGGCTATTTTTATGAAGGATTAAAGAAAAATATCTCGCCTATTGAATTGGTGGAGGGAGAGGCGTTTTTTTGAAATCAATGAAATGAGCCAAAATCGCTTAGGAACATTTAATGACATGATGCGTCAATCAAGCTCACAGTTAAATTTAGAGCTATTATTTCAGACAAGAAAAGTGACTGATATTAAGAGAATTGTTGATATAGGAGGTGGTGCTGGTGATGTAATAACACAGCTTTTACAAGGATTTCCATTAGCGGAGGGAATCATCCTTGATAAAGACTATATCAAAGCAGAAGCAGAGGAAACGATTCGTATATCCCGCTTACAGAAGAGATGTCAATTCATCGAAGGAGATTTCTTTTTACCTCTTGAGCATAAGGCGGATATGTATGTCTTATCAAGAATTCTCCATGATTGGGACGATCGTCAGGCTACAGCCATACTCAGCAATATTGCAGCGGTAATGGCTGACGATAATGTATTGTTGATTATTGAAAAAAATACTTCCTGAAAATGTGTCAAGACAAGCACTTCCCGCTTTTTTTAGGGGATATGCATATTTGGACATTGTGTAATGGACAGGAAAGAACTGAAAGTGGATACGAGCAACTGCTCCAACAGGTCAACTTATATATTGCTAGGAAACATTTTACGGATTCAGATATTGTCATACTGGAGGTTAAAAAGGATGAGCAGCATACAGATAGAGGAAAAGATTACGAAATTTTTGGAGCATTATGAGAAAGAGGGCTATTTGGAACCATTGTCACTTGCAGATGCCTTAAAAAAATTGGGCAACTATGTACAAGAATAAGGTAGCCCTTGTTGATCAAACAGGATCATTAACTTATGAGGAGCTGTATCGATCAGCTAACTTCTTAGGACAGGGATTAATAGCGAAAGGTATTAAGAGGGGAGACAATGTACTTCTACAATTACCAAATAATATATTCTTTGTAAAGGCTTGTTTTGCACTATTTATAATAGGTGCAAGACCTATATTATTATTGCCAACACATCGAGAAAAAGATATTACAAATATCGCTAAACTAACAGAGCCTGTGGCAATCATTATACCATCCACATTCCATGGCTATGACTATCAATCTATGGCTAAAAAGGTCGTAATGAAACAACCAAGTATTTCCTTAATCATTACAGATGAACCGAATGATACATGTATTTCATTGGGAGATTTAGAAAACCAATTCTGTCCAAAGAAGGATGATCTCATGGAGCATCAATCCTCTTATCAAGATATTGCTTTATTTTTACTATCAGGAGGCACTACAGGAATCCCAAAGGTCATTCCCAAATTACATACTGCTTACTTATGTAATGCAAAAGCAGCAGCAGACCGTTGTCAGGTGACAGAAAATAGTACTTATCTTGCGGTACTATCCATTGCACATGATTATCCGCTTTGTTCACCGGGTGTTCTAGGGACTTTAAGTAAAGGCGGTAAGGTTATATTAAGCTCAACGAGTACATTTGATGAAGCACTAGAATGGATTGAAAAAGAGCGAGTTACCTTTACCTCTATCGTACCTGTTATAGCAAATTTATGGGTAGAGTCTCTCACTTTGGAGGAGCATGCAGATGTATCTTCCCTTGACTATATTTTATTAGGAGCAGCTAAGCTAGAGAAGCAATTGGCTCTCCAATTGATGACACAATTTCAATGTCAGCTAATTCAGGGCTATGGTCTTGGAGAAGGCATTACTTGCTTCACTTCACCTCATGATGATATTGACACAATTATTTCATGCCAAGGTACGCCAATTTCTACAGGTGATGAAATTAAAATTGTTGATGAGAACGGTGATGAGGTTGCGCTGGGAGAAGCAGGTGAGCTGATTCAAAAAGGCCCCTACACCTTCCTAGGTTACTATAAATCACCAGAAATGAATCAGCTTAGCTTTACAACAGATGGCTTTTTTTAAAACAGGAGATAAGGCACGCATAACCGAGGAAGGTAATATTCAAATTCTTGGAAGAGTAAAGGAACAGATTAATCGAGCAGGCGAAAACGTAACCCCGAGTGAAATTGAAAGCTATCTTCTTGAGCATGATGAGATTGTGGATGCTTCCGTTGTAGGTGTTGCTGATCAGGAATTAGGGGAACGAATCTGTGCATTTGTTGTAAAAAAAAGATAGGGAGCTTTCGTTAACGGAGCTTTGTCAAATTATGATAGAGAACGGTGTAGCAAATACTAAACTTCCTGATCAATTAGTGTATGTAGAATCTATTCCCTATATTAATGTAGGGAAATCCGACAAGAAAAAAATTAGTCGCACAATATCTAGCTTAGGAGGAACTTCAATGGAGACAGAGTTTTTATTAAAATGGCAAGCATTTAGAGATGAAGTATGCAATATGTTGAATCCTGGTGGGCAAATAGCGAACGATGCAAACCTACTACATATGGGCCTTTCATCTATTGAAATGATGAAGCTTATTAACGTAAGTAAAAAAACTTGGTTATCGATTGACTTTTGAGCAGTTGGTAAAAAAACCTTATTTAAAGGACTGGCGACAATTATTGTTAGAGGAGTCTATTTCTGAGGAACAGTTCCCTCATATGCAGAACCAAAAGTATGTGGATATGTATGAGCCCTTCCCTTTAACCGAAGTTCAGCATGCCTATTGTTGGTAGATACGATGGACAGTATCTAGGCAATGTAGGCTGTCATGGCTATTTAGAAATTAATGTGGAACAGATTGATACAGACAGATTAGCAGCTTCATGGAAGAGGCTACAGGAGCATCATCCAATGCTGAGATCCTGTTTTACAGCAGATGGGCAACAATTTATTTTAAAACAATCACAGGTGAAGCCCTTAATCGTTCATGATTATCGAATGGCAGATGAGCAGCAAATCAAACACCATTTAGAGGAAATACGAACGCAAACTTCTCATAGACTACTAAAGATTGACGAGGGTCAAGTGGCAGAATTACAAATCACTTTATTACCAGAAAATAAAGGTCGTATGTTTTTCGATATAGACCTATTAGTAGCAGATGTCCAAAGCTATCAAATACTATTAAGGGATTTAGCTGCATTGTATAATGCAACGCGGAGCCCCAAGCGCCTCTCGAATGGAATTTTGCTACATATTTGGCAGAAAAAAAACGAAGAAAATCAACAGGAGAGACAAGAGGCAATGGCCTATTGGACAAACAGGCTAGAAACACTACCCTCAAAGCCTCAATTACCAGTCTCGAATAAGTCTGAAATAAATGCAACATTTTCTCGACGCTCTTATTTTTTACGAGCGGAGCTATGGGAAAAATTAAAATATACATCAGCAAGATCAAGCGTCACTCCTGCTATGACGCTACTAACCATCTATAGTCTAATTCTTAATAAATGGAGCGAAAATAATCACTTTCTTATCAATCTCCCATTATTTAATCGGCAATCAACAACAAAGCATACGATTGAAGAAGTGGTGGCTGATTTTACAACAATCCTTTTAGTCGAGGTTGATTTACAGGAACAACGAACATTTTTACAGGATGTACAAACCATTCAAAACCAATTTCATACAGATATGAAATTTACAGCCTACTCTGGTGTGGATGTGCAAAGGGATTATGTGCGTCTGCATAATAGTGAACAACAAATTGCCCCAGTTGTTTTTTCCTGTAATATCGGATCGCCTTTGTTGAATGAAGAGTTTAAATCAGTATTTGGCGATATCCATTATATGATTTCCCAAACACCACAGGTTTGGCTGGATTTCCAAGTGTTTGAGCAGGATGGTGGCTTGCTATTAATTTGGGATAGTATTGATGATGTATTTAAGCCACAGGTTCTTGATGAGATGTTTACAAGCTTTAAACAAACAGTGGCTAGTGTCGCTAATAGTGATGATTGGTCGATGCCACTCCATATTCCGATAACAGAGCCATTAACGATTAGAAAAAAATGTTCAGTCGGAAATGACAGTAGTGCCAACTTGCCTACATGCGCCATTTTTTTACACAAGCTCAACAAATCCCTAATGAACAAGCATTGATATTTCCTGCGCTACAGACATCAATCACTTATGGTGCTTTACAGGAAAAGGCACGACGCATTGCTCAATATTTGCACCTAAACGGTATCCGAAAGGGGGAGGCAGTTGGATTATTAATGGAACGAGGCATTTCTCAGATTGCTACAATTTTAGGGATTTTAGCCGCAGGAGCGGTGTATGTACCAATTGGTCTCAAGCAGCCATTGTCTCGAAGAAATAAAATTTATGAAGCAGCGGATATACGATTTGTTGTAACAGATCAACCTCAGCTAGATGATGACAGTGGTATTTCGTATTTATCTGTTGCAGATGCAGAACAGTGTGAGCGATGCTTTGAAATCATCTATGATGCAGCCTCTCCTGCTTACATTATTTTTACCTCAGGCTCAACGGGTGTGCCTAAAGGTGTAGAGATGACGCATGAAGCCGCATGGAATACCATTTATGCTGTCAATCAGCTTAATCAAATCAATATAGAGGATTGTGTATTAGCTGTATCTGCCACAGAATTTGATTTATCAGTTTATGATATGTTTGGCTTGTTGGCTGTTGGTGGCAAACTGCTATTACTGAGTGAAGAGGAAGTGAGACGTGCAGATAAATGGGTACACTACATTAAAAAAATTTGGTGTTACATTATGGAATTCTGTACCTATTTTATTTGAGATGTTATGTGCGGAGCTAGAGCATGAGGAGAAAAGCCTTCCATCAATTAGGCATATTTATTTATCTGGAGATTGGATTAAACCAGATTTAGTACAGCAGATACCATTAAAAACGCCTCATGGTACCTTGATTGCCATGGGTGGAGCTACTGAAGGTGGGATATGGTCTAATTATTTTAAAGTAACGGATGATACTGTTCATAAATATCCAAGCATTCCATATGGGTTCCCGTTACCAAATCAGCAGTATCGTGTCGTCAATGAAAGAGGCGAGGATTGTCCAAACCAAGTTGCAGGTGAACTATGGATTGGCGGTAACAGTATTGCTAAGGGCTATAAGGGAAATAGCCAGCAAACGAATAACCAGTTTATCTCTATTGATGGACAAAGATGGTATCGAACAGGGGATTATGGCAAGTATGTAGATGATGGCGTTTTATTATTTTTAGGTCGAAAAGATGAACAGGTCAAGGTTAACGGACATCGGATTGAATTAGGTGAGATTGAAAGAAGCCTGAAAAATAAATCGTGTATTAAAGATGTGGTAGTTCTCGCCACTAAACAAAAAAAGCGGAAATCAGCTTCATGCTTTTATCACAGCTGAGGATTTTGGTGATCTTTTTGATTTTCAGACGACATCTTCCAACATTCCTAAACTTGTTAGAAGCGTGATAGAATCAGTTTCTCAAAATTCAGACGGTAGTGACTTCGATTATTCAGAAGCAATGCAGGAATTTATCCAAGAAATCGATCAATTAACTTGCTATGGAATAACATCGATATTACAGCAAATGGATTTTCCTATGAATAAAGGAGAAAGCTACAATATTAAACAGCTAATAGAAGAAAAGCAGGTAGATACGAGGTATTATGAGCTTATTTTCCAATGGTTTAGTTTACTACATCAGCTACATATAGTAGCGACTATAGATCATATCACCTATACAAATAAGATGGATTTATCAGCTTGTCAGCTACCTCCTCTCGCACATTACCCGAATATTTTGAAATTCAGTACTTCCTGTATTGAGAATGGGCAAGCAATACTTACAGGAAAAATATCACCAGCTTCTTTATTATTTTCTAAAGATGCATTATCACCGATGGAGGTGATATGTGAAGAACCAGGGGCTATAGAAAGTCATCGTCTAGTAGCAACCATTATTAATAGGATTAGTACAGCTAAGAAAAAGCCAATACACATTTTAGAGCTTGGAGCGAGAAGTAGCTCATTTACAGAAGCTATCATTCAGCAATTGGCAGGTGTTGATTATCATTATACAATCACGGATGCTTCTGTGTATTTTAAAGGTAAATTCGATTCCATTCTTTCAGACCAGATAGAATTTGCTACTTTAGATATGGAAATTGACCCTATTTTACAAGGCTATACATGCCATAAATATGACCTGATAATTGCCAATAATGCGCTACACAGAATAAAAAAATTTACCAGAAACGATGCCTTTTATTGAGCAGCTTTTAGATGTGGATGGCTTGATGATCACTACTGAAAAGACGATGAATAGTAGTCTGCAGCTCATTACAACAGGCTTTGAGGAACAAGGGTTTACGCAATATGAAGATGAAAGAAAAGAAAATTGCCAGCCATTATTAGCGGATACTCAATGGCTAGAGGTTTTTAAAAAAAGCAGGTTTTTCAAATGTGAATGTGGTGAATGATCCACACCTATATGCACACCATATTTTTATTGCTCAGTCATCTCCTGTGAAAAAAACAAATTAATCAGAGAAAGCTAGAGGACTATGCTAGAGAGCAATTACCAGATTATATGATTCCTAGACATATAACCTTACTTCTCAAAATGCCTTTAACGAATAATGGGAAACTAAATCGTAAGCTATTACATGCCAGCATTGATATAGAGGCTCAGGAGCAGACAGAACCAACACGTTCAATGACGACTATGGAGCAAAAAAATTGCAAATGTTTGGAAATATGTATTAGAGAAATCGCATATTTCACTAGATGATAATTTCTATCAACTTGGTGGGGATTCATTAATTGCCACGCAACTTAATAGTCAATTACAGAAAAAAATTGAATGTACCCACTTCCTTAGAGGCAATTTTCAAATATCCAAAGTTTAGTGATTTTACTCATTATATAGCTGAGCAAACAATGGCTGAAACAGAGGAAAAAAATACCTACATCTTTTGCAAATATAGAAAGTGATACAACGCATCTATATGAGCCATTCCCATTAACGGATATTCAACAATCCTATTGGCTCGGAAGAAATAGTGTATATGACTTAAGTGATGTGTCAGCTCATTGTTATTTTGAGCTTGAATGTGGCGAACTGGATATGGAGGCAGTAAATGCGGCTTGGAATCAATTAATTCAGCGTCATGATGTCATGCGAGTGGTTGTATTGAATAATGGATTGTCACAGCAAATTTTGAAGGATGTACCAGCTTATCAAATTCCCATTAATGATTACAGGAATGAGGATCATTTAGCCTTTACTAATGGCGTACAAGCAACTAGAAATCAAATGTCCCAGCGTAGGTTTGATGTTAGCAAATGGCCATTATTTGATATTGAGGCAAGCTTAAGTCCAAATCAGACAACACGATTACATGTTAGCTTTGACAATACCGTATTTGATGGCTATAGCATTTTTCTGCTATTTGATGAGTGGTATAAATTATCTTATATGCCGACTCAAAATTTACCTACCATCAATATCAGCTTTAGAGATTATGCTATTGCACTGGCGGATTTAAAAAAATTCCACTCAGTATAAAAATGATATGAATTATTGGGAAGATCGTGTTCAAAAGCTACCGTCGGCCCCAGAGCTACCACTAGCGAAGCAACCAAATGAAATCAAAGAACACAAATTTATCCGATATCAGTCGGTGTTAACGAAGGATAAATGGAGTGTAATGAAACGAATGGCACATCAACTTCATTTAACGCCTTCAACGATTATAATGACAGCCTATGCAGAAGTATTAGGCAGATATAGTCGTCATCAGCATTTTACATTAAATTTAACGCATTTTAACCGTCTACCTTTACATGAAGATGTTCATAAGTTAGTAGGAGATTTTACTTCTTTAGTATTGATTGAAATAGATCATCGTCAGAATAGTAATTTCATTATGCGCTGTCAGGATGTGCAAAAGCAATTATTGCGGGATCTTGAACATACGCTCGTGAGTGGTGTGGAAGTCGAGCGAATGCTGCGAAAAGACAGGAACCATTTTAACGAAATTGTGATGCCGATCGTCTTTACTAGTGGCATTGGCGTGAATAAAGATCATTTGGAGGATATTTCTTATTTAGGGAAAATCATTTATGGAGCATCGCAAACACCTCAAGTTTGGTTGGATCATCAAGTATTCGAACAAGATGGTGAGCTCATCCTATCCTGGGACGGTGTAGAGGAATTATTCCCTTCAGGTTTATTGGCTGAAATGTTTGATGTGTATCTGCAGCTTTTAGATCAACTAAGTCAGGGTATGACAGCGTGGCAACAGACTACTGTTATTAGCCTACCAGATGCAAAACAACGGGAGATCATTCATGAGGCTGCCATAATACCAACATCAGAAGAAACGCTTGTCAGTCTAATAGAAAAACAATGGCTTACATCTGCTGCAAATCCAGCAATTATTGATGCAACAAAGACAGTTACCTATAAAGAATTAGGTGAAATGTCAAAAAAAATATAGCATCAGCTATTGGTACAGAGCTACCTCAGACTATCATCATATTAATGGAAAAGGGATGGCAGCAAATTGTTACAGCACTTGGGATTATGAGAGCTGGTGCAGCATATTTGCCCGTAGATGTGGATACACCGTTAGAACGACTACAGCAGATTATCCAGCAAGCACATATCCAAACAATTATTACTACACAGTCTTTATATAGTCGATTCAGCCATTTACGTTTAAACATATATACAGTTGAGTCACTTATTGAAGCTCGGTCAGAGAAAATGACAACACTTCGCACAATATTACCTGATGATTTAGCTTATATTATTTTCACATCAGGCTCTACAGGCAAGCCAAAGGGAGTTGAAATTACTCACCGTAGTGTGGTGAATACCATTTTAGATATAAACAAACGTTTTGAAGTAACATCTTCTGACCGTAGTATAGCTTTATCGAATTTTACATTTGATTTATCTGTGTACGATGCATTTGGCTTACTCGCTGCAGGTGGGGCAGTGGTCATACCTGATGTGCAAAGGCTGAAGGACCCTGAGCATTGGTTAGAGGTATTATATAAACATCACATTACAATCTGGAACACAGTACCGACCTTTATGGAAATGTTTGTGAGCTACCATAAAACAGCTACTACAATTGCAGAGCAGGGTCGTTCTTTAAGATGGGTGCTATTAAGTGGAGATTGGATACCATTAACCCTTCCAGAAAAAAAATAAAAAGTATTTTCAAAGATACGCAAGTTGTCAGTCTAGGCGGAGCAACAGAATGCTCTATTTGGTCCAACTATTTTATGGTAGAAATGATAGAAGATTCATGGAAGAGCATCCCATATGGGGAATCGCTTTCACATCAGCAATTGTATGTATTGAATGCCAATTATGAGGATAGTCCTGTTTGGGTAAAAGGTGATTTGTATATTGGTGGTATCGGTTTATCAACAGGATATTGTAATGATCAGGAGAGAACGAATGCCCACTTTATATACCATCCAATAACAGGAGCTAGGATTTACAAAACGGGAGATCTAGCCAGATATCTTCCTGATGGTAATATTGAATTTTTAGGTCGTGAAGATCAGCAAATTAAAATGAATGGTCATAGAGTAGAATTAGGGGATATTGAAGCCAATTTATGCAAGCTTCCGATTGTACAGCAGGCTGCTGTCATCATGCAGGATAATAAGTTAATAGGCCATTTAAAGCTTCATAAGGGCATTCAGCATGATCTAGTTGAAACAATGACAACAGATATGAAACTTTCTATCAGTCTTGAAACAATAAAAAAATGAATTAGAGCACATGAAGCCAACCCTTCCTATGGCTGAACTTACCGATTATACAGCAGCAATTGAGTGGCTTAGTGTCGGTATGATGTTTTTAGATTTATCTGTATTGAACATCTTTAAAAATCAGGGTCAAGTATTGATGAAAGCAGAAATAATAGGAGCTGTTGCGAATACGTATGAATCTTTAATCGGTCATTGGCTAGATTATCTAGTCGAATATGGTTTTATAGAGAGGAAACAGGCTAGTTATATCGTTAATTTTAGTAAAGAAGACGCTTTACAATATATGAATAATAAATTAAATGATTTTCATCTTGGTGAAACACAGCCGATATTCCAGCAATTAAAGGAGCAGCTAATCGCTTCTCAAGAGGCCAGACTTGCCATTCTAAAAGGCGAGCAGCTAGCAAAGATTTATTTAGTAGATTCTCAGGGATTCTTAACACCTGAACAATTAGGTCACTATAATTTATGGAGTCAATATACACAGGATTTAGTGAACAATATGATAAGCATATTATCAAAATCCAATGAAGAGCAAGGACTAAATGTCTTGGAGCTTGGCACAAGAACAGGTCAGGGGAGTCATCTATTTGCTCAGCATTTTAGTAGCTCTGGCCAATATACCTATGCTGATGAATCATCTGATTTTCTACATCGTAAAAAGGCGGCGGTAACTCACGAGCATGTTAAATTTAAGCAATATGATGTTAATCTCCCACCTGATAATCAGGATACGGATCTTCATACCTATGATTTAATCATTGCTGAAAATACACTGCATAGAAGTCGTCATTTAAATAATACGTTGACCTATTTAAAGCGACTCTTAAAGCCAGATGGTCTTATTATACTAACTGAGAATGTAAAGAATAATGCACTATTACTAATTACCGTGGCATTTTATGAAGAAGGCTATCAACAACTTGCTGATGCTAGAAAGGTAGAGAAATTACCGTTACTTGATTGCGAGACTTGGCAACAATTATGGAAAGATGAAGGCTTTAACTATTTATTGGAGTGGCCGCGAGATGACGTTAAATGGTTTGGTGAACACATCATGATGGTAGAAGGACCTTCAAAGATTCAAAGATTAAACCTTGTTCAATTTAAAGAAGAGGTAAAGCATACTCTTCCTAAATATATGTGTCCAGATGATTATTTCGTTCATGAATCCTTCCCAATAACAGCGAACGGAAAAATTAACCGCAAGCAGCTAGCACACTATAAAATTTCTGACCAAACTGAGCTTGTAGAACAGGGGAGACAAGCAGTAACTCCAGAAGAGCAAACTATTGTTCAAGCTTGGAAAGAAATTTTGGAAATAGCGTATAGCAGTGTGAATGATAACTTCTTTGAGCATGGTGGTGACTCGCTTAAAGCAATTAGATTTATTAATCGACTTAGTGAACTGGGGTATTCCTTAACGTTAGAGAAATTATTTTTACATCCTACCATTGAAGGAATGGCTGCAAATCTCGTTGCACAGAAGAATGATCAGAATAAGGAAGAAGCACATGTTATAGGTACATTGTAAAACGTTGCATAGAAAAGAAGGTATTTTTTTATTTGAATATTTACTAGCTCCAAACAAAATGTGCAGTGGTGCCATTTTTGCAGTGGCACCACCGTGTCATCTATTCGATTAATAAAAACTAGATAAATGAGAGAGTGATATAGTAGTGACCCAAAAGTTACGTGTACTTGTATGCGGCACAAGATTTGGCCAATTTTATTTAGAGGCTATCCAACATTCGGCGCTTTTTGAACTAGCAGGCATTCTTGCACAAGGCAGTCAAAGGTCAAAGCAGTGTGCCAGTGTATATAAGACAAATTTATATACGGATATAGAGGACATACCTCATGACATAGATATTGCTTGCATTGTTGTTCCTACAAGCGTCATGGGAGGTTCGGGCACAGAGCTTGCAATAGCATTCTTAAAAAGAGGCATTCATGTCTTATTAGAACAGCCTGTACATTATCAAAATTTAATAGACTGTTACCGTATGGCCAAACAACAGCGTGTTAAGTTCATGGTTGGAGATTTATATGGTCATTTACCCTTCGTCAACAAATTTTTAGAAGTGGCTCAAACGATAATACAGCAAGAAAAGCCTTTATATTTGAATATCGATATGGCAACCCAGGTTTCATTTCCACTAGCTCATATTTTAACAAAATTGCTTGGTAATATTCAGCCCTGGGAGGTAAAGGATACGATTACTGGCAATATGCCGTTTCAATTGCTTTCCGCCATGCTAAAAGATATTCCAACAACGATACGAGCACAAAATCAAGTAGATGTTGCTGTCTCTGATAGTTATATGCACTTAATGCATCATATTACATTAGGGTTCGATAGTGGAAAATTGACTCTTTTTGATACGAATGGACCCGTAATATGGACACCTAGAATGCAAATCCCTCCTATTTCGCTAGTTCCAAGAGGTTTGAAACAGGAGGCTTCTCTTCCGCTCACTAGCCCTGTGATAGAGGATTTTGCATCCAACAATAATGCTACCTATCAAGATATTCTGACAAAAACTTGGCCTTCCGCTATTTTACAGGATATTGAAAGATTAGCGAATTGGATTACCCATGACATACATTCGATCGAGATGGCAAAAGAGGGGCAGCAGATGATTCAAGCTGCACAGCTATGGAGCGGACTAACGAGTGCCTTAGGTTATCCAAATGATTGTGAGCGAATCCCTCAGCCATTTTTAAATATTGAAGACATAAAGTTACAGCTTCGGAAAGAAGAATCGATGGAAGCACGCTATGAGCTGCTAACAATGGATGGTGTTCAACAGGCTGTAACAAAATTTAATGAGGTCTGTTTAAAAACGATTCTACTTGAGCTTCAAAAAAAACAATATCTTCACTTCAAAGGACAAGATATATCATGTTGAAGAAATTTCTCAGGCTCTCCAAATCGATGATAGATTTCAATTTATAGTTAAAAGATGGTTAACGGCACTTACTACTCATGGTTATATTATTTGTCTAAATACAGGCTTTGTTTTAAATTACCCAGTGTTGACTTCAGAAGAGCTAGAGATGGCGTGGCAAGAGCTTATATCAGTATGGGCGGATCAATTGATGCCTGTCAAAGTCATGAATTACTTTTATAAACACGCTGAACTACTAGGAGATTTAATAAAGGGTAAACAATCTGCTGTCCAGCTGCTTTTTCAAGAGGGTGAGATGGATGTAGCTACATCCTTATATAAGGATACAATGATTGCTTATTTTCTGAATAAAGAAGTCGCCAGCATTGTCACAGCACAGATTGCAATAAAAGATAAGGTAAATATCTTAGAAATTGGGGCAGGAACTGGTGCAACCACAACAGTAGTCATTGAAAGTATTCTAAACAATCAGCTACAAAATAACATGAACTGCTATTTATTTAGTGATATTTCAAATTATTTTATTCATGAAGCAAAGAAAACATTGCAGCACATCAGTTGGCTCGAATTTATGAAAATAGATGTAGAAGATAGAAAGGACCTGTTTTTAGTTGAGAGTAATTCTCAGGATATAATTCTAGCTGCTGGTGTGTTAAACAATGTTAAAAATACAAAGGAAATATTATTGATGCTTCAATCGCTATTAAAAAAAAGATGGTTTAGTCATTTTAACAGAAGCAGATGGTGAGTCTATACAAATGTTAATTTCACAAGTATTTATGATGGAGCCTGCGAATGATAAAAGAATGGAAACATCCTCTACTTTTTTTAACGACAGCACAATGGCTGGAAATATTTAATGAGGTGGGTTTCAGGTGTATTTCGATACAACCTGATAAGGGACATAAACTATATCCGCTAGGACAGCGATTATTTGTTTTAGAAAATACGGAAGGAGAAAGCTGAAATGGATTCGAAAATATGGTTTCCATTCTCATGTGATAATCATAGTGATATCAATGTTTTTTGTTTTCATCATGCGGGTGGTTCAGCCTCAAATTATAAAGAGTGGGTAAGGAAATGTACACAAGTAAATATGTATAGTGTAGAACTGCCGGGGAAGGCAACAAGAAGAAGTGAAGAGCCGATTTTAAACATAGAAGAGGTAAGTGTCAAAATAGCCCAGGAAATTTCACAGATTTCAAAAAAATAAAAAAGGTAGTATTATTTGGTCATAGCATGGGCGCTGCCATTGCATTTGAAGTGGCGTACTATCTTGAAACAAATACTCATATACAACTACAACTTTTAGTCGCTGCGAGTCGTCAAGCACCTCACTGTCAGGGCAAAGATAAATATCATTCTTCCATGCCTGATCAGAATTTAATAGAGGAATTATATCGACTTGGTGGTACACCACCGTTGCTTTTAGAAAATCAGGAGTTTCTAAATTTTGTCATACCCTCCATTAAAAATGACTATACCTTGCATGAATCTCATTGCTACAAGGGACAAATATTGACTACGCCTATTATTGCTCATTTTGGAGAAGAGGATCCAGACCTTTCTATCGCAGACTTAGGAAGATGGCAAGAGGTGACGCATCATGACTTTATCCTTCAAAAATTTCAGGGAGGGCACTTTTTCCTTTATGAAATAGAGGATTCTTATTTGCAAAGCTTAGAGGATACTATTATACAAGGCAGTGAAAGCGTAAAATGACCAAGTGCAATCAAATAAATATTTATTTATATAGAGCAAAACATGTTCATAAACATAATTCTGACCTTTTTAAACGCTTTCTTCTATTAAAAGAAGCAGGATTAACTGACGTCCAATTTCAATTTGGTCCATATGGCAAGCCATTTGTCCATGTGCCAGATGTTCATTTTAATATATCTCACTCTGGACAATATCTAGCTGGGGCCGTATCAACTTGTAGCTTTATAGGCATCGATATTGAACGGATCCAACAAATAGATTTTGATTGTATTGATTTTTTTATGAGTGAAAAAGAAATTGCTCATTTTAAGGAAATTCAATTACTGGAAGAAAAGCTAGATTATTTTTATAAAATATGGACCCTAAAGGAAGCGTATGCCAAAATGTTGGGTATGGGATTACATATGAAATTAACAGAAATCAGTCTGGATAATCAGCAAATAAAGTCAACATGCAAGGATGTATTTTGTCATTCCATAATGGTTGATAACCTTTATCGACTATCCCTTATTTGTAGTCAAGAGAATATAAATATTGTACGCATCACAGAAGATATAATCATACAGGAATTAAAGCATAATCAAATTATCTAAGTAAGGTGAAGACTATGGAAAATATTAAGTTATCTGACATCCTTAATCATTTAAGCAACAATGATACCTTTTTGAAGACGCCTGAAAGATTATTGGTATTCAATGGGGAGCAAACAAGGTTTCAATTGGCTATGAATGCTTCAATAACGCTTACAGAAGAAATTAGGGCACTTCAAATGGAATATAAAGCACCGATGATTATTGGAGCAATCCCATTTGATCAACGTAGTAAAGCAACGATTATTATTCCAGATACCTTTGTAAATTATCATCACGGCAATTTGATCGATGATTTACAAACTGCAAACCAGCCCTTGTCAATAGAGAACAGCATTGATTTACCTAGCAGACTTCAATTTAACGACATGGTTCAAGAAGCAATACATTCCATTCGTAAGCAACAATTTAGCAAAGTTGTGCTTGCAAGATCATTAAAATTTCATTTACAAGAGGAGCCACCCATCACAGCATGGTTAACGAATTTACTACACAAAAATAAACAAGGCTATATTTTTTTCTATTGCCTTGGATAACGCTCAAAATCTGATTGGTGCTAGCCCAGAGCTACTTGTGAAAAAGGAAGGAAATATTGTAACGATTAATCCTTTGGCTGGTTCACGTAAAAAAAACCTATGATTTGGTAAAGGATAAGGCTATAGAGAATGAGCTACTACATGCAGAAAAAGATTTACATGAGCATAAAATTGTTGTGGATTATATTTGTGAGAAATTGCAACCCTATTTAGCAGAAATAGAGTGCAATGAAAAACCAGCTATTCTTTATACAGATACAATGATGCATTTATCCACTGTCATAAAGGGAAAAATAAAAAAATGATATGACGACTGTATTGGATGTAGCACAGCTATTACATCCTACACCGGCCATCTGTGGGGCACCACAAAAGCCTTCATTAGAGTTTATACAGAAAATGGAGCCCTTTAATAGAGGCTATTATACGGGAATTGTTGGCTATATGGATCAGAATGGTGATGGGGAATGGGTAATTACAATTCGTTGTGCTGAAATTAATCATAGGGCTATTACATTATTTGCAGGGGCAGGCATTGTCAATAGCTCACAGCAGGATAGTGAATATAATGAAATCTCTGCGAAATTTACAACGATGCTACAGGCTATGGGGCTAGCACAGGAATAGTCTGCTTTTAATAAAAAGAGGCTGAGACAAACGTGTTTCAGCAAACAAAAATACCGAACTAGTCCGAAACACTCATGAAGTGTTTCGGACTAGTTCGGTTTCTCTATTTATCGTGTTTTGTTGATTTAGAGATTATTTGGCTTTATGAAGGAACCATTTAGTTATGTCCCAGCACTTCATTTATCTATTGCGGAAGATAGGTTTGGCCTTTAAAAGTAAGCTTAGAAGCAGAGATTAAAATTTCTTTATTTTCTAGGAAGTAGGGATCTAGTATTTTGTATAAAGCATCCCATTTAGCTTCAGACTGCTCCTGTTTTCCATCTTTATCAAGAGTTATAGCCTCTTCATATAATAATTGTAGTTGTTTTTTTTATCTGCTGCACGAATTTCAAAATCAAAGTCAGCCATAAACTCCTCAAACGGAATTGGTTTAAAATACGGGTTGATTACTTCATAGAATTCTCCCCATAGCTGATCGGAAAGCTCAATACTGTTGTCTTTATCTGCCTTTTGAGCTTTTTCATAAATTGTTTTTAGTTTTACGACAACTTCAGCAGGGATATCTAATTCCATACTCGCCATGTACTCATCAAAGGGAGTAGGTGGATATAGCTCATCTAAATATGGTTGCAAGATTTTATAAATTTCATCAAGCTTTTCTTGAGCTTTGACTTCTTTACCTGCTTTCTCAAACTTTACCCACTCTTCATAGATGCTTTTTAGTTGCTTTTTCTCACTATCCTTAATCACAATATTTTTCTCACTAAATCCATATTCATCTATATATTGCTCAAAGGATATTGGCTGCCAACTGGCTAATACATAAGGCTTTGTGATTTTATCCATTGCAGCATACATCTTTTCTACTTCATCATACTTTTCTTCTTTTTCTAATTTTTTTGATTGCAGTAAACATGCTTTCTAATTTCTTTAGATCTTCAGTTGGTATCTCTTTAGGCAATTCTTTTTTTATACACATCAAATGTGTAGAATTCAGCATAATCCTTTAATACACTTCCTTCTACAGTAATTTCCTGTCCCTCGACTAAGTTCATTTTTTCAATTTGCTCATCAGAAAATTTGTGAAAACCAATAAAGTAGTTTTTACCGTCTTTGCCTTTTACATTGATCCCGTCTCCTACAATATTTTTAATAGTTCCCTTAATTTGTTGTTCGATTTGGATTGTCACATCTTTTGTTGTTTCCTGTGAGGCTGCTCCAGCTTGAAGGGGTGTAAAAACAGCCATTCCTAATGTCAGTGCAGAAGCAATCATCCAAGTTTTTCTAAGTGGTTTTCTCATCAATATGTCTCCTTTTATTCAACTGGTGTTACCAATTATTAGACGTATTTCCATTACAAAAAGTTTTATCTTGTGAAAAAAAATTAGGAAACACTTTCCCGAAAGCTTTTTTTATGGAAATGAATCAAACAGGGGTGAAGAAAATTTACAGGGGAAAAGAAAAAAACCTAGCTATTTGTGAAAACAAATAGCTAGGAATTTTTTTAAAATACCTGTATTTTAAATATAATGTGTTGGTTTTTTTTATTTCCTCTTTCATAATTATCTCTTAGCATTTCTGTAAAGTCCTGAGCTAATTTGGCCAATGATTTAGCATCGACTGAAGGGAAGGAGGGGAGTATTTCAAACAATTCAGGATCAAAGGATATTTT
Organism: Lysinibacillus pakistanensis; assembly: GCA_001312325.1. Next base: position 15,942 of record BBDJ01000030.1, on the reverse strand, counting down.
TTTTCCTTTATAAGACCCCATAATAATTATTTTTATTAACCCTATTTCGCCTAATCTTTTATAATGCTTACTCGTTACGATGATATCATTTTCAGCATGTAAGTTTAGCCATCTTCTTACTCGAAATTTATTAATGCAACTCACTCCCTTTCCCACAGGAACATAACACTACCAGATTAGAAAAACCCACAATTCGAAAGAAACGTTAAGGTGATTTTCAATTATTGAGGAAGGTAAACCTGACCGTTAAGTGTTAGCTTAGAAGCAGAAATTAGAATTTCTTTGTTTGCTTTAAAATACGGATCTAAAATAGTATAAAAAGCGTCCCATTTTGCATCAATTTTTTCTTGCTCTACTTTTTTATCTAAAGCTAAGATTTCCTCATAAAGCGCTTTTAATTGCTTTTTATCAGCCTCACTCACTTCGAAAGCAAAGTCAGCCATGTACTCTTCAAATGTTTGGGGTGTATAGAAATCATCCATCATACTATAAAATTCAGTCCATAGCTTTTCAGAAAGTTCATCATTTTTATCTTTTTCTGCCCTTTGAGCATCGTCATAGATTGTTTTTAGCTTGGCTAACGTTTCGGCAGGAATAGATAATTCCGTGTCTGCCATATATTCTTCGAATGTTTGTGGCGGATAAAGTTTATCTAAATAAGGTTGAAGAATTGTATAAAAAGCTTCAAATTTTTCATCTGCCTTGTCTTCTTCAATACCAGCTTTTGCAAGTTTCACCCATTCCTCATAAATTACCTTAAGCTGTTTTTTTTGTCCTCGGCATCAATGACGATATTATTTTCACTAAATCCAAAATCTTGTAAATACTCATCAAAGGATTGAGGCTCCCAGCTAGCTAAGATGTAAGGCTTTGTGATTTTATACATATCCTCATAGATTTTAGCAATCTCATCGTATTTCTTTTCTGCCGCTTCTATAGAGGTATCTTCAAGCACACTAGCTTCTTTTTCAAGTCTTTTAATCTCATTAAATAACTTTTCTAATTTTGCTAGTTCCTCAGATGTTACTTCTTTTGGTAGATCTCTTTTATAAACTTCAAATGTGTAGAAATCAGAATAACTGTTAACAATGGATCCTTCCACAGAGATTTCCTGTCCCTCTGTTAAATTTAATTTTTCTAATTGTTCCTTAGAAAATTTATAGAAGCTAATAAAGTAATTTTTCCCGTCTTTTCCTTTAAGATTGATCCCATCTCCGTAATTATCTGTAATTGTCCCAGTAATTTGCTGTTCCATTTGAACTGTAGCATTGTTGGGTGTTTGCACGGAAGTAGCTCCTGCCTGAAGTGGTGTCAAAACAGCTAATCCTAATGTTAATGCTGAAGCCATCATCCAAGTTTTTTTTAAACGGTTTTTTTCATCTTTGGTTGTCTCCTTTATGACTGAAATTGTGTTTCCAATATCTATACGATTTACCAGCAGAAAGGTTCCGTATTTTTCAAAAAGTTTACATAGTAAGGTATGTTTTAATCGTTGTATTATAGTAATACTAATGGTAGTTTTCTTTAGTAGAGAAAAATTTAAAGTCGATTGGTGGGGACGTTGTGGGAATTGCAGAAGTCTTAACAGTTGTTTTTATAGTATTAAAGCTTACAGATGTTATTTCTTGGTCTTGGTGGCTAGTATTATTGCCAGCCATTATATCGTTTAGCATTTACATAATTATATTGGTGGTGAAGCTAATCATGGTTATTATTGCAGTAGTAGCTGTGAAAAATCGTAAAGAAGTATAGGATAAAGGATTATGTAGTAAATGAGTGATACGGGGAAATACTTATGCTGACTTTTTAATGGGTGAACTGCATGGTAAAAAAAATAATACCATGCAGTAATAGTTTTATTTTGAAAGCTGGTATGTTTTAACTGCAGGTGGCTCATAGGTAGCGCATTTATCTAAGAGTGCCGCAATATTGTCGTCAACTAGCAATGTATCACGATTATGTGCTTGTAAAAATTGCTCATTCTGCATATGGTCAAAGAATGAAATGAGTAAATCATAATAATGATTGATATTCAAAATGCCACATGGCTTTTGATGAAGACCAATTTGATTCCATGTAAATACTTCGAATAACTCTTCCAATGTACCAGGGCCACCAGGTAATGCGATAAAGCCATCAGCTAGCTCCATCATTTTACTTTTTCGTTCATGCATCGTATTGACCACAATCAGCTCTGTTAAATGCTGATGTGAGATTTCTCGTTCCTCCAGTAATGTAGGAATAACGCCAATGACCTTACCACCTTCCTGCAGAACTGTATCTGCAACTGTACCCATGATTCCAACACTAGCTCCTCCATAAATTAAAGTAATTTGTCGCTTGGCTAATTCCTTGCCAAGTTGAATAGCCCCTTCACGATAGGCCTCTGAAGCTCCAATGCTTGATCCACAAAATACTGCAATACTATTCATATCTAGCTCCTCCAAATCAAATTGATTGTTTCCTCCGATTAACAGGGAATATCTTTAAAATCTACCTGTATCTCTCGATTTCACACACCAATCAGTGATAAAAATGTCCACTGATAGAAGTTTCGTATTATAGTATAATTTAATTTTGAGAGGAATGAAATGGAGGACTGAAAAATGGAAATAAATGAATTCCAGCAATGGATAAAGGAATACTATGATACGCGTGGATGGTCTGAATTGAATATTTTTACTCGCATTGGTTTTCTTGCTGAAGAAACCGGAGAAGTGGCAAGAGCTATTCGAGCTTTAGAAATTGGCAGAGACAGACCAGACGAAAAGGTTCAATCATATGAAGAAAATAAGCAAGAGTTAATAGAGGAGCTTGGAGATGTTTTAGGAAATATTATTGTAATCGCTAATAAGTATGATATTTCCTTAGAAGAAATTTTCAACGCTCATCAAGATAAGCTAATGAAGCGTTACCAGGACTGAAAGGAGAAATTAGATGGACTATCAGGTTGAAATTTTACAAGAGAAGCACGATGATTTCACTAATTTTTTTAAATGCTAAAATTCGTGACTATAATAATGAACATTCACTATACCATCAGGAAAGCAGACAAAAGGGTTCGATACGTCCCTTAAATCTCATCGTCACTGATAATGAGCAACAATGGATTGGCGGCATCACGGCGGAGGTTTATTGGGGATGGGTTGAAATTAATAAGTTTTGGTTTAGTAAAGATTACCGTGGAAAAGGCATCGGTGGACAGTTATTAGACACAGCAGAAAAAAAACAGCCAAGGAAATGGGTTCAACAAGAGCATTGTTAACTACATATGAGTTTCAAGCACGTACATTTTATGAGCAGAGAGGCTATCAGGTTGTTGGAGAAATTAAAGATTATCCGCCTGGTAGTAGTTATTATACAATGGTGAAATTACTTGATTAACACAAATTGTCACTGATTCATAAGGTATATGAAGGGTATTTAAATATCGTATTAAAAGAATTAGATGAATAATAGATAATATTGAGTCAATGTGATTCTTTATCACATTGGCTTATTTTTTAATATCAGGATCAATTACAAATAGGAGGAATGTACAATGTCACTTCGTATTACTAAAGAATTAAATATTCAGGATAAGCAATATATTAACGACGAACTTTACAGGTTTAATTTAAAACATTTTCCACAAGATTTGCGAGGAAGGTATGAAGAAATCTGTCTATTTCTTAAGGATGATAATGGAAATGTTCGAGGTGGGATTCTTAGTGAGATATGTTGGAATTGATTGGAAATTCATACTTTTATAATAGATAGTGGAGTAAGGAAATCGGGTTACGGTACTAAATTATTATTAGAGCTTGAAAACATTGCAATAGAAAAAGATTGTGATTTCATTAAAGTAGATACTTTAAGTTTTCAAGCCCTAGAGTTTTATAAAAAGAATGGTTATCAAGTGTATGGTTGTATAGATAATGTAGGTAGAGAATTTAAGCATTATTATTTGAAAAAAAGATTTAAAGGAAATTTGAATGATTATAATGCTATATGTAACATTTTACTGAATTGGCATTGTAATACGCTCTAATACATAAGAGCTATAAAAATATATAGCTGAAAGATGACTAAAAAAACACTCCCAAATGTCAAACTTATAAAAAAGGGAGATTTCGTGTGTATTCGATGTCGAATTTTAAATTACTTGTTGAAAAGCAAGCAGAGATTGATACTATTTATCAGAATTGTGATGATTTAATACAATCAACGGTAACGCCTAAAATGGACGAGGAAGTTAATAAATTGTTAGATGCTATGGATAAAAAAAATTAACAGAACAAGGCTTTACCATTACTAAGACATCCACAGGATTTATTGCCAATTATCAAGAGGCTGTTATCAATGTTGATAAGCATTCGAAGAATTTGGAGGAGTGCTTTTTCATAAATTTAAATAATTATGCAGAAGATCAAGTTTCCATAGTTTTAGATATGACAGATTCGATGATACCGAAGATATCCAATAATCTTGATGGCTACTCAGAAATTATCGAGCAGATGACGGATAAATTAAAGAAAGCCAAAAGTCTTGAAAAAGCCTGCATGTCACCGAAATTTATTTATAAGACACAGAGCAATATTGTTTTTCATTCTGCTGAGGAGGTTGTTGATCACTATTTTCAATAACAGGAAAGCCACCCCGAAAAAAAATAGGGTGGCTTATAGTGGAAGTTCTAATGCTTAAATATGCCCGCTACTATATTTAAACTATAAATTTTCTTCCGAAGATTAACATAATCATTGTTAAAATCATGAAATATAGAGGCATTGTGAGTAAAGAGCCATTATGCAAGAGGCTCATGCCAGAAGTTATAAGACTCACCAGCAGGTAATAGCCTAAGCTGAAAATAGCACCTGCTGTACCAATCACATCTTGAAAGCTGACAAGAGCTAAGCTTAAGCAATTGGGCAAAGCAATACCTGCCCCTAATAACATAATAAATATAGTACCTATTATGCTACAAAATAGTACATGGCTAGATAATGGTAATATACTAACAATTAATTGTAAAAAGCGCCAGCAATCATCACATAGCAGCCCAAATGGATTACTTTTTCAGGCTTAAAATTGATGACGAGTCTTTTAGAAATCATTGCTCCAATAATAGAGGCAAGTGCCACAAAGATGCCAAGAAATCCATAGAGACCTGGAGATATATGAAAGTGCTCAATAAAAATAAAAGGTGCCTCAGCATAGTAACTGAATAACAAACCATTTATGCCACCAATCAACAAGCCAAAAACAAGAACTTTAGGAGATGAAAGAATGCGCTTTACAACTGGAAAAATAGCGATTCTTTTTCTCGTTGAGATATCTGTTGTTTCAGGTAGCCTCAAATAGGTGTAGATAAAAAGCAACATACTCATTGCGATGAGAACAAAGAATACGGCTCTAAAGCCAAGTGCTTGATCGACCCAGCCACCAATGAGTGGTCCCACTGCAGGGGTAAAGGCAATGACGGCAGAAATTTGTGCAAACATTGCATGTCTTCTACTACCAGAAACACTTTCCCGTAAAATTGTTTGCGTAATAATGGAGCCTGTTGCTGCTCCAAAAGCTTGAATAAATCGACTAACCAATAGAAAAGATATCGTTTCAGCATAAAAACACATGAAACAGCCAATTCCATAAAAAAATTAAACCGCCTAACATTGCCGGTCTACGTCCAATAAAATCAGAAAGCCATCCCCAACAAAATACACCTATGGCAAACCCTATAAAATAAATACTTAAAGTGAGCTGTACGGCACTATTTGAAGTATTCAATGCGTGCGAAATATCAGGAAGAGATGGAGAATAGATTGTCTCACTAATTTGTGGAAATGCCACAAGTACAATCATTAATAGTAAAGATGGTGCTACATGTTTTTTTCAACTTATTGCCCTCCTACAAGCAAAATCTACTTTTTAATGAAAGAGTAGATTAGAGTAGCTAGGGAAAAGGCGGGACCATTATTAGTATACGTTCATAGGATGTCATGTTATCACCTTAATATGCTTGAAGTAGGAGTGCATAGTCTTATATAGTATAATTTAACTTTATTTATATAGCAATAATTACTATGAATAGAATAGATTGAGGGAGGGGTTATATGTTTCCCATTTTAGAGACAGAAAGACTTATTTTACGTGAGCTGACACTGGAGGATACAAGAAGCATTTTTCATTGTTTTTCTCATAAGGAAGTGACACGATATTATGGGCAAGAACCATTTACAGAATTTAAGCAAGCAGAAAAATTAATAACGCTTTTTTTCAAAAAAACTTCACTGAAAAAAAGGGGGATACGTTGGGGCATCGAACGAAAAGGAACAAAGGGAATTATCGGTACTGTTGGTTTCAATATTTGGTCTCCAACACATAAACGAGCCGAAATTGGCTATGAAATTCATCCAGATTATTGGCGAAAGGGCTATACATTGGAAGCGGTAACTAAAGTAATTTCTTATGGCTTTAATGACATGGGGCTAACGCGAATAGGAGCTGTTGTATTTAAAGAAAATGAGGCTTCTAATCAATTGCTTATGAAAATAGGGTTTCAACAGGAAGGAATTCTCAGAGACTATATGTACCAAAACGGTGAGGCATACGATACATTTATTTATTCCATTTTAAAGGATGAAGCTCATCATCTTATTTAATGCCATTTATTGGTTATTAAATAGTGGTATTGTAGTAGTTTTGTAGATTCATTTTTCGGTTATAGTGCTAATAAGAAGCTAGGTGTTAGGAAAGAAAAAAATAGGAATAGGTAAGGGGCTTTATACCGATGGAATTACAATATAGTACAGCTTATTTTCAAAAGTTAGATTTGCTAGAAGGATTATACTTAGGTCAGGCGTCATTAAGAGAAAAGATGCAGACCAAAAATGGAAGCGCTCGTTATGGGGAACGCTTTGAACAAATAGAAGAGGCTATTGTGAAACTAAATAAAGAAATAAGAATATTAGAACGTCACATCATTCAGTCTGTAGATTCGGTTATAGTTTGATCATTATAAAAACAGCTCATGCTAATATTTTTGAATGGCATGAGTTGTTTATTGTGGTTTTGATAAGTTTAACTTATTGAAAATGATAATTAACATTAATTTTTTTTAATGTTCAGAAGGGGTTTACAATAAGAATACAAGATTATCCATATAAATTTCGAAAAGAGTGATGAAGATGGGCATTTATTTTCACAATATGAACAATCAATCAACGTATACAACTCGGTATGCTGATTTCTCATGGATGGAAACGATTAAAAAGCTTGTTCCGCTAGTAAATATTTCTAGAGCTGCTGATATTGGATGTGGTGGAGGAATTTATTCTAAGGCATTAGTAGAATTGGGCGTAGCTACTGTCATCGGTGTAGATTTTTCTAAGGCTATGTTGGTGGGAGCAAGGGAAAATTGTAAGGATTATCATCATATTACATTTAAGCAGGGAAATGCATTGGATACAGGCTTAGACAACAGCAGCTTTCAGGTTATTCTTGAACGGGCATTAATTCATCATATTCAAGATTTAAAGGCATGTTTTCAAGAGGCGTATCGAATATTGGAGGATGATGGAATCTATATTATCCAGGACCGTACACCAGAAGACTGTCTGTTAAAAGGCGATGCCAGTCATATACGAGGATATTTCTTCGAGTATTTCCCTAAATTAAAGGAGCATGAAATAACGTGTAGACATAGTAGTGAAAAAGTAATGGAAACACTAAAGGAAATTGGATTTAAGGAGATACAGGAAGTAAAGTTGTGGGAAACAAGAAAAGTCTATGAGGAAAAAGCACAATTACTCCAAGATATTAGGGATAGAACAGGTAGAAGTATTTTACATGAATTAGAAGAGGAAGAGTTGCATCAATTAATACAGCATATAGATGATTTACTGGACACAGACAGTTCGATAGTTGAAAAGGACAGATGGACCATTTGGACAGCAGTGAAATAAAGATTAGTTTTTTTTAGTTTTTTTATCATCGAGGGATGATCCAATCCGCATTTACAATTGATTAACCCTATCATTTTAAATTAGCTCTCGTTTTGCTTTTAAACGAGAGCTTTCACTATTAGTCACCAGCTAGAGTGAGGAGGTAATTGTCTCGATCCTTTTCATCTTGCATTTTATTATCAACTAGCATAGCACCGTACCATACCTTTGTTCTATCATTATCCACTAAAAATTGAATATTCACTTTCTTTTCTTTATGACTGATTGGACAATCTCCTTTAAACTCTACAACCTTTTGCCCTTTTTGCGTTTCAAAATATACCCAGTATGGATTTTTACAGGCACTTGCCAATCCAGATTCTAACGATTTTTGATTGTTTTCAAAGGAATAATTTTTAACGTATGTAATATATTCATTATCTGTAATGTCCTTTTGAGGACCGTAAAAGTACCAAAATACCCCTAGGATCCCAATTGGCACAATCCATAATATATTCCTCTTGCTTAATTTCCCCATGTTTGCATCCCCCTTTATTAAGCTATTTTATCACCTTTATACTGATTTTTGCTAGCTTACAATAATATTTTCTATTTTTTTGTTTTATTGTCATAGCTAAGTGGATTGAGTCTAAGATGATGTGTTTCAGTTAATATAATACGAGGGTGATTGTTCTGCTTTTAGAAGGTATTTATGTAATCATTTTAATTGCACATTCCGCTGTCGCTTGTTTAGAAATTGTTCAGAACGATATGTTATTTTATTAATGTAACATGACAAATGTTATTCATTGCGCAAAAAGATTGGACTCAAATGATGTGAGATTTGAGTCTAATCTTTTTGTTTTTTGGAATTTTAACAGGAGCTTTCCATTCAATTTTGAGCAAAAATTATAAAGCTGTTTGGGGTAATTTAGCTATTTACCAACGTCATTCCAATCATTCAATTGAGACTAAGCTGGTGGAGGGAAATAAAATGGCTATAATCTATCAATTTTCAAAAAGAACATTTCGGGATATAACAAATGAAGGAGTCGTTGACGTAGATAAAGTTACAGCTGATTTTATTGGAAGCGTTATAAAAGTCTACGAACGCAAAGGAACAATAATTGTACATATTAAAGATAAAAGGGTGAATCATGCGAGCATTTCTAATACTAATGGTCAGGTTAAGGAATGGGAAATTAAATATGCAATAGAACAGGTTTTAGAAAGTGAAATAAAAGATGTGCTTGTACATGTCAGTAGTACTGGAGTAATTCATGTATGTACAAAAGAGGACAATACTTTTATCAAATAGGTGCACTAAATTTGCCGTAAACAAAATCTATACATACATATTTGGCTATTGTCTCGATGTTTTTCAATATAGAAGTTCTTTTTTTTCTTAATATTTTTTTGCTAACAGTAAATAATATATAAGAAATCTGATTATGAAGGGAATATTCTAGATGTTAAAAAAACCGAAGTCCATTACATCACCTAAAAAAATTCATAGTGGGTCAAAATTTATTAGAAGCATTACCTAATTACACAAAGATTTATGGTGACCATGCTTATGTAATATGTGATGAGTTTATACTTGAACGAGCAAAGGAAGAAGCTGGTAGGTCTTTTGGAAATGAGGGATTTAAAAGTGAATTTGTGAAATTCAATTATGAAATTACACAAGAAGAAGTAGATAAACACCGAGAGGCAGTAAGACAATCAGGGGCAAATATCATTGTGGGTATTGGAGGTGGAAAAACATTAGATACAGCTAAAGCTACTGCTTATTATGAGCAATTACCTGTTGTAATTTTTCCAACTATAGCCTCAACTGATGCACCATGTACAGCACTAGCTGTTATTTATCATTCTGATGGTTCATTTGATCGTTATTTGTTCTTACCCTCAAACCCTGATATTGTGTTAGCAGATACAAAGATCTTAGCAGCTGCACCAACACGTTTTTTTTGTAGCTGGTATTGGTGATGCTCTTGCTACTTATTTTGAAGCACGAGCATGCTACCGTAAAAATGGTGATAATTTGGTGAATTTAAAGCCTACACTATCGGGACTTGGAATTGCTAAAATGTGTTATGACACTATTTTAGAATATGGCCTACAAGCTAAAATTGCCGTGGATCAAGGAATTACTACGCTTGCAGTTGAAAATACAATTGAAGCGACCATTTATTTAAGTGGTGTTGGTGCTGAAGCTGGTGGCTTAGCTGCTGCACATGCAATTCACAATGGAATGACTGCCGTTCCATCACTTCATCGTGCACAACATGGTGAAAAAGTAGTATTTGGTTTATTAACACAGCTTGTTTTAGAAAGTGCACCGAAAGAGGAAATTGCAACTGTTATTCAATTTATTAAAGAAATTGGTTTACCATTAACCTTAAATGATCTTGGTATGGATGAATTCCGAGAAGAAGAATGGAGAAAAGTAGCAGAAGCTGCATGTGCTGAAGAGGATACCATGAAGAATATGCCACATCCAGTTACTCCCGATGATGTGTATCAAGCAATTATTGCTGCAAATGCATTAGCAGAACATTATAAAAATGAAGTGATCTCCCAAAGTTGATTTTAATGGATATGAAATACAAAAATAAATAAAAAGCATATCTTAGGATTTCTAAAATATGCTTTTTTTGCTCTATAATTGATTAAAAATAAAATTCAAAGGGAAAAGTCCCGTTGAGTATGTAGAGATTTTGAAAAAAGTCCAACGACAAAGTAAATATATGCTTATAATTATCGATGAATACAAGAGAAGCTTTTTTTGGAAAAGCAGACAATCTAAAAGGGAAACAAGGAGGCGCTTACTTTGCTTGAATGGACTAGCGATACATGGGGGAAGCTGATGGGACCTTATGGATCTGGAGAGAACGTACCAATGCTGCTACAGCAGTTGATGCAGGAGTATAACCAAGAAACGGCTGATGAACTTTTTCAGGAATACTTGTTTCATCAGAACACGATTTATACGGTCACCTATGCGGCTGTTCCTTATTTAGCAAAGATGGCTCGTTTGACGAAAGATCCTGAAGTGCAGCGCGATCTTTTTATTACATGCGGCATCATAGAAGCAAGCCGTGACAAGAGCGACTCAACACCGTATCCTACAGCTTGGACGGAACTCGCTGAGGATGTAGGAGCATCAATCTGTGAGGACATCTACAGTGGATATATTGAGGCCATACGTGATGTAGCTTCATTAAGTGAAGAGGTGGTTACCCACACTGCACTTGCTCCAATTAATGATGTGGAGAAGCGTTATATTCTTATCGCCGATTCAGCCTTTCGGGGATCGTACAAGGTGGCGAATATGCTGCTAACATTTACGGCAGGGGATGAGTACATTGCAGTGTGTCAAGAGTGCAACCAGGAAGTATATCTGTGGCCGAATGAAGAGAATGGGCACATACAGGCATTTGCGCAAGACCCTGTGTTTGAAGAAGAACAACAGGCTCAAATAGTTATACCTGCATCTCAGTATTTGGATGAAGATCAAGCAACGTTGGCGGATCAAGTGATGGCGATTGGCGAACAAGGTCTCGCTCGCCATTTGCCGTATCTGACTGGTGAGACAAACTGTCCTTCATGTGGAGTGAACATACCAATTTGGCAAGCATTGCTCTCGATATTTGACTAATTAGTTAGTTTGCTAGTGTAATGGGATACTTAAACCTATCCAGCGCTGAATTTCTTGACTAAGTAGCCGAGGTGATAACCATAGATAAACCAAGGAAATTTGTAATTTACCATTTATAAAGCGTTACTGAAGCGGTAACTTTAGTGGTAGTATCTCAAATTTAAAAAGAGAAAGATGGAATAAATAGTTAATCTTTCTCTTTTGAAAACTCTAGTAGAATAAACCCACTATGTGAATTATTTTGATTCATCTTTTTCAACAGGATCTATATACTTTGTCTGTTCCTGTAAATCTTTATCACTGTTTGTATTGTTAGTTCCCCTAGTTAAATCGTCAAATGGTGTATACATATTGGGGATTTTCTTTTTCTTTACAACAATATTGAATACTCCGAAAATGATTAATCCCATGGACATAACTCCAATTACAACAACAATAGCAGTAATTATTTTCAAAACCTCCTTTGTTCAGAATTTATTATAACAACATATAAAAAAATACGGGCGTTTTATTTTTTTGAAATGACAAGAAATGTCTATCTGAATTTAAAATTGAAAACGACAGTAAAAAAAAGGGTTGAGCTTTATTGAGAAGAAAAGGCTATTTCATAGACAAATACAAAAATCAGATTTATAACGATCAAGCATTAGTTTCAAGTAAACTTTACCCTGATACTCCTACGTTACAGCAACTTGGAGAAATGATTTTTAATAGCATAGTGGAACAGGTATTTATCTGTAGCTATCAAACAGAACAGAAAGGCAAGTTAGAGCAATTATCAATAAATGATGTTAGGTCTGAATGGTATTCGAAGTTTAAAAATAATATCTGCCTTGATGATGAAGCGTATTTAGGGGACTTCCCTAATGGATACTGCTTTTTTGTTGAGCTTTGGGAAAGCGAAAAAGGTGCTCCCATTATGGTGTTATTCAAATGTCATTAGGAGTCCAAAAAGATTAATGAAATAGGTAGTTAGTAGAAATTAATATTCATCATTTAATGTCTTAAAAGAGAGGGTATATTTGTATATAACATTTTTATGAATTTCCACTTAAACAATGATGTGTTAAACATGCTTTTTGTAACTGCACTTTTATCAAGATTGATATTGCATTAATTTATATACTAAGACTACAATATCGGCAACTAAAATTAAATTGTCAAAAAAATGAAGGAGATAAAGCTTGTTTTTAGCAAAATTAACTCCTAATATATTAAATTTTAGCATTTTTTTAGAAAATATCGTTGAAAAATTGGATAATAAAAGTATAATATAGGTATAGTTACATTTATGGATTATTAATCCATAATATTAGAAAGTGTAACTATAAAAACTAATGAAATGAGGAGATTTTATGATTAACATGATTCAGTATTTGGAAAAAAAACCCGTCACTACTCACATTGTTAAAAGAAAATAAGGCTTCTCTAGTTGGTGTTACAGAGCTTGAGCAGAAGGCAATCATAACATCCTTTGATGAGGATGAGACATGTTTAGAAACGGGCTTCTGGCACTAAACTATTTGAAAAATAATTGGCTTTGGCTTGCTATAAGTACTTATCTTATTTTAGGAAGCTATTTGCTTTATGTTACTTATAGCACGCCTTATTTAGGAATTAAACTGAAAGAAGAGAATGGACAATGGTTAATTATTGAGCCATATTATAAGGATTGGGCAAATAAGCAAAAGATTTCAGCAGGGGATATTATTTTAGAAATTGATGGTAACAATATTAATGAAATAAATATTATTAAATATGATCCTGTAATTAGAGTAGCTAAAGAGTTAAAGTTTGTGAACCAAGAAGATGGACAGTTAATTCATTTACAAATAGCACCATTAGATATTCCTGAACAATTTTTGTATATATTTTTTTTACCAGCATGTTATTTTTTATTAAGTTTAATTGTTTCTCTCTACTTATATAAGAAACAAAAGAATTCGAGTTTAATAACTTACTTAATCTGTTTATTCTTACAGTATCGTTAGCATATGTTAGTATTGGTGCATCAGGGATGTTAGATAGTGTTGGAACAGTTGTGAATCGAAGTAGTATGATACTTTGTCTTGTTCTTTTGATTCACTTTTTAAGAAATTATTTTTTTATTTTTGAATTTAAAATGGTTATTTATTTACAACATTAAAATAATATATATACTCCCTTTATCAATAGTATCTTCTTTTAGTATTTTTAGCATCATCCACCCATTTACAAATACTTTATTCTCTATTTTTACCTTGTGGTTATTTTTTTTATTTTATTATTAATAATTTTTGGTATTTTAGGGATAGGCTATTCAAAATATAAAACCCCTCAATTGAAAATTTTTTTTACTAAGTATTATTAGCCCTTTCTTACCATTCCTTTTTTTTGTTTGCCATACCGCAAATTATTTTTCATAAATATATACTTTCTGCTGATATATGCTCCTTATTTTTGTTGCTTATACCATACAGCTTTATATTTACACAGCTCACTGAACGTATATTTGATATGGAGTACTATATAACTCGCTTACGTCATTATTTTAATTTTTCATTTGCTTTTACAGTTTGGCTATTAATTGGTCTCTACTGGATAACTGATATAGCTATTTCGAGAATGACAGAAATTTTTCTTTTTTTCCTTCTTCTCTTTAATAGCTCTTTTCTATATTAAAGAAAAAAATAGATTATCATAAACGAAAAATCCTTTTTTTCAACAAAAGGAGATTATATCCATAGAATGTATACGACCATTGATAGTATTGGAAGAGTCGTAAAGATTGAAGACTTATTGGAGAAATTTGTTCATGAAGTTGCTTTACATCTTGAGATTAATCATATAGACGTACTAACTTGTGATTTACAAACACAACAAATTACTTTTTTTAAGCAAATCAAAAGAATATACACAAAATCAAATTGATGAAGTATTACTAGAAAAACTACACTTGGGGGATATCAAGAAAACAGAGCATTTTTATATTGCTTTTATACACAAAGATGTAAATTATAAAAGAATATTAGTCGTAGATCATAATAAATCTATCTATCTAAAGGATGAGGAATTATTATGGCTTGAATTATTACTTTTATATTTAAATAATTTTATAGAAAATACGAAAATGGTTGAAGATCTTTTAGATCAATTAAAGCATATGAAGGAAGCCGATAATAATCAGTTACCGTGGCTTAATAAGCTACTTTGGCTACGATTTGAAGAAGAAAAGTATCAATTGGCACAAGAGTTACACGATACGATTTTACAAGAACAGCTACATATTGCAAGGGAAATGGATGTAGTTATTCATGCAAAGAAAACAACAAATATACAAATGAAACTTTCAAAAGTTCATGATCATATGATTGCATCGTTAAATGATTTAAGAGGATATTGTGAAAATTTAAAACCGCCACTATTAGATACATTAGGTTTAAATGCAGCGCTTGAGAAACTTATTCAAAAAGTTCATAAACGTGCTGAATTTGTTTTAATTTACACCATTGATCGTCTTTATTTAGAGGATGAACGTTTAAACTTAATGATTTATCGTCTTTTCCAAGAGCTATTGAATAATGCCTTGAAACATTCGCATGCTAACATTGTTGAAATTCATCTCTTAGAAGCCAAAGAAGGTTTTGAAGTCAATTATTTTGATGATGGTATAGGATGTAAAATGGATGAAATCATTCTTGCCGATTCAATGGGGATTAGGGGGATGCAAGAGAGGGTACGGGCCTTTAATGGCAAGTTTTCTATCCATACCAATATAGGAGATGGAATGTCCATTCGAATTAAGGTAAATGAAAGAGAACAAACCAAATCCGATGGTTACAATACTTATCATAGATGGCCAACCCCCAGCAAACAACTCAATTGAGAGCGCGTTTATTGAAGTTCTACAGAAGAAAATTATCAAACTTAATAATACTCCACAAAGAAAGAATCGAATTGATTATTTATTTCAAACAGATTCTTTTTTTTGTTGTCAAAAATGAGCTTGGAAGATCCTTTAAATAAAAACTATTAATCTGTTCATCATGGAGCAGACTATTTAATTTTTTTTCATTTAACATCATCCTTTTACAGTTTTATTAAAACCCACCTGCTATTATAACTCCTATCTACGATCAGAAAAGTACAATATTTTTTAAATATACTTTTCCACTTTCTGTTTTTACTATAATTTCTGATAGCCTACTTTATTGGTTGATTATAAACCAATATATCCATCCTTTAATTCTACCACTCGTTTATAGACAGCATTCCCAGTGCTCCCAATTACGGTTTATTTAATTAAAATCAACGAATCTCTTATGGTATTGTCACTATAAATTAAAGGTATTTTGAAAAAATATTATATTATGAATA
>BBDJ01000029.1 GCA_001312325.1 Lysinibacillus pakistanensis | reverse complement strand
GGAGTCACTGGACCTACTGGGCCTACTGGTGTGACTGGCTCTACTGGTGTGACTGGCTCTACTGGACCAGCATTTACAGAAGGTTTCTCAGCATTTAATAATGGTATAGCAGTAAGTACTTCTAGTACAATCGAAAACTGGAGTGTAGCATCGCCATATTTCACAACACCAGCATTCAATCCAGTGACAGGAATTTTCACTGTTCCAACAACCGGAAGATATGCTTTTGAGGCTACAATCAACTACTCTACAACTGCAGCTCTTACTTTAAGTTTAGGTCCTACTGTCAATCCGTCATTCGCAATTCGCAGAAACGCATCAACAAATTTAATAAGTGGGTTATTCCCTGTATTAAACGTAGCAATACCTGTGGTGTTAACTTTACGCGCTGTTCTTGGTAATGGAACAGTAACATTAGCTGGAGAAGTCGAGTTAAATGCAGGTGATACCATTGATTTGTTCTACAATGCTAACGGCTTAACGATTGGACTTACTCTTGGAGGAGCGAACTCTGGCGGTATTGTATGGTCATGTCATCGAATTTCATAGCATTAAAGAATAAAAATTTTTTTCTGGTTGAACAATAACCTTCTCTATAAAATCTTTACTGGGAGAGTAGAAGCTTACTTTCCCAGTTTTCTATTTCGATGTATCTAACTTGTGCAATGTTTACTTTTAAACGCTCCTATTTCTTACTTTACAAATAATTTATCGCGGAATCTCTTAAAAGCAATAAAAAAAGTAGTACAAACATTATTCAAGTTTGTACTACTTCTAATAACTATTTAATCTCCAAACATTTCCGTTAATACTTCGTCAGCAACATTTTTACCTTGCTCAACGCACTCGGGTATTGATATTCCTTCGAAGGAACTCCCCGAGAGCTTTACAGTAGGAAAATGTTCACGTAATTCTTGCTTTACTCGCTCTATCTTCGCTTCATGTCCTACGGTATATTGTGGCATGGCATTTTTCCAGCGGGATACTACAGTCATTAACGGTTCTCCATCTACCCCAATTGTTTTCATTAAATCCTGCAATACGGTCTTTTCAATTTCTGTATCGGATAACGCTACAATTGCCTCGTCGCCCACTCGGCCAATATAACTACGTAACAGCACATAATCATCAGGTATTGTGCCAGGCCACTTTCGATTAATCCAAGTACAGGAAGTTATTGAAAAATCACTATTTCGGGAGACAAAAAAAGGATATGGCATCTAGATCGCCTAACTGTTCTTTTTTTAAATGCCATTGTCACAGTAGCAATAGTTGCTGCCTTCATCGTGCTCAATTCAGTTAATAGCTTGTGTTTGCTGAACATTTTTCTTGCCACATTAAATGGTGTAGCAATAATAACGGCATCTGCTTTTAATTGTGTAAAATTGTTTAACACAACTTGGACAGTACCATCCATACCATGCTCAATTTCCTCAACTTTAACACCCTTCATAACTATCCCAGGCAGTAGTGATTCTTCAAGTTTTTCGATAAGTGTCTCAAGACCATTATTAAATGTTTGAAAAATCCCCTTACTTTCCGTATTGAGATTGTTATTTAAAAAAATTCGTACCCGACTTTTTCATACCAATAAGTAGGCTACGATATTTTTGTTCTAATCCATAAAGCTGTGGGAATGTTGACCGCATGCTTAACTGCTCAATATCACCAGCAAATGTTCCAGCAAGTAATGGCTCTACTAGATTTTCCACTATTTCAGCACCAAATCTTCTTCTAAAAAAATTGCCCTAATGGTTGGTCATCATCCTGTGCAGAGCGAGGGATGAAAAAATCCCCCGCTGCACGAACTTTGCCGCTAAGTGAAAACAAACCTGATGTAATAAATGACGAGACATGTGGTGTTGCCCCAGACAAAAGATTACTGGGAATTGGATACAATTGACTACCAACAGCAATGTAAGTCGGTCCTGTATTGCTTGTAATCATTTCCTGTTCAATACCTAAATCCTTTGCCAAAGCATATACATAATTCTCACGATCAAAGAAAGATTCTGGCCCGCGCTCGATAATAAAACCATTTTTTTCTGAGTGTTTGAATTTTTCCGCCAAGACGTAGTGACGACTCGACAAGTACGATATCTAACGGCAATTCTTTTGCGATTGCTTCTTTTTGCATATAGAACGCAGCTGTAAGACCAGTAATGCCACCGCCTACCACAACTACCTTTCGTCTTTTCTGGGTCACCAACATCATCACTTTCTTTTCGCTTAGCTTAATTTTTTTATGAATAGCATCTACCATCGCATCAATGAATAATGGATGCGTATTTGGCATTGCTGGACGATAGTATTTCGCCCCTAGTTCATCACAAACAACTTTACATTCAAAATCATTATCATATAAAACCTCTAGATGTTCTGTTACAAAGCCAACTGGTGTGTAAACGAATGAACGGAAGCCTTTTTGCTCGTAAAGTTCACGAGATAAATCTTGAACATCTGGACCAATCCAAGGCTCTGGTGTTTGCCCTGCTGATTGCCAGCCTACTTCTACATTTTCTACACCAGTTGCTGCTTGGATTAAACGAGCTGTCTCGATTAATTGGTCTTCATATGGATCGCCCAACTCTTTTATTTTCTCCGGAAGTGAATGGGCAGACACAATTAAACATGCTTTTTCACGTTCTTCTTCAGACATACCATTAAATGTTTCGTTCACTTTATTTTTCCAATATTCTATGAATTTTGGTTCATTGTACCAAGATTCTACTGAAGTAATTGTTAAACGATCCCCAGCCGCTTCTGAAGCTCGTCCATTATAAGATTTTATGGAGAATGTTGAAAAATGAGGCGCCAATACAATAGAAACCGCTTCATTAATACCTTCAGCTACCATCTGTTCTACAGCATCTTCGATAAATGGATGAATATGCTTTAAACCAATAAATAATTTGTATTCTACAGCATCTTGAACTTCATTTAATCGTGCACAAAGGGCTTCTGCTTGAGCTTTTGTTGCAGCAGCAAGTGGTGATAACCCACCAATTGCTTCATAACGACTACGTAAATCCTCTAAGTGCTCTTGTGATGGTTTACGACCATGACGAATATGCGTATAGTAAGGTTCTATATCTTCTTCTTTATAAGGTGTTCCATATGCCATTACTAACAAGCCTTTGATTTCTTTCATTACCCTTTTCACCTCTAAATAATAGTTTAAAAATATCTTTTCTTATCAAGAATAATATGTGGTAAAAAGAAGCCGTCCAATTCATTTGGTTGGACAGCTCCCTTGCTGTTTTGTACAGAATGTAGTATTCACAGACAAGATTTAGTCAAAGCTTCTTAACTTTAAGAGCGTGCTTGGATTTGTTGAGCACTGTAATCATGAATAAGAGCTGTTAATCGTTTCAAAACCTCTGGATCTACGTCTGGGAATACACCGTGTCCAAGATTAAAGATATGTCCAGGCATTTCTAAGCCTTGATCAATAATATCTTTTGCACGCTTTTCTATAATCGACCAGTCTGCAATTAATAAAGATGGATCTAAGTTACCTTGTACTGGTTTTGTAATACCATTTGCTCTTGCTTCTTTAATCGGTAGACGCCAATCCAAGCCAACAACGTCAATCGGTAAATCATTCCACTCTTTTGCCAAATGGCTTGCACCAACACCGAACTGAATAAGTGGCACATTTTCTTTTTTTCAACTCAGCAAAAATACGTGTCATTACTGGTTTAATAAAGATACGATAGTCTTCAACATTTAGAGCACCTACCAAGAGTCAAATACTTGTATTGCCTTTGCTCCCGCTTCGATTTGTGCTGTTACGTAAGAAATAATCATATCTGCTAATTTATCCATTAATGCAAACCAAGCTTGTGGCTCTGATACCATAAATGATTTTGTTTTATTATAGTTTCTTGAAGGTCCACCTTCAATCATATAGCTTGCAAGCGTAAAAGGTGCACCAGCAAAACCAATTAAAGGTACATTTAGTTGCTCTTCTGTTAATAATTTTATTGTTTCCAATACAAAAGGTGTCTGTTCCTTAGCATTAAATTCGCCTAATTTTTCCACATCAGCAACTGAACGAATAGGATTGGAAATAACAGGACCAACTCCTGCTTTGATTTTCACATCGACACCGATACCAGGGAGAGGTGTTACAATATCCTTGTATAAAATAGCCGCATCAACATTATAGTTTTCTACGGGTAAACGCGTTACATACGCACAAAGCTCAGGTTGATGTGTGATTTGCTCTAACGAATATTTTTCTTTAATCGCACGATATTCTGGCTGAGAGCGTCCTGCTTGTCGCATATACCAGACAGGTGTATGTTCTGTTTTTTTCCCCTCGTGCAGCACGAAGAAGTGTATCATTAAATGTTGTCATGAATAGTTCCTTCCCCTCGATAAAATTCATATCGTATCAATTTCGCCTTGGCGTAATTACGTCCGGATTTTGTACCTGCACAATTCATTCCTTTGAAAATCCGTGACATCCGCCAGAGGCTTTATCTTCATTCAGTAGGTGTTTGAACACCCAATGAACAGAAACCAAAACCGCGTTCATCTCACCACATGTAGAAGTGGGAGCCTTCTGTATGCGCCGCTTTGCTTTCGATACAAAAAACATTTTCTGAATGAAGATAAAATCTTTAGTTTATTCCTTTATTATTGATATCCGTTTTCAATAGTAAACGCTTCCTTAGCAATTGTATAGTTTTCCACATGAAATGTCATAAAATTGTTCTTTCTAAAAGGTTTCTTTTTTTGACAAAGCTATAGACTTCCACTTAAATGGAGATAATCAAGCTATTAGTCAGAGCATTCATAAGGAGGGCAAATTTATGTATATTTATTTAACTTCAGGGACAGGAGATTTTTTAGAACAAGTAAGAAAAAAGCACCAAAACCAGGAGATGATTCTAATACATGGGGAAGGGAATTCTGTACTTATACATGAAACTGAAGGAAAATCTGTATTTGCCACACCACGTAAGTTTGAAGTATTAGATTCAGTAAATAATTTAGAAGAGCGTGGATTTTTTGTTTTTAACAATATTCCTGTTACAGATGAAGGTCGACCTGTTTTTGAACATCGCTTTTTAAATCGTGCACGTGTTATCGAGGATGAACCGGGTTTTTTTAGCATTCCGACTACTTCGACCGTTAAATAGCGAAACCTATATTGTCATGACACAATGGAATGGCCCACATTCATTTGAAGCATGGAAAAGCTCAAAAGCATTTAAATCAGCACATGCTGAACGGGAAGAACCAACTGGTGTACGTCAGCAAAATATATTTTCAGCTGCTTCCTATATTACAACCTATAGTGCTACCCCAAAAGAAGAAGACGAGGAGTAACATTCGTTTTACCATTTTACCAATATTAAGTTATTGTTAAGCATTCAAAAAGTCCACGTAGACATCTACATGGACTTTTAATTAAGGCTTAGAAACCTTCGACGTTATTTCACTGACAACAATAATAATGACAATTCCTATATAGAACATTGGCTGCATCACACTACATATACCAACAATAATAGCTTGAGTAATCATCGCTAAACGAACAATTTGTTGAACGGCTGCCTTGCGCACATGATCAGGCAATGGATAGAGCATGTCCATACGAAATTCTCCACTTGCCAATAAGGCTTGCTTTAACTGGATTGTGGACGCAAAGCTTAATGCTCCTACAACAATCCATGTCACAATAGGAATATCGACAAACGCTGCAATAACAGCAGAAATCACTGTTAAACGAAGCCATAAATAAAAATGATCATCTGTACGTACAAAAGTGCGGAACACCAAATATTTTTGTGTGTTCTCCTTCTTATAAGGAATAAATGTATACAACCAATCAAGCCATGCTCTTCGGCGAATGATTCCTCTTAAATGGGGCACATCTGTAAAATAATTTGCAAAACGATAGAAGCTCATCATACGATTTTGCTCTAGTTCCACAAAATGCTCGTATGGCACAGGCTCATCCTTACATTTTTTTTCTGAATATAAGAATGTAAATACAGCCAATAACAGTTACAACAATTGCTAATAGCAATTGAGCTTGGAGCGCCATGTAAATAGCCACACCAAATATGATTGCTCGGATTAGTCTGTCCACCCAAATCAGTTTGCCACGTTCACTATAACGATAGCTAAATTCGCCTTGAACACTAAAAAAATTTCAATACGATAATTAGTACAAACACTGCCCAAATCTCAATTGTTGTTAAATCAGTAACGGCCTTAAGTAAAGGGATACTTACAATATAAACAATCGCAACAATCCAAACCTGAGACCAAAATGTCCATGCTAACGCCTTTTTAAAATACTGTGACATTTTTGATTCTACAGGTAATAAATACACTTGGTCTGGCTCTCTCAAAAGCGAAGTAGGTCGACTAAAAGCTAATAAAATTCCTACGATTACAGCAATAACTATTTCTGCTGGAAAATCTATTTGCACGTTTTTTTAGCCATTCACTATATTGATAGCCTCCTGCTCCAACAAGAAATACGAGTACAATCGCGATATGCCCAGTAAAAATAAATTGCATATACTTTTGTACTTCTCCGATATAATGCATGAAGCGAGAAGACCATACATCACGCAAGTTCTTCATGGTCCCGCTCCTTTGTCATAGCAATATATAATTCGTCTAATGTCGCGTGTGGCATAGCAAAAGCCTGACGTAAATCATTCATCGTTCCCTGTGCTCGAACACGACCCTCATGCAATAAGATGATTCGATCACAATGCTTCTCAGCTGTCGATAAAATGTGAGTGGACATTAATATAGAAGCGCCCTCTTTTTTTCTTTTCATCCATTTGATCTAGCAATGATTGAATGCCAAGGGGATCAAGCCCCACAAAAGGCTCATCAATAATGTAAAGACTTGGATTAACTAAAAAGGCACACATAATCATCACCTTTTGACGCATTCCTTTAGAAAAATGCGATGGGAACCAATTCAATCTTTTCTCCATCCGAAATTCTTTCAATAATAATTCCGACCGAGCTGCAAGCGTTGCCTCATCTAGGCCATAAGCCATTGCCGTTAATGCTAAATGTTCCCTTAAAGTTAGCTCATCGTATAATACAGGCGTTTCAGGTATATAAGAAAATGATGTACGATACTTGTCCGTATCCTCCTTTAATGTAACACCATTTAATCGAATATCCCCTTCTTTGGGAAGCATTGTACCAATAATATGCTTAATCGTTGTACTTTTTCCAGCACCATTCAAGCCAATTAAGCCAACGAGCTCCCCTTTTCCAATAGTAAATGATAAATCTTTAATAACAGGCTTTCTTGTGTAGCCACCTGTCACATGCTGTACCTCTAATACTGACATGACCTCACTCCTCTTCTTGTTTTATATTTTATCAAAAATTAGCAAATGATACAGTTATGAGTGTGATAGAATGTAATTACATACATAAATGAAAGGGGAAATTACGAATGAGCGATTGCCTATTTTGTAAAATCATTGATGGATCCATTCCAAGTACAAAAATTTATGAAGACGACCATGTCTATGCATTCACAGACATTTCACCTGTTGCTAAAGGACATACTTTATTAATTCCAAAGCATCACTGTCAGGATTTATTTGAAATGCCAGAGGAAGTAGCACGAAATCTTTATGCTGTAGCACCTAAAATTGCCAATGCTCTCAAAGCTGCATTTCAACCGATTGGCTTGAATACAATTAATAACAATGGAGCCGCTGCTGGACAAACTGTGTTTCATTATCACTTACATTTTATTCCGCGTTATGACGAAAAAGAAGGTCTAGGTTTAATTTGGCAAACACAAAAATATACACCAGAGCAATTGTCTGAAGTTGCAGAAAATATAAAAGCACATCTTTAAAATAAGAAGGATTAATTTTCAGAATAGTTCCTTGCATTTTAAATTTTTTTTATCGTACAATCACAAATAAGTTTCGCTAACGGTCAAGAGGACACGTTGGGAGACAAATAGATTAGCATAGTTGAGGAGAGATTAGAAATGAATACAAAGAATTTAGTTTTAATGGCACTCTTAGTGGGTGTCGGTGCGGCGCTTTACGTAGTCACACCAGGTATGGTTAATGGCATGAAGCCCGATTTCATGCTAACAATGATGTTTATCGGGATATTACTGTTCCCTACCATGAAAGAAACATTTTTGCTTTCTTTAGCGACAGGTGTTCTATCAGGATTATTTACAACATTTCCTGCTGGTCTTGTTCCAAACATTATCGATAAGGCTGTTACAGGCTTTGTCTTTTTAGCAATTTTAATCACCCTGAAAAAAATTGGCAAACAATTTTGCTATATCGGCTATCTTAGTGGGTGTAGGAACAATATTATCTGGTACGGTATTTTTAGCAGTAGCACTTTTTGTGTTCAATGCCAATGTTGGTGCAACATTTGCTATGCTTTTCGTAGGTGTTGTATTACCCGCTGTAGCATTTAATGTTATTGCTTTTGCGATAATTTATCCAATTGTCGTTAAATTAGTAAAGCGTTCTAAATTTAACACAGCTATTTCTCAAATTTAATATAAAGTACGAACCTTTATTTTGAGGTAAAAGGTACTTTCAACTACTAAAAGAAGCTAAAACGTGATAGAAAATCACTCGTTTAGTTTCTTTTTTTCTTTTGGAATATGTGTAATTCGTGGTTTAATAGAGATAATATGATTATTACAGAAACGAGGTATTTCAATATGAAAGCAAAACCATTTTTATTTGGACTAGTTACTGGTATTGTTGGTGGAACAATTGCTGTACTTTTCTCTACTCCTCAATCAGGCAGACAATTACGCACTAATTTGCGAGAAAATGCTGAAATCACAAAGGGTAAACTTTTCGAAGTTAAACATCAGGTTGATAATGTTAAACAGTCAGTTAATACCTTAACAAATGAAGTCAAAAATAATATACCGCAAATAATAAATGAATTAAAACAAACAATTACTACATTTACAGATGAAATAGAGCCTACAAAAAAATAATTTACAACAAGAAATAGAGGCATTACAGAATACAATTAGCGAAATCGAGAAAAACGTTGCACAAATCACAGAAAAGGAGAAAAAAAACCACAAGAAAAAAAATAAGCGACTAAAGTCCCTATAAATAAAAAAATAATTCTATTTTTTTATCATATTTAAATCATAAAATATTATTATTTAACCACTTTTCAATTATTTAATTTTTCTAACTTTAAACTTTTTTTTCTTTATTGCTATAATATTTTTAAAATGTTAAAGAAAGCAGTAGGTGATGGCTTTGTCAGAGGAATTATACACACAAAAAGAGGCGATGCTTTATAGTCAAAGAATTGCGCAATTATCAAAAGCCTTATGGAAAGCGGTTGAAAAGGATTGGCAGCAATGGATTAAACCATACGATTTAAACATCAATGAGCATCATATTTTATGGATTTCGTATCATCTAAAAGGGGCTTCGATTTCCGATGTAGCAAAATTTGGCGTGATGCACGTTTCCACAGCATTTAACTTCTCTAAAAAATTAGAAGAGCGTGGATTCCTGAAGTTTTCAAAGCGTGATGACGACAAACGTAATACGTATGTTGAACTAACTGAAACAGGCACAGAACTAATTATTGAAATGAATAGCAATTATCATAATACGTATCATTCTGTCCTCGAAGGTTCATTAGCTTTAAAAGACTTATATGGCCGCTTTCCAGAATTTTTAGATGTTATGGCTGTTATCCGCAATATATATGGAGAAGACTTCATCGATATTTTCGAACGCTCCTTTCAACACTTCCGTGATTCCTTTGACAAGCTAGAAGAACGTTCAACTGTAAAAGGATAAAGCGAAACTAATTTGTAGGAATTGTTTCTTCTCCTGCTAATTATAAGTCAAGCAATTGAGAAATAACGTTCAGTAAATAGCGATCTGGAGTCGTCTTACGAAACGTTTAAAAATCATGTTAAAGGAGGTATTTCAGAAAATATTTCTGAGATACCTCCTTTTTCTTGCATTCTAACATAAATCAATTTACATTAAATAGGACCCTTCCAATTATGGAGTTGATAAAGCATGCACTGTTGGAAAATATTAAATCTTGAACATCATTACGGTACAACACGTATTATAATAATATCTGTCTTTGTGTTTTTAACCATCTTTTCCCTATCCTATGTAACATTTAATTTATTTAATGATGAACACTATACTGATCATTTATTTTGGTTATTTGTTATCGCTGTATTTGCCCTTTATCCAATTCATAAATGCTTACACTTTCTAGCATTGTATGATTTACGACAGCATTTAACATTACGGATGCGTTCACAATTTTATGTAATTCCTGTTTTACATATGCGGATACGTGAACCACTCTCAAAAAGTCGTTATATTATAGCACTTCTTACACCATTTTTCGTGCTTAATACAGCCATTTTAATAGGTACACTTTTATTACCTGCCTACACACATTACGGCACATTGCTTTTAGCTTATCATTGTAGTTTATGTGTAATTGATATTCTCTATGTAAAATACTTATTGAATTCACCTAAGGACTCTCAAATTGAGGAGACACCAAAGGGCTATGAAATTTTAGTACCACCTACTATTCATTAAATTGCTTGTACTTGTGTTTTATTGACGTTTTTTTGTTATGCTATTACTATTGAAAGAGGGGAGGAATAGACTTGCTATTAATGATCGTAGTTCTATTCTCGGTATTCTATTTATTTCAAATAAACCGCATGACTTATGCACTGTGCATGCGACGTGAAATTCCCGAAGAAAACCAGCCAAAAATATTCCGAACTATAAATATACTTATTACAATATTACTTGTCTCATTTTATATTGAAATTTTATATGCAGTATAGTAAAAAAATTGATCTGCACCCGTCAGCAAAAAGAGGTAAGTTTGACATCTCGTTTAATCAACATTTACTAACCCAAGCGTGGGTGCGAATGCCTTTTATTGTTAAGAAAAGCTAAGGACATTACACCCTTAGCTTTTCGCCATTTTATTAATTAGTATAGGAACGCTGCACCAACGATAATTAATAAAATAAACAACACAACTAATAAAGCAAAGCCTGAGCCGTAGCCACCGCCGCCATATCCTCCGTTGCTCATAACTTCACCCCCTTTCTTTTCTATATCCTATGCGCTTCAAAAATGGAAATATAGGCTATACTCAAGGGGGAACCATTTTGTTTTTAAAACGTTTATGTTATAGTAAAAAAATGGACGAAAACCATGTTAGGAGAGAATATCCACAATGAAAAAGACTGTATTATCTTTAACATTAGCCGCCTCTGTTTTAGCGCTTGGAGCTTGTAGCGGAGGGGACAGTAAAACGATTGCAACATCAAAAGCCGGTGATATTTCAGTAGCTGACTTTAATGAAGCATCCAAAACGTTAACAGGTCCTTATGTACTTCAACAGATTATGACTGAAAAAGTATTAGCTAAGAAATATAAAGTAACAGACAAAGAACTTAATGAAGCGTTTGATTCAACTAAATCACAATTCGGAGATAGCTTTGCGCAAGCACTTGCTGCAAATGGCTTAACTGAGAAAGGTTTCAAAGAATCTTTGCGAATTCAGCTTCTTCAAGAAAAGGCTTTAAAAGACCAAGGAATTAAAGAAGAAGATGTAAAAAAACATTATGAGCAGATGAAAACAGAATTAAATGCTCGTCATATTTTAGTGGCTGATGAGAAAACAGCTAAGGAAGTTATTGACAAAATTAAAGGTGGCGCAGCTTTTGCGGATGTGGCAAAAGAGTACTCCACTGATACTGGTTCTGCCGCAAAAGGTGGAGAGCTTGGCTGGTTCTCTGCTGGTGCTATGGTTGAGGAATTCAGTGATGCTGCTTATGCTCTTCCTTTAAAAACATTAAGTGAACCCGTAAAATCAAGCTTTGGCTACCATGTTATTGAAGTAACGGACAAGCGTGATGTAAAAGGCGTAGGCTCATTCAAAGATGAAGAAGAAAACATCCGTTCAACAATGTTAAATAAATTAACACAATCAGGTGAAGCTGAAACAATTATTAAAGACATTGTTGCTAAGATGGCAAAAGAAGCTAATGTAAAAACTTCTGAAAAAGATTTACAACCAGCAATAGATTTCTTTACAACTACAAGTGAAGAACATGCTAAAGCAGCAGAAGAGGCAGCAAAAAAAGCTGAGGAAAAAGCGGCTAAAGAAAATAAAGACAAAGAAGAGAAAGCTGAAGATACTGAAAAAGAATCTAAATAGTCATTTTCTTATTAAACGAAAAGGGTTACGCTTGTATCAGCGTAACCCTTTTTTTCATTCAATAGATAGTTGGCTTATAAAACGATCGATTATCAAGTGGGAATAATCTTTCTGTAAATTCACCAGGAGTTGTTTTACCAAGTGCTCGTGTTAGCATGTTCATCTTTGCATCTATATTATCAATATAATGCAAATTTCTGCTTCCTGAAGCATTGGCTTTTTGGGACTACCCCATTCCTCCTTGCATGATGGGATAAGACCATATGCTGCAACAGCATAACCTCTTCTCCCTCAATTTCTAGTTCACTAGCAATCTTAGCAATTTCATTTACCATAATCGTAATATGACCAAGTAAATTCCCTTCAACAGTATACATTGTTGCAACTGGGCCAGAAAGCTCTACTACCTTACCAATATCATGCAAAATAATGCCTGCAAATAATAAGTCACGATTTAATGTAGGATATAAATCAGCTATAGCTTTGCCAAGTCTCAACATGGATACCATATGATCAAGTAAGCCCGAGGCATAATCATGATGATTTTTTGTCGCTGCTGGAAATACTAAAATAGCATCCTGATGTTTTTTTAATAGCTGCTCGTGTAATTCTTGAAATATGAGGATTTTTAATTTCAAAGAAATATTGTGTTAATTCTTCATATAGTTGTTCTTTAGGTGTAGCTGAAGAAGGAACTAAATCATGGATTGCAATTCCCTCCTCTGGTTTAGCTACGCGAATGGATTTTATTCGTAATTGATTTTTCCCACGATAGTCATGTATTTCGCCACCGACACGGACAATAGCCTCGGCATGATACATTTTTTTCATGGTCTTCATTTGTATCCCACAGCTTTGCCTCAATATCTCCACTTTTATCTTGTAATAACAACGACATAAAGGGCTTGCCAACCGTTGTAACCCCTTTTGTCGCTTGTTTAATTAATAAAAATTGATCAACTGCTTCTCCAACCTGGAGCGTCGTTATTCCTTTCATGTTGACGCCACTCCCCTTTCATTTGCTAATGCGCTTATATCGACAATTTGACCTTTGTGCCAATATTTAAGCATCGTGTCATGACAAGTAAAATATAGAATTTGGCGTTCATATCCTACTTCTTTCATTAATTGTACCATTTTGTCTGTTCGGATTCGATCAAAATGGACAAAAGGATCATCCATAATAAATGGAAATGGTGCAGAAGTTGAAAGTGTTTTTGCTAGTGCCATACGTAGTGAAATATAGGCTTGTTCCTTCGTTGCCTGTGATAATTCGGCCATATGATAATGTAAGCCACCAGCAGCATCCTGAGCGACAAAATAGCCAGCATCGTTAATGAATAGCTTCGTATAACGACCACCAGTTAATAAACAAAAGATCGAATTGACCTCTGTTAAAACATAAGGTAGCTTCTCCTCTCTTAAGCTGAATAATGTTTCATGAATAGCATTAGACAATGCCTTTTTTTGTTGCCCATTGCCCTATCAGCTGCTGCAGGATAGATTTCTCTTGCTCAAAATGCTGAATTAATTGACCATAATTCTCATCATTTAGAAGATGCTCCTTTTGGACTTGGAGTGTAGCACGTTGCTCTAAGCAATGATCGATAGCTAACTGACTCGCATCCTGTTCCGCTTCGAGAATCTTTAATCGTTCACTCAACTGGCTATCATGCATCAATGCCTCATTGTTCGATATATCCAGTGAAGCAAGTTGACTTTTTATTGTTAGGAGTTCAGCTTTGAATTTCTGCTGTTGTTCAAATTGCTCATGTGTCTCGTAGTACTCTTTTTCTACTTGAACATTTGCCTCATTAAATAATGGAGCAATTTGTGATTCAACGTTTTCTATATGAGCCTCTATCCCTTGAATATTGATAGTAAGATTAGTCAATTGCTCTTTTGTATGCTGAGTCATTTGTAGCTCTTGCTGTATAGTAAGGAATGTAGTACGCAAATGCATAAAAATTTCTTGCTCACTGTACTCCGCCTTGAGAGCCTGTTGTAGCTGCTCATATAACTCACGTTTTTCCACCTGTATCGTTTGTAAAAGGTTTCTTGTACTCTTTCTTTTTGCCTCCAGCTCTTGCGCTCCCCGTATTCGCATAAAAAGCTCTGGTAACAATGTTTTTGCTATATTCCCCTCTAAACGAAAGCGCCCTAAAAATTGTTGCAGGGATTGAGTTGCT
This sequence comes from Lysinibacillus pakistanensis, assembly GCA_001312325.1. The sequence continues at coordinate 49,063 of BBDJ01000029.1, read as the reverse complement.
GCCTCACTCATCCTTTCAGCCTGTTGAATTTTATATTCTAGCTGTACATATTGACGTTCTTTTTCTTGTTGCTGCTCATGTACCTGCAACAAGCGCTCCTCATGCCTTTGTTTTTTCAAAAGAATCGTCTGAGCAATATTTTCTTGCTGCTCTAATTCGCGAAATTGCTGATTGGGCTGTCCCGATGCTTTACTTTCATCTCTTGAGAATTTCACATATAAAATAAGGAATAAAGCGATAGCTGCTCCTAAAACGATGACAGCCATGTTTTTCTCAAAAACACCATATATAATTGAACATATACTTATAGCCAATAAAATCCATATTATGGAACTGGATTGTTTCTGCTTTGAGCGCTGTGACCTTCCATGACGGTATTGCTCTAGTTTCCGTTTACGTTGTGGCCACTGTGCTAAAATATGTTCTTCTTCTGCTGTTAATGCCTCCTGTTGAAGACGCTGCTTATGCTGGGCAATTGAATCTAGTTCAATGTGTATTTGCTCTAAGGAACGTAAATGAAATTTTAACTCTTCCTCCGCTTCCTCTAGTAGACTTAGTTGTTGCTGAAATTGCTCCTCTTGCTGCAATGAGACCGTCTCCTCAAGGAGCTTCAACTGTGCTTCGCTTTCCTGTACACCTAATAATCGAAACTGTGCTTCTATTTCTTGCTCTAATAAATATAAATCATCCATTAAGTTTTGTTCTTTTACAATTAACTGATTCCATGTCGCTTCCTTATTCAAAAGTCGAGACATTTCATGAATAGCTTGCTCATCCACTGTTAATTGCAGTTTTTGCTGCAGTTCATGGTACTGCTCTTTTTGCTGCTGCAATTGCCATGTCTCGTGCATTAGCCGGTCCTTTAATTGCTCATAGCGCCTTATACCTTCTGGTGGAAACTGCACATGCTCATAATTTTTTTAATGTTTGCTCCAAAGCCTTTTGCTGTTTCATAAGGGGCATTGCCTGCTTAAGAATATTGAGCTGTTGCCAATTCTGTTGCTGTATTTTTTTGCTGCTTATACAAATCTTCAAGCTTTTGATCAAGCCGCTTTAATTGCAGCAATTTGTCCTCAAAGCTTTGAATATTGCTCTGCTCCTGTTTAATAGTGCGCTCAAGTTGCTTTAGTTGCTCTAACTTTTGATTAATAATAGGTATCTTGCCCGACTTTTTAAACAGATCCCCAGCCTCTTTTTCCAATTTCTTTTCAATAGTAGACAATTGCTGAACACCTATTGTTCCGGAAGCTATCAACAAATGTGTTAACTCCTCCTCAGACATTTTCTCAATGCCCTGTAATTCGTGTAAAGAAAAGGAGAAAATTGATTCAAAGGATGCCCTTGAATAGCCATAAAGCAGCTTTGTTAATAGCTCATCCTGTCCAACTGTACCATCTTCAAGATAAACCGTGACCTCTCCAGTTGCCTTTCCTTTAACACGCTCAATTGTACATTGCCCGTATATTGGGTGCCAAACTGCCAGCTGACCGCCAAATCTAGTTGATGTTTTCGGTTCATATTTGCGTTGTGTTTGTTGCTTTGTAGGAAAACCAAAGAGCAATTGTAAAATAAACTGTTGAATGGTTGTTTTTCCTGCCTCGTTCATGCCATAAAATATAGTAACACCGTCAGATAAAGAGATTGTGATATTTTCATGCTTCCCAAAACCATATATTTGGATTTTTCGTATCACTAGCATGTCATTCACGTCCTTTGAATTTCTTCTGCTAATAATTCCTGTGCATTGTGCATTAAGACTTTAATGTCCTGTTCTGTTAAAGGGTCGATAAATCTTGCTCCACCGGCATGTTGATATAGGTCCTTTAATATATCCTTCCATGCTGTGATATCCCATTGCTCCATTAAATTCACCACAGATTTAGTTGCAGCAGTATGTTCGTACAGTGTTGATGAAGTATGTAGCACTAGCTTTTGTACCCAACACATTGGTTCAATCCCATCTTCCGCCTCTCGTATAGTTTCTAGCCATGCATCCACAGTAGCATGTTCAAATAAAGAAGAGGCGTGTTCATCAATGTTTTTTTAAATGAAGTTCTACAACAGATGCCCCGTAGGCTTGTCGATTGAGTGAAAGTGCTTCCTCACATTTTTTTTAAAAGTTCATTTGCATGAAACATATTTTTGCAATCTACCTCCACTGTGTTATAGACGACAGCTGATGTCGGTATAAAGTCCAGTTCAACAGAGGCTTGCGATAAAGTGACATCATAAAAACCCTTAATCCCCTGTTCCTTACGATGTCGACTTTGAATATTACCAGGATACACAATAGGTGGATTTTGATGTAACAGCTGGCGTTTATGAATATGTCCTAAAGCCCAATAATGATAGTTTCTTTCAAGCAGCTGTTCCTTTGTGAAAGGTGCGTAAACTGCATGTGTGGTATCACTAAACTCACTACCATGGAGCATACCAATATGAAGTACATGTTGGTCAGAGGCAATAGGATAACTCTCAATCTTTGATTCCTTTACATGACGTTCACTATAACTAAAGCCATAAATATTCACTTGCTGTCCTCGTATATTTAGCTGAACAACACTCGTTTCCACTGGCAATTCATAGACGTTACTTGGTAAGGCGAAGCGCGTCCAAGAACCATTTAAATGATCGTGATTGCCATAGCTTAAAATCACTGGTATATTATGCTGAAAGAGCTTTTCCATAGCCTCTTGGAATCGACGCTGAGCCTGTAAGCTACGATTTTCACCATCATAGATATCACCAACTATTAGTAAAAAAATCAGGTTTCTCTTGTATAGCTTTATCAATAATTGTATTAAAAGCCTCAAAGGTACTTGTTCGAATTTTTTTAAAATTATGTTCAGGTAAACCAAATAAGCCTTAAATGGACTATCTAAATGTAAATCCGCCATATGAAAAAAAACGAATTGCAGACATCTAATCACCTCAAGTAATAAATAATTTGAACCTTTGGGACATTCTCTCCACATTCTCAGAAATTTGAATAAAATATCACCTTCGATTCAAACCGAATATTTGTTCTATTTTATCATACTTCTCATTAGATGAGAAATTTATTCAATATATCCCCTATTAAGATCGCCTTTAATTTTCCACAATTTTCGTAATTTATCAAAATTATCGCTAGATTTACCGTGAAGTTTATAAATCTTCTATGTATAATAGATATATATTTATATAAAAGGGTGGGGTGTAGAATGGAGAATTATCGTTTCACAGCTTTTGAAAAAAAACAGGGGAAACATTGTTTGATGAAACATGGACTTTCGAAAACGATGAGACTGCAAAAATTAACGGTCAACAACAAATCGAAGAAAAAGGTGTTGCCGATAAAACTCATCGCCTTGTCAACTCTTCTGGTAAATTAATATTATTCCATGTCTAAAAGTGACTAGTAAAAGGCACGTAGTAATAGCTCTACGCGCCTTTCACTATGTTGTTTCTATTTATTTCCCTGCAAAAACAGGTGTTCTCTTCTCAACAAATGCATGAATTCCCTCTAAATGATCAGCTGTTTTCCTCATAGCTGTTTGTCCCTCTGCCTCCATTGCCAAAATACTTTCTAATTGCGGTAAATTTTGAGCATGCAGTATTTTCTTAGTTGTGATCATGGATGCAATTGGAGACGCCAACATTTTTCCAACGAGTTGGTCAGCCACTGCAAAAACAGATCCATCTGGAGCGACGTAGTCAATTAATCCTGCTTCATGTGCCTCTGCTGCAGTTAATACTTTGCCCTCCCATATCATTTGCTTTGCCTTAACCGTGCCCACACGTTCCTTCATAAAGAAATGGCCACCTCCATCAGGGATAAGTCCAATACCAATGAAATTCATCGCAAGCTTACTATTTTCACAGGCCACAACGATGTCTGCTCCTAAAGCAAGACTAAAGCCCAATCCCGCAGATGCCCCGTGAATTGCCGCAATAACAATCATCGGTAGTTGATAATAGGCTTTTACAATGCGTGTTAAATAAACCATTGCCTCTTCAATATTAAGTGGTTTATTTGGATCTAGCATCGCCTTAATATCCCCACCTGCAGAAAAGACCTTCCCTTCTCCACGAATAACAAGCACCTGTATATCCTGCTCTTCTTGTAGTGCCTCAAAGCACTCTGCCAGCTCCCTCATCATCACATCATCCATCGCATTCATCGCCTGTGGACGATTTAACGTTAATGTTGCTCGACGCTCTAATTTTTCCAAAGTAATTGTTGAAAATTCCATCCTTGCACCCCCAAATATGAATAGACATTCACTATGTATTATTCGAGTTTTTTTTAGAAAACTCCTTCCCTGTTACGCAAACTTGCATTTGATATGCTATATTAAAGGTCGAATATTGTTTAAAGGTGGTTAAGTATTGTGACACAGAAAGACTTTCGTGTATTACTTTATTATAAATATATTACGATTGAAGATCCTGAAGCATTTGCTGAAGAACATTTAGCGCTATGTAAAGAAATCGGACTTCTTGGTCGTATTTTAGTAGGGCATGAAGGAATTAATGGAACAGTTTCAGGTACTATTGAGCAAACGGACGCTTATATGGAGCAGATGAAGGCTGACTCTCGTTTTAACGATATCATGTGGAAAATAGATGAAGCAGATGGACATGCCTTTAAAAAAAATGCATGTTCGCCCTCGTCGTGAAATAGTACACCTTGGTTTAGAGAATGACATTAATCCTTTAGAAATAACAGGTGATTATTTATCACCAAAGGAATTCATGAAGCGCATGCAAGAAGACAATACCATCATTATCGATGCACGTAATGATTATGAGTATGATCTTGGACATTTCCGCGGGGCGATTCGTCCAGATATCGAAAACTTCCGTGATCTTCCAGCTTGGATGGAGGAACATAAAGAGCAATTTACAGGTAAGAAAATCTTAACATATTGCACAGGCGGTATTCGTTGTGAAAAATTTTCAGGTTGGTTAAAGCGTGAGGGGTATGGTGAAAGCGTTGCTCAATTACATGGAGGAATTGCCACATATGCAAAAGATCCTGAGGTAAAGGGTCAGCTTTGGGATGGACAAATGTTTGTCTTTGACAGACGTCGCAGTGTACCAATCAATCAGGTTGAGCATGTGGTTATCGGACGGGATTTCTTCACCGGTGAGCCATCAGAACGCTATACAAACTGTGCAAACCCGGAATGTCATCGATTAATGCTTTGTGAAGAAAAGAATGAAGCATTTTATATGCGTAGCTGTTCCGATGATTGCCGACGTGCAAAGCGGAACTTCTTCGTTGAAGAAAATGGTTGGACACCTGAGCAGATTGAGGAACAAATTGCTAAAATAGCTCAGGTTCAAGCAGTTTAGTGAGTCATCTTAAATATTCTTATGATTATTAACATCAAAAAAAGCATCATCCAATTTGCGGGTGATGCTTTATCGTTTTACGGATTGTTTTTATTTAGTACCTGAGCGGTTTTCTCTTGCACCCGAGCGCTTTTCTCCTGAACCCGAGCAGTTTTACACTTTACCTGAGCGCTTTCCACCTTAACCCGAGCGATTTTGTACTTTACCTGAGCGCTTTCTTCCTGAACCTAAGCAATTTCTCACCACGACCGGGCTTTCTTCCAATTTCTTATTCTCTTTTAGCTAAGTAGCGCCCAACCTGTCGCCCACTGAATAAGCAACCTCCGACAAATGTTCCCTCTAAAGCACGGTAACCATGAACACCACCGCCTCCAAATCCACTTACTTCGCCAGCAGCAAATAGACCTGGTACTGGCTGACCATCTATCCCGAGCACAGCGCCATCTAAATTTGTCTGTAGGCCCCCCAATGTTTTCCGCGTTAAAATATTTAAACGTACAGCAATCAGCGGCCAATTATGAGGATCTAATATCTTATGTGGCTTGGCAACGCGGACTAATTTATCCCCAATGTAATTCCTTGCTCCATGGATGGCATTAACTTGCAAATCCTTTGTAAATTTATTATCCATTTCCCGATCTCTTGCCATTATTTGTTCTTTAATTTTCATGAAATTAAGAAGCTCGTTACCCGCTAATTTATTCATACCATCCACTAATTCTTTTAAGTTGTCCGCTATTACAAAATCCTCCCCATGTTCTTTAAAAGCCTGAATTGGAGCTGGCGGACCTGGTAAAATACGTTTAAGGACTTCTCCTATGCTTTTATTGGTTAAGTCAGGATTTTGTTCAGAGCCCGATAAAGCAAACTCCTTTTCAATAATCTTTTCCGTTAAAATAAACCATGAGTACTCATGGCCTGTTTTTTGAATGGCTTCTAGCGTACTCAACGTATCAAAACCCGGGAAATTGGGTGCACTAAAACGATTTCCTTCTGCATCAAACCATAAGGATGACGGGCCAGGTAAAATACGAATTCCGTGATTGGGCCAAATCGGGTCCCAATTTCTTAAGCCTCTGTGTAATGCCACATACGATCTCGATTCACAATACGCCCTCCCGCATGCTCTGTAATCTCTAGCATTCTGCCATCTACATAGGCAGGAACACCACAGACCATATTTTTAGGTGGTGTTCCCAGTCGTTGTGGCCAATTTTTTTCTTACTAAATCAAAATTTGCTCCTATGCCACCACTAGCTACAATTACAGCCTTGGCTTCATAGGTGAACTCACCTATTCCAATCCTTGAACTTTTCTCACCACGGCTTGCATAACTTTCAGCTAAAATTGTCCCACTAATGCCGCCAATCTTTCCTTCATGTTGAATAAATTCATCTACACGATGTCTTGGTTTAAAATCTATAAAACCATCCTTTATTGCCTTATTTACTTTATCTACAAAAGGCTTGACGATCCCAGGTCCTGTTCCCCATACAATATGAAAGCGAGGCACCGAGTTACCATGACCTCCAGCTAATGAGCCTCCTCGCTCAGCCCAACCAACTACAGGAAAGAACTTTATGCCTAATGATTTTAGCCATTCATATTTTTCACCTGCTGCAAATTCAACATAGGCCTTTGCCCATTTAAACGCCCATGAATCCTCGTCTTCCAAGCGGTCAAAGCCAGCAGTCCCTTGCCAATCCTGCCACGCTAGCTCTTTACTATCTTTAATACCAAGTCGTCTTTGCTCAGGAGAATTCACTAAAAATATGCCACCAAAAGACCAATATGCCTGTCCCCCCATTGAATTTTCTGGCTCTTGGTCTACCAATAATACTTTTTTTCTTGGCATCTACTAATTCACACGCAGCGACCAAACCTGCTAACCCTGCTCCGACAATTGCAACATCATACAACATTTTACACCCCCAAAAATCGGTCATTCCTTTACTTACATTCTTCCCTAATAGTTCGTTTACCTTCTCCTTTTTATATTTTTGACTAAAGTGTGACAAGAAAATAACGTTCGCTTTCTTCTTGAAAACATTAAAAATTTCCCTCACTTCAGCAATCATCTCCCAATAAATTGCCATATAATTTTTCAGCTCGATTTTATCTCAAATGCCCATTTTACTTGACTTAAGACATTTCGTTAGCGCTTTCATTGTCCTCCCCTAAAAGACGAACTATAATTAAATAAAAACAACCAAAAGTTCGCTTTTTGGTATTTATCAGACTTTTGAAGTCAATATTTTTTAACTTTTTCAGAAATATTATTGACAAAGGTGAACAATAGGGATTATGATGATATCAAATTTAATTACGCAAAAATATAACGACGGAGACACGCTAGTCGCAAGGAAATCTCAAGAGAGCTGATGGTTGGTGTAAATCAGTGATTTCTACGATAATAGTTCCACTCCTGAATAGATAGGCAGAATATTTCAAAGTAAGCTTATCCGTCACATGCACGTTACGCATATAGCTAAGACTGCAAGAAATCTTTCAAGCAGTGATTAAGGGTGGTACCGCGAACCAATGTTTATTCAGCCTTTCGCCCCTTACAACGCAATAATTGTGTTTGTAAGGCGTGAAAGGCTTTTTTTATATTCATTCAGAAAATCTTTATTGTACAAAAGCCAAATGTTTTGTAGCACGTATGAATAAAGATAAACCTTCTGGCGGATGTCACGGATTTTGAAAGGAGATTGTTTGCATGCTGTAAGATGTACGAATTTTACAAATTTCAAACTATCGAATATAGAAACTATTAAATTTTAATTAAAAGGAGCTAATTACAAATGACTACTGCAACAAAAACAATTAACGTATTTATCGCTGATCCACTAAGTGAAGATGGTATTTTCCCACTTCGTCAAGAACAAGATTTAGATCTTAATATCATTGTTGATACTGGTTTAGCCCAAGAGGAATTAATGGCAAAAATTGCTGATGTAGATGTACTATTAGTGCGTTCTCAAACAACAGTAACACGCGAAGTAATTGAAGCGGCTAAAAACTTGAAGTTAATTGGACGTGCTGGTGTAGGTGTGGACAATATTGACCTTACTGCCGCAACTGAGCATGGTATTATCGTAGTGAATGCTCCAGATGGTAATACAAACTCTGCTGCTGAGCACACTATCGCCATGATGACTTCCCTTGCACGTCATATTCCACAAGCATTTAACACATTAAAAAAATGGAAAATGGGATCGTAAATCCTATGTTGGGGTTGAGCTTAAAAATAAAACTTTAGGTGTAGTAGGCTTCGGTCGTATCGGTGTGGAAGTAGCATATCGTGCAAAAGGTCAACGTATGAACGTAATGGCATATGATCCATTCCTAACAGATGAACGTGCAAAAGAATTAGGCGTTACAAAATCAACTGTTGAAGAAATTTGTGAACATGCAGATTTCATTACAGTACACACACCACTTCTTCCAGAAACACGTAATCTTATTAACAAAGAGAAATTCGCTATGATGAAAGATGGTGTACGCATTATTAACTGTGCACGCGGCGGTATTATCAATGAGGATGATTTATATGATGCTATCGTAGAGGGTAAAGTAGCAGGAGCTGCTCTTGACGTATTCGTATCTGAGCCAGCAACGGATCACAAGCTACTTACTTTACCACAAGTAATCGCAACACCTCACTTAGGTGCTTCTACAATTGAAGCTCAAGAATCTGTAGCTGTTGACGTATCAAACGACATCATTAAATTTTATAAAACAGGTACTGTAACTAACCCTGTGAACATGCCATCTATTCCGAAAGAATTGCTTGCACAAGTTGAGCCATTCTTTGAATTAGCGGAAAAACTTGGTTCATTCTTATCTCAAGTGACAACTGAGCCTGTAAAGGAAATCAATTTATCTTATGCTGGTGAGGTAGCAAACTATGATGTGCGACCGTTAACATCAAATGCATTAAAAGGCTTATTATCTAAAAATCATGGTAACCATGTGAATGATGTAAATGCTCGCTATTTATCTGAGCGAATCGGCATGAAAATTAATGAACATAAGACTACAACAGCTAAAGGCTTCACTAGCTTAATTACGATTGAAATTAAAACAGCGAATGAAACACACACTGTAGCTGGTACATTATTAAACGGTCTAGGTGCACGTATTGTCAAAGTAGAAGACTATGTTGTTGATGTGATTCCACAAGGTCACCTACTTTACATTAAAAACACAGACAAACCAGGTGCAATCGGTCGCGTAGCCACAAAGCTAGCTGAAAAAGATATCAACATCGCAACAATGCAGGTTGGTCGTGCACAGGTTGGTGGAACGGCTGTCATGATGCTTACTATCGACAATGTGGTAACAGAAGAAGATTTAACATTCGTCGCACAATTAGAAAATATTGATGAGGTAAAAGCGATTAGCCTATAATTTAATAGAGTTTATGGTAAAGGGCCTGAGTTAAATACTCGGGTCCTTTTTTATGTACTCACTCACTTAAAGACTTTATGAGTTTATAAATGAAGCAATGAAAGTGGTGTGATAATGTGAAGGATTTATATGGATTGTGTACAGGTATTTTTCAAACATATGCTACAGTCTATTTCTAGAAATAAGAAGAAGGTATCTTTTCGTAGTTCTTAGCCTTTTTCAGCAAGTGCGTTTTTTTAGTTTAAACGATACTTTTTGCTAAGTCATTCGTCTTTAAAGAAAAGGAGGTGCAGAAGCTGGATGTTTGAAGAACAATTTTACCTACATAATCAAACCATTTTTAAATACTTATATTACTTACTCAATGATGAAAAATTAGCGGAGGATTTCACACAGGAGACATTTATGCGCTTTTTCAAATACCGGCAGACAATTAAAGAAGGTGCTGAACTTGCTTGGCTTAGGAGTACTGCACGAAATCTAGCCTACGATTATTACCGCCGCAAAAGGCTTATTCAATTTGTCCCTTTTTTTAAATGATCATGAGGAACTTGAGCCGAACTTACCACACCAATGGCTCATCCAGCAGGAAGATGCAAAGAAGCTTTATCTTGCAATTAGTAAACTTAAGCTTACTTATCGTGATGTCATTATTTTACGTAAAATCGAGGAACTATCCATTCAGGAGACATGTGATGTACTAGGTTGGAATGAAGGAAAGGTAAAAAAACACTTTAAAACGTGCACTTGTAGCATTAAAAAAGCAGCTTGGGGGTGAATTCAATGAAGAACTATGAAAAAAACCTGGCGTCATTTACGTGATCTAAAGTTAACAAAGCAGCAGCAGGACAAAATACTGCATAATATTATTACACCTACTACAATAGAAAAACGAGCAATCAAAAAGGCTTGGAAAATGCCTGCAGTGTCCTTGCTATTTATCACAGTTCTTTCTATTTTAATTTTGTCCTTTATTCAAAAGCCAGTTAGCTCTCCGCTCACAACAGATACAAATAAAACAATTGCTAAAGTCTATGTACATACCAATGAAAACAAAGAAACCTTCATAGCAAAAGCATCGTGCCTTTATGTACCTCAGCAATGCTATATTAATAAGCAATTTTTATTCCAGTTACAAAAACAAATGGAGGATGCACCTACAGTTTCAGTAACAGCTCAACAGTGGGAAGCAAATGGTTACTTTAAACCTCAAGATTTGTTGGTTGTCTATTCAGACGGTACTCAGGAAAAATGGAAGATACTAAATAATGACACCTTCTTTAATGTTCAAACTGAGCTTGCCATTCAACCCGAAAAGGCGTTTGATTCACTAAAGTTTTATTACTATGACGATAAACGTTCAATCAAGATAATTCTAGGAAATATCTTTATATTACTTACGCGCTTCACACTTTGGCTAGCTAAAAAAAAGAATGCCTCATACCGAACGACGCTTTTTTTGCTGCTACAGTTGAACATGCCATCGCAAACGCTATTATGCTAGTATTGTTTGCAGGTATTTTATTTGCTATCTATTTACTGATGCATTCCATACACGCTACGATTATATACAGCTTATTTACGCTCTATTCTATTATGCAAATATACTATCGTAAAAAAAGCAGGTGAACCTCGGGGATACCTAATAGCTAGCGCTATGGTTCAACTATGTATTGCAATTGCCTTTACATGGCTATATCTTGCATTTAATGCACACTTTTAAGCGAAAGTTTCGATAAAGTTTGAGTTTGTTTCGATATTTCTCCAAAAATTTCGATAAAACCTCAATTTGTTTCGATAAAGTGCAATTTTAATCAGTGGAGGGCCTCTTCGTCCCCCACTGATTATTTTCACTTTAACGCAATACAAATATTTTTTTGCTTCTGTAAAAAAATTCCAAGCTATGGTGACCACCTTCTCGTCCTACGCCACTCTTTTTAAAGCCTCCAAACGGCGCACGTAAATCACGTACAAACCAGCAATTTACCCAAATCGTCCCTGCACGTACATCATGTGAAATACGATGTGCACGCTGTAGATTATCGGTCCAAACAACTGCATTTAAACCGTACTCTGTTCCATTCGCTATCGCAAGCGCCTCTTCCTCTGTATCAAACGGGATAATTGTCACGATAGGGCCAAATATTTCCTCTTGGCAAATACGTGCTTGTGGATTTTCTTGCAAATAGATAGTCGGTTGCAAATAATAACCCGTACTTAAATGAGTTGGTAATTTAGGACGTTCACCACCATAAATAAGCGTGGAATTTTCATATTCAGCTATACTTAAATAGCTTGTTACCTTGTTATAGTGTGTTTCACTTACAACTGGCCCCATATTCGTTTTAGAATCTTGAGGATCACCGACAACTAATGCTGCAGCCGCTTCTTTAAAACGTGTAAGGAATTCATCTAAAATCGCATGTTGTACTAAAATTCGCGATCCTGCTAGACAAACTTGACCGGAATTCATGAATGCCGCTTGTATCGATACCGGGATGGCTTTTTCTAAATTAGCATCTTCAAAAATAATATTTGCCGCCTTCCCCCCTAGCTCAAAGGAAACCTTTTTCAATGAATCAGCACCGTTTTTCATGATTGCTTTCCCAGTCGTTGTTTCCCCCGTGAAGGAAATTAAATCAACTTCAGGATGTGTTGTCATAAATTCTCCAGCTGATTGTACGCCAAAGCCGTGGACAACGTTAACGACACCGTCTGGAATACCCGCTTGTTGTGCAATCTCCCCAAGTAACGATACAGTTAATGGTGTAATTTCTGCTGGTTTTATGACCGCTGTATTTCCTGAAGCTAAGCATGGACCAAGCTTCCATGTTGTTAGCATAAACGGTAGATTCCAAGGAGTTATCAATGCCGCAACCCCAACTGGTTCATAGCGCGTATAATTTAAATAAGCATCATCCATGGGATATACTTCACCGCCTTGCTGTTCCATAAAATCAGCAAAAAAACTTCAAATTTTCCGCAGCACGAGGAATTTCACGTTCTAATGCCACTTGATAAGGCTTACCTACATCTAATGCTTCAAGGCGTGCTAACTCCTCTTTGCGTTCTAGAATAATTTCTGCCATCCGGCGAACTTTTGCCAAACGCTCGGATACAGGCATTGTACGCCAAGGACCTTCTTCAAAAGCTTGCCGTGCTGCTTCACATGCCCGATCCACATCTTCAAAGCTTGCTTCATGAACTTTTGCAATAATTTCCTGGGTCGCAGGATTTTTCACCTCGAATAATGTTTGAGAAGAAGATTCTACATATTCTCCATTTATAAATAGTTTAACTTCTTTCAATTTCGTTTGTGTATTCTCCATCGTTGACCACTCCTTATTATTCATTTTGACGACGTTGGATAGACTTCCCTGCAATTCCCCAATGTGTGCTTGGGATTTCATTTAAGCACACACGAACTGTTTCAAGTGGGGCCTCTAATACAGATGAAACGGTTTTACTTACTTCTGCAATTAACTGTTCCTTTTGCTCTGGTGTCCGTCCATCAATGAATGTGATTTGAATAAATGGCATTACACCTTCCTCCTTTGCTATCGCTCTACTTGAACTGTTAACGCCTCCATACCGTCAAAGCTTACAGTAAAGTTATCCCCTGCATACATTGTTGCAGAGCCTGTTAATGCGCCACTTAGCACAATATCTCCTGCTCGAATATGTTGTCCACGAGCGATTAATTTATTGGCCATCCATGCAATGGCTCGTGCTGGATGCCCCATTACTGAACCTGCTGTGCTTGTCGCAAAAATCTCATCATTTTGTGTGAAAATACAGCCCATATTCACAAGATCCACTTCGTTCACCGCATATTTTTGCGAACTCACTATGTAACGCGAGGAAGATGAGTTATCAGCAATCACATCCGGTAATGTAAAATTGAAATTTAAATAACGACTATCGATAATCTCCATTGCAGGAGCAACATAATCAGTTGCTTCTAACACCTGTGCAACGGTTACAATCGGGCCACCTAAATCCTGCCTAAATACAAAGGCTATCTCAGGTTCAATTTTCGGGTGAATGAAAGACTTTAATGAAATCGGCTGCTTTGCATTTAACTCCATATTCGCTAACAGCACACCATAGGAAGGCTCGTGAACACCCATCATTTGTTGTTTTGCCTTACTCGTTAACCCTAGCTTTAGCCCCGAAATGGTTGTTTCCTCATACGTACACTTCAGTTCTATTAATTTATCTTGAATATTATAGGCGGTTTCCACCGTCAGCTCTGGATATTGATCAACAAACTTCGTAACTTCTGTCCTCTCTCTCTCTGCTTTATACAACGCATACGCAATTTGATCTAACGTATCAGTTTCATCATCGCGCGTTCCTCCACTTCTAGTTTACTGTCTGCTTATGATTGGCTATCTCACGAGCAATTTCTGCAATTAAATCCTCTTGCCCACCTACTGCCTTCATTTTGCCAAGCTCCACTAAAATCTCACGCTCATCTACGTTATATTTTTTTTGGCCGCTTCCTGCGTAAATAATAAAAAGCTAGAGTAAACACCTGCATAACCCATTATTAAACTAGAGCCAGTTATTTCTTGAGGGCGGGGCATAAATGGTGCAACCACTTCATTCGCAACATCGATTACACTATATAAATCAATACCAGTTTCATAGCCCAGTCGATCAAAAACAGCCACCATCACTTCCGTTTGTGTGTTACCACTACCAGCACCTAAACAGCGTAAGCTTCCGTCCACATACGTAGCTCCTGCTTCAACAGCTGCTAGAGTATTTGCTAGAGCCAGTGATAAATTATTATGTGCATGGAAACCGATTTCACAAGAAACATGCGACTTTAATGCAGCTATTCGTTCCTTGACCTCATGCGGAAGTAAAGCACCTGCTGAATCTGTTACATAAATGATCTCAGCACCGTAACTCTCAAATAATTTTGCCTGCTCAACGATTACAGATGTTGGAGCCATATGTGCCATCATTAAAAATCCAACTGTTTTCAATCCTAGCTCTCGACTTAAGTAAATGTGTTGACCAGCAACATCAGCCTCGGTTACATGGGTTGCAACGCGAGCCATTTTAGCACCAGCCTTCACTGCATTTTTTAAATCTTCCTTTACACCAATGCCCGGTAAAATTAGCACCGAAATAGCCGATTCCCCACATTCTTCTCGTGCTGCTTCGATTAACTTCAGTTCATCTACTTTGGAAAATCCATACTGTAATGAGGAGCCCCCTAGTCCATCTCCATGTGACACCTCAAAATATTTCATCTTTGCCTTTCTTAAACCGCGTGCAACCTCTCTCACCTGCTGCTCTGTAAATGCATGACGCATAGAATGACTGCCATCACGCAATGTCACATCTAAAACTGTTATTTTTTTCATTTCACTCACCTCCGTTTAATTAGATTTCACTGTTTCATGTTGCTGTTTAGCGATCTCATTTCCTACTTGTACTGCTGCGGCCGTCATAATATCGAGGTTTCCTGAGTAGGTTGGGAAGAAATCGCCTGCTCCCTCCACCTCTAAAAAGATTGATACTTGTTGACCATTAAAAATGGCAGCACTTGTCAGTCGATAGCCTGGTACATATTGTTGAACAGCCTGCACGATATCTTCAATAGCTTTTAAAATGGCTTGCTCCCTATTAGGCTCATTTACTAAAACATGCACGGTATCACGCATCATAATCGGCGGGTCAGCTGGATTTAGAATAATAATGGCCTTACCCTTTTTCGCTCCACCCACGTCCTCTATTGCTCTTGCCGTGGTCCGTGTAAACTCATCAATATTTGCCCGAGTACCGGGTCCGGCACTTTTACTTGCTACGGTAGCAACAATTTCCGCATATTCAACGTCTGCTACTTGGTTAATCGCATAGACAATGGGAATAGTCGCCTGCCCACCGCATGTTACCATATTGACATTGTCAGCCATTACGAATTTTTCCAAGTTAGCGCACGGTACAACAAACGGACCAATAGCTGCTGGCGTTAAATCAACAATCTTTTTCCCAAGAGCAAGTACTTTCTCACTATGCATCGAATGTGCCTTTGCCGTTGTCGCATCAAACACAATATCAAAGAGCTCTGGACTGGCCACTAAGCCTTCTATTCCATTAGTGATTGTATGATAGCCACGAGCCTTAGCACGTTGAATTCCCTCAGAAGCAGGGTCAATTCCTACCATGACACTCATTGATAAGTAATCACTACGCTCGATTTTGTACATTAAATCGGTACCAATATTACCAGAGCCTAAAATCGCCACTTTTAGTTTTACCATCTTCATTTCTCCCCCTTCAGCCGAAACGTAGCGGATACAGCACCTAAATGAGCAAACTCTGCAACAAACGTATCTCCGTCCTCAATGGTAACTGCGGCTGTCAAAGCGCCTGCCAACACAAACTCACCTGCCTGCAAACCGATATGATATTTACTAAGCTTATTAGCTAACCATGCCACTGCACGTAATGGATCACCCATTACAGCGGCAGCGGCGGCACTATCAAACAACTCGCCGTTTCGATATACATTCATGCCAATATGCGGTAAGTCTACATCTAGCAATTTTGTTGGCCTTTCGCCAATAATCACCATGGCGGAGGAACCATTATCTGCAACCGTATCTTCAAATTGAATTTTCCAATCAGCTATCCGACTATCAATTACTTCTAGTGCAGGGACGATGTAATCCGTTGCCTCAATAACATCCTCCACTGTAATATTTGGTCCATATAAGTCCTTCTTTAAAACAAACGCAATCTCAAATTCCAGCTTTGGTTGAATAAAATGATTGAGCGAAATTGTTGCACCATCGACCTCCACCATATTCGATAAAATATGACCGTAGTCTGGCTCTGACACATTAAATTGCTGCTGCATCACCTTACTCGTTAAGCCGATTTTCTTACCAACAATATGATTCCCCTCCTGTTGCTTTGAAGCAATTTGAAGTAATTGAATAGCATAAGCATCATCTACAGTTATATCTGGAATAGTAGAAGTTAAGGGGGCGATAGGTTGCTTCAATACCTGAGCTTCCTGTAATTTCTCTGCAAATAATTGTCTATCCATAGCCTCTACCTCCTAGATTTGCACCGGTGTTTCCGATGATAGTGCACCATATCGTCCATTAAAGAATAGCAATGGCTCCCCATCTTCTAGATGAATATTTTTTTACTCGTCCGATAAATAATGTATGATCACCTTCTATATACGCACTTGCCACCTCACAGCTCACTTGTGCAATAGCCCCTTCAATTGTTGGAGCACCTTGTAAATCACCAAATGTTACATGACGCTCTTCTTTGATTTGACCAGCAAATAGCATTGACAGCTCTTGCTGCTGGGCAGATAAAAAAATTGACAGTAAATGTTCCGCTTTGTTGGACATGCTTTAGCATAGAAGCTTTTTCCCCAATAGAGATGACAACTAATTTCGGATTAAGTGAAATAGACATGAACGCATTTGCAGTCATGCCATGTATTTTGCCATTAACATTTGTTGTAATCACAGTGACACCTGTTGCAAATTTCCCCATCGCATTTCTAAATAGACGATCCTCCATTACATAACCTCCTCATGTTAGTGCTGTCTTAAATACTCTGAAATAGTATTCAAGACAGCTGTTTGGACTTTTTTTACAGATACAACTACAAGCTTATTTATTATCAAAGTTAGCGATGATATTTTTTAAAACCGTTGCCTTGTATTGTAGTGGTGACTGAGCGACTCTCTTAGGATTAGAGATAGATTGAACTTAGACTAAGTCCTGTGAAACCGCCTTCATGACCAACATCGTGTCGCTGCCGCTACGTTACACCGTGCTTTCCACAAAAAAACATCTGTTGCTCCGACTCCTCCAGGAAAGCGCCTAGTCAGAACGGAAATCAATCCACATTGTGATAACTCTAGTATTGTTTATTTCACTGGAACCTTTACTGCTCGATCTGGTGTACCATATAGGAAATATTCATTTGGTAGTGGAGAGCCGTACCAAATAATCGCTTCATCTAACTCATTCTCGCGCCACGTTATCGGCTTCCAATCAGGGTCGAAAATCAGATAGCCTGAATCGCCAAATAATTCAACTCGGTTGCCACCAGGCTCCATCACGTACATGAAATACGCTTGGCTCACACCATGCTTTCCAGGCCCAGCTTCAATTTGAATACCATTTTCTACAAAAATATCAGCGGTATCCATTAGGTGCTGTGGATAGCCGTACCAAAATGCAATATGATGGAGCGGCCGCTATTGCCAGTTTGATCGTTCATTAACGCTACCTCATGTACTAGCGGGCTAACACTCATCCATGCTCCGATTTCTTCATCATTGTTCAACACAATTTGTTCCCGTAACTTGAAGCCTAAATGCTCAGACATAAACTCACGGTTTTTAGCCACGTCTCTACACATTAAGTTGATATGATCTAAACGACGGGCTGGCACACCCATTAAGGGACGCTTTTGTGGACGGCTTTTTAGCAATGTTTTTTTGATCTTCAGCTGGCTGGAAATAATCTACTTCCCACAAAATTTCTTGATTGTGGCCATCTGGTGTGGCGAATTGGTAGGCACGACCATGACCTAAATCGCCATCAATCCAACCTTTCCCATAACCACTTTTTTTCTAAAGCTACGACGCGACGCTCCAGTGCTTCTGGTGAACTTGCACGCCATGCAGAATGTCCAAGACCTGCTTCTTTCCCTTCCGTAAGCTTTAATGTGTGATGATAAAAATCTTCATAGCCTCGTAAATATACCGATTGCCCTTCACGCGCTGTAATTTGTAACCCCATATAATCTGTGAAAAACTTTAAAGATTCCTCTGGCTTTGGTGTAAAAAGCTCCACATGCGCTAATTGTGCTACATCAAAATTTGACATCAAACATTCCCCCTAATTTTTTTCATTATTTATTTGTAAAATAATTCACATCATCAGGATTAACCCACGTAGGGTCTGTCCACCCCGTTAAATCGTAATCTGCCATACATTGCTCAGCAAACGCGATAAACTCATCTGCTTTACCACTGCCTTGTGCACCAAACAATGTTTGTAATCGAATATCTTCATGATTTCCAGCATAATTACGTTCGTATAATTCACTACGACCACCAAACTCAGTACCAATCGCATCCCAAAGTAGCTTAATTGTTTTAATTTTTTCAAGTGCTTCAATACCATTAGAACCACGGTAGAGCTTATTTAATGTTGGACGGAATTCCTCGTTTAAAAAAATCTCTTGCACTAGATGGCTGGACAATTAAATTCCCTGCTACAATCTGCTGAATAATGCCTTTAATCTTTGGCCAACCTTCCTGTAGAAATACGCGATATGCTAGTCCACCATTTAAATTCGGAATAACGATGCCATTTTCTTTTTTCTCAGGATTCAATGCCATCGCATCGCTTAATGACCAGAACATATGACGCCAAGCAATAATTTCTCCAATATGAACCTGAACACCACGGAATTGGTCAGTGCCTGCAGTCTTTAATGCCTTCAACAATACACCAATAATAAAATCTAATTTCACCGCTAAGCGTGTGACACCTTGAAAAGTAAAGCGATTAATGAAACCGCTTTCTACAAAGAACGAAGTTGTCTTTTGCATATCTTCATAAATTAAAATATTTTCCCACGGAATAAGCGCTTGCTCAAATACAAGTACTGCATCATTTTCATCAAAACGACTACTTAGCGGGTAATCGAATGGACTCCCCATAACTGCAGACGTCATTTCATACGAAGCACGACTAATAAGCTTTACACCAGGAGCATCCATTGGTGCAATAAAGACAACCGCAAATTTTTTTATCTTTAATCGGTAATCCATACGTACCCACAAAATTGTAATTAGTAATAGCTGATCCTGTAGCCACCATCTTTGAACCACTAATAATCAAGCCTTCGTCAGTTTCACGCTCCACTTGGATAAAAACATCGCCCACTTCATGAACATCTTTGTGCCGATCTACAGGAGGGTTCACAATTGCATGATTAAAGAACCAATTTCGTTCTTGTGACTCTTTGTACCAACGCTTCGCATTTTCTTGAAAAGGTGAATAGTATTCAGGATTTCCACCAAGTGTTGCAAGGAAGGAAGCTTTATAGTCTGGTGTCCGCCCCATCTGCCCATATGTAAGGCGGGCCCAAGCAACAATAGCATCCCGTCCTTTCATTAAATCATCCGCGCTACGTGCTGCACGGAAATAACTATGGGTATAACCTCCACTACCCGTATCCGTTTCACAAGTTAAAATATCTTTGTATTTTGGGTCATGCATGGCATTATATAAACGTGAAATCGATCGAGCCGAATTCCGAAAAGCTGGGTGAGTCGTGACATCCTTTACACGTTCACCATGTAACCAAATTTCTCGACTATCCTTTAAACTTTCTAAATATTCCTGCCCTGTCAATGGCTTCGTACCTTGTTTTACAACCATTCCCTTCCCCCTACAATTATTTTTCTTGTTTGACATGTCTATTTAAATATAGTTCTTTCGAAATTTTTAGATAATTAACAAAAAGTATAGAATTCTGCCATTTTTTTCTTCAAATTTGAAAGGAATATGTGCAAAAAAATAGAAAAAAAGCCAGCAAATACGCTGACTTTCCCTACTTTTTATTTTCTAATGCTTTCAGCACATAATAGATTTTCAAGCTAATTGGCATCGAAAACGCCCATCTCCTGTACGTAAATCTTCTTGTAATAAAGATTCAATTTTTTTCCATTCTATAACGAAAACCTGGAATTGAAAGACTCAAAGCCTTTGCTGTTTTATTGACATTACCGCTATTGTTTAAAAAAAACCTCTAACGTATGGGCAAGTGTTGCATTATTTTGCTCATCATATTTTATTAGTGGACCTAGCACCTCTTCATAGAAATGCAGAAGCTCCTTTGGATTTGTTGTCTTTAAAAATAGCATAATATGCTGAAAGTTTTCGTAAATAGCAGATTGTGTCTGTCCAGGTGCTGCATATTGTAAAAATTGACAAATCAGTCTAGCCTCATTGTGGCTGCTTCCAATTTCCTCTAATCTATCAGCATTTTTTTCCTACACCAATTTGGAATATAGATTGCTTAAATCGTTCTTTTAATCGTTTCGTTAAAATGCTAACAAAGTCCGACATATATCCAATATCCTTTTCACAATCCTCTAGAATAAGTAAAATTTCTTGATTTTTAATGAAACACTCAATATTTAAATACTCTGTCATTAAAAAGCTATGCAAAATTTCCGGTTCCTCATACTCAGATGTGATGACAATTACACGATTGTTTTTACTCGGATCAAAATAGAAAATGCTACGAGCCTTTTTAATGAGTGCCTCTGTGGAAGATTGCCTACTCATGACTTCATCTAAAAAATCGGACTTCTTTGCCATTGGGACTGGGCAATTTGCATCTGAGTATATAAATAAATTGAGAATACTGTTACAGCGCGTTCAATAATCATTTTCTGTTCTCTCGTTAAGTCATTATGACTAAGAATCACTAAAGTCCCCAATTGTTTTTTCATCGTCATAATTTCATAATCATGTCGAAACTCTTTTTTTTCTAAGATTTCCTTCTAGATAAAGACGCTCATCATCCTTCTGCATAAAATAATAGCCAATTGGCTTCATTAAATATCTACGTTCTATTGTTACACTACATTGCAACGCATCACTTAAAAGATGTAAGAGTTGATTTAACGTATAGCCCTCTAGCATTGCATGTGTCATTTGTTTGTGGATGGTGTCAGAATGCAGAATAGAATTATTCAATGATTTTAACTCATTATAAGTAGCGTCTAATTCATCAGCTAAGGATGTTTCTTGAAAATATCGTAATAAATCTAATTGCTCTGCTGTAGCATGCTCCTTAGTTCGAACAACAAATTTACAATAGTCATCACATTTACCACGACATTTTTCCTCAAAAACAACGACTTCTCTTGAATAAGTTTTTGCTAGAAAGCCTGCTACATAACCGATTAATGTCCAGCATACACTTTCTTCACTAAAGCCAAAATGACGGACATGCTCCTCCGCCTCGTAAGAATGGAACCATTTGCCTTCCATTTCAAATTTATCATCGCTTATTTCCAGTACATCAATTTCTACACTGACAACTCCCTCTAAAGTATGGATTGCAGCGCCAGCTTTTATTAACTCTTTTAACTCTTTCCAATTGTACATTTTCTCAATAGAGTCACCAGCACTATAGCCACATGCCCATCCATAGCGTAATAAAAAGCCCTTTGCTCGCTCCATATTCAACGTTTGAATAATATCACGCCTAAAAAAAACCAAGTGCCTCAGCTGATTTTAAGATCATTCGATTCCCATTAAACTTTATAATGCCCGAACGCGGATTAATATCAATGGCATTCTCAAACACTAAACGATTTGCTTTCACTATATACACCCCCATAAACATGCAGTCTTTACAACGAAAAAGGCTTGTACATTTCCCCAAATCGAAATCACTAGATTGAAAGTGTTTACTTTTATTTAGTATAAATTTATTTTTTTGATAATTCAATTTATTGGAATAGGATTCTGGTAAAGTTTGAGTTTGCATTGATAGGCTTCAAAAAAAAATGTACTGATCCTTTGAAGAATCAGTACATTTTTGATTTATAGCTTATTTACAAGTTCTAAAAGTGCAGTTAGAGAATCTACCTCATAAGTTGGTGTTACAGCACCACTTAGAACATTGTTTTCACGATTAATCCATACATTCCGCATACCCACACGTGATGAGCCTAAAATATCAGTATTTAAATTATCGCCCACCATAATGGCATCATCAGCTGTAATACCTGCCTTCTCCATAACATGCTCAAAAATGGCGGCATCTGGCTTTCCTTTGCCAAAGTCTCCAGAAATAATAATATGGTCAAAATATGGCGCTATTTCTGGTGTAATTGTCAGCTTTAAGTTCTGTAGGCTTGGAGCACCATTTGTTAATAAAATGAGCTGATATTTTCCTTTTAGCTTATCCAGCACAGTAAATGTATCCTCGTATAAAAATGGCGATACCTTACGTTCAGCCACAAATCGCTCACCAAGCTCTTCTCCTAATTGCGCATCATCAATTCCTAACGCTGCTAAGCCCTTTGTCCATGAAGCAGTACGATATTCTGGTACAATTCCCTTCATTTTTTTGAAAGGAATCTGTGGGATCATCAAATGTTCCCCATAAACCTTCAAATGGATTAATACCAATTAACACTGTATAGTCGTATGTTTCATAGCCCTCATAAAGCGTACGAGCCTCCTTTCGTACTGCTTCCTCCAACTCTGCTGGATCTACTTTATGTATAGTTGCTGCATATTGACATGTTTTTTTCAAATGCTGTTTTAACCGATTTTTTTATCCCACAGCAGTGTATCATCTAAATCAAAAATAATTGTATTAATTGACATTGTGTCAGCTCCTAGCTTCCTTTAATACTGCTTATTTTAGCATATTTTCAAAATATTTAGGATGGCATTTTATGTACATTGCTTCAAAAATCAACAAGCTATGCGTAACCTTACGCATAGCCTGTCACTACTATTTATTTTTATTACGTAGGCGTTCCATTAAGCTCTTAACCTCAGTTTTTTGTTGCTCTGTTTCTTCTAGTAAAATTTCAATATGATAAATGTCGTTTATTTCTTCAATTAACACACGATCGCCCACCTGTACTGGCTTATTCATGGCGGACTGTAATATGATTAGTTGTTCCTCTTCCTCTGGGTACTTCAAGAAAACTGCATAGCCATCTTCAATACGGTCTAAGGTATATTTAGTCGAGCTCACTAACAAGTTCCCCTTTCGCATTCTTTAATTGTGCAGCATCTCCATCATTAAGCCAAATTTGTTTCTTCGTCCACTTTAAATAATTTTGACCATCTCGCGCATTTGTTCCACTTGTCACATAAATGATTTTACCTGGCTGTAATGTCACATTTGGAAATTTGAATACTTGATTCCCTTCTATTGAAATAAGCTGCCAATCCTTTAACGATATTGCTTCACTACCATTATTTTTAATACCGACAATTTCATCTATTAAATCCTTACTAATAATCTCTACACTTGCGGCATTTGGAGGTGTTGAGATATTGGCTCCTGACCATTCTTTTGAATGCACATCATAGTTTACCCCATCTGTAGATACAATAACCGTTCCAGCTTCTGCGGTAGCATAAATCTTACTCCCAACAGCTTGCAAACGCTCAACGACTTCAGCATGAGGATGCCCATATTTATTTCCTTCCCCATAGCTTAAGACGGTTACTTCTGGATGCACAGCTTGAATAAATTTCTCCGAGCTACTCGTATTTGAGCCATGATGACCTGCCTTTAAGACTGTTGCCTGTACATCATTTTGCAGCATGTCTTTTTCTAATGCTATTCCCGCATCTCCTGTTAATAAAAACGAAACATTGCCATACACCATTTTTAACACAATCGAAGCATCATTATTATCCGTTGCATGCTCGTTAGCATTTAAGACCTTTACAGTAAGATCATCATCAAACGCTATATTTTCTCCTGTTGTTGGAACATGATAGGGAATATTCTTCGTATCAATTAATGTCAGCATTTCTTCAAAGGTTTGTGATGTATGTACTTTTCCAGAATCATAAAATTGACCAATATGGATGGATGATTGTAACACAGGAATTAAGCCCCCAATATGGTCAGCATCTGGATGTGTTGCTACAACTATATCTAGCTTATTTATACCTAGCTCTTTTAAATACGAAATCACCTGCTGGCCTGCACCCTTAACACCTCCATCCACAAGCATTGTCTTACCATTTGCTGACTCAATAAAAATAGAATCTCCCTGCCCTACATCAAGGAAATGAACATGCATTTCTTGTCCAGCAGTTACTGGTACTTTTTCTGTCTTTAAAACCTCTGTACAGCCCGCTAATAAAAAAATACAAAGAAGTACTATAATTAATTTTTTCATCTTCTTACTTCCTTTCTATTTTTCTATTATACAAAAAAAGAGCAGCTTGGAACTGCCCACTATTTTCTAAAATCTTCTATGATGAACTACTCTTTTGTAAGAGATTCTCAAATATTTTTTTTGTTTTCAAACGAATACATTCATAAGGCTTTTGCATTGCCTGATGAATACTAACCTTTTCATCTACTAAAGACTCAACAACAGTAAAATAATCATATAATGCAGGTTTATCAATATCATCAATATACCCTGACAATAAGATTGCCTGAGCATTGGCTAATCTAGCTGCCTTTGCTATTCCTAACGGTGCTTTTCCATGTAATGTTTGCTGATCTGATTTCCCTTCCCCTGTTATAACGAATTGAGCACCTTCTATATGTTGTTTTAATTGAATGGCTTCCATTACAATATCAATACCTGCTGAGAAGCTACTATTTAAAAAGGCTATGAATGCACCACCCACGCCACCTGCCGCACCTGCCCCTTTGAAATCATGTAATCGAATTCCATATTGCTCTTCAACAATGTCCGCAAACTGCTTTAAACAGTTATCAAAGTAAGTAATTTGATGCTCTTTTACGCCTTTTTGAGGTCCAAATATTGCTGTTGCCCCCTGCTCTCCGATAAAGGGGTTATCCACATCACATGCAATAGTAAATTGCGCTTCAGCTAATCGTGAATCTAAACAACTACTATCAATAATGGCCAGCTCTAATAAAGCTGACACTCCATCATCAATTAATGAACCATCCCCTTTTCTAAATTTCAGTCCTAGTGCCTTTAACATGCCAATACCAGCATCATTTGTAGCACTACCACCAATGCCAATAATAAACTTCCTAAATCCTTGATCTAGAGCAGCTTTCATTAATTGACCCGTTCCATATGTTGATGCCCGTTGAGGATTTTTTTCATTATCCTGCAATAACATTATGCCAGATGCCTGAGCCATTTCAATAACACATGTAGCATTATCACCAAGTACACCATATTTCGCCACTATTTCTCTCCCTAATGGATCAAGCACCTGTGCCGAAAAATACTGACCATCAGTTGCCATAATAAGCGATTCCAATGTGCCTTCTCCACCGTCTGCAACTGGTAACATCACAGTATTAAATGATTGGTCCACCTCCATGATTCCTGCCTGCATGGCATTTGCCACCTCGAGGGCTGACAAGGTTCCCTTAAACGAATCTGGACTAATAACGACTTTCATTTTATCCCTCCACTTCATTTATTATTAACATGATTATACTTCAGAACAAACACGCTTGTG
The DNA here is from genome assembly GCA_001312325.1 of Lysinibacillus pakistanensis. The sequence goes on along the minus strand of BBDJ01000029.1, from coordinate 23,062 downwards.
AGCGTGAAAAAGGCAACCTGAACAACTCAGATTGCCTCTACCTTATGCTTTATATAATTCATCTAAAAACTCAATTTTTTTTACCTATAGCGTCCTCAAATGTCATGATATAGGCAGCAGGATCTTTTGGATTATGGAACTGCGTAATTTTCCCTGTTTCAGGATGAACAAATTTAGAAGAAGCGCCACAGCCGATTCCTAAAATTGTCTGTACCTCTTCCATGATCACAATATTATAGATGCTTTCCTCACCCGCTTTACTATAGCCGACATTTTCTAAATTACCTAAAATATTTTTTTGTCGATATAAATAGTATGGAACATAGTCATTTTCCTTTGTCCAATCTTGTGCCATCTGCATCATTTCTGCAACAGTATCACGATCCGCTACTTTGTATTTATCCTTATTACGAGTCATCTCAGATGCACGTTTAAATGATAGTGTATGAACAGTCAATGACTCTGGTTGCATCTTAGCAGATTCTTCTAAAGAATGCTGGAATTCCTCGATACCTTCATTTGGTAAGCCGATAATCAGATCCATATTAATATTATTCATACCTGATTCACGCGCAAGCCAAAACTTATCAACTGTTTCCTGAACCGTATGATGCGACCAATCGCCTTTAACGTTTCATCTGTATAAGATTGTGGATTAACACTTATACGGTCAATCCCCCATTTTTTTTAACACTTCTAGTTTTTCTGTAGTAATCGTATCTGGTCTACCCGCTTCAACTGTCACTTCACGGATTGTTTCAGGATGTGGAAAAGAATCGTACATCGTCTGATACAATGCATCCATTTCATGTGCCTCAATAGATGTTGGCGTGCCACCACCCCAATAAATAGATGTGATTTTCATATCGTTGTCCTTCAGCCATTTACCCATTTCTCTTAATTCAATATGTAGCCCCTCTAAAAATGTAGTTACACGGCCATGCTTTCGGTTACTTCCAATCGCATATGCGGGGAACGTACAATAGGCACATTTTGTGGGACAGAAAGGAATTCCGATATAAACACTTATTTCCTTTCCAATGTTATCGATATCAGGGATCGTCACTAATTGTCGCTCAACAATATCTTTTAAAAGTGCTACCTTTTGTGCAGACAATCGGAAATCACGAATAAGTATGTCAGCAATTTCTTTCTCAGTCTTTCCTTCTTTTCTAAATTTATGATAGAGCTTAGTCGGACGGACACCTGTTAAAATACCCCATTGCTGTTGCATCCCCGTATATTGTTCAAGCACATCTAAAAATACATGAGACAGAGCACGTTTAATACGAATATTTAGCTCACGTCCCTCAGCCTGTGTATCATATTGAATATGATATTCATTTGTAAATTGCTTTCCCTCTACCTCTAATACAGCTTTTGTAGTTAAAGAACAATCCTCAGCAACATGATGCTCAAAGAATATCGACATGTCGGCTCCATCAGACTTTGCTTTTAGTTTGGAATCCTCAAAAAAATAAATTTGCTATATGGTTTAATACACGAATCCAATCCTCTGGATAATTTTGATCTATGTGAATAATTTTCATTTTCTTCGCTCTCTTCTTTCAAAATTACAGCATCCATAGTGTAACAAATTTTTATTAGGTTAAGCAAAGTTACAAATAGAAGTTTTAAATAACAGAATATTCTGTCTTATTATAGACAATTTAAGTTACTCTCTTTATAATTTTTAATAAAGGTGGTGTTGATAATGGTTCTTATAAAAATAATTATTTTCTTCCGCTCCAAGCTTTATTCACCAGCTAGAAGTATTATTTCATCACTTTGATTTAGAACGCTGTGATGAAAAGACCCTTTACATTACTATTTTATTAAAATATCGCTTGCATAAAGTTCCTTGTGATTTTATTTATATTATGGATCAAGAAGAGATTTACGGTGCTATCTCTATCAACAAGCACTATGAACAGGTACGAAGATTTATCCAGCAACATTTTCGACATGCTTTACTGTATTCAGATGAATTAATACTAGCGAGAAATTTTATGCAAACTTTTCATTTCAAGCGAAGTGTTCAAATCTTTGCAAAGAAATATCCGACATTTATCTTAAATACTCCTAAAAGTAAAAACAGTAAGCTAGAATACCTCCTCTAGCTTACTGTTTTACTTCGAAACGTATTATTTTAGAAATTCCTCTACAAACTCAATTGGTACATATGTTTTATTCGCTTCTAGTAATGCAGGCGCTACATGAAGTGGATGTAAGGCTTTGTTCACACCAAACATTTTTTTCACCGCGCGTAATTGTGAAAGATAAATTACCTTTTGTTATAATTGCTCCTTTACCCGTTGACTCTACCGTAAAACCACGTTTTTCAGCAATCAGGCGCAAAGGAACCATCTTCGTTCCATCCACTTCATATGAATCTGCCTCAATAATGGCGGCAATCTCTGCTTCAACAGTATTTTCTACTATATTGGCCAATTTATTTTCAAGAATGATTACTTTCGAAGGTGTTGTCTGAGCTGGGATGCTTTTTGTAGAAGCTGTATAGAAAACCACTAAATGCTTCTCTGCTAAATCCTTAGCTGTGACTTTCTCTCCCTGTGAATTGAAAAGCTCCGTCTTTTCTCCAATGTTTAATTTTAAAATATCATAAGTATTTTTTTAAGTCTTCAAAGAAATAATCAACCTCAACAAATCCAACTTCCTCTGTTTCAACAATGACAACATCAGGATTAAATTGTGGTGGATAGATTAATTTTTGAGGCTTGTTGGCAAATGTATAGGCAACTATTTTATCTCCCTCCTTAAGATCCACTTTTTTTCCCTGTATTATCGAAAACAGGTGTTTCATTTGTAATTTCTAAAACATTCGTTTGATCGCCATCTTTTACCGTGTAATATGTAATTTTTTTCACCATTATGGACTTTCTCAACTGTCCCATATGTATTGTTGAAAATGTGTATAGGATCAATTTGAATTTGTGGTGCTTCTGTTGGTTTTTCATTGGCTGAAGCGACTGGAACTACTGCACTTCCAAACAATAATGCTGTCATTGCTACAGGTGCAAACTTTTTCATGTTCATAAAATCTCTCCTTATTATTTAGATACATAGTAGTAGTCGATTTTAAATGGTAAAAGTTTCATTAGAAAAAATAAAAAAACCATCATTTGAGATTTCTAGACCTAAATTGTAAAAAACATAAAATATAAAGGGGGTGATGGACAAGAGGGCGTGGTGAGCTCTATTTATTATCTTGCCTGCTATTTCCTAATAAATAGTCTTATAGTATTTCTTCTTGCGATTTTAGTTACTATAATTAAAAAGTATAATAGTTGAAAAATTTGATTATAAAAAATCAACTTAGTTTGTAGTAGAGCGATTTGATATTAAAGAATGGGGGGAAGTATGATTAAAAAGATTGTAGTTTTAATGATTTGCATTCTTTGTATTTTACTATTCACGTCTACAGATAAATTTTCGGCAACAATAAGTGATAGGGATCAGAAAATAAAACAAATTGAAGTTGAAATTGAGAACAACATGAAAACACATGATATTCCGGGAATGGCCTTTGCACTTGTTGATTCTAATGGGATTGTTTATTCTAAAGGTTTTGGAACATTAGATATCCGAGAAGATACACAGCAGATTGACGAAAATACAAACTTTAACTTAGGATCGCTTTCTAAAGTGTTTACCACAATAGCTATTATGCAGCTTCAGGAGAAAGGACTTTTACGTATAGAAGATCCTGTTGTTAATTATCTTCCTTGGTTTAAAACAAGAGATGCTTTAATGTCAAATCAGATTACTATTAAGCATTTACTTAATCATTCAAGTGGTTTGCCTAGTCGCCTCAATGTTCATGAAGTTAAAAGTGTAGATCAACAGGAAATTAAAATTCAAATTAGTGATAAACTACGTAATGTTATGTTAGTTGCGAAACCCGGTGAAACATTTGAATACACCAATATGAATACAGATCTGCTGCAAATAATTATCGAGGAAGTTTCAGATGTTCCTTTTACAAAATATATGGATGAAAATATTTTTAAACCTCTCGGAATGAACAGAACAGGGTACTTTACATTTGATGATCAACAACTTTCCAATACAGCAATTGGACATCGTTATCACTGGGGTAAAATTAAACCTTTTAAGGAAAAGTTAGTCTATGCTACATCTAGCTCGGCAGGGTTATCCTCAAATGCCACAGATTTATCAAAGTTTATGATGTGTCTACTAAACGAGGGGGAAACTCCTATGGGTAATCTGATTCGTTCAAATAGTATTAACGAAGTTTCCGAGCTAATAAATATGGTATAGGGTACAACTGGTATATATATCCACAAAATATGTATATGGAGGGTGGATTACCTGGCTTCACTTCAACGATGGTTTTAAATTCCGATAAATCATTTGGACTTGTTCTCCTATCAAATTCGAAACAAGATATAACATTCCATTCTGGATTTAATTTATTTAGAATAGTGGAAGGAGGAACTCCTAAACCTTTATTAGGTGAGGATTTTCCAAAGGTGAAATCTGCCGCTAAAATAATTCTCAGTATTACAATGTTCATTTGTACTATTTTAGTCTATGTAGTAGGAGCTACATTCTATAATTTAGCAAAAGGAAGACATACAGTAACTTTTGTGAAACCAATTTTCAGTAAAATTTGTATGATGATTTTATTGCTAGCATTGTACTTCGGAGTAATGTATTATATATATGTTTTATTTCCTTATTACGTGGGAGTTCCTTCGTTCTTCGACTTTCAAAAAGAACCAGATGTCACATCAGGATTGATTATATTAAGTATAATGTATACATCATTATCTTTTGTTTTATTCTTGAAAATCCTAATAATTCAAAAGGTTAAATTATCAAAAACCCCCATTAAACTATCTTGTTAACGAAGCAGTTAGATAGTTAGAAATTAAACAACCTTAAAGAGCCTTCTACAATATGATTTGTAGCGAGGCTCTTATCAGAATTAAATACCTTAATTCTCATTTTAGATGAAGGAAATTTTTCAATCAATTTTTATTCTTCCTTTTTAGAGAGGAAGGTGGTTCCTCCATATTAATACAATTCCCATTCAAATGAGCCTGACACGTACCATAAGGGTTGTTCATCGCATTTACTAGTTTAGTCTATTAAATGACCAAAATGTTTTTTAGGGCAATGTTTCAGTGACTACCTTTCAGTTTCGCTTAATCCAGTAATATCTATACCGTTCAAGGCTTGTGTAGCTAGACGATCCGCTTCTGAATTCTCTTTCCTGGAAATAAGCTGATATTCTGGTTGAATATTAAGATCCTCTAACTTCGCATCAATTTTATCTGCCCAGCTCGATAAATCCTTTTCCAGCGCAGGCCATTCCCCACTTAATTGATTAATCACGACTTGAGAATCACCAGTGAAACAAACAGGTAAATGATGAACATTCAGTAAATCAAGCTCAACGATTGCTAAATAAAGCGCTGCATATTCTGCCTCATTATTGGAATTTAACTCTGATGAAAAGGCATTTCTTCTTAATCTATACGGTTTACCATTTTGCTCATAATAAATGACACACCCTAGCCCTGATTGTTTTGTAGCACGATCAAAGCCACCGTCAAAATAAACAGTAATGTTATGTGGCTCTGTCTCAATTTCCTTTAAATAGGCCTTCAGCTCCTTTAGCGACCAGTTTGTTTCCTGTCGATCAATACAATGCAACGATTTAACTCTCCCTGTTCGCTCCATATCCTCTGCTAGTAGTACTGCTTGAGCTGCTGGCATTTCTTCTGAACGTAGTACAGTTGTTGCACCCTTTAGCGCCTTATATGTCCATTCAATAATTACATGCATAGTACTTACCTCCATATTTTTTTTAAATTAGTGTATAAAGTGAAAACGTGCCTCGACATGGAGACACGTTTCTTTCCTAATTGTTATATGTGCAAATAAGAGTTTATTTATTCCTAATTCTTTAATTAGCGACGGTTACATTATATTCCCTCATACAATGTTTGTATAGGTTTAACTAAAATACGATTTACCTCTTCAATCACCTTGCTTAATTTCATTTCTGCTTCAAGCATTGAAGATATTTTTTTCATTTTGCTGGGCAAGCTGAGACGCCTTTTGAGCGTACACTAGTTCATCTTCCAAAATATCCTCACCTGCTAATTGCTTTTTCTGTAGCTCAATTTGAATTTTACGGAAGTTTGTAAAAACATTTAATGCCTCTTCATCATTCTTTACTACTGAAACCGCCTTTTGCAACTCTTCGAATTCCGGTGTTTTACGGAAAGTTGCCTCTAAAGCATTAATTTCATTATAAATATTAACCATTCTTTTATTTCCCCTTTTTAAATAAAGTAGACAATTAACCCTTGCACAATCCCAATCAAGCCACCAAGAACTGCACCTAGTACTGTAATCATTTTAAACTCACGTTTTGAAATGCCTAGTACAAGCTCCTCTAGCTTCGCCACAGGGAAAGAATCAACCTGCTCACGAACTACTTCCTGTAAATTTAAGCGTTTTAATACATCCTCTAATTTCTCTTCGGCTTTAACAAAAGCTTTTTCAATAACTTGAGGAATGACTGTTTCCTTCATCCATGCATTGCCTTCTGGCCAGTAATATGAAATGGGATGATCCAAACGTTCCTCAACTGCTAGCTGCTCTTTTACATAACCTTGCACTTTCATTAATATTGAATCAAAACGAATATCCTGTAAAAAATCCATCGCAGGGCGTTCTTTTAATTTATCCCACTCCTGTGTAAAGATTTTCGTTAATAATGCTGTTGTACCTGGTGCCTGCAAGAATTTTATGAGCTCGCGCTGAACCTTTGCCACAAGCGAAGAAGAGTCACCTAAAAACATATTGATCATTCCACCAAGTGAACCTTTAGACGACAGGAAATCATCAATCATAGCTTTTATTGTTAATTCGCCCTCAGGTGATAAAAAAATAATCCTCACCCTTCTCTAATATATGGCGAACTGCTACTGGAATCTTTGCGTCAATTGTTTGTTGAATATCTGCCGATAACAGTGTATGAATTGACTTCGTTGATAATGTATTCTTCATCGACTCAAATTGTCCCTCAACAATTGCTTCAATCTTGTTTTCAATTGTTGTTGGCATATTAGAAAATCCAGCTAATGTAAGCCAATCCTGAATCGTTTTATCATTTGTAAAAATAGTTTCTTCTACCTTTGTTTGTACAAACTGTTCTACTTTGTCCTGAATATCTTTAGAAAAGAATTTTTTTCCTAAAAGTTTCAGGTGTTAATAAATAATTTACAACCGTTAGTCCAAGCTGCCTGGCTAATTCATCACGTCGTTTTGGAATAAGTCCTGGTGTAAATGGTACACGCCAATTTTTAATATATATTGCTTCATGTGGACGAAAAAGCATTTTTATAGCTAAGTGATTCGTTACACCACCGATAGCAGCTCCAATAATGGCCATAAATAGTAAAGTCACTAGAAAATTATCCATTAGTACCCTCTCATTTCAATTGTATTCACGATTGGCGGATTTTGTCGCCTATTGCACTCATTATAGCAGAGCAAGGATTTTCAGCGAAAGAAAAACCCCTAGATAATTGAACACCTTTCAATCATTTTCTTTAGGTGGAATAGTTGCAAATTTACTACTATCCTTGAATAATATTAACTACATATATAAGAAATGGGGTTTGTTTATGATTCAGCATTTCAATTTTAAGCCTTTATTTGAAAATTCTCAGCTTCCCGGCTGGGCTATTTCTTTCTTCTATCAACGCGAACGCTATACAGCTGAGTATTTAAAGGATGGCAATATCCAATGGACTGGATCTATTCCACCAAACGAAGAAGATGTTAAAAAAATGATTCATGAGCTTATGTTGTATCATGTGTACGAATAATAAAAAGTAGTACCTTTCTCGTGTAAACAGCTTTTAAATATACCCATTTTTTTACTAGCGAATGCATATCATTTATGCTAAAAATATTTCCATCTATTGAAATTTCCGCATTTTTCTTATACATTTATGTTATCAAATTGATAATAAATGTTTTGAATGCAGGGGGCTATTTTAATGAGTAAAGTCACACTTTTAGATGACTTAAACAGTTATAATTCAAAAGCATTAATTCGTGCAAAAATAAAAGAAGTTTTTTCCGAATTTTCCGCTAAAATTTTTGAATTAGTAGATGAAGCTGACACTATCAATAGTAAAAAAATTTGAGTTACTTTCTGGCTATAAAAGTGATTTTTACAATGAATTTTGCAGTCAATTAAAAGCCTTAATCGACACTCCGACTAGCTCATTCGGAAAAAAATCTGTAAAAAAATATGTATTTAACGTATAATGGCAAAAATTATCTTTTAACACAGCAAGGTATTACGGAAAAGGCACCTGTTACCATATCATGCTTTACAGGCGAAATTCCATTCAAAGAACCACTTCATGATGTTGAAAAAGCGTGTTTAAAATTACGCTTCCAACAAGAATAGTATTAAAGCAGAAGGAGCCCTCTCACTTACTGAGAAGGCTCCTTTGTTTGATGCTATTAAAAATAATTCATTTAAAAAAATTCGCAGATAAAGCTCTCTTGAGATTTTTGACGTGTCGTTTTTTTATGAGATAAAATGCTTCCTTCTCTAAATAAACTATCTTTGCTCCTTTTAAAGGTAGCATAATGATTTTTGATTTTCAATATTTTGACGTTAGTAAAATACGGATTGATCATAAAAAGTGGTTGTCAATATTTGTGTTTTGCCTCTGAATATTTTATGATTGAATCATCCAACAATTTTTTTAAATCATAGGAGGTGTACACTTTGTTTACTTCCCTCATTTGGGCAGGAACAAAGGAATTATTTGGACGGAGACATATTGGAGATAACCATTAGGTTGGCGGCATTTGCCCTACTAATAATCATGACAGGATTTTTCGTTGCAACGGAGTTTGCAATTGTTAAAGTGAGATCAACACGTATAGATCAATTGCTAGCAGAAGGTCATAAAAAAAGCAAAAAGTGCAAAACGTGTTGTTTCAGATTTAGATGAATACTTATCTGCGTGTCAGCTAGGTATTACCATTACAGCACTTGGCTTAGGTTGGCTTGGTGAACCTACTTTTGAAATTATTTTACACCCAGTGTTTGAGTTTCTAAATTTGAATGGTAGTATTACATCTATCCTTTCATTCATACTTGCATTTTCAATCGTAACGTTTATGCATGTAGTTATAGGGGAATTGGCGCCAAAAACACTTGCCATCCAAAAAGCAGAATTAGTGACATTAAACTTTTCTGGCCCATTAATTTTATTCCACAATATAACGTACCCAATTATTAAGTTATTAAACGGATCTGCACGTGGCTTAACAGGCCTTTTTGGTCTCAAGATGATGTCAGAATCAGAAGTTGCTCATACTGAAGAAGAGCTGCGTATGATCTTGTCAGATAGTTTAAAAGGTGGAGAAATTAATAATTCAGAATATGAATATGTAAACAGTATTTTTGAGTTCTCAGATCGACTTGCAAAGGAAATTATGGTACCACGTACTGAAATCGTCGGAATTGAAAAAGAACTTACCATTAAAGAAGTATTTGATTTAATGGGAGTTGAACAATACACTCGTTATCCGATTCTTGATGGTGACAAGGACCATATTATCGGCTTAGTCAATATGAAGCACTTATTAACCGCTTACATTAAAGATCCTGCAAATGGTGATAAGCCAGTAATTGACTATATGCAGCCGATAATTCGTGTGATGGAAACAACGCAAATTAACGATTTGCTACTTAAAATTCAGCGTGAACGCATTCATATGGCCATTTTAATGGATGAATATGGTGGAACATCTGGTTTAGTGACGATTGAAGATATTATTGAGGAAATTGTCGGCGATATTCAAGATGAATTTGATGAGGATGAGATCCCAGAAGTACAAGAAATTGCAGAAGATCATTTTATTTTAGATGCAAAGATGCTAGTAGAAAATGTAAATGATATGCTAGGTACTGACATAGAAGATGATGATATAGATACAATCGGCGGTTGGTTTATGACAAAGCGCTTTGATGCAGTCGAAGGAGATAGCATTAAAGAGCAAGGCTATGAATTTATCGCAAAAGAATTAGATGGTCACCATATTTTATACTTAGAAGTTCTGAAGTTACCTGAACGTGATTTATCAAATGAAGATGTAAATGACTAAAAATCAATTCCGCCTTGGCGTAATTGGGTCCGGTTTTTGAATTGCGCTGGCAATTCATTCCTTTGAAAATCCGCGACATCCACCGGAGGCTTTATCTTCTTCCTGAATGAAGATAAATTGACCTTGTTTTATTTACTGTGTTACGATTAACATCGCACTAAACAGATACAAGCTATAAAAAAATGTATATAGCTCACAACCTATAGTGATTGGGAGCATATAGCAATAACATTATAAACTGTAGCAACGACTCCCTTTCAAAGAAGGGAGTCGTTTTATAATGCCCGAAAGTTTTGCGAGGAGGAAACAAAATGGAGCTTTATACAAATTTACGTCAAGGGGAAAAAGGTGCTTGGTTATCCATCGCAACATATTTGGTACTAAGTTCTATAAAATTAACAATCGGCTATATTGGTGCTTCAGAAGCGCTAAAGGCAGATGGATTAAATAATACTACTGATATTATCGCCTCTATTGCAGTACTTATTGGATTACGAATCGCACAAATCCCACCTGACTCTAATCATCAATATGGGCATTTGCGTGCCGAAACAGTTGCCTCACTTGTTGCATCGTTTATTATGTTAATTGTTGGCTTACAGGTACTTATTAATTCGATAAAAGGTCTTTGGGAGCCTGTTAGTACAGCACCATCATTAGTAACTGCCTATGTCGCAATTGGCAGTGCCGTAGTGATGTATATCGTTTATCGCTATAATTTAGCACTTTCTAAAAAAATAAAAAGTGCAGCTGTAAAGGCAGCAGCCTATGATAATCGTTCAGATGCGCTAGTTAGTATTGGTACCGCAATCGGGATTTTCGGAGCTGTTTTCGGCTTTCCAATTATAGACACAATTACTGCACTTCTCGTTGCTCTTCTAATTATTAAAACAGCAATTGAAATATTTTGGGAGGCTGTTCAAAGTCTCACAGATGCATTTAATATCGAAGAAGTAGAGACTTTGTCTGTCCTTATTCGCAATGTTGATGGAGTCATCGAGTTGTTAGACTTTAAGGGGCGCGCCCATGGCAATATGTACTTTATCGATGTAACTGTCACTGTGGACCCTTACTTAAACGTCTTTGAAAGTCATCGTATTACAGAGGAGATTGAAAAAACGATTACTCGTGAAAATCGATTCTGTCAGGTACTCGTGCATATTGAACCACATATTGAAATCATTCCTCCAGCAAACGACAACAAATCTCCTACCAAGTAAATGGCAGGAGATTTCATATTGTTGAAATACTATTATGTCAATGAAATCAAGGTGACAAATCAAAAAGTATAGCCCTTTTTCAAAACGAGGGGTTGATCTCCGTTCCGACTGAGTGCTTTCCTGGGGGCGTCCGATGAGCCGCTTCACTCACGCTTTAGGGTCTCTCTGTGACGCTGAATCCCCGAGGAATCACTCAGTCTACACTCCAATCAACCATTGCTCATAGTATTTTCATTGGCATTTCACATAAATGTATAGTGATAAATTGAAGTCTTAACCATCACTATTTTGTGCGCAAAAATGGAGCTTTGATAACATTTTTCTATTCGACAGCAAAGTGGCTTTATATAAAGGTAGAAATTAGTTTTATGCATAAACATAAAATGTAGGTTGACAACTATAGAATTGTACCACTATTCTATCTATTTAATGATAGTAAGTAATATGCTTTTACTTTACTTTTAAGGGAAGAAAACATTTAAAGTTCTACACTATTGCTGATTGGAGTGGAAGGCTACTCGACTCCCGTGGGATAGCGAGACAGACGAGACCCTGCACGGAGCGTCAGCGCAGGAAGCGGCTCGTCGCTCGCCCACAGGAAAGCGAGTAGCCTGGAACGGAAATCACCTTCATTTTGACCAAATATTTACAAAGAGTCCCTTGACTATTTAATTTTTCAACACTATGAAATCTCCTACCAAATAAATGGCAGGAGATTTGTTGTTATTTGATTGCTATATAAATATCAACCTGTGCTTCTTGTGGGTTGGCACATCGTTCATCATAGCTCTCAAAATCACCTGTGTATGCTCTTTCTATTTCTGAGCTGGCAAACCAAGCCCAGATATCCTGCCAAGCCTTAATTACAATGTCTGGCATTGACCCTTTCTCTGAAGTAAAAACTAAATATTTAGCAGCCGGTATTGTTTTTACGACCATCCCTTGTGTGATTTCATCTGTAGCTGCTACTTCGACTCCAAGGGTAATTGAATAATCTCCATTAACATCTGTTTCATAGTCCGAATATAGACCGAATATAACTTCATTGACTGGATTTTTTTATTTGTCTCATCACTTCTTGCTGATAAAAATCTGACCATAATTTAGGAATTTTAGCTTGAGACGTAATTTCATTGGCATTGCTCGTTTGAGCTGAAATCCCTACGATTTGAAATGATTCTCGTTCTATCATTGTTGGCTGTTTTATTTCTTCTCTTCTCCATCTTTTTAAACCTGGTAAGAAAGAAGTTAACATTTGGCGTGCTTCTTCTTCTGCCATACCATCTTCCTTTAAATGTGGTACACAAATCTCAACCATTTCCTCAACTGTCAATCCTGGCTGCTTAAACTCTCCTAATTCATAACAATACATGCAATAGTCCTGGCTTTTCTGACCTGCTTTATCTGTTCCTAACAATGCTTCATTTGCTAATGGCATACCACAGCTTTGACAATAACTTTGCATATTTCATCCACCCTTCATACTATTTGTTACGACTATAGCAAAGGAAACCTGACAGCTGTGTGTCATCTTTTTTTAAATAAACATTAAATATCTTTATATAGCTCTACAATTTCCTGTGCTCGCTTTTGCACAATAGCTCTAACATGGGGCGGTTCTATTACTTTTATACGGTGACCAAAGCTTAGGAGAAAACCATATAGCCATTCATCCTCTGGCAATGAAATATTGACTGCTAAATTTTCATGATCTATATGCTCTGCGCCAAATGTTTCCTCCACTAAAGTTGTTATTGCTGTATCGAATGATAATTTTAGCTTGATGACATTTTGTGGGCGATGCCACTCTTTGTTCCACGGTAATTCAGACAAATGAACTTCTTTGCGCTGGAAGGTTATCATCTCATCTTTTAAATTTTTCATTCTAGCTATTTTAAATAAGCGAAAGTCTTCTCTTAATGTACAGTATCCGTAGACATACCATACCTTTCCTTTTTGTACTAATGTATGTGGTTCTAAAAAACGAGTGGTTACTTGACCATGTGTTGTAGAGTAGGTGAAGCTTACACAATGTGCCTGTTCAATTGCTTTTTTTTAATAGTGTAATCTGCTCCTTAAAAACAATAGATGGTCCCCAAGGGCTAAGATCAATAAATAGTTGATCAATAGATTGTTTTATTTCTTCATCAGCAACACTTGTTAATTTTTCGAGCACGGCTTCCGCATGGGTATCCTCATAAGTTGTAAGTGCACTTTTAATAGCGATAGAAAGTGAGGCAAGCTCCTCCTTTGTCAGTACCTGTTTATCGACACGATATCCCTCTATCAAGCTTATTCCACCGTTAACACCCTGTTGGCTCAAAACAGGAATTCCAGCACAGCTAAGTGTTTCGATATCACGATAAATTGTACGAACGGATACATTAAATAATTCAGCAAGCTCCTGTGCCGTCACTTTTTTTTCGATTTATTAAAATCATTGTCATCATTAAAAGACGCTCTAATTTCATGTTTCACCCATCCCTTATCAATCTCAGCTGCTACTATTTTTATTGCATAATGTCATTTTAGTCATCCATCAAGCATTTTTCATCACAAATTAACTATTTTGTTTTGCATTTTAATTACTAATATCCTATCTTTTTTAAGTATTTTTTAAGTACTTTTTGAGTTTTATTTAAGTCGAATGTACTATAATAACGCCTGATAAATTATTACAATCATTATACTATTTTTACAATATAAGAAAAAAACAAGTTTAATACAAGAATTTATCAGGAATTATTTGATTTCGCTAAGAATAGTTTGATAATAAACGCTTATACAATTATTTCAATTCTCTTAACACAACAGACAAAACTTCCATCCTCTTTATAGAGCGCTGAAAACTATAGTATTTATTTGTGGCAAAGAATTTAGTGCTTTGTTTTTTTGAAACCTCAATAGGATTATGAAAAGTGAAATACGAGTACTAAATCTTAGTGTCAAATTTTTATTTTTAAGTGAAATTCACTTATTTAGTGCTCACTATATATTAGGAAGCCTTTTCAAACACAATGAACTAGAGTTTAATGGTTTTCAATTTAATTGTAAAAAGGAGATTTTGATGTGATTAGAGCCGTTTTAATAGACAATGAACCACTAGCTTTACACTATTTTCAAAATAAACTACAAGCATTTCAGCAAATACAGGTGATGAAAACCTTTACTAGTGTAGAGACATTTCTTCAGGAGCTTCCAACATTAGAATTTGAGGCGATTTTTTTAGAGGTAAAGCTCAATGAACTGACTGGACTGGAAGTAGCTGATATCATCAAAACGGAGCGTCCATATGTTAGTGTTATTTTTATAACTTCCCATCAAGAGTTTGCATTACAGGCATATGATATCGGAGGGCTTGATTATTTACTTAAACCAATTAATCATGCTCGTTTAGAAAAGGCCATTGCTCGAATTGAGCATGAATATTCCATACAGCAACTCATTCAGAAGGCTTCGAAAACGATGCTAAACGTTCAATGTTTCGATCAATTTGCTGCCTATAGCAACAATAGTTTAATTGCCTTCAAAACGGAGAAAACAAAGGAATTATTCGTATATTTTATTTTACATCCAAACATTCCTATTCACCGTGATTATCTAATAGAAATTCTCTGGCCTGATTTAGACTATGTACGGGCAAAATCGAATCTTCATACAGCTTTATCTTATTTAAGAAAAACCCTAAGCAATATAGGTTATGCGAACTGTATAGTATTTTCCAATAAATATTATATCTTTGAAAAGCCTAATATTCTTTGCGATTTATATGATTTTCAAAGATATTATGATGATTTTTCAAAGCAGGAATTCCCACCTATTTCCTTAATTAATCAATGTATTTCTATTTATAAAAATGGGCTACTTATTTTTGACGATTATGAATGGCTACGGCCTATAAAGATAAACTGACTAAATCATACATAGATTTATTAGAAAAAGGTTTTCAAGCTTCTATCTTAACGGATACGTCAAAGGCACTTGAGTTTTTAAATAGCCTACTAGATTTGATCCATATAATGAACAAAAACTTCAACACTATTTACACATTTTAATAAACACTGGGCTATATGAACAGGCATACAGGGTGTTTCAAGACTATGAACAAAAATTAAAAGAAGATTTAGGCCTTTCGCCAAGCTCAACATTACTAGAAATTACAAATAAATTTTTTTATTCAAAAATAAACAAGCAATTTCGCCTTGGCGTAATTGTAGCTGCCGCTGCCGCTTCGCTTACGCGCATAAAACATCTGCCGCTTTGCTTTCGATACAAAAAAACATTTGTAGCTGTCGCTTCGCTTTCGCTACAGAAAACATTTGCTGAATGAAGATAAAAAAAACGACGGGCTACTACATATTTGTAGGAACTCGCCGTTTTAATTTACCTTTTACACACCACTACCCTCTGTCAGTCCGTGCTTTACGGCATAAAGAGCCGCCTGTGTACGATCCTGCACCTGTAGCTTCGTAAAAATATTAGATATATGGGTTTTTACAGTTTTCTCTGTAACGAATAAGGAGGAAGCAATTTCTCGGTTACTTTTCCCTTTTGTTAGCTCTGCAAGTACATCCTGTTCACGAGGTGTTAGCGGGTTTAATGCATGAGGTGCATTTTCAGATTCTTGTCGATCCATTTCTAGCGTTGATGTAGCCTCTGGGTGAAGAGTATTTTCGCCACGCATTATTCGGCGAATAGACAATACCAACTCATCAGGTTCAATATCTTTTAATTGATAACCAGCGGCACCTGCCTCCATAGCTGGAACGACATGATCCCGATCCGAAAAGCTTGTAAGCATCAAAATTTCAATTTGTGGCAATTTCGCTTTAATGCGCTTAGTTGCCTGAATACCATCCATTTCAGGCATGACTAAATCCATAAGGATAATATCTGGTTGTATGCTTTCTGCTAAAGCAACTGCCTCCAGTCCATTTTTTTTGCTTCCCCTACCACTTCAATGTCTTTCTGCGTTTTTAAAAAAAATAATAATCCACGACGTACTACATGGTGATCATCTGCAATTAATACACGTATCATTCTCTTCCCTCCTAATACGGCAAACGGATTAACAGCTCTGTTCCTTTGCCAATTTCACTTACCCAGTCAGCTGCACCACCAACTGATTTTGCACGATCCTTTATTGACTGCAAACCCATTGAAAGTAACTTCGTGTTATTATCTATAACAAAGCCTCGTCCCTCATCACGAATCACAAGCAAAATGTCTGTAGATGTAACCGTTATATATAATGCTGCTTCCAGCACACCTGCGTGACGACGTACATTATTAAGTGCTTCTTGTGCTACCCGAAATAATGTTTCTTCAATACGAGAAGGGAATTGCAATACACCTGAAACTGTTACATGCAACTTTAAGCCGAGCATTTCAGCATATACTTTAATCGCTTCAAGTAAACCATTTTCTAAGCCCTTTGGACGAAGCTGCCAAATTAATGCTCGCATCTCCGTTAAGGCATCCTGTGTTAAATGTTGAATTTCCTTAAATGTTTCTTTAATAGCTTGATCATTCGTCATTTCAATACCAGCTCTCGCTGTTAGAGTAACTGAAAAAAGCAGCTGATTAACCGAATCATGTAAATCTCTAGCTAGACGGTTGCGTTCCTTTACAAGTGCCATTTCTTGTTCCTGCTTTGTCAGTAAAATTCGCTTAATAGCTGATCCCATCTGAAAAGCAACAGATTCAAGTAAAGCTAGCTCCTCCTCAGAAAAACGCACTTTATCCTTTGAGGCAACATTTAAGACCCCAAAACGTTCTTGTCCTGACTGGAGAGGCACTGTAGCATGATGTGTAATACCCTCATGGTCCCCGACATTCGCTGCAATCGCACTTTCAATGCGCTGGCATTCAATAATATTGGAGGCTTTTTTTAATTCCTCATTACGATAGCGGGAAACACACCAGCAGCCTCCCTTTTTTAAGTAATGGCAGTTTTTGAATTCCAATGCATCTGGTAAATTTTCGTGTACAACAAGCTCCGATCGCCCTTTCTCATTGATAAAAAAAATCCAGCCTGTTTCAAAATTTGTCCCATTTAAAAATCTCACAAGTGCACCCTTTAGCATTGTCACTATTTCAGTTTCTTCATTTAATAGCTCTGCAATCTCTTTTAAAATACTGATATTCGAATGCTCATTCTCTCTCACAAAAACACCTCTTCTTCGGCATTACTAATGTTAATGATAACATTTCAAAGTCTCAAACGTCTGCCTGAGTCGTTCATACTTTAGACTGAAATTCTTTTAAATAGTTATGCCTTATTTTGCGTAAGTTAATTTACTTATAAAACTAGAAGAACTATAATCGTACAAGGATATGGTTTAATAAAGGAGAGAATAGATATGTCTAAAAAAGTAGAAAATGGCTTATTATTTATTTGGATTGTCTCTGTCGTTGCAACACTAGGTCCTTATACTTTTCTGAAATTCGTCACTATGAACCTTGTAAAATGTGTTGGATTCAGCGTATTTTCATGTATCCAATTGTCATTATGACAACAATTGCCTTTATACAAAAAAAATGCACGTATTGCAGCTACAACAGCTGTTTTTGCCATTATGGGTGGCAGTGTATCTCTTTATCATTACGGAATTCAAAAGCTTAGTTTTTTTAGCAGATACCGCTCCTTCTTGTGGTCTTGTTTCCTGTACTGGTCAATATATTAATTGGTTAGGCTTTATCACAATCCCATTTTTAGCACTAACTGCATTTATTTTAATTGCAGGGGCAAGCTTTTATGTAATGAAGGCTGTAAAAGCTGCAAAATAATTAAGAGACCGTGTTCTACAATTGGAATGCGGTTTTTTTTCTACGGAGGATGATTTATGTTTCATTATGAAATTAATGAAGATAATTTAACTATTGAGGAACTGCTACGTAATCATTGGCGACTTGGTAAAAAAATTAGTCCATGAATTACGAATGTCAAAAGCAATTACAACAGTGAACGATGAGCCTGTTCAATGGAAAGCCCCACTTCAACCAGGTACAATTTTAAAATTTTCGTTTCCGATACCTTCATCCAATTATCAGCCTACACCAGTATGTGCAATTGATATTATTTATGAGGATGACCATTGCTTAATTGTTTCCAAACCAAAAGGTATGTCAACACATCCAAATGATGCTCGTGATACTCATACTTGTATGAACCATGTTATGGCACATATTAAAAAGCAAGGTGGGGTTTATGCAGAACATGTCCATCGATTGGATAGAGGTACACAAGGTTTATTGCTGGTGGCAAAGCATCCTCTTGCTAAGTCAATCTTTGATCGTATGATTGAAGAAAAATCTATTATTCGCACATACGCTGCAGAGGTACAAGGAAATTTACAAGCTTCAACAGGTACAATCACTGAACCTATTGGGAAAGATCGGCATCACGCAACAAGACGTGTTGTCTCCAAAACTGGTCAGCATGCTGTCACCCACTATGAGGTAGTAGCTCGCTATAAAAGTTCTTGTATTGTCCATCTCATCCTTGAAACAGGTAGAACACATCAAATTCGAGTACATTTAGCTTATATTGGGCATCCTATTATTGGTGATACAATGTATGGTGCAAGAGAAACAGCAAGTGGAGACTATGAGCTTCATGCCATACAATTAGAATTTGAACATCCATTTTTAAATAAGCAAATTGTTGTAAAGGACAAAACGTAAACCTTTGCTTAGGTTTAGTAAACTACTCAAAATCTTAAAAAGCGCAGGAAATCAGAAAAGTTGATTTCCCGCGCTTTTTTTGAGGTAAAAAAATTTTACTTATACTTCAAAAAAAGTATAAATATATTATTCGATATTTCTTAATCAATTTTTTTACAATAAATTTAATATACATTTACCATTAATGGTAATGACGAAGAATTTCTTTCATGATAGAATAAGAGTAAATTGTCAGTCATCTGACATATTATGAGGGAGGAATTCATTGATGAAATGGGTTAAAAGTATTGCAGCAACAACTCTAGTTGCTAGTTTATTAGCAACTCCAGGTTTTGCAGCTCATGCAGCGGAAACAGCACCTGCAGCTACAAAGGATGGTTTCAAACTAACAATTTTACATTCCAATGATACACATGCACATGTTGAAGCTGCCCCACAGCGTGCTACAAAAGTACAAGAGCTTCGCGCTGCAAACGCTAACACTCTTCTACTAGATGCTGGTGATGTTTTCTCAGGTACACTCTACTTCAATCAATTCTCTGGAGAAGTTGATATGAAGTTAATGAACTTAATGGGCTATGATGCCATGACTTTTGGAAACCACGAGTTTGATTTAGGGTCAAGCCCAGAGGGACATGCTGCACTCGCTAAATTTGTAAAGGGAGCCGATTTCCCAATATTAAGCGCAAACCTAGACTTTTCAAAGGATTCTTTATTTGATGGCTTACAATTTAAAACTGTCACAAAAGACTTCGAAAAAGGTAAAATTTATAACGGTATTATTAAAGAAGTCGATGGAGAAAAAGTAGGTATTTTTGGTTTAACAACTGAAGAAACTCCTTCTATTTCAAGCGTTGCTAATGTGCAATTTGCCAATTATATCGACTCTGCAAAAAAAGCAGTAGCAGAATTTGAAAAACAAGGTGTTAATAAAATTGTTGCTGTGACTCATTTAGGATTCGATGATTCAAAAGATTTCGATAACGATCAATTACTAGCGGGAGCTGTAGAGGGTATTGATGTAATTGTTGGTGGCCATACACATACTAAATTAGACAAAGCTGTGAAAGCAGAAACATCATTTAAAAATCCTACAATTATCGTTCAAACAGGTCAATATAGCGAGAATTTAGGTGAGCTTGATTTAACGTTTGATGATAATGGTGCAGTTGTTGAATACTTTGGTCAATTACACGCTTTAAACGATAAAGATAATCCAGTTGCAGCAGACCCTGAAGCAGTTAAAATTTTAGCTCCATATACAGACAAAATTACTGCTGTGAAACAACAATCTACAGGAAATACTGCTGTTTCAGTATTGGATGGTAAACGTGGTCTTTGGGGCGTTCGTGCTGGTGAAACAAACCTCGGAAACCTAATTACAGATGGTATGCTTGCGGGTGCCAAGAAAATTGACCCAGAAGTACAATTTGCCTTCCAAAATGGCGGTGGTATCCGTGCAGGCATTGATGCAGGAGATATTACAGTTGGTGAAGTAATGACTGTTATGCCTTTCGGTAATGCACTTGGTATTGTAAAACTAACAGGAGCTGAAATCTATGACATTGCCGAACATAGTGTAAAAGAGTTTCCAAAAGAATCAGGTGGCTTCTTACATTTCTCTGGCTTACAAGTAGAATTTGATGGAAAAGCTCCGGCTGGTAAACGTGTGAAATCTATTAAATTAAATGGTAAAGAGCTAGACAAAGCAACATACTATAAGGCTGCAACGAATACCTTTACTGCTAAAGGTGGAGACGGCTACGAAACACTTGAAAAAGCCTATGCTGATGGCCGTGTAAGTGAGCCTGGTACAATTGATTATGAAATGTTTATCGAACATTTAACTACATTGAAAAATGTTGATCCAAAAGTAGAAGGACGTATTATTGCAACCATTCCATTTACTGATATTGCAAAAGGCTCAGAAACAGAAGGTTATGTACGTGATCTTTATTACCGTGATTTAACAAATGGTACGACTACAACAACATATTCTCCAAATGCTAACTTAACTCGTGCTCAGGCAGCTTCATTTATCGCACGTGCATTAAAGCTGGAGGCAAAAGGCCAAACAACATTCACGGATCTTGGAAATGTAAATCCTGCAACACAAAAGGAAATCACTGCTCTTGCAGAAGCAGGCATTGTTAAAGGTGTAAATGGTAAATTCAATCCTAATACAAAAGTAACTCGTGCTCAACTTGCATTAATGTTTGCTCGTGCATACAATCTTCAACATGATACAAAAGCTGGACTAAAAGCTGATTTTAGTGATATTGCCAAATACAACACTGAAACTCAAGAGGCAATTGCACTTATGAAAGACTTAAAGATTGTTAGTGGTTCAAATGGTAAGTTTATGCCAAGCAATAACGCTACACGTGCACATATGGCAAAAATGCTTTCTAACTATATTCCTTATGTAAAAGAATCAAAATAATATAACTGAAAAAGTCGATTTGCTTCAATATGGTGCAAATCGACTTTTTTTTAGTTTTCCAATTTAACAAAAGACAGATTTCTAATATAAAAAAAGTTAGTTTTTTTTAGTGCCCTCTTACCTAGAAGAGCGGGATTAGCTAAATTTATAAATAGTTAAAAATTGAATTTAAAATTATCTGGATCCTGCCCAAAGCGTTCATTACGGTTTAAGGCAGCTATTTGATCCATTTGTGCTAAGGATAACTCGAAATCAAAAACCTGTGCATTTTCCTCTATACGACTTGGTGTAACTGATTTAGGAATAATCAGGGTATCTCTTTGTAAATGCCAGCGTAGTACTACCTGAGCAGCTGTTTTGCCAATTTCTTGCCCAATCTTTGTAATAACTGCGTTATCAAGCACACCTCCACGCCCTAGTGGAGACCATGCAGTCACAGCAATATCATGCTCACTACAGTAAGCTCTTAAATTATTTTGCTGTAAATATGGATGCACCTCAACTTGATTAACCATCGGCTGAATATTTGCCTTTGCTAATAGCTTTTGTAGATGATGCTCATGATGATTCGAAACACCTGTTGCGCGAATTAACTTTTCATCGTATAGACGTTCAATGGCTCTATACGTTTCTTCAAATGTTTCAGGTACTGCCCAATGTGTTAAATACAAATCTAAATAATCCATATTTAATTTTTTTCAACGACACTTCAAAAGCTCGTAACGTTTCATCATAACCTTGGTCATTATTCCAAACCTTTGTTGTAACAAATATATCCTCACGCTTAACACCTGAGTAGCGAATGGCTTCGCCCACTTCCTCTTCGTTACCGTAAAGAGAGGCAGTATCAATAGCTCGATAACCAAATTTAAGTGCTTTATCAATAGCTTGCAATGTTTCATTGTGCTCTGTCATTTTATAGACACCTAAACCTAAGCGAGGCATTTCTATACCATTTGTTAATGTTTTTGTTGATTGTAAATTCAAGAATAACAACCCCTTTCTTTTCCTAGTTCCATTATACAAAAAAATTGGTTTTAAGAAAATAAGGAAAATTCTTGAGAAGTCATATCTACGCCATTAAAAAAAACCTAGTCCTTTTTCTCTGCTTCAGGGTCGTCTACTTGGATAGGATCAGGAATACGTTCGTCCTCCACTAGCTCTAAGCCATCACGTAAATGCTCCATCTGCTTTCCTAAATCATGCAAATCTTTAAAATTTCTAGCCATTGTGCCGTTTTCGATATTCGGAACCTTTTTTTTCCATTATCATCACCTCTCTAACAGTGTTCCCTAAATTAATATGACTGAACCATTTCTGCCATATTTTATTTCACTATGTCATTTTATTTTTCTAGTAGATAAGCTATACTAAATGAAGATGTCTTTATAAACATGAGGAGGGTTCTTCCATGAAATTAATATTAATTCTTGGTGTAACTATTGCATTCTTATCTGCTATTTTCACTGCTGGTTACGAAGGCGACTACAAATCAGACAAATAATACCTCTAG
>BBDJ01000028.1 GCA_001312325.1 Lysinibacillus pakistanensis | reverse complement strand
GTATCGATAGAGATGCTCTTTTTTTCATGTAGGTACGGATAAAACCTTCAAATCCATGAAGGATAAAACAATACTAATAAAAGGTAAATCAAACATTCTAATAGTCGTGATAAAATGGAGATAGATTGGAGGCGCAAAGAATGAAAATATTTCATACAGCAGATTGGCATTTGGGAAAGCTCGTACAGGGAGTCTATATGACGGAGGATCAGCGCTATATTTTACAGCAATTTATGCAAGCCATTGATGAAGAAAAGCCTGATGTTATCCTTATAGCCGGTGATTTATATGACCGTTCAATGCCCCCTATTGAGGCCGTTAATTTACTCAATGATACTTTGGCAGAAATTGTGCTTGATAAAAATATTCCAGTGTTAGCGGTTGCCGGGAACATGATAGTGCAGGTCGATTGAATTTTGGCAGTAGTCTAATGCGTGATAGTGGATTACATATGAAGGGGCAATTTACGAAGGATCATGCTCCAATTATTGTAGCGGATGACTTTGGTGATGTACATTTTCATCTTGTGCCATATGCGGAGCCTTCGTTAGTTCGTACAATTTTAGAAGATGACACAATTCGTTCTCACCAAGATGCGATGCAAAAAAATTATTGACCACATTGGACAGGGCTTAGATCCAACAAAACGTCATGTGTTTGTAGGGCATGCCTTTGTAACAAAGTATGGTGAGGAGGAAGCGAACACGAGTGATTCAGAGCGCCCGCTTTCAATAGGTGGATCTGATTGTATAGATGCGGCGTTATTTAAGCCTTTTCATTACACGGCACTTGGCCATTTACATAAAGCACATTTTGTGTTGAATGAAAAAAATTCGCTATGCTGGCTCTCCATTGAAATATTCATTGTCTGAGCATTTACATGAGAAGGGCTTTTTAATCGTTGAACTAGATGCACAGGGAGATATTACTGTTACAAAACGAAAGCTTCTACCAAGACGAGATTTACGCATAGTTGAGGGCTTCATGGATGATTTATTAGCATTACCACCAAATGAAGATTATGTATTTGTCCGTTTAACAGATACGACACCAGTGGCTTCACCGATGGAGCGTATTCGTACAGTATTTCCTCATGCAATGCATATCGAACGGAAAGTCGTGCGCCCAGAAATACTACATGAAATTCAAGCAGTCGAGTCAGAGAAGGTAGATGACATTGATTTATTCCGTTCATTTTTTTACAGATATCATTGGTGTACAGCCAGATCAGGATACAGAGCGTCTATTTACAGAAATGCTTCAGGAATTATTAGATGAGGAGCGAGAAACAGTAAAATGAAGCCATTGAAGTTAACAATTACTGCATTCGGTCCATATAAAAACACAGAAATAATTGATTTTCAACAGCTTGGTGACCATCGTTTATTTGCGATTTCTGGTAAAACAGGTGCTGGTAAAACGACTATTTTCGATGCTATTTGTTATGCGCTATATGGATCAGGTAGCGGTGAGGATCGTCAGGATACAGCAATGCTACGAAGTGGTTTCGCAGAGGATGATATTTACACTGCAGTAGAGCTCACTTTTGAAATGGATGGCAGGATTTATCATGTTTTACGTCAGCCTGGCCATATCAAAGCAAAAAAATAAAAGTGTTACAGGTAAGAAAATTGAATTGGCTGAAGTCAAAGAAGGTAAACTAGATTTTGGCATTGTAGAAAAGCAACAAACACTTGAGGTAGATAAAAAAACTACAGGAAATAATAGGTCTGACAAAGGACCAATTTAGCCAAATTGTCATGCTACCACAAGGAGAGTTTCGCAAGTTATTAACCTCTGATTCTACAAACAAAGAGGTTATATTACGTAAAATATTTAAAACAGATCGCTTCGGTGCAATGACTAAAAAGCTAGATGCCAAACGAAAAGAAGCAGAGAGTGATTTACTACGCGCTCAACAATTAAAGAAGCATTTACTTGGTCAAATTGCAGGAGCTTTACCACAGCGACCTTCTTTTTTTATTTACTTGTATAAATGATAATACCGAAAACATGCATCAAGTGAAAAAGGCACTTGAAGAGGAACATGCCTATTATATTGAGGGTATTCAAGTAGAGCAGCAGCGCTATGAGGAAGCCTATGCTCATCATCAAAAAGAACAAGAATATTACAGTATGGCAAAAAGGCTGAATGAACAATTTGAAGAGCAATCCAAACGTCAAAGCCAACTGCAAGCATTGCTACAAGAACAGGATGTATATACTGTTAAGGAACGTGAGATTGCTTTGGCAGAGAAAGCAGAACGGCTAGTGTTAGTTGAGCAACAATGTATCGATCTACGGAATGAGCTAAATAGAAAAGAACAATCCTATCAGCAAGCGTTGATGGAACAGCAACATGCAGAGGCTCAGCTAATAGTTGCACAAGAAAAGTTTAACGCTGAAGAGGCAAAAGAGCCTGAACGGCAGCGCATACTACAGCAAGAAATACAGCTCCAAGCATTATTACCGAAATTTGAAGCGTATGAGCATAATCTTCAGCAAATGCAACTAGCTGAGCAATATGTCGTTACAGCCAAACAGTCATTAGCAGATAATGTTGCATTGCTGGAAAAAGAGCAACAACAATTACAGCAATTAACAACAACAATTGAGCAATATGAAAAACAGCTAGAACCATATGAAAGTTATTTAGAGCAACTGCCCAAGCTAAAGGAACAAGTATCTTTACTAGCGCAAGTTGAAAAGTATACAAAGGCAGTTGAGACAATTGAGCAGGATGTAATGACTGCTAATGTCCGTAATCAAGAAAGTAAACAAGCCCTTCAAAAGCTAGAACAGCAATGGATTACTAGCCAAGCAAGTATTTTAGCTCAGCAGCTTAAAGATGGGGAGCCTTGCCCAGTTTGTGGTAGTACAACACATCTTGAAACACATTTAGAACAATTGGAGAATATTGAATTAGCCCAGGTGGAAGCTTTACGGGTAAAGGCAACAACTAATGAACGTAAGTTTTTGGAGAAAGAAGCTTTATTGAATTCCACCAAGCAGCTTTTACAAGAGGCACTAGCGCAGCTGGAGACGAATCATATCGATCAAACCAATCAAGCACAAATAGTAGCCTCCTTACAATTTGTAGAGCAACAAATTACCTTTTTAAAAATAGTGAATCAGCAATTAGTTGATGTACGCATGAAACAAAGGCAACAACGTGGAAGTCTGGAGTTGCTACAAGAAAAGCACATAAAGCTAGAGCGATATTTAGCTGACCAGACGCAGGAATTAACAAAGCAACGGGCAATTGTGGAGGAACAGCAAAAGCATATCCCTGAAAATAGTAAGACGTTACAGTCATTAAAGCAGGCAATTGCGGATATCGCTTCACAGAAGGTTGTATTACAAACTGCTTGGCATACCAGCCAACAAAGCCTACAAACTTCAAAGGAAGCAGTAAACGGTGCTAAAAAGGCTGTTGAAATAACCAAACAGGCTGTCGAGGAATTAAAGCTGAAAATGGATGAAAGGCGCGAGCAATTTTCAGAAAGTATGAGAATCGCAGGCTTTAGAAATTTTGAAGAATTTACTGCCGCGAAGCGCAATGAGTATCAATTAGAGGCTTTACGGAAGGCTTGTAGTGATTATACGCTACAAATACACACATTGCAGGTACAAATTACTGAAGGAGCTAAACATCTTCAAGGAAAGGAGAAGCAAGATTTAGCGTTAATGGAAGAAAAGCTTGAGAAGTACCGTGTAACATATGAGGATGCATTTAAAGTGTTACAGCAAATGAAAGGATTTGCAAAAGCATGTGAAGACTTTATTGAAAGAATCGAAGAAACAGCACAAGAGATTCGTTTACTTGAAAAAGAAGCAGGACGAGTGAAAGAGCTCTATGCCATGTTAAATGGTCAGAATACGAAAAAGTTATCCTTTGAGCGTTATATCCAAATCAACTATTTAGATAAAATCACAGAGGCAGCAAATGTACGTTTACAGCATTTATCGAATGGACAATTTGAGCTTCGACGTTCTGATCGATTAGAAAAGCATGCTAAGCAAAGTGGTTTAGGGTTAGATGTTTATGATGCCTATACAGATCAATTACGCGATGTGAAAACATTATCGGGTGGAGAAAAGTTTAATGCATCATTAAGTCTTGCCCTTGGTATGGCAGATGTCATTCAAAGCTTTCAGGGGAATATTCATATTGAAACAATGTTTATCGATGAGGGCTTCGGATCACTTGATGAAGAAGCTTTAAATAAGGCGATTGATACACTGATTGATTTACAGGATTCTGGACGTATGATTGGCGTTATTTCTCACGTTGCAGAGTTAAAAGCTACAATGCCAGCTGTGTTACATGTTGAAAAAAACAATGAATGGTCATAGTCAAACTTATTTTGAAGTGAAGTAGAGGCGTAAAACGATACGCCTCTTTTTTTATCTTCATTCAGCAAATGTTTTTTTTGCGCGAAAGCGTAACGGCAGCAGCAGATGTATTTTGCGCGAAAGCATAGCGGCAGCGGCAGATGTTTTTTGCGCGAAAGCATAGCGGCAGCAGCAGCTACAATTACGCCAAGGCGAAATGGATTCTATAAATCATCGATAATGATATAGGTCATATAAATTGGACCATGAACTCCAACGACTAAAATCATTTCAATATCAGCAGAATTACTAGGACCAGAAATAAAATTAACACAAGAGGCAAGAGTTTCTCCATTTTGTAGACGCTCCCGAATTTGTATAGCTGCCTGTGTCATTCGAGGCACAATCGAGCTTTTTGGTATTAGGATAATAGACTTGGTAGGTAAGAAACTCACAGTACGACCATGATGTGGATTGCTAAAAAGTACAGCTGTACCGGATTCCGCTAGTGTAATATCACTAATTGTAATTCCTATATTGGCCTTCTCTACTAGTGATATATTATCTCTGCCGATTGTTGGGTCCCAAGTATGTAGTTCGATTTGTTTTTTTAGGTAATGTATTTGAAAAAAAGCTCTGTCAGACCATAAGCGTCAAATCGTTCATCCTGCCATGTCATAATTGGTCCACCATCATAATCGTCAATGACTTTTTCCAGTGTCATAGCTAAATCAGCAGAGGATGTGACGACGCAGTTCGTATTGATACGTGTGCATTGTTTTTGTAATGTGACCAACAGCTCATCCTGAGATAAGTTTTGTAATGTTTTATGTTGTGGTGAATACCGCCACTGAGGACGCTCTACATGCACAGGTGTAGATAATCGTTGAAGTCTAGAGGATAATTGACGAATAAATGTCTCTCGATTTTGAATTTTGCCCACCATTCCTTACTCATCTCCTTTTTGTCTATTTTCGAACCAGTCACGGAAGCGCTCTTTTTTAGGTGCAGGGAATTCACGAATAGTTGTCCAACTTTTTAATGGACCAATGCCTTTAGATAATTGGTCATTTTTTGTTAATGGCTTTAAAACACTCGATGCAACCTTAGATCCAAATTTATACATACCACTTGATGAGGAACCAATTCCGAAAATAGACATAAGGAAGCGCTCTGATATAGGGGCACGACCTTCTTTTTCTACAATGGTTTGTCGATGCTTATGCAATAATTCATGTAACGGAATTTTTACTGGGCAAACGTCTGTGCAAGCACCGCAAAGTGTTGAAGCAAATGGTAGCTCCTTATAGTCATCATAGCCACCCAGCAAAGGTGATAAGACTGCCCCAACTGGTCCGGAGTATATTGAACCGTATGAATGACCACCTACATGTCGATAAACAGGACAAATATTAGCGCATGCACCACAGCGAATACATTGTAAGATTGCTTGAAATTCACTACCTAAAATTTCAGACCGTCCATTATCAACAATAACTAAATGAAACTCTTCTGGCCCATCTACATCACCATCTTGACGAGGTCCACTTAAAACAGTTACATAACTAGGAAGCTTTTGGCCCACTGCACTTCTTGTTAGCATATTGACTAGTACTTCGAGCTCTTCAAATGTTGGGACAAGTCTTTCCATCCCCATTACGGTAATTTGTGTTTTTGGTAGTGCTGTTGATAAGTCAGCATTTCCTTCATTTGTTACGATGCAAACAGAACCAGTTTCAGCCACCGCAAAGTTACAACCCGTAATGCCGATATCCGCTGATAAATAATCATCACGTAGCATTTTACGGGCATGCTTTGTTAGCTCCTCAGGACGTTCAGAGCCTTCATATTGGTGATGAAATTGGAAGCTTTCCCGCACCTGTTCTTTCTTTCGATGTAAGGCGGGTGCCACGATATGTGAGGGTAAATCATTATCTAGTTGTAAAATATATTCCCCTAAATCAGTTTCAACAACTTGACAGCCAACATGTTCTTCTAAATAATGATTTAAGTCTATTTCCTCTGTTACCATTGATTTTGATTTGACAATTTTTTTTAGCCTCTTTTTCCTTTGCAACATTAGCAATATAAGCTTGGGCTTCCTCTGCAGTAGTCGCAAAGAAAACATGCCCACCTCGTGCAGCAACCTGTTCACTTAACTCCGTTAAATAATAATCAAGATTTACAAGTACATGCTGACGGATCTCTTCACCAAGAGAACGCCACTCCTCCCAATGACCAAGCTCCTCAGTAGCTAATTGACGATTTGTTTCCAAACGATCTTGTGCACCCGAAACGGCACTGCGCATAAAAGTATTTTGAATGCCTTCACCAACACGATTATTAAATGATTCATTACCGACCTTCATTGGCATTATGCATGCACCTCCGCTTTTCGAGAATTCAAAATTTCAGCTATATGAAGTACCTGTATATGAGCACCTAATCGTTCTGCACGTCCACGAATATTCATTAAACAGCCTTCATCCGCACCAACTAAATAAGTGGCACCAGTTTCAATGATATGTTGAACCTTTTCATCAACCATTTGCTCTGAAATTGGTGTCATTTTTACAGAGAAAGTTCCACCAAAACCACAGCAAGTTGTTTTGTTAGGAAGCTCAGTATATGTTAAGCCTCTAACATTTTCTAGTAACGTTAAAGGTGCGCTTTTTACTCCAAGTAAACGTGTCATATGGCAAGACATGTGATAGGTCACATTTCCGTTGAAGCTAGCACCCACATCTGTTATACCAAGAACCTCTACGATAAATTGTGTTAACTCATACGTTTTTTTCAGCTAATTGTTTTGCACGAGATGCCCATTCAACATCATTCACAAAAACTTTTTCATATTCTCGAAACATATAAGCACAGGAACCAGAAGGGCAGACGACATATTCAGCACCATCAAATGCTTTTATCATATTTTTCATGGCTTCCTTTGCTTCATTAACATAGCCTGAGTTATAGGCAGGTTGTCCACAGCAAATTTGTTCCTTTGGAAAAATGACTTCACAGCCAAGATGTTCTAGAAGTTCTACAGTTGCTTTGCCCACATTTGTTTGAAACATATCTACTAAACATGTTGCGAAAAGTGAGACTTTCATGTTTGTTCATCTCCTACGGTTTAATTAATAATCGAGAGTATTGACCTAAGAATAAAGTATGATCGCAGTAATTAATGCCGGTATTGCTGCAATAATGGGCCCAAGTACTGAAACAAAAAAATATATGTTTGTAGGCATCTTTATGTGTTAATCCTATAACAGCCAATACAGTAATAACGGCACCATTGTGCGGTAATGAATCTAAACTACCGGAGGCAATTGTCGCAACGCGATGAAGTGCCTCTGGATCAACCCCTAAATCTAAATAGGTCTGAGCAAGTGTTTCCATCGCAATTCCAAGTCCACCGGAGGCAGTACCTGTAATCCCTGCAAGTGCTGCAATAGCGACATAAAGAGAAATTAAAGGACTTCCAGGTATATTGGCAAGCATTTCTGTAATTACACCAAAGCCTGCAGTTGCTGCAATAACTGTACCGTACCCGACATCAGCGCTTGTATTGACAATTGGTAAAACGGTATTTGTTGCACCCACATTAATTGCTTGGAGCTTGTTGTCTATGAATTTCCAAAAAAATCATAATAGAGAGAAGCACAGTAAGCATCAATGTATAAAGGATATCAACCTTAAAAACGTTTAACGTAACAATTAAGAAGATGGGTGGTAAAATACTTAAGACAAATGGCGGATATCTTCTTAAACTTGCCTCAAATGCTTTTGAATCTTGTTTTTCAGGATTTTTCATATTTTCATATGTTTCACCACGTGCCTCTGTTTTAGATAATTGTCTTTTTAAATAAAAGCAATTAAAAAGAATAATGGTGATTGTAGCAACAATCCCAACAACAGGTGCTGCAGTAGCTGTTGTATCTAGATATTTTGTTGGAATGATATTTTGTACAGATGGTGAACCAGGTAGCATGGTCATTGTAAATGTTGCCATTCCGAAGAAAAATGCTCCCGTAAATAAATGCCAAGGTATATTCATAGCTTTAAATAATGGTTTAGCAATAGGTAAAATGGCGAAAATTACAACGTATGTATTAATGCCACCTAATGTTAAAAAAAAGCACAAATGATTACGACTGCCATTAGCGCGTTAAATTTACTATGACGACCCATAATATTTAAAAGTTTTTCAGCTATTGAACGTGCAGCACCACTTTCTTCCATGAATTTTCCGAAAATTGCGGCAAATAAGAAGATGAGGTAGTAGTTTTTCATAAAATTTATAAACCCGCTCATATAGTTGCCTTGTAATGACTCTAAAATAGGCATTTGATTTAAAATGATGACGATTAAACTGGCTACTGGCGCAATAATAATGATACTGAAGCCACGTAATGCTAAAAATATTAATAAAGCCAGTGATGCAATAATTGTAAATAAACTCCATATTTCCATACCTAGACAGCCCTCCTGCTTAATAAAAATATTCAGAAAATTCAACAAGTAGGGTTTAGTATAACAATGAATACTATGAAAATACTATGTGAAAACAGACAAAGATAAGACCTATCCTTTGTCTGTTTTGGCTAATTTTATATTTTGTAAGTATGAAAACATATAGATAGCAAGATTTAATTCGAACATAGTTTTTCCATTTTGCTCGTCAATCTCTATTAATGAAAAAATCGTCTGGAGTCTATATTTAATGGTGTTTAGGTGTACAAAGCATGCCTCGGCTGTTTTTTTTCCGATTTTGATTATGTTCAAAAAAATAGCTTTAGTGTATATAACAAATCGGTTTTATGTTGATTATCATATTCAATAATTGGGCCAAGCTTCAGTCCCACATACTCAGCCATTTCCTGTGGATCATTATTTAAAAAAAAGTGTATAAGGTCCAAGCTTATCATAGGATATGATGAATGGCGCCTGTTCTAGTGTCTGCAAATAGTCAATACACTTTGTGGAGTCCCGATATGAACTGAAAATGTTTTCAATTGTGTCAAAGTGTCTTCCGAGACCAACTATAAACGATAGTGAATTGTACTTTGTTGAGTCCTTTTCGAGGAGTACAAAAAAAATCTTGAATACGTTCTTTAAACTGTTCGACTGAAACTCGCAAATTGTTCATAAATAAAAAAATGATAGTGCAAATCATGCTCCGAGATAAAAACTGGTAAGGAAAATAAGCGAGTTAAACGATATAGAAGTTTACTAAATTGGTGCTGCATTTTTTTTAGTTTGAGCAACATGATATGTACTCCCATCAAGTTGTAGGGTAGCACATAAATAATGAGAGGTTTGATGAGCTTCTTGACGCTTATAAAAGGAATTGAAATTTGAGCTTAAAAGCTGTTGTAGCAAATATCCATCATATTTAAAGGAATTTTCTAGCTCCTTTTCCTCCTCTGCTAACTGTAAGGCAAATAGTGCACTCGCCTGCTCCACTGCAAATAGATCTAAAGGGTCCATCTGTAAATGTTGATTCATAACGATCAGTAGTACTCCTATAACACCTCGCTCTGTATGGATAGGAAACAAGTAACTTACATACGTTTCATTTTTGATTGGTATGTATACTTGATGTCGTACACATTGTTGTACAACTTTATCAAGATGTATTGATTTTTGTTCTTTTAAAATATCAGTAGCAAACTTAGCTGTAGGAGAAGATGCGATAAGTAAATCGTAAAAATCTGTCATAATAGCTACAGACTGACCTAGTAATGATGCAAGCGTATCAATCATATCGCTTAGACGACCCCGTGTTAAGGAAACCTGTGTTAACGCATTATAAATACGTTTAGAGCGTTCGTTTTGAGTAAATAATTTTGCATTTTCAATCGCAATTGAGGATTGGTTTGCAAATGCTTGTAACATCGTTAAATCGCTATTTTCAAACTGTGTATCTCCTGAAAAATTGACGATTGTTAATACCCCTATGCATGAGTTACTTTTATCAAGAAGTGGAGCACAAACAGCACTTTTGGGGTAAGTAAAATCACCAACTGCTTTTGTATAGTTTTCTTCATACTGTGGAAATAAATCCGCCATGCTTTCTGTAACATCGCTGCTAGAGTGGAATCTAAACGCTTGTTTTTGGGAAAATACCTTTCCAGTCATCCCTTCATTGGAGGCAAGGTGAATCTTTTTTTAAATAAGCCAGGTCATAGCCAATGGCATGCTTGGCTACAAGACGATTAGTTTCTGTATTCAACATAAACAATACCCCTGCATCAGCACCTTCAATTACATGCAGCACCTCACTCATCAGTTTTTCTAATACTTGGTTAATATCGAGTGTTGAAGTTAGGACCTGTGCTGCATTAACCAAGCTCATTAATTGTTTTTCGCTATTTATTTTAAACAACCCCTCATCTGTAGTGCTAAACCCTATTTTAATATAAATCTGCTATACCAAGTATAAGAATACAGTTATGAAGGCAAAAAAAAGAATCTGCAATAAAAAAAAGTAAGCGTTTCAAATCCTAAGGGATTGGATTGACGCTTACCAGTAAAAGAGAGCAGATTTTTAATTTAGATATTTACCTTAAAATGAGTTTAGGTTATTTTTTATAGCTGTCTTTGGAAGAATAAGGGGCTCCTTTCTTCGTAGCAATTACTTTTTTTTACAATGGGTATAACGATAGGTGCTAATTTTACGGCGGTTTTGACAACTTTAGATATTTTCATAAAATAACAGCTCCTTTTACTATTAGTTCTACCTTTTTATCTTCATTCAGCAGAAGACTCCTACCTCTATAGGTGGTGAGATGAATGCGGTTTTGGTTTCTTTTCAATGGGTGTCCAAACACCTACTGAACGAAGATAAAGCCTCCGGCGGATGTCACGGATTTTCAAAGGAATGAATTGTGCAGGCACAATTTAAAATCCAGACACAATTACGCCAAGGCGAAATTGATGTTAGAAATGAAACATTAACGAATAACACGAACTGCTTGCACGATATTCCAAATAACAATCCCTAGTGAGACGAGTAAGTAAATGACAAATGATGCAAACCAAACGATTATAAATGTATTACTACCTGATTCTGGGTCAAAAGTGTTAAAGGATATAGTTGAGAAGACAAAAACAGCAAAGAAGATGATACCAAATACAACTGGGATTAAATGCGAAATAAGTGCTCGAATAGAGTGTCTTTTTACGTCACTATCTTTAGAAACAAAGTAAACAATTAACGGCACAATAAAGGGTGCGAAAAAGACGCTAAGATAACTAAAGGCAGATAAAATTTTTTTGGTTCTCCATAGTTGTACCTCCTTTTTTTAATATTTACGCATGAAAAACAGCAAAGTTTCAAAAAAATATTGTGAAATTAGAGTTGTAATCATATCCGTATTTGCGTACAATAAGGTTGTTCAAATAAAAAAGATGTAACGACCACAAGGGGAGCTGATGATGTCAGCTGAGACTAGGCACGTAATGCCTTAACTCTTTGAACCTGTAAGTTAACACTTGCGTAGGGATGTGGATAGAAACCGACACTTGTACGATGTGAGGCTCTGTCCTGGCATTGTTTTTTTTTTGCCAGATAGAGTCAAAAAGTAATTTGATTTCTATTCCTGCTCTTGTATCCTACATCGGAACAAAGGAGAGAATAAAATGGACAAAAAAAAGACTTTTAATGCTTGTGGAGATTGCGATATTTGCAGCAATTGGTCTTGTGCTAGATCAGATTTCCTTTAAAGTATGGGCACAAGGTGGCTCTGTTAGTCTAGTGATGGTACCAATAATTTTAATAGCCTTCCGTTGGGGGCTTTTGCCTGGACTGACAACGGGCTTTCTTATTGGTGTTATGCAAACAATGTTTGGTCCTACAATTGTACATTGGCTTCAGGGCTTACTCGATTATGGCGTTGCCTTTACGGTAGTCGGCTTGGTCGCAATTGTACGTCGACCAGTGCTTGAGGCTGCAAATAATCTAAACAAAACGAAAATGGCGCTGTATATTATTGTAGGAACTGTATTGGCAGGTTTTTTACGCTATGCAGCACATACCGTTGCTGGCGCAGTATTTTTCTCAGAGTATGCTGGCGATCAAAATGCATGGATTTATTCAATCATTTATAATGGAACATATATGCTACCAGCAACAGTTTTAACTGCCATTGTCGGTGTTCTATTATTTACAGCAGCACCACAATTAATGCAACGAAAATCATAAATACTCTACCCTTCACAGTAGTGGAGGGTTTTTTTTGTATCGTATTTAGATTTGGCTATTATAAATTTTACTCGCTGTAGAAATATTGTTACATTTCAGCACTTTGCAATTTATGAGTGCATACAATATTTAAAGCGTTTAGCGTTTTATGTCAAACAAGTTATGTTATATTAAAGTGTAGATATTAGATGAAAGGGACGTTATAAATGATTGTAAAAACACAAGAAGAGATTGAAGCCTTTAAAAAAAATCGGTCGTATTTGTGCCGAAATTCGTGAAGCAATGAAGGCTGCGACAAAACCTGGTGTAACAACACTTGAACTCGATGAAATTGCCGGTCGTATGTTTGCTGAGGCAGGTGCAATTTCTGGACCTAAAGGAGAATATGACTTCCCAGGATATACATGTATCAGTATCAACGAGGAAGTAGCTCACGGTATTCCCGGAAAACGCGTAATTCAAGAGGGAGACATTGTCAATATTGATGTATCTGGTTCATTAAATGGCTACTTTGCAGATACGGGAATTTCATTTGTCGTGGGTGCAGGCTATGAGGATAAAGAAAAACTATGTCGTGTGGCAAAAAGTGCCTTCGATCGTGCAATGACAAAAGTAAAAGCTGGGTCAAAATTAAATCAAATTGGAAAAGCTGTTGAGCGAGAAGCATATGCCAATGACTTAACGGTGATTATGAACTTAACAGGTCATGGCTTAGGTCGTTCCTTACATGATGAGCCAAATCATATTTTAAACTATTATGATGCATGGGATTCTACCATTATGAAAGAGGGCATGGTACTTGCGGTTGAGCCTTTTATCTCGGCAAAGGCAGAGCATATTGTTGAAGCCGGTGATGGCTGGACATTTGTTACACCAGATAAATCACTAGTTGCCCAAATCGAACATTCGATCATTGTGACAAAAGACAAACCAATTATTCTAACTTCATTAGATGAGGCATAATAAAAATCCTGCTACCCAATTATTTTTTGGGGGCAGGATTTTTTTTATGAAAAGTATACCGACTAATAGTACACCACATAAAAATAAAGCAGCTGTTGTTACAAGTAGCTCTTCAAAACCATTATGTAACGCGATTCCAATATAAGCCCAAATAAAAACAGATGGATACATAATATCGAAATGATGGAAGCGCATATGTAATGCGATGGCAACACCAACTGTCAATAAGATGACTGCCCATAGAGGATTGCTAAGCCCAAAGCCGTTCCATCCATAAGCTGTTAATGTAAAGCTTGTATCTGTCATCAACATAAATGTCGACCATGCATAGTAAATAGAGAAAGGGATGCGTCCTGTCAATGACTTGTCGCAAAGAGGATATGTATTGTACAGCGAAAACAAACAGAAGACTAAAAGTAATGTACTGCCAAGAGATGCGATAAATAACTCCTGATGCCACACGATTACCGTGGAAATCTGCAATATACATATGCTGCTAAAAAGAACAGTCTGTTTAATTGTTGTCTTTTTAAAATTCATGACTAACCAATAACCAAGTAACATATAAATGACGATCCAAATTACATGACTGACATTAAAAGGTGCAAATACAACAGGAAAACGATTTGAGATGTCTAACGAAGATTGACCATTTATTTTCATGAAAAAGGATGAAAAGGTTAGGATGACTGAGACAATATAAGTGATTGTCATCAAAAAAAATTGAGGCATGTTTTCCTCTCCCTTCATATTAAATTGTATAGGGAAAAGACAAATAAGTATAGGACTGCACTCTTCCCATTATAACGGAAATTCCCAACAATGTATCGCGTTGTTTTGCTAAAATTATCTACAATTTACCATTTGTATAGGCATCTAAATGTTTCTTTAGTACAATAGGATTAATCCAAATAGAAGGAGTGAAATTTAATGGCTCAAAATTTAACCGATTTAGATTTATCTATTGAACTCGATAAAAAAAATGTATAAAAAGAAATTAAAAGTACTCCAATATGAAATGTTAAATGCACAACAATTTTTATTAAAAAAATAAAATTGGGCTAATTTTAGTATTTGAAGGTATGGATGCAGCAGGTAAGGGAGGGGCCATCAAACGTCTAATTGAACGTGTTGATCCGCGAGGCTATGTGGTACATCCGATTTCTGCTCCTCAGCCCCATGAACTACGGTACAACTATTTACAGCGATTTTGGAGAAAGCTTCCGCAGCATGGGCAAATCGCTATTTTTGATCGTTCCTGGTATGGACGAGTTTTAGTGGAACGAATTGAAGGCTTTGCAACAAAGGATGAATGGTCTCGAGCTTATGAGGAAATTAATAACTTTGAAAAGATCTTAACGGCAGGGGATTACATAATTATTAAGTTTTGGCTTCATGTCTCAGATGAAGAGCAGCTCAAACGTTTTACTGAACGTGAGCAAAACCCTTATAAGTCTTGGAAATTAACAGAAGAAGATTGGCGTAATCGCGAAAAGACGCCTCAGTATGTAGAAGCAGCGAATGATATGTTTGAGAAAACAGACAAAAAGAATGCACCATGGATTTTAGTTGCAGGAGACGATAAAAAATATGCACGTGTGCAGGTGTTACAAGAAACAATCGCGCATATTGAACGAGAAGCACAAAAGCGGGGCCTTCATTTAACAAATGTTTTAGACAAGGCTCAGTTAGAAGATGAGGAATCTTCAAGCCTTGAAATACTAAATGATAAATCGAAAAAGAAGAAAACAAAATAATAATGGTAAGATGCTGTGCAAACAAGACGAGCTGTTTTAGTTGTAGCAGCATCTTTTTTTTACATACAATAAAGTGACTAACTTATTTTTGAGTAGAGCATGTACCAAGTAAGACAATTATCGGAAGGCTAGTGTGGAGAAATGGTGCTTAAAATTTGGAATTTATTAAGGAAAAAGGGTGGAAATGTGGTATCAATTCAAGGAGAGAAATGCTACATTCGCACATTCCAAGAAAAAGATGCACAAAGTTTAACTGGTCTCGTAAGTCGTAATAAATACTTTTGGTCTACATACGAGCCGTTACAACGACCTGAATATTATACAGTTGATGCTCAATATAAAAAAAATTCAAGAAAGCCTATACTTAATGGATTCGAAAAGAGAATTTACTTTTGGTATTTACGAGCTAGGTACTAATAATTTAATTGGGCATATTGCGCTTTACGCAGTCAAACGATTACCTTACTCAAGTGCTTTTGTTGGCTATGCGATGGATGAGATTTATATTGGGAAAGGGATTGTAACAGAGGCTGTTAAAATGGTCGTACGTTTTGCGTTTGACCAAATAGGCTTACATCGTGTAGAGGCCTATGTGTCAACACAAAATAATGCTTCTATTCGAGTGCTGGAAAAATCAGGATTTCACCGTGAGGGATTATTAAGGAAGCTTTTGTATATTAATGGTCAATGGGTAGATCATTACATGTATGCCTGTTTAGAGGATGAATAAGAGAAGAGAGAAGAGTCTATCTTTCAAACAATGAAGGATAGACTCTTTTTATCTGCATTGACTATTGATTCTTTGCTTGGATGTCAGAATGGTGTTTAGCCTTGATAAAGACTACCATCTTCGATTAAATCAAGTCGACCTGTATTTGGATCAATGACTAATCCATGGACAGGAACATCCTTCACCATTAAAGGGTGATTGCGAATAGTATCAACACTTTTCTTTACACTTGTCGCTACGTCGCCAAAGCCTCGTAAAAATTCCTTTAAATCTAGACCAGAGTATTCCATCATCTTAATAGTTTCTGGGCTAATTCCGCGATTCACCATTTTGCTAAGCATTGCTTCAGGATCAACTGCACTCATACCACAGTCATAATGCCCAACAACGTACACCTCATCTGCTTGTAGCTCATAAACCGCTACAAGTAAACTACGCATAATTGCACCAAAAGGATGACTAACTAATGCGCCTGCACTTTTAACGATTTTTACATCACCATTGCGTAAATTCATCGCTTTAGGTAATAGCTCTACAAGACGAGTATCCATACAAGATAAGACAACGATGCGTTTATCAGGATACTTAGTTGTAATAAAAGGCTCATATTTTTTTTCTTGAACAAAATCTACATTAAATTTTAGAATATCTTGTAACATTGTCATGAAAGTTTGCTCCCTTCCCTACAAAAATATTTTAGAGCAAATCTTTAAATATGCAAATAATAATGACAATATTCACGCAATTTTTACGAAAAAGAAAGAAGTTTAGTAAATTATTTAGCGAATCGAAAGAAACGTTCATAAAAAAACAGCTACTAGAATGTAGCTGTTTTTTATGTTATTAATATTTTTCTTTTGGTTTTGGATCTACAGTTACTGAAGATTTAGAATCTAAACCAACTTGTAGATAATGGATGAAGAATCCTGTAGCAATTAATAAAACGGCTGAAAAGCCTAGTACAGTCGTTAAAAACATGATAAAAGTTCCTCCTTACTAGAAATAATCAAGTATATTATCTAAATTAATTATACAATAGGTTACTAGGAAAATCTAAGGATAATTTATGACATCAATAACATACCTTGCCTAGAAAAAAAATTAGTAGGAATGAATTACTTAAATTGCCCAGTTACCATTGTGAAAAATAGGTTCTTTTTGTTCATCCTTAGTGATACCATCTATATTCATTTGCTCAGAGCCAATCATAAAGTCCACATGTGTCAAACTATGATTAAGTCCCTTTGCAAGTAATTCTTCAGAGGACATTTCTTTGCCGCCCTCAATGCAAAAGGCATAGGCATTACCTATAGCTAAATGATTAGAGGCATTTTCATCGAATAATGTATTGTAAAATAATAAACCAGATTGTGAAATAGGTGATTTATGTGCCACTAATGCTATTTCACCAAGATAATGTGCACCCTCATCTGTTTCGATAAGAGAGGTTAAAATTTCCTTGCCCTGTTCAGCTTCTATGTCAACAATTCGGCCATCTTTGAATGTTAGCTTGAAATTATTAATAATATTTCCGCCATAGCTCAAAGGCTTTGTACTTGATACATAACCGTTTACACCTGTTTTAAGAGGTGCAGTAAAAATTTCCTCAGTCGCATATTTGCCATAAAAGTTTGCCCTTGTATGTTTTCACTACTTCCGCCCGTCCATACATGCTTTGACGGTAAGTCAATCGTCAAATCTGTGCCTGGCGCCAAATAGTGCAACGCTTTATATTGTTTACTAGTTAGATAATCAGCTTTGCTATGTAATTGCTGATCATGCTCTAACCAAGCAGCAACTGGATCCTCGAGATTGATACGTGTAGCGTCAAAAATCGCTTCCCATAGAGCATTCATTTGTTGGTCTTCTGACAAATGAGGAAATACCTTTGCTGCCCATTGTTTTGAGGGAGCGGCAATAACTGTCCAACTGAATTTATCTGCCTGTAACCAACTATAATAATTAGCTAATGCTTTTCCTGAGGCTTTTTGGAAATTCATAATTCTTTCGTGCTCGATACCCTTTAATAAGTCGGGATTATGAGAAGTAATGCTTAAAAAGGCAGCCCCGTTCTCTGCAAGCCATTCGCGCTCCTGTACCTTCCATGGTGGGAAAAAATCAAATGAGTCTTTTGGGGCCTTTTCGTAGCGAGTACGTACAAGCTCATCGTCAGATAAATCAACAAATACCTGTTTTGCACCATTTTCATAGGCTAATTTAGTAATTATTTGTGCTAGTTTTAAATTATCGGTCGAACAGCTTATATAGAGGTACTGATTTTTTTTGGATATTTACTCCTACTTTCACAGCTAATTCGGCATATTTTAGTAATTTTGTGTTAAAAGATGATAACAAATTCTTAGCTCCTTCCTAAAAAAAGACAATTTAGTGTACTATTCTTAATTCAATATAATCAAATATGGCTTTAAAGTGAATAAAAAGCATTTATTACATCGAAAAATTAGTGAAATACATTTATACTATATTATATATTTAAAAATATGGAAAATAGACGAAAATAACATTAATAGTAGATTTGGAGGTTCTAGAATGGATATATCGTCGATTGTAGGGTTAATACTTGCGTTTATAGCGCTATTAACAGGGATGGTGCTAAAGGGAGTAAGCTTAAGTGCATTTTATAACCCAGCAGCCATTCTAATTATCATCTTCGGTACTATTTCCGCTGTAACAATCGCCTTCCCTATGAAGGAATTGAAGCGAGTACCAAAGCTATTTAAAATTCTTTTTAAAGAAACTAAATTAGCGGATGATATAGAGATTATTAAGATGTTTTCACAATGGGCAGATTTAGCTCGTCGTGAAGGATTATTGGCACTCGAAAGTAAGGCTTCAGAGATTGAAGATCCATTTTTGAAAAATGGGCTTACATTAGCAATTGATGGGCAAAATGCTGACTATATCCGTGATGTTTTAACGGAAGAGGTTGAAGCAATGGAAGAACGTCATGCTAGTGGTTCTGCAATTTTTACTCAAGCAGGTACATATGCCCCGACTTTAGGGGTACTTGGTGCGGTAGTAGGGTTAATCGCCGCACTCGCAGATATGAATGATATCGAAAAGCTGGGGCACGCTATTTCCGCTGCTTCATGGCTACATTATTAGGTATTTTTACAGGTTATGTTTTATGGCATCCATTTGCAAATAAGCTTAAACGTAAATCTGCTGTAGAAGTTAAGCAAAAAAAGAATGATGATTGAGGGGATTCTTTCGGTTTTAGAAGGGGAGGCTCCACGTGTTATTGAACAAAAACTTGCTTCTTATTTAACGATGGAAGAACGTCGTCAAATTTCGGGTGAAAGCGGGGCGGGTGGCTTGGCAAAGAAAGCTAAGAAAAAAAAGCATGAGGATCATATTGATGAGTCCTGGTTAGTACCATATGCAGATATTTTAACATTGCTATTAGCTGTGTTTATTATACTATTTGCATCTAGTTCCGTAGATCAAGAGAAATTGCAAAGAATGTCAGCAGTTTTTAATCAGGTATTTGATGGCGGTACAAGCTTTTTAGAGCAGCTTCGCCAGTAGAAACTCCGAATGCAGAAAGTGATAAAACGCCACAACAAATACAGCAGAATTCAGCCTATTTAAAGGATCAGCAGGAGCTAGCTGAAATTAAAGATAGTGTTGAAAATTTTATTGCTGTTCATGAGATGGAAGGTCAATTTGCAACAGAAATGACGGATGAAGGTCTGCTTGTAACAATCCGTGATAGTATTTTGTTTGATCCAGGTAAAGCAACCATTAAACCAGAATATATTCCAATAGCTAAAGAGCTTGCAGGTGTATTGGTATCAGATCCTGCTAGAAATATTGTGATTACAGGTCATACAGATAATGTTCCAGTAGGACCGAATTTCTCATCAAATTTGGAGTTATCATTAATGCGTGCTTCAAATTTCTATATGGTGTTATTGGATAGTAATTCTCAATTAAAGTCTGATAACTTTAGCGCTAAAGGTTATGGGGAAAACAGAGCCATCGCTCCGAATGACACTGCTGAGGGTCGTTCGAAAAACCGTCGTGTTGAAGTGTTAATACAACCCCTTGTTACTGAGGATGGTTCTGCAGCAAAAAAATACACAATAGAAAAAAAGCTATTAGCAAAAGGCTTTGATCCCTTGCTAATAGCTTTTTCTCTCTAAAAATTATTATTTGCGTAACGATCCTAATTCAGCAACAATTGCCTGCATCTCACTTGGGCTAAAGGATTCCCGTTTCATGACCATTTCATATAAATAAACTAAGTCTTCGTAATTTGCTTCATTAAAGTTTTCTGATTTCATGGCATCAACATTTACCATACGTAGCTTGTCTTTCATTTGGTCAACCATATAAATAACGTTCTCTTTTGACGGTATCGATAAATCCATTTTTGAAACCTTCCTTTCGTCATCCTCGCACATATCATTTCATTGAATAAAAAAAATGTCAACACTGTATTTGGGCATTGCTTTAAAAATAGACTGTTATTGGGTAGAATAAGGGCAGTAAGTCGTTTATTGGCTCTAAGGAGTAGGATAAGGTGTGAATGCATCTAAGGAAAATGCTTAGTGGGAACGAAAATCAATTCTAGATAATGGCTGTAAGCTTGTTTATTGTTTACTGAAGAAATTTTAGGGAATATACATTTACACAAACGCAGGGGGTTTTTATTATGGGTCAAAGTAAATTATTAATTTCTGTTGTAGCAGGTGCAGTAGTTGGTGCTGCGTTAAGTATGCTTGATCGTACTACTCGCGAAAAAAACAATAGCTACTACACAAAAGATGAAGGAAGCGATTTCGTATTATGCGGCTAATCGCGATGAATTACAGGTTTTAGTTGAGGAAAAGGTATTGGCAGCTAAAGTACTTTGTGAAAGTGTATCAGAAAATGTCAACACAATAGCTGAAAAAGTGGATGAATTTAAGGAGCTACCTTCCACAATTCAGGAAATGATTAATGATACAAAATCAGCCTTTTCTTTACCTCATAAAGAATAGCTTGTCTGATAGGAGGGGAATTGTATGGAAAAGAATAAAACATCCATACATACAGCAATTGGTGTGGTGAAATCATTTGTTAAGCCAGATGAGGATAGTGTAGATATGACGACCTCTAGGGGCTTTCT
This sequence comes from Lysinibacillus pakistanensis, assembly GCA_001312325.1. The sequence continues at coordinate 44,006 of BBDJ01000028.1, read as the reverse complement.
GCAAGATTTATTACTACGCTTACAACGGGTTGATATATCAGCTCTTGCTGCCCAGTTGGCTTATTTCTTTTTACTATCTTTCTTCCCACTACTGATTTTCCTAGTCACTTTACTACCATATTTAAATTTAGAAACGACGCAGGTGTATTCGTTTTTAGTGAATGTCATGCCAGATGAAGTATATAGACTGATCGAGAATACATTAAACGAAATTTTAAACAATCGTAATAGTAGTTTATTATCCATTGGGGTATTGGGTACATTATGGTCTGCCTCCAAAGGCATTAATGCATTGATTCGAGCGTTAAATAAGGCTTATGAGACAGAAGAGAGTAGGGGGAGTATACTGGATCGAGGACTGTCTCTTATTTTCACGATAGCCCTTGTTTTTGTATTCGCTGTAGCACTTCTATTACCTGTATTTGGACAGCAAATTGGACATTTCCTATTTTCTATTGTTGGTATTGAGGAGCAGTTTGAAACAATATGGCATAGGTTACGATGGTCGATGCCACCTCTATTAATTTTTCTTGTATTAATGGCAATCTACAGATTTGTTCCTAATACAAGTCCGCGCTTGAGGTTAATGGGCGTTTGGCCAGGAGCCTTGTTTTCAACCTTTGCTTGGTTAGCTGTTACGTATGCTTTCTCGTTTTATATTAGTAATTTTGCAAATTATTCTGCTACATATGGAAGTATTGGTGGAGTTATTATTTTGATGCTCTGGTTATATTTCACAGGTATTATATTGATTTTTGGTGGAGTTCTCAATGCGACAATGCAGAAAAAGGCTTTACAAAAGGAATATCTCAAACAAAATACCCTAATGGATAGCTAGCATGAAAACAGCCTCGTATCACAAAAGTGATTACGAGGCTATTTGTTTAAACATTTTTATTAAGCATGCGTAAGCCATTTAGAATAACTAAAATGGTACTACCCTCATGTCCAATTACACCTAATGGTAAATCAACAACTTGTAAAAAGTTTGAGGCAATTAATAACACGATAATGCCAATAGAGAAAAAGATATTTTGTTTGACGATACGCTGCATTTTACGTGATAAGCGTACTGCATAAGCAATTTTCGATAAATCATTTTTCATAAGGACGACATCTGCGGTTTCTAAGGCTACATCCGTGCCTTCTCCCATAGCGATACCTGTAGTGGCTGTTGCTAATGCTGGTGCATCATTAATGCCATCCCCGACCATTCCTACAAATTGGTGCTGCGAAAGTAGTCGTTTCATCTCAGTAACTTTTGTTTCAGGAAGGCATTCTGCAACATATTCAGTTACACCCGATTCTTTAGCAATTGCCTTGGCTGTTTTCTCGTTGTCTCCTGTTAGCATGATGACATTAATACCAAGCTCTTTAAGTAATGCGACAGCTTTTTTTTGCTTCATCACGAACAGTATCCTTAAGGGCTGTTAATGCGACAATACCTTCGTTATCACGAATGAAAATAACGGTTTTACCTTCTGTGGCTAATTTTGCTGTAGCTCCATCTGCAAAGGAATTTGCTTCTTCTGTGCCCACAAAATCAGGTTTTCCAACGAGATACTCCATATCATTTACATAACCCTTTATACCCCAACCTGGAATATCCTTAATAGTCACTTGAGAGGAGATGGTTACTCCCTCGGCTTTAGCAAAGGAAGTGATTGCTTGTGCTAGCGGATGATTTGATTGTGATTCGATTCCCGCTAGGACAGACAATGCCTCTTCTCGTTCTACGCCTTCACGAACAATAAAGTCGGTCACAACAGGTTTCCCCTGTGTTAATGTTCCTGTTTTATCAACTGCTACTGCACGTAATACACTTAAGTGCTCTAAATGTAAGCCGCCTTTAAATAGGATGCCGTTTTTGGCACCATTTGAAATAGCAGCTAAAGTAGCAGGCATAATAGCTGCTACGAGAGCACATGGTGATGCAACTACTAATAGCACCATTGCGCGGTAGAATGTTGTTGTCCAATCCCAATCTAGTAAAAAGTGAGGTAAGAACATCATTAACGCAACGCTAAGTAAAACGAATTTTACGTAAGTCCCTTCAAATTTTTCAATAAACTGTTGGGAAGGAGATTTCTCACTTTGAGCACTTTGTACAAGCTGAATAATTTTTTTGGAACAATGTTTCTGAATTTGGCTTTGTCATTTCCATTGTAATAGCGCCATTTAAGTTAACCGTCCCTGCAAATACTTCATCGCCTTCACGTTTTGCAACTGGAAGTGGTTCGCCACTAATTGCTGATTCATCAATAGAAGATTGCCCTTTAAATATGAAGCCATCTGCGGGTACTCGTTCACCAGGTTTTATAAGTAGATGATCTCCGATTTGTAATGTGGAGACAGAGACTTTCATCGGTTCAAAGCCACCACGTACAAGCCAAGCCTCTTCAGGTTGTAAATTCATAAGTGCCGAAATTTCTCGATTACTTTTATTCATGGCATATGTTTCGAGAGCACCACTTACTGCGAATATGAAAATAAGGATGGCACCTTCAGTCCAATAACCAATTGCTGCTGAACCAATTGCTGCTAATACCATTAGTAATTCAACATTTAATTTCTTATCTTCGATTGTTTCTTCAATACCCTCTTTTGCCTTAGCAAATCCCCCAACACAAAATGCAACAATATATAAAATAACAGATGCCGTAGTTTGCCCGCTAGTATCTAAACGCCATGCAAGTAAGATAAACAAGCCTGCTATAAGGGCAGCAAGTAATTCAGCATGCTCCTTTATTTTCTCAATTAAATTTATATTTTCTCGATTGGAGTATTCCATCCTGATCCCTCCTGATAATGAAAATCAATATCAAAAACCTTATAATATAATGATTTCGTAAAGTTTTTAAATGAAAAACAATTTCATTTAACTCCTTTCTAATTTAGAATTATTATAACAAAGGTTTCTGGGAAAAGAAAGCCTGAAGTTTTAAGAAAAAAAAAGCACAGTCTATTCACTAGGAATATTCTGTGCCTTTCAAATTGGTGCAGTAAAATGTCTCGCCTTTGGAGAAATACTGCATTCGAATTATATGATGTTAATTTTACAGCAGTGGATGCTTCACTTCGCTATTAGAATACTCTTTCTGCATGCATAGCTAGTTTTTCTAGAGATGATTTATCTACATCAGCATGTAAAGAGTTACCATGAGAGTCCATTGTAACTACAGCAGTAAAGTTCTCTACATTTAAGTGCCACATAGCTTCTGGTACACCAAATTCCATTAGATCAACGCCGTCTACACCTTTAATACAGTCAGCATAGTATTGAGCCGCTCCACCGATAGCGTTTAAGTATACACCGCCATGCTCTTGTAATGCAGCAAGTGTTTTTGGTCCCATACCGCCCTTACCAATAACAGCACGGATACCGAATTTTTTTCATGATGTCACCTTGATATGGCTCCTCACGAATAGAAGTAGTTGGACCAGCAGCTTTTACTGTCCAGTTGCCTTCTTCGTCTTTAGCCATAACAGGACCACAGTGGTAAATAACCTGTCCATTTAAATCAACAGGTGCATCATGGCTCATTAAATGATGGTGAATTGCATCGCGACCTGTATACATACGACCAGTAATAGATACAACATCTCCAACCTTTAAAGTACGGATTTGTTCCTCGGTAATCGGTGCCGTAAGTTCCACTACATCTGTAGTCGTATCTTCTGTCGTTGCTGCAACTTCATCTTTAAATGTAATTTTTTTCGCCTTCTTGATAGTGCCATTTAATGATTTCACCAGTTTGTGGGTCAATGTCCACAGCCATACGACGATAAGCCCAGCAGTTATAAGCGACTGATACGTAGAATGATGCAGGGATACGGTGCATAACCCCAATTTTACAGCCAAGTAATGTTGCTTCTCCACCAAAGCCCATTGTGCCAATACCAAATGTGTTAGCTGTTTTTACAACATATTCTTCTAATTTGGCAAGATCAGCATTTGGATTTGTATCTTCTACATGACGGAATAATTGTTCTTTCGCTAAGTCGTAACCAGAAGATCGGTCTCCACCAATACCTACACCGATGAAACCAGCTGAACAGCCCTGACCTTGAGCTTGATAGACAGAGTGTAAAATACATTTACGGATGCCATCTAAGTCACGACCGGCACGGCCAAGACCATCTAGTTCACAAGGAAGGCTGTATTGAATATTTTTGTTTTCACAGCCGCCACCTTTAAGAATTAATTTAATCGTAATGAAGTCATTTTCCCATTGTTCAAATTTAATAACAGGTAAACCTTCCCCAAGGTTATTACCACTATTTGCACCAGTTAATGAATCAACTGCATTCGGACGTAATTTTGCATCAGCTGATGTATCATTGATTGCTTTTTTGATAGCAGCTTTAATTTCTAATTGATTAACGCCTACAGGAGTGTAGACTTTAAATGTTGGTAGACCTGTATCCTGACAGATAGGTGATACATTATCTTCAGCCATAATAATATTATTTGCAATTGTGTCTAAGCTCATTGCTGCACGTGTGCCAGCATTCTCTGCCTCTTTGGCTTTTTTTAATAGCACGGCGCACGTCTTTCGGTAGGTTCGTAGATGTTTCAGTAATTAAATTGTATAGACTTTTCTCCAAAGTTTGTACATTCATTTTTGTATTGCCCCCCATAGAAAATTTGATTATTTCCACGTTACATTATACTCTTTTCAACTAATGAAAAAAAGAGCCCATCTTTTAGAGGTAGGAATTAAAGGGTGTTGTCATCAAAAAGGGAGGGAGGTAATCAACAATCTGGTGGATTTAATTAAGAAAAGGGTGAAGTGAACAACAATTAAGGGGACCTGATCAAAAAATCCGAGTCTCTAATCAAATTCCATACGAAACGGGTTATTTATATGAAATGCACTTAACCTAGGATTGATAAACAAGAACACTTGTTCTATAATGGGAATAAATCTACTTTAGGAGGGAATTTTATGTCTGAAAAGAGTGTTCTTATGTTACCTGAAGCATTTGAAATATATAGAAAAACTATAGAAGAAACATTACAACCGGTTATAAATATTGAAACAACAATGCGAAAAACATCGTTATTTGAAAGTAAGTTTGCAGGTAATCCATATTTTCCATTGTCGATGGAATATCCTAAAAATTCTGATGGACAGCCATTAAAATTATTAGCGCAAATTAATTTTGAAGAAGTACCTAATCATTTATCGAAATTCCCTGAGGAGGGAATTTTACAGTTTTTTTATTGATTCCTTTGATGATGTATTAGGAATGGACTTTGGTAATGGTCAAAACCAAAAAGGCTTTCGTGTTATTTATCATGAACGGATTGTCAATGATGCATCACAATTAATTCAAGATTTTTCGTTTCTTGAAGCGAAAAGGATGACATGTACTTTCCTGTTGAAAAGGAGATGGCATTGACCTTTGAGGTCGCATATGAACCTTTATCAATAGATGATTTTAGAAGTAATGACCATTACGCAAGTATTTTAGGTAATATAGAAGATGATGCTCTAGAGGATGCCTTTTACGAAACATTAACTGGTGATGGTCATAAAATTGGCGGGTATCCATTTTTCACACAGGATGATCCAAGGGCATATGGGGAGTACCAACAATCTACGGTTTTGTTGCTACAAATTGACAGTGTCGGTGATCATATAATGTGGGGCGATTGTGGTGTAGGGAATTTTTTCATCACGGAGGAAGAGCTTCAAAAGAAGGATTTTAGTAAGGTTTTGTATAACTGGGACTGTCATTAGACGGCTAAAAGCGCGAGAAATCAAACATTGATTTTTCGCGCTAAACTTATTCTTATGCCCGGGCTAATGTTCACGAACGTTAAATTGCTCCATTTTATCTTCTAAATCATCCATCATTTGTATTAAACGATCAATGTCCTCTAATTCAGTTGTTTCAGGATCAATTGCATCTAATACTTCTAAAAATATTTCAAGACGTTCTCTTAAGTAATTCACTTGCTGCTTTTTATCAGTTATTGGCTTAGACATTCGTACACCTCATTTCATCCCCTTCATCGTAGCTGATTTAGGTCTGAATTTCAATGTTTAGGTAAACACCTAGGACTTAACGATTAATTTCAAAAAAACAATAGACAGAATATTTACATTATTGAATACCTGTGTTAAAGTTGTATTAAGAAATCGTAAAGGAGTGATCATCACAATCTTTCGAACGCTAACTCGAAAAGGAGGGAGTTTAAACAAGTTCTCGGCGAAAGTAAATGCTGAAATTCGTGTTTATACAATTAAATGAAAATTAGTATTCGTTAAGCCTTAGCGTAAAATCACATGTGGTGAGCGCTAAGGCTTTTTGGTATGCTGTTCTTTGGAAGAATCACTTGATGTTGGAGGAAATGATGACATACTTCTCAGATTACAGCAAAAAAAAGATTTGCCATTCTAGTGTTAATAGTTTCAATATCGGGCTTTTCACAGGGGATGCTATTACCACTAATTTCAATTATTTTCGAGCGGGATGGTGTATCCTCTGCATTGAATGGATTGAATGCAACAGGTTTATACATAGGAACTTTATTAATCTCCCCGTTTATTGAACAGCCTCTAAGAAAATGGGGCTATAAACCAATTATTTTAATAGGTGGGGCATTGGTGTTTCTATCGCTCCTCGCATTTCCTCTATGGAAAAGTGTGACCTTTTGGTTTATCCTTCGATTACTTATTGGGGTAGGGGATCATGCGTTGCATTATGCGACACAAACGTGGATTACTAGCACAGCAGATCATAAAAGCTTAGGAAAGGGCATGGCAATTTACGGCTTATCCTTTAGTACAGGTTTTGCAGTCGGACCGTTAATGGTAAAGCTTATTCAAATTACAGAAGCATTGCCATTTATAGTCTCCTCAATTCTGTGCTTATTGGCATGGTCGTTTGTATTTTTATTGAAAAATGAGAAACCAGAGCGTTTAACGGGAGATTTACATGCAAGAGGCTGGCAGCGTTATAAAATGGCCTTTATTTTTGGATGGATTGCGTTTTTAGGTCCATTTGTTTATGGGTTTTTAGAATCTTCTTTAAATGCTTTGTTCCCAGTCTATGCTTTACGTAAAGGTTTTGAGGTTGGTATGATTCCTATTATTTTATCCGTCTTTACTTTCGGAGGAATTTTAACACAGGTGCCTCTTGGAGCAATGGGTGATAAGGTTGGGCGTAGAAGGGTATTGATGATAGGCTCTTTTGGCGGAGCTGTTATTTTTGGAATTGCAAGCTTTTTAGAGCATTCACAAATTGCCGTAGCCATCGCATTTTTCCTTACAGGTACATTGGTAGGCTCGATGTTTTCGTTAGGAATTACATATATGGCTGATTTAACACCAAAGGAATTACTGCCAACTGGAAATCTATTGTGTGGTATTGCTCTAAGCATTGGAAGTTTAACAGGACCGTTTCTTGGCGGGGTATATATAGAATATGTAAAGAATTATAGCTTCTTATTATTAGTGGCAATGCTATTACTTGTGGTAGCCATCGTGTTAATGATATTTGGTGGAAGTAAAAATAAGCGTTCTGCGACAATATAGGTAAAAAAATAGGTAGAGGAAATTACAAAGAAAAAGAGCGGGGCTCATCTTCCCGCTCATAAAACAAAAAAACGCCCAGCAAATCCGTGCTGTATTGGCGTTTTTTGCGTGATAAGGATGTTCCGTCCGAATCACTTAGGTTTGGCACCTAGATTGATATTATACAGATAAGGAATCATAAAATCAAATATTATTAAAATAAAGGTAATATTTGTACTCTAATTAGTTAACTGGATATAATAGAAGAACATTGCGCTTAGATTACAATTTATAGGGAGAATAAAACATGACTGAATATAAAAAGTTATCCATTCACCGGGCATTAACAGAATTAAAGATGCTCAATCATCGTATAGAAGCAGCAACAAATGACGTTAGTACAGTTTTAGCGAATCGTAAAAGCAATAGCAAGATTAATGGTGTTGAGATTCAAGAATATGAAAAACAGATGCAATCCTCATACGATAAAGTAGTCGGTTTAATTGACTACCGCAACCGTATCAAATCCTTAGTGGTAGAATCCAACGCTAAAACAAAGGTGACTGTAGGGAAAGAGGAGATGACTGTGGCAGAGGCAATAGAACGCAAGCAGTCTATTCAATTTGAAAAGAAATTATTAGAAGTGATGCAGCAGCAATACCGTTCAGCAATCAATATGGTTGCTAAAGAAAATGATGCGCTACCTGCAAAGCTTGAAACATATTTAATCAATATATTAGGTAATAAAGATAAACAATCTCCAGAAGAGGTAAAACTACATACAGAGACATTTATGAAAAGAAACGAATATGAGTTAATTGATCCGATGAATGTTAAAAAGAAAATTGAAGTATTAAATAGTGGAATTGAGGAATTTGAATCAGAGGTAGACGCTGTGCTATCAGAATCAAATGCCACAACTTTTATTGAAATACAAGCTTAATGTAATATGCATGGTCTAGCGAAAATGGAAAACGAAAAATCGCTCGCGCTTCAAGGCATGTGTGCGAGTTGAAACCTTAAACATGTCTTATTACAAAGGAACTTTAAACAATCTAAAATAAAAGCACAAAGATTAAAATTAAAAACACAAAGTTCACGTTTCAAAGCTTTTTAGCTCAAAGTTAAAAATTTAAAGCATAAAAATCTTTTAAATCCTGGGTTTTTGGTTAAGGTGTTGATTTTTCTGGACCGTCCATCATCCACCAGGCAGCTTGAGCTGTGCATCATTGAACAAAGGGCGTCTCAAATTCTGAGACGTCCTTTTTGACCTTTTTTTTCAACACTAGCTTCGCCGCACATTTCCACCTGTGTTAAGTACATTTTGCAGACACAATACAATAGGCGACTATAACTACTTAAGCAAAAGGGTGGTAAATAAAAACCGCTCTTTATTAATGTTACCCCCTCTATCACATTAACCTTCTCCATTATAAACCCCACCTAGTGCCGAACGACTTGTTCCTAAAGTATATCGAAGGTGATATTGACAGCTTCATGCTTGAAGGTTTAACTTGCCCATCATTAATGAATGAACCGCTTCAAGCCGTGTAACATGAGACTAATATAATACCTGCCCTAAGAAGCTCGTATTCCTCTTCTAAGCAACCGTGTAGTAAGAGGTACCCAGTTTAGCTAGCGTCTTGACGAGTGGTCTTAGGGGCAGTTTACGGTCAACTGACGCGCATAAATTTTTTTATGAAAATTCATTCAATTATAGTTGTAAATTATGTTTGATGTAGTATTCATGGTATGGTAATGTCAATGGTAATAATAGTTAAAGGAGGCGTTTACTGTGAGTAATCAAATGTTAGCAAAGGGCCAATTTATTAAAGGGAACTCGCATAGCTAGCCCTCTAAACTGCGAAATCCCCACTACTGAGAGGGGTATTGTTTTGAGCCAATCATCAACAGAAATTTTTATTCGTAATTTCCAAGTTGGGGACATGTCATTACTTGGCGAGTTATATCAATCGGTAACAAAAAAAAGAAAACGCAACATTTTGGTGGGGCGGGGACGAGGATAATTGGAGTAACGTTTATTGCGCATTTGAAGATGGGAAAATGGTCGCTAAGGGGCAAGTTAGCATCATTAACGTTGTACCTCCCGGTCGTTCAAAAGAGAACAATCATTCTATCTACATCAATCTTAAAACCATTCCCGAAAGAGAAAATGACATTGTTTTGCTCGAAAACGTCTATCAGTATCTTTCCATAAGAGCAAATCAGTTAAAAGAAACCTTGCCTAAAGAATACGGAACAATGCTTTGTGTTGGTAACGATTCAACAGAAACAGCAAACAATCAGTTCTTTATCCAAAAAGGATACCTTCATCTGAATAGTTTATATCGCATGAATCGAGATTTGAATGAACCGATTCCTGAAATAAAGCTTCAAGAAGACTTTCAATTCTCATACTGGAAGATGGAAACCTCTGACGAAGAGAGAGAGTATCTTAATGTAGAAGCTGAAATTTGGCCGGATACTCCACTTGGTCATAATAGGTTATCTGAATACAAGAATAACAAACTATGGACATCCATGGTCTTACGTCAAACAGACGCTATTGTTGGCGGACTGATGGCATGGCAAGAAGCTGACCATGGTGTAATTGAGGACGTTTTTGTCTGCGAACCATGGAGAAGGCGTGGCTTTGCCAAGTACTTGCTTTCACAAAGCTTTGAGTTATCTCAAAGCTAATCAGCTACAATATGCTAGTCTCATGGTATTAACTACAAATAAATCTGCCTTGTCTGTGTACGAATCGGTAGGTTTCTGCGTGGATAATGAGGAAATAAGATACTTTACAAAACTGAATTAGGCAACAAAAAAAGAGGGGTTCTCAGCCCCTCTTTACTATTTCCGCCAATACATCTCTGATTTAATTGTCCTTCCGCACTAACAGTGAACAGTACTCCACCTGCATTGTTCGAATCCTCTTTTTAGTTTTCAACCATCAGATGTCCTAACCAAAACATGTTATTTTTGCTTCAAGTTAAAAATCTGTAGTGAAGAGTGTCTGAGGATTTGGTTGATATTGGCATCGAATGAAAAAGGCTTAATTCCATAGTACTAGAATTAGAAGATGCGCCCAATCAGTTAGCAGCTTAGTGGGTTTAAAAGCATTTATTGAGTCACTTTAACGGGGGTATAAAAATGGTTGCACAATGTTTTATCTATGTATATAATGCGATTATGTTATATATACATTATATACAATTTTGAGTAATTATATTTAAATCAGTCTTTAAAGACAACAAATGACAGGGTATAACCACTACACTTATCCTCTATAGAGGGTTTGAGTTTAGTAAATACTCAAAATGATGAAGCATGAGAGGAGGAGTGTTCAAATGACTGACACGGAAAAAAACTCATAATATTAATCTAGCAAAACGCTGGATAATCGCCCTTGGTATATTTTTAATTGTTCATTTGATCTTTATCGCCGTTGATGGAACTTCCTTACAGCCAAACATAAATGATAGTGATAAATTATTAACCAGGATAGGAAGATGGGTTTTGGACTCGAAGCTCTTTACTGAATGGATTACCCCTTATTCCTTTCCTTTTTTTAATATGTTCATGACAATTCATGTCATTGCAATACTGATTGCTGCAGTATTAGACATAATTTCAAGTAAGTTTTCAAAAAAATAAATATGGACATTAGGAAATGACACGCCATGATTGGGTGGTCTTATTGTGCTTGTAATTATCTATGAAAAGCAAAGTACATATTTACAAGAACGGGATAATCTTCCCCAAACAATAGTGCATAATAAATCATCGTTAGATAATTGGCTGGAAGTATGAAAGAGGTTTTGGGGATTATTGCAAAAATTGCGTAAAATAGAGAGGGGAATATAAACTTGGCTAATAAACAAAAAAAATCAATTCCATTTTTGAAAAAAAACTTGGGTGTCTTCTATTGGTGTATTTTTATTATCACAGATAATCTTTATTACATGTGAAGCAACAGGGTGGATACCTAATTATAGAGAAATTGGTGGAACGTTATTTGGAAGAATTACGGAATCTTCAATTTTCAGAGAGTGGTTTACTTTTTATGAAACACCAAATTTCAATTTACTTACTATCTGTTTTGGCATCTTTCTTGTGTATGGAATAATTGGGGCGATAAAAAAACTGCACCTCCAATAGTTAGATGGTGTGTCTAATAATTGGAGCGCAGTTCATAATGGGTGTCATATTCTTATTTGTCGCCAAACATAAATATTTTATTTAACATATTCAGGTTTTAAACCATGTTGCAAACACATTCCACCTGTGCCGTTTGTGCAAACATATCTACGGGCTGAATATACTCAACGTCATAAAACTTCGATAAGTCGTTTAAATCCTTTGCCAAAGTTGATGGATTGCACGATGTATAGATAAAGCGTTTTGGTTTTAATTTTAATACAGTACGGATAAATTCCGGTGCCAGACCTGTGCGGGGTGGATCTACTGTAATTACATCTGGTGTAAAGCCTTCCTTACGCCATTTTGCTAAGACGCTTTCTGCTGTGCCGACTGCATATTTTGTATGCTTAAAGCCGTGGTTACGTGCATTTTTACGTGCGTCCTGAATACTTTCAGGGATAACATCCATTCCACGAACTTCTTTAGCTTTGTCTGCTAGCCATAAACCGATTGTCCCAACGCCACAGTAAGCATCTACTACTGTTTCTTTGCCGGTTAATGCAGCGGCCTTTTTGATTTCATCGTATAGATGAACAGTCTGTGTTGGATTCAACTGGAAAAAGGCACGTGCAGATAAGTCGAAGGCTAACTCACCAAGCTCCTCATGAATTGTTTCCTTACCATCAAGAACAATCGTTTCATAACCGAAAATAAGTGATGTTTTCTCACGATTAATATTTTGTGCAATGGACACAATACTTGGATCGATTTTTTTAATGCGAGAAATAAGCTCAGCCAAATGTGGAATTTCTTTACGCGTTGTAACAAGTACAACCTGCGTTTCTCCAGTATGAATTCCTGTACGTACAACAATCGTACGCACTAAACCATCAAGCGTACGACCATCATAAACGGTAATATTCAGCTTTTGTAAAATCTTACGGGTAGCAACAGTTATTTTAGACGTAATCGGGTGCTGCACAAGGCAATCATTAATATTGAGTAGCTTGTTGCTCCCTTCAGCAAATAGGCCTGCATAGACACGTTTGCCTTCTTTTCGTACTTGGAATTGACTTTTATTTCGGTAATGCCAAGGGTTATCCATTCCAAGTGTTTTTCGTACTTCAACAGTTGCAGCTAATGGTTTTGCATAACGCTCTAAGGCTTGAATAACAATATCACGCTTTTCCATTAACTGCTTGTCATATGTCATATGTTGAAGCTGACAGCCGCCACATTCATTGTAAACTGGACAAGGTGCCTCCTGGCGGTATTTTGAAGCTTTGCGAATCGTTAATATTTCTGCTTCGGCAAAGTTTCGCTGAGTTTTTGTTACCTGTGCAGTAATTTCTTCACCAGGTATAGCACCCTTTACGAATACGACATTGCGCTTATAAAAGCCTACACCTTCGCCATTAATGCCGAGTCTTTTTATTGTTAAAGGGAATTTTTGTCCCACTTCCATTGTTGTTTGCTGTGTCAAGCATTCCACGTCCCTGTTCGTTTAATATCTACCCATTATAACTAAGGAGTGGACGATTGCAAAGCAACAGGGAAATCTTCATATTCTAAAACTAAATCGTCCAGTGATAAAAATGTATACCCTTGTTTTTTCGCTTCGGCAATAAACATAGGAAGCGCTTCTGCATTATCCTGTGCCACAGTATGCATTAATATGACAGCGCCAGGGTGTAGCTGTTCCATTAAAGCATTATAAGCATAATCTGCGCCACGGCGTTCATCTCTCATCCAATCCTTAAAGGCAACTGACCAAAAATATGGCGATAGCCCTCAGCATTCCCTACCTCTAATAATTTTGCATTAAATGTACCTTCTGGGGGACGAGCGTAGGTTGTACGTTCAATACCAGTTAATTCACGAAGCTTATCGTCAAGTTTTTTCCATTCCGAACGCATAGCTTCTGGTGTTATTCTTGCCATATTTGGGTGTCCATATGAATGATTGCCAATGGTATGCCCATCTTTAACCATACGTTTCACTAAATCAGGTGCACTTTCTAGATAATGACCAGTTAAAAAGAAGGTAGCTGGTGCATTTTCTTTCTTCAAAGTATCCAAAATACTTTCTGTAAACCCATTCTCATATCCATTATCAAAGGTTAAATAAGCAACCTTTTTATCGGGCTTACCTTTATAAATAGCACCATATTTATCAAGAAGCTGATCAAGCTGTGCACCAGCCTCAGCCTGTTCTCCATTTTTTTGCCCTTTTAAAGCCCCAATTATGTTCATCAGAGCCAGAAGCAAAATACGGATTAAAGCTTACTGCTGCGGCAATAATAAAAGTAGCAATCACTGCTCCAACTATATGTTGTTTCCACATAAAAAAACGCATCCTTTCTTTTTCATTAGAATGCGTTGTTTTTTTAAATTTATCCTAGTACAAATCATAAAGTGCTTCTTTTAAATGTGGGAAATGAAAGGTAAAATGTTGTTTTTCTAATACAGCAGGTAATACATGTTGTCCTTCTAATACAAGCACACTTTGTTCTCCAAGTGCTAAACGCATGGCGATGCTAGGCACAGGCATCCAATGACTTCTTCCCATTATCATGGCAATTGTTTTTCCGAAATCTTTCATACGAACTGCATGGGGGGCAGTGATATTAAAGGGACCTTTAATGTTTTCATTTGTAATAGCGAAATAAATAGCACGAGCTACATCCTCCACATGAACCCATGAAAGCCATTGCTCACCAGAGCCGATAGTGCCTCCAATATGCATTTTATATGGTAGTAGCATTGAGGGGAGAGCACCTTGATCACGCCCTAAAATTACACCAAATCGAGCAAGCGCAACTCGTACACCTAATTTTTCTGCACGTTTAGCCTGTCTTTCCCAATCTTGTACTGTCGTACCTAAAAAGTCAGTTGCATAGTCCATGGAATCTTCTGTATAGGTTGCTGTTGAAGAGGTTGGATAAATCCCAACTGCACTCGCATTAATTAATACTTTTGGCTTTGCGGAAAGATGCTCCATAATTCTTACGATTTCAAGTGTAGCATCCATACGACTTGTATAAATGGCTTTTTTTTCTGTTTTTTTGTCCAACGTCCATTATTTAAAGATATTCCCGCTAAATTAACAAATGCATCCACTGTATCTAACAGCTGCTCAGGTCGTGCTCCCTGTTGAAGCCATTGTACATATTGAATATCTTTTTCTTGCACGGTTTTGTTTCGAGTTAAAATAATGATTTCATGTCCATTTTCTTGTAACAGCCTAGATAGCACTTTTCCTACAAAGCCAGTACCACCTGCAATAACGATCTTCATTTGAGCTCCCTCCTTTTTAAAAGCAATGTTAGTTTCTAGTTTACCATCTATTGGTTTGATATAGGCTATCTGATAAAAGCAAAATACCGTAAAAATGCAGTACTTTGAATAATGTTATAATTGTAAATAGTGAGGTGTTTCATATGCGTATTATTACAAAAATTGCACGCCAAAAAAACAATCCAGAACGTTATAATATTTATTTGAACGAGGAATATGCCTTTCCTATAGACGAGGCTATTCTCATTCAATTTGGTTTAACAAAGGGCAAAGTGCTAGAAGAATTTGATATTCAAGAAATTGCCTATGAGGATGAAATTCGGAAGGCTTTTAATAAAGCATTAAATTTTTTTATCTTATCAAATGCGAAGTGAGCATGAAGTTAAGAAAAAGCTTCTGACATTAGAGTTTGGAGAAGCGGTAATTTTAGAAGCTATACAAAAATTGAAATCATATGGCTTTTTAAATGATGAAACTTACTCTAAGGCTTTACTCGATACGAAAAAAGCTACGATGAAAAAGGGACCTAAGGCAATTAGACAAGATCTTATAAAAAAAGGAATTGATAAGGACTTACAGGATGAGGTACTTGCTACCTTTAGTCATGAGGAACAGGTGAAACTTGCGACACAGTTGGCTGAAAAGGTTGTTCGATCCGAGAAAAAGAAAACGCCAACTCAAATCAAAGCTAAAATTCAGGATTTTCTAATGCGTAAAGGTTATTCTTTTACAGTTGTAGATGAGGTGCTTAGTCAAATTGTTATTGAACAAGAGGAAGATGAGTGGCAGCAATTGCTTGATGTTCAAGGCGAAAAGATTTGGAAAAAGTACGCATCCAAGTATACTGGTTATGAACGAAAAATGAAGATAAAACAGGCGCTCTATCAAAAGGGCTTTCCTATTGAAGTTATAGACCGTTTTATAGAAGAAAAGGAGAATGAGGAATGAGTGAAAAAAAACTACGCGGTCATGTCAGAGCATGAATTACGCGAGGAAATTGCGATGCTAAAGGAAAAAGCACGTAAAGCAGAACAGCTAGGAATTATTAATGAGTTTGCAGTATATGAACGAAAAGCTTTAATGGCGGCTGCTTATTTAGTGGATTTAGATACTATTGTACCTGGTGAAATGTATCGTATAGATGGCTCTGATAATGAATTTTTCCAAGTGGATTATTTAAAGGGTCGCTTTGCTTGGGGACATCGATTAGGTGGCGACAAATATCAAGAAGCCTTGCCAGTTTCGATGCTATCTCCTGTAAAGGTGGGAAAATAAGTGGAAGAAAAGATTGAAAAATTGACTAGGGAGTTACTTGAAAAAAAATCCACAAATGTCGGTAGGGCGGGCACGTGTTTGGGTTGAGCTTTTATGGAGTGATTTTGAATCAACTTCAGCAAAGGCTGGCTACGACTATCGCGGGGCTGATTATACGGAAAATTTGGTACGTCAATTAATTACAAGTTACGGTGATAAGCTACATAGCTTTGCTGGTCGCAATCCAAAATACGCTCATTTATTGGATGCTAGTGATGATATGATGCAATAATGAAACCCTGACCATCACTGGTCAGGGTTTACTGTTCAATTACTTGCGCCAATCTGTAATTTTTTTTGAAGTTTATCTTCAGTAAAAATCCAGCCTGTATAGGAGGTAATTATCTCATTATCATCATTTAAATGAGCGACAGCTACAAAAGGATAGCGATTATCACTACGATAGCGAAGGTCAATTAACCTTAATTCTGTTAAGCCGTTTTCTAGCTCAGAAATTTCCCAGCGATACAACGGCGAGAATGACACGAATGCATCGAGATTACGGTCCTTCATGGCTTTTTCTATAAGTGGCGTTTTCGGTAAAGGCTTTATTTCAAATTTATCATAAATATTGACTGTTCGCCCATAGGCACGGCCAACGTAATAATGTGTTTTTGACTTTGCTGCAATACGCCAGTGAAAGAATCGCATTGTTGGTGCTACAATAACATATTCCTCATCTTGAATAGTATGATGTACAGCCTTTTTAACGGATTTTTGGACTGCAAATCGTAATATATAATACATGATAATAATGAGATACATGATGCTAAATGTCCAAACAGGATTTGCACCGAAAGCCCATAATAAAATGCCGATACAATGAAGAGAAAAAAATAATAGGATCAAAGGTATTGATTACACCTAAAGCTACCCATTTCCTGGAGAATGGGCGAATGGCTTGTGTGCCATATGCATTGAAAATATCAACAAAGACATGAAGGGCTACAGCTAAAAATGTCCAGAGCCATAAATGAAACACATTTGCGTCTTGAATAATGAATGATAAAACTGCTGTAATTAAGATAGGCCAGAGAGCTACTGCTGGGAGCGAATGTGTAATTCCTCGATGATGCCGAATGTAAATTGCATTGTTGCGCAGCTTTAAAACAGTATCGACATCAGGTGCCTGTGAGCCAATAATCGTGCCTGCCATTACTGCAGTAAATGTCATTGAATGATTTGCTACCACGGGATCAGCTAAAGCAAGACCACCGAGGGCTATACCCATAACGAAATGTGTACCTGAATCCAAAAATATCCACTCCTAGTATGCGTGTAAATAGAGTACAATGGCATACATGTATATTTCAATAATCATCCTTAATTAACGAGTCAAAAGAATATCCATGATAGAACAATTTATGTCGTTAGTTAAATAATCTTTTCTTAATTGTATACCCTTTTTACCATAATTTAAATCGCAAAAACACTGGAGGTCACTGTGAATTATCCATATGTAACAGAATTTCGACAATCATTAGTCGAATGGTTTAATGTAGAGAAACGTGATTTACCATGGAGACATACAAAGGACCCTTATAAAATTTGGGTATCTGAGGTCATGCTACAGCAAACTCGAGTTGACACTGTTATTCCTTATTACAATCGTTTTATAGAAAGTTTCCCAACATTAGAATTACTTGCAGAGGCACCACAAGAATATTTATTAAAACACTGGGAAGGTCTTGGTTATTATTCCCGCGCCCGTAATCTACAGGCTGGAGTAAGAGAGGTATTGGAGAACTACGGAGGAATAGTACCCAATAATCGACATGAGATTTCGACATTAAAAGGTGTAGGCCCATATACAGCTGGTGCTATCTTAAGTATTGCCTATGATAAGCCAGAACATGCGGTAGATGGCAATGTAATGCGTGTGTTAAGCCGTGTACTCAATATTCATGAGGATATAGCTATAGCTAAAACAAAAAAAGATTTTTGAAGCAGCCGTGGAAGAATTGATAGACCCTGAAAATGCATCATCTTTTAATCAAGGTTTAATGGAGCTGGGTGCACTAATTTGTACGCCAACATCACCAAAATGTTTATTGTGTCCCGTCCGTGAATATTGCATTGCATTTAATGAAGGTGAACCAGAGAAGCTACCTGTTAAATCAAAAAAAAGTAAAGATGAAGCATCTTACATACGATGTCCTTGTATGTGAAGATCAAAATGGACGAATTTTAATGGAACAGCGACCTACAGAAGGGTTATTAGCAAATCTATGGCAATTTCCAATGATAGAGCACGGTAAAGATTCCATTGATACTTTTAAAATTGAATATTCTTTAGATGTTCAATCACAAAAGAATTTACTTACGTTTAAACATGTTTTTTCACATTTAACTTGGCATCTAAATAGCTATTTCATGATATGTCATTCTACAGAAAAAGGCGTTTGGTTGACCAGGGAACAAATAGAGCAATTACCAATGCCAGTACCAATGCTTAAAATATGGAGGGAAATGGAAAATTAAAACAAGAAATTTATAAGCATAAAAGCATTCACCTCGGTACACAATAATTACCGTGGAGGTGAATGAAAAATGAAAAAGCAAAACAATGCAAATTTCCAACCAAATAAAAACATGCAACGTCAAAGTCAAGAGTTTGGTGCTGAGACTGATGTGAACGAAGTGCAAAAGCAAAATGCTAAAGCAGAGCAAAAGAAAGCTCAAGCTTCAGGAAACTTCACTAAAACAAACCAAGATCTTGGTGAATAACACTTTGTAATTGCATATTTGCATTTACCTCTAAGGAGCTGTCAAAATCAAAGATTATAAAGACAGCTCCTTTATATTATTAAAAACGTCCAAAAAGTGCTGGGCCAGAAAGAGAAATAGCTCGGATCGAGAGAAAAACTGCTCAGGTAGCCGAGAAAATCGCTTGGTTCGCGTGAAAAACTGCTCAGGTCGTTGAAAAAGCCTCTCGGGTCGAGAAAAAAAATTGCTCAAGTAATCGAAGAAACCTCTCGGGTCGTAAGAACAATGCTATGCTCAGACAGTTACAAAGTAGAAGAGAAATTATTGACTTACATAAAAAAAGAAATTCTCTTCAAATTTTTTGTGGAATTTGAAAAGGACGCAGGGAAATTTGTGGTTTTCTAACTACACCTTTCGCCTACACATTGCTATAATATACTAGAGACTGCTAGATTTAGGTAGCATAGACGAAAAGGTGGGCTTCAAAAATGGCAATACCGGTAGAAGGAGAAACGATACAAATACATAGTTATAAGCACAATGGCCGTATCCACCGGGTTTGGCAAGAAACAATGGTGTTAAAAGGAACGAAAAATATCATTATCGGTGCGAATGAACGGACACTTGTGACAGAATCCGATGGTCGTACCTGGCTAACGAGAGAGCCTTCTATTTGTTATTTCCATGCGGAGCACTGGTTTAACATCATCTGTATGCTGCGTGAGGACGGTGTGTATTATTATTGTAATCTAAGCTCACCATTTGTTTTCGATAATAATGCCATTAAATATATTGACTATGATTTAGACATTAAAGTATTCCCTGATATGTCTTATTCACTTTTAGATGAAGATGAATATGAGCTACACCGGAAAGAAATGTCTTATCCAGATGTCATTGATAAAATTCTAAAGCGCAATGTCGATAAATTAATAAGCTGGATTCAACAAAAAAAAGAGGACCCTTTGCACCTGATTTCATCGATGCCTGGACTAACCGTTATAAGTTTCAGCTCGATATGCAAGCAGATGATTGTTAAGTAGCACCTATTAGTTTTTACTAATGGGTGTTTTTTTCTTTTAAGTAGATGGGAAAATTAGGTTTGTAAAATAGTCCGCGCAAAGTCATATTACATGTACTTAAAACGAAATATTGCTATAATTACGTTTGGGCATTCAGTTTGGAATGTCCATTTACCTTCTGTAGCGAAAGCAAAGAGGCAGCTACAATTACGCCAAGGCGAAATTGATTTTTTTGACCCGTTAAGGATGTGATTAGAAATGGGTAGTATAAAGCGGTATATGCGTTTTGTAAAACCATATACTTGGGAAATTATTTTAACGATATTAATTGGTATAGTGAAGTTTGCTATTCCGCTATTTATCCCTTTGCTTATAAAAATTGTGTTAGATGATATTATTCCTGCGAATCATCTATCAGATGCAGAGAAAACAAAAGAATTATTTTATTGGTTAGGTGGTACCATCATTGTGTTCTTTATCATTCGGCCGCCAATTGAGTATTACCGTCAATATTTCGCTCAACATGTTAGTAATAAGGTGCTTTTTGATATTCGAAAGGAAATCTATGCCCATTTGCAGCGACTAAGTTTAAGATACTATGCAAATACAAGAGCCGGCGATGTTATCTCAAGAGTGATTAATGATGTGGAACAAACAAAAAAACTTTATCATGACTGGTTTGATGAATGTTTGGCTAGATCTTGCCACAATTGTTATTGCCGTCATAATTATGCTAACAATGGATGTTAAGCTGACACTTGTAGCATTGATTGCGTTCCCATTCTATGCATTTAGTGTGAAGTACTTTTTTGGTAAGCTGAGGGATTTAACTAGAAAGCGCTCCAAGGCACTTGCAGGTGTGCAAAGTTATTTGCATGAACGAGTAGCTGGAATGAGCATAATTAAAAGCTTTACACTCGAAAAGCATGAACAAAAATTATTTAATCAAGCAAATGGTGAATTTTTAGAGAAGGCTTTGGATCATACAAAATGGAATGCGAAATCTTTTGCTGTAGTGAATACCATTACGGATGTAGCTCCGTTGTTAGTCATTGCCTATGCAGGCTATCAGGTTATTAATGGGCCTCTGTCCATAGGAACGATGGTTGCCTTTATTGCCTATATTGAAAGACTTTATGGTCCACTTCGTCGTTTAGTTAGTTCTTCTACTACATTAACGCAGTCAATTGCTTCAATGGACAGAATGTTTGAATTAATGGACGAACCTTATGAGGTGAAAAATAAGACTAATGCCATAGAGTTAAAAAGGGTAAATGGTGAGGTCCACTTTGACAACGTGGATTTTCAATATGAAGCTAATGGCTCGAAAATTTTATCCAATATTCATTTTACCATTAAGCCTGGAGAGACAGTCGCATTTGTAGGCATGAGTGGTGGCGGAAAATCCACGATTATAAGCTTGATCCCACGCTTTTATGATACAACAAATGGTATAGTCCATATTGATGGCTATGATGTGAAGGATGTAACCTTGCATTCATTACGTTCACAAATAGGCATCGTGTTACAGGATAATATTTTATTCAGTGATTCCGTAAAAGAGAATATTTTAATGGGCAAACCAGATGCTACTGATGAAGAGGTCGTTTCTGCAGCGAAGGCAGCCAACGCACATGACTTTATCATGAGCTTGCCAAATGGCTATGACACCAAGGTTGGGGAGCGCGGTGTGAAATTATCTGGTGGTCAAAAGCAGCGTGTTGCTATCGCTCGTGTATTTTTAAAAAAATCCACCTATTTTAATATTAGATGAAGCTACCTCTGCATTGGATTTAGAAAGTGAAGCACTTATTCAGGAATCATTAGAGCTGCTTGCACATGAGCGTACTACGATAATTATTGCTCACCGACTTTCTACAATTACACATGCTGATAAAATTATTGTCATTGATCATGGACAATTAATTGAAAGTGGTACACATGAAGAACTTATGCACAAGCAAGGAGTTTATTACAATTTATTCCAAGTGCAGCATTTAAATTGAAATTTATAATAAAAAAATTTAAAAATAGTCTTCCATTTAATTTTTAATGGAGGGCTATTTTTTGCGATTTATGTAAAATATTATCGTTTGATAAGAAATAATTAGTATGTAGGTCGAATTGGATAGAAAATATATGTTTAATTGAAAGAGAGAATATTTTTAGTTAGAATTATCTGAAAATAGGGAATTAAATGATAGTTAGTGTATTATATTAATAGAATTATACAATTAAGTAAAATACAGGTAGGATGGAGCGATTGTGCATGAGGAAAAAGCTGCTAGAAATAAAAGGTTTAAAAACGACCTTTTTTTACAGATGATGGGCAAATTCCTGCCGTTGATGATATCGATTTTTCTGTGCATGAAGGAGAAATACTGGGGATTGTTGGAGAATCAGGGAGTGGTAAAAGTGTCACATCACTGTCCATTATGGGATTAATACCATCACCCCCTGGGAAAATAACAGGTGGCGAAATATTATTGAATGGCAAAAATCTGGCGGCATTATCAGATAAGCAAATGCAAAAAGTTCGTGGCAAAGATGTAGCAATGATATTTCAGGAACCAATGACCTCCTTAAATCCTTTATTTACAATTGGAGATCAACTAAAAGAGGCAATTTTAATACATCAACCAAAATGGTCGAAAAAGGAAGCGTTTACAAGAGCGGTTGAAATTATGAAGATGGTTGGTTTACCGCGTGCTGAGTCATTATTAAAAGATTATCCACATCAATTATCAGGAGGAATGCGACAGCGTGTCATGATTGCGATGGCACTTCTCTGTGATCCAAAGGTTTTGATAGCTGATGAGCCAACTACTGCTCTTGATGTTACGATTCAGGCACAAATTTTGCAGTTGATGAAAGACTTGAATAAACGTTTAAATACAGCCGTTTTATTGATTACCCATGATTTGGGCGTCGTAGCAGAGACATGTGAGCGTGTCATTGTGATGTATGCAGGCCAAATTGTTGAAGAGGCGCCAATTCAGGAGATATTCGCTAACCCTAAGCATCCTTATACGCAAGGGCTTATTAAGTCTGTACCTGATATGCGTTATAAAAAGGATAACCTTTATTCGATACCAGGAAGTGTACCAAAGCCAGGGAGTATCAAGGTTGGCTGCCGTTTTGCAGCACGTTGTGAATTTGCAATGGATCGTTGTCAACTGGAAACACCACCTTTATATGAAGCAGCAGAGCAACATAAATCGAGATGTTTTTTACTAGAGAAGCAGGAGGTGGGGCAGCATGTCGAAAGTTTTATTGAAAGTTGATGGCTTAAAAAAAGTACTTTCCTATTCGACAAGGCATTCTTAATACACAGGTTGGGGATGTCAAGGCAGTGGATGATGTTTCTTTTGAGGTTTATGAAGGAGAAACATTAGGCATTGTAGGAGAATCGGGATGTGGCAAATCAACTACTGGCCGATTGTTAATGCGATTAATTGAACCAACGGAAGGAAATATAGAATTCGCAGGGAAAACGATTTCAGAATTATCCAACAATGAGATGCGTAAGGCACGAAGAGATATTCAAATGATTTTCCAGGATCCCTATGCCTCTTTAAATCCAAGACACAATATTGGGAAGATATTAGAGGAGCCTCTTATTGTACATGGAATGGGGAATGCTAAAGAACGAAAGCAGAAGGTTTTGGAGCTTCTAGAAACGGTTGGTCTGAATGAATATCATATTAAGCGATATCCACATCAATTTAGTGGTGGTCAAAGACAGCGTATTGGTATTGCTCGAGCCTTGATGACCAATCCACGTTTAATTATTGCGGATGAGCCAGTTTCTGCACTCGATGTATCCATACAGGCACAGGTTTTAAATTTATTGCAAAAGCTGCAAAAGGATTTAAAGCTGACATATATTTTTATTTCACATGACTTAGGTGTTGTGCGTCATATCAGTAATCGTGTTGGTGTGATGTATTTAGGTAAATTAGTAGAGTTGACAGCAAGTGAGGATTTATATGCAGAGCCGCTTCATCCATATACACAGGCTCTCTTATCTTCGGTTCCTGTTCCAGATCCTACGTTTGAGCGTGAACAACTGATTATTACTGGAGATATTCCGAGTGCTTCAAATGCGCCTAGTGGATGCACTTTCCATACAAGATGTCCATTTAAAAAGGAAGAATGTTCTCAAATAGTTCCAAAAATGCAAGAAGTAAAGCCGGGTCATTATGTTGCTTGTCATCTCTATGATGCTATACAACATTCAATGATATAAAAAAACATAGGGGGAAATTTAATGAAGAAAAAAAAGCTATGGACTTTGGGTGTAATGTTTATCCTTGTTCTCTCGACAATCTTAGCTGCTTGTGGTGGCTCTGATACTAAGGATACGGGTAGTAAGGATGCTTCAACTGGTGGCGATAAGGCTAATAGCAACGAACCAAAAATATTAGTCTATGGTCGTGGTGGAGATTCTGTAGCACTAGACCCTGCTGTTGTAACAGACGGTGAATCCTTTACAGTTACAGCTAATATATATGAGACTTTAGTTAACTTTGGTGAAAAAGATGTAACGATTCAACCAGGTTTGGCAAAATCATGGGAGCCGTCAGAGGATGGTTTAACTTATACATTCCAACTACAAGAGGGTATAAAATTCCATGATGGCACTGATTTCAATGCTGAGGCAGTTGTCAAAAATATTGAACGTTGGAAATCAAGTAATGATAAATATCCATATTTTAAAACTCAATTTGTCGTTGGTGACAAGCAAATTATAGAATCAGTTACTGCTGAGGGTGACTATACAGTTGTCTTTAAGTTAAGCCAACCACAGGCACCATTCCTTAAAAATTTAGCGATGTCCCCATTTGCAATTGCTTCGCCGAAAGCTTTTGAAGCAGATGAAGAGGGATTATCAACAAATCCTGTAGGAACAGGTCCATTCAAGTTTGTTAGCTGGGAACGTAATGCTTCGATAACGATTGAGAAAAATCCAGATTACTATATTGATGGCTATCCAAAATTAGATAAAGTTATTTATCGTTCTATTCCAGAAAATTCAGCACGTTTAAATGATTTACTTGCAGGCAATATTGATGTAGCTGATGGCTTAAGTCCATCTGATAAAGGAACAATCGAAGGAGATGCCAACTTACAGCTAATTGAACGTCCTTCTATGAACATTGGGTATCTAGGGTTAACAGTGACTCGACCTCCGTTCGATAATGTAAAGGTGCGTCAGGCAGTAAACTATGCTATTGATAAACAAGCATTAGTGGATGCTTTTTATGAAGGATTAGCGGAGCCAGCGAAAAATCCAATGCCGCCAGTAATTTCTGGTTATAACGATGAGGTTACAGGCTATACGTATGATCCTCAAAAAGCGAAGGCATTACTAGCTGAAGCAGGCTATGATGGGAAGGAAATTGAGCTTTGGGCAATGCCAGTACCACGTCCATACATGCCAGATGGACAAAAAATAGCAGAAGCAATTCAAAAGAATTTAGAAGATGTGGGCATTAAATCTAAAATTGTGTCATACGAATGGGCTACTTATTTAGATAAAGCTGAGAAGGGTGAAGCAGATGCATTCTTACTAGGCTGGACAGGCGACAATGGAGATGCAGATAACTTCCTATATTCATTATTAGACGGAGATAATATTGGATCTAATAACTATACATTCTATGACAATCAAGAATTACACAAGTTATTAACAGCTGCTCAAACTGAAATTGATGAGGATAAGCGTAATGAATTGTATAAGCAGGCTCAAGTTATTATTTCTGAGGATGCTCCATGGGTTCCTCTTGCTCACTCAACACCAATTTTAGCTGCTAACAAGAAAGTTACAAATTACATTGCGCATCCTACTGGCTCTGATCGTTTAGATGCAGTAGATATTCAATAGTAAAGTTCA
The DNA here is from genome assembly GCA_001312325.1 of Lysinibacillus pakistanensis. The sequence goes on along the minus strand of BBDJ01000028.1, from coordinate 18,100 downwards.
TTTTTAATTAAAAAAAGGGGATGTAAAGAATCTGCTTGCTTTTCTGCGGGTAAGCCGTGGAATTCTCGCAGATTCTTTTCTAGTAAAAGAAAATCAAATTATTTTCTCTGTATGAAAGTTACTCATCTAAACATTCAAAACCGTTTGGTGAAGGCTCAACCTTTCAACAGTATATAAAGACTTCAAAGTATATTATGAAAATCATAGAGAGGTGATGAAAATGCTTCACTATATGGGGAGACGTTTACTTCAACTAATCCAGTTTTGCTTGGAATGACTTTTATCGTCTTTATGTTAATACGTGCAATACCTGGTAATCCGGCTAAGGTTATTTTAGGACAACAGGCGACAAAAGAGGCGGTCGAGGCATTAAACGCAAGTTTAGGATTAGATAAACCCTGGTATACACAATATTTTAGTTATTTGTCAGGTATTTTCCAGGGTGATCTGGGGGTTTCCTTACGTACTAAATTACCTGTATCAGAGGAAATTTTTCCATACTTGGCAGCAACAGCTGAGCTTGCACTTTTTGCCATGATTATTGCTATCATTATTGGTGTGAATGCTGGCATTATTTCTGCATGGTTCCAAAATTCTTGGTTCGACTATATTGCAATGATAGTGGCATTAGTCGGTGTATCTGTACCAGTATTCTGGCTAGGTTTGATGGAGCAATGGACGTTTAGTAGTAAGCTTGGCTGGTTGCCTACTTCTGGTCGAGAGGATGTTCGAAATCCAATAACCGCCATAACCCATTTCTATTTACTTGATACCCTTATTCAGGGACGCTTTGATCAATTCATTGAAGTCATAAAGAGATTAATATTACCAGGAGTAGCACTTGCGACCATTCCGATGGCTATTATTGCAAGAATCACAAGGTCTTCTATGCTAGAAGTAATGCGCTCGGATTACGTACGCACAGCAAGAGCGAAAGGCCAAAAAAATGTTTATTGTTGTTTATAAGCATGCACTAAAGAATGCTGTGATTCCTGTGTTAACGGTAATTGGTCTACAAACAGGATTACTCCTAGGTGGTGCCATACTAACAGAGACTATTTTTAGTTGGCCAGGAATTGGTCGTTATATTTATGATGCGATTGGCTTCAGGGATTATCCTGTTATTCAATCAGGTATTCTAATCGTTGCATTTATTTTCATCATGATTAACTTAATTGTGGATTTGCTGTATACAGTGATTGATCCGCGTATTAAATACAAATAGAAGGGAGCTGCAATGATGACTGGAGCAATGGATATCAAAAAAGAAGCAGTACCAACTCGAGAACGTGCGGTAGGTCCGTGGCTCGAAGGCTGGCGGAGCTTTAAAAAGAGTAAAGTCTCCCTTATAGGAGCAGGAATTGTTCTATTTTTTATTTTACTTGCTATAGTTGGTCCCTACCTTGCACCACAGGACATCAATGAACAAAATTTTGCGAAGCGCTTATTGGCACCATCCAGTGAACATTGGTTTGGAACGGATGATTTTGGACGAGATATTTTTTTCTAGAATCATTCATGGTGCACGGATTTCGTTATGGGTAGGCTTTTTCTCGGTTATTTTATCGGTAATCGTTGGTAGTTTACTTGGTATTATTGCAGGCTATTATGGAAAATGGATCGATACGATTATTTCACGTATTTTTGATATTATGCTTGCTTTCCCTAGTATGCTGTTAGCGATTGCAGTAGTGTCAGTGCTAGGTCCATCTTTACAAAATGCATTAATTGCCATAGCAATAATTAACATTCCAAATTTTGGTCGTTTAATTCGCTCTAAAGTATTGAGTGTCAAGGAAGAGGAATATATTGTAGCGGCTAAAGCAATTGGCATGCGTGATTCACGAATTTTATTTTCTCATATTTTACCGAATTCCATAACACCAATAATTGTACAAGGAACACTAGCTATTGCGACAGCCATTATTGAAGCGGCGGCACTAGGCTTCCTTGGACTAGGAGCTCAAGCACCAGCACCCGAGTGGGGAAAAATGCTAGCTGATGCTCGGAAGTTTTTATTAAATGCTCCATGGACAATGATATTCCCAGGTCTGGCTATTATGTTAACAGTTCTTGGCTTTAACCTAATGGGTGATGGACTGCGTGATGCACTTGATCCAAAAATGAAAAGCTAGTATATGCTCATTAGCCTTCTACAAGTTAGAAGTTTTTTTTAACTGCATTATAAGAAACTCATTTACAGTGAAACGTCATGATTAAGAAGAATTTTCGAAAATAATGCTCATATCGGCATCAAACCTAGAATAAGTGAATAAACCTTTTTGGAGCCATTAATTGAATTTTTTTGTAATGTTATTTTAGACTTAATATAATGGTGAAAAACGACAATCTTTTATGAAATATATAAAGATTCGACTTTACATTATTTCTTTACATATAATCTTGTAGTTGGCAACACATAGTTTAGGAGGGTGATTAAATTGGGAATTAATTTGCAAAAAGGGCAACGGGTCGATTTAACAAAAGGGAATGCTGGTTTAAATAAAATCAAAGTAGGTTTAGGCTGGGACCCTGTAGGTCAAGAAAAAAAGCGGTGGTTTATTTGGAGGCTTATTTTCAAGTAGAAATAGCGGCAGTGGAAGAAGCATAGACTGTGATGCCTCCGTATTAATGCTGCAAGATGATAAGGTTGTTGCAGGAGACGATGTTGTTTATTTTGGAAAATTAACAAGTAACTGCCGCTCTGTTCAACACTCAGGTGATAATTTAACTGGGGATGGCGATGGTGATGATGAAGTGATTACAATTGAGCTTTCGTCTGTACCGTCACAATATAATAAGCTGGTGTTTGTTGTAAACATCTATGATGCAGCAGGTCGTAATCAACACTTTGGCATGATTCAAAATGCATATATTCGTGTGTATGATGACAGGACAGGTAGTGAGCTAATTCGCTATAATTTAACTGATAACTATTCGAACTTAACGACGCTTGTCTGTGGTGAAATTTACCGCCATAACAATGATTGGAAATTTGCTGCAGTTGGAACAGGAACAAATGACGTGAAACTTGGCGACGTTGTTCGAAGATATCAATAAATAATAACTAGGAGGAGAAAGATAATGGGTATTTCATTACAAAAAGGTCAAAAGGTAGATTTAACAAAAACAAATCCAGGATTAACAAATGTAATTGTTGGTTTAGGCTGGGATACAAATAAATATGACGGTGGACATGATTTCGATTTAGACTCATCTGTATTTTTACTTGCGGATACTGGCAAAGTAGCAGATCAAAATGATTTTATTTTCTACAATAATACAACAGGTGGCAGCGGCTCTGTTGAACATTCCGGGGATAATTTAACTGGTGTTGGTGAAGGTGACGATGAAGTAGTAAAAGTTGCATTAACACAAGTACCTGCACATATACAACGACTAGCATTTACAGTAACAATTCATGATGCAGAGGCACGTAGTCAGAACTTTGGTATGGTTTCTAATGCCTATATTCGTATTGTCAATGCTGCTTCCAACGAAGAAATTATTCGTTATGATTTAGGCGAGGATTTCAGTATTGAAACAGCTGTCGTAGTAGGGGAATTATACCGCCATAACGGAGAATGGAAATTTAATGCGATTGGTGCCGGTTACCAGGGTGGCTTAGCCGCACTATGTAATGACTATGGCTTAAATGTAAACTAAAAAAATTTCAACTTTGGACGGAAAGGGAGATTTTCAATGGCTATTCAATTAAGCAAAGGACAACGTATTGATTTAACAAAACAAGATCCAGGCCTAAACAGTATTGGAATCGGCTTAGGCTGGGATGTAAAGCAATTTGATGGTGGACAAGACTTTGACCTTGATGCATCTGTATTTTTACTAGATGCGTCAGGTAAATGCCGTAATGAACAAGACTTTATCTTTTACAATAATTTAACGAGCTCAGATCAATCTGTTGTGCATACTGGTGATAACCGTACAGGAGAAGGTGATGGGGATGATGAAAAAGTTCTTGTAAACTTAAAGCAAGTGTCTCCCCAAATTGAAAAAAATTGTTGTGACGGTTACAATCTATGACGCGGAGGGCCGTCATCAAAACTTCGGTCAGGTTCTGAATGCCTATGTTCGTTTAACGAATGAAGAGTCAGGGGCAGAAGTATTGCGTTATGATTTAGGTGAAGATTTCAGCATTGAAACTGCCGTTGTATTTTGTGAGCTTTACCGCCATAATGGTGAGTGGAAGTTTGCCGCAGTAGGCTCAGGCTATCAGGGTGGCTTAGCAGCATTAGTTAATGCATATGGCCTACAATAATTTGGATAGGTAAAGACGGAGGATCTTTTTTTGGACGTTTTCAACGAGATATTAAATACATATGCACAGTTTTTTTAACTGGCACATGTGGGGACAGGTTTTAACAGATCCAGTATCATGGGGCCTAATTTTTTTCATTGATTATTATGGAAGGCCTATTGTCTGCAGACAATGCGTTAGTTTTAGCAGTTCTTGTTAAACATCTTCCAAAGCATCAACGAAAAAAAGCGTTAATGTATGGGATGTTTGGAGCATATTTCTTCAGATTTCTCTTCATCGGTATTGGTGTTTACCTCGTGAAGTTCTCCATTGTTAAAGTAATTGGTGCGACTTATTTAATGTGGTTAGTCATACTGCATTTTAAAAATAAGAGCGATGATGAAGGAGAAGCACATGAGTTTAAAAAGACGGGTTGGATGGTACGCGTTTTTGGAACGTTCTGGGCGACTGTTATTTCAGTTGAATTAATGGATGTCGCCTTTTCAGTAGACTCTATACTAGCAGCGTTTGCGATATCAGATCAAGTTTGGGTACTATTATTAGGTGGAGTTTTAGGTATTATTATGATGCGTACTATCGCAGGAGTATTCCTATCATTGATAGAGCGAGTACCTGAGCTTGAAACAACTGCCTATATTTTGATTGCGATTATTGCACTGAAAATGTTCGCAAGTATTTTTGGATTCCATCTTTCACATGAATTATTCTTTATTATTTTAATTGTTGCATTCTTATTGACATTTGTTGTACACAAGATGAATAAGAAAACAGCCGTGTAAACAAGGCACTGTATTGGTCTGTAAAGAACAGGCTAATACAGTGCTTTTTTTCACAGAAGGTAGACTATTACTGGGGAGAGGATTAAATGCAACACTTTGCAACAGAAGCAGAGACGATTTTTTTATAAGAAGCCACAGCCCTTTACAAAATTGGATACGCCAGATATTCTGTCATATGCCTTAGGTGCGACTTTGTATATGCCAGCTTCCATGCCTAATATTGTGGGTTTGATTCAATCGCAAAAATATAAAGAGCTTACATCACTTGTCATTGACTTAGAGGATGCAGTAGGAGATACAGAGTTACTAGATTGTGAAGCAAAATTGATGGAGGATATTAGTGAGTTATATGAGCTATATAACCAAAAACAATTGCTATTACAAGATCTACCACTCCTTTTTATTCGTGTACGTCATGTTGAACAATTTAATTATTTAACAACCTCGTTAGGGAAGAAACAGGAAATATTAACTGGTTATGTATTTCCGAAATTTACGGCAGCACAAGGAGCCCGGTATTTTGAGTTACTTGAACAAACCATTTTGGAACATCATTTAACCTTATATGGTATGCCAATTTTAGAAAGTCGTGAGGTATTATATAAGGAATCTCGCATGGAAGCATTATTAAGCATTAAAGAAGTTCTACATCAACACAGAGAACGCGTATTAAATGTGCGTATTGGTGCAACTGATTTTTGTGGAATATACGGAATTCGCCGCCGCATGGACTCAACCATTTATGATATCAGTGTGATTAGAGATTGTATAGCAGATATAGTCAATGTCTTAGGTCGTGAGGAAGATGGTTTTGTTATTTCTGGGCCTGTCTGGGAGTATTTTAGTAATCAACGTGTATTAAAGCCTGCATTAAGAGTGACGCCATTTAGTGAAAAAGGTGCGCTTGATACAAGGAAAGCATTGTTAGACGATTGTTTAGATGGATTAATGAAGGAAGTTTTAATGGATAAACAAAACGGCATTATCGGTAAAACGGTCATTCATCCTAGTCATGTCCGTGTCGTTCATGCACTGTATGCGATTTCGTATGAGGAGTATTTAGATGCATTAAGTATTGTAAAAAATAGTGATGGTCGCAAAGGTGTTATGAAAAGTCACTATGCTAATAAAATGAATGAAATCAAACCACATATGAGATGGGCGCAACGAATCTTAAAACAAGCACATGTCTATGGCGTTTATCATGAATCTTTAGATTTTGCCTCATTGTTATTAAATTCTGAAATAGGTGGTAGTGTTTATGCAGCAACAAATGAGTAAACTAAGCATTTTGCCAAATTATACAATTGATATTGAAGTCACTCATAATCCTCATAATTTTGCATTGACAGATTTATTTAAAATGGCAGCACGTATTAATAAAAAGAGACAGTTTTTGTTTGTAAGCACTGTACTTGGCAAGCATTTAGCTGTTCGTCCCCAAGTCCCATTACTGACTGGAACTCTTCTAGCCTGTATGTATAATCAGCATCTTACTGGTCAAACTGTGCTTGCTATGCCATCTGTTGTAAAAGCATTAAAAGATTGTACAGAGTTGGATGGAATTCAGGATTCTACGGAGGGTTCCATACCACTGTCTGAGGAAACATTGTTTATTGGATTTGCTGAGACAGCACGGCACTTGGACATGCTGTATTTAATGCATTTCAAACGAATGCCATGTATATTCATACCACACGTGAAGTACTTCTAGATTTTGAACCATTTGTTACATTCGAGGAAGAGCATTCCCATGCGACAAGCCATAGAATTTATACAGAAGAGCCTGATGTTTTACTGCAAGCTAAACGTATTGTGTTAATTGATGACGAGATTACTACTGGTAATACGGTTATTAACATTATTCAAACACTGAGACAGAAATTTCCACTTGTTAGGCACTATGCTGTACTATCTATTTTAGATTGGCGTTCAGAACAGCAACAAAAGGTGTTTCAGCAATTAGAAGAGCAATGGGGGATCTCTATTGAGTTCATCGCCATTATGTGTGGTCAATTTAGCTGTGAGGGAGCACCAAATTTAACAAGCGAGCAACCTAAAATAATAACATGTGCCCCACAGGACATCACACTAATACCAATCAAAGAATCTCTTGATTGCAAATTCTATCGTTCTATTGCAGAGAATGGTCTTGTAAACAATCAACCTTATGTACTAGCAACAGGAAGATTTATGTTAACGACAAAACAGCATATCGAACAAAAGAAAATGCTACAGGCAATCGCCGAGCAATTAAAAGAGCTACGAACGGGTGGACCAGCACTCGTTATCGGAACAGGGGAATTTATGTATGTCCCTATGCAAATTGCCTCTTATTTAGGGGAAAATGTTTATTTTCAATCGTCGACCCGTAGTCCAATTTATTGTACAGATGAACTAGATTATACGATTACAGAAAAAATAGTCTTTGAAAGCCCAGAGAACAATGGGGTTGAAAATTATTTATATAATATACAAAACCGGCCATATTCGGAACTTTTCATTATTGTGGAACGTATAGCAAGTAAAGAGATAATTGCCCGCTTGGTAGAGGCATTACAATCCATCAGTAGCGCAAAAATATATGTGATTTGTATGCATGAAATGGAGGTAGAACGATGATATCGACTTTACAGCCAGATAAAATGGGGAGCTATGCACCAGAGGATGTTATGTTTTTATTGCGTGATATTAGTAATGTTTTTCTTGAAATGGATAATGAAAAACGTGAACAACTTATTCAAACGGGCACGCATTATTCTGAAATGCTACCAATGGAATATCAACCATCTAAAACATATATGGATTTATTTTATAAAACTTTAGATACTTACGCTGAAAGAATAGCAATAGCTGTTGGTGTGGTAGCAGAGCAAATCATCCAAAATAGAGGACTAGATAATTTAATTCTTGTTAGCTTAGCAAGAGCAGGTACACCAATTGGCATTTTAATTAAACGGTATATACAAATACGCTATAAGGTGAATGTACCACATTACTCAATATCTATTTTGCGTGGTCGTGGGTTTGATGAAACAGCAATTCGTTACATGTTGGCACAACATCCTCAAGGTTGTCTTCAATTTATTGATGGTTGGACGGGTAAGGGGGCTATTACCAAAGAATTACTACATTCCTGTCAAAAGTTTAATACACAACATCAAGTACAATTGAATGCCAATTTAGCCGTTTTGGCAGATCCAGGGCATTGTGCCGCCATTTATGGAACTCGTGAAGATTTTTTTAATTCCATCTGCTTGTTTAAATTCGACGGTGTCTGGATTGGTGAGTAGAACAGTATTAAATCTACAGTTTATGGATGAGGAAGACTTTCATGGTGCAAAATATTACAAAGAATTAGAGAAGATAGATGTGTCAAACTTGTACATAGAAAGCATTGTCACATGCTTTGAAAATGTGCAGAGTGAGATTATACGGCAACTTCAAGAGCTGCCCAACTCCCCAATTACTTGGGAGGGAATGAAATCCGTACAAAGGATTCAGCAGGATTTTGGTATTGACAATATTCATTTTATCAAACCTGGTGTTGGAGAAACGACAAGAGTTTTACTAAGACGAATCCCCTGGAAAATCCTAGTTAATCCACAGTACATTCATGAGCTGGAACACATTTTATTATTAGCTCGTGAAAAAAAATGTATTGATAGAACAATATTCGGATATGTCCTATGCATGTTGCGGCTTAATAAAAGAATTGTAGAGGAGAATAAGATGATACTATTTACATCAGATTTAGATAGAACACTTATTTATTCTAAACGTATGATGGAGATGTTTCCGCCAAATACAGAGACAATGGTAGTTGAGCGGAAGGCTGATAAAGACATGAGCATGATGACAAATGCAACAGCAGCTTTATTGCAGCAGGTGCATCAGCAAACACTATTTGTACCTGTTACGACAAGAGCATTGCATGAATATCAGAGAATACATTTTATTAATGACTTATGTCCTACTTTTGCAATTACAAGCAACGGGGGTACAATATTAGAAAAAGGTCAGCCATATGACAAATGGACGAAAACATTATGTAGACGAATTGAAGAATCCTCCATTCCACGAGAGGATATGTTAAAACTATTTCAAACAATAAAATCCGATACATGGCTACAACGTTCTTTCTATATAGATGATCTTTTTTATGTACATCATGTAGATATTGAGGTTTTACGCCAAGATGAATTAAATGCAATCATTCAAGACTTTGACGCTCATGGCTGGTACGTTCTTCTACAAGGTAAAAAAATTGTATTTTATGCCCAAGGTACTGACAAAGGAAGCGGCTATAGATTATATGAAAGAATTTTGTACATACGATGTGCATATAGCAGCAGGCGATTCTATTATGGATTATGGAATGCTATCAATAGCTGATTTAGCATTTACACCAAATCATGGAGATTTAAAGGATAGACAGCCAAATGTTCTACCAAATACAACCTATTCAATTCATAATGGTGAAGCATTTACAAAAGATTTGCTAGAAGCCGTTTTACAAATTGCTACACAACAAACGGTAGTTTAGTTTTAAATATTTATTTGTTGTCATAGGTAAGACTATCCTATGGCAAATGAATTCTTAAGCCTATGCTAAAGGATGATTTTTAGGAGGTGCGTTTGTATGCAAACAATCACAATTCAATCAGTGTTGGAGCGAAATCCTGATGATTGGCTACAGGCGTTTCAAGATTCACCGAAGAATCGTGCATTTTATGAGGAAACATCACAACAAATAACTTTTAGCCGAATTGCAGTACGTGTATTAGGAGTGCCAATTGAAGAGGATGATTATTTCAATTCATTATTTACCATGTCGCAAACCAAAAGTATTCATATTTTAAGTGAAGAATTAAATAAAAATATTGAACAAAAAGACTTTCAGGCTATACAAACGATTTTAGAACAACATCAGCAAGCACCTAAAGGGCTGTCTATTAATCGATTAGTTGCAATGATGTATGGGTATCAATTAATACCTAAGCATGATGATAGTGTAATGAACCGACATTTACAGCTAGCAACCATTAAAATTGTCGAGCTTTTTCAGCAACAACAATCTTTAGGTCTACTTGCTAATGATTTTCGCCGTTTTTTTTAATTGATATGGTGAAGTGGTTAAAAAAAACATTGGATTCAATGGACAAAGGCAATGAAGCCGACAGATGATTTTCCTAAGGTTGTGTGGTATGGGGAGACGACTGTTAGTCAGCGTTATTTTCTATTATTGCTAATGGAGCTAGGTTGTGACGTATTAATTTTTCATCCAGCTAAAATAGATGAATTTGCAGAGATCGATCCTACAGATTCTTTTTCAATCAGTTATTCGTATGCAAGTGAAACAACTTTACAGCCATTTCCTGACAAGCTTCGTGATCGTCAGGCAACTGTAGGCTATCGTTCGAGTCAGCATTTTGAACAATTAATGCATGATCAGCAATCAGGAATTTTTAAGCCTTGGCAATTTAAAGATCTTATGCCACGCTCATTAACGCTAAGAATGACCTATGATGATATTTTTATTTATTCGAAAGAGAAGGCCATGGTTCGACCGAAATTTGAAGTTATTGGGGATGAGATAATCATTCCAGTAATATTTGCAAAAATTAGTGGGGTTTCGAGCCGACGTGAAGAATACTGGCACTATATGCATCAATTACTGGCAAGTCCGCAAACCGTTTTTGTGCAGGAGTTCCCTTATTCAAAAACGAGCAAGGCCAACTTCCATTTTCACTATAAACATTGCTTAGTAAATGGAGAGCTATCAGTGGAACGCATTATGCAAAGTGATTGGTGGCAGTATGGGGAATTACCATTGGAGCTACAGCGTGCAATTTCTTATACGATAAAAACTTCATGTGAGCAACCTATGTTAAAACAACAGTCAAATGAGACTTTATATGATTTACAGTTATTTTTATTTAAACAGATGACGATGATTCCTCAGGATATACTGCGATTACTGCAAAACTTTGACTACTCTCAAGAGGTACCAAAACTTGTATTATATCAAGCGCCACAGCAGCCTGCTTTATCACGTGAGGACATTGCATTACTGGCGTTTTTTAAATCGCTTTGGTATGGATATTGTATTTTATAACCCGACAGGCAAACTAGATTTAGAAAGGCACTTACTAGAGGATTCATATGATGTACACCGTTTAGAGCATATGCTATTTGACTTGCCCTATGAAGAACCAAAGCAGCAAAAATCTGCACCAGATAAAATCATAAAAAAAGCTCTTTAATCGTTTTTTTCTGATGACAGGAAGGAGGCGGCACGAATGTCAAATAACCCTATGACAATTGAACAATTGACAGTGGAAACAGCAGAAGCCGTCAAACAACAATTATGGGAAAATACAGAGGTACAGCAAATTGCCAATCAGATTAATATAAAAAAATCAGCAGGACTTAATGGAGTTGGGCAGAGAGCCAGCTACAAAATTAGCAAAATTCGCAGATAAAATTTTAGACTTAATCACCCAATCAGCATCCTATGAGTCAAATGAATTATTTAAACAGCTTGAAGTCTTAATGTTGACATTTGATAAAAAAAGATTTTGCTGAGCAAAAGGGTTTCTTCAAGAAACTATTTGCACGTAAAGCGAAAAATGATGATGATTTATTTCCGAAATACAATGCACTCAGTAGAGATATTGAAAAAAATTCATTATCAATTTGTGCTTATGGAGGAGGAATTAGCAAAAGATAATCGAGTCCTAGCACAGTTATATAATGAGGATTTGATGTTTTATCTGGAGCTAGAAAAATATATTGTCGCAGCAGATATGAAATTACGTGAAGTGCAAACAACCCTAATACCTATGTATGAAAAACAAAGCGAGGCGGGCAATCAAGTGGCAAAAATGGAGCTCAATCGTTTGCAAACAATTGCCGAGTTGCTTCAACAGAAAATAGATGAGTTGGAGAAATCACGAATGGTTGCCATTTTAACAGCCCCGCAAATTGAGATGCTGCGCAATGGAAATAGTGAATTGATGGAACAAATTAATGGTGCTTTTGTTAAGACTATCCCTGTATTCAAAATGGGGATAATGAATGCAGTGAATGAAAGGCGGCAGCAATTACAGAGTCAGTCAGCATTAGCTTTTGAAAACCGTGTGAAGCAATTTGGAGGAGCCAGTAATGAAGCAGTTCAATTGAGCACTGCTCTTGCTCAACAATCTGAAACAACACAAACACTTGAGGAAATATGGGATACGATTATAGAAGGTATTACTAATTATCGTAAGCTTCATGGAGAATTAACAGCGCGGCGTAAGGTATCAGAGACACAGCTGATGGCATTAAGGACGTGAGCCTTTAAAAGCTGACATCATTTAAAGAGATGATGTCAGCTTTTTTTATCTTCATTAATTAACGCTTGCTAAGAGTCTCCAATTTACAGTTAACTATGAATGCATTCTAAGATTGCTTAATATGTATAGGTTGAGTCTTAGTATCTGCTTATTTTCTACCTGAACGCCATGATAGCCCCCAATTGTAGGCTTTGTCCATATCTTGATGCCCCTTAAAATATTCAACAAGTCGTTCAACTTTAAATGTTTCATTGTTCACATTTTCAATCATAGCTATTGCACACATATTTTTACCATTACGATGTTCACTTAAACGAACCTCAATGCTAGGACCTGTTCCGTAGTTGATTGTCGCAATCCCATCAGCTTCAGCCCAATTTGCTACACCCTCATAGATAAATGTATAAACTAGCACTCGTTTAATGTCTCTTACCTTGTTTCCATTAATGCGTAAATTCTCGCCGCTGCTTGACATACCAGTGCGATCATCACCATCTAGCTCAATAAAAGGGGCAGAATGCAAACTACCAAAAGCATTACCAAGAGCCTGAACACAACTTTTACTACCATCTGTCATTTCATATAAGCATCCTAAATCTAAATCAATCCCTCCTTTAGAATTGGTGCCGAATAAAGAAGATAAAAAGCCACCTGAATTTCTCTCAGTTCTCTGATTCCAGTTTAAATTGACTAAAATTTCACCAATCTCTTCATTTTGTGATTTTGTTAAGTTAACGAATTGACCTTTTTTTTGTTAATTCAATTTTACTTAAATTTACCATGTATTGAACAGCCCCTTATTTTTTACATTTATTTATATTGTATCAAATTTTAAAAATCTTTACATATTTATATAAAATATCAAAAAACGACAAATTGATATTAGTCAATTTGTCGTAAAATTACCTATTTCATTGGTTATATAAATTCATCTTCTAGCTCCACATTAATCTCGTGCCCATGATAGCTTTGATAGGACACAATAAGCGTATCCAAATGCTCTAAGTTTTCTTCGTAGTCTAGTATACGGGATAAAATATATAGTAGGTGATAGCTTGAAAATTCCGTATCGCCTTCCTCATGTGCATAGGTTATTTGTTTGATGAAAATTTCCATTAGTTCATTGCGTTGAATATAATCAATGTTTTTACTCCATTCAGAATGCTCAGGCTTTAACTTTCCTGTATATTTTAATAGTAGCTGTTCATGATACGTAAGTAAAAAGTCCAGTCGCTCCTGAATCATTAAGTGAAATTGTGTTGGTAGCTGGGCCAATTCGTTTTCATGATTATGCAAACGTTGCAGCAATTCTAAACTTTTTTTTAGATGTTAAAATCATTTGACGATAGACCACTAGCTTGCGCACTTTAACATACTTTTTATGTTTGAGGTAATTGCGTTCTTCCTTATAGAAATCATACAATGTATCAACTCTTAACATACGGTTTTTAAATTTACTTAATGCTCCCTTTGTAGATGTATGTTCAGAAGCCTGACGGACAGCAAGTCGTGTCCATCGAATAATATCGTCTTGTAAAAAGTAAATCTTACGGAAAAGCTTTACCTCATACTTTGGAGGTAAAAAGACTAGGTTAACAACAAAGGCCGCTAACACCCCAACTAATATGGTAATAAAGCGAAAAAGACCGAACGTCAGGAAGTCATCTCCTTGAATTTCCATTATGGCAACAACTGTTACGAGCGCTAGTGACAATGATTTTTCAAGTTTAAATTTCAACATTATACCGATGGCAGTGATAACTGCAATGCCAACAGCTACTACATGGTGACCAAAAAGCAAGCCAAAAATGACTGCAATGGTAGCTCCTATAATATTTGCTTGTACTTGCTCAACAATCGTTTGATAGGATCGATAAATCGATGGCTGAATGGCAAAAATCGCTGCAATTCCAGCAAAAACTGGAGAAGAGAGATTTAGCAACTCCGCAATAAAGAGTGCTAGCACGATGGCAACACCAGTTTTGAATACACGGGCACCTAATTTCATAGAAAATCTGGATGTCCTTTCTGTCTAAAATTTTTAAGCTTCTTTACATTATAGAAGGAAGTGCTCATAAAATACATAAATTTGTATGCTGACATAAGAAAAAGACGACTCCTACTAGCGAGTCGTCTTTGTATTGTGATGTTTAAAGTTGTGAAAATGCATAGTCTACCGCTTTAATTGTTTCCAAAATATCTGCTTCAGTATGTTCAGTTGTTAAGAACCATGCTTCATATTTTGACGGAGCTAGATTGATACCCTGATTTAGCATTAATTTGAAAAATCGACCGAAGATTTCTCCGTCAGCGTTTTCTGCTTGCTCATAGTTTTCTACTTTCACATCTGTAAAGTAAATAGTCAGTGCCCCTTTAAGACGATTTAATGTAATTGTTACTCCATGCTTTTTAGCTGCGGCTAAAATACCATTTTCTAAAATTCCACCTAGTCTATCCATTTCATCGTAAATCCCTGGTGTTTGTAGCACTTCTAGGCAGGCAATACCAGCTTGCATCGATGCAGGGTTTCCAGCCATAGTACCTGCTTGGTAGGCTGGGCCAAGTGGAGCGACTGTATCCATAATTTCTTTACGACCACCGTATGCGCCGATTGGCAAACCACCACCAATAACTTTCCCAAGTGCTGTTAGATCAGGTGTTAGTCCAAGTAAGTTTTGAGCACCACCATAATGGAAGCGGAATGCTGTGATAACCTCATCGTAAATCGTTAATGCTCCTTTTTCTTTTGCAGTAGCATGCACTAGCTCTAGGAAGCCCGGATTTGGCTCAACAATACCAAAGTTCCCTACGATTGGTTCGATTAAGATAGCGGCAATTTGTTCGCCCCATTTATCCATTGCTTCAGAAAAGGCATCAGGATTATTAAAAGGTACAGTAATTACTTCCTCAGCGGTAGAAGTTGTTACACCTGCTGAGTCTGGTGTTCCTAATGTAGCAGGGCCTGAACCAGCGGCTACTAATACTAAATCGAAGTGGCCGTGATAGCAACCTGCAAATTTCATTATTTTCGTACGACCTGTATAGGCACGTGCAACGCGAATAGTTGTCATTACAGCTTCTGTACCAGAGTTATTAAAACGCACTTTATCCATAGACGGTATTGCTTCTTTTAACATTTTTGCAAAAGTAACCTCGTATTCCGTCGGGGTTCCAAATAACGTACCATTTTCAGCGGCATGGGTAATAGCCTTCGCAATATGTGGGTGACCATGTCCAGTTACGATAGGTCCGTATGCCGCTAGATAGTCAATATAACGATTGCCGTCGACATCCCAGAAGTAAGCTCCTTTCCCACGAGCCATTGCTACAGGCGAGCCTCCGCCCACTGCTTTATATGAACGAGAAGGGCTATTTACACCACCAACGATATGCTGTAGCGCTTCCGCGTGTATTGCTTCAGATTTTGTATGATTCATATGATTGCCTCCTATGTCTTTATACGTACTCTATTGTAGACCTATCAGTACCAGAAATCCAAAGAAATTAAGGAAAATGACTTGTTTTATCACTTGGAGTAAAATAGAACCTACAGAGGAGGAGATTATTGTGACTTTAATAGAAGGAAAAAAAAGCGCCAGATTTTTCTCTTATAAATGAAAAAGGAGAGACGGTAAGGTTAGCAGATTTCAGAGGACAAAATGTAATCGTCTATTTTTATCCTAAAGATATGACACCAGGATGCACAACTGAGGCATGTGATTTTCGTGATAAGCATGAGGATTTTAGCCAACTAAATGCAGTTGTGCTCGGTATCAGTCCTGACGATGCAAAAAAGCATACCAAATTTATAGATAAGCATGGGCTACCATTCTCCCTTCTTGTGATGAGGATCATGCAGTTGCGGAGGCATATGGAGTATGGGTGTTGAAGAAGATGTATGGACGTGAGTATATGGGAATAGAACGCTCAACATTTTTAATTGATACAGAGGGGAATCTTATGAAGGCTTGGCGCAAGGTACGCGTGAAAAATCACATTGAAGAGGTATATACCTATTTAGCAGAATGGGAGGCGACAAAATGAGAATTTATTTTACATTTGAACCAAGACCTGATTTACGTGATCCGTTAGTAGCTGAGTTTCCACACGTAGATTTTATTTTTGAGACTGGCTTATCCATCGATGAGTTGCAAAGAGCAGATGTACTTGTTACATATGGTGAGGATTTAAATAATGAAAATATGAATTACGCAACAAACCTGAAGTGGATTTTTGTAGCCTCGGCTGGAATTGAAAAAAATGCCTGCTCAAGCTATTATGGAACGAAATATCTTAGTTTCAAATGTACGAGGTATTCATAAAACGCCAATGGCAGAATCGATGCTTGCTCATATTTTAGCTATTAAACGTGCGCTACCATGGATATATGAGCAGCAGAAGAAGAGTGAATGGTCAAAAAAAGCAAAGCAATCTGAATTACGAGACAGTACAGCTCTTATTCTAGGACCTGGCGCTATTGGCTCTGAGGTAGGGCGTTTATTACAGGCTTTTGGTGTAACAACAATTGGCTGTAACCGTTCTGGGAAAGAAGCTGCTTATATGGATAACATGGTGTGTTTTGATCAATTAATGGAAGCTTTGCCTAAGGCTGATATCGTCATTTCTGTATTACCTAAAACGGATGAGACAACGCATCTCTTAAAACTAGAGCATTTTAAAGTAATGAAAAGTAATGCGATCTTTATGAATTTTGGTCGTGGCAACTTAGTAGAGGAAGATACTTTAATTCAAGCCATTCAGGCAGGTGAATTTGGCTATGCTGTTTTAGACGTATTTGAGCAAGAGCCTTTAGCGGCAGACCATCCATTATGGTCCTTACCGAATGTTATTGTATCTCCACATATTTCAAGTCATTCTTCACGATATGTTGAACGCAGCTTAGAAATTTTTAAACCAAGTTAGAAAAATGGTTACGTGGTGAGAAGGATTTAGATAATGTGATGGATTTATCAAGAGGCTATTAAATCAAATAAGAATTTATCAACAAAGCTTGGGTGACATTTACAATTGAAAGTGTTGATTGAGATTTAGGTTTTATAAGAAAACTTCCTGCTGAACAGTATTTAACTTAGAAAGTAGAAACAGCTACCATTCAGGATGGGGAGATTACATTGAAAAATGTTGTTGTTTTAGAAGGTGTATGATTGACAGAACTAGGCCTAATTCGCTACACTAATTATAACAATTATAAATTAAGAATATTTATGGAAGAGGTGCATGGCGATGTCTGCAACGCATTTACAGGATGCCCTTGACACGTTAAAAACAACTGGTGTACGTATTACTCCTCAGCGTCATGCTATTTTGGAATATTTAATACAATCAATGGCACATCCAACTGCCGATGAAATTTATAAAGCACTCGAAGGCAGATTTCCAAATATGAGTGTAGCAACTGTTTATAATAACCTTCGTGTATTTCGTGAGGTTGGTTTAGTGAAAGAACTTACCTATGGTGATGCTTCGAGTCGCTTTGATTTCGTTACAAACGATCATTATCACATGATTTGTGAATGCTGTGGAAAAATAGTCGACTTCCATTATCCTGGTCTCGATGAAATCGAACATTTTGCATCACAAGTAACAGGCTTTGATGTGCATTCGCATCGTTTAGAGATATACGGCACTTGTCCATCATGTAAAGGTGTATCTGCAAAAGTGCAATAAAAAAATCCTAGCTC
>BBDJ01000027.1 GCA_001312325.1 Lysinibacillus pakistanensis | reverse complement strand
CTATTATTACAATCATGAACGGATAAAAATAAAACTCAATGGAAAAAGTCCAGTTGAGTTTCGAAAGGTTTCTTAAAAAGTTCAAATTTTTGGGGTCAGATCACTATCCCACGGGAGTCGAGTAGCCTTCCACTCCAATCAGCAATAATGTAGAACTTTAAATATTTTCTTCCCTTGAAAGTAAAGTAAAAGTATATTACTTACTATCATTAAATAGATAGAATAGTGGTACAATTCATAGCTGTCAACCTACATTTTGTACAAAAACTAATTTCTAACTTTACATTAAGCCACTTATTGCTGTCGGACTGCTTTCACATAGAAAAATGTTCAAAGCTCCATTTTAGTGCAAATTAGTGGTGGTAAAGACTTCAATTTAACACGATACATTTATGTGGAAATACCAATGAAAATATATGAGCAATGGTTGATTGGAGTGTAGACTGAGTAACTCCTCGGCATTCAGGATCATAGATGAAGCAATGAGCGAAGCAGCTCATCAGACGCCCCCTAGGAAAGCACTCAGTCAAAACGGAGATCAACCCCTCGTCTAGAAAAAGGGCTATACTTTTTAATCTTCACCTTGATTTCATTGACATAATAGTATTTCAACAACATGAAAGCTGTCTAATCAACGACAGCTTCTTTATCTTTTAAAGTTTAAATTTCTGGGTAGCCCCATACAATCGTTTTGCCATTTCAGAAAGTTTAACAGTTTGATCGTTCATCATTTGCACTGTTTTCGTTTGCTTTGTTGTAGCATCTGTCACATCATGCACGTAGTCACTTGCTGCATGAGCCGTTGCCGCCATCTCCTCCATCGAGGCTGACACTTCCTCTGTGTTCGCAGACATTTGTTCAGCTGAAGCATTCATTTCATCAATCTGACTAGAGATTTCACCTACTGCATGTACCATTTCATCAAAACGCTCACCCAACGTTTCAATAGATACTAATCCACGTTCAACATTTTCCTCTCCCATTTCAGCTGCTTTTACTACTTCTAATGTGTAGGATTGTACTCTTTCTATAAGTACATTAATCTTCGTTGCTGATTCAGCTGTTTGCTCGGATAGTTTGCGAACCTCTTCAGCGACAACTGCAAATCCTTTGCCAGCATCTCCTGCGCGTGCTGCTTCAATCGATGCATTTAGGGCCAATAAATTTGTTTGGTCAGAAATATCCGTAATCATTTTTGAAATTAAACTAATCTCTTCGGACTCTTGTTCCAGTTTACGTATAATTTCTATTTCCATCGAAGTCCCCTGTTGAATTTCATTCATTCGTGTAATGGATTGTTGAACAGCTTTGTTACTTTCGCTAATTTTCTGGGAAATAAATTGTGTATTTGTAGCAATTGTGGAAGCCACCTCTGCAACATTCTGAACCCCTAAAGCCATTTGTTCCATAGCTGACGCGCTTTCTTCTGCCATCGCTGTTTGACTTTGCGCACCACGATCGACCTCATTTATTGCCCCTGCTATTTGCTTAGATTGTTTTGTTACAGCATGCACATCTCCCATTAAATCACATGAGGCTTCATTAACGGCAGTAGCTTCTCGTCCCACCTGTGAAATCATTTCCCGCATATTGTCCGTCATTTGTCTAAAGCTTTTGACATTGTTCCCATTTCATCATGTCGTTTTAAATATTTATCAGGGATTTCCTGAGTAAAGTCACCTTCAGATAGCCCCTCAGTAATGCGCAAAACATGACGTAGTGGTCTGCTGACAGATCGTGAAATTGCAAATGAGATAAGCAAGCCTAATATAGTGACAACAACTGTTGTAATGATGAAGTTGACTTTTAAACGTGAAAGACCTGACATCATTTCACCCTCTAGCGCAATAACACCCATTTTCCAGCCATTCTCTAAAGTGTGATAACCTAAAAGGTTTGTACCTGTTTCATCATTTTGAAAGGAAAAATATCCTTGCGTATGATCAATCATTTCCTGAGCAGCTAATGCCCTCCCCGTCACTTTTCCTGTTTCTTTTGCCGCTTCTATTGGATTATATTGCTCTTTTACATAATCATGGTTGTTATGACCAATAATCGTACCTTTTCCATCTAGCATGAAGGCATAGCCACTTTCTCCAACTTTAATATCCTCTACAATTTTTGATAAATAATAGCCATCGATACGAGCTAACAATAAAGCCTTTTCGCCTGTCACTGTATCTATAGGAGAAACAATTAAAATAACTGGCTCACCTGTCACCCGACTAATTGTTATGTCGGACATAACTGATTTACCTGCAAAACCTTCCTGCACATAGGCACGGTCCCCTAAATCAGCTATAGTATCGTCTAAATAATGGGCAACACCATCAGCAGTAATAATCCCAAACCCTAAATAATTCTCATTATCTGCAAGGCGTTTCGTTAAATATTTCTTTTGATCTTCAAAATTCATACTACGAATTGCTTCCTGCTCGGCAATTGCCTCTACCTCCACTAAAGTTAATTGGAAGTGCTCCTCTATGTATTTTGACACATCTGCTGCCCTAGATACTAAATTGGATTCAACCTGCTCATCCACTGCTTTCGTACTACTAATCATGGTAGATGCACCAAGCGTTCCACACGTTACAAATACTAGAGCTATAATTGCGACAACTAGTTTACCACCTATACCCTTAATCCACATATTCTTTTTTCTCACATCTCCCATATTTAACATCTTTTTTAGTATTTTTTTTGTCCTTCTTTTTCAGAGTAAGGTCACAAAAAGAAGAAGTCAACAAAACTTTTCCAATAAGAATAATATTTGTTTAATAATGGTATTTACACTATTTTAATAGTGTTTACATTTCTGAACATATTACTCACTTATTTTCTCAATTACATTGGACTGGTTTTTACAATTGGATAGAAATAAAATTTCTTCCAATAAGTTTGATTATAATTTATTTTTTTTGCTGATTATAAAAGATAGGAAAGTTTCTATACATTTGAGGGGAGGATTTCCATGAGTTCAGAAAATAATGTTTCACGTCGAGATTTTTTTAAAAACAACAGGGATTGCAGCAGGTACATTAGTCGGTGGTGGAATAATCGGAGGACTTGTAGGCTATAACCTACCAGGCAAGGGAACTTCCACACAAGAGCATGGTCAGCACGGCACTACGAATGAAGCGCTTGGCTCACCAAAAGCAAAAATGTTCTTTATGAATCAGAGAGATTTCAATATTTTATCCAATGCTACTGAACGTATTTTTCCAGAAGATGATTTAGGTCCAGGAGCAAAAGGCTTAGATGTCCCTTATTTCATTGATCATCAGCTCGCAGGACAATACGGAAGTAATTCCAAAGAATACATGCACGGTCCGTTTGCTGAGGGGCCCCAACCCAGGGCTACCAAAGTCGCTTAACACGCGGAGAAATTTTTAAGCAAGGAATCCAAAAATTTGAATCTGAAGCTCAGAATCGCTACAAAAAAAAGCTTCAATGATTTAGATGGCAAACAAATGGATGAAATTTTGACAGCCTTCCAAAAAGGTGAAGTACAAATGAGTGGTGTCAACTCTGCTTTCTTCTTTACTTTATTGCGTGCAGCAACATTAGAGGGGGCATACTCTGACCCTATGTATGGTGGAAACAAAAATATGGATGGCTGGCGTATGAAGAATTTCCCTGGTCATCAAATGGCATATATATCACAAATTGAAGATCCGAAATTCCAAAAGATTGAGCCTAGTTCATTAGGCGGTCATTAACAAAGGAGGTTAGCAAATGGCAACAACATTACCGAGCGTAGACGTTGTAACAGTCGGTGTAGGTTGGACTGGAGGCATTGTCGCTGCAGAATGTACGAAGGCTGGATTGAAGGTCGTTGGCTTAGAGCGTGGACAAAAACGAGGGACAGAAGATTTTATGAGTATTCATGACGAGTATCGTTATGCAATTCGATATGATTTAATGCAAAACCTTTCAAAAGAGACGGTCAGCTTCCGAAACAATCGCAACATGAAGGCATTACCTATGCGTCAACTAGGTTCCTTTTTACTTGGCGAGGGGCTTGGGGGTTCCGGCACACATTGGAACGGTATGACATTTCGCTTCTTACCCTACGATTTTCAAATTAAAACATTAACGGACAAGCGCTATGGTCCAAATAAACTTGGACCTGATTATCTAATTCAGGATTGGGGATTGACATACGATGAGCTAGAGCCCTATTTTGACAAGTTCGAAAAAAACAGCTGGTATTTCTGGCGATGGCAAAAACCCATTTAGTGGAAAACGTTCAAATCCTTATCCTACGGGACCTATGAAAATGACGCCAATGCTTCAGCAATTTGAAAAGGCGACAAAAAAAACTTAAGTTATCACCCTATATGGTTCCTTCTGCAAATGTATCAGAGGTTTATAAGAATCCAGATGGTGAAACGATTAATGCTTGTCAATATTGCGGCTTTTGCGAGCGCTTCGGCTGTGAATATGGGGCAAAGTCATCTGCAGAAATAACGGTTGTACCAACTGCCTTAAAAACAGGTAATTTTGATTTACGCTATAACTCCAACGTTGTAGAAATCCTCAAGCAAGGCAATAAAGTAACGGGTGTTAGATATATCGATACGATATCTGGAGAAGAATTTATACAACCTGCAAATGTCGTTGTTCTTACCAGTTATGTCTTTAATAATGCCAAGCTATTAATGGTCTCTAATATTGGAGAGCGTTATGATCCAGCAACGGGAAAAGGAACACTTGGAAGAAATTATTGCTATCAAATACTTCCTGGTGCTGCAGGATTCTTTGACGAGCAGTTTAACACATTTATGGGGGCAGGCTCACTTGGTGAGTGTTGATGATTATAATGGAGATAATTTCGACCATAGCGACTTAGATTTTATTCATGGCGGAAATATAGCCTGACGCAAACAGGCACACGCCCTATTGTTTCAAATCCAACTCCCCCTGATACGCCCACATGGGGACCCGAATTTAAAAAGCAATCTATTCACTACTATACACGCTCATTCGGTATCGGTGCTCAAGGTGCTTCCATGCCACATAAAGAAAATTATTTATCTCTTGATTCGACCTATAAGGATGCGTATGGTTTACCTTTAATACAGTTAACATACAATTTTACAGATCAGGATCGAGCACTTCATAAATTTATTTCGGCTCGTGCGGCTGACATTATGAAGGAAATGGGTGCAAAAACAGTTGTCCCAAATGCTGAAATCACTGATTACAATATTGTACCGTATCAAACAACACATAACACTGGTGGAACTGTTATGAGCTCAAAGCCAGAGGATGGGGTTGTCAATAATTATCTTCAGCATTGGAATGTAGAGAATCTATTTGCTGTGAGCGCAGGAAACTTTGCTCATAATAGCGGTTATAACCCTACTGGTACATTAGGTGCACTAGCATATCGATGTGCAGAGGGTGTTGTGAAATATAGCAAATCAGGCGGTTCATTGGTGTAAAAAAATATACTAATTTAAAGGAGACGAGACTATGGGAGGACTTGGAGCAATTGGAGTACCTGGACTAATTATTATTTTAGTTATTGTTTTAATTGTATTTGGCCCGAAAAAAACTACCGGAAATTGGCGGTGCTGTTGGTAAAACGTTTGCAGAGTTTAAAAAGTCCACAAAGGGGCTTATAGATGACGATGATGAGCAACCAAAAAAAAGCAGAAAAAAAATCTGATGCTTCGTAGGAGGTGTTCCTATGGATCCATATGAAGACAGAAAAAGAAAATATTTAAGTCCTCTTGATAAGAAAGAAGCTAAGCCTCTCACACCTGTGGAGGCTTTTGTTGAAACTCCAGCTGAAACTGAACAGGCTTCGGTGACGGATCAACCACTCTTTCCAATGGCTTCATTATTTGAGCATATTACAGAATTAAGAAAGCAAATGATTAAAGGACTTGTCGTATTTATTTTATTTTTTTATTGTTGTATTCTCTACCATTAATATTTGGTTCCCTTATGTAACTAGGGGTCATTCACTTATTATTTTAGGTCCATTAGAGGTAGTCAAATTTTACATGACAATCTCTACCACACTCGCCTTTGGTCTTTCGATGCCATTTCTAGTTCACTTTTTGTGGGGCTTCGTAAAGCCAGGTTTAAAGGAGGAAGAAAGTCGCTTCCTTGGACTCTATGCACCTGTCATGCTTGTGCTCTTTTTAATGGGTGTAGCCTTTGGTTATTTTGTTGTGAATCCACTTAGCTACACATTCCTAGTAGGAATTGGAGCCAAAAACTTTGATGTAATGGTGTCAGCAAGTGAATATATGCACTTCTTAGTTATGACACAGTTCCCCTTGGACTACTATTTGAGTTACCTATTGTCGCCCTATTTTTATCATCCATTGGTGTTCTCACAGCTGAATCTATGAAAAAAAATCCGTGGCTGGTCTTATATTGCGATGGGTATCGGTTCGGCTGTCATTACCCCCCCTGATTTTATCAGTCAGCTGCTTGTACTAATTCCCATGGTTATTTTATATGAAATAAGTATATATCTTGTGAAACGTATTGAACGAAAACAAATAGAAAGCACTGCGCAGTAAAGACGCAGTGCTTTATTTTTTTCTTTAATTCCATGACGACAATTTCCGGCAGATTAAAAATTCGAAAAGGTACAGAACTATTCCCTAATCCTCGGCTAACGACCATCGTTGTAGAATTTTCTTCATATACACCTGCCGTATATTTAGGGAATAATCCCTGGCCTCTAGCAAAGATACCACCAATACCGGGAATGCGGACCTGTCCACCGTGAGCATGTCCTGCAAACACTAAGTCAATTCCATAATTTACATACGTACTAAACACTTCTGGTCGATGTGCTAATAAAATGGTTAAAACATCTGGTTGTACATTTACCATCTCTAGCATGTCTTCTGTTGTTCTACCCATTAACGGATCTTCTATACCAACAATCGCTAAGCGCTCCCCGTCGCGCTCTATAACTGTCGATTCATTGGCTAATATATGTACACCTAACGATGAAAGCACCTCATAAATTTCACTTACCTTATTAGTAGCTACCTCATGGTTTCCAAGTACATAGTAGACATCCGCTAGTTTCACTAATCCTCTAACAGCCTGCAAGCTACGCTCCAAATCATAGCGATTACTGTCAATTAAATCACCTGTAATAAAAATCAGGTCAGGATTTGTTGTCTTCACCTTTGCTATGAGTTTCTCTTGCTGTTCACCAAAGAGAGCATCCTGAAGGTCTGTTATTTGGGTAATGCGTAGCCCGTCGAAGCTAGCAGGCACTTTTTCCGATTCGAATACATGCTTGCTGACAACCAGCCAGTGATTGTTTACGTACAAAAAAATGACTATAAAAACAAAAAAAGATAACTACATATAATAATTTTTTTCAATCGCAATCGCTCACCCTGTGGCTACTTGTTCAGAATAATTCTGACTCTCCTATTATAAGCAAAAAACAAAGTACATGCACTTAGAATACTCAAATAGTCTATATCAAATTCATTTGCCTATATTTATTTCCTAAGTTCATCCTCTTTTTATTGCCATCTCATTTTCAAATATATTTCATCAGCTGACATTACTTGAAATCCTAGTCTCTCATAAAGGTCTCTTGCAGGATTTGTCTGAAAAACTTGCAATATCACTGATTTATTTTCTTCTTTTGCCTTCTGCTGAAGTTGAGTAATTAGAAACGTTCCTACTCCTTTACCTTGGAAACTTGGCAAAATAGAGATATCAATAAGATGATGATGTTCTGGTAGGTTTTCTGTTAACAACCGGCCTACATATTTATTATCTGAAAGAATAATACAATGGCTTGCATCTGGAAATTGCTTTCTATATGAAGTTTGCTGTGCGCACCACTGCATTTCTAAAAAGTGCTGTATTTGTTCAGCAGACCATCCCCATGAATCTATTTCTTTTCTTCTAGTAGAAACATAGACTTCATAGAGAAATGGCTCATCATCTTTCGTAATAGGCTTAAGCTCTACTCTCATCTTATCGCTCCAATCTCTCCTAAAAATCTTTAGTGATTACAATGATGGATCGCACAAAGTTATGACCCTTTTCTAGTAAGTCTCCCCAGCCATCTATATGAAATTGATGATCAGCTAAGCATTCAGCTCTATTTTTCTTTTTTTGCGGAACATTTAATGATAACGAGATGGCGCCAAAAAGATTTTCCACCTGATGGTACCTTATCTCGCCAAGAGCAAGAACATTCATAGCCATTTGGTCCGGTTGAAGCCTTTATGCCTAATGCCTGAATAGTTGTATTAGGCGGAACATTAAGAGGCGCCTTGTCTTCAATATCTTCTGTATTCCCCAATTTAGCTGCTTATGAAAAACTTCTAATTCACAATCTGTTGCAATTTGTTAGCATTAACGAAAAAGTCCGAGTTGCCATTTTTAACACTCTCCTCCTGTCGTTAATTTTTTTCTTAGTGTTGTCCATAACATCGTATTCGTGTGTGCAATTCAAAATTGCGTAATCCCATTCGGATGCTCCGATTAATGTTGTCACATTTTTTTTATCAGTTCGATATAACTCTTTTGTCACATCCTGGGCAAATTTTCCATCCATCTGAGCTTTATAGATTGATTTGAGGAGAGGATAGTATCGGACAAACCCAAGCAACAAAGGTTCATATCAGTAATCTCAGGAAAAAATTAGAATCCATTTTTGAGAATCATCCAAAATTTTAAATGTACTAGGCTTTGGTTATGAGCTATTATTTCATCAAAAAGACCGTTTATCAATGATAAGAATCTGCTATTATTTTAGTAGATTCTTTTATTAAATCCACATTATTAATCTAATTGGAATCGAGAAAAGATCTTCCACACTAGCTCATTTCGATTTGAGACTTTTACTTTTTGAAAAATAACCTTTAAGTGATCCTGTACAGTATAATGTGAAATACCAAGATTAAAAGCAATCTCTTTTGTTGGAATTCCTTTAATAATTTCAAATACCACTTCCTTTTCCCTCGGCGTAAGGTTGTAAGCCATTATTAAAAAGTTTAGCATTTCTCTCGATGATGCCTCATTTATTAATAAAGCAATTTGCTGTTCTTGAAGGCTTGTCAGCATGAGTGATGCACGAATAGCAATATAACCTGTATCCTTAATAGGCACTATTAAAGAAGTATTGGTATTGTAATTGTCAGCAAGTAGGTTTGCACATATTGCTTGAATAGGCTTAGGTACTTGCCATTCCGTTAAGCTTTCATATTTTCTTAAAATTGATAGCAATTCGTAAGCCTTTGTATTACTAGATAGTACTCTTAGCTCTTTATCAATAATTACAATGCCTTGTTCTCCCTCTACAGTTGGAAGCCGCTCCTCAATAATATAATGATGGAACTCCTTTAACCTTTCCCCCATAATTGGCATCACTATTTCTATCAGTGCTAGATCTTCATCTTGAAAAAAAGGGCAGCTCACTTTCCGCTCTTTTGAACAATGTTAAAAAAACCATAGCATTGTCCTTGATAAATTAATGCAGCTCGTATTTCATCACTAAATCCATTAGGCTTTAACACTTCTCTATAGCGGAAGCTTTGACTTGTCGAATCGCTTAGCCTACCCATGTGTTGACCACTACGTACTAAGAATTCATATTTATTTATATCCTCAATAGTATATTCCAACTCCATAATCTCCTGATGAATAGCCTCTATTGAATGTTCAGTAACTGCACCTACCGAAAAAAGTGTATGTGCATCCGTTAAAGTACAGCAATAAGCATCAAAATTTATTTGTGTTCGTAGAGCTTCTATCATAAATTGGCGGTATTCAAATGAATTTTCGCTGTGCTTTAAGCATTGTTCAGATTTTCTTCGCCAATATTGTGTATCCTTCATAAAAACTTACCTCCCCCAGAAATATGGATAGTTCTTTTTTTTCTAAGACTTTATAATTGAGAATAATTCTTAATTGAATTCAAGGCAACAATTAGCGCACCAAAATCACCAGCCATTTTTCCGAACATCTTGCTGTCACATCAACTAAAGGCTTATTACATGGGAAACGGAAGTACGAATACTTATTTTAAGGAACAGCCCAAGCCAAATCTTAGGTGACTTCACAAGACAGTCAGCAATCTATCATAAGAATGATTGCTTAAAGATGAAGCAGTTACACTATTCATCTACTACCCACAAAAATTTAGGAGGTATTTAAATGACCAAATCATTACACAATTGGGATGACTCTTCTGTTTTTGCATACCAACAATCCATTCGTCAGAAGATTATTGGCTACGATCTTATTTATGACATGATGGTAAATATACTTCATAGCTTTCCTACAAAACATAAAATTTTAGTAGTAGGCGCAGGTGGCGGACAAGAGCTACTAACATTAGGTGAATCATTACCTTCTGCTCATTTCACCGCAGTTGATACATCCCATGTAATGCTAGAGCTAGCAGCTAAACAAATTAATATTCTACCATATGTACTTAATATTGAATGGGTTGAAAAAGATTTACTAACATTAAATGTAAAAGACTTATTTGATGTAGCTACCTGTCATTTAGTTTTACATTTTATGAAAGATGTTGATCAAAAGAAAGCCATGCTTCAAAAAAATAGCAGAAAGCTTGAAGGTAAATGGTGTGTTATTTATATCATCTATAAATGCTGATTTAAATTCCTCAGCACTCAAGCATCAGCTCCTCTATTGGCGAAGCTCTATGCTCCATAACGGAATTTCTGAAAATCATTGGCAACGTTTTGAACAATCCTTTAGCATTACAACACATCCGATTAGATTCGAATCACTTATTGTTTTGTTGCAGGAGGTCGGCTTTACAACAATCATTCCCTATTTTAAAACACATATGATTGACGCATTAGTAGCTATTAAGGGAGAAGATTTTATATGAATAAAAAGAATATCTTAATTGTTGGAGGCTATGGTGAAGTCGGTGGAAAAATAGCAAAACTTCTGCTACGAAGCTACCCGAATAGAATAGTGATCGCTGGTAGAAATATAGAAAAGGCTAAGCTATTTTGCGCTCGCTGCAATCATCTTGCAACCCCAATACAGATGGATGTGTCAAAGACTGTAAACCCACAGCAATTAGAAGGTGTAGCGCTTGTGATTATGTGTTTAGAGCAACAAGATACTGCATTTACTCAGCTCTGCTTGAGGGAGGGCATTATGTATATTGATATTACTGCCAGCTATGCCTTTCTAAAAAAAATTAGAGGATCTTCATCCAATTGCTGAACAACATCATTCTACAATCGTTTACAGTGTTGGTATGGCACCAGGATTAACTAATTTAATGGCGATGCATGCTGCACAGCAATTAACTACTATCGATCAGCTTCATATCTCAATTTTACTTGGAGCTGGTGATACTCATGGCACTGCGGCAGTTTTATGGATTTTGGACCAGCTGAATCAGCCCTACCACCTTAATTATCAGCATAAAAGGCAGACCATCACTAACTTTACAAATAGGAGAGTTGTTCAATTTAAGGGTGTTGGAAAGCGTAGTCTCTATCAATTTAATTTTTCTGATCAACATACATTAACCAAGCATTTCTCAACTAGTCAAATCGTTACGAGAATGGGCTTTGATGTAGAGTCGCTCAATCGATTCGTCTCGTTTTTACAAAAAAAGTCGTCTATCCTATATGCTAAAATTGGACAAAGTACAACAACTACTTGCATCAGCTATTCAAAAAAATAAAAATTGGTTCTGATGTATGTGGCATTAAGGTAGAGGCGATTGGTAGGGATCAGTTTGAGGAGAGAGCTGTAGCAATAACATTTTTGGAGCATGACGAATCAATGGTAACAGCTAAAATTGTAGCAACTGTTGCTACTGAATTACTTGAACACCATCACCCAGCAGGAGCTTATCATATTGAGGAATTGTTTACCATCGAAACAATAAAGAAACTTTTTACGTTTTCTTCATTAACAGAAGAATTTTCTTAATAAAAAAAATGCACGATGATTATTAGAAATTTATCTAACAATCACCGTGCTTTATGGCCTTATCCGCTTGGCATAGCTATTGTTTTTTTATGATGGAGTATTAAACTATAGCACTTTCTCTAAAAAAATCCTTTGCACGCTGAGTAGATGGCTCTGTAAAAAAATTGTTCTGGTGGAGCATCCTCAATTAGCTTCCCGCCATCAAGGAATAGGATGCGATCTGCCACCTCACGAGCGAAGCCCATCTCATGTGTAACGATTAACATCGTCATCCCTGTCTCTGCAAGATTTTTCATAACCGCCAAAACCTCTTTAACCATTTCTGGATCAAGTGCAGAGGTAGGCTCATCAAATAAAATTACCCTTGGATCCATTGCAAGGGCACGAGCAATGGCAACACGTTGCTTTTGCCCGCCAGACAAACGGTTAGGATACTCATGGCGCTTCTCAAATAGCCCCACTTTTGTTAGTAACTCCTCTGCATTTTTTATAGCAGCCGACTTGTCCATTCCCTTCACATTTATGGGTGCATATGTTAAATTTTCTAGTACTGTTTTATGAGGAAAAAGATGAAAATGCTGAAAAACCATGCCGACTTCTTCACGTATTTTCATAATATTTGTCCCTTTATCTGTTAGAACATCACCAGCAATAGTAATTTTTCCACTCGTTGGCTCTTCTAATAGATTTAAGCAGCGAAGAAATGTTGATTTACCCGAACCGGATGGACCGATAATGGCAATAACCTCTTTTTCTTTAATTTCAGTTGAGATTCCTTTCAGTACCTCATTTTGTCCATATGACTTATGAAGATCTTCAATTCTAATCACTTTTTCTCATTCCTTTCTCGATTCGTTTACCAAGGAACGTTAAAACAAGCGTCATGATGTAATAAATTACACCGGCGAAGAGTAATGGCTCAAGGTAGCGATATGTCGAACCCCCAACAATATAAGCACGACGCATAATATCTAAGGCACTAATAACTGTTACTACTGCTGTTTCTTTATTTAATGTGATAAATTCATTGACTAAAGAGGGTAAAATATTTTTTACTGCTTGTGGGATAATAATATCCTTCATCATTTTTGTATAGGGAATTCCAAGTGCTTGTGCCGCTTCCATCTGCCTTTATCAACTGCATTAATACCAGCACGAATTATTTCTGAAATATAAGCACCAGAGTTTAAGCCGAAAGCCATAATCGCTGTTGGAATTGGTTCGATTTGAATATCAAATAGCTGTGGTACTGCATAGTAAATAATTAATAATTGTAGGACAAGTGGTGTACCTCGGAAAATGGATGTATAAAAATCTGCAAACCAACGTAAAATACTCACTTTACCAATTTTACATAATGCGAGTAGCACCCCTACGATAAAACCGATAATCGAGGCACCAATTGCAATTTGAAGTGTAACACCTATTCCTTTTAATATATAAGGAATAGAGGGAACGATAGCTGAAAAATCTAAATTCACAGCATCTCCCTCCTTTCTTGATTTCTGTTATGAATATGAAAAGCACAAGCGATAGCCCAAAATAGAGCTATCGCAGTCCATTTATTTATTCAACTTTTTCTAACCATTTTTCTTCTAGCTCTTGAATTTTACCTTCATCAGCTAATTCTTTTAATGCTTTGTTAATTTTATCTTTTAGGTCGCTTCCTTTAGGAACAGCGATTGCTTTGAAATCTTCTGGTTGCTCTTCAACAGGGAAAGCAGCTAATTTATCATTAGTTTTGAGATAACCTTTGGCAACGCCGCCTTCTAAAACTCCGGCATCCAAACGTTTAGACATCATATCCTGGATGATTTCAGGAATTCGAGTACGTCCTTCAACAGTTGCATCTACTTTTTTTTGCAATATTATTCCCTAAATTTTCTTGTATAGAAGCTGTTTGCACACCAATTTTCTTGCCAGCTAAATCAGCCTCTTTTTTAATACCGCTTTCCTTTTTCACGATAATTACTTGTTCTGTCTCATTGTATTTATCCGTGAAATCAACGACTTGTTCACGTTCTGGGTTTGGCGTCATACCTGAAATAACTACATCAATTTTACCTGCTTGTAATGCTGGTACTAGGCTGTTAAAATCCATATCCTGCACTTGCATGTCTACACCAATTTTTTTCACCAACTAATTTGATTAAATCTATATCAAACCCGATAATATCTTCACCTTTTGCAGCATCCACATACTCAAATGGTGCATAGTCAGCAGAAGTACCTACTTTTAATACTTGCTTTTGCTCTGTAGTCCCATCAGCATTTGAATTTGCACTATTGTCTTTATTTTCTTTTGCACCACATGCAGCTAGTACACCAATTACTAGAACAAGCATAAGTAAGAAAAATTTATTCTTCATCATCCAAGATCTCCTTTTAAGTATATTTTATTGTGTATGAGAAATGTATTTCTCGAAAATAGTCGAATGGATAATTATTCATTCAAAAGAATAAAAAAATCTATCTGCTAATTAAGATATACTCTTTTGAAATAATAATCAAGCTAAAGTGAATAATTTTTAGCCAAATATTATAAACATAATTTTCTGATAAGTCAATTTATTTTTAATATTTATTCCGAGGTACCTTTACTATTTTCCGTTTCATCAGCTTTTATCCTATAATTATTTAATTCCCGTAAAATCCCATTTATAATCGTGATAACACTATCCATTCATTTTGCGTTTCTATCCACCATTTCGGAGGTTTAATCCGCCAATTCAGCATGACTATCCAGCACTTTAAAACCTCTATCCGCCAATACAAAAAAAGACTGCTTGCTTTGGCAAACAGTCTTTCCTCTATTTTTCTTCTGGAAATAGCTTAGGCTTCAGCTCATCCTCACCAGAGCCTTGTGCTAATGGAACCTGAGAGCGATAGGCGGCTCGGCAGATTAAGTGCCCTGCTACAGGTGCGGTTACAAAGACGAAGAGAATACCTAATATTAGCCGTACACTTACAAAGCCATCATGCACCCAAAAATAAATGAATGCACCTAATAAACATGTTAATACCGATAACGTAGAACTTTTCGTTGCAGCATGGGAGCGAGTGTATACGTCAGGTAAACGAATCATCCATATGCACTAATAACACTAACTATGGAGCCAATCAGAATGAGGATGACAGCCGCCCATTCAATCATTTGATTTACGTTCAACAATCACACCTCTTTCGATATATTTTGTAAAAGCGATTGTACCGATAAATGCTAATATCCCTAATATCAAAATTGCTTCTAAATATGCCTTTGTCTTCAATACGATCGATACGATGGCGATTGCTGACAATAAATTTACACCAATAGTATCAAGAGCAATGGCACGGTCTGGCATAGACGGTCCCCGAATAACACGATACAGTGACAGCGCAATGGAAACACTAAATAAAGCTAAGGCTAACAGTAAAATATTTTCAATCATTAACGTGTCACCTCCATTATTGCTTGTTCGAATTTTCCTATAGAACGAATAACAGCATCCTTCGATTGCTCAATGTCCATTGCATGAATATAGAACACATCGCCCTCCTCAGAAACCTCCATCACTACTGATCCTGGAGTAAGTGTGAGCAGCAACGCAAGTGCTGTTACTTCCCAATCTCCCTTTAGTA
Source organism: Lysinibacillus pakistanensis (assembly GCA_001312325.1). The sequence continues at coordinate 58,194 of BBDJ01000027.1, read as the reverse complement.
CTGTTTTATACGTAAATATGCCAGGAGTAATTTGAAGTCTTGGCGTAGTTATTTGTCTTAATACGCTGTAGCTCGATAATAGTAACTCCCAATTGAAGAGCCATAGTAATTTAATAATGGAAAACACACGTCTTAAATAAAATTGTGTGCCATAAAAACGATGCAACGCATACAAAATCCCAATACCTACAATAAAGCCAATTAAGAATGTAGAAAATTGTGGAACCACCTCATCCTGTAACAATAACCAAAGGGTTGCGATAAATAAATTTAGAATAAATTGCATTGCCATTATTTACTCACCTCACCCTGCCATACTTCTCCATCTAACACAGCATCAATATAAATCGATGGCGTATAAAGTGTTTCTGCTGCATCTGTTACAAATGGCGCCATCCACTCAGCGCCAATCCCTAAACCAATTGTGCAAACGGCCAATAATGCTAATGGCAAGACAATGCGTTTCGGTAATGGTATCTCATCTTCTAGACTAATAATTGTTTCTCCAAAGAATGAGGAAAGAAAGATTCGTAGAAGGGAATACAAGACAATTAAACTTGATAAAAATCCTAGACCTAATAGGATAAAATTCCCACCCTCAATTGCACCTTGTCCAATTAACACCTTCCCTAAAAAAAACCACTTAATGGAGGTATACCAGCAAGTGAACACATTACAATAAAGAATAACCAGCCGAAAAGTGGATAATTCCGAATTAGCCCACTCATATTATCAATTAACGTTTCACCCGTAACATAAATCATCATACCTACTGCCAAAAATAACATAGCTTTCGCTACCATATCATGCATTAAATAATAAGTTACTCCCTGTAGCGCTGACTCTGTACCAATCGCAAGACCAGCAACTATAAATCCAACACCAATAAGGACATTATAAGAGGCAATAGTTCGTACATCTCGCCCTGCCAATGCGCCCATACAACCAGCAATTATCGTAAGTCCTGCCATAATCCCGAGTGCAACATGTGTAACCTCTGGATTGTTTGGAAATAGCAAGGTAAAGGTACGGACAAGCGCATAAATGCCAACTTTTGTTAGTAATGCAGCAAAAAGTGCAGCAATCGCTGTAGGTGGAACACTATATGAGCCTGGTAACCAGAAGAACAATAATAAACCAGCCTTCAAACTAAAGACTATTAAAAAAAATAAGAGCAACCGTTGTAATAACTGGATCTGCCCCAGCCTCCATTACACGGACAGAAATATGTGCCATATTTAATGTTCCAACAGTTCCATATAAAAAGGCTAATGCTACTAGGAAAATCCAAGAGGCAACAATATTGATAAGGACATATTTTAATGCCTCCCGAAGCTGAATCTTATCGCCACCTAAACTTATGAGCGCATATGAGGCCAGTAACATTACCTCAAAGCACACAAACAGATTAAATATATCCCCTGTTAAGAATGAACCATTGACTCCTGCTACCATGAGTAATACGAATGGATAGAAATACATTTTTTCATAGCTACTGCCAATCGTAAACAAGGCATATAGGACACATATTACAGCGACAATATTCGCTATTAAAACAAGTAAAACGGAAAATGAATCCGCAACAAATAGAATACCAAAGGGTGGCCCCCAGCCACTAAAATCGATTCGTAACACACCCTGCTCCTGAATGGCTAATAATAATACGATACTAATTAAAACCACAAAGCTTAATGTTAATACACTAATAATGCGCTGCAGGGTAATATGTTCACGTAAAAAAACTAGTAAAATTGCCGTAATAACGGGTACGATTAATGGTAAAACTATCATATTACTCATCTGGCGTACCTCTCATTTCGTCAAAATTCCCTGAACCATTTGTTTTATAGGCACGATAGCCAAGAACAAGCACAAATGCTGTCACTGCGAAGCTAATAACAATTGCAGTTAAAATTAATGCTTGAGGCAATGCATCGGTATAGGGACCTTCTGATTCTCCTAAAAGTGGGACATCCCCTTTTTTTCAGCCCGCCCATTGTTAAAATTAGGAGATGGGCTGCATGTGATAAAACTGCAGTTCCTAAAATTACGCGTAATAACTGTTTAGAGAGGATTAAGTACGTTGCAACTGCTACTAATACACCAACTAATACAAGTATTAAAGATTCCATTGGCTACTCATCCTCACTTATACTTAAAATAATTGTCACTACAACACCTACGACGGTTAATGCTACACCAGCCTCAAAAATGGTGACAGTCGAAAAGCCCATTTTCCCAAATATCGGAACATCAATATAGGTGTGTGCCTGTGTTAAAAATGGGACATCAAAAAATAGTGATCCGATAGCTGTTCCCGTAGCAAGCAATACTCCTAACGCTGCCATTTTTTTTAAAATCAAATGGCATTCCTTTATGCACGGTTTCTATATCATAGGCTAAATACAACAGAACAATACCCGAGGCAAGTACAAGACCACCTATAAAGCCTCCACCTGGAGCGTGATGCCCTGCAAAGAACAAATAAACGCCTAAGGTTAAAATAATGAATACCACTGCTTTAGTTACAGTACGTAAAATAACGTCATTAATTTTCATGGTCAGTCTTCTCCTTTCGTGGCTTGAGCTTCGTAAGTGTATACACGCCTAAGCCGGCAATTAGAAGAACGACAACCTCTAGCATCGTATCAAATGCACGAAAATCCCCCAGTATCGTATTTACAATATTAGAGCCTCCTGCAAGCTCATAGGCATCATTGAAGTAAGTAGAAACAGGCTCAAAGCGATCAAAATGAACTACAGCTAAGCCTATCAAAGTAACGGTAGCACCAACTAAAATAGATATAGTGGCATTTGACCATTGGACCTTTTTATGGGCTGATTCTGGCATTAAATCAGGTAAATATTTAAAACATAGAAGAAATAAAGCAGTCGTTACAGATTCAACAACTAATTGCGTCAAGGCTAAATCAGGAGCACGGAAAATAACAAAGAAAAAGGCAATTGAATAACCAAGTACACCATTTAACAACATGGCCGTCACACGACCCTTTGCAAAAATCATCCATATTGCTGCGAACACCATTACAAACACTAGAATTAGCTCATAGGATTCAAAAGTGGAATCCTTAGCAAAATCAAATACAATTGCATCTGACCAAATAAAGTAGCCGGCAATAAGCGCAACAAAAAAATACATATATATAGATAAAATAATGAGTTAAATTCCCTGTCATATAGCGATTTGTTAGCTTTGCTGAACCATTTTCACTCATTTCGATAAGACGATTGTAATACGTATTAAAAGTATACTTTTGTGAGAATATTCGATATAAAGGCTTCCAGCTTTTTAACGTTTTAAATAAAATAGCCCCAATAATGATAACTCCTAGTGTCATTAACAACTCTGCATTAATGCCATGCCATGCATGAATATGCGGTGTAAGCTCACTTGTCGATGGGAAAGTTGGATATATACTTGCCATTGCAGGCTCTAAAATATAATGTCCTAGCACATTCGGAAAGAAAAAGATTCCCACTACAAGGATGCTTAGGATAATTGGCGAAATTAGCATACCAATTGGCGCTTCATGTGGTTTTTTTTATCTATTTTATCCGGCTGTAATTTTCCAAAGAATGTACGGCTTATTAAAATAAAGCTGTAGACAAATGTAAAAATGCTCGCCACCCATGCGATAATCGGAAATAAAAGCCCAACCTCAGTAATTGAAAAGGCTTCTACATTACGAATAGCTAGCATTGCAGCAAAGAACATTTCTTTACTTAAAAAAAACCATTAAACGGTGGTAATCCAGCCATCGAAAAACCACCAATTACGGCAATTGTAAACGTTACAGCATCAATGCATTAAGCCACCAAGACGTCGTATATCACGGGTACCTACTTCATGATCGACAATACCGACCATCATAAATAACGCACCTTTAAAAGTGGAGTGATTCACAAGATGAAATAATGCTGCAAAACTTGCCTGTGTATAAAGAATAGTATTTTCAGCATAGCCGTAATAATGTGCAACTGATCCTAGTCCAAATAAACTCATAATCAAACCGAGCTGACTAACCGTTGAAAAGGCCAGTAACGCCTTTAAATCTGTTTGCCGCACAGCATTAAATGAACCCCAGAACAACGTTACAAGGCCAATCACACTGACTAGCCAGAACCAAACAGCCTCTCCTCCAAACACTGGTGAAAAACGTGCAACTAAATAGATTCCTGCCTTTACCATAGTCGCGGAGTGTAAGTAAGCACTGACTGGAGTGGGTGCCTCCATTGCATCAGGTAGCCAAATATGGAATGGGAATTGTGCTGACTTTGTAAAAGCACCAATCAATATAAGGATTAATGCTGGCGTAAATAGTGTATGATCACGTATTACCTCTACATTAGCTATAATCTCACGAATACTAAATGACCCTGATGCTACAAAAAGCATTAAAAAACCAGCAAGCATAGATAGTCCACCAAAAACGGTAATCGTCATGGCTTTTCTCGCACCAGCTCGAGATGCCTTTCGATGATGCCAAAATGCTATTAATAAAAATGAGGACACGCTCGTTAATTCCCAAAACGTGTATAATACCATTAAATTATCTGAAAAAAACAACGCCAAGCATAGCGCCCATGAATAGTAATAGATAGCAGTAAAAATGATGAAGAGATTCTTTCGTTGATAAATAAAAAAATAGAATATAAAATAACTAAACTACCTACACCAGTAATCAGTAAGCCAAATATCATACTGAGACCGTCTAGGTATGTTGTGAAATTTATATTAAAAGAGGGAATCCACTCATATGTATGAATAAACGTTTTACCCTCGGCAATTTGAGGAATATAGCGAGCGAGTAAAAGAAACAAGATGAATGGAACGGCTAACACAAACCAGCCAAGATGTGAAACACGCCTTAGTCGCCTATAAAGAAGTGGAATAAGCGCAGCGCAGACAAATGGAAAAAGTATCGCAATAAGAACTGTAACCAAATGAAAACCTCCTACTTTCGATTTCGCCCTGCAGACAGTTGTTTGATTTTAATGATGCCAATAAAGTATTCCCAAATTTAATGAAGATAGTATGCTTTATTTCATAGCAAAAAAAAAATTAACTACGTTGTTGAGGACACTTTATTTATTTCAGTTAGTACTCATTACCTACCGAAAAAAACGCCAATATGAATATAGTAAAGCTAAACGAATATATCAGAAATTCCTTCGAATAATCCTTAAGGGGTTTTAGAAGATATCATGTATGATGAATTAAAAGTGAGATAAAAGGATTTTTATTGCAACTTAATTTATGAGTCAGTAAGCTTTTTATGATAGTGCTGTACGAGAAAACTAGAGGGACTTAGAGCTGACAACTAAAGTATTTTAAAATTGAAAGCTTATTAAAATTAAACGCAATCTTACTAAGGAATACCGAGAGACTTGACTATCTATTTAACTCACTGCATAATAGTGTGGCATATAGAGACAATTCGTTTAAATGCGCAAAATGCATAAATAAAATATGTGTGAGTTATAGAAATAAACCTAATTTCTCAAGGATTTCTCTATATATTGTCATTAACTTTTATACATTTTTAAGTATACAATATAAATGAGCATAATGCACTGTAACAGCATCGATTTTAGCTGTTTTAGGATAATTTTTTTCAAAATCGACAGTGAAAATAACAAAATAACAACAAGATAAGAGGTGTAATTTTTTTATGAAGCATGTGAAAGGGCGTTTAGACGAAAGTATTTTAGTTTGTGTTTATTACGGTCTTAATGGGGAACGCTTAATACGCCGTGGACATAAAATGGCTACAATGTTAGATTGCCCGCTCTATATTCTTTCGGTAGACTCACAGCCCCTTGATGCATTTGATGCAGAAAAATCTAGCTACATTGAGCAATGGAAAAAGCTATCGGATGAGCTAGATGTTGAAAAATTCATTTTATTAGATGCTGAAAAACGCCCTATACAAAAAGTTATCGCAGAAGTAGCAAAGAATTTTGGAATATCACAAATAATTGTAGGTCAAAGTGCGCAAAGTCGTTGGGAGGAGATCACAAAAGGCTCATTCTTAAACGTATTGTTAAAAGAGGTTCCCTTTGTCGATTTCCATATTGTTGCTGTTCAGCGTCCAACAGATGATGATGCGAATGACATATATGAGAAAGGTGTACGCGCATATTTAATTAAAGAGCACGAAAGCTTTAAAGTAGGATTTACATGTCCGAAATATGTATCGATTGAGGGCATTTTCTTTAAAGAAATTGGCACCGACTTTGACAATGGCATTTTTAAATTTACCTATAACGATAAAATGCATGAAGTTCATATATCAGAGGGCTACGTTATAGATAAAGAAAATCTACCAGCAGAGTTTTTATCACCATTACGTCAATAAAAAAACGCGTTCTCAAATTTTAAATGTCCTTCGCGGGTTCATTCAAATTTTGAGACGCGTTTAATTTTTTTATACTGCTGATGAAGGTTTATCCTTTGGTAAGAAAAAGGCTACTAATAACAATAAAGGCAATAGGGAAACGACCATCATCGTAAAATCTATTCCCTTATGATCCATTAAAACACCAATGACCATCGCTCCAATTGCTCCCATACCAAAAGCAAAGCCCGTAGTTAAACCAGCCATTGTACCAATTTTTGATGGGACTAGCTCTTGGGCGTATACAACTGTCACCGAAAAGCTAATCATAATGAGTGTACCAATAATCACTAGGAATATCATAGCTGCCCATAATGGAACATATGGAAGTGCCAGACAAAACGGCATCGGTACAACAACAGATAACAGTATAACATTCTTTCTACCAATTCGATCAGATAATGAACCACCGAAAAATGTTCCTACAACACCAAATGCCATAAAGCTGAAAATAAGAATTTGTCCGAGTCGAAGGCTGACATCATAATGATCCATCAAATAAAATACATAAAAACTTGTAATATTGGTTGTATAAAATGATCGTGCAAAAATAATAGTAAATAATAAAGTCAGTGCAATACCCACTTGATTTTTTTTGTTAATGGTGGTAAGGTGGATACTAATACACGCTTTTTCTTTGCTAAACGTTCCTGCTCTAACCTCTTTTTATACCATGTAGCAATTTTACTTAATACAACAATACCAATAGCTGCTACTACTAATACCATTGCGGCACCACGTTGACCAAAAACACTAAAAATATAGGCACTAATCAATGGTGCAAGCGCTTGACCTGAGTTCCCACCCACTTGATAAATCGATTGTGCTAGCCCTCTTTTAGAGCCTGCTGCCATAAATGAAACACGAGAGCCTTCTGGATGAAATATAGCAGAGCCAAAGCCTAAAAATAATACCGCTATAAGAATTACCCAATATTGGGTTGTAAACGCGATGATTGCAATACCTATGAATGAACTTATCATACCGATTGGCAAAGCATAGGGCATGGGCTTTTTATCACTAACAAAACCCACCACTGGCTGTAATGCAGAGGCGAACATATTTAAAACAAATGAAATAAGTCCAATTTGTGTAAAGGTTAAACCTAAATCACTCTTGAATATCGGGAACATCGCTGGTATTACCGCCTGCATCGTGTCATTAATAAGGTGGGCAACAGCTATTGCAATCATAATTGGATAGATTGGATTATTTATTTTTTTCTACTGAATTGTTCATGCTGCACACCCACTTTCTAAATTTTCTCAAATTACGATAATAAATGATTATCGCATATTCTTGCTCTTTTTGCACAAGCTAATTTCCGACAGCAGTGTTAGGAGTTGATAGATGTATGAATATAGATGAATTTTTGCACATAAATTTTTGGGAAATGATTCTAAGGGCCTCACTTTCATTTTTTTTGCTTTACTTATTTTAGCTCGAATATTAGGGAAGAAGCAGCTTGGACAGCTCACATTCTTCCACTATACAACAGGTATTACATTTGGTTCGATTGCTTCTGAAATAGCAGCACAAGCAGAGACGCCCTTTATAGATGGCCTCATCTCATTAATTTGGTGGAGTGTGTTGACCTATTTAATGACCATTATTACCATAAAATCTAAAAAGGCTCGAGTATTAATCGATGACAAGCCAACTATTGTTATTCAAAACGGCCTTATTTTAGAAGCTGCCTTAAAGCAAAATCGATTGCATATGGATGAGCTAACAATGATGCTTCGAGAGCAAGCAATTTTTTTCTATTCAAGATGTTCAATACGCATTACTTGAAACTACTGGTAAATTGAGTGTACTTCAAAAACCTGCAGAACAACCAGCAACTAAGCAGGATGTAAAGGCCGATGTTACACCGCCAAGCTATATTCCAACAGAAGTGGTTTCAGATGGACAGCTTATTTATGAAAACCTAGTTGAACTTGAATTAACAGAAGACTGGCTAATGAAAAAGCTGAAAAAGCAGAATGTCCAATCAGTTGAAGATGTCTATTTTGCTCAAGTTCAAGCAAATGGTTCGTTATATATCAGTCTAAAGGATAAAGCAAGACGATCAAGCCCTTAACAGCTTGTATCGTCTTGCTTAATCAATTTTCACAATATCTAGTGGGGTAATAATGCCAATTAGTTTTTGCTGCGGCTTCCCATGCTCAGTTATTAACAATGCCTCAAATCGTCGACCGCGTTCCACACCTTGCTTAAAAATATCTTCAGCCTCATAAATCGTTATGTATCTACTCACAAATTTGTAATTCACTCGGTTTTTTTCATGCATTAAAATATCATGTAGGGTTGGAATTTGCTTTGGAATTTGATTGCCTCCCATCATCGAAGCTAGCCAATTAGTAATGCCAACTGTCGTCACTAATCCTTTAAATTGATCTTTATGGTATACGGGGAACTGTGTGAATTTACGATGGCGAATGACCTTCAACACATGCCTTAAGGAGTCTCTTTCCTGAAAAACAAGCACTTTTTTTGCGAAACATTTGTCCAACCAATGTAGGCTTAGCGATGGTAAAATCAATATGCTCAATTCTTTCAACCACATCAATATGTGGCTCAGCTATCACAAATTCCATCGATGTTCGATGATGAACAATGGCATTTCTCAAGTCTGCATAGGACCTCAAATCATCTTCGTATTTCCGCACTAGTACATCCTTCTTCTTTGCTTGATCAATCAGTCGGTAAAAGGGCATGAAATCTTTGGCACCCACAATATCTCTTAACCTATGATCTATCCGATTAAATGCTGTAAGAAAACGGTCGGAATTTTGTATTGTCAATTTACTAACCTTCCTTCACATGTTAGTTTTCATATTTTCCGAGTTATTTGACAAATTTCGAGTTATAGCTACATTATATGCCTAAATGACTAAGATTCCAAGAAAAGGTACAGGTGAAGCGATGAAGAAGATAGATTAACAATAAATGTATAGTTCCTGTTGTTGTTTGCATAAAAGAACAAAACCCTTAGCTACGTTTTAAGCATAGCTAAGGGTTAAGATTATTTTGTATAAGACAATACTGCGTTTTTCTTAAAATGCTGAAGTGCTTGTGTAGCTTCCTTCTTGTTTGTATATTCAAAAATACGAACATCTTTTTGCTCAAATACTGTAATAACCCACATAGTAAAATCCCCCATCAATTTGTTTTTGTATTATAACAATTAAGCTATTGGTAATATTTTTATCCATCTGTTTTATAACAACTTCTAACTTGATTCCTATTCTACTCCGATTTTTTTTAAAAGAAAAGTGTTATGTGAGGGTTTTCACAAACTGTTCACATTCAAAACGCTTTCATTGAACAGTTTGTGAATTTACATTATTTGAAGGGATAAAATGATCGACTCACCTGAAATTTATTCATCTATGCCTAGTTTAAGTTTGCTGCAAAAGGATTCAATTATGTCACGTTCATCTTTTGGCAGTGCATTATATTCTGTCCAAAGGTCCTCTGAAAGTTCCTCTAGTTCTTCAAAGCTGACCTCTCTTGTCAAAACAGTTCCATTAACCTTGGTGGCTAATTGCTCCGCTGTATCACTATTTGTAAAAGCAAATGCCTGCTCTTCATCTGTAGTAAGCATAGGATTATCGGTTGACCCATGATAATAGCTGTTCCCCAGCTGTACTATATAATAGATAATGGATGCCATCTCACACCTCCCTATTCATTCAAGCTGTGCATCAATATGTATTTTTAAATCCATTAAAAAAACTATATACTATACAACAAAAAAGGACTAGCACTTTATTTTGCTAGCCATTTCACCATTTTTTTAAATTCCTCTAAATCTTTGTCATTGCAGCATTCTTCTTCATGGTCCATATTCCTAAAACGATACAAGCTATAAGTAGTACAACCGTAATTAGTATACTCCACCAATAATCCGACATTTCCATCGTACCACGGATAAGCTGTACACCATATGCCGGCATTTTCCACGGTGATATGGTCCAAAATGAGCCCACCAATGCATCTATAATCTGTCCAACAAAAATGACAATGAACGTAAATGCTGTAGCAATAGTTGTTTTAAATGCTGCACTCATTAGAAGTGTGACCGCTAGTACAAATACTAGCCAAACATAATAAGTACAAAAGCTTGCTAGAAGTGTTGCTACATCAAATGAACCATATAAAATTACTGTGTAATAAACACTACCTGTAAAGCCTGCTATAATACTTACCAAACCTATAACACTTAAAACCGTAAGCTTACTTAGAAAATATGCAGCAAATGAAATTGGACGAACATATAAGAGTGTCGCCATTCCATTTGCGCGCTCCTTACTAATTGATCCAACGAAAGTAGCCATTATTACTAATAACCCTATTGTTTGAAACTGTCCAATAGAAGCCTGTAACAAATCAACGGGCATTAACTCTGGTAACAACATTTCAAATCCTTCTGGTACATTTCCAACAGCATTTAAAATATCTATCATATAATAGTTCGTCAGTGGATCACTCATACCTAGTAATGCGAATACAAGAGGTATCCATAAGAACTTCCTGCTTCGCCAAGCTTCTCTAAATTCCTTATGCAGTAGTACGTTAAATCCTCTCATATTCTTTTCGCCACCTTCATAAAAATTTCTTCAAGTGAAGCCGTTTGTCTTTCAACTTTTCGAATTTTATAAGGTGTATCACTTAAATATTTCAGTAGCTGCTGCATACTTGGCCCCTCATCAATAATTGCTATATAAACAAAATAGCCCTTGACTTTGCCTTTTGGCTCATATTGATCAGTAAAATGTTTTGCCTCTTCTTCGGAGCTAAATTCTACGACATAATGGAGCTCATCAAAGCGCTGGCGTACCTCTCGCAATGTTCCTTGCTCTACTAATTTGCCATCACGTAAAAATAATAGCTGATCTGTCATTTCCTCTGCATCATTTAAAATATGTGTGGAATATAAAATAGTCGTTTCTTGCTGTAAGCCCTTTAACAAATCAAGAACTTCCCTTCGTCCTACTGGATCTAAAGCAGAAACAGGCTCATCTAATAACAGTAATTTAGGCTTATGCACAATTGCCTGGGAAATGCCAAGACGTTGCTTCATACCACCTGAAAATGTGGCAATTTTCTTATTTAAATCATTACCCAATCCAACAAATTCAAGCGTTTTTTTGTGCATCTTTTTTTAGCGCTCTTAGCAGGGACTCCATTTAATTTAGCAGCCATTTCTGTAAACTCTATCGCACTTAACCAAGGATGAAATTGTGGATATTGTGGTAAAAAACCAATGTTGTCTCTTACCTCACCATTCTGCATCTTTACACTTCCAGAAGTTGGCTTTAAAAGGCCGGTTAACATCGATAAAGTTGTTGTTTTCCCTGCACCATTCGGTCCAATCAAAGCTGTTGATGTATTTTCTTCTAGTGTGAAATCAATATCATCCACTACAACTTTTTCTGCAAATTGCTTAGTCAGACCTGTTACTTTAAGCAATATTGTCATGTTTGTTTTCTCCCAACAATAAAGTATGCAATGGGTCCAAGTAGATTAACAAAAACAATTATTAAAACCCATAAAATCTTAGGACCATTCGTAGCGTGAATTTTTCGTAAGTCAAATAGAGCTACAATCATTAAAATTAATTGTACGATGATTAGTGGTGCTATGATTGCCCATGGAATACTCCCTAACTGCTCTATCATACTGATCACCTCAATTTATTGTTATACCACTACTATAACAAATTTTGTTCTAATATGTATAGAACAAAATTAAGGAAACTCCATTATAAGGAAATACAAATCTATTTAGTTATGTTTTTCGCTAAAAAGGACCATTTTATAGAAAAGAAGTACCAAAATAATTTATGGTACTCCCCTAATTATTATTTATATAGTTTCCGCAAAGCATCCGCCATTTTTGGACGGATTGTTACTTGTGGTCGTGTCGCCTTTACAGCCGCTTCAGCCACCTCTAGAGAGCTAGCAAATCCAAGCTCCATCAATACAGCTGTGGCTGCAACACCTGCTCGTCCACCGCCACTTCCGCAATGAAAGTATACCTTCTGGCCATTCTCATAGGCAGAAATGATTTCATCGGCTACCTTTTTTTATAGATGGTGCTACCTCTAAATCATCATCAGCAATCGGTAAATGCTTGTACAGATAAGCAGACTCATTCTGTTCTTCTGGGGTAAGGCCATTTACCCGAACATCTATTACAATATCAACGGACTCATGCTCAAAAGCCGCTTCAGCATCCTTTGCCCCACCGAAAAATAATCGATCCTTCACTAACACATCATAGTTCTTCTCCATTTATACACGCTCCACATGATTATTTAAGCAAATGCTTAATATCATCATAATAAGGAAGAGCTGTTAAAGCCCCCGCTTTTGTTGCCGCTAAAGCACCTAGTTTATTGCCAAAGCTTACACAACGAATAAGCTCCTCTTCTGTTGTAGGTAAGCCATTGTAATGAACATCACGTAATACACCAGCCATAAAAGCATCCCCGGCACCTGTAGTATCCACTGGCACTACCTTCTCTGTTGGTACATGAACTGTCTCACCGTTTAATACTGCATATGTGCCGTTTTCACCAACAGTAACTAAAATAATTGGCACTAGATAGCTGTTTAAATGCTCAATTCCCTCTGCCAAATTTGTTGTCTCTGTGAGGAAGAAAAGTTCATCATCTGTGACCTTTAAAATATCTAATTGTTCAAAAAAAAGATGTGACTGTTTCACGGCAGATTTCCTCACTGCTCCAGCGTAGAGGTCTTATATTTGCATCCATCGCAATAATGGCCCCTTTTTCCTTAGCCATTTCTACTGCAGCACGTGTTGTTTCAAGTGCTGTAGGATGGAACATTGTACCTGAACAAACAGTTAACGCAGAGGCATGTTTAAAAGCTTCTTCATTCAATTGGGACGCTTCTACTTGTAAATCTGGCGTCTCATCGACATAATCTTTAAAAATTCGCTCACATGCTTCAGTTAAATGCACATAGACACCGCTAACACGTTTTGCAGGGTTAAAAACTGCATAATCCAGGGTCACCCCTTCTTGCGCAAGTCCATCTCTCACAAATTGTGAGCCCTCGTCATCCCCAGTAATGGTAATTAATGCAGATGGCGCACCAATACGGCTAATACCCGCTGCCACATTTACAGTCGCCCCACCCATATATTTAGTAAAAGATGTATTTGTTACATCATCAGCAATATAGTCAATAAAAGCATCTCCATAGACTAATATAAAATCCTTCTCATCCTTTGTCATTGTTGTCCTCCCAAAAGTCTATTCATTATAGATTAACATGAAAATAGTTGTCGCATAAAGTGAAACTTCATGAAGACGCCTTTCCTTAATCCTCCATAGTGGTGGGCTTATGTTTAAAATTTTACGAAAAATAGAAAAGTGAGCATCCTTGACTTAAAACTTGAGTCATCTTCTATCTTTGTTATACTTGCCTATAGAAAGGTAGGGATTTTGACAATGAGTATAACAATGCGACAAGCGCAACCACAGGATGCCCATGCCGTTGTTCCATTAATAATGGATGCTATTGGTGATATTGCCAATCGTTTAACTGGTGAACAGACAGAGGAAGCTGTTAAACGAGAATTATCAAACCTTTTCAAACGTGAAGATAATCGACATTCTTATTTAAATACTTATGTAGCCATTGAGGATGAACACGTATTAGGAATTCTTGTTTATTACAATGGCGAGCAGGCTATTGAGATGGATGCTAACCTTGTAAAATGGCTGAAAGCTAAAAATGCACCTTCTATTATCATTGATCAAGAGGCTCACGAGGACGAGTACTATATTGATACAGTATGTGTTACATCTGAGGCTCGTGGTAAAGGAATTGGTACATTGCTGCTTCAATATGCAGAGGAACTAACAAAGCAGCGAGGCTTTAAAAAAACTATCGTTAAATGTTGAAACTCAAAAAGAAAATGCACGTCGTTTGTATGAACGTTTAGGCTTCGTCATTACAGAACCATGGTCAATTATTGATGAACCTTTTCATCATATGGTGAAGCAAATTTAGGAAGTGAATCGCAAAAATATGAAAACTAATTTACTATATCCTCTACTGATTGTTATTGCCTCTAGTAGCTATGGAGTACTGTCGACAATTGTCAAAGTAGCTATGCAACATGGCTTTACATCAGGGGAGGCTGTATCAAGTCAATATATTATTGGCTTCTTACTAGTCCTCACTATTTTTTTAATAACACAAAGACAATTACCCAAGCCATCGAAAAGCGGGCTAGCTATTTTGGTTTGCGCAGGACTGCTTACTGGAACTACAGGTATTGTTTATGGAGAATCATTAAGATATCTACCTGCTTCTTTAGCAGTAGTGATGCTCTTTCAATTTACCTGGATTGGTCTACTGTTGGATTGTGCATTACATAAACGGTTACCAAGTCGTCCAGAAGTGATTTCTCTTATTATTTTATTTGCAGGAACCATTTTAGCCGCTGGTGTGTTAAATGTGGATCTAAGTGGCATCCCAATAAAAGGGTGGCTGTTTGGCTTTGCTGCTGCATTTAGCTTTGCATGTTTTATTCAATTTAACTCACGACCTGTGGAAGGTATTACCACTACTGCCCGTGTGTTAATTGTTTCCTTCGTTGCACTTATTTTAATTAGTATCGTCCTGAACCCTGAAATTATATGGAATGGAAAATTATTTGTTCAAGGCTTATGGAAGTATGGATTAGCTTTAGGGCTTTTGGGCATTATTTTGCCAATTTACTTATTTTCAATAGCCATTCCGAAAATTGGTGGTGCCCTTGCCTCCATATTAAGTGCGATAGAACTTCCTGTAGCAGTTACAGTTTCCGTTATTGTTCTACATGAACCATTAACTACTATACAAATAATCGGTATAATTCTTGTCATTGTCGGGATGATGCTTCCTACAATTCTTACCCAACGTCGACAAAAAGACACTTTTTTTAGAACCAATTAACAATAAAAACGCATAATTTAAATGAAGCTCCTTAAAAATGGTTAGCCCTTTTTTAAGGAGTTTTTTTCGAATTTTGTAATGATAGCGTTGATAACCAATATTTACTTAGTTTATGATGAGGGCAATTAGAATTTTTTTAATAATTCTAACATTATTGTGTTACCTCCGTATTATACTGCTATATGCAAGTTACTCAATTGGAGAAAGGAGAAGATGATGAAAAAATCGCGTATTTTCGGTTTTTTTCCTTGTGCTAATGCTCATTGTTTTAGCTGCATGTAGTAGTGATAACAACAAGAATTCTACAAATGATGACAAAACGCCAAATCCTGAAAAGGCTGATGTTGAAACATCACCATCAGGCAAGTTAGTTATTTATACTGGCCGCGATGAGGAGATGGTACAGAAGGTAATCGATCAATTTAATGAAAAGTATCCAGACATTGAGGTAGAGTTTTTGACAATGGGGGCTCAGCAAATTTTAGAGCGTCTACGTGGTGAGAAGGCAAACCCACAGGCTGATTTCTGGTGGGGTGGTACACAATCAGCGCTTATTGTTGGGGCCAATGAGGATTTACTTCATGCTTGGAAGCCAAGTTTTATCGATTCCATCAATACTGCGCATAAAGATGCAGAAGGACGTTGGTTTGGTGAAATGCTTCTACCCGAAGTAATTATGATTAACAGTGATGTATTAACGAAAGAATCTGGACCACAGGATTGGGATGACTTATTAGATCCTAAATGGAAGGATAAAATTTTAATTCGTGGTGTTTTAGCATCTGGAACTATGCGGACTATTTATTCCTCGATGATTGTACGTCAAGGTGATGATTCCCCTGAAAAGGGCTATGATTGGCTATTACAATTAGATGCCAATACAAAAGAATATACACAAGATCCAAATGCACTTTATTTAAAGCTTACTCGTCAGGAGGGCAGTGTTTCGTTATGGAATCTGCAAGATATTTTATTAAAAAAAATATACGACAGATTATCCTTTTGACTACATTTATCCAAAAAGTGGTGCACCAATTTTAGTAGATGGTGTAGCTGTTGTCAACAATGCGAAAAACTTAGAAAATGCAAAGCTGTTCGTTGAATTCCTATTTGAAAAGGGTATGGTCACGCAACTAGCTAATGATTATTATCAGATTCCTACACGTTCTGATATCGATAAAGCAACAATGCCTGAATGGTTCCAAGAGCTAGATTTAAAAACTTTTGATATTGATTGGCAGCTTATGTCGGAAAAAGAAGCCGAGTGGATGGAATACTGGGATAATAATATTAAAGGACGTGGTAAATAACATTTCTCATTAATGATAGAAAATAGCTTACTAGTGTTATCACTAGTTTGCTATTTTTATATAAATGACCACCTATTGCTCACCGAAAGGATAACAGAATTTCTTATTTGAAAGCCTTCATGTATTCTAACTTTCTGCGAGAAAGGAGCACTTTTTTTGAGAAGTGTCAAAATAGAGAATGTCTCTAAACAATTTGGTCAGGTGCATGGTGTAAAAAAATTTAAGTCTTGATATTAAAGCTGGGGAGTTTTTTTACATTTCTTGGTCCGAGTGGCTGTGGTAAAACAACCACTTTGAGAATGATTGCCGGCTTTTACTACCCAACAGCGGGGAAAATTCTATTTGATGATCAGGATGTGACTCGGCTTCAGCCCAATAAACGGAATATCGGTATGGTGTTTCAAAACTATGCTCTATTTCCCCATATGACGGTTGATGAAAATATAGCCTTTGGTTTACAGGTTAGAAAACTTACCAAAAGTGAAATAAAACAAAAGGTCGATCGAATTCGAGGGCTTGTTCATCTAGATCCATATGGAAACCGAAAAATCAATGAGCTATCAGGTGGCCAACAGCAAAGGGTCGCATTGGCAAGAGCTCTTGTGATTGAGCCAGATATTTTACTACTTGACGAGCCTTTATCGAATTTAGATGCAAAATTGCGTGAGGAAACTAGAATTGAAATAAAACGAATTCAAAGCGAGCTTGGTGTTACAACTATTTATGTGACGCATGATCAAATGGAAGCCATGGCCATGTCTGATCGCATTATGGTGATGGAAAATGGCTATATCAAGCAGATTGGTACCCCTCAGGAAGTTTATCATCGCCCTTTAAGCCGCTTCGTTGCAAATTTTATCGGTGAAACAAATCTAATCGAAGCAACCATTGATGCTATTGATGACGAGTATATACAAGCAAAAACAGCAAATGGACTTGTTCTCACTGGGCGAAAGCACCAAAGCTCTCTAACTTTATCGCATATGATTGGAGACAAAGTGTTTATCTCTATTCGTCCAGAATCGATTCATCTTGATAAAGGTGACAATACTTTGATTGGTAAAATTTCTTTTGTTGAATTTACTGGAATTAGCGTGAATTATATTGTCGATTTTCATGAATTTTCGCTAAAAGTTATGATTGTTAATTCAAGCGATTCATTAAAAAAAGATTGGTGAGGACATTACGTTAAATATTCCGTATGATGCATTGTATTTTTTAGGGGAATAGGGGGAAATAACATGAACAAAACGCCCATCAACTCTCCTAAAGAAAATATATGGTCACGAATTATGTATTCAAATGGGTTTGTATATATCCTTATTGCGCCATTATTTTTAGTATTGTTTGCCTATGTGGTTTATCCCTTCTATCAAACTTTTTTACAGAGTTTTTCAGGTGATGATCCATTTTTCTCCTATAAAAATTTTTGATCTGGCTAGCCCCGCCAATTTAGAAGCATTATGGACTAGTCTATATATTTCAGTCATCAGTGTTATATGCTGTGCAATTGTCGGTGTGACAATGGCATTTTTACTGGAACGATATGATTTTCCTGGAAGACGGCTGCTATCAATTTTAATATTAGTACCCATGGCTCTTCCACCGTTAGTAGGTGTGTTGTCCTTTACATTTTTATATGGGGAAAGCGGTATCTTTCCACGCGCCTTCCAGTATTTATTTGGATTGGATCAAGTACTTTTCATTAAAGGGAATTTGGGGAGTTATCGTTGTCCATACGTTCACGATGTATACCTATTTCTATCTGACTGCCTCTGCAGCTATAAAGGGGCTGGACCCAGCATTAGAGGAAGCAGCTACGAGCCTTGGCGCTGGACGTATCCGCATATGGACAAAGGTTATATTACCGATGCTGACCCCCTCAATAGTGGCATCCTCATTGTTAGTATTTATGATATCTATGGCATCCTACACGGCACCATTAATGTTCGGTGTAGAGCGTACCATGACAATGCAAATTTATTTATCTCGTACGAATGGCAATTTAGATATGGCAGCGACACAATCTATGATTTTATCCTTTGTGTCTATCTCCTTTCTGTTGCTAATGCGTTGGTATCAAAATCGCCGAAACTATCAAAATCTAAGCAAAGGCGTCAGTATCCATCGATCAGAAGTATCTTCAAAGGGAATGAAAATAGCTGCCACCACTGCATCGTTCATTGGTACCTTAATTTTGATTTTACCCATTATCGTGCTTGTATTAATTTCATTTTCCGTGGATGGTGCATGGAAAACGCAAATTCTCCCAACTGAATACACAATGAGTCATTATGTAGCACTGTTTACAGATGAACGCACATGGCGACCCATTTGGAATTCTATACAGATGGGTGTTGTTGCAACGATTGGTAATATAATTTTTGGGGTTGCAGCTGCTTACGCTATGATACGATTAAACTTCAAAGGTAAAACATTACTTGATATACTAATTATGGTACCATGGGCATTGCCAGGGACAGTTGTTGCTGTTAACTTAATTGCAGCCTTTAGTACTGAAAACGTCTTTGCTTTTAATCAGGTGCTTATTGGGACGTTCTGGATTTTGCCATTAGCTTACTTTATTAGACATTTACCGCTTGTCTTTCGCTCGACATCCGCTTCACTTGTACAATTAGATCAGTCTATTGAAGAAGCATCACGAGGCCTAGGTGCCACTTGGTGGTATACGTTTAGACGAATCGTAGTACCGCTTACCTTTACTGGAATTCTTGCAGGAACATTATTAGCGCTTGTCCAAAGCATTGGTGAGTTTGTAGCATCCATTCTTATTTACAGTACATCTACTATTCCACTGTCCGTCGCTATATTCCAAAAACTATATTCATTTAAATTTGGAACTGCCTGTGCTTATGGTGTTTTACAAATTTGTTTAATTTTAATTGTACTGATTATTTCTGAGAAGTTATCTAAGGGCAGTGCTGGCTCGGCCATCTAACTGCTCATCTACTAGGAGGCAATGAACATGTTTGAAGATTTCCGCAACAAAACACAGCAAGAAGATGGGATGATTTTCCCTTCTAATATTTATCGCAAAATTGTCTTACAACCGGCCTATGATGAAGCAAAGAAAAACTTTTTATCAATCATGCTACAAATTAATATTGCACACTTGAAAATGCTGGAAGAACAAGGTCTCATAAAAAAAGAAGAGGCAAAACAAATTGGTGTCGCACTTAAAAAGCTAGATTTAAACTACTATCGCTTAGAGGATTACAGCCCAAGATATGAGGATTTATTCTTCCGTATTGAGAATAAATTGATAGAATTGGCTGGTGATGTTGCCGGAAATCTTCACATTGGCAGAAGTCGTAATGACATGGGTATTGCCATTTATCGCATGACACTAAGAAAAAAAATTATTATTGCTTATGCGTGAGTTATTAACATTACGTGATGATTTAATCGCAGCTGCAGAGGAGCATGTTGATACTATTATGATTGGCTATACCCATACTCAACAGGCACAGCCAACAACCTTTGCTCATTATTTGAAGGCTGTTATTGATCAGTTAGAACGGGATTTCGAACGTTTGCAGCATGTCTACAAAACAGTTAACCGTAGCAGTATGGGGGCAGCAGCACTAACAACGACAGGCTTCAAAATTAGTCGAGAGCGTATGCGTGATTTATTGGCATTCGATGAAATTATCGAAAATGCCTGGGATGCTGTTGCAGGTGCAGATTATATTGCTGAGGCAGCAAGCATTGTACAGCTTGCGGCACTTAATCTTGGTCGCACATCACAGGACTTTTTACTGTGGGCTACGCAGGAGTTCAATGCCTTTACACTAGCAAGTCCATATGTACAAATTAGCTCCATCATGCCACAAAAACGTAACCCTGTTTCAATTGAGCATACTCGTTCATTACTCTCAGCGGTTGTTGGGGATGCTAGTACAGTATTACAAATGGTACATAATACACCGTTTGGAGATATCGTAGACACAGAAGATGATATGCAACCCTATTTGTGGCGTGCTATTGATCGTTTACTAGGTATTTACAAACTATTTGGTTCACTTGTTGTGACAATGAATGTGAACAAGAAAAAAATTAAAAAATCGAGCAGAAAATAGCTTTGCCAATGTAACAGAGCTTGCTGATACCCTGGTACGGTCCGAGGGGATATCCTTCCGTCAGTCACATAGCATTGTCAGCAAATGCATAAAAGTACTGCTTGCTCACGGTGAGGAATCTTTAGTAAGCCTTACATGGGGATTAGCGAATACACAATCTAAGTTAATTACTGGTAAACCGTTAAATATTTCTGAAGAGGATTTTTATAACACTTTAAAACCAGAAACTTTTGTAGGTGTTCGTACATTGCCTGGTGGCCCAGCACCAGAAACAATGAAGGCGTCGCTTGAAAAATCTAAGGTAAAAGCTCAAGATCTTTATGCCTGGATTCATGCAAAGGAGACAAAAATCATTGAGGCAGAAAAACAATTAACTGTATTTTTAGAGGACTGGAATCAATGACGAAATGGCTCCTTATTGTTGACGGTGGTGCTACTAAAACGGCTTGTGCAGTCGTACATGCCGAATCTGGTGAAATTAACTATTCAAATTCCACAAAGGGCTCCAACTATCAAGCTATTGGTACTGAATCAGCTACATTAGTATTGCAATCCTTACTAGCAAATGTATATGATTTTTTTACAAAAACAAGAGGATTCAAAAATTGAGGTAGCGACCTTTGCATTGTCTGGGATTGATTCTTCTAAAGATCATGAAATTGTATCAGCTATTGTTCAACAGGCCATCGCCTCTACTTCATTGCAAGTCGATACACTTATTATAGAAAATGATGCACAAGCTACTTTACTAGGGGTCACTGCTGAACAAGCAGGTGCTTTACTCATTGCAGGCACGGGTGCCATTGCGTATGCCTTTGATGGCTCTAAAATTGTACGCGCTGGTGGTTGGGGACATCGCGCAGGGGATGAAGGTAGCGGCTATTGGTTAGGACAAGAAGTAATTCGTGCTATTTTCAAGATGGAGGACGGACGCGGGGAACCAACCATCCTAAAAAAATGCAGTCTATCATTACTTACGCATTCAAGATGTTACGGAACTAGCTGCATGGCTGTTCAATCCATCTTATACAAATGCACAGCTCGCAAAAATGGGCGCATTTTTGGCAGATGCAGTAACTAAAAAGGATCCTTGTGCCATTCAAATATCCATACAAGCTGCCCATGAATTAGTGCTTTTAGCTTGTGCAGTATTGAAAAAAAATTGGCTATAATGGTGGCGCATTTACCCTTTATTGCAACGGTGGTGCTATTAAGCATAACCCAATTATTTTTAAAACCTTCTCTCAGGAAATGAAATCCATGTATCCACAAATTGAGGTTTCCTTATGCCATCATCAGCCTATTTATTACATTATAGAGCGTACAAAAAGAGCCTATGACAATTTATAATGTCATAGGCCTTTTATATACTTGATTTAGAGCGCCATTTTTTTTCAATCCATCTGTCGTAAAATATAAATAGCCGTCTTTTACAAATAAATCCTTCGTATCCTCTCTATTGAGGATCTGTTCCCCACTTCCGTCAGGACGAATTTTTGTTAAATACGCGCCATGCGAATAATTGCTAAAGTAGAGCCAGCCATCTGCATACACGATATATTGTGCTCGAGAGTTTGAAATACGCATTGACTGACCTGTTTTCAAATCAAGCATATATAGTTTATTATCATCAGTAACATCACTATAAAAAAATTTGCTGCCCTACCTGAGCCGGAAAGTCTATATTATGAAAATAGTTATATTTAGTACTCGTCGCTTTAGGATAGTCTTCAGCGATCCATGTATGATCTTTTGCCATCGTTCGATCATCCACTAAAAAGTATTGATACCGCACCGCCCCTTTACGATCAGGGACTGGGTCATTCCATGTTGTGTCAAGATGATACCATTGGCCATCCAGCTTGACTAAATTCCAAGCATGTCCTTCCTGTCCAACATAGCCCACTATATATTTTGTTTCTATACCTAGCTTTTGGAGCATCGAATGTGCTAACAATGCATATCCTTGACAAACCCCTCCATGCTCAGCCAGTACAGTATATGCGCTATGTGGGCTTGAAGATGTTTGATCAGTATAAGCTGTGTTAGCAACGATAAAGTCATTAACAGCCCTTACCTTCTCTATATCATTTAAAGATTTTTGTTGAATAGAGGCAACTATATCTTGAATATTTGTTTCCACATATGCTGCTTGATCTGGTGTCATCAAATAGCTTTGTTTACCATAAATTGTGGCTGTTTTTCTACCATATTCAAACCTGATTGAGTGTTTGCTAATATGTCCATATACATAGTCATCTCGTTTTATAGCATTGTCATAGGCTTCTTCCACAATCTGTTCAATTCGTTGTGTACTCCCTTTATATTGAATCTCAAACGTTGGTGAAAAACTACTGTAGTAGCATACATTGCATCAGCATTTCCTTTGCATTTGTTACAACTAATTTTGCGTCAGGCTTCGGAGCCGTAGGAGCTGTCACAGCAACCCTTGCTTCTGGTTCCTCTTCTAGAGGTGTGGCTGTTTCAATAGAGGCATTCTCTGACAATTTGGCAGTGACATCTACAATTTTTTCCTTTGTTGAGAGCAGCATTGTTTCAATTTCATCATTTTTTTGCCCAAGTAAATACTTGTTGGACAACTGCTTTTCCAGTCGTATAAATTGGGTCAATAAATATAACGATTATTACGATAATGGCTAATTTTTTTCCACAAAATCCTCACCTCCAACCGTCTTCCTCTTTTTATTATATACAAAAAAAGCACAAAGAACTCACTTGAGAGCTCCTTTGTGCTTACATTTTATTTACAGATATTTAATTTTAAGAGGTCCTAATTTTTATGTTTTTTTAGAATCCTAGTTTATTTTAAGTTTTTGTTCTTTCTTATTCATATTGTAAACTAAATGGTTATCACTAATTCTTAAATCAGAAACGGATTGCTTTACTAGCACTTCCATTTTTAATGTCTTTAGATTTAGTTTCGTTAAGTAACCGCTATTGCTGAAGTCACTGAAGTACAAAAAGTTGTCCGCACCAGTAATATAGAGGGCACGCTTATCAATAATTTTAGTCTTCTTACCACTTGCTAAATCAAGCTTATACAACTTATCATTATCTGCTGTATTGCTAAAGTATAATGTGTTCTTATCTTGATAAGCATAATGAACATTTTGCATATAACTATATGTTGTACTTGTTGCAGCAGGATAATCTGACGTTATCCAAGTATGATCTTTTTTTTAGCTGTGCATCTGTTACTAAAAAAATAATCGTATGAAGAAACACCTACACGATTTGGTAAAGGATCATTCCATGTTGTATCTAAATGATACCATTTGCCATCGACCTTCACTAAATTCCATGCATGGTCCTCATTGCCGTTAACAAAGCCAACAACATATTTCGATTCGATCCCTACTTGCTCCAGCATTTTATAAGCCGTTAGCGTATAACCTTGACAAACAGCCTGCCCTTCCATTAGCAGCGCATATGCACTATGAGGACTAGCCTTTGTCTTTGTACCATACTCACTATTCGATACAATATAATCATTAATGGCCTTTACTTTTTCAAATTCTGTCATAGAAGGCTTAATAATTGTTTTTAATACTTGATCAATCTTTTTTTGTACAGCTACTTCTTGTGATTGGTTTGTGAAATATTTGACTTTAAACGTCACATTACCAGATGAATCCGCAGATATAGCGGTACTTTCCAAATGACCACTCGCATAGACGGCTTGCTTCTGAGCCTTATCATAGGCATCCATAAATTTATCTTTAAAATTAGTCATTGAACCACTATATGTAATTTTAATTTCTGGTGTGAAATTATTTAATTGCTTGACGATTTCTGCAGTGAATTGATCCCATGTCGTTACTTTAGAATTAGCTACTACATTATAAGCAATCACTGGGGAAGTATTTTCTGGATGAGTATCTGTATTTTGAGCAAGAGCTGCTGTTGGACTTAACATCAATATTGCTACTCCACCTATCAGCCATTTTTTTCATAATAATCACCTTCCCATTTATGGTAATCTTCTTAATAATTAGCATAACAGAAAAAGTAACTATAAATCTATCGTACAAGTTCACTAACTATGACTTTTAACTAAAGAAACCATAAAATTCCATAGGTTAAAATCCCCACTTTTTCTGTATTAGCACCGAAATAAACTATATTTTTGCAAAAATAAAAACCCACCTAAATTAGTGAGTTTAGTGGGTATTTTTACCATAAGTTTAACGACTCTTTACTACTAAATTCACGGCTTCCTGAATAGCTTCATTCATTTTCTCGCCATCCCCTTCAGCATTTTGTACACATTCTAAAAGATTTGTACTTACAATCACCCCTACCGTACGATCTACTGCTGAACGTACTGCAGACAATTGGGTAATGACTGCCTTACAATCCTTTTCTTCCTCCATCATTTTCAAAATACCACGTAGCTGGCCTTCCATACGTTTAACACGATTTTTTACCTGATCTGAATACTCCATCATCATTGCTCCTTTTTTTCCATACTCGCTACGTTCTTGAGTAATTATTGTTTTTTTATTTATAAACTTATTGATTATTGTCCCTTGGTTTTAAATAATTCATAAGCATTTTAGTAATAATTGTTCCTGCATTTGTTATTTCATCATATTGAATAATGGTGTTTTTCTTTAAACGTAATTGCCCAATCTCCACCTCAAAAATTGGACACTTTCTTTTAAGTGCAGCAACTAGCATATTTGTATCATAATCATAACGTGCTCCCTTTACTCGCAGCAACCATGGAAGTTCTTTTATAGAGATATACCTTAGGCCAGTCTGAGTATCCATTAGCTTTTTATGGTAAAGAAGCTCAAAAAACAAGCTTGTTGCGCGATTTCCCCAGTAGGATAAAAGGGTACTGTCCGATGAATGAAAATTACGTACCCCTAGCACAATCCCTTCTGAGAATACCTTTGTCATCGTTAATACCAATTTTACATCTTGCACTGTATGTTGATTGTGAGCACCGACAGTTATTACACCTTGAAACTGATTTTTTTTGAGACCATATATAAGAAAATGCCGTTTTCAATGCGCCGCCCTTTCCAATATTTTTATCATGCTCTAACACTCGGCAGCCATTAATGCTCTTCAGCTCTTCGAAAATATTTGCATATTTATCATCGCTACCATCATTAACGATAATAATTTGTGAAATCGTTGTTGTTAAAAGCTGATGTACATATGTTATTAATGAAGATTGTGGATTAAATGCTGGAATAATGGCTGCAATATTTTTCATTATTTCTATCCTCCGGACGGCACTAAAATGAAGCTTTGGCAGATGAACTTTTTAACAATTCTTTTTGAATTTCTCCCTTATATCACATAGTATCATGTAACGATGACAATTCAACTGATGAATCCCATTAAACATATCAATAATATAGATATTTTCCCGATATATGAAAAAAAGAGAATGAAAGAGGTGAGGACAATCGTCAGGCAAGAGGAAATCCTACAAGATCAATGTAAGAAAGTAAGAGCACTATCCTTCCTAAATTTAGCTGAAAATTTACAGGATGCAAATGCATTCGCTATTTCGAAGCCAGCTCTATCCCTACATAAATCACTTCTCGTACTAGAGGAAATTTTATATGAAATTTATAAATTAGAAATGCAAGTGGAACCTAGGGTAAAAAGCGTACATTCTTTACTTAATCAACGTAATTTTGTTGCTAAAATACATCCACGCCGTATCTATTTACTAATGAACCTTGTGAATAAAATGGCCTCCAGTCAAAGCAATGAGGTTGTCGAGGCAAAGGCTGCGAAAATTGTTCTTGATTATTTAAGTGATATTGTAGAGTGGTTTCTTAAACGCTACGATCGAAGCTTCAAGGCCAAATTACCAAGTAAAAACTCTAATTTTGAAGATTTAACATCCATTTTAAATGGCAATATACTACATCAAGAGCATCAGTCAGTAGAGGCCTATAAAAATTCAGCAGACTGGTTCGAGATGACAGCAAAACAGGGCAATCCAAGCGCCCAATATAATTTAGGGGTGCTTTATAATCACGGTCGCGGTGTCAAAAAAAGATTATATTCTAGCAAGAAAATGGTATGAGAGAGCTGCGGAGCAAAAAGATGTAAATGCTTTATATAGTTTAGGAGTACTTTATCATTTAGGACAGGGTGTCTCGCAAGATTATGAGAAAGCAGCTCATTACTATAAAGAGGCTGCGAATTTAGGAAATGCTGATGCTCAGTATAATTTAGGCGTACTTTTTAATCAAGGACTAGGTGTACCTGTAGATTTTTTTTGAGGCAGCAAAATGGTATATTTCTGCAGCCAATCAAGGCAATACAAGTGCTCAAAATAACCTTGGATTTCTTTATCATAACGGAACAGGTGTAGAGCAAAGCTATGAAGAGGCGATGACCTATTTTGAAATGGCCGCCTTAGCAGGTGATGCAAGTGCCCAGTATAATCTCGGCTACATGTATCTAAAAGGTCGTGGTATCACACAAAATTTTGAAGAAGCTGCTAGATGGTTCCACATGGCAGCACTCCAAGACCACACGAATGCAGAATTTCAATTAGCCATGCTCTATAACACAGGTCAAGGTATTGCTCAGGACCAAGTAGAGGCTATTAAGTGGTTTAAGCTTGCGGCACATAGTGGGCATACAAATGCTCAATATTGTCTCGGTCTACTGTATCAAAAGGAAAAAGATATAGCTTTAGCTGAAAAATGGTTGCAGCTCGCCGCTAGTCATGGACATATAAGTGCAGGCTTTGAGCTTGGGCGTATGTATGTATATCAGCTTGAGCAGTCTGACAAAGCCTTACCTTATTTTAAAAAAAGCCGCAGAAAAAGGCTATGCCGATGCCCAGTACGAGCTTGGATTATTATATGTAAATGAAGCTGGTGGCACATTAAATTATAGGGAGGCTGCGAAATGGTGGAGGGCAGCCACGGATCAGTCTCATATTCATGCAGAATACCAATTGGGACTTTTATATGAACAGGGCTTAGGAATTGAACAAGATTTAGAAGAGGCACGGCGCTGTTATCGGCTAGCAGCCATTCAAGGGCATGCAGGTGCTCAATACCAGCTTGGAAATTTATTTGATAAAGGAAAAGGGGTCGAACAGGATTATACTGAGGCTGCGAAATGGATTGAACAGGCTGCAGCACAGGGGCATGCTAAAGCACGATATCAATTAGCTCAAATGCATTGTCATGGACAGGGTGTCCCTAAGGATTTTGTAAAGGCCGCTCAACTTTATCGTCTAGCTGCTAATCAAGCCATCAAAAGGCCCAATTTCAGCTAGGTATGCTGTATAAAAAGGGGCTGGGTGTTGCTCAAGATTATAATGAGGCAACAAAATGGCTAAAGATGTCTCTCGAAAATATAAAAGAATAGCCAATTAAGCGAGGATACCGTGTCACCTACTAGCTAAATGTGACACGGTATTAGCCTTACATTTTCATTTCTTCTTTTTGTTGAATCATAAATGTTACAACGATAAATAATGCAAAGCTTATTAACAAGGTTGTCCCACCTACAATAAAGAAAATTAATGTAAATGTACTGCTAAAATTGAATGGGTTTAAATTGTAAAACCACATCCCTAACGTTAAGCCAAAAACACCTAAAATAGCTGTCCAGCCATGTATAGTTACCAATTTTTGAGATTTCACTTTGAACGCACGGTAAAAAAATTCCCCATGCAAACATACTTAACCAGCCTACTAGTAAAACGTGTGCATGTATTGGTCTAAATTGATAACTTCCTGAACCGGACATATGTGAACCCAGATACGTTCCAAACAACGCAAAAATTGCAGCAAGGCGTATTAAACGTAAACTCCATTTTTGTTCCATTCGATAATTCCCCCTAAGCTTTTTCAACTATCAGTAGTTTATTGGGGGAACATGAACTTTACATGAACTCCTTATTACAATTTTGGTAAACGGATAAAAACCTTTGTACCAGAATGAATAACACTTTCCATCTGAACTGAGCCTTCATGTAGCTCTACAATTTGTTTAACAATAGCTAGCCCAAGCCCAGTCCCTTGCTTTGTTCTTGAAGCATCTACTCGATAAAAACGATCAAATACTTGCTGTAATTGATTAGTCGTTATTCCTATACCACTATCCTCGATTAGTACCTCAACATAGGTCGATTGCTCCAGTAAACGAATATGAATTTCTCCGTTCTCGACATTATATTTAATAGCATTGGTCAACAAATTATCCCAAACATTTTGTAGCAGTCCTGCATCACCGCTATAAATAAGGGGCACAAGCTGATAGGTTAATTGCATATTTGCCTCCTCAAGTTGCCAGCGATACTTGCTAACAGTCTCCCTCAATTGCTCATCTAAGCGATAAGGTTCACGCTTTAATAATCTTGTAGATTGATCCAATGAAGTCAGCAAAAGTAACTGCTTCGTTAATGTAGAAAGGCGCTTTGTTTCCAGTTCAATAATCATTGTATATTCCTGCCGCTCCTGTTCTGTTAGCGAAGGATTCTTTAATAAATCTATATAACCTTGAATATTTAGCAATGGTGACTGAAAATCATGTGATACATTACTAATAAACTCCTTACGCATGCGATCATTTTCCTGTAATTTTTCTGTCATGACATTAAAGCTAATTGCCAGCTGCCCAATCTCATCTGCACGATCAATATTCAATAACGTATCAAATTTTTCATGGGCTAGTTGATGTGTGGCCTCAGTTAGCTTTGTGATGGGGCGAATTAATGCTTTAGCAAATAATAGCATGGCTAATAAGCTAAGGATCGTCATTACTAAAATAAGCCCCGCTAGGATTGTATGAACCTCAGAGAATAATAATCGAATATCAGGTCTTAAAAACAATGCATAATGCTTATTTTCAATTGTAAATGGTACACCTATCGTATTAATAAGCTCATTCGCAAAAAAGCCTGTCACAAATGTCTCTTTAGGAAATTCACGCATACCATGATAAATTTCCCCACCTATAACACGATCAACTACCTTAGATGACAGTGATTTATCACGGTATTCACCACCAAAAAATTGCCCTTCATCACCATCTGTAACATAGATTTGGTAGCCAATTCCGCCTAAAGTTGTGAAATATTTATCAAGGTCTTCAGGCTTTGTGGTCTCTATATAGCTCGCAATTTCCCGCGCAATATTCACATTTTTAGCATCATTTTTTTCCTTTACAACTTGATGATAATAAGTATTTGTCGCTAGAAAGCCTATACACAAGCTACCAACCATAACAAGCATCGTTGTGATTACAAATTTACTATATAATGTTTTCATCATGTAATAACCTCAAGCTTATAACCAACACCACGCACTGTTGTAATCTCAACATCTGTTATATAGTGGTGCAATCTCTCTCGAATGCGCTTCATATGCGTATTTAACGTTTGCTCATCACCTTCATAATCATAGCCCCACACTTGTGCCATAATGAAACTACGTGTAAATACCTGATTTGGACGTGAGGCGAGTAAAGCAAGTAGCTCAAATTCCTTTAATGGCAAAACTAATGTATCTTCTCCAATGACAACCTCAAAGCTTCGACGGTCAATGATTAGCCTACCTACTTGGATAGTAATTTGATTTTTTTTATCTAATCTACGTAATATAGCCGCTATACGAAATAACAATTCCCTTGGTTCAAAAGGTTTCACAACATAGTCATCTGAGCCTGCTAAAAATCCTCGTTCCTTATCTTCAAGCTCTCCTTTTGCAGTTAACAGCAAAACAGGAATATCGTAATCTTGACTCAAGATCTCCGTAAGTGTAAAACCATCCATTCCAGGCATCATCACATCTACAATTGCTAAATCAGGTAAGCTCCCCTTAAGTAATTGTAGTGCCTGCTGTCCATTTTCCGCCTGTAAAACCTGATAGCCCTCTTTTGTAAGATATATATTCACAAGCTGTAAGATGTGCACATCGTCATCCACAACAAGAATTTTCATATAATTTGACCCTCCATTTTTCCTTACGCTCCTTAAAATTTATCATATGTTACTTTTTGGAGACAAAAAAAACTCCCCTATTTTATGCAGGTGCAATGCAAAATGTTTGCATTACATTCCTGCAACAGCGAGAGGTTTTTAGAGTGCAAAGATACAAATTAACAGCATAATAAGAAGTGGTAATCCAATGACAATATAGCCTCTTGG
This sequence comes from Lysinibacillus pakistanensis, assembly GCA_001312325.1. The sequence continues at coordinate 27,219 of BBDJ01000027.1, read as the reverse complement.
ATTTGCAAGATTCATCGTCCAGCCTATGCCAAAGCGTTTCTCTACAAAAACAGAAGGTCCTGCTTATTCATATAGATTAATCCGCCTTTCCAAAAGCGGTCATCATCCAAATCCATTACTTTAGAATCGGAATTTTCTTCAAACTTCACACGCAACTGACGTTTTTTTCCATGCATAAGCAAGTAGAGAGCCTAGAATAATTACTAAATAAAAAATAAATAACGGTAAAAGTTATTGCCTTCAGCTATTGAAGGATAAATATTGCTAAGCTGTAGCACCGTAAATAGAATTGTTAACGTATAGCTTATTAGCATAATACTCCAACTCATATATTTTCGACTTTTCAGTTGATCCTCCAACGATTCCTCCTTACGATTAACAGCTAATTTAATCGCTGAACGCTTTATAGAATCAACAACTCCCCACATCATACATTGCATCATTAGCATAATCAATGGTAAAGATAAGGCTGTAAAATACGATTTATTTCTCCAAGAATCTGCCTCACCTCTTGACCCCCAATGAACAGCTATTTTATCTGGTATTTGTTCGTAATGTAGCAAAGTAAAGATGATTAAAAAGATTGTTACTCCTAAAGGTGCTACATAAAATGGCCATGGCAGCATTTCATCTCTGCTACGTGCTGTTAAATCAACAGAGCGTACTTGCTTGATATGCAAGCCCCATTGCTCTTGATTTTTAAGTTTTAAAACTTTATGATGGTTCATCCAATATAGTGCCATACTCACCGCAAGCATAGCAAAAAAAGCACCCCAGTAGTAAATTCCCTTGAATGAAGGTAGATTGTACAAAAGAAAAGCCCACAATCATAACTATTAAAAACACAATCCCGAATATTCCTACTATTTGTGCATAATGCTTTTTCATATTCCTTAATGTAGGATGTTTTACATTCTGCTCAGGCACAGTAACACCAAAGATAATTGTTTCTCGTACGATATAGGGAATAAAAACTTGTAAAGCTAAATTTATGATGTAGATTGTGATAAAAACACCAAGTAGCATCTCTCTATACCCCTTCTACTGATATTTGCAAATCAGCGAATACCTTTTTCATCATGTGCTCAATCTGCTCTGCTGTTGCACCAAGCACCATTCCTTCTGCCACAACAGGCTTTAAATTTTTTTTCAATCTGCTGTAATTGTTTAGGTGTTAAGGTTCGCTCTTCAGCTGAACGAATAATAGCTCCTGATTTGGCTCTTATTGTGATAATTCCCTTCTCTTCTAGCTCATGATAGCTTTTATTGACTGTATGCATATTAACACCTAAATCAGCCGCTAAATTACGCACGGATGGCAAGGTCTCACCAGGCTTCATTTCTCCTCTTGCAATCCCTTCAATAATTTGACGTGTTACCTGTTCATAAATAGGAACGTCAGATTGAGGCTCAATTTGAATATACATTTCAATCATCTCCATATTTGTTATACAAATAATATAACACCATCTTTGCAAAGAGTGATAAAAGAAATTTTGAATCGTTGATATATCAACTCTTTGTTAAATTCTCCTCCATTTTGGATAAGGCAAATTAATGCATATAATGCCTTATGTTGGGGCTAAGTGGGGCTAGATTGGGGCTAATAAAAACGGCTAGCGTGTGTACAGGAATGTGTGAGTTTTTTAGATTGGGGCTAATTGCTTCAATCTTTTTTTAATTAGGCTTGTACCAGATATAATCTACCTGCTACAGTTAATTGATTAATGAACAATCACTATAGGGAGGAAACTATTTTGAAAAAAAATTGTTGGTGAATATGCATATCCAATTATTATAATTGTTGGTTTCTGTATTCTTATATTAATTAGTTGGTTTTACAGTCAATTAAAAATAGATGATGCTTCAGTATTTTGGAGTTCAGTATTACCAAGTGCATTTGTTGATGTTATTAGCCTGGTTGTAAGTACAATTTTAATTACTAAAATTATTGATAGAAAGAAAATCTTTAATGAAAAAAAGTAAGCTATTTAGAATTATAAAACGCCCACATAAAAGGCTCATTGATTTAATATTGCTAGAATATAAGTACTTAATCGTGAACAAACATGGTACCCATTTCACTAAGGATTTTCCAGAAAACAATTTTATGTTGCAAGACATAGCCCCTTATTTTAGAGAAAATGTTCATAAGGATTTTCAAAAAGATATCATTATTATTAAAAGAAATTACACTGAACAAACAGAAGATGGTGCAATAGGTGAATATGTAAAAGATGAAGAAGTTATGAGAATAACACTGATGATTGAATATCAGGAAAAGATTAAAAAGGCGATTAATGAGTTTATGAATGAATATTCTTCTATACTTACTACTGATTATTTAGTTAATTTAGTTGAGATAAAAGAAGAACTAAATTCTAATCCTTTGGGGATATATAGCTTCTTTAGAGATAAAGAATTTTCACCAATTATAATTAATGTCGAACAGTACATAATAAGTAATCAGAAGTATTTAGATTCTATACAAAAACTATTAAGATATTTTGGTGACATAGATGTTCAAGCAACATGGGAAAAGGAAAAAGAAAAAAAATAATGAATGGGGAATTATAGGGATTGGAGCAAGTATTTTTTTTATAGCCTTTATTTTTATCAAACTAGGAGAATTTTTAATTAGTTTATAATTAATTTCATTGAGGGCACCCACATTATTAAATTGTGGATGCCCTCATGATCTATTTAATAATCTGTATATGCTGTTTCTTATTGAGCTTTAACTTTACAGTCTTGCCATGCCTTACATACATAACATCGCCTTTGCTGTTTCTGAACGTGTTCTCGGTGTCCATGCCCTGTGTAGCCATAAACTCTTCCATCAAGTCTAATGACCGTCAAAACGCCTCATAGCACTCATGGCTACCATACTTTGTACAGCAAAATCCATAATGTCACGGTTCATGTATTCCATGATTAGCTTCAGGATGCTTTCGCCTATTCTTTCATGTGGCTCTAGCCCTAATTCGTTGATGGCTTCCAGTGTAGAGTAATAGTCCTTCATTTCATATTTAGCACCATCAAACACCTTCTCAATGGGAAATAGATTCATAAACTCATCCAGCGTTAAGAGACTCATGATCCCCTTTAAGCCTGATATAAACTCAAAGCAAGTTTTAGCTTCATCTGCAGTAATTAATTTTGGGTATGTGCCAACTGCCTTCACCCCATAATACACAATCTTTGGAATGTACTTTGATTGATCAGTTCCTTCCTCTGTCGGACATGCTTTTAATGAGCGAATGTAGGCTTTTATATAAATTCTATGTTTATTCATTTCTTCTATAGATTGCGTTTCTGGTGCGTATTGCATGTTTCATCACTCCTATTTAAATATTTGAAGCAGCCACAGCCAATTGCTCTGATTCACTTTTAATCACTGTCTGATACAATTCATCTGCATGTATGTTAAGAGTTTCCACATCTTGCGACATTTCTTTAATCAATGGATAAAACGCCATATCAATTAAACGAACTGTATCCTGAATTTCTAAAATAGACATATAAGCCATCCCACTGTCTTTATGCCAGCCTTTATGAACAATATCCTCAATACGCTCAAGTAATCGAGCTACAGCACCTTTAACAACTTCTAACTGAACCATCTGTGCAGATATACCACCAGCCGTAGAGCTATTCTCATGTGCGACTGTTCTTAATGTGGGTTGTATATGTTTCTGCATGTTAATCAATTCCCTTCTATATATGTGTTATTTGTTTGCTACTGCCTGTAATAGTAATTGTTTATTGTGGTCTGACATGACACACCATTCTTTAGCTGTTACTTTCATGTGTCCTCACTTCCTTCATATTAAATTACTATTGTTGGTCCATCTCATTCAGTTAGCCAGTTATAGAAAGGCATTGGACGTACATCCACCGATCCTTTCTTTTCAGATGATTTATTTATTATGGGATGACTCTCTCTACGTTGTAAGGACTTTTTATGAGCTCCTACGAATACTGCACGTATTGTCTTTGTAACTATCAGCACACCATCTTTAATATCATTGACCATCCTAAAAATGATGTTCTTTGCCTTTACGAATTCTTGAATGCTGCTTACATTAGATGCTAGTACCACTTTATGCAGATCATCCTTAAAGTTATCCGGAAGAGGTAACGAATACATAAAGTCATATAACATCACTTGATAATCATTCATAAATTCTTTGCATGCTTCCCTATCAACATGAACCTGGTTGTAGACTTCTTGTAATGGAACAACCTCAAAAGGCTCATATTGGCTTTCACACGATTCTGATTGGACAGGTAAAATAATATAGATGTTTGCACCACGACCTCCCTTTTCCTTAGTAGTTGATTGTTTCTTAATGATGCCTAGCGATTCTAAATTCTTGATAGCACGATAAACTGTTTTGGTACTGATTTCTAAACTGTCAGCAATTGTGGAAGCTTTCAGGTGACACACTCCAGGATAATTAAGAGAGTGAGAAGCAAGCTTATAAACGATGGCACGTTCTGATTCTGTAAGTTCATAAAAATGTTGCTGGATATGCCCTTCTACATGCTGGTCCATTTCCTCTATTGAATTAAATGTTGTGTATTGTGCTAAGTATTCAAATGCCATCGTTTTCACCTCGCTTTCCAACAAAAATAAATTAATAAACTACATGTACTGAACCATCTTCACCAATCTGCACTGGTTGTCCATCAACATCATCGAAATAAATGTAACCTCCCCAGTAGCCATCGAATTGTCTTTCCCTACTTCCAAGGTTATAAAGATCTCCATAGCGCTTTTGAAAATAAGCTCGAGCCTCAGCTACATTTGAGAAGTGAGGAAAATTCGCTTCATCTTTTCTTGAAATTACAAAACCAAAGTATGTCACAATGTTTCACCTCCCTTTCCTGCAGCATGTCAGCTATTTCTTGTCCATTCACTGACTAACCTTTGATGGTTAATTTCACACTGCTTTTTTATCACAATTAACTCTACGAGGTTAATATATCACCTTAAAAAGTTAATGTAAAGTTATTTTTTTAACCTTACAAGGTCATTTTTTTATATTTATTAAAACTATTTAGCCTCAAAAGTGTTATAATTAACCTCAGAAAGGGGTTTCTCAATGGTTATAAAATCAAACTTAAGAATTTTAATGGCTGAGCATCGTATCGATGGAATTTCAGAATTAATGGAGAAATCGGGACTTAGTAGAAATGCTATTAATCGTTTATACAAGGGAACTGATGAAGAAATGAAGTCAACAAACTTAAAAACGCTTATCACACTATGCGAGGTTTTTGATTGCAAGCTATCTGATCTATTGGAATTCACTCCCGATTCTAAAGAGTAAACAAAAAAACACTTCCGGCTCATCGTGCAGCTGAAAGTGTTTTTCTTTTGGTCATAATAAAAAGCAACCGCTTCTCTGCAGCTGCTTGATTATATATATTAATTATTAAGAGCATGTTTTAAAAGATTAAAAGAATAAATGATTAAGATTCAAAATTTATGGGTTCATACTCACTCCCACAATGGTTTTCAGCATTTAAACGGTAGGACATTGCGTTGGGACAATTAAAAGCATAATAACAATAAATACCCTCCCATTTTGTAGTGGTCTTTTTGGTGAATCTATTTTATATAGCACTTTTTAGCGTATTGTGTATTTTTCTTACCCCTTCAATACATTGATCTAAAAACCCCAGTAATTCTTCATCTATAGCCTCAATTGTTATATATAAAACTTTTCCATCATCTCCTCGTGGATCACCCTCTAAAAGTAATAAAGGCATTTTCCTAAAGGGATACGTTCCATCATCTTTTTTTAAAACTTGAATATAATACACCGTCTTCCTCAAAAAAATTTAGCATTTGCAGAAGTCCTTTTAGTTACACTTAATTGTTCGTGTTTGTTTTCGTTACATATTGTAGCAAAATCAGCTATCCAATTATTTGAGCTATCGGAAAAAGGCTGAAACGATTCAAATATAGGAACTAGATTAGGTCGATTTACTAATATTCCTGGTAATAACTTACCAACACGAGAACGAAAATCTTGTTTTTTTTAAAATCCTTACTAACTATAGGAAAGTATATTGGAGAATTTGTCACTCCTGAACACTCTTCGACTACTTCCCTTGCACAATAATCAAGGCAGAACGTAAATGTTCCAGTATCTCTTTCACAATAATTTTAAGTTTAATAGTTACTTGCCCACTTAATAAAGATTCCTCATACGGGTCTCCATGATCTCCTATATCTGCACGAATACTCTCCGCCTTTTCAATTAAAGCTTCAGCCATTTCGAATCTATTTCCCATAATATCCTCCTAAAAGATTCTCTACTTTAGTATTAAAAGTTCGATAATTAATATTTTTACTATTAGTTTAATAATACATCATTTTAGCTATATTTTAAGAAAAAAATTCCCTTTTTAACTTAAATCAAAATCCATCCTCTATTTGGTTTCTCAGCTATAGTTGAGCAACTATTCCTTTTCCTCTAACCAATTATAGAAAGGCACTGGACGCTCCCTGTGCGCTTTGTCCTCCACAATTGATGATTTACTAGTCTTCTTATTTAAACGTTCTATAGCCTTACTATACGCCCCTACAAATACAGCTCTTAATGGTGCTTGCAACCTGTTCCATATTATCTTGTGGAAGTTATTATCCTAGTTGTAGCTCTGGTTCAACATGCATTAGACCTCTTAAGGCATAATAAAAAGCACCTCATTTGAGATGCTTAAACTATGTATCATTCCTCTTTCATATCCATTTGAATTAAATGTTTACATTTAGGACAATGACAAGACAATTTGTAAGTTTTCTGTTTTGGATTAAATTCATCTGCTAACGTATTAACTATACCTGGAAATGATAAAACAATAGCTATCATAGAAATTAAAGTTATTGAATCGAGATTTTCATTTGCACTTTTATAAGCAATTGTTAATATTGTGAAAACCATAAAGATTATCAAAAATAGTATAAGAGCAATTAAAAAAAATTCTATTATAAAACTTTTTTTACTTTTTTTCCACATACATATTCCCCCTTTTAAATTAGGATACGTATATTTATGGGAAAAGTTTCATGATAAAAAGCCACAACAATTTTGATTGTGACTTAATTAATATATTTATAGTACTTCCTGATTTTCAAATTGTTCTAATTGCTCTTTAATATATTGTTCAAAACTATTTAAATCCTCAGCTAAACTAAGTATTTCTTTAATAAATCCTTGGAAATTATGTGCCTTTTGCTCTTCTGGTAATTTATTAAATACCATAATTTCATTATAAGTATGATTAATTAATTGATTATACGTTATATAGTCAAGCATAAACCCTTCATTTAACAATTCATCGTTAACATCATTAATACTATTTGATATCCATGATATTGCTGTTTCAGAGGACTTTAATTTATAGCTTAATTCTTCGTTAAATGGTTTATTAAACTCTTTTACAAATGATTCAAGAAAATGAATTGCAATTTCATTTAAGCGTTGTAATTTTTTTTAAGCGTTTTTTTTATTTGCGTTAGTCTAAGCTTTTCTTCCTTTTTCTTCTCATATTCTATTTGTTTATTCATTTGATAAGCAGCCACAATATAAGCACCTAATGCCCCTATTGCACCACCAATCATACTTAATATTCCTCCAATAATTGAGGCTTTATTAGGACTGTCTTCTCCTATTACTTGAAAAGTAACTGCAATAATTCCAAATAAAAATACTCCTGCAAAAATACAAAGAATTACTTCTATGACTCTTCTCATTATAATTCCCCCAAGATTTACTAGGATTATCTTATCATGAGGAAATTCAAATGAATACAAGTACTATAAAAGCCACACCTGGTTAGATGTGGCTGTTACAAATCCATTATAACTAAACTAGAGAACTGCTCTATAAATTCAATTGATTCTTTGAATATAAAGTCTAATGCTTCTTTACTTAAAACTAAATACTCATTTTCATCTTTAGAAATTTTGTAAGCTTCTAAATCTACTTTTCTACTGTTGTTTATTTTACCACCATTGTGAACAAGGTCATTTCTTATTCTGAATAGATTAATAAAATAATCCCATTTCAACTTTTCAATATCCTTAATTTTTATTTCTTTTATTAAAATTATTTTAGCTGATTCAATATTACCTTTTTCTTCAAGTTTTTTGAATTTATGATTGGATTTATGACTGTTTATTCCATTTTTTATAACGTCTTCAAGGAACGAACATAGAGCAATAAACAAAGATGTTCTTAAAATATTAGGGAAATACGTTTGAAGCCTTTTTTTGTTCAGCTTTAAAACTAAAAAAATTTTAAATCAACAGTTGATTCTTGATCCTTAGATTTTCTATGATTACGATGTTCTTCATTAATCTGATCTAATTGAGTTGCAATATACTCTTCAGTTAATAACAGATATTTATGATAGTGATTTAATAGCATAATTATTTTGTGGGTTTCGAACGATTTATTAGATCGTAGTCTTAAATAACTAATATCCTTTTTATCTATCGTTTCTTCATAAGACGATGTTGAAACTATATATTTAATTATTTTTTTCAGTTTCTTCAGATCCTAGAACTTCAATTAATTTTCCAATTGAATCACGTAGTGTAGTTCTAACCATAATTACCCTCATTTACATTTATTTATTATAATACCACGTTTTTTTTAAAGAGACTACCATTTTCGCAGTCCTAATTACTTGATTCAGTGATAAATAAAAACACCTACCGAAGTAAGTGTTTTGATAATGCCTATTTATTGCCACCCATAAGAGTGGTTTTGTTTATTAATCATCACATTATTTCAATGCATCTTTTAATAAAATCTTTTCATGTTCTACCATACTACTAATTATAATGCCACAAACCATTTTATCGTTGTCTATAGCAAATCCTACATTATCATTTTGTACAATTGACATAATTTCACTTTCTGAAAATAATATCAATACTTTATCATCTCCTATATAAACATTCAATTTACCCTTTTCATCCATATATGTCTTATCAATCGATTCTTCAATTTGAAAAATAGGTAAACCTTTAATATAATTAATATCTTTAAAACTTAAATTTTCCGTATGGTGTACATGCTCACACAAAGTTAGTGTAATGGAACGAATTTTACCTGTATATTTCCCTACTCCTATTTCAATTAAAGATTTCTTAAAATCTCCAGTTCGCCAATATATTGTTGGCTCCTTTGAAATATTCCAAGTACCGAATTCTATATTAATCGGTATATATAAATCAAATTCAATATTTACAGTCTTTCTCTCTTCATACTCTATTACTTGTAACATAAAACATATCTCCTTCAAGCTACGGCATATAAACGGCATGCTTTATTACTGGTAGTAATCCATCTTCACGTGGCTTACTAAATATTAACTCCCAATTGCCTATATTCATAATTTCTTCATATTTAATGCCTTCCTTAACTGCACCTTTAACAGAATTATGGAAACTGGTCAATAAAGTTTGGCTATTTATCGGCATACCATGAGAAGTTGCGTCTCTTGTGATATACTCGACCATATGTTTTGTTCCGTTTGGGTGTACCCAGAATTTTTCTCCATCTGCTTCTAATTCAAAGGATTTCGGTATTTTTGTACCATCATAAAATGGTTGAGTAATATTTATATATTCCCATACTGTACCATCCTCTGGCTCCTCAACAACATCTTCCCCAAGCTTAACCGATATTAATTTCTCTTTATCCCACACAGATTCGACTTTCAATTCACCATTTGGACCCTTAAGGACAGACGTTCTGACTACTCGACCATTATCTAGTGTCTCTCGAATACTAGTAGGATCATCGAAAGCATTCGATAAATTATCAAGTACAAGTTTCTTGCCTTTTGCATCATCGAAAATACCAATGCTATTTAGCTGCAGTTCCATAGCAAGGGAACGTTCTATATGTTTTTTATTACCAGTTGCATTCCCGAAAATGAACTCCAGCTTTGAGCCAAAATAAGGAACGCCCTCACACTGACCTGAATCTACTTCCATATCATCCGACTCATTACAGCTAGGATTGCTTGGTTCTGTTGGCTTTTCAGGTTCAGGTTCTTTTTCATCTTTATCCTTTACAGAAACATCCTCTCCAACTGTTATATCTTCACCAGTCTTTCTAACTTTCCAACCTGTCGAGGACTGATCAGACGGATAAACGTCTTTATCTTGATATGTGAATTTATAACTGTCAATGCCTCGTATTTTTACTTTACCGTCAGTATCTTTAATTTTATCAGTAGCCGTTTGAGTACCATAATCAGTTTCTACTCTCGGTGGAGGTAACTTAACATTTACCGAATCATCAAACTTGAAATTAGCACTTGGGTTAGTAGCCATCATAGCAAGTAAAGTATTCATTCTTGCGTTAACTGATGTATCTTTAAGCATTGCCCCCCAGTAATCCATTAAATATCTTTTAGCTTCGGACGTAGCAGGATATTGCGGAGTCTGATAGTCATTCTCAATAACATAATACCTATTGGCACTACGCCAAAGGACAGGAGGATTTTTAAGACCTATCACATTGCCATGAACTAACATATTAACTCCATGAGCCTCTGGTAAAAAATACGGCTTATCTCCAGATATAGTCACAACCCAACTTCTAAAATACGGACTAACAGTTAATGATGTAGAACTTGAGCTCTCGATTAAAGCACCGTTAGAATCAACTATACTAAAACCTAAAGTGACGTTAGGTTTTAACAAAATAACAAACTCAAAATGCATACTATATATATAAGGTTCGTCAAAAAAAACATTAACATCCACTGACTCCACATGCTTACTAAAATCTAATTGCTCCAAACTGCCCTCAGCTGGAGGTACAAACACCGGTCTTAATAACCCTGCATTAATCAATGCTTCTTGAGCTACTTCATTAATCAAACCTTCTGACTCAGGATCTAATAAGCTATCGAAAAATGCTACTAATCCATTAGCCAAAAATACTGGTATAAAAAAAATCTAAAAACTTTTGCCACTTGTAGCTTGTATATGTTTTTTTGTTCTATGACATCCTCTAGGGCACCTCTTAACTGATTTTTATCATCAGCAGTAAAATCACGTTTTGCTTGTGCTAGTTTTTCTGGAGGGCAATCCTTCAGCTCTTTAACCTTTTTGTCCAAACAAACAGGTGCAAAGCCCGCATCTACTTTTGTAACAGCTGAATCAATAATCTCATCGATCAAATAATTTTGCACAATCTGTTCAGCCATTCCAATAGCAACATGTTCAGCTAAATCCTTAAGAGTCTTTTTAGCTGTGATCTCAATTGGTTTAGTTACAAAGTTTGCATGCGCCTTTGATGAACCAAAAATATCAATACTTGATGTAAATATAAGAAGCACTACCATTAAACAAATTAATGTTTTCTTATAAAACTTATGTATCATTTCCACCTCTCCTTTTTATCTAAAAATATTTTTATATACCAAAGTTACCATATAAATACTTTGTAAGAAATATAATCTAAGAGGATATGCCTTAATTAATATAATTCAAATTACTTACTTTAATAGAGTGTGAAGGCTCCCACATTTAAATAACAAAAGACCACTCATGAAGCTGAAAATGAAAAAAACACCTACCTAAAGGTAAGTGTCTATGTAAACAATTTATTCAATTGCTTCATTGCTCTTTTCTTATTCTTATTCAGTTGTTGCACCGTTATAGGCTTGACTTTTGGTGCTGGTCCTACAATGTCTTTAGAGATTTCTTTTGAACGTTGCTCTGCAGCTACTGTGTCTTTATCATAGTATGCCTCAATAAATGTAAGATGCTTTTTCACTACTCCACGTAGTAACTCATAATCAACCTTTTTACGTTCTATAAAGTATTGTTTTAGCACTTCCACATCTTGTGTGGGTAAACTATCCAAGATAGAGCGAAAACGCTCGTACGCCCTCTCTAAGCGGTCTATTTGACGTTTCCTGTTCTCTTTCTCCGCAATAATCATTAAAGCGAGTCGCTCGGTTCCTTTAGTTATACTTACATCGTCATCATAAGAGGTAACACCGTATGAAAACTCATACAATTCCTGAAAATATTGTTCTGCTGATCGTTTTAAATACTTGGCCAACTCTTTTGACGTAGCATCCTTCCACAAGCAATACATGGTGTTACGGATCCGTGCTTCCATCACTGGAACATCGTTATCCGACTCACTACTTATTTCATACCTTGTTCCAGCTGTAATGGCTGCTATTTGCTCTCCAAATTCTTCACTAATCATTGCTAGATTCACAGAACATCACCTCAACTTTCACTGAATTTAATCAATCGCTTTATTTGAGAATGCTTATTGTGGATATAGTGTTCGGAGTACCCTAATTCATGTGCAATTTGTACGAGTGTTTTACTGTTCACATATTTCTCGTAAAGAATTTTTTTGCTCTATAGAATCGAATTTAGAAACTAACTTTTCAAATTGCTCTTTCCTGTCTAAACAATATTGTAATTCTCCTTCTGCAGCATTTCTCTCAGCAGAAGAAAGCTCTTTATCTGTAAGCTTAAACTGTAAATAGTCCAACTTATTTTGGAGAATGGAATAATCTTTTAACCAAAATGACATGATCTCACCACTTCTTAACCGCTTTTAATAATCTTCATTGCTTGCTATTTGCCAAACAAAATTTAGTAGTGAAAAGACCACTCATGAAGAGTGGCCCTATCAAAGTTACAAGCGAACCTATCAATATTTTTCCGAGCTAAGGGCGCCACTTTCTACTAAACGCTCAATACCTTCAGACGTAAAGTCCTTTAAGTCATAGATAGTTAAAATGTTTCCTGGTCTATATCGATTACTGTTGTGTCTAATATCTTTATTCACGTAATACACCTTTTCGCCGAGTGGATCAGTTACAATTTTATGATATTTACGACAAAACTCTGTAAACGTATTATTTTCTTCATCATCTAACCACATGGCAACAAATTGAACTCCTGAATAGTCATGAGCATTCATTTCTCTTGTCTCATTAATATATTTACGAGCTTCTTCTGTAAAAATAGCCTTGATTAATGGTTTACTTACAAGCTGTAAGGCAGCTTTCGAATTAAAGTTTTGTAAATCTACATCGCTTTCTCGTGCAAGTTGCTCTTTGTAGGTTGTTAGTTGTTTGATTAAACTTTCTAAAGTTTTAACCCGATCATGCACAAGTGTAGAATTAAATTTGATTGCGCCAAAATTATGAATGGCTGCCACAATTTTTTTGCTTTTCTTCTGGACCTAGATTTGTTTCCTGTTTAGCTAACGTATCTCTTCTTATTTCCAGTGCCATTTTCTTGGCCGTAACATTCGTCAATTCTTCTTCTAATTTTTCAATGCCGTCCTGGTCCTCTCGCATTTCCTTTTCTGCGATTTCCTTCGCAACTTCTTGCTGCTTATTGGACATTTCTTCAATATCCACATTTAAAAGATCCACTTTACTTTTTAGATGGGAGGTAACAGCGGCTGCTGCCTGTAAAACTTCTTCAATATTTCCAACAAGCGTTTTTTTCTTCTTTTGCATAACGTTGCTTTTCAGCGGCAACCGTACTCATAGTATTTTCTAAAAATTTATCTAACAGGCTTTTTATATTTTCAACGGATTCTATTTGTTTCGACATAGAGAATCACCTTTCTTTTTTTTAATTGTTATAGGTAAAACTGAAATCGATATTTTACTGATGTTTTGTAAAGGCTTCGACCAGCCCATATGTTTGCATGATTTGCTCTGGTGAAAAATTCTCATACTTTATCCCTTTTTCACTCAACGCTTTCATTGCCTTCACTACCTGGATAGCTTGCTCTCCCTCTTCTTTGGTAAAAGAAGGTGAAGGATTACTAGGTTTAGATATGACCGTATTGTTTAGATTTTTTTCATGTGCTTTCAATAATTGCATGTCTCTATTTTGTGGCGGAATGGTTCTATTATTTGTTCCTACATGATTACTATTTTGCGCTAGCTCCTGACGCATTTTATCGATAACAGCCTGTGGTAAAACGCCATTTGTTAACAGTGGCATATCAAGACTTGCAACAGCTGCTATTTCCTGTTCAAACATGACCGCATCGATAAAACCTAATTCTTTCGCTTTCTGTGCATTCATCCACGTCTCTTTGTCCATCATGGATTTCAGTTTTGTTTCACTCAAACCTGTTTTGGCTGTATAAGCATTCATAATTGACTTGTTAATGTTTTGAAGAAACTCACTTGTATGATTCATTGTGCGATAATCCCCCTGGACAGAAACACTTGCGTTATGAATCATTAATTGAGCTGTAGGAGACATTTCCACACGCCTTCCAGCCATGGCAATTACAGATGCAGCACTTGCAGCTACACCCACAATTTGAATGGTTACTCCTCCAGCAAAGGATTTTAAAGCTGTATAGATTTCAGAGGCACTGAAAACAGAACCCCCTCCACTATTAATTAAGACAGTCAATGTCGATGACTTTGCTTTTTTAGCAGTTTCCAGTTGTTGATTAATCACACCTGGACTAGTAGCAGGAATGTCGAAATAATCGTAAATCGGCTGCTCGCTATCTGAAATGATTGGACCACGTATATGAATATTCATTTTTTCTCAATCCCTTTCTTACTTTCGCTTTGTATACTTTCCTTACTTTCGCTTTCAGACTATGAAAAACTGATTAATACTAGGGTTGTGACCTCTCAAAGCGAAAGCGAAAGTAAAATTTTTAAAACAAAAACAGCTGACTTTTGGGGCTCGCAAGCCCCGCATAAATTATAAATCTCTAGAAGGACCCAAAGACTTGATATGACAGCCTTAAAGCTTCCGCACAGCTTAGTTACATCCCTTCCCTTACTTACGGTATAAGATTTATATAATCTGCTTTGTACGAGGCTGTAGACACTCCTAATGCATCGATGGAATTACCCACGATCACAACACCTTCATTGTTCATCACTCCATAAGCTGGCCGGACTTCGAATTGAACGCAACTACCACACCCCCTAATAAATAAAAGTCCAATAACATACACATCACTGTGCAGCTACTGGACTTCATGAGTCTCTATGTTTATTTAACTTTGTAACGATTGATAGTCTTGCAGCCTGATCGTGTACATTGTACTTCTAACTCACAATCATTCGTACTGACTTCATATTCTTTATTAGCTTTAAGTAATAACTTCCCACACTTAGTGCATCGTATCTCTTTCATCCCTTTGCCTCCTTCATTTCTATGTTGTACCTTTTGGCAAGACGAATATTTTCTTCATCTGACCAATCAATCTTGATATCGTATCGATCTACTACACATCTTGTATGCCCTACCCTTGGTCCTAATCCTTCACCATGAAAATGTGTCAGCCCACAAGCAAAACATTTAGGAACTATTAATAAATAGTGCTTACCATTTGGCACGATAATTGCTTTATTTACATTTGGCTTTTTACCTTCTATATGTGCAACATATGTTGCTTTTTGTTCTTCTTGTTGTTTCTTTGATAAAGAACGGATAATTTTATATTGTCTGGTCATTTTTCTTGTAACCTTCCCTATTTTGTAACCTAACTTGTAACCTCCTAAATCCAGTTATATCAAGGGTTCGACAGTAAAAGTTACAAAGTTACACGGTTACAAGAAAAAAATACACACTATATATAATTCTTCATGTTAGTTTTTCCTTTGAAATAAAATACATGTGAATATATTTATTAATGTAACCTTGTAACTTATGTAACTTATTCTTATAAACTATTGATATATAAGGTTTTCTAAGGTTACAACAATAAAATTTTTAGTGTAACTTCATGTAACCTAATACCTTTCTAGTTGTTCTGAGAAGTCAAATCCTAACTCCTGGATAATTCCTTTACTAACACATACTAAGCGAAAGGTCTTTCCATTAATTTTTTTTCGAATGATAATCTACTCTCTTTCCTTTATCCTCTCTTCCAACAATGAAATTGCGATTTAGCCATGCAGCTCGGATAGTTTTTTCTTCTATACCTAGTAATTCCTTTAAATAATTCGGTGTTATCCATAGCACACCATCTTTATAAACTGCTTTCATTGGACGGCTCAATTCATATTTACGGAAAATCGATCCACGATCTGAATCTAAGTCCTGTAGCATCATTTCAAGCAATTGCTTTGGCTTGTCCAGTGCTTTGTTTTCAGAGACTAATTCATCGAATAACCTGTATAGCTGCATCAAATCAATATCTAATTTAAAGAACACATTAAGAAGCTTTCCCACATAAATTAGTACTGCAAAATTTCTAGCAACCCGAACAATAACTGGATTGCTCTCAGCTTTTTCTTGGCATACTTTTACGTATTCCATAAACTCAGGAATGAGCCTATTTTTATGTTGCTGCCATTTCGCTACAAACTGCTTGCCGATTTCTCCATAATAAGAGTCGATTCCGTTATGTAAGCTAGTAAAGAAACTAGGTTTCACATTTTCAAATGGAACTCCTTCTATCGAGATAATACGTGCAGCCACGCCTCCTTTTTGTTCAGCGTATGTGGTTAAACTAGCTTCTCCAGTAGAGATTAAGATATTATTCCACGTAAACTCTTGCTGGCTCCCTGTGGTAGACCCTCGCCCCTTTGAACGCCCGCCACTAAAGTTATAAATGAAATCTCCTACTGTTTTTTTCATTGGCTTTTCGTGAATCATCCAATATTAAAGGAAAGCTATTCAAAAAAAGTCGTTTTACGCTCTGCAGCTACCTTCGTAATGTTCCACTCACTCATTAATGTGTCCGATCCCCAAACACTGGCACAGGCTCGTAGAATAGTCGTTTTACCGTTGGAAGTTTCACCAGCAAAATCTATGACAAACGGCTGGAGCTTCAAATCATGTAATAAAACAGATGCAAAACTTGCGAGTACCATCAATAACGCTCTAGGATGATGTTGAATAGGGCTTAAAACATGTTCAATCCATTCTTGAACTGTTCCTGACGATTGAAAGGCTTCTAGTAGCTGCTTTTCTCCCAAATCATTTGGTTTAATCATAACTTCATTAGCCAACAAAGGATGAACGAAATAGCCTTTTATATGCCCTATTCGACTAACCAAATGTTCTCGAGCTAATTTAGATTTGTTATGCATTAAATAACTGTAAAAGTAATCAATCATATTTTTTGCATTGTTTTCTGTCACAGCTAGTGATCTATTAGATAACAAAGCTAATTCTTTCCTGGAACCAATTTGCGAAGCGAGAACAATTGCTTTTCTCAGCCGATGTTCGTCTTTCCAATTCAGTTCATAATACAAATCATCCGTTTCAACATTTTCGAATGATCTCACGATCAAGGGCGATTGACTGCAAATTAAATGTTCCTTCTGCTCTATGGATCCATCACGTAACACCTTTTCAGAAATTTGATATAAGGCACCATGTTTTATTTGGTATCCGTAAGGAATCAAATCAACCTTTTGATCTGAAACAAATGTATTTGTGCATTCCTGAATTGCCTTGTTAATTTGTTCATCACCATAAGTTGTTTTATTTTGTTTTCGATCCCACTTATCACGCATTAAAGAGGATTTTCGAAAGATACTGTCCATCATGTGATAATCACAATTCGTCCAAAATGCCAAATCATTTAGAAAAGATAAATCTGCTTCAGATTGAGATTCATAAATTTGTTCCCAACCGCCATTCATGAATAATTTAAATCGGGAACCTGTCTTACTCTTTTCCGCAATTTGTATTATCTCTGATTCAGATAGTGCAGCTTGGCCACGTCCATTAGATTGTTGTGGAAGTGTAGAGACGGTTTCTTCTCGTTTAAATACTTTTTCAATAAACGATTCAATTTCTTTCCCTTCACTTATGGCTAGATCATTTAATGATTCACCAGTTATAGTAATGAGCCTTTTTCTATCATATATTTCGTACTTTAATTTGACGTTTTTGTTCATAAATTTCTCTTTATCATGTTTATAACGGACCCAAATATGAATTCCTTGGCCACTAGGTGACAGTTCTGAATATGATAAATTAACAATTTCTCGTGCTAACTCAGGTAAATCATGGACATTAGAAATTTCATCTATATCAATACACGCATATGGATCAGTTTCGGATAATACAAATCCTATACCTTCTCCAATGCCATTTTCATAAGCTTCATAAATGTTATCAAATGTATCCCATGACTCAGATTTATTAGAATATGCCTTATACCTTCCATTGCTTCGATATGGAACTTTGGTAAATACTTTTTGCTTCTCGTCCCATATTGCCTTCCACAGTACCCATTGTTTTAATTGTTTTAATTCACTAGGAATGTTTTCAGCAGCGACTAAAAGAATTTTTTTCTTTCACCAATATTGCCATTTACTCACCTACTTCCGTTTGTGCCGTTGTTAATTATTCCTGTACACATGCCTGCCAAAGCATATTTTTAATTACCATTCATTTGCGATTTCTGAAATGACTTCTTTTGCCTTTTGTGCTGGGTACCAGCGTTTACGAGATTTTTTTTATTTCTATTGCCCTCATTCGATAATCAGCTAAAAACTCATCTTCTAAAAATCTTTCACTCATACAAGTTAAGTCGGCCAAACGTTTTACATCCACAAACCAAAGAACTTGTTGTATCTCTTCATCAAATTTTTGATTGATATATTGACGGACCGCATTCTTATCAATTTGAACTTCTATGTTCGCTGCAGGAAACATTCGTCTCACCTCCAGTTTGCAAAAAGCGAATTTGGTTGCTCTTTGTAAACAAATAATAACTCACTTGTTTTCTATTTGCAACCATAAAAATTATAAAAGTTTGCAAATTGCTACATTTAATATATAATTTGATTAATATTAAGGAGGGATAACTGTTGGAAATAGGTACTTTTATTAAAGAAAAAAAGAAAAGCAAAATCCTTAACTTTAAGGGAACTTGCAAATTCAATAAACCTTTCTCATTCCTATTTATCTCAAATCGAAAATGGTCAAAGAAAAGCTTCACCTGAATTATTAGAAAAATTATCAAAATCCTTGGATGTAGATTACATGCAACTATTAGAAAAAGCCGGTTATATAAGTGAAGAAAATATTACTTTTACTAAAGAAGAAGAGGAGGCTTTTGAAGCTGCTGCGTTTCTTAAAACTAGTGAGGAATTATATACAATTAACCAACAGCTTGCAGAATCTAAATCAGTAGAAGATAAAAAAACTATTAATAGAGAGAAGAGAAAGTTTAGAAAAACAAATTTCAAACCAATGGAAACATTATGATGAATTATTAAAAGATACTCTTAGCCATCTGAGTGAACAAGTAGAATTGATCGAGATGAATAAGAACTCATATTATAAAGGAACTCCTACTCCTATTTGGGTTGACTCTCAAAATAACATTAATATCCAAATATATACAGACGGAGGAATGTTAAATCCCGAAGATACAAAAACATTAAATTCAATGATTAAAGGATTTTTATTCGATAAAAAAATTCCTAGATTATAATGATGAAAACTAACTAAACTCACACATCCCTGTACACACGCCTGCCAAAGCTGAAAGGGATGATATAAGTGAAATTATATAAATCAACAAAAGAACCTGAAATGTATCACTATTTCAATGCAAACAAAGAAAAATTGTGGATGTATCGCCATAAGTATTATGATGCTACTGGGAAACGGAAAGAGAAAAAGAAAAGTGGCTTTAAAACAGAAAAAGCAGCATTGAAAGCCCTTCTGGAAGTAAAGGCTCAAACGCTGCGTGGTGAAACAAAGTATATTGAAAATGATAACTTAACTGTTGGCCAATGGCTAGATATTTGGTATGAATCTAATCAAAAGAAATGGAAAATCAGTACGAGTAAATACAGGAAGCTCATTGTTGATCGACACATAAAACCGTTACTAGGTCGTTATAAACTTCATAAATTAGATCGTGCAACTTATCAAAGAGTTTTTATCAACGTGTTAGAGGATAAACTAAAGCCGTATACAGTAAAGCAAATACATGGCTTGTTTAAAATTGCCATGAATGCCGCTGTAGAGGAAGAAATACTTGTGCGGAACCGCTTCACAAAAGTAGTCATAAAAGAAGAAGCCGAAAATGCTACAAGGATCCATGAAAACTTTTTAACCCCTGCTGAATTAAACAAATTGCTTTCAACAGCTAAGGAAACCGAAGATATTTCACGTTATAGCTTTTTGCTAACAGTTGCCTATACAGGTGTGAGGCGTGGAGAAGCATTAGGCTTCAATGGCAAAATATCAATTTTGAGAGCCATACTATCACAGTTGAGCGCACAAGGGATCGAACGGGAGCAAGAACACCCAAAACCACTAATAGTTATCGCACAATTCTAGTTGATAGTGTCGTTATAGACCAACTAAGGAAGTATAAAACATGGTGTAAAGAAACTTGTCTGAAATATGGTATTCGCTTTAATGAAAATTCTTTCGTGTTTATCAATAATTATGGTGAGCCTGTATGTGAATTAACTTTTAATGACATGATAAAACGTGTACAAATGAAGGCTGGACTTGTAACAGAAGAGGGGTTACCGAAAAGCACGTTACATGGTTTACGACATACACATGCTACAATATTGCTGAACAGCGGGCAGAATGTGAAAATGATCGCTGAACGTTTGGGGAATACACCAAATATGATTATGAACACCTATGGGCACATATTGAAAGAATTAGAACAGCAATCTGTGGCTATTTTTAGTGATACATTAAAAGCAAGTGGGGCTAAAAGTGGGGCTAATTTATTTTAAAAGCCCCCTTAACACTGATATATCAACACTTCTTAACCTCTATAAGTTATACAAATAATATAACAAATATTTGATTATTATGCATAAAGAAAAGTTATAGAGAGCTCTTAACCGTTTCTATAAATTTTTGTACAAGTATACTGTGCCTTTCATTCTTTCTCGTACATATAGCAATTTTATGTTTAATATGAATATCCTTTACATAGACTCTTGCCAATTGACCGCTATCCACATACTCGCGAACTGCTAATGATGAAATAAAATTTGCACCATAGCCCGCCATAACGGAACGAATGGTTTCATTAATGCCATTGAATTGAAGAGCTATTTTTGGCGGTTTCACTTGATAGGTTTGACATAAAGAAAAAAAGATGCTCCCTCATAGAGCTACCCTCCTCCCGCATTATAAAGTTCCTTCATCATATCAGCAAGTGCAATGCTTTGATTTGCATAGCGATGGGCAGGTGAAACAACAAACCATAATTCATCTTCAAAAAGCTCCTCCCAAGCTATTTCCTCTGGCCTTTCTGAAATCCCTCCACCATAAATGGCAATATCAGCTTTATAGTGAATTAGCTGTTCAAAGGCATCTTTCGTATTAGTTGTTGTAATGACTAAGTTCACATCTTCATGTGCTCCTTTAAAGGTAGCTGCCCATTTTGGAATTAGAAAGTTGGCCGGTAAGTAAGTTGCAACAATATGTATCGTACCAGCTTTTGCAAATAGATAATCCTCAATAAATGATTCAATGTGCTCTTCAAGTGCAACAAGGTTTCTCGCTTTTTCTGCTAAGGCTTCTCCAAAATCAGTTAATATTACACCTCTTCCTTGCTGTTTGAATAATTGAACACCAATTTCATGCTCAAATTTTTTTAATTTGACTTGAGATGGCTGGTTGACTAATACAGAGTAACTCTGCTGCCTTTGTGAAGCTACCAGTTGTAGCAACTTGATAAAATAACTTCAATGCATGAATATTCATGGTTTCACCTCGTACCCATAATCAAAAGTTATGGATTAATAACAATAATATATTTTTATTATGATTTATTCTAACATACACTTAACTTGCAAGAGAAAATGTGGAAATGGAGAAGATTTGATGACCAATTCAACTGTTTGGAATCATGTAGATGAGTATTTTTTTGGAAAAGTTAATACCGGTGGATAGAAAACTAGAAGCTGTATTACAGGCAAATAAAGTAGCAGGTATTCCCGAAATCGATGTCTCACCAACTCAAGGCATGCTGTTATATTTATTGGCCAAGGTCAAAGGTGCAAAGAATATTTTAGAAATCGGAACTCTTGGTGGATACAGTAGTTTATGGTTAGCACGCTCTCTTCCAAAAGAAGGGAAAGTCTACACTCTTGAAATTAATCCAGAGTATGCCTCCCTAGCAAAGCAAAATATTAAAGATTCTGGTTATGAAAATAAAGTGGAAATAATTGTAGGTAATGCATTAGATACATTACCTACTCTGAAAAATGCAGCTCCAGCTTTCGATTTCATTTTTATCGATGCAGACAAGCCTAATAATCCAGACTATTTAAAGTGGGCTATACAATTAGCTAACCCAGGAGCTGTAATTGTCGCTGATAATGTAGTCCGCAATGGCGAAGTAATAGATGAAAATAGTGAAGATGAACGGGTACAAGGTGTGCGACAATTTATGGATTTATTAAAAGAAGAAACACAAATTGAGTCAACAGCTATACAAACGGTTGGTACTAAGGGGTACGATGGCTTTGTGCTAGCGATCGTTAAATAATAAAAAGAGGTGTCTCATAAATACTGAGACATCTCCCTGAAAAGGCTTCTTGACTGGTTCTCTAGACTGTTTAGTTTCCCTAATTACGAAAAAGATGTCCTACAAGCCCCCCATCTAAGCTTGCAAGACATCTTACACCCCATTTAAATCTCTTTACTTTTATAGTAGACCCCTTTTTATTACAAAAACGCGCTCATTTCGTTTAGGAAAGAACAGGGGAACAGACCCTGCTCATTTCAATAGTGGAATTGGGTGGACTGCATTCGAGTTCAGTCCACAATTATTTTAGGAAAGTTGGATATGTTCGTTTAGTAGATTGCTATTGATTACGCTAATTTTTCATAACCTGGAAGTGTCAAGAATTCGGCAAATTCATCCTGCTCAATTAAAGATTTAAACAGCTCGGCAGCTTCATCATAGCGACCACTGTCATAGGCTTGTTCCCCAACAGCTTCTTTAATTTTCACAAGCTCTTCTTCCAAGATTTCTAATACGAATGCCAATGTAATGCCACGACCATCATCTAAAATACCTTTAGGATGTCGAATCCATTGCCATACTTGTGTACGAGAGATTTCCGCAGTTGCAGCATCTTCCATCAAGTTATTAATAGGTGCAGCTCCGTTTCCTCGTAACCATGAGGCAATATATTGAACACCTACACTACAGTTTATACGAAGTCCATCAAGAGTAATTGTACCTTCTGGGACAGCTACTAAATCTTCAGCTATAACATTTACATCCTCACGTTTTTTTATGGATTTGGTTTGGCGTTGTCATAATCGCATCAAACTGCTCCATCGCCGTAGCAACCATGCCTGGGTGTGCAACCCAAGTACCGTCATGGCCATCTGTTGCTTCACGACGCTTATCCTCAGCAACCTTTGCAAATGCTACAGCGTTCGCCTCATCATCACCTTTAACTGGAATTTGGGCTGCCATACCACCCATCGCAGGTGCATTACGTTTATGACATGTTTGGATACACAATGATGTATACGCCTTCATAAATGGTACTGTCATTGTTACTTGCCCACGGTCAGGTAAAATGACATCAGGCTGGTTACGTAGACGCTTGATATAGCTGAAAATATAATCCCAACGACCACAATTTAAGCCAGCTGAATGCTCACGTAGTTCATATAAAATTTCATCCATTTCAAATGCAGCTAAAATGGTTTCAATTAGAACTGTAGCCTTAATTGTACCTTGTGGAATGCCAATATAATCTTGGGCAAACACAAAGACATCATTCCACAGTCGTGCCTCTAAATGGCTTTCAAGCTTTGGTAAATAGAAGTATGGACCCGTACCCTGTGCCAATGCATTTTTAGCATTGTGGAATAAATACAAGCCGAAGTCAAAGAAACTACCTGAAATCGGTTCTCCATCCACGAGGACATGCTTTTCAAGTAAATGAAGACCACGTGGACGAACTAATAACACTGCTGTTTGCTCGTTTAATTTATACGTCTTTCCATTGGATACTTGAGTAAATTCAATTGTTTTATTAATAGCATCACGCATATTAATTTGGCCGCCAATCATGTTTTCCCATGTCGGGGATGATGCATCCTCAAAGCAAGCCATAAACATTTTTGCACCAGAGTTTAATGCATTAATAACCATTTTACGATCCACCGGTCCTGTAATTTCAACACGGCGATCTTGCAAATCGGCTGGAAGTGGTGCAATTGACCAATCTCCCTCACGAATATGCTTTGTTTCTGGTAAGAAATCAAGCTTCTCACCTGCATCAAGTCGCTTTTGACGTTCTTGACGTGCTGTTAGCAATTCTTTACGTCGAGCATCAAATTTTTCGTGCAGGGCAAGAACAAACTCAAGGGCTTCTGGTGTTAAAATTTCTTTTGTTTGCTCATTTTGTTCCCCAACAATTTTAAGCTTACCTGTTGTTGCTTGTTCCATTAGTAGTTTCCCCCACCTTTGTGAATTTAGTTGAGTCATCCTCCGCCTTAGGAGGAGCGGAGGAGACCATCTATGATTATGAATTTAGGATATACGCGTAATTAATTTAGAATTAAACAAATTGTTCTGTTTCTGTAGAGCCAGCCATTGCTGTTGTTGAAGAAGTACCACCAGAAATAACTTGAGAAACTTCATCAAAGTAACCAGTACCAACCTCGCGTTGATGGCGTGTAGCTGTATAACCTTTTGATTCAGAAGCGAATTCAGCTTGTTGTAGCTTAGAATAAGCAGCCATACCATTATCTTTATAATCATGCGCAAGCTCAAACATAGAGTGGTTTAATGCATGGAAACCTGCTAATGTAACGAATTGGAATTTATAACCTAGTTTACCAAGTTCACGTTGATACTCAGCGATTTCTTCTTCTGAAAGGTTAGCCTTCCAGTTGAATGAAGGTGAGCAGTTATACGCAAGCATTTTACCTGGGAATTCAGCATGAATAGCTGCTGCAAATTCACGAGCTTCGTCAAGAGATGGCTTAGACGTTTCACACCAAATTAAATCTGCATATGGTGCGTAAGCTAAACCACGTGCAATTGCTTGTTTAATACCTGGTTTTGTACGGAAGAAGCCTTCTGGTGTACGTTCACCTGTAATAAATTCAGCATCGCGTGGATCAATATCAGATGTTACCATATCTGCTGCATCTGCATCTGTACGTGCGATTAAAACTGTATCTACACCCATTACATCTGTTGCAAGACGAGCAGCTACTAAGTTACGAACAGCATTTTGTGTTGGAAGTAAAACTTTACCACCTAAGTGACCACATTTTTTCTCAGAAGCTAATTGATCCTCTAAGTGAACACCAGCAGCTCCTGCCTCAATCATTCCTTTTACAAGTTCAAATACATTTAGAGGACCACCGAAGCCAGCCTCAGCATCAGCTACGATTGGAGCAAACCAATCAAATTGATCTACACGTCCTTCAGCATGATCGATTTGATCAGCTCGTTGTAAAGCTTGGTTAATACGCTTTACTACTGCTGGTACAGAGTTAGCTGGATATAAAGATTGGTCAGGGTACATTTGACCAGAAAGGTTTGCATCAGCGGCTACTTGCCAACCTGATAAGTAAATTGCTTGTAATCCTGCCTTTACTTGTTGTACAGCTTGATTACCAGTTAATGCACCTAATGCATTAATAAATGGTTCCTGATGTAGAGACTTCCAAAGTCGTGCAGCACCTTTAGTTGCTAAAGTTTGTTCAAGCACAACAGACCCCTGTAACTTTACAACCTCTTCAGCTGAATAAGAGCGCTCAATGCCTGCCAACGTGGGTTCTCCGCCCATTCTTTTTCTAGTGCTTGAATTTTTTCTTGACGTGTTGACATATTGAAATTCCACCTTCCCCTTTGTATACAATTCACTCTGTTAAAAAACTTTTTAATTAACTGTTCCATAACAGGTTTATTTGTTGTAAATTAATATATAACAGAACATCTGAATTTTCATTATTTTTAGATAAAAGGCCAAATTTTAATGATAAAACCAGGTTTTTCAGCGACGAAATTTGGTAATCTGTTTACAAACAAGGGGGATATTCACAATGAATAATGAGTTTTTTTTCTTCATCAAAAGATATTTCACAACAGTTTATTTCAATACTAAAGGACTGGATCCCAGCCTATTCTTCCATTGCAATTGCTGTCGAAAACTCCTATATCTATTTTCATTCTGGACACCAAAACATCAACTTGGAAGTAGGTCAACAAGTCCAACCTGGTAGCATTGCAGAGCAGGTGATACGTACAAGAAAACGGACAGATGCAATATTAGATAATTCCCTATTTGAAACACCCTATTATGGTATAGGCTATCCAATACACATTTTAGATGCACCCGCAGCACTTGTTGTAGTATTGCCTTCAGCCTTTACAGAAAAGAAATTAGAGCCATTTCAATTCTTAACTGGGAAGCATGAGGAGGAATGGAATCCTGTGGCTATTGATAAGATATCTCATATTGAAAGTCTACAGAAGAAAACGTGGTTTTATGTGGACGGAGATCAATTCAAAACTAGTATCACACTAAAGGAGCTACAGATGCGTCTGCCCTCATTCTTTATTCGCATTCATAGATCCTATATTGTGAATA
This sequence comes from Lysinibacillus pakistanensis, assembly GCA_001312325.1. The sequence continues at coordinate 621 of BBDJ01000027.1, read as the reverse complement.
TTCATTTCATAAAAAAAATGGCGCGTGATCTTACTTCCAATTTTATAATTACCCTAAAGGATGGAAGCGAACTGCCCGTTAGTCAATCTTATTTAAATAATCTTCGAAATGCTCTAGAGTTCTAATTCGAGCACATGTATCATTGATTTGAGGCTTTGATAGTAGAACCCATAAGAAATATTTTTAACCCCATTTGAATCTTGATTTTCAATGGATTAAGGCTGTTGAATTATTTTAGATGATTAATAGAACTAAAAATAATTCTTCTTAAAGTAGTCATAACTAAATATTCTCTCTTAAGTCTACTTCTATTTTTCTATTAATCGGAAACATCTACTTCTCTTGAAAGTTGATTTGCATTTGTTCACCATTATTACATTCTTCCAATGATAGGCTTATGTTTTATTTCAATTAGATGTTTACATTGATCTAAAAAAACTCCCTATTAGGTAGACAGATTTTGTTTGTTATCTGCTTACCTAATAGAGAGTATATCAATTGAATAATTCAAATTTTATGTTTTTGTTTGAACTTTGTTAGAATTACACAATTTTATAAATTTTAATTTTTCATATTTAATAAAAAAAGAAAAAACCAGAGAAATAAACTCTGGTTTTACTA